>NZ_BCYP01000034.1 GCF_001598255.1 Mitsuaria chitosanitabida ATCC BAA-476 = NBRC 102408
CACAGTCACAGCCACAGCCACAGCCACAGCCACAGCCACAGCCACAGGCACAGGCACAGGCACAGGCACAGGCACAGCTTCGGCTTCGGCTTCGGCTTCAGCTTCAGCTTCAGCTACAGCCACGGTCAATGCCAATGCCAACGCGAGATCAGGATCAGGAGCAGGTTCGGCTTCAAGGTCTGCATCGACATCGACATCGACATCGACATCGACATCGACATCGACGTCGACGACCGCGGCTGTGATGACCTCCGACCGGCGAGGCGATCCGTCGCCCTCCCCCGAGCCCCGGCTCGACTTGCGCCTGAGTGTCCGCGCGACCACCCCGCAGGAGATCGCGTCACCGGTCCGTGTCGAGCGGGTCGAGACCGACGAGGGTGTCCGCATCCGGGTGTCGTTCGCCGCCGGCATGGCCTCGCTGGACGACGCTGCGCGGCAGCGCCTGCAGGCGCTGGCGGGGTCGGCGCTGGCCGATCGCGCGCTGACGCTCTGGGCGGCGACCGATCTGCGCCAGGCCACCGCACGGCGCGCGGCGAGTCTGCGCCTGATGGCCCTGCGCGACGAACTGTCCAGGGCCGGCTTGCCGGCCGACCGGATCGACCTGAAGGTCACCGGCGGCGGCGTCTGGCCGGAGTCCGGCCCGACCACGGTCTGGCTGTCCGGCGCCGCCTCGACGGACGGCGCCCACTGAGGGTCTCGGCCACTGCGCCCCCCGTGGCCCTGGCCATGGCCGCCTCAGGCGCGGCGAACGGTCACTCCGCGCCCACCGGCGCGGCGCGCTCCAGCCAGGCGCTCAGGCGCTCCCATTGCGCCAGATCCCGTGCCACGCGCCCGGGGGCGATGTCCCAGAGCGTCAGCCCGCGCGCCGCGAGCTGGACATAGTTCTGGGTGTCGCGCAGCTCGGCCAGCAGCGGCAGGCCCAACTGCTCGATGAACTGGTGCAGCTGCTGCTGGGACAGCGTCCCCTCGCGCACCCGCATCGCCACCAGGCCGATGGCGGGCGCGCGCCCGTCCTTGGCCATTTCCCTCAGCCCCTTCACGAAGTCGAAGGTGGCCTGGATGTCGAAGAGCGACGGCTGCAGCGGCACCACCACGCGGTCCGCGACTTTGAGCGCCTGCGCCAGCTTCTTCCCGTGCAGCCCGGCCGGCGTGTCCAGCACCGCATGCGAGACGCCCTTGGGCGTGCGCAGCTGCTCGGTGGATTCGAGCGCCCAGCCATGGATGGCCGGCAGCGCCGCGGGCCGCTGGGCCAGCCAACGCGCCGAGGACTGCTGGCGGTCGATGTCGCCCAGCATCACGGCATGGCCGCGATGCGCCAGGAAGCCCGCGATGTTGCTCGCGAGCGTGCTCTTGCCGACCCCGCCCTTGGGGTTGGCGACCAGGATCACCGGCATGGCCTCTCCTCTCCTCGATGAGGTGCGCGGGATCTTAGGCGATACCGCAAAATCCGCCGCCATGAGCTCCCCGTCCATCCTGATCCTGGCCGCGCACCCGGACCTCGCCCATTCCCGCATCACCCGCGCGCTGCTGTCCGCCGCGCACGGGCAGCCCCATGTGCGGGTCCGCGACCTCTATGCGCTCTATCCCGACTACTCGATCGACACCCAGGCCGAGCAGGACGCCCTGCGCGATGCCGAGATGCTGGTCTGGCTGCACCCGATGCACTGGTACGGCATGCCCGCGCTGATGAAGCTGTGGGTGGACGAGGTGCTCAGCGTGGGCTTCGCCTATGGTCAGGCCGGCCATGCGCTGCACGGGAAGGACCTGTGGCTGGTGACCTCCACCGGCGGCAGCGCCCACTCGTACAGCGCTGAGGGCTACAACCGCCATCCGGTCGGCGACTTCCTGCTGCCCTATGCGCAGACGGCCGCGCTGTGCGGCATGCGCTTCCTGCCGCCGCTGGTGCTGCATGGCGCGCAGAAGGCCTCGGCCGAGCAGGTCCAGGCCCATGCGCGCGACTTCCTCGAGGGCCTGCGCGAGCTGCCCGCCTGGTGCGAGCGTCAACCCGAACCCGCCCAGGAGGCCGTCCCCGACGACGAGCGCCCCGCCAACCAGGAAGGAGTGCCGGTCTGATGCAAGCGACGATAGAAGCGACGACGCATGCCGTGCACGGCAACTGGTTGTTCACGCCGCTGGTGCTGCTGGCGGCGGCGGTGCTCGCGGTGCCGCTGGCGCGCGGGCTGAAGCTGGGATCCATCCTGGGCTACCTGGTCGCGGGCGTGCTGCTCGGGCCGCAGGTGCTGGGGCTGATCAGCGAGCCGGCCACCGTGCTGGAGGTGGGCGAGTTCGGCGTGGTGCTGATGATGTTCCTGGTCGGCCTGGAGCTGGAGCCCAAGCGGCTGTGGGCGCTGCGCCGGCCCATCTTCGGCTGGGGCTCGGCGCAGATGCTGGGCTGCGCGGCGCTGCTGCTGGCGCCCGCCTTCCTGATCGACACGGACTGGCACGCCGCGGTGATCGTGGCGCTGGGCCTGGCGATGTCGTCGACCGCGGTGGCGCTGGCGGTGCTCAGCGAGAAGAACCTGGGCGGCACCCGCGCCGGCCAGAGCGTCATCAGCGTGGCGCTGCTGCAGGACATCGCCGCCATCCCCGTGCTGGCGCTGGTCCCCATCCTGGCCAGCCAGGGCCGGCCCGCCGCCGGACATTCGGGCGCGCGCATCTGGATCGCGATCGGCGCGCTGGTGCTGATCGTGCTGGGCGGGCGCCTGCTGCTGCGACCGCTGCTGCGCTGGATCGCCCGCAGCGGCACGCCGGAGATCTTCACCGCCGCCTCGCTGCTGCTGGTGCTGGCCGCGGCCATGCTGATGCAGAAGGTCGGGCTGTCGATGGCGCTGGGCGCCTTCGCCGCCGGCGTGCTGCTGGCGGAGAGCGAATATCGCCGCGCGCTGGAGGCCGACCTGGAGCCCTTCAAGGGCCTGCTGCTGGGGATGTTCTTCATCGCGGTGGGCATGGGCCTGGACCTGACGGTGCTGTGGCACAAGCCCTTCGCCGTGCTGGGCCTGCTGGCCGCGCTGTGGCTGTGCAAGGGCCTGGTGCTGGCCGTCCTGGGCCGGCTGATGGGTCTGCCGCGGCCCGAGCGCGCGGTCTTCGTCATCCTGCTGGCGCAGGGCGGCGAGTTCGGCTTCGTCGTCTTCCAGCTGGCCGAGCAGGCCACGCTGATCGACTCCGCCCAGCGCTCGGTGCTGGTGGCGGCGGTGGCGCTGTCGCTGGCGCTGACCCCGGCCCTGCTGGCCTGGGCGCAGCGCCGCGCGGGCAACATCGAGCGCAAGTCCCCGCACGAGCTCAAGGAGCAGCAGGACTCCAAGATCATCATTGCCGGCTTCGGCCGCTACGGGCAGATCATCGGCCGGATGCTGTTCGCCAACGGCATCCCCGCGACGGTGCTGGATCACGACGCCGACACGGTCGAGTCGCTGCGCCGCTTCGGCTGGCGCGTGTTCTGGGGCGACGCGACGCGGCTGGAGCTGCTGCGCATCGCCGGCGCCGAGACGGCGCACGTGCTGGTGCTGGCGGTCGACGACTTCAACCACAGCGTCAAGATCGCCGAGATCGCGCGCCAGCACTTCCCGCACCTGACCATCGTGGCCCGGGCGCGCAACGTCCAGCACTACTACGCGCTGCGCGAACTGGGCGTGGAACTCATCGAGCGCGAGACGCTGGACTCCGCGCTGATGAGCGCCCGCAGCGTGCTGGAGCAGATCGGCTGGACGCCGCACGCGGCGCGGCAGATGGCCTGGCGCTTCCGCCGCCACACGGTCGAGCAGACCGAGGAGATGCGGCCCCACCGCGGCGACCTGGACACGCTGATCGCGATGTCCAAGCGCGGCCGGGAGCAACTGGAGGAACGCCTGGCGGCCGAGCGTCGCGCGCTGGCCGACGGCCAGGGCACGCGCCCGTGGCAGGAGCCGTCGATGGCGCCGGGTGCCGCGCCCCAGGTCGCGCCCGCCGTGGCGCCGCAGGCCGGCTCGCCCGATCATCCCCAGCCCGACAAGGCCTGACGGCCGAGGCGACAATCACCCCCCTATGTTTGCCCCATCCCAACTCGAGGTCAGGCGCTTCTTCTGCCAGACCTACCGCAAGCAGCGCGACCGCCTGCCCCTGACGCCGATGGAGGCCATCGCCGCCGACTGGATCGAGCAGCACCCGGAGTACCACGAGGAGCTGGCCGACGAGGACGCCGCGCTGGCGGCGGTCTACACCGTCGAGGACGGCCGCACGAATCCCTTCCTGCATCTGTCCATGCACCTGAGCCTGATCGAGCAGCATCAGATCGACCAGCCCACCGGCGTGCGCCAGGCGCTGGATCTGCTGGCGGCGCGCCGCCAGTCGCTGCACGAGGCGCACCACGAGGCGATGGAGTGCCTGGGCGAGATGATCTGGTCGTCCCAGCGCAGCGGGCTGCCGCCGGACGGTCACGCCTACCTGGACTGCCTGCGCCGCAAGGCGACCCGCACGCCGACCTGAGCGGCGCCGGCGCCGGCGCCGCTTCGGACGCCAAAAAACACAAAAGCCACGCATCGCGTGGCTTTCTTCGTTCAGGGAGCGGTTTCTCGATCGGGTCGGATGCTTCCTGCGTGTTGCTGGTTCAGGCCTGGATCGACCCGCCGAATGCCGACTTGCGCTCGTTCTTGCCCGAGGCGCCGTACAGGCCCGTGGGCTCGCCGGGCATCAGCACGTCGATGGCGCGATCCAGCGCGGCGGTGGCGCGGGCCAGGGACTCGCGCTGGGCGGCGACACGGCCGCCGGCCTGCATCAGGCGGGTGCGCAGGTTCGCCGGCACCGTGCCGTTGCGCGCCGCGGCGGTGAATTGCTCGATGGCGCGCGCCAGGGCCAGATGCAGGGATGCGGCATGCAGCTCGATGGCGGCCGAGTCACGTCGGTGCAGCGCCTCGCCCAGCAGGTTGAGGCAGCTTTCCACGTCCTGGAGCGGTTGCTCCAGGTCGACGACGGTCGTGTTCACGGCAGTGGCGGTCATGGCGGCGACGGAAAAATCGTTGTCTTCAGGCGCTGACGTCAGGTTTTCTCAGCGGCCCATCAGTGCGAGGGCTGGGCCCGGCTCACCATCTCGCTCGCGTTGGCGATCAGCTTGTCGGCGATCGCGTCGGCGTTGATGGTGAACTTGCCTTCCTCGATGGCCTTGGCGATGCGCGACACCTTCTCGGTGTCGAAGCTGCCATCCTCCGAGCCCGCCCCAGCGATCAGGCTGCTGGCGGTGCTGGACAGTTCCACTTGCGAACCCGCATCGGCGGCGCCGGCCTTGCCCGCCTTCGCCTTGCCGGCGTCGGCGCCACCGGTGCGCTCGTTGCTCAGCTTGGTGTACGCGTTCAGTTCAGGGCTGTTACCGATTTTCATGGGATATCTCCACGGGTCCGATCACGGACGGACCCCTTCCAATACCCGGTATATCGGCCCTGGGGCCGCCGACTTTAGGGAAGAGGTTCACAAATCCGACAACTCGTCGGGTCAGGGGCGTCACAGTAACACCTCCACCCGCCGTTCACCGATGGTACGTCCGGTGACCATGCGCCCGTTGTCGAAGCGCACTCGGACGTCCTGGCCTTCCAGCCCGACGCCCATCGCCTGTCCCTCACCGGCCACGGCGTAGCCGCTGCCGGTGGCCATGACCTGCACCCGGTCGCCCGGCTGCACCCATTGGCGCAGTTTCAGATCCGCCGACCGCAGGGTCTCCCCCACGGCCATGGGCTTGGCCAGATGCCGTCCGACCCAGCCTTCCGGTTGGGTATAGACGGCGCCGGCCTCGCCTGCAATGTCCACTTCGGCCAGACGCAGCTGATCTTGAGCCAGAACCGTCCCCGCGGGAAGGTCGGATGCCGCGACATAGGCCTGTCCGTAGACCTTGATGGTCAGCGGCAGCGTCACATTCCACTTGGTCGCGCCCGACAGGCAGCGCAGACCGAGCCGGGTCCGGCCCCACATGCGCTGGCCGGGCGGCAGATAGGGCTGGATCTGCGCGCAGGGCGCCAGGCGCAGGCGCGGATCCAGGCGGCCCAGTTCGACCTCCACCCGGGCCTGGTTCGGCGCCACCTGCTTGGCACCGGCGACGGCCAGCACCTGCAGGCGCTGCTCCAGCGTGGCGTCCAGCGCGGCCAGTCCCGACGCGTCGCTATTCAGAAGCGGGCTGGCCGGAGCGGCCACCGCCTGCGCGGGCACGGTCTGGGCCGAGGCCTCGTCCAGGCCACCAAAAAGCAGCCAGACCGACAGCAACGCCCCGGCCAACAGGCCTGGCAGCGCTTGCGCGTGGGTGTGGGGGCAGCTTTTCGACATGGACGGAACTGTAGGGCCAGCCCCGTCGCCGATGGCTGGGAAATGCGCCGGGAACACCCGTCTTATCCCGCTCAAGTTCTTCGACCCGTTGCCCACAATGGCCGAACGTGAAAAGCCGAGCGCGTGCCGCCCGGCCGGAACGAGACCCGCCGACCGTGCGTCCCGCCCTGCCGGACGCCGTCCCCGAAGGAGATTCACATGCTGAACAAACTGACCGACGCGATGAACTTCCAGGCCCAGGCGCTGACCCTGCGGGCCGAGCGTCAGCGTCTGCTCGCCAGCAACATCGCCAACGCGGACACCCCCGGCTACCAGTCCAAGGACCTGGACTTCGCCAAGGCGCTGCGCGAGGCCACCGCCCCGGCCGCCAACGCGGACAGCAACCAGACCCTGACCCAGCGCACGCAGAACGCGATCCAGAGCAGCCTCAGCGCCATGACCAGCATGGACAGCAACACCGTGGACATGGACCGCGAGCGCGCCAGCTTCGCCGACAACACGGTGAAGTACGAGGCCTCGCTGCGATTCCTGAACGGCTCCATCCGCACCATGATGGATGCGATGAAGTCGCCCAACGCGGCCTGACGCAGCACTAGAAGCAGGAGCCCGTCATGTCGATGTTCAGCATCTTCCACATCTCCGGCAGCGCGGTCAGCGCCCAGAGCCAACGCCTGAACGCGGTGGCCAGCAACATGGCCAACGCCGACACCGTGGCCGGCCCGGACGGCCAGGCCTACAAGGCGCGCCAGGTCGTGTTCCAGAGCGTGCTGGCCCAGAACGGCACCGATCCGACCGACGTCGGCGTGCAGGTCGTGGGCGTGCAGGAGAACCAGACCCCCGGCCGCCGCGTGCACGACCCCAGCCACCAGCTGGCCGACGCCGACGGCTATGTCACCTACAGCAACGTCAACAGCGTGGAGGAGATGGTCAACATGATCTCCGCCTCCCGCTCGTACCAGAACAACCTCGAGGTCATGGGCACCGCCAAGTCGCTGCTGCTCAAGACCCTGCAGATGGGCCAGGGCTGACGCCCCGCCGCCCTCGCCCGCCATCTGAAAGGGAAGGCCCGCCATGGACTACACCTCGCTCAACGTCAACAGCAGCACCGGCAAGACTCCGACCACCGCCGCCCAGAGCAGCGGCGCGGCCGACACCCAGGACCGCTTCCTGAAGCTGCTGGTCGCGCAGATGCAGAACCAGGATCCGATGAACCCGATGGACAACGCGCAGGTCACGACCCAGCTCGCGCAGATCCAGACGGTGACCGGCGTGGGCACGCTGAACAACAGCATCCAGAGCCTGTCCGGCCAGTTCCAGCAGATGCAGGCGCTGCAGAGCGTCAGCCTGGTGGGCCGCGACGTCACCGTCCCCGGCAACAAGGTCGCGGTGACCGACGGCAAGGCGCAGATGAGCTTCGACCTGGCCGACGCGGCCGACACGGTCAAGCTGGAGGTGCTCAACGGCGCCGGCGCGGTCATCTCCACCCAGGACCTGGGCGCGATGAAGGCCGGCAACCAGAACTACACCTGGGACGCCTCCAAGTCGCCCGAGACCGCCAACCTGAGCTTCCGCGTCACGGCGACCAAGAACAGCAACCCCGTCAGCACCACCACGCTGATGCACGACACCGTCAAGGCCGTCAGCACGACGGGCTCGACGCTGCAGCTCGATCTCAAGAACTCCGGACTGGTCGACTACGACAAGGTCCGCGCGCTCGGCTGACGTTCAGCCGTTTCCCGCAAGAACGCGTCCACGACGCCAGCCCACCTGCCTGACACGCCCAAGGATCGACCATGAGCTTCCAACAAGGCCTCTCCGGACTGAACGCCTCCTCCAAGAACCTGGAGGTGATCGGCAACAACATCGCCAACGCGCAGACCTACGGCGCCAAGTCCTCGCGCGCCGAGTTCGGCGACATGTACGCCTCCGCGCTGAACGGGGCCGGCACCAACCAGGTCGGCATCGGCGTGCAGCTGCAGGCCGTGGCCCAGCAGTTCACGCAGGGCAACATCACCGTCACCGAGAACCCGATGGACCTGGCCGTCAACGGCAACGGCTTCTTCCAGGTCAGCGACGGCAAGAACCCGACGACGTACACCCGCAACGGGCAGTTCAAGGTCGACAAGGACGGCTACATCGTCAACAACTCGCAGCTCAAGCTGCAGGGCTACCCCGCCGACGCCAACGGCGTGATCCAGCCCGGCCTGGCCCAGGCGCTGAAGCTGCCCACCGGCGGCATCGACCCCAAGACCACCGGCAACATCAACATGGAGTTCAACCTGGACTCCCGTTCCAAGGCCACCGCCGCCTACGACCTGACCGATCCGGCCGACCCGAACTCGGCCAAGATCGACAAGACCGGCATCACGCTGAACGACCCGTCGACGTACAACAACGCCACGTCGATGACCGTCTACGACGCCAAGGGCCAGCCCATCGCGCTGACGATGTACTACCAGCGCGCCAACAACGACGACGCCAACGGCAACACCGTGTGGAACGTCTACATGACGGCCAACGGCTCGGCGGTGCAGTTCGACGCCAAGGGCAACCCGATCGACACGGACGACGGCAAGGCCAGCGGCAACCCGCTGACCCCCTTCACGCAGATGACCTTCCTGCCCACGGGCGGCAAGCCCGTCTCGCCCGGCCCGAGCGAGTTCCTGAACCTCAAGATCCCCGCCGGCGTGAACTCGCAGGGCGCTCCGACGCTGCCGATCCCGGCCCCGCCGGCCGACCCGTCCGATCCGTCGGTGCAGGGCATCAAGCTGGACATGCGCTCGGCCACGGAGAACGGCTCCAACTTCGCCGTCACCGACCTGACCCAGGACGGCTACGCCCCGGGCCAACTGGTGGGCATCAAGATCGAGGACAACGGCGTGGTCACGGCCCGCTACTCGAACGGCGAATCCAAGCCCGCCGGTCAGGTGGAGCTGGCGACCTTCCGCAACCCGCAAGGCCTGCAGCCGCTGGGCGGCAACCTGTGGGCGCAGACCAATGCCTCGGGCGCGCCGGTCGTCGGCGTGCCCGGCGACGGCAACCTGGGCTCGCTGACGCCGGGCGCGCTGGAGGAATCCAACGTGGACCTGACCTCCGAGCTGGTGAATATGGTCACCGCGCAGCGCGTTTATCAAGCGAATGCCCAGACCATCAAGACGCAAGATCAGGTCCTGCAGACGCTGGTCAACCTGCGCTGACGCCGGCTTGACCGGCTGACCCTTCGAACCCGCCCCCCGCAGAGGAATTCCCATGGATCGCATGATTTACCTGTCGATGAGCGGCGCCCAGGCGGCGATGTCGCGCCAGGACGTGCTGTCCAACAACCTCGCCAACGCCAACAGCAACGGCTTCCGGGCCGAGCTGCAGGCCTTCCGCGCGGTGCCCATCCGCGGCGACGGCGCGACCACCCGCGCGTTCGCGCTGGAGACGACCACCGGCCACGACCTGTCGGCCGGTCCGATCCAGCAGACCGACCGCAATCTGGACGTGGCGATGAAGGGCAAGTCATGGATGGCCGTGCAGGCCCTCGACGGCACCGAGGCCTACACCCGCGCCGGCTCCATGGACGTGGACCAGGACGGCGTGCTGCGCATGCGCAACGGCCTGCAGGTGCTGGGCGACGGCGGCCCCATCACGGTCCCGCCCAACTCGACGATCTCGATCGGCGACGACGGCACCGTGGTGGCCAAGGCCGACGGCCAGCGTCCGGTGAACATCGGCAAGATCAAGCTGGTGACCGAGGACGGCCGCTTCACGCGTCGCGACGACGGCCTGTTCGTGGCCGCCGGCGGCGACCCGCTGCCGGCCGACCCGGCCGCCCGGCTGCAGTCCGGCGCGCTCGAGGGCTCCAACGTGAGCCCGGTCGAGACCATGGTCGGCATGATCGCCGCCGCCCGCCAGTTCGAGCAGCAGATGAAGCTGCTGACGATCGCCCAGACCCACGGCCAGGCAGCCTCCAAGCTGCTGTCCGACAGCTGATCGGTCCCCGTCAGGACGCATCCGCCACCGCATAGATCAGGATTCAGGAGTCCCCGATGCTTCGCTCGCTCTGGACCGCCAAGACCGGCATGGAAGCCCAGCAGACCCAGCTGGACGTCATTTCGCACAACCTGGCCAACGTCTCGACCAACGGCTACAAGAAGTCGCACGCCGTCTTCGAGGACCTGATGTACCAGACGCTGCGTCAGCCCGGCGCCAACAACACCGAGCAGACCACCCTGCCCACCGGCATGCAGGTCGGCCTGGGTGCCCGCGCGGTGGCCACCTCGCGCAGCCACTCGCAGGGCAGCCTGACGCAGACGTCCAACTACCTGGACATGGCGATCAAGGGCAACGGCTTCTTCCAGATCCAGATGCCCGACGGCACCACCGCGTACACCCGCGACGGCAGCTTCCAGCTCGATCCCAACGGCCAGATCGTCACCAACAACGGCAACACCGTGCTGCCCGGCATCATCGTGCCGGCCAACGCGACCGCGTTGACCGTCGGCGCCGACGGCACCGTCAGCGTCACCACCGCCGGCAACACCGCGCCGACGACACTGGGCCAACTGCAGCTGGCCAACTTCATCAACCCGCCGGGCCTGGAATCGCTGGGCGGCAACCTGTACTCGGAGACGGTCGCCTCCGGCACGCCGCAGACCGGCGCCCCCGGCACGAACAGCCTGGGCGCGGTGCAGCAGGGCTTCGTCGAGACCTCGAACGTGAACGTGGTCGAGGAACTGGTGCAGATGATCCAGACCCAGCGCGCCTACGAAATGAATTCCAAGGCGATCCAGACCACCGACCAGATGCTCCAGAAGCTCTCGCAGATCTGATCGACCTGAGAGCCTCACATCCGGCGATCGGGCGCCACGCGCCCGGGCGAGGATGGCGGCTCTTCCAAGGAGTAGTCATGCCTTCGTTCCTGTCCGCCCTCCGCCTGAGCCTGGTGGCTTCGGCCGCGCTCGCCCTCACCGCCTGCGGGGCCATGTACCCGCAGCCGCGCGTGGACATGCAGCCCGCGCCCGTCGTGAAGATGCCCGAGCCCATCCCGGCCGCGGCCAACAACGGCGCGATCTACCAGAACGCCAACTACCGCCCGCTGTTCGAGGACCATCGCGCCCGCCTGGTCGGCGACATCGTGACGGTGCAGATCACGGAGAAGGTCAGCGCCTCGCAGAAGTCCAGCTCCGAGCTGGACAAGACCGGCGCGATGACCGCCGGCGTGACCGCCATCCCGGGCTTCAACCCGAACTCCTTCGCCAACGGGCGCGCGGAGCTCAGCGGCTCCTCGTCCAACAAGAACACCGGCAAGGGCACGAACGAGAACACCAACGACTTCTCCGGCACGATCACCGCGGTGGTCACCGGCGTGCTCCCCAACGGTCACCTGCTGATCTCGGGCGAGAAGCAGGTCGGGGTGAACAACAACGTGGACGTGCTGCGCTTCTACGGCCAGGTCGACCCGCAGTCGATCCGCCAGGGGAACACGGTCGCCTCGACCCAGGTCGCCAACGTCCGGGTGGAGCAGCGCGGCCGCGGCGCGGTCGCGGATGCGCATGGAATTGGCTGGCTATCCCGCTTCTTCTTGAACCTTTCGCCCATTTAAGTTTCCCCACAATCGGTCACACGAGTCTGGCAACCGTGTGACCGAGATGTACCCCTCCACCACCCCCCGCTTCTTCCATCGCTCCCCTCGCCTGCTGGCTTCCGGCCTGCTCGCGCTGATGGCCCTGCTGTCGATCGCGACGCCGGCCCAGGCGACACGCATCAAGGAAGTCGCGGCCGTGCAGGGCGTGCGTTCCAACCCGCTGACCGGCTACGGCCTGGTCGTGGGCCTGGACGGCACCGGCGACCAGACCACGCAGGCCCCCTTCACGGGCCAGAGCATGACCGCCATGCTGCAGCAGTTCGGCGTGCTGCTCCCGCCCGGCGTGACCATGCAGCCGCGCAACGTCGCGGCGGTCATGATCACCGCCAGCCTCCCCCCCTTCGCCCAACCCGGCCAGCCGCTGGACGTGACGGTGTCCTCCATGGGCAACGCCAAGAGCCTGCGCGGCGGCACGCTGATCGCCACCCCGCTGCGCGGCGCCGACGGCCAGGTCTACGCCATCGCCCAGGGCAACATGGTCGTGGGCGGCGCGGGCGCCTCGCAAGGCGGCTCCAAGGTCCAGATCAACCACCTGAGCGCCGGCCGCATCCCCGGCGGCGCGCTGGTGGAACGCAGCGTCCCCACGCCGCTGCAGCAGAACGAATACCTCCAGCTCGACCTGAACGCCTCCGACTTCGGCATGGCGCGCGCGGTGGCCAAGGCCATCAACCGCGCCAAGGGCGAGGGCACGGCCGCGGCGGTCGACGGCCGCGTGGTGCGCGTGCGCGCGCCGCTCACGCCCGACGCCCGCGTCAGCTTCCTGGCCGACATGGAGAACCTGCCCATCGACATGGACATCCCCGCCGCGCGCATCGTCATCAACGCGCGCACCGGCTCGGTGGTCATGAACCAGGCGGTCACGCTGCAGCCCTGCGCGGTCGCGCACGGCAACCTGGCGGTGACCATCTCCAGCACGCCGCAGGTGAGCCAGCCCAACGCGCTGTCCGGCGGCCAGACCACGGTGACCGAGAAGACCGACATCTCGATCAAGCAGGAACCCGGCTCGCTGATCCAGCTGCCGGCGGGCGCGCGGCTGAACGACGTCGTCAAGGCGCTCAACACGCTGGGCGCGACGCCGCAGGACCTGCTGGCCATCCTCCAGGCGATGAAGAGCGCCGGCGCCCTGAACGCCGAGCTCGAGGTGATCTGACATGGCCCTCTCCACCCCCCTCAGCACCGCGCTCGGCATGGGCGCCAACGGCCTGAGCGCCGACACCCGCTCGATCGAGCAGCTCAAGGGCACCGCCTCGCGCGATCCCAAGCTGGCGGTCAAGGAAACGGCCAAGCAGTTCGAAGCCCTGTTCATGCAGGAAGTGATGAAGAGCATGCGCCAGGCCACCATGAGCAGCGGGATGATGGACAACTCGGCGACCCAGATGGGTTCCGAGATGCTGGACCAGCAGTACGCGGCCAAGATGACCGGCCTGCCCGGCGGCCTGTCCCAGGCCATCGAGCGCCATCTGCAGCGCCAGCTCGGCGTGAAGGACGGCGAGCTGCCCAGCGCGAAGAACGCCGCCGCCACGACGCAGATCCCGCAGCTGGCGGTCAAGAACGTGCAGCCGCACGTGCAGGACTTCATCCTCAAGCACGACGGCGCCGCCAAGGCCGCGCAGGCGGCCACCGGCATCCCGGCCAGCTTCATGATCGCGCAGGCCGCGCACGAGTCCGGCTGGGGCAAGCGCGAGATCCTGAACAAGGACGGCTCGACCAGCTTCAACGTCTTCGGCATCAAGGCCGGCGCCAACTGGACCGGCAAGGTCGCCGAGGTGCCCACCACCGAGTACGTCGACGGCAAGCCCACCAAGGTGATGGCGAAGTTCCGCGCCTACGGCAGCTACGAAGAGGCCTTCAAGGACTACGCCAAGCTGATCGGCAACAACGACCGCTATCGCGACGTCGTCGCCAAGGCCAACACCGGCAGCGCCGAGGGCTTCGCCAAGGGCCTGCAGAAGGCCGGCTACGCCACCGACCCCGAGTACGCGACCAAGCTCGCGCGCACGATCAACACCACGATGCGCGTGCAGCGCGCGCTGGCGTGATCGGCGCCCGCTGAGGTCGACCAGGAAGGAACGAGGAGCACGTCATGGGGACCTCTCCGCTGCTGTCGCTGGGCATGCGCGCCATGTTCGCCAACCAGGCGGCCTTGCAGACCATCGGCCAGAACATCGCCAACGCCAACACGCCGGGCTACTCGCGCCAGGATGTGGTGCTGACCACGCCCGACGGCCAGTTCACCGGCGCGGGCTACTTCGGCAAGGGCGTGAACGTCGAGACGGTCACCCGCTCGCACAACGAGTTCCTGACCCGCGAGGCCGCGGCCGCCAAGTCGCAGGCCTTCATGGACACGACCATGCAGTCGCAGCTGGGCCAGCTGGAGAAGCTGTTCCCCACCGGTTCCGACGGCCTGGGCCAGGCGACCAACGACTTCCTGAACGCGCTGGTCGACGTGGCCAGCCGCCCCGCCGACCCGTCCGCGCGGCAGGTGGTGCTGGGCAAGGCCCAGGACCTGGCCTCCCGCTTCCAGAGCGCCGGCCAGCAGCTGGCCGACCTGCAGTCCGGCGTGGTCAGCGACCTCAACGCCAACGTCAAGCAGGTCAACGAGCTGGCCAAGCAGATCGCCGCGGCCAACGACCAGATCGCCCGCTCCGCCGGCACCAGCCACACGCCCAACGACCTGCTGGACAAGCGCGATCAGCTGATCTCGCAGCTCAGCCAGTACGTGCAGGTGACCACGGTGGACAACGCGCGCGACGGCACCGTCGGCGTGTTCATCGGCGGGGGCCAGCGCCTGGTGCTGGGCGGCGAGGCGCAACAGCTCGCCGTCACGCCCGACCCGTACGACGGCACGCGCGCCCAGCTGTCCATCAGCGACGCGGGCGGCAACCGCGTGCTGGACGACTCCACCTTGACCGGTGGTTCGCTGACGGCGCTGCTGCGCTACCAGAACACCCACCTGCAGGACGCCCGCAATCTGCTGGGCCAGATGGCGCAGGCCCTGGCCTCGAAGGTCAACGACCAGCAGAAGCTGGGCATCGACCTGAAGTCGCAGACCGGCGGACCGCTGTTCACCGTGGCCGATCCGACGGTGCTGCCGGCGGTGACCAACCGCGGCGACGCGCGCCTCACCGCCACCGTGGTCGACGGGAGCAAGGTGCCGGCGCTGTCCTTCACCGTCACGCCGGATCCGACCGGCACGCCCGACAGCTATCAGATCGCGGTGCGCCCCAGCGGCCTGCCGACGCTGATGACCAACGACCAGATCAAGGCCGCCTACGGCGTCAGCCTGTCGCAGACCGGCACGATGCAGCAGGGCGACAGCTTCCTGCTGGAGCCGGTGGCCAACGCGGCGGGCAGCTTCAAGCGCGCGCTGGACGATCCCAACGGCCTGGCCGCGGCGGCGCCCATCATCGCCACCACCGACGTCAACAACCAGGGCACGGCCACCGTCGACACGCTGTACGCGGTCAACACCAAGTTCGACAAGTCCAAGCAGCCGGCAACGGTGCAGTTCGGCACCGTCAACGCCGACAACACCATCAACTACACGATCACGCTGTCGGACAACACCTCCTACAGCGGCACGTGGAAGGCCGGCCAGGCCATCGGCAACGATCCGGCCAACGGGGTGGACCTGGGCTTCGAGCTGCGCATCAACGGCGCGCCGCGCCAGGGCGACAAGATCAACATGCAGGTCTCGGACCAGGTGGTCTCGACCAACAACGGCAACGCCAAGGCCTTCCTCGCGCTGCAGAGCACGCCCTTCGTGGGCAAGCAGCTGCAGACCGACGGCACGCTGTCGCGCGGCCAGACCGTGACCGAGGCCTACGCGGCGGCGATCGCCGACGTCGGCTCGCGGGTGCAGGGCGCGGACTACCTGGCGGGCGTGTCGACCTCGGTCGCCAGCGACGCCGAGACCACCCGCGCCAGCCAGGCCGGCGTCAACCTCGACGAGGAAGCCGCCAAGCTGATGCAGTTCCAGCAGGGCTACCAGGCCGCGGCCAAGGTGCTGCAGACCGCCCAGAACCTCTTCGACCAGCTGTTGAGCATCGCCGGCGGCCGCTGAGCCCGAGCGACGTTCCCGAACCGATCTCCCAGGAGCGAGCCATGCGACTCTCCACTGCCAACATGTTCGACGCCAGCATCGCGACGCTGCAACGCCGCCAAGAGGCGATGCAGGACGCGCAGCAGCGGCTCACCACCGGCAAGCGCGTCGGCAAGGCCAGCGACGACCCCACCGCCGCGGCGCGCGCCGAGCGCGCGCGCACCTCGATCGGCCAGGTCGACGCCAGCCAGCGCGCGCTGGACGCCAGCCGCAACAGCATGACGCTGGCCGAAAGCGCGCTGGGCGACGCCAACGAGCTGATGCAGCAGATCCGCGAGGCGCTGATGGCCGCCGGCAACGCCAGCTACAGCGACGACGAGCGCAAGGGCCTGGCCAACAAGGTCGAGGGCCTGCGCAACCAGCTGCTGGCCATCGCCAACCGCCAGGACGGCTCGGGCGGCTACCTGTTCGGCGGCCAGGGCACGCAGGGCACGCCCTTCCTGGACAACCCGGTGCAGCGCGACGCCTCGGGCAACCGCATCGGCGGCGGCGTGGGCTTCGAGGGCGTGGGCGGCGCCACCACCACGGGCAACCTCGAGAACTACCCCACCAGCGTCGACGGCCGCCTGGCCTGGGAGCAGGCGCGCAGCGGCAACGGCACCTTCGAGACCGGCCCGGCGCCCAACACCCTGACCGGCAAGTCGCCGGCGGGCTACATCGACTCGGGCCGGGTCACCGATCCGACGCAGGTCACGGGCAACACCTACAGCATCGTCATCAACGGCACGGCGCCCTCGCAGACCTACACCGTCTTCGACGAGACCCAGGGCCATGTGCCGGTGGCCAGCGACAACTACAGCGCCGGCAACACCGTCAAGTTCGCCGGCATGGCGATGAGCATCTCGGGCGCGCCCGTGGACGGGGACAGCTTCAGCGTCAAGCCGTCGACGGCCAGCCTGAAGGTCTTCGACGTGCTGGACAAGACCATCGAGTCGCTGAAGAAGACCGGTCGGACCGGGTCCGAGGTGACCCAGGA
Source organism: Mitsuaria chitosanitabida ATCC BAA-476 = NBRC 102408 (assembly GCF_001598255.1). Classification (GTDB taxonomy): domain Bacteria; phylum Pseudomonadota; class Gammaproteobacteria; order Burkholderiales; family Burkholderiaceae_C; genus Roseateles; species Roseateles chitosanitabidus. The sequence goes on from NZ_BCYP01000034.1 coordinate 16,993, forward strand.
CAACCTGATGAACCTGCGCGACCTGGACGCCGTGATGGGCAACCTGAGCAACGTGCGCAGCCAGGTGGGCGAGCAGATGAACAACCTGGACGGGTCGGAGTCGCGGCTGCAGACGCTGAAGGTTTACAACCAGGCTGAGCAATCTGCCGCAGAGGATCTGGACATGACGCAGGGCATTTCCGACTTCCAGAACCAGCAGACGGGCTACGATGCGGCGCTGAAGACTTATTCGATGGTCCAGCGCATGTCGCTGTTCCAGTACCTCAACACCTGATGCCCCCCTCCGCATGAATTCGACCCACGCCGTGCTGGGCCAACTGGCCCTGGGGTACGCGCCCCTGGTTTCCAAGTCCCTCGACATCGAGGCCACCCGCGTCACGGCGTTCGCGCTTCGCCCCGAGACTTCGCCCGACGCGGGCGAGCTGCTCGCGGCGATCGCCGAGGCCTTCCCCGCCAAGGCGGTGATCCTGAACGTGGCCCACGAGGGGCTGCTCAAGGGGCTGCTGGCGGCGACGCTCCCCGGCAACGTCAAGGTCGAGGTCCCCGCCTTCCTGCTGTCCGACGCGGATGTGGCCGCCCAGGCCCAGGCCCGCGGCGCGCTGATCAAGGGCCGCTCCGACGCGGCCGGCTTCAAGCAGCTGGTGCTGGACCTGCAGGAGCTGGGCGCGGGTCCGCTCCCGGCCGGCAAGTCGGTGCTGGTGGCCGGCGCGCGCAACGCGGCCGAGTTCAAGCAGTCCTTCGACGCGGGCGCGGCCGGCGTGCTGGGCTGGACCGTGCATGGCGACTTCGAGGCCCCGGCCGCTCCGGCCGCGCGCAGCGACTCGCAGGCCGACCTGCAGGTGATCGTCGAGCTGATGTCGCGCGTCGACCAGGGCGAGGACGTGGAGCGCCTGGAGCAGACGCTCAAGCGCGACCCCAGCCTGGCCTTCAAGCTGCTGCGCTACATGAATTCCGCGGCCTTCGGCCTGTCGGTGGAGGTGTCCTCCTTCCGCCACGCGATCATGCTGCTGGGCTACGCCCGCCTGCGCCGCTGGCTGGCGCTGCTGCTGGCCACGGCCAGCAAGGACCACGCGATGCGTCCGGTCATGTTCGGCGCCCTGCGTCGCGGCCTGATCATGGAAGAGCTGGCCAAGAGCATGGACGATTCCGAGGTCCGCGACGAGATGTTCATCTGCGGCCTGTTCTCGCTGCTGGACCACATGCTGAAGCAGCCCTTCGAGAAGCTGCTGCAGTCGATCCCGGTCCCGGAGCGCGTGCGCCAGGCGCTGGTCGACAAGACCGGCCCGTACCAGGGCTACCTGGATCTGGTGCAGGCCATCGAGAACGAATCCGTCTTCGACGTGCGCGCCGCGCTGGACACCCTGATGCTGGGCGCCGACGAGGTCAACCACGCCGTGCTGCGCGCGCTGCACAAGGCCTCGCAGCTCGAGTAATTCCGGCGCGCCGCGAGGCCGCCGCTCCCCCTCTCCCGCCGCTCGGGAGAGGATGTCGCGCCGCACCGAGCGCTCCAACCGCCAGCCTCGGTTGCCGCACGAGTCACTCCCTCGCCCGCTTGCGGGAGAGGGTTGGGGTGAGGGTCTCTTAAACTCGCCCCGTGTCACCCCAACTCCCCCTTGCCTCTCCGGACCTGGACGCCCTGCGCGCCCTGCTGAAGACGCGCGCCCTGGCGCTGCCCGACCTGCTGGCCGGGTTATGGGACGGCCCCTGGCCCGCCTTCGTGCTGGACGCCCGGGGCCAGGTCTTGCTTACCAACGCGCGGTTGCAGGACCTGATGGGGGAGGTCTCCCTGAAGGGCCGCCGGCTCCTTCCCAGCGGCAAGGCGCAGGAGCTGCGCCTGGTCGACGACCAGGGCCGTGAGCACCTGCTCGAAGCCTGGGTCCACCCCCTGGACGGAGGCGACCTCGGCCTGGCGCTGCTCCAGGACCACAGCACCGAACTGGCCGCCCGCGAGCGCGCCGACCGCATGCAGTCGGAGATCGACCAGTGGCTCGATCTCTGCCCCCTCCCCGCCCTGATGCACGACGACCAGGGCCTGCTGCTGCGCTTCAACGCCGCCTTCGGCGCGCTGTGCAGGCGCCTGCTGCCGCAACTGCCCATCAGCCTGCACGAGCTGCCGTCCGAATGGCGCGCGCTGATCGCCGGTCCCGCGCCGGAGCCCGGCCAGGAGGCGACCCGCAACGCGCTGCTCGCGCCGCCGGGCGACCGCCGCCGCTGGATGCGGGTGCGGGCGCGCCGGCTGTCCGGCCCCTGGCCACGGCCCCGCACGCTGGTGATGCTGGAGGACCGCAGCGCGGAGCAGGATCTGGAGCTCGCCCAGCAGCAGCTGCAGACCTTGATGGACACGGCCGGTGTCGGCCTGGCGACCTTCCAGCCCGAGGCCGGCTGGTCCCGGCCGGGCACCGGCGCCGCGCCGGCGCCCTCGACCGCCGGCATGACCGGACTGGGCGCCGGCCTGAGCGGCGAGGCCGGCCCTCGCCCCACGCCGGCGCTGCAAGGCGTCAACCGCGAGATGGTCGAGCCCGCCTCCCGCGTCGAGTACGAGAAGCTGCAGCTCGCGCTCAAGCAGCAGACGCCGACAGTGGCCCGCTACGCGGTGCGCCATCCCGAGCACGGCCTGCGCTGGCTGATGACGCGGGTCGAGATCGGCCAGCTGGCCTCGGGCCAGCGCACGACCTCCGTCCTGACGGTCGACATCACCGACCACCAGGAAGCGCAGGCCCGCAACGAGCTGCTCCAGCAGTCGCTGGTCCTGCAGACCGAGCGCGAGCGCGCGGTGCTGGACTCGGTGCTGGTGGGGATCGTCACCGTGGGCCGCCAGGGCATCGAGTGGATGAACCGGTCGGCGCGGCGCATGTTCGGCGGCGACCTGCCGGAGTTCGCCGGCCAGCCCATCAGCATCGTCGCGACCGACGCGCCCGACCACCCCTTCCGCCAGACGCATTACCTGGACGACCTGCCCGAAGGCCAGGCCGAGACCTTCGAGTGCCGCCTGGTCGCGCGCGACGGGCGCGAGTTCTGGGTCGTGGGCAACGCGGTGGCCACGGGCGGCGGCATCGACGGCACCCGCCAGTTGACCTACGCGCTGCTGGACATCGAGCGCCGCCGCCAGGCCGAGGCGCAGAGCCAGCAGGCGCAGGCCTCGCTGAGCCGCATCATCGAGGCGGCCCCGATCGCCATCAGCCTGCACGACGCCCGCACCCTGCAGGTCCAGCAGATCAACCAGGCCGCCGCGGCGCTGGCCGGCCGTCCCGAGGAGGAGCTGCTCGGCGCGAGCCCCGAGGCGCTCTTCGGCGAGGAGCAGGCGCAGACGATCCGCTCGGACATGGAGTTCGCGCTCCAGAGCGGCGAGGTGCTGCAGCGCGAGTACCGCCTGACCGTGCGTGGCCAGGCCCGCATCTGGGACGCGCGATTGCTGCACCTGTCCGGCGTCCAGGACCCCACCGGCGCGCATGAGGCCGAACAGCTGCTGATGGTCGCGACCGACGTGACGCAGCAGCGCGCGCAGGAGGCGGCGCGGCTCGAGGCCGCGATCGCGCAGCGCGAGCTGCTGGTGCGCGAGGTCCATCACCGGATCAAGAACAACCTGCAAGGCGTGGCGGGCCTGCTGCAGCAGATCGCCGCGCGCCGGCCGGAGGTCCGCGGCGTCATCAACGAGGCCGTCGGCCAGGTGCAGGCGATCGCGCAGGTCTACGGGCTGCAGGTCGGCATGTCCGGCCCGCTGCGGCTGCGCAAGATCGTCGAGGCGGTGATGGGCTCGGTGCAGCGCATGTTCGGGCGCGAGATCCTGGTCGAGGTCGACGGCGCGCTGGCGGAGCAGTCGCACCGCTGGGGCCTGCCCGAGGCCGAGGCCATCCCCATCGCGCTGACGCTCAACGAGCTGTTCACCAACGCGCTCAAGCACGGCGGCGACGCGCCAGTGCGCTGCGAGCTGCAGTTCGAGTCCGAGCAGGTGCTGCTGCGCATCGTCAACACGGGGCGGCTGCCGGCGGGCTTCGACCTGGCGCAGGTGCGGGGCGGCGTGTCCGGCCTGGGCCTGGTGCGCGCGCTGCTGCCGCGCCGCAGCGCGCTGCTGGGGCTGACGCAGGAAGGCGATCATGTGGTCTGCGAGCTCAGCCTGTGGCCGCCCGGCGTGCAGCTGCTGGAGGCCCTGTGACGCCCCGCGTCCCCGGGAATCCCCCGGGCGGCATTTCGGTGACAATCCCGGGTCATCCCCGCTTGGGGAGCCTACAGACGGGAGCAGCGTGGACGGCGTGAGCAGCAACGTTGGCGGGAGCGGCAAGGGCCGCATCCTGGTCGTGGACGATGACCGGCTGGTGCTGGCCACGTTGACGCACGGCCTGGCCCAGGCCGGCTACGAGGTGCTCGACGCCGACAACGGCGACGACGCCATCCTCATCGCCCGTCAGCACCGCCCCGACCTGGCGCTGCTCGACATCCGCATGGAAGGCATGACTGGCTTCGACGTCGCCGGCTACCTGCGCGACTACCTGCAGCTCCCGTTCATGTTCCTGTCGGCCTTCGCCGACGAGGCCACCGTCGCCAAGGTCAAGGAACTCGGCGCGCTGGCCTACCTGGTCAAGCCGCTGGACATCCACCAGATCGTTCCGGCCGTCGAGGCCGCCTTCGCCAACCGGCCCAAGCCCGGCGCGGCACCCGGAACCGGCATCGCTCCCGCGGCGGCCCCTGCGGATCCGTCCGCGTCGCTCCAGGTCGTCGAGGCCATGGCGCTCGGCGTGCTCATGCACCGCTACTCGCTGACCCGCGCCCAGGCCCTCGCGCGCCTGGAACGCATGGCCGCCGAGCAGCGCATCGAACTGGGCGAGCAGGCCCGCCGGCTGGTCGAGGCGGTCGAACAGCTCGCCCTCGGCAGCTGAGCGCGCGGGCTCGGAGCCCACCTTCCTTGATGCGTTGAAGCCCGATGGCGGCCCGCACGGCCGCCGCGCCACGCGGGCGTCCGGCGTTCAGCCCGGCAGCGTGAAGAAGAAGCGGGCGCCCTGCCCGACCTCGGACTCGGCCCAGATGTCCCCGCCATGACGGCGCACGATGCGGCGCGCCGACGCGAGGCCCACGCCCGTCCCCTGGAAATCGCTGGCGCTGTGCAGCCGCTGGAACACGCCGAACAGGCGATCCGCGAAGCGCATGTCGAAGCCGGCACCGTTGTCGGTCACGACGAAGACGCGCTCGCCCTGGCGCTGCTGCGCGTCGAAACGGATCACCGCCTGCTCGCGCTTGCCGCTGTACTTCCAGGCGTTGCCCAGCAGGTTCTCCAGCACCATGCGCAGCAGCGTCGGATCGCCTTGCACCCGCAGGCCGGGCTGCACTTGCGCATCGACCTCGCGCTGGGGCGAGGCGCGCTTGAGTTCGTCCATCACCTGCGCCGCCAGCAGCGACAGGTCCACCGTCTCGTGCCGCAGCGCCTGCGAGGACAGCTGCGACAGCGCCAGCAGCGAGTCGATCATGCTGTGCATCCGCGCCGCGGCGCCCAGCACCCGCTCCAGGTGGTCGTTGCCGGCGCGATCCAGCAATCGGCCGTAGTCTTCCTTGAGGATGCGGGTGAAGCCCTCGACCACCCGCAGTGGCGCGCGCAGGTCGTGCGACACCGTGTAGCTGAAGGAGGCCTGGTCCGCCCGCGCCTGCTCGGCCGCCTGCATCGCCAGCGCGGCCGGCACCGTGTCGGCCGCGCCCTGCGGCCACAGGCTCAGCAGCGTCTGACCGCCCTGCGGCAGCGCCGTCAGGCACAACCACCACGCGCCGCAGGCGCTGCCCGACTGCAGGTCGGGCTGGGCCAGCGCCTCGCGCAACTCCTCGGGGAGGCGCTCCTCGCAGGCGCGCCAGAGCTGGCCGCGCGCCTCGGCGCCAGCGCCCATCATCTGGGCCGCCGCCTCGTTGTAGTCCAGCAGCCGGGTCTGCGCGCCGGGCTGCGCGTCGCTGATCAGCCAGGCCGGACCGGGCAAGGCCTGCAGCCAGTCGGTGAGGGCGGGGGAATCTTCCGGGGACGCGATGAGCTCGGTGGAGGGGACATCGGCGGCGATCGTCGCCACGGCCGGGTCGACCACCCGTGCCACGCCCAGGTAGCCGGCGAAGCGGCCCGCGGCATCCAGCACCGCCTGCCCGCGCAGCTCCCAGCCCTTGCCTTGCGTGTCGCGCACGCGCAGGCCGTCGAAGGATTGCCCCTGCTCGATGCGCCGGCGCAGGTCCAGGCCCGCGTCCACCGGTTCGAAGCGCTCCCACAAGCGCTGCGTCACGGCGCCGTTCATCGGGGTGCCGGCCCAGCTCGAGGCCAGCCCGCCCTGCGGCGCCTGCCAGCGCACCAGATGGTGATGCGCGTCCGTCTGCCAGAGCCAGTCGGGGACCAGCTGCGTGAGGGTCTGGGATTGCTGGCGGCTCTCGCGCAGCAGCTCGCCGAACTGGGCCCGCGCCAGCCGCACCGCGAGGTGCCAGGTCAGCGCGGCCACGAAGACCACCAGCGCCGCGCCCGCGAGCACCGAGGTCAGCACCAGGCCGGGGCCGCTGGGATCGAGATTGAGCGCCAGCAAGAGGAGCAGGACCAGCACCGCCAGGCCCAAGGCCAGCGCGGCAGCTCTCCATGGCCGCCGACGCGTGGCAGCTTCCCCCAACCTGTTCATGCGCGCGATTGTATGTAGACCGAGGGGGCCCTCGGCGGCCGGCCGGGATGCGGCCTCCAAGCGACACCTCACCCTGGGGGTTACCCCGGACAGCGCCTCCAAGAACACCAGAATTGACTGCTTTTTCGCGCGCTCCCATCCTTGCGGTGAACGACAATGGTCCGCAACTCCGCGTGGAACCGTCCGCGCGGCGCCATGATCAGAAGATGTCACCCCACCACGTCACGACCATGCCCTCGCTGCCGCAGCCAGAACCCGCCGTGCTGGACGAGCAGGCGCTCGCCCGCCTGCGCGAACTGGACCCGGACGGCGTGAACCAGCTGCTGCACCGTGTCGTGGCCGCCTTCCTGAAATCGCTGGACCAGCAGGAGCTGGTGCTCGCGCAGGGCCTGGAGGCTCCGCGTGACCTGAACGGGCTGCGTCATGTCGCCCACACCCTGAAGTCCGCCGCCGCCAGCCTGGGCGCCAACGCGCTCTCGCAGCGCTGCGCCGAGATCGAGGCCCTGGCCCGCGCCGGTCGCGAGGACGGCCTGGCCGCGCTGATCGAGGCCGTGCTGGGCGACATCTCCTCCGCACGCCTGGCGATGCGGCAACTGGTCGGCGAGTCCCGATGAGCCGCGACGTGAAGGAAGTCGAACTGATCGAGCGTCCCCGCGTCCTGCTGGTGGACGATGACCCGGTGAACCTGATGCTGATCGAGGCCGCGCTCAAGGAGCATGGCTTCGACGTCACCGCCCTGACCGGCGGCGAGCCCGCGCTGCAGCTGGTCACGACCTGGACCCCCGAGCTCATCGTGCTGGACGCGCTGATGCCCGGGATCGACGGCTTCGAGGTGTGCGAGCGTCTGCGCGCCCTGCCCGGCTTCGAGAACGCCCCCATCCTCATGCTGACCGGCCTCGACGACGAGGCCTCGATCAACCGCGCCTACCAGGCCGGCGCGACCGACTTCTTCGTCAAGTCGACGCAGTGGCGTCTGCTGGCGGGACGTCTGCGCTATCTGCTGCGCAGCTCGCGCACCCGGCAGGAACTTGAGCGCAGCAAGGCCAAGCTGGCCCGCGCGCAAGACCTGGCACGCATGGGCAGCTTCGAGTGGCAGACCGGCCACGGCTTCAAGCTGGCCAACGAGGCGCTGCGCGTCTTCGGCCGCGGCCCCTCGGATCCGCTGGACTTCATCGGCGTGATGCGCATGGTCCCGCGCGAGGAACGCCTGCTCTTCATGCGCCTGCTGCGCGACGTCGTGGCCCACAACTCGGTGCTGGTGACCGACCTCCCCTTCACGCTGCTGGACGGCCGCAAGCGCGTCATCCACATCGAGGCCGAGCCCGAGTTCAACGAGCACGGCAACGCCTGCGGCTACACCGGCGTGATCCAGGACGTGACCGACCGGCGCATGGCCGAGGACCGCATCCGCGAGCTCGCCAACTTCGACGCGCTGACCGGCCTGCCCAACCGCCGCCAGCTGATGTGGCGCGCCGAGCGCGCCATCGAGGCCGGCCGCCGCATGGGCCATGAAGTCGGCCTGCTGCTGATCGACCTGGACCGCTTCAAGGTCATCAACGACACGCTGGGCCACGCGGCCGGCGACGACCTGCTGATGGAAGTCGGCCGCCGCCTGCGCAGCTGCGTGCGGCACAGCGACCAGGTGATGGAAGGGATGCTGGAATCGGTCGGCACGCGCTCGCACCGCACGTTGGAGGCCGTCGGCCGTCTGGGCGGCGACGAGTTCGTCGCCCTGCTGCCCGAGGTCGGCGACGAGGCCGACGCCGAGCGCGTCGCCGAGCGCGTGCTGGAAGCGCTGCGCGAGCCCATCTTCATCGCCGGCCAGGAGTGCTTCGTCACCGCCTCGGTCGGCATCGCGCTGTACCCGCGCGACGGCCTGACCATGGCCGACCTGCTGCGCAACGCCGACGTGGCGATGTACGCGGTCAAGAACCAGGGCCGCAACGCGTCGGCGCTGTACTCGCCGATGCTGGCGGGCCGCGGCCGCGAGAAGCTGGAGCTCGAGTCCGCGTTGCACAAGGCGATCGAGCGCGACGAGCTGGTGCTGCATTACCAGCCCAAGATCGACGTGCGCACCGCCCGCATGGTGGGCGCCGAGGCGCTGATGCGCTGGCGCCGCGGCAACACGCTGGTCCCTCCGGGCGACTTCATTCCGCTGGCCGAGGAGACCGGCCTGATCGTCCCGCTGTCCGAATGGGCGCTGCGCGAGGCCGCGCGCCAGGCCAAGGTCTGGCAGCTCAATTTCGGCTTCAGCGAGTCCATCGCGGTGAACCTGCCCAACCGGCTGTTCGAGCGCTCGGACCTGGTCGAGCACATCCACCAGTTCGTCAGCCAATGGGGCGTGCCCCACCGCGCGATCCAGCTGGAGATCACCGAGACCGGCCTGATGAAGGACCTGCAGAGCGTGATCCCCTCGCTGCACCGGCTCAACGAGGTCGGCGTCGAGATCTCGATCGACGACTTCGGCACCGGCTACTCGTCGCTCGCGTATCTGACGACGCTCCCGATCTCGGAAGTGAAGATCGACCGCAGCTTCGTGCGCGACCTGGGCATCACCCCCCAGAGCTCCGCCGTGGTGACGGCCATCATCGCGCTGGCGCGCTCGCTGGGCCTGCAGGTCATCGCCGAGGGCGTGGAGACGCTGCGCCAGATGGAAGTGCTGCGCCGGCTCGATTGCAGCCTGATGCAGGGCTTCCTGTTCAGCAAGCCGCTGCCGCCCGACGAGCTCGAGCGCTGGCTGGCGCAGACGGTGCTGACCCGCAAGGCGCCCTGGATCCTGCCCGCCTCCGAGGCCGGCGAGGACCTGCCCCCGCGCTGACATCGCGCCGATGTCGCGCAGGCTGGCCGTCCTCTTCTGAATCAACCGAATCAACGAGCACCGACCGATGCCGCAGCAGCCCCCCGCTCTCCTGGCCAAGGCGGCCCTGCGCCGGCTGGCGCTGGACAAGCTGGAACCCACGCCCGAGAACTACGCCCGCGCCTACGCCCAGGAGGCCGGCGAGCCGATGCGCGACAACGGCGCGATGCCCGAGCGCGCCCAGCCCGCCATCGCGCGGCTGCTGGGCCTGGCGGTGCCGGATCCGCAGCAGCGCCAGAACCTGTCGCTGCAGGTGCGCGACGGCCGCTGGGACGAGCTGCAACGCGCGCTCGAGGCGCTGCAGCAGACGCACGGCCCCGGCGCGCAGGCGGAACAGCTGGCGCAACTGGTCGAGAAGCTGATGCGCGGTCTGGAACGCGGTGGCCGCGCCTGGACGCTGGCACGCAAGAAGGACGGCGTGCTGCGCGTGCTGCAGAGCAACCGCAGCGATCCGCAACGCCTGACGCTGCGGCTGCGCCAGCTGGTCACCAGCTGGGACGGCGACACCAGCGACGCGCGCGTGGAGACGCAACCCGCGCCGCTGGACGAGCTGCCGTCGACGGTCGGCACGGCCGGCTCGGCGAAGTCCACGCCGGACGAGGACGAGGACGACGACGAGCGCTCCGGCACGCCCACGCAGTTCTTCACCGATGAGGAGAACGCGCAGCCGCCCGCCGAGTCGACCCCGATGGCCACCGCCTCGGGCGAGAGCGGGCGCTACGGATCGCTGGACACGCTGATGGGCGCGAACGGCGACGCCGGCGCCGCGACCGCCAACGCCGGTTCCAGCCTGCAATCGTGGCCCGAGGTCGGCACCCACCTGAACACCACGGTGCGTCACGCGCTGCTGGCCGACGACACGCGCGCCAAGGAGCTCATCGAGGAACTGGGCGCCGCGCACGCCGAGATCATCCGCGACGGCGCGACGCCCGAGCGCGCCGCGCAGATGGATGCGCTGTGCATCCGCGCGCGCCGCTGGATGGACCATCGCGCCCATGCCTTCAACGAGCTGGGCAAGCTCTGCGGCGAACTGACCGGTAGCCTGGCCGACCTGGCCGAGGACGACAGCTGGGCGCAGGGCCAGTGCGAGGCCATGGGCCAGACGCTGGCGCAGGGACTGACGGCGCGCAGCGTGCGCTCGGTCAGCGAGCTGCTGCACAACACCCGCGAGCGCCAGCAGAGCCTGCGCGAGGAGCGCAGCCGCGCCCGCGACGCGCTCAAGGGCCTGATCAACCGCATGCTGCAGGAGCTCGGCGAGCTGGGCCAGCACACCGACCGCTTCAGCGACAGCGTGGGCAAGTACGCCACCGTGATCGAGCAGGCGGACTCGCTGGAAAGCCTGGCCGGCGTGGTGCGCGAGATGGTCGAGGAAAGCCGCAGCGTGCAGTCGCTGGTGCAGACCACGCAGGGCCGCCTGCGCGACGAGCACGACCGCGCCTCGCAGCTGGCCGAGCGCGTCGAGCAGCTCGAGGGCGAGCTGCGCAAGCTCTCCAGCGAGGTCCAGACCGATCAGCTGACGCAGATCGCCAACCGGCGCGGCCTGATCGCGACCTTCGACACCGAGCGGGCCAAGCTGGAGCGCGATCCCAAGCCGCTGGCGCTGGCGCTGCTGGACATCGACAACTTCAAGAAGCTCAACGACAACCTCGGCCATGCGGCCGGCGACGAGGCGCTGAAGTCGCTCGCCGCGCGGGTGTCGGGGCTGCTGCGGCCGGGCGACAAGGTCGGCCGCTGGGGCGGCGAGGAGTTCGTGCTGATCCTGCCGGAGGCGCCGCTCGAGGAGGCGCAGGCCGTGCTGCTGCGATTGCAGCGCTCGCTGTCGGCCAGCCTGTTCATGCACGAGGGGCGCGACGTGTTCGTGACCTTCTCGGCCGGCGTCACGCTGTTCCGCATGGGCGAGACGATGGAGCAGGCGCTGGACCGCGCCGACGAGGCGCTCTACGAGGCCAAGCGCACCGGGAAGAACCGGGCCTGCGTGGCCTGAGGCCGCGCTCGCCTCCGTCGCGGTGACGAAGCCGATCGGCGCCGCACCGCCAAGACCACGGCGATGGCGACAGTGCCGACGAGGGTCGGGTCTTGCCGCCGCCAGGACGGTCAGGCCTTGATGCACTTGCGCACCGTGTCGACGGTGCGCGTGGTGATCTGCTTGCCGAAGGCCTTCTCCAGCATGGTCATGAACAGCGGGCCCTGCTCGTTGGGCAGGTAGTGGCTGAAGACCTCCACGCCCTCGAGCTTGAGAATGGCCGCATCGTTGCCGCGCAGCGGCAACTCGACCTGCCCCTCGTGCGGGCGCTTGAGGAAGGTGATCAGGCGCTTGGCGGTCGCGGGCGGGTCGAAGGCCTGGTGCACGTCGGCGTCGACGACGCGGATCAGGTGATCGACCGGCCGCACCGTGGTGCCGAAGCTCTTGCCCAGCGTGTCGGTCATGGCCTGTTCCGCGAGGCGTTCGAGCTCGTCGACCGGCGCGCCCTCGTGATCGAAGACCACGTTGCCGCTGCTGATCACGGTCTTCACGCGGCTGAAGCCAGCGGCCTCGAACGCGCGGATCAGGTCGGGCATCTTGGCGTTCATCGGGCTGACGCCGCGGAGGAAGGCAACGTAACGGGGCATGGTGGGCGTTCGTGGAAGCGCCGCCAGGTCGGCGACCGGCGCAGTCTACGTGCGCCGTCCCCTCTTGCCGTCCGTCAGACCATGAAGATCTCCGAACCCACCTTCACCGCGATCGGGTCGGACAGCAGGGTGTTCCAGAGCTGGACGGTGTAGTCGACCGTGCCGGACGGCCCTGTCGCGTGCTGCACGAGCAAGGTCACCGTCTGGCTCGAGAAGTCGTTGATCTTCGCGAGCCGCTCCGGGACCGGCGGTCCGCTGCTCATGTCCAGGATCCCGGTCAGGTCGAGGACGTCGCCCTGGTCGGCGCGGTAATTGATGACGCGATCGGAGCCCGTGTAGTCGATGGTCTTGGGCTGCCAGCGGAACACGTCCGCGCCGGACGTGCCCACCAGCAGATCGTTGTCGCCTTTCGCATTCAGCCGCGGCTGCGCGGGTTCGGCGCCCGCGGGCACGATCCAGCTGCTCAGCACGCGATCCGGGCTGACATTGCCGGCGGCGTCGATCTGGCGGATGTGCACCGTCGCGCGCCCGGCGGTCACGCCCGGGTCGAACTGGACCGAGGTCGTGTCCTCCCAGGCCTGATAGATGCTCGGACGCCATTGCCACCGCGCGCCTCCTTCCACGGCGCCCAGCACGACGATGGGATCCGAGGTGATGAGGTCACCGGACAGGCCGGTGTCCTCGCGCAGATAGAGCATCGGCGCGAGCGCGACCCGATCCAGGTCGAACTCGAGGACGCGCAAGCCGCTCTCGTTGCCCGCGGGATCGGTCTGCATGATCTCGATCCGCTTGTGGCCGTCGGCGCCGAAGGCGGTCGACGGGATCGACGCGGTCTTGCTGTCGACCACGCCGGTGACCCAGGCGCCGCCGTCGATGCGGTACTTCCAGACGGCGGCGATCTCCAGTCCGGAGATCGTCAGGCTGCCGTCCTGCGTGTGGCGGTCGCTGCCGCTGGTGCCGGTGTCGTGGTCGAGCTGCGCCATGGGGACGGCCGGCGGCGTGCGATCGAGCACGAACGAGGTCGTCGACTCGGCGTAGTTGCCCGCGCCGTCGTACTGGCGCAGCACCACGGTCCGCAGCCCGTCGGGCACAGCCAGCGTGCGATCGGTCGTCCCCGCTCCGACCCCTTGCCCGCTGTGACCGGTGTCGAACGAATAGCGCCAGAAGCTGCCGGCCTCCGCGCCGACCCGCAGCCCGACGTTGTTGCTGAGCCGGTCCGAGCTCGCGCTCCCGTCCCCGTCCAGCAAGGTGAGCGTCGCGACGGCGGGCGCGGTCCTGTCGAGAACGAAGGAGAAGGTCTGGATCGCGCTGGTCGCGCCGGCGGCATCGATCTGGCGGACGTGCACGGATTTGGCGCCATCGTTGCTGCCGAAGAAGGCCGCCTCGATGCGACGGTTGCCGCTGCCCTCGACCCAATCGATGCCGTCGCGGCTGTACTGCCAGATCGCGCCGGCCACGATGCCGTCGACCACGACCGTCGCATCGCGCGTGCGACCGTCCCGCGTGGAGCGCTGTTCGGGGTCGGCTTCAACCGGCGCGCCTGTGTCGCTGCGCAGGCTCAGCCGTGGCACCGCGGGGCGACTTGGCTCCGGTTCCGGCTCTGGCTTGGGCTCTGGTTCGGGCTTGGGGTCTGGTTTTGGGTCTGGTTTTGGCTCCGGCTCGGGTTTCGGCTCGGGATCTGGCTCCGGCTTGGGCACTGGCTCCGGCTCCGGCTCCGGCTCCGGCTCGGGTTTCGGCTCGGGCTTGGGTTCCGGCTTGGGTTCCGGTTCCGGCTTGGGTTCCGGTTCCGGTTTCGGCTGGGGCTCTGGCTGAGGTTCGGGCCGGGGATCGGGCGTCGGGGTCGGCGAGGGATCGGGTCGGGGTGATGGCGTCGGGTCGGGCGACGGTTTGCTCTCCTCCGGCTGGGGCACGGGCGGCTTGGGTTGAACCTGCACCGGTGGGGCCGAGCCCGTCCCGCCACCGCCTCCCGACGCGACCGCCGCCAAAGTGCCCGCGGCCAGCAGCGCGCCACCGACGTAGAGCGTCGAACCTGCCGCGGGCGCGGCCCCCGAGGCGGCGACCGCCGCGTCGCTCATCTCTTCCTCGGACTCGGCGCGCGACGCAGGCGGGACTTCCTCGTCGGCCGCCACCTCCTTCTCGTCGAGGCGGCGGCGTATCGCGGCATCGTCGGTCTCGCGGCGGGCTCTCTCGAATGTGTCGGTCGGCGACGCGACGGTGCGGGACCGGGCGGTCCCTCTGGTGACTGCGGACATGATGGTGGACCTGGGGAACAAACTGCAAGGAGAGCTGCAGTCTGTCCCTCGCGAGACCGGGCATCGATAGCCCGTTCCTGCATTCCCGGCCAGCGTCTTCCACCCGCCTGAGCAGCCATCCCGCATGAACGAGTGGAAGCCGCCTGGCGTTCTTCAACCTGGCGCTCGGGACCCGGCTCACCGAGCCAGAAAGGCTGGAGGTGGTCAAGCCGCCATCCACACCGTGACCCCATAGAGCACCAGCCCGATCACGCCGCCCACGAGCGTCCCGTTGAGCCGGATGTACTGCAGGTCGCGGCCGACGCTGAGCTCGATCTGCCGCACGAGGCTGCGGTCGTCCCAGGCCTTGACGGTGGTGGCGATGTGATGGGTGATGCCCTCGCGCATGCCGCTCACCATGCGGGCGGCCGACGACAGCACATGCTCGTTGATCGCCTGGGCGAGTCCCGGGTCGCGACCGAGCCGATCGCCGAGCGACGCCAGGGACTGGTCGAGATGGCGGATCAGCACGGAGTCGTCGCGGCGGAGGTCGCGCTCGATGGTGGCGCGGACTTCGGTCCAGACGCCGTCGAGGTAGGCGCGCACGTCGTCGCTCTGCACGATGCGGTCCTTCATCGCGTTGACGTCGCGCGCGAAGTCGGGATCCTGGCGCAGGCGCTCGATGAACTCGACGATCCAGCCATCGAACTGGCGGCGCACGGCGTGATCGGGCTGGGAGAGCGCGGTCTGCACTTCCTCCACCAGCTGCAGCGCGAGTTTGTCGGACAGCGAGTCGGCCATCTTGTCCACATTGGCGATCGTGTCCACCAGCGAGGTCGCCTTGGGCCACTGCGCGCGGGAGAACTTCACCAGCCGCGAGGCGACGAGCGCGCGGACCTCGGGCGTGGCGAGGTAGTCGCGCAGCTTGGACAGCGCGCCGTCCAGCACGTCCTGATGGCGGCCCGCCTTCGTCATCAGGTCGAGCACCGAGGCCGCGGTGACCGTCGCGTTCCACGACAGCGCGCGGGCCACGAGGAACTCGCCGAGGGCGCGGCGCACGGCCTGTTCGTTGAACAGCGAGAGCGCCTCGATGGCCATGGACCGGACCGGTCCGGTGACCTGCGCGAGGTTGGCGGGCACGCGCAGCCAATCGCCGAGACGCGCGGCCGGGTCGAGGATCTCGAGCTTGCGGAGCAGGACCTCGGGATGGAGGAAGTTGTCGCGGACGAACCCGGCGAGGCTGTCGGCGATGCGGTGCTTGCCCTGGGGGATCAGGGCGGTGTGGGGGATGGGCAGGCCGAGCGGATGCCGGAACAGCGCGACGACCGCGAACCAGTCGGCCAGGCCGCCGATGGCGGCCGCCTCGCAGAAGGCCTTGAGCCAGGCCCACGGGCCGCGGGCGCCCATCGCGAGGCTCAGACCGAGCCCGGCCAAGGACAGCAGCAGGCAGCCGAGGGCGACCAGCTTCATGCGGCGGAGGGCGGTGGCGCGAGGATCGGATGGAGATTCAGGCATCAGCGCATGAGAGCAGGCGGGCTACCTGTGCGGAGCGGGGATGCCGGGGGTTTTATCACTGCGGGGGCGGGATGGGGTCAGGTGGAGCCCTTGTAGAGATCCCCCGGCGGAGGTCCGTCCGGATCAGCGAAACATGAGCGGGCTGAATGGATAGTATCCGGGACCACGATGGCGCCCTTCAAGCCCCAGCCAGATTCCAAGAAGAATGCCGATCACGCATCGCGCCGCCAGCAGATAGTCATCTCCCCACGCACCCAAAAAGTACGAACTACCAGCAATGGTCACGAGTGTTTGGCCGAACATGTGACCAAAGGCCAGACAGCCGAGGGCCAGAAATCCGCCCATGAAAGCAAAATCCAACGGACGACGACGCACCGGCCAAATCCACCAGTAAACACACCCACCGCTGAATCCGGGCAGAAGGTAGAAAAATTCTTCGCGAAGATCGAGTTCCATAGCACTCCAAAACACTCAGATTGAATTTCCATCACCGCCCGCTCACGGAAGCCTTCTGAACATGGGACTCCGCTTGCAGGGCGTCCAAGAATTGCACCCATGACACATCCGCCGCGGGTAGCAGGACCGCGGCGCCGTCAGGGCGGAGTTTGTGGAATCGCCCATTCGCCTGAACGAGCGGATGAATCAACAGGAAGTGACCGACCGCCGGATCTTGTGGCCACCCCTCGGGCCAACCGAATATCTTCCGACCGTCCTTCATATGGAGCAGCACATGCGACTGCTCGCCTCGGAAAGCATCGAACCAAGCGAGCGCACTGGAAACCCGCTTGCCTGGAACCCCTCGAACCCGACGTCGCCAATCCCTCTTGAGTCGAAACACCCACCCCGCGACCGTGCCGAGCAACGCACCGACCAAGATCCGCATGACCAGAATCCATGCGCCGAAATTACTCTGAAGATCGCGCAGACCAAACCAGACGACAAACGACACCGTCACCGCCAGAACCACTCGCAACCCGTCGAGATCCTGGCCTTTGCATAGGATGACGTTGAAAAACGCCACGCTGATCAGCCCAGGAAGCAGGAAGATGCAATTTTCCAGGCCTGACTTCAACAAGATCTCAATCATTCAGAGCCCCTCATGAATGGCACCACGACCTGCCCCGTGGGACAAATCTGAAAGTGACTTCTTCGGGAAGTCTGGCAACCGCTCCTGTGCCTTGGCAGGTGGCGACCGCAAGTGACGAGTTGATGGCCAAAGCTTAAGAGCCCGCCCCAAACTCTTCAACGACTCGTTCCAGTCATTTTCTCAACCACTCCAGTGATTGACTTTCGAACGGGATCTCCGAGCCACGCTCGTGTGGACTCCCTCGCTGCCATATTCGTTCGAAAAACACGAACGCCTTAGCAAGACCCTGCGATTCCAGCTTCCTTGGATTGGTTATTAAAGGCGCCCTAAAGATGCTGCGGTCCATCAAACGAAACGAGCGCCACAAAGGCGCTCGTTTTCTTTCTCCGACTTGGCTGTCTACTGCTTGAGCCCTGCCCTCTTTCCGGGGTATGGGGGAGTCGAGACATCAGGACAGTCGGCGGGCTTGGCGGGTCTGGAAGTCGTGCTCCTCGAAGACGGCAATCTCGATCGTGGACAGCAGGCAGTTGGCCTCGTGCAGGAGATCGGCCGAGGCCATCTTGACGTTCCCGCTGTCCGTATTGGCCGTGCCCAACGGGACCTGCGATTCCTTGAGGATCGCGGTCACCTGCGTGAGCCGATCTCGCAGGCTGTAGAGCGCCGCGCGCGTCGTCAGCCCCGGATTCAGCAGGAAGCACCGGGAGCCCACGACCTGCGGCCGGGTGGGTTCGTAGCGGCCGGGGATGTTGTTCAGTTCGCTGATCAGCTCCAGCGAGACCCTGGTTTCGTTCATCAGCGGGCAGCGGTCGAGGATGGGGATGCGAGGGGGTTCCGCTTGCGCCGTGCAGGCGTCGACGGGAGGATTGCGGGGTGGGATTCCGCCGAATGCCGTGGTGGACTTGGCGTCCATCCCGGCGAGTTTGGCGGAGAAGCGATGGGCGGCGTCGGTGACGTCAGCTAGGGTGGAGACCGTAGACATTTGTTGATTCCTCGGGGAGGGTTGATGACACCGCACAGCGGGCGGCCACCCGCTCTTTGATCAGATGATTTAGAGCATCTGGAATGAATCATCGACAGATTCATCCGCCCTCACCATGACTGGAATCTGTAGGGAATCGGGGATTCACCAGATCAACCAGTAGTCGACCGACTGGAATCAGTATTTCGTTCTGGAACGGTACGACAACGGTACGAGTTCCTAGAACCCGAACGCCAACCTCACCCCACCCCAATGCCTCCCGGCCACGGTGACGGGCGCGGACGCCTCCTTGAGCAGCACGAAGTTCCCGCCGCCCATGTCACGGCGGTAGGTCTGGAGCAGGAAGGGCCGCTGGTTGCGCGCCGAGGCCAACCCGGTCCGGTCGTTGAAGATCCGCCGATACCGGCTGTTCGCCGTGTTCCATGCCGTGTCCCCGGACCGCTGCGGCTGGCAGTAGCGCTTGTTGTGCGTCGCCACGTAGCCGTTCCGGTCCACGGCGATGCAGAACACCACCTTGTCCGAGAAGCTCAGCATCCGCTCCTGCACCTCCGGGAACAACTGGTCCGCCAGCGCCGTGAAGCGGGTCGTGACCTGTTGCGGATCGGTCCCGGCCATCGGCTGGTAATGCTCGTCGAAGAGCGCGGACGCATCGATCCGGCCATCCTTCAGCGCGCGCTCCAGCAGCGCGGAAATCTCCGCCGCCGCGCCCTGCACCGCCTGGATGTAGGGCGAGTCCTCGACCTCGATGCCGCTCGAGGCGATCTGCTCGATCATCTGCTCGGACAACCGCAGGAAGCGGTCGCTGCAGGCGAACGCCGCCTCCAGCTTGCGCATCGCCTGCTGGATCTCGACCCCCAGCTCACCCGAGCGCACCGCCAGTTGCTGCGTGGTGGACTGGCTCTCCCGCGCCGATTGCGCGATCTTGTCGACGTCCACCTCCACATCGGCGAAGGCCTGGTGGATGGCGCTCTGCCCGGCCCCGCCGGCCCCGTCGGCACGCAGCTCGCGGCTGAAGTTCTCGATGCGGGAGTCCAGCGTCCCGACCGTGCCCATGATGGCCTTCGAGGAGGCCTCCACCTGAGCGGCCAGATCCTTGACCGCGTCGGCGACGACGCCGAACCCACGGCCCGCCTCGCCGGCGCGCTTGGCCTCGACGGAGGCGTTGAACGCGACCAGCCGGGTCTGCAACGCGATGCGCGTGATGTCGGAGGCGGCGTCCGAGACCTGCCGCAGTGTCGACACGATCCCGCCGACCTCCTGGCCGACGCCGGCCAGCGCCGTGCGCGCGCGCTCCACCGCCTCGCGGGTCAGTTCGGTCGATTGATTGATGCCGTCCTGCGCATGGCGGACCTGCTCGAGCTCGCCGCCCAGCGCCTGCATCGCCTGCGCCTGCGAGAGCACGACCTTCTGCGTGTCCTCCAGCAGACCACGCACTTCGGCGGCATCGCGGCCCAGCTTCGAGACACCGCTCGACAGCTGCCGCACCACCGTGGACGTCTTGCCGTTCGCCGACGACGCGCTCACGAGTCCCGTGTCGTCCGTCGACGCGTCAGGCGCCGCCTTCCCGGCGCGCCCGCGCCATGAGTCCCACATCGGCCGTCTCCCTTTGGGTCTTCGACCACAAGGGGCATGCGGCCGGTTCGGCCTCTTTTACCAGTCGCGCAGCTTCACGCGCAACCGGGCAATCGCTTGGCTGTGCAGCTGGCACACCCGCGATTCGGTCACCTTCAACACCGCGGCGATTTCCTTGAGGTTCATGTCGTGCTCGTAGTACATCGACATGACGTAGCCCTCGCGCTCGGGCAGGTTCTTGATCGCCTCCACCAGCGCCGAACGCATGCGGTGGTCCCGCAGCATGGCCATCGGGTCCGAGGCCTCGTCGCTGACGTGACGGTCCAGGAAGTCGTCGCTGTCGTCGTCCCCGGAGATGTCCTCCAGATAGACCAGCTGCGTGCCGCGCACCTTGCCCAGCATCTCCTGGTACTCGGCCAGCGGGATGCCCATCTCGGCGGCGATCTCGGATTCCTGGGGGGCGCGGCCGAGCTTCTGCTCCAGCTTGTGCACCGCCGTCTCGATCGAGCGCTGCTGGCGACGCGAGCCGCGGCTCATCCAGTCGCTACCACGCAGCTCGTCCAGCATGGCGCCACGGATGCGCTGCGTCGCGAAGGTCTCGAACTGCACGCCCTGCGCCGTGTCGAAGCGCGACAGCGCGTCCGTCAGGCCGATCAGGCCGACCTGGATCAGGTCATCCAGTTCGACGTTGGCCGGCAACTTGGCGATCATCTGGTGCGCGAGACGCCGCACCAGCGGGCTGTACTGCCGAATCAGCGAGTTGTTGTCGAGTTGACCCTTGGCGGTGTACATCTTCTCGTCTCCCATCCGAGGTCAATGCGCAGCCAGTGTCGCACCCGGCTGGGCGCGACCTGCCTTGGGTTGCCACATCGGCCGCGGCCGCAGGGGCATGGCATCGGCGGCGCTGTCCAGCGCCGCGCCAGGCACCGACGCCAGCAGCAGTTCACGCGCCATGTGACGCAGCTCGTGCGTCAGGGGCGCGCTCACCGGCTGGCGAGGATCCATGCAGGCCCACTCGCGCAGCACCGCGCCGAGGAAACCGTCGCCGCAGCTCGACAGCTGCTGGGCGATCCGCTCGGCCAGGCGCAGCTGCGGGTTGCAGGCCAGCAGCAGGCTGTAGACCATCAGGCCAGCGCGCTGCGTCAGCCACTTCATGCCGGCGTAGGCGTGGGTCACGCTCTGCACGTCGGTGTCGGCCAGCAGCACCGGACGCACCTCGCGCGAGACCAGCACCCGGCTCAGCTCCGCCGCGCTGGCGTGCAGCAGCACGACGTCGGCGAAGGGGGCGGCGTCGGTGACGGCCTCGAGGAACTGCGCGGCCGAGCCGTTCGCGTTGATGTAGCGCAGCGGCAGGCCGCGCGCGGCCAGGAAGGACACCTTGGCCGACAACGGCTCCACGCACGCGGCCAGGTCGACCGCCGCCAGATCCGAGGCCGCCGCGGCTTGCTCGCCGGCGTCCACCACCAGCGTGTGCAGGCCCAGCTCGCCGAACGCGGCGCACAGGCCTTCGAGCAGCGTGCCGCTGCCCACCACATGCGGGTTGCTCACCACCGGCACCACGCGCACGCGCGCCGTGGCGAACAGGCGTCGCAGGCCGTCGGCCTGGTCCTTGGGAGCATTGCTGAAGTCGCGCATGGGCTGCTCTTGTCTTCTTTCGAGTTCACTCCAGTCCGCAGAGACTGCACCACTGGAGCCGTTACCGGAAGTTTCGCCCCGAGGCCCTCCCCGTGACGCGGAATTGAAAGGGGGAAACACCCCGCTTTTCTCGACCGGTCCGGGGCGGGTCCGACCCGGACCGCCACCCGCTTCCGGCAGCGCCCTCCCCGCGGTTTCCGTCCCCGGAAACGAAAAAGGAAGGGCCATGCCCTTCCTTGTTTCTAGAACCTCCGCCCTGTTTGGGCAACTCGGACCGCTGACTGACCATCCGGTCAGTCGAGGCAAAGGCGCCACCGAGTGCGCCGGTCTTGCGGATCGCCCGCTCAGTTCAGGCCCATCGGCGATACACCGGGCGTCGCGCCGACCGAGCCGGCCGCGAAGATCAGGTTCACGTCGGCCGAATCCATGCGCCAGGCGGTCTGACCGTGGCTGCGCAGCGCGCGCTGCACCAGCGCCTGGGCCGACAGGCGATGCCAGTCTTCCGGCACGCGCTGACCGTTGGTCACACCCAGCACGCGCAGCTTGTGGCGGATCACCGTGTCCAGCGCCGGGGCCAGCTTCACCGCCTCGTCCAGTTTGGACAGGATGACGCCCTGTGCCTCGGCGCCGCGCCAGGCGCCGACCACGTCCTCGATGGTCTCGCCCTGCTGCGCCGCGTTGACGACCAGGATCCGCTTGATGTTCCTGTGCGCCAGCATGTCCAGCAGCTCGGCGGTGCGGCTGTCGCGCTGGGCCGTGCCGGCCGTGTCGATCAGCACCATCTTCTTGCTCGACAGCAGGTCCAGCAGATCTTCCAGCGAGGCGCGGTCATGCGCCGTGTGCACCGGCACGCCAAGGATGCGGCCGTAGGCGCGCAGCTGCTCGTGAGCGCCGATCCGGTAGGCGTCCAGCGTGATCAGGCCCAGCTGGCTGGCGCCGTACTTGGTGGCGAAGGCCGCGGCGATCTTGGCCGTCGTCGTGGTCTTGCCCACGCCGGTCGAGCCGATCATCGCGAACACGCCGCCCTGGTCTTCCAGCGGGGGCAGTTGCTCGGCGGTCTGCACGTTGCGCGCCAGCACGCCGGAGGCCCAGGTGTGGGATTCCGATTCCTCGGTCATGGTCGCGGGCAGGCCCTCGACCAGCTTGCGCACCAGGGCCGGCGAGAAACCGGCATCCAGCAGCTTCTGGGTCAGGCGCGCCTGCGCCGGCTGGCGCTGCAGCTTCTCCATGAAGGCCAGGGCGCCGAAGCGCTCTTCGATCATGCCCTTCATGGCGCGCAGCTCGGTCATCATTTCCTGCTCGCGGCGGGTCGATGCCGGCATGTCGTTCAGCGGATGCGAGCCGCCGAAGCCGGCGGCGATGCCGCTCAGGTCCTGCGAGGGCTGCACGCGGATCTCGTCGCGCAGCACCGGGGGCACCACGCGCGGCGCGGCGGCCGGCGCGGGCTGTTGTTCGTAGCCTTGGTCGTCGACGCGGCGGGCGCCGAGGGTCTGCATCGCCGAACGCGCGCGCTGGTCGCGCTGCGCGGCCATCGAGGCGACCGACTCGGCCATCTGGCGCGACTGCGAGGCGGCGACCGGCTCGTCCATCATCGGATCGGGCTGGCCGTTGATCTCGGCGGCGCGACGCTTGAGCATGCGCTCGCGCACGTAGTCCTGGAAGGACAGCGTGCTCATGGCCATCGCGTTGACGTCGTCGCCCACCGAGGCGCCGAAGCCGGGTTCGCGTGCGTCACGACCATCGCGGCCGGCCGGCGCGCCGGACAGACGCTGCTTGAGCGCCTGACGCGGTTGCGGATCGGGGCGCTGCGGCGCGGCCTGGCGCTGCTGGGGAGCCGGCTGGCGCGGCGCGGCGGCACGGGGGGCGGATGCCGCCACGCGCTCGATCTGCGACATGCCTTCGGGCGCCATGGCCAGCACCTCGACGCCTTCGGGGCACGACTTGTTCGAGAGCACGACCGCGTCGTCGCCGAAGGCCTGGCGGACCAGGGCCATGGCTTCGCGGGTGTTGCGGGCGGTAAAGCGTTTGACGTTCATGCCGTGCCTCCGATGATGGAGCCGATGCGGATCGTGTGCGTTTCAGGGATCTCGCTGTGTCCCAGGACCTTCAGCCGCGGCGCGGCGCGCTTGAGCAGTCGGGCCAGAGGGGCACGGATGAGATCGGGCACCAGCAGGCAGGCGGGCAGACCCCGGTCCTCCTGGGACTGGGCGGTCTGGGCGGCACTCCGCGCAAGCGTGTCCGCAACACCGGGATCCAGCGCCGCACCGTGCGGCGAGTTCAGGGCTTGCGTGACCAGACGCTCCAGTTCGGGCTCGAGGGCGATGACGTCCAGTTCCTTGGCCGGACCGTAGATCTGCTGCACGATCGCCGGGGCGATGTGGATGCGGATGCGACGGGCCAGCTCGGCCGGATCGGACGTCTGCGTGGCGTTCTCCGCCAGGCTTTCGACGATGGAACGCATGTCGCGGATGTGCACGCCCTCTTCCAGCAGGAACTGGAGGACTCGTTGCAGGGTGGCGACATTGACCATCTTCGGAATCACGTCTTCGATGAGCTGAGGCGCTTGCTTGGTGAGGTGATCCACCAGCTGCTGGGTTTCCACCCGGCCCAACAATCGGGCCGCGTGAACTTGCAGCAAGTGTGAAAGATGCGTGGCCACCACGGTCGCGCAATCAACGACGGTAAAGCCCGCCATTTGCGCCATTTCCCGTTGTCGCTCCTCGATCCAGACCGAGGGCAATCCGAAGGCGGGATCCGTGGTGGGCGTCCCGATCAGCTTCTGCGTCGCGTGACCGGGGTTGATCGCCAGCCACATGCCCGGGTAAGCCTCGGCCTCGCCGATGACCGCGCCGCGCAGCGTGACGCGGTACTGGCTGGGGCGCAGCTCCAGGTTGTCGCGGATGTGGACGGACGGCGGCAGGAAGCCGATCTCCTGGGCGAACTTGCGGCGCACGCCCTTGATGCGGCTCAGCAGGTCGCCTTCGCGCGACTTGTCCACCAGCGTGATCAGGCGGTAGCCCACTTCCAGGCCCAGGGTGTCCACGGGGACCAGGTCGTCCCAGGAGGCCTCGGCATCCGGGTTGGGCACGCCGGCCGCGGCGGCGGCGGGCTTGGCGCGGGATTCGGCCAGCTTCTTGGCTTCTTCCTTCGTGCGCATCCAGTACGCCAGATAGCCCAGGCCACCGGCGATCAGCAGGAAGACCAGGTGCGGCATGCCCGGGATCAGGCCCAGGATGAAGACCACGCCGGCGGTGATGGCGACGGCCTTGGTCGAGCCGAACACCTGGGCGCCGATCATCTGGCCGACGTCCTTGTCCTTGCCCACGCGCGACACGACCAGCGCCGAGGAGACCGAGATCAGCAGCGCCGGGATCTGCGCGACCAGCGCGTCGCCGACGGCCAGCAGGATGTAGCTGTCGGCCGCCTGGCCGGCGCTCAGGCCGTGCTGGGCCACGCCGATGATGAAGCCGCCGACGATGTTGATGAACAGGATCAGCATGCCCGCGATGGCATCGCCGCGGACGAACTTGGACGCACCGTCCATGGAGCCGAAGAAGTCCGCCTCGTCGCCGAGCTCGGCGCGGCGGCGCTTGGCTTCCTTCTCGTCGATCAGGCCGGCGGACAGGTCGGCGTCGATCGCCATCTGCTTGCCGGGCATCGCGTCCAGGGTGAAGCGCGCGCCGACTTCGGCGATGCGCTCCGCGCCCTTGGTCACCACGATGAAGTTGATGACCACCAGGATCGCGAACACGATCAGGCCCACGGCGAAGTTGCCCCCGATCAGGAAGTGGCCGAAGGATTCGATCACCTGGCCGGCCGCGCCGGAGCCGGTGTGGCCCTCCAGCAGCACCACGCGGGTGGAGGCGACGTTCAGCGACAGGCGCAGCAGCGTGGTGATCAGCAGGACGGTGGGGAAGGCGGCGAAGTCCAGCGGCTTGACCATCTGGGAGGCCACCATCATCACCATGATGGACATGGCGATGTTGAAGGTGAAGAACAGGTCGAGCGCGAACGGCGGCAGCGGCAGCACCATCATCGCCAGCACCATCATGATGGCGATGGGGGCCCCCAGCGCCTGCAGGATCGCAGCGCGGGGACCGATCAGGTTTTGCAAACGGGCCATCAGCTCGTTCATCGGGTCTGCCTTCGTGTTCAAACGCCCGACACCGCCGTCGGGCCCCGCCATTGTTCGGCGGGACGGTCTTTCGCTTTAGCGGGATAAGCGGGGGAATCCCCCCTGAAATCGGCCCCGAGCCCGAGGCCGCCGGGCACGTCGCCCGCCCTGGGGCGGCGTCGCGTCCGGCATCGGGCCGTGTTCACCCCGGGATCAGGCCGGCGTGCCCTCGGGGAAGGCGTCGTCCATCTCGTCGGCCGGCGGCGTCCAGCCCGGCTTCTTGTGCGGATCGAGCTCGTCGGGCACCGGCGGGTTCGGCACCGCCTGCGGCGCCATGCCCTGCCCCTTCATCGCGGCCTTGAGCTGGTACACGTAGGCCAGCACCTGCGCCACCGCGCCGAACAGCGCGCCGGGGATCTCGCGGTCCAGCTCGGCGTGGGCGTACAGGGCACGGGCCAGGGCCGGCGCCTGCAGCACCGGGACCTTGTTCTCCTTGGCCAGGTCGCGGATCTTGAAGGCCAGCAGGTCCATGCCCTTGGCCACCACGCGCGGCGCGCCCATCTTGGTCTCGTCGTAGGCGATGGCGACCGCGTAGTGGGTCGGGTTCATCACGACCAGGTCGGCCTTGGGAACCGCGGCCATCATGCGACGCTTGACGATCTCCCGCGCCCGGGCGCGCATCTTGTGCTTCATCTCCAGGTTGCCTTCGGCTTCCTTGAGCTCGTTCTTGGCTTCCTCGCGGGACATGCGCAGGCGCTTCAGGTACTGGAAGCGCTGCAGCGGCACGTCGATCGCGGCGAACAGCGCCAGCGCCAGGCCCAGCAGCGCCAGCCCGCCCATCAGCTGCTTGCCGGCGAAGGCCAGCGCCGCGGGCAGCGGCACCGACATGATCCCGACGAAACCGGCCACGCGGTCCTTGAGCGCCAGCGCACCGACGATGCCCAGCACCAGGGCCAGCAACACCGCCTTCAGGGCTTGCATCAGGTGCTGCCACTGGAACAGCCGGCCGAAGCCGGTCAGCGGATTCAGGTTGGAGAACTTGGGCGCCAGCGGCTTCATCGTGAAGTTCCAGCCGCCGCCGGCCAGGTGCGCGGCGATGGCCGCGGCCGCCAGGATCAGCATCGCCGGCAGCGCCAGCATCGCGCCCTGCCAGGTGAGCACCGACAGGCGCTCGGTCATCATGCCGGCCGTGCGCAGTTGCTCGGCATCGAAGCGCAGCGAGCCCTCGAGCATGCGCTGCAGCTTCTCGACGGCGTACGGCGCCGAGGACGCGAGCAAGGCGCCGCCCGTGACCATCACCGCGAAATGCGGCAGGTCCCGGGAGCGGGGCAGCTGACCTTCCTTGCGCGATCTTTCGATCTTTTTCTGCGAGGCGGGTAAGTTGCGGTCTTGTGCGTCTTGATCGGCCATGAGCGGGTCACGGCTCTATGCCGTGGTGCCGCCATTGTTCGGCCGGAGCGCCCCGGGCCTTGGTCCGATAAGGGGCGGAAATCCGGCGGTCTTCACCGCCCTGCCCGCCCGGTTCCGGCAGGCGGACGCCAGAAAGCGGAAACCCGCGCCGAGGCGCGGGTTTCGGGGGGCGATCGACAAGCGATCGCGGTGCGGCCGACGCGGGCTCAGAAGCCCAGCGAGGCCAGCAGATCGTCCACTTCCGACTGGTTGGCCACCACGTCGGTGCGGCCTTCGTGGCTGACGACCGGCCCTTGCAGGATGCTCGGGTCGACCTTCTCGCGCTGTTCCGGCGGGACCACCGAGACCAGCAGCTTCACCAGCGAGTCTTCCAGGTCGTTGGCCAGCGTCACCACCTTGGCGACGACCTGGCCGGTCAGGTCGTGGAAGTCCTGCGACAGCATGATGTCGGTCAGGTGGGTGTCGATCTTGGAGGTCGAGCTCTCGACTTCCTTGACGAAGTTCAGCACCGCGCCCGAGGCCACGGCGCGCACCGGGTCGGCCGTGATCGCCTGGGCCATCGCGTTGGCGGCCTCGGTGATCTTGGCGTGCTCGGCCTTGGCCTGGTCGACCGAGTTCAGCACCTTGTTGGCGGCGTCGGCGGTCTTGTTGGCGATGTAGGTCAGGCGGCTGCGCGCGTCGGGCAGCCCGTCCGTGGCGACCTGCAGCTTGGGCATGACGCCCAGCTGCTGCATCGTGTCGTGCAGCACGCGCGTGATCGTGCCGATCTGTTGGAACACCTCGGGCGAGACCATCAGGGGCTCGTTGGTCTGCGAGGTCAGTTTGGCCAGCTCTTCCATCTGCATGGTGGACTCCCCAGCATCAGGCCGCAGCGGCCAGCTTTTGCATGATCTTCTGGACTTTTTCTTCCAGAGTCGCCTTGGTGAACGGCTTGACGATGTAGCCCGCCGCACCGCTCTGCGCCGCCAGGACGATGTCCTCCTTGCGGGCCTCGGCCGTCACCATCAGCACGGGGAGGTGCTTCAGGGTCGCGTCTTCCTTGATCGCCTTGAGCAGCTCGAAGCCGTTCATGTTGGGCATGTTGATGTCGCTGACCACGAAGTCGAACTTCGCCTGTTTCAGCATGCTGAGGGCCTCGACGCCATCTTCCGCCTCTTCGGCGTTGTTGTAGCCGATCTCCTTCAGCAGACCGCGCACGATCCGGCGCATGGTCGAGAAGTCGTCGACGATCAAGAATTTCATGTCAGTGCTCATGGCGTTCCTCTGGGGGGACTGGAGGGCTAACGACGGCTAGTCGATTCTTTTGCGGTGTTCCTGTCCGACGGGGACTCGGAGTCGGGCGCATCCGGAGCCTTATCGGCTCGCGGGCGCTGAACTTGAGGGCTGCGGCGCACTGGCCGCCGCGTCCGCCGGTTCGTCGTCCTCGTCGGGCAGGTTCTTCAGCACCGCATCCTCGGCATCGCGATTCATCACGATGATGCTGATGCGGCGATTGATCTGGGCGTTGGGGTCTTTGGGTTCGAGCAGCTTGCTCGACGCCAGACCCTGCACGCGGAGCACCCGGGCATCCGGCAGACCGCCCGCCACCAGCTCGCGTCGCGAGGCGTTGGCACGGTCCGCCGACAGTTCCCAGTTGCTGTAGCCACGCTCGCCCGCAGAAAAGGGTTGCGCATCCGTATGACCTTCCAGCGTCAGCCGGTTGGGCACCTCGGACAGCACGCCGCCCAGTTCCTGCAACAGCTCGCGCATATACGGTTTCACCACCGCGCTGCCACTGTCAAACATCGGACGATTATTCTCGTCCACGATTTGGATGCGCAAGCCCTCGCGAGTCATGTCGAGCCGGATTTGCCCACCTAATGCCGCTAATTTGGGGTTGTCGGCGATGCTCTTCTCGACCTTTTCCTTCAATTGCTGGAGGCGCACGCGCTCCGCGCGCCGCTGCTCTTCCTTCAGCGCCTTCAGATTGATGGTCTTGCGGGGGGATTCGACGTCGCCCGCCTTCACCTGACCGGTCTGGCGCGTCAGGTCCTGACCGCCGCCCTTGATGATGTGCGAAGCGTCGCCCGAGCCCGAGCCGCCGAACATCGCCACCTTCAGCGGAGAGGCGAAATAGTCGGCGATGCCCTTCTTGTCGCCCTCGGTGGTGGAGCCCAGCAGCCACATCAGCAGGAAGAAGGCCATCATCGCCGTCACGAAGTCGGCATAGGCGATCTTCCAGGCGCCGCCGTGGGCGGCATGGCCGCCCTTCTTGACGCGCTTGATGATGATGGGCTGGAGTTTCTTGGCGTCACCGGCCATGTCGGATCACTCCTGGTCGTGCGATTCGTGCGAGTGGAAACGGGGGATGGAGCGGAAGGAATATCCCTGCCGGCAAGGCAGGCTTACTTCTTCTTCACATGCCCTTCCAGCTCGGCGAAGGTCGGGCGTTCGGTCGAATACAGCACCTTGCGTCCGAATTCGATCGCGACCTGCGGCGCATAGCCCTGCATCGAGGCCAGCAGCGTGGTCTTGATGCACTGCAACTCCTTGCCGGCCTCGTCGACCTTGGCCTCGAGCGCGCCCGCCAGCGGCTCGGCGAAGGCGTAGGCCAGCAGAATGCCCAGGAAGGTCCCGACCAGCGCCGAGCCGATCATCCCGCCCAGCACCGCGGGGGGCTGGCCCACCGAGCCCATGGTATTCACCACGCCCAGCACCGCGGCCACGATGCCGAAGGCGGGCAATCCGCCCGCCAGGCGCTGCAGCGCGATCACGGCGAGGAAGGCCTCGTGGTGGTGCGTGTCGATCTCGGCGTCCATCAGCGACTCGATCTCGTGGGCGTTGAGGTTGCCCGAGACCATCATGCGCAGGTAGTCGGTGATGAATTCGGCGACGTGGTGGTCGTTGCCCACCGTCGGATATTTCTGGAACAGCGGCGAGCTGTGCGGGTCCTCGACGTCCTTCTCGATGGACATCAGGCCCTCCTTGCGGGCCTTCTGCAGGATGTCGTAGAGCAGCGCCAGCAGCTCCATGTAGCGGGCCTTGGTGTACTTGCTGCCCTTGAAGCAGTCGCCCAGGCCCTTCATCGTGGCCTTCATGACCTTGGGCGGATTGGTCGCCAGCATGCCGCCGATGGCCGCGCCGAAGATGGTCGTCATCTCGAACGGCAAGGCATGCAGCACGACGCTGATGTTGCCGCCGTGCGCGATGAAGACGCCGAAGATGCAGGCCAGGGCCAGGACCCAACCGATGATGACAAACATGGAAATCGTTCCGTCTTGAAGTTGCCGCCGCGTCCCCTCGCGGTACGGGCCGTCTCATCCCTTATCGACCGGCTTCCCGCCCGCTTGAGCCCGACTCGTCTCGGCCGGTGACTGTCGCGGACGCCGATCGGACGTCGTTCACTGATTTCGCCCGCAAGGCGCCTTCGATGCGGGGGCCGGGTCCGGGCGACCGCCTCGGCGCTCAGCCCTGCAGATCGCGCGCCCGGTAGACATACAGCTGATGCCGCGTGCCCGTGTCCAGCTGCGCGAACACCGGCTGCCCCGGCAGCGGGAAGTCCAGGCTCGCCAGCCAGCTGCCCGGACGCAGCTCCGCGCGCGCCTTGTCCAGCGCGCGTGGCATCGACTCGGGGCGCTGGAACAGGTAGACCAGGTCCGCGTCGCGCCAGGACTGGGCCCACAGATCGCCTCTGGCGATCTCGGCCCAGGGGCAGCGCAGGCGGGCCAGCAGCCACAGGAAGCCACTGTATTCAATCCCCGTCGGCCGCACGCCCGGATAAGCGCGGCGAAGCGCCACCAATCCGTCGCCCAGCCCGCAGCCGGCGTCCAGCACCCGGGCGCCGTCGTGCAACTTCACACGCTCGGGCAAGGCCATGAGCGCGTCGTGGGGAGTGGGGAACAGGGGCGCGTCGGTCCAGCCGCGGCGCGGATAGGCCAGCAGCAGCACGGCCAGCGGGACCAGCCAGATCCAGGCTGGCAGGTCCGTCCCGGTGGCCAGCAGCGCGAGCGGGAAGCCGCCCGCGACGATCAACCGGCGCCAGGTCTGGGCATGGAGACAGGCGAAGAGCAGGCCCAGGCCCGAGGCGACCAGCGCCGCGGGCCAACCGGGACCGAGCAGGCGCCAGACCGCGAAGCAGGCGGCCCAGCTGAGCAGCGCCAGCGTCGGCCAGCGCAACGCGGATGGCGCGGCGGGGTCGCCTTCGGCGGCGGCGCGGGGAAGTCGGGCGGCCATCGGTGCGGCCGCTCAATGCATCTGGATGCCGCCGGCCGCCTTGCCCTTGCCGGCGCGTGCCGGAGGGTTGCACAGGCCGCAGACGTAATGCTTGGCGACCTCGTGCGGGTGGGTCACGAAATGGCCGCCGCACTTGCTGCACTTGGTCATCGTCAGCATGCCGTTGTCCACGAACTTGACCAGACGCCAGGCCCGCGTCACCGACAGCAGCTGCTCCAGGCCCTGCGCCTTGGTCTGCTCGTCGTACAGCTGGAAGGCCTTGATCACCACGTCGATCTCGTCCATCTCCGCGACCTTGTTCAGGTACTCGTGGATGTTGAGGAACAGGCTGGCGTGGATGTTGGGCTGCCAGGTCATGAACCAGTCCGTCGAGAACGGCAGCTGGCCCTTGGACGGGCTCTTGCCCGAGACTTCCTTGTACAGGCGCAGCAGGCGCTCGTAGCTCAGGTCCGTCTCCGATTCCAGCACCTGCAGGCGCGCGCCCAGGTGGATCAGCGTCACGGCGCGCTCGATCTGCTTGGCTTCGGTCAGGATGGACTTGGTGCGCATGTCGGTGTCTCCGGCTTCAGGTCGGGTCGGACGGCGTCGATCTCTAGCTTAGGCGGCTTCCTGATGACGTCCAGCCATCAGGATGGAGGCGTGCAGGCGGGAGACGCTGTCGTTGGCGGCCGGCTTGCCGTGCGAGGTCAGCAGGCTCCACACCAGGTCGTCGTCCATGCGGAAGCGGCACAGCAGCGTGTTGCCCGAGGCGATCTTCAGCATCTGCGCGGCGCTCAGCGTGTTCAGCAGGGTGGC
Source organism: Mitsuaria chitosanitabida ATCC BAA-476 = NBRC 102408 (assembly GCF_001598255.1). Taxonomy (GTDB): domain Bacteria; phylum Pseudomonadota; class Gammaproteobacteria; order Burkholderiales; family Burkholderiaceae_C; genus Roseateles; species Roseateles chitosanitabidus. Next base: position 48,636 of record NZ_BCYP01000034.1, read on the forward strand.
CGTCTCCTCCGAGATGCCCAGGCGGAACAGGGCTTGTTCGCGGTCCGCGCGGATCAGGCTCTGGGCCAGCATCAGGTAGGACAGATTGGCTTCGCGGATCTCGGCGAGGATTTGGTCAGCGTTCATCGTGCGGCTCCTGCGGGGTGTTCGTTGCTGTCGTTGCGTTTCAGCGTGATACGAACTGTAGGGATCCGGACAAGAAGCCAACATCAGGTCGCTTCCATGTAAAGGTTAGGGAGCGCGCCGACGCGTTTGTCAGACAGATTCCTACACGCTGCCGGATCAGCGCCATTGCGGACCGCATATTTGACCGATTGATGACCCTGGCAGCTCCCCCAAGAAAAAATGCCGCCTGGAGGCGGCATTTCTGTCGACGCAGAGGTCAGAAGCCGATCACGTGCTGAGGGAAATTCACGTTGGTTGTATTGCCGGCGCCATGCTGGCCAACCGTATTGGAGCCCCAGCACACCAGTCCATCCACAGAGGACGCGGCGCACGCCGAGCTCGGCCCGATCGCGAAGCGATTGATGACGCCATTCACACCGGTCACGGCGGCCGCATAGCTGCGGTTTGTGTAGTCACCGGTGCCCAATTGTCCAGATCCGTTGTAGCCCCAGCACTTCGCCGCCCCGTCGGTCATCACGGCGCAGGTGCTGCCACCACCGCTCGGCGCATAGATCGACGCCACTCCGGAGGTTAGTCCGGTGACATCGACGGGCGACGTCACCTTGGCGGCCGGGCTCCCCGTCATGCCATTGCCCAACTGACCGTAGTTGAAGTTGCCCCAGCACTTCGCGCCCCCCGAAGCGGTCCTGGCACAGGTGTGGTACTGCCCGGCCACCACGGCGACCGCATCATTGAGATTGGCCACGACCACTGGCGTTTTGGAACTGACGATGGTGCCATTGCCCAGTTGCCCGTCGGTATTCACGCCCCAGCACTTCACCTGTCCATTGGTCAGCACCGCGCAGGTATGCGCCAGGCCCGTCGCGATCCCGACGGCACCCGAGAGGTTCACCACGTCGACCGGCACCAGTCGGGGCGATTGCACGGTGGCGTCGCCCAGTTGCCCGCCGCTGTTTTGCCCCCAGCACTTCACGGCCCCGGTATTCAGCAGTGCGCAGGAGTGGTAAGTCCCGGCGGCCACGGCGCTCACATTGGAAAGTCCGAAGACCTGGACCGGCGCATTGCGCTGCACTTTGCTGCCATCACCCAGTTGGGCGGTGTCATTCCGCCCCCAGCAAACCGCCGAGCCATTGGCGAGCGCGGCGCAGGAATGCTGATAGCCACCCGCAATGGAGGTCACGTTCGCCCCCAGTCCGGTCACGGCAACAGGCTGGGAACTGTTGGCCGCCGTCGAGTTGCCCAATTGCCCTTGGGCATTGGCACCCCAGCAGAAGGCCGCGCCATCGGTCGTCCGCGCGCAGGCATGCGTCGATCCGAGCCCCAGTTCCTCGGCAATCGCGGCCTGGGCATTGCCGGCGAAGGAGGCTGCCAACGGCAGCATCAAGAATGCCAGTGCTTCTGCAGCTAGTCGTTTCATCATTTCTCCCTGTCGATGCGAATTGCATCGCGATCGACTTTATGAGGCTGGCGACTGAGGGCTCTTCCATTTACGGAATGGCTTCGCCCTATCGCACAACTCATGGGGGGATTGACTGTCGCAAAGATTCCGCCTCCTCGGTGCGACCCGTGGCCTCGAGGACCAGCGCCAGGTTGTGCGCCGCGAGGTGGCTGCCGCGTCCCGCGACCGCGCCCGACTGGTCCGGCCGCTCGCCGATCTCCAGGCAACGCCGCCAGGCGTCCTCGATCATGGGGATCAGCACCTCGGCCTGCGCCGGCAGCTCCGCCGCCCAGTCCAGCAGCAGATCGCCCAGCGCGAAGAAGAAGTCGGGCGAATCCGCGCAGGCCTGCAGCTGGGTCTCGGCGAAGACCAGGCCATCGGCGTGGCGCTTCAGCGATTTGAGCCCGAACAGCCGGCGGGCCACGAGGTCGAACCACCACGGGGGCAGCACCGTGTCCTTCGGTGCCGACGTCACGGTCTCCGCCACCATCCCGTTCGTCCCGGCGTCCCCCGGCTCCCCTGACGTCGGCGCAGTCAAGCGCTCCACCGCCTTCGCGAAGGCGGCCTCCGCATCGGCGAAGCGGTCATAGACCGAGTGGTCCTTGCCGAGCTGGTACCAGAGATAGGGGTTGGACGGATCGTCCTGGAGGGCGGCGGTGAGCAACGCCGCGTTGCGTCCCTGCTTCACATGAAGCCGCTCGGGCAGGTAGCCGTCATGCGCGACCTCGATGGCCAACGGGCGAACGGGCAGACGATGCGCGGGCTGCTCGTGGATGCGACCGGTGTAGCGGACGGCGCCAGGCAGCACGCGGCTCAGGCGCGACCGCGCGGTGCCGCCGTCGAAGTGGTCCTGCAGGGCGATGGTGCCGACGAAGTCCGGCGCGGTGGTGCGCAGCGCGTCGAGTGCCGCGCCACTCCCCTCCCCGATCAGCCATTCGTCGGCGTCGAGGACGACATGCCAATCGGCGCCCGCGGCCTCGAGCGCCGCATTGCGCGCGGCGGCGAAGTCATTGATCCACGTGAAATGCGTCACGCGCGCGCCAGCGGCCTCGGCCCGTCGCGCGGTGTCGTCGTCGGAGCCGGTGTCCATCACCAGCATGTCGTCGACGAACGGACGGACGCTGGCCAGCAGCCTCGTGATCGTGGCCGCTTCATTGCGGGCGATCACGACGAGACAGCTGCGCCAGCGCATCGGAGATTGAGGCTTGAGTTCGAGAAGGAATCGGAGCGATTCGGGCGGAGATTCGACGTCGACGCGAGTCGCGCCGAATCAATGCATCTGGATGCCGCCGGCCGCCTTGCCCTTGCCGGCACGCGCCGGGGGGTTGCACAGGCCGCAGACGTAATGCTTGGCGACCTCGTGCGGATGCGTCACGAAGTGGCCGCCGCACTTGCTGCACTTGGTCATCGTCAGCATGCCGTTGTCCACGAACTTGACCAGGCGCCAGGCCCGCGTCACCGACAGCAGCTGCTCCAGGCCCTGCGCCTTGGTCTGCTCGTCGTACAGCTGGAAGGCCTTGATCACCACGTCGATCTCGTCCATCTCCGCGACCTTGTTCAGGTACTCGTGGATGTTGAGGAACAGGCTGGCGTGGATGTTGGGCTGCCAGGTCATGAACCAGTCGGTGGAGAACGGCAGCTGGCCCTTGGACGGGCTCTTGCCCGAGACCTCCTTGTACAGGCGCAGCAGGCGCTCGTAGCTCAGGTCCGTCTCCGACTCCAGCACCTGCAGGCGGGCGCCCAGCTTGATCAGCGTCACGGCGCGTTCGATCTGCTTGGCTTCGGTCAGGATGGACTTGGTACGCATGACGGCTCCGTCTCTTGATAGGGAGGTGTTCTCGGGCGGCAATCGGGTTGCCTGAGCAGGGCTGAAGCCCCGCGGGATCAGGCGGCTTCCTGGTGGCGACCGGCCATCAGGATGGAGGCGTGCAGGCGGGACACGCTGTCGTTGGCGGCCGGCTTGCCGTGCGAGGTCAGCAGGCCCCACACCAGGTCGTCGTCCATGCGGAAGCGGCACAGCAGCGTGTTGCCGGAGGCCATCTTCATCATCTGCGCCGGGCTCAGCGTGTTCAGCAGCGTCGCGGTCTCTTCCGAGATGCCCAGGCGGAACAGCGCTTGTTCGCGGTCCGCGCGGATCAGGCTCTGGGCCAGCATCAGGTAGGACAGGTTGGCTTCGCGAATCTCGGCGAGGATCTGCTCGGTGTTCATCTCGGGGGCTCCTGGTCGGTGGCGTGCTGCGATGGAATGAATTCTGAACAGGCAGCCGCTCCAGCAACATCAGGTTGCCACCAGATACAAGCTACGAAGCCCACCGACGGGCTTGTCAGACGGATTCCTACACGCTGCCAGCGCCGTGGGGGCGGGAGCTCGGGACGAAGGGGCCGCAAGGCCGGCGGCCAGGGGCTTGGGCGGGGGTGCCGCGAGGCGGACACCCTGTCAGGCGAGCCGGCGGTGGCGCTCACGCGCGACACAGGCCGACCCGCTGACGGATGACAGATTTCTGGGATCGACCCCGCGATCCGGCGTGGCGCGGAGCCCCGACATTCGGAACTCCGGCCCGCGATGCGGCGGCCCGGGCGGGCCGGCCGGCGGTCAGGCGGCCTGCAGGCGCGCCAGTTCGGTCTCGACGATGGTGACGAGTTCCGGCGAGTCCTTCTTCAGGCTCTCGAAGGCTTCGCCCTCGTGCAGGATGCTCAGCACTTCGATCGCGGCCTTGATCTCGCCCAGGCCCGACAGCGCGAAGCCCAGCGTGTACAGCGAGGGCGCGTGCTGCGGCGACAGCTCGACGGCGCGGTGCGCGTACAGCGCGGCGTCGCGCAGCTGACCGGCGGCCAGCAGCAGCGCACCGACGTCGCTCAGCAGGTCGATGCTCGAGGGCTCCACCTCCAGCGCGTCGCACAGCAGCGAGACGCCGTCGCCGATGCGACCTTGCGAGGCCTGCGCATAGGCGGCATTGCGGGCTTGCGCCAGCAGCAGGCGCGCTTCGCTCGATCCTTGGCGGATGCGGCGCTCGCCGTGAATTTGTTCCTCGATCGAGGCATTGATCATCGACACGGTGGACCGTGCCTCGGTTTGCGATTGCAGTGGCATAGACCTCTCCATGGTCGTTGTGGCTCGTCGATCGAGACCCGTTGGTGTCACCCTCCGGACCCCGGCGGATGGGGCGCTCGCCCTTGTCGGCAGCGCCGGTGGCCACTTTAGGGGGGCACCCCCGTGATCGAGCGCACGAAAAGCGCCCCCTTTCGCCCTCAATCCCGCCGCGAACCGGCCGTAGACACAGACATGTCCGTCGCCAGACGACGCCCAGACGCAAGTCCGGGTCGAAGTCAAACGATGAATAGCGCGTTGCAAGGCCTGCTTATCCACGGATCAGATGTCTTGACAAATTGCCCTCAAGTTCTATGGGACGCGTGCCGACAACCAAAACAACGGGTCTGCTGATCGCAGCGACAAGCCAGCAAGCAACACCAGCTGGCGCATCGAAGCAGCAGCAGCACGTGGTCCGGTTAGAAGGCCAGCGGTTCCTCAGACCTCGACGAGGGAGTAGGACGGCAACGGTTGACTAGCGTCGGACTGGGACCGAACCGGGGATGGCCCGGCAGGTTCAGCAGGAGCATCCGAGATCCTCGGCCGGTTCGCCTCACGGCGGGTCGGAGGATCGGAGGACTCAGGCGCTCATGTGTGGTTCGGCGCTTTTGCCGGTATTTATGTATAGCTGTTAGGAGCAATCATGGCCCAAGTCATCAACACCAACCTGCTGTCGCTCAACGCTCAGCGCAACACGTCCACCAGCCAAAGCTCGCTGGCCGTGTCGATGCAGCGCCTGTCCTCGGGCCTGCGCGTCAACTCCGCCAAGGACGACGCCGCCGGCCTGGCCATCGCCGAGCGCATGAACGCGCAAGTCCGCGGCATGAACGTCGCTCAGCGCAACGCCAACGACGGCATCTCGCTGGCGCAGACCGCTGAAGGCGCGCTGTCCAAGGTGGGCGATTCGCTGCAGCGCATGCGTGAACTGGCGGTGCAGGCCCGCAATGCCACGAACACCAGCTCCGACCTGGATTCGATCGGCAAGGAGTACTCGCAGCTGGGCGCTGAAATCAGCCGCGTTCTCGGTGGCACGACCTTCAACGGCAAGGCCATCCTGGGCGCCAACGCTGGCACGCAGACCTTCCAGATCGGCGCGAACACGACGACCAACGACTCGGTCGACGTGGTCACCACCGACCTGACCGGCGACGCCTCGATCACCGCCGTGACCGGCGGCACCATCGACAACACGTCGGACGCCGCCAGCCTGAAGACCGTCATCGACAACATCGACGCGGCCATCACCACGGTGTCGACGCAGCGTTCCACGCTGGGCGCCTCGCAGAACCGCTTCGACGCGATCGTGTCGAACCTGCAGGTCTCGGTCGAGAACCAGACCGCTGCCCGCAGCCGGATCATGGACGCCGACTTCGCGTCGGAAACCGCGAACCTGTCGCGCGCCCAGATCCTGCAGCAGGCCGGCAACGCGATGATCGCGCAGGCCAACCAGCAGCCCCAGCAGGTCCTGGCCCTGCTGCGCTGATAGAAGCAGGCAGCACACGCTGCAGGGGCCGGCAACGCCGGCCCCTGCGGAGGATCGTCGGGCATGGCCCGGGCCTGGGGCGAGGCCAGGCGACATCGAGCACTGACTGGCGCGTTCTGTCTGAACGCAGCGAGCCGCCAGGCGAGCGAAGTGAGTTGAGCGCCCTGTCGCCGCCGCCCGAGCCCCAGGCCCGGGCCATGCCCGACGATCCTCCGCGCCCATCGGGAGATGGGCCTGTTCCAAGATTGGCTCCCGCCAATCCTTCACGGACGACACCGTCCGTTGCAGGCTTTCTTTTCAAGAAGGCCTCAAGTCCATTCCAGGCGTCCCGATAACTGCTTCAACGGGTCCGCAAACATCAGCAGGCCGCGTAGTCCGGCCCAGTCGGACAGTTATTCAACCGTCCGTCGGGACCGACAAAGGTCTCTGATTTCGAAAGGAATGGATCATGGCTCAGATCATCAACACCAACCTGCAATCGCTGAACGCTCAGCGCAACCTGTCGCAATCGCAGTCCTCGCTGTCGGTGTCGATGCAGCGCCTGTCCTCGGGCCTGCGCGTCAACTCCGCCAAGGACGACGCCGCCGGCCTGGCCATCGCCGAGCGCATGAACGCGCAAGTCCGCGGCATGAACGTCGCGGTGCGCAACGCCAACGACGGCATCTCGCTGGCGCAGACCGCCGAAGGCGCGCTGTCCAAGGTGGGCGACTCGCTGCAGCGCATGCGTGAACTGGCGGTGCAGGCCCGCAACGCCACGAACACCACCTCCGACCTGGTCTCGATCGGCAAGGAATACGCCCAGCTGGGCGCGGAAATCGGCCGCGTCATCGGCGGCACGACCTTCAACGGCAAGGCCATCCTGGGCAACGACGCCGGCACGCAGACCTTCCAGATCGGCGCGAACACGACGACCAACGACTCGGTCGACGTGATCACCAGCAACATGACCAACGACACGTCGATCAACAACGTCACCAGCGGCGTGATCGACGATACGTCGGACGCGAACAGCCTGAAGACGGTGATCGACAACATCGACGCCGCGATCACCACGGTGTCGAGCCAGCGCTCGGTGCTGGGCGCCTCGCAGAACCGCTTCGACGCGATCATCTCGAACCTGCAGGTCTCGGTGGAGAACCAGACCGCCGCCCGCAGCCGCATCATGGACGCCGACTTCGCGGCGGAAACCGCGAACCTCTCGCGCGCCCAGATCCTGCAGCAGGCCGGCAACACGATGGTGGCCCAGGCCAACCAGCTGCCGCAGCAGGTCCTGTCGCTGCTGCGCGGCGGCTGATCGCCACCGCCCCGGGCGCCGCCAGGCCGGCATCCTCCGGCGCCCCGCGCTCCGCTTGACTCCTCAAGCACGGCCCTCCGGGCCGGGCCTCCAAAGGCCCCGCCTCGCTCCCCCGGGAACGAGGCGGGGCCTTCTTTTATGGTTTTCTTTTGGCAGGTGTTTGCGGCCTTAATCGGCCCTTTGGCGCTGGCGCTCCCTTCGCACAATGGAGCCATCGAGCATGAACTGACGGCTCGATCACCGGTCCAACCGGCGGGTCCCGACAACGACCGCGACAGCGCGGCAAGGGGTTCGCAGGCGAGGTCGGGAACGACCACCCTCAACCGGGATCGCAGCCAGGACAGGATCTCCGCAGGAGCGCATCAATGCCACAGACCATCAACACCAACCTTGCTTCGCTCAACGCGCAACGCAATCTGAACTCGTCCCAGTCCTCGCTGGCGACGTCGATGCAGCGCCTGTCGTCGGGCCTGCGGGTGAACTCCGCGAAGGACGATGCGGCCGGCCTGGCGATCGCCGAGCGGATGAACGCGCAAGCTCGCGGCATGTCCGTGGCGATGCGCAACGCGAATGACGGCATCTCCCTGGCGCAGACCGCGGAAGGCGCACTGGGCAAGGTGGCCGACTCGCTGCAGCGGATGCGTGAACTGGCCATCCAGGCCCGCAACGCGACCAACGCGGACAGCGACAAGGATTCGCTGGACAAGGAGTTCGGCGAGCTGGCCAAGGAAATCCAGCGCGTCACCGCCGGCACCACGTTCAACGGCAAGTACATCCTGGGCGCGGACGCAGGCAACCCGCAGACCTTCCAGGTCGGTCCGAACACCACCTCCAACGACGAGATCACCGTCACGACGCCCAACATGTCGTCGGATGACTCGATCACCAAGGTCTCGGGTTCCGACAACACGGGTGCGAATCGTTCGGTGATCGACCACACGGCCGACGCCGCGGCGATCGCCCAGGTGGTGTCCTACATCGACACCGCGCTGGACTCGGTCAACAGCCAGCGCGCGACGCTGGGCGCGACGCAGAACCGCTTCGACGCCGTGGTCTCCAACCTGCAGGTCGCGTACGAGAACCAGACCGCCGCCCGCAGCCGGATCATGGACGCCGACTTCGCGGTCGAGACCTCGAACCTGAGCCGCGCGCAGATCCTGCAGCAGGCCGGCAACGCGATGGTGGCGCAGGCCAACCAGCTGCCGCAGCAGGTGCTTTCGCTGCTCAAGGGCTGATAGAAAAACCCAATAGATCGTCCAGGCCTCCGTCCTAAAGTCGGAACGCCAGGCGCCGATATGCAGGACAGGGCCTCTCGCGGGGCCCTGTCCCGCATGGGCTTCCACCAAAGCCCGGTCAAGGTCACAGGAGTTCCGCAAGATGGCATCCATCACTTCCACCGGTCTGGGCAGCGGCCTGGACGTCGAGAGCATCGTCTCGAAGCTGGTCGCGATCGAGAAGCAGCCGATCTCGGACCTGCAGGACCGCACGACCACCATCCAGACGCAGATCTCCGCCTACGGCAAGATCAGCAGCGCCTTCAGCGCGATGCGCGACGCGGCGGCCAAGCTCAGCAACCCCACCACCTGGCAGGCGCTGACGGCCACGACCTCCGACTCGACCATGGCCAGCGTCGTCGCCGGCACCGGCAGCGGCGCCGGCACCTACGCACTGAACGTCACCAGCCTGGCGTCCTCGCAGAGCCTGTCCAGCAAGGCCTTCGCCAACAACGCGACGGTGGGCTCGGGGTCGATGACCATCGAGCTGGGCCAGTGGAGCGGGACCAACAACTCGACCTTCACCAGCAAGGACGGCGCGTCGCCCGTGAGCATCAGCATCTCGGCCACCGACACGCTCAGCAGCGTCCGCGACAAGATCAACGCCTCGGGCGCCGGCGTGCTGGCGTCGGTCGTGACCGACGCCAACGGCTCGCGCCTGGTGGTCCGCTCCAAGGACACCGGCGAGGCCAACGGCTTCCGCATCACGACCGCGGATGACGACGGCAACAATTCGGACGCCAACGGCCTGTCCGCCCTCGCCTACGACCCGACCGCCTCGATCGGCTCGATGACGCAGAACACCGCGGCGGCCAACGCCAAGCTGTCGATCAACGGGCTGGACATCAGCTCCGCCTCGAACAACATCGAGGGCGCGGTCGACGGCCTGACCATCAACCTGCTCAAGACCGGCCAGTCCACCGTCTCGGTGGGCCAGGACAAGGACAGCGTCAAGAAGGCGATCAACGACTTCGTCACCTCGTACAACTCGCTGATGAGCCTGATGCGCGACGACACGAAGTACGACGACTCCAGCAAGACCTCCGGTCCGCTGCAGGGCGACAGCACCGCGGTGGGCCTGCAGAGCCAGCTGCGCAACATCACCTCGTCGGGCAGCACGCTGGGCGGCGCGTTCCAGCGCCTGTCGGACCTGGGCCTGAGCATCGGTACCGCCGGCACCATCACGGTCGACGACAGCAAGCTCACCAGCGCGCTGGGCAGCATGAGCGACCTGAAGAACCTGTTCATGGGCGTGGACAGCAACGACCCGAACAACAACGGGCTGGCCTCGCGCTGGCGCGCCTTCGCCGACCAGGTCACCGGCTTCGACGGTCAGATCACGACCCGGACCACCGGCCTGCAGTCGCGGGTGACGGCGAACAACAAGCGCGTGGACGAGCTCAACGACCGCGCCGACGCGTACGAGAAGCGCGTGCGCGCGCAGTACACGGCGCTGGACACGCAGATGGCCAAGCTCAACGACATGCAGAGCTACGTCAACAAGATCACCAGCATGCTCAGCAGCGGCTGACGCGGCGCGGGCGCGTGAGCGCCCGGTGACGACGGCGTGGGCACGCCATGAAGTAGCCGGTCGTCACCCCCCTTCTCCGGCGCTTCGAAAAGCGCGTCGACGAGCCTCCTCACGGAGGCTTTCTCTTTTCTGGAATCGCCCAGAATTCAGAGACATATTCAACGGATGGAGGGCTCAAGTTGAGCCGGCGAGGGCCGAAAACTGATTCAAGCACTACAGCAATCCCGCAGCAGCAAAGCAGATCATGTACGGCAACTCCTCTCCCTTCGCCTCCCACGGCCAGCGCGCCAGCAACATGTACAACCGCGTTGGCGTGGAGACCGATGTCCTGATGGCGACGCCGCACCGCCTGGTCGCCCTGCTGCTGGACGGCGCGTTCGACGCGATGACGCAAGCCGTCGGCGCGATCCGCGCCGGGAATGTCGAGATCAAGAACCGCAGCCTGAGCCGCGCGGTCCGCATCCTGGACGAAGGCCTGAAGGCGGCCCTCGATCTGGAGAGCGGCAACCTGGCCCTGGACCTGCGCGACCTGTATGCCTACATGTGCATGCGGCTGACCTACGCCAATCTGCACACCGACGTCGCCGCCGTGGAGGAGTGCGTGCGTCTCCTGACCCCGATTCGGGAAGCCTGGGGATCCATCTCCCCCGCTGCCGCCGAACAACGCGTCGCGGCCTGATCCGGACACCGGACCGACCGCCCCGCCCCTGACTTCGAGCTGTTCCATGCCCAAGCACACCGCCAAGCCCCTGACCGCCGCCGCCCACGCTGCCCCGACGACCACGGACCGCATCATGAACACCCAACTGTTGAGCTACTACGAAGCCATCGAACAGGCCAGCGCCGACATGCTGAGCGCCGCCCGCTCGGGCAACTGGGACGAGGTGGTGAAGCTCGAGGGCGCCTGCGTGCTGCTGATCTCGCAACTCAAGCACGCCGCCTCGCAGCAGCAGCTGGGTCCGGACGAGACGCAGCTCAAGACGCGCATCATGCAGCGCATCCTGCTGAACGACGCCGAGATCCGCCACCTGGCCGAGCCGTGGCTGGAGGATCTGGATCATCTGATGAAGGGCAAGTCCAAGACGGTCCACTGACCGGGACTTGCACGCGGACCGGTGCCGCGCGGCACGGGACGGCGCCCCCTGCGAGGCGGCCCCGAACGACGCGCGACACCGAGGACCGATCCGGCCGACGCCGCGACCGACCCCCTGCATCGATGGGTTGGCGCGGCGTTTGCCTTTCCCCGGCGACGGAGACTGCGCGAGAATTTCGCCAGTCCCGCGTCCGTACGACTCTTTGCCGGAAGCTGCGCCTTGAGCGATCTGAAGATCCCCCCCATGGCCCCTGTCGCCTCCCCCGCGGTCGATGCCGACTTCCGGCTCGACGCGCCCGGCGAGATCATGAACTGGCTGCGCGAGCTGCTGCGCTCGCAGGCCCGCATCCAGCTGACGACGCCCGACGGCGCGGCCATCCACACGGTGCTGCGCTCGCTGGACACCCCGCAGGGCATGCTGACGATGGAGGCGCCGCAGGCGCGCGACACCCTGCCCCCGATCCTGTCCAGCGACGAACTGGTCGCGACCGCCTTCCTGGACAAGATCAAGCTGCAGTTCGACGTGTCGGGCCTGGTGGCGATCCGCGGCGAGGGCGAGGTGCTGCGCGCCCCCGTCCCGCTGCGCATCTACCGCTTCCAGCGGCGCCAGGCCTACCGCGTGGCCTCGGCCGGACAGCTCTATCCGGCGCTGAAGCTCAACGGGGCCGACCTGCCGCGCATCCGCGTGGTGAACGTGAGCGCCGGCGGGGTCGCGCTGCAATGGCCGGCCAACGTCGTGCCGGCGCCGCGAGCGCTGGAGGAGCTCAGCGGGACGCTGGAGCTGGAGCGGGAAGTGAGCTTCAGCACCTTGCTGCGCGTCCAGCACCTCACCGAGGGCGAGGACGGCGCGCCGCACCATGTGGGCTGCGCCTTCGTCTCGCTGGCGCCGACCGCCGCGCGGGCGTTGCAGGTCTTCATCGACCAGGCGCAGAAGCGCGAGCGCCTGATGCGGCGGACCGTCTGAATCGCCTTGTCGACCCCTGAACAAAGGCCACCCTCGGGTGGCCTTTGTTCATTTGACGATCTCATCTTGGAACGAAACCAATCCATATTAGTCATCCAGCCAAGGCGAATACCAAAAACAAGTCATTGCACGACTGAAATTACCGAAGTGAAACCTCGGTGGCCCAACGCCATTCCCCTTTCCATAATTGAATCGCCGGCATATTCCGGCGCAGATGGATGGACATCATGATTGAACTCACCCAGGTGGAAATCGACAGGGTTCACGGCGGCGAGGTCGGCGCCACGGGCATGGGGGACGACTACAGCTACACGGGATCCCGGTCGTGGTTTGACTGCTATATGGACGGCACGACCAATCAGGATCGCTCGATGGTGGATGTGGATCTGATCCTCGGCTGCATGGCGGAATACAACTGATCTCTGCCCAGCGTCCCGCGGAGGACGGGCTGGCCAGCCCGGCTTGCCCGTCCAATTGGAGGCACCATGCGCGTGCTTTATGCCGTCTTCCTGCTCGTCATCACGCAAATCATCGTCCTGCTGGCGGTCGCGCCGGCGATGTACTGGGTCGGGCGGATGGGCGCTCCGATCTCCTACCTGCAGCGAACCGTGTTGGCCGCGGGCCTGTTGCCGCTGATGCTGACCGGCGTGTGGTGGATCATCTGTGGAATCCATCGGTACATGACATGGCCGCAGCCCGGCCACTTCGTCTCGCCGCGGCGGCACGCCGGCGACCGCCTCCTGCTCGCCAGCGCGCTGCTCCTGGTGCCCGCCGTCACGACCTTGGCCGCCCTGAGCTCTCCCTACACCGACAGCACAGCGGAGCTTCGCTGGCAGCTGTTGCCGGCATCGCTGTGGAGCGTGGGTTGGCTGGCATTCGCCGAGGAGTTTCTCTATCGACGAATTCTTCTTGGGGAGCTCTTGCGCATTGCCGACCAGAGAATCCACTGGTGCCTCCTGGCCCTGTTCGCCCAAGCAGTGGTCTTCGCGCTATTCCATGGAAAGTCCGCCTTGATCTCGACGCAGCACTTTCTCTTCTATTTTCTCGGGGGAGCCATCCTGGGCTGGATTTACTGGATCCACCAGAATATCTGGCTGAATGCCTTCATTCATATGTCGATGAACGTCAGCGTCGCCCAGGTCGGTCCGACGAGCCGATGGTTCGCCGGACGCGTCGCGCAGTTCACGGGCGACCACTGGCACGGCTGGTTTCTGGCGGGATCCTGCCTGCTGCTCATGGCAGCCCTGGGCACCCTGCCGTTCCGGAAAACAAAAGGCCGCGAAACATCGCGGCCTTGGTATGGGCAAGTCAACGGGTGACCGCAGGTTCTGCCGCCTGGCCGATCACACCTGCATGTTCATGATCTCGGAGTAGGCCGACACCAGCCGGTTGCGCACCTGCAGCGTGGCCTGGAAACCGATCTGGGCCTTCTGCATGGCCACCATGGTCTCTTCCAGGCTCACCGTCGGGTTGTCGAGCTGGACCTCGCGCTGGAGGCGGGATGCCTCGTTCTGCTGCGTACTCACGGACTTCAGCGCCGAGCTCATCGCATCCGCGAAGCTCGCGCCCGGCGCGGGCTTGGCCACCGGCTGACCCTGGGGGGTCAGACCGGCACGGGCCACCGCGCTGGCGAAGTCGAAGGGTTTGAGTTTCAGGTCCACGGCACGCATCGTAGCCAGGGCGCCAAGACCCGTTGATCGGAACTGGGGGGGCTTGGTCGGCTTGTTCTCGGCATTCTTGAGGGCGCCGATCGAAATAATTTCGACTGTGCCGAAGCGTCTGCTCCGGCCCCTCGCCCGCCCCCAGCCGTAACCCGACCGACCGCCCCATGGACAACGCCCTGAGCAGCCCCGCCGCCGGACTTCCCGAGGTGCAGCAAGCCGCCCCGACGAGCCTCCCCGCCCGTCTGGCCGCCATGCCCACCAAGAGCAAGCTGATGCTGGGCGGCGGCGTGGCCGCGCTGATCGCCGTCGTGGTGGCCATGGCCATGATGACCGGCAAGGGCGACTACCGGCCCCTGTTCTCCGGCCTGTCCGACAAGGACGGCGGCGCCGTCATCGCGCAGCTGGCGCAGATGAATGTGCCCTACCGCAACGAGGCCGGCGGCACGATCATGGTGCCCGCCAACCAGGTCTACGACCTGCGCATGAAGCTGGCCTCGGCCGGCCTGCCCAAGGGCGGCATCGTCGGCTTCGAGCTGATGGACAAGCAGTCCATCGGCCAGACCCAGTTCAACGAGCGCCTGAACTTCCAGCGCGCGCTCGAGGGCGAGCTCACCCGCACCATCACCGCCATGTCCGACGTCGCCGACGCGCGCGTGCACCTGGCCATGCCCCAGCAGAACGGCTTCTTCCGCGAGCAGCAGAAGCCCAGCGCCTCGGTCATGCTGACCCTGCGCGGCGGCCGCACCCTGGACCGTGCCCAGATCGCCGGCATCGTGCATCTGGTGTCCTCCTCGGTGCCCGAGCTCAACCCCAAGGCCGTCAGCGTGCTGGACAGCACCGGCGCCCTGCTCTCCCAGAACCCCGACGGCAACGCCTCCGGCCTGGACAGCCAGCAGCTGCAGTACAAGCAGCAGGTCGAGGCCAACCTGAACAAGCGCATCGCCGAGCTGCTCGAGCCGGTCGTCGGCCGCGACAACCTGCGCTCCACGGTGACCGCCGACGTCGACTTCAACCAGGTCGAGTCCACCGCCGAGGAATACAAGCCCAACCAGGGCCCCAACACCCAGAGCGCCGTGCGCCGCCTGACCTCCGAGGAGCAGACCGGCGGCAGCGCCGCGGTGCCCACCGGCGTCCCCGGCGCGACCTCCAACCAGGTCCCGCCCCAGGCCGCGGCCCCGATCAACGGCCAGGCCCAGCAGATGCAGCCGGCCGGCGGCTCGGGCGGCACGCAGAACATGCGCCGCAACAACGACACGCAGTTCGAGCTGGACCGCACCGTCCGCGTGACCCGCAGCGCCATCGGCCAGGTCCGCCGCCTGAACGCCGCCGTGGTCGTGAACCAGAAGACGGTGACGGACAAGAACGGCAAGACCACCAGCCAGCCGCTGTCGGCCGACGAGCTCCAGAAGCTGGACGCGCTGGTCAAGGAGGCGCTGGGCTACTCGCAGGACCGCGGCGACTCGGTCAAGGTCATCAACGCGCCCTTCGTCGCGCCCAAGGTGGACAACGCCGACCTGCCGCTGTGGCAGCAGCCCTGGCTGCGCGACCTGGCCCGCGACATGGCCGTGCCCGCCGCCCTGGTGCTGGTGGCCCTGATCGCCGTGTTCGGCATGGTTCGCCCTGCTCTCAAGGCGGCCTTCCCGCCGCCGCCCGAGCAGAAGGACGACACTGCCCAGAACCAGCTCAGCGTGGTCGAGAACGAGCAACTGGCCCTGGGCGGCCCGGGACAGGCCGGCGGCCTGCCGGCCCTGGAGGCCCCGATCTCCAACGACAAGCTCGAGCGCGCCCGCCAGCTGGCCAAGGAGAACCCGGTCGCCGTGGCCAACATCATGCGCGCCTGGGTCAACGGCGAGGAACTCGAGGCGGCGCCCGCGGGCGGCCGTCGCTGAGCCCGGCCTGACCCCGCCACCGAGCATCACGCATCCAGGATCGAGGACGAGACACCACCATGGACGACAAAGGCGTAGAAGACGCGGCCATCCTGCTCATGTCGCTGGGCGAGGAAGAGGCCAGCGAGGTCTTCAAGCACCTCGCGCCCAAGGAAGTGCAGAAGCTGGGCGAGACCATCGCCAAGATGAAGGTCGTGCCGCGCGAGCGCGTCGAGAAGGTGCTCGACAAGTTCGACCGCGTCGCCGAGACCCAGAGCACCCTGGTCAACGACACCGACGAGTACGTCCGCGCCGTGCTGCGCAAGGCGCTGGGCGACGACAAGGCCAACCTGCTGCTGGACCGCATCCTGCAGGGGTCGGACGTGTCCTCGATCGAGTCGCTCAAGTGGATGGACCCGGGCTCCGTGGCCGAGCTGCTGCGCAACGAGCACCCGCAGATCGTCGCCGCGATCCTGTCGCACCTGGACTTCGACCAGAGCAGCTCGGTGCTGCGCGTCTTCAGCGAGCGCCAGCGCAACGAGGTGCTGATCCGCATCGCCACGCTGGACGGCATCCAGCCGATGGCGCTCAAGGACCTGAACGAGGTCATGGGCCAGATCCTGGCCGGCGGCGAGCGCATGAAGAAGTCCAACCTGGGCGGCGTCAAGACCGCGGCCGAGATCATCAACATGATGGGCACCAGCGTCGAGGCCTCGGTGCTGGACTACATCCGCGAGGCCGACTCCGACCTGGCGCAGAAGATCATGGACAACATGTTCACGTTCGACGACGTGGAGAAGATCGACGACCGCGGCATCCAGGCGGTGCTCAAGGAAGTCCAGTCCGAATCGCTCATCGTCGCGCTCAAGGGCGCCGGCCCCGAGCTGCGCGAGAAGATCTTCCGCAACATGTCCAGCCGCGCCGCCGAGACGCTGCGCGAGGACCTGGAATCGCGCGGCCCGGTGCGCCTGTCCGAGGTCGAGGCCGAGCAGAAGGAAATCCTCAAGGTGGTCCGCCGTCTGGTCGACGAGGGCCAGATCGTGCTGGCCGGTGGCGGCGACGACCAGTTCCTGTAATCCTCGGGATCCCCCGCACCAGAACGCCCGAGGACCCACCCGCCCATGGCCACCCGCCCGCCCCGCCAAGTCCCGCCGCCTCCTCGCCCCGACGGCGATCCCCGCGGCGGCGGCACCTACAGCCGCATCATTCCCCGCGAGGAACTGTCCGGCTTCGCCGCCTGGAACCCCGGATCGCTCGACGGCGGCGCGCCGCCGCGCAAGCCCTCGGTCTCCGCGCCCGCCCCGGTCGAGCCGCCGGCCCCGCCGCCCCCGCCCGGCCCCAGCGTCGAGGAGCTCATGCAGCAGGCCCGCCAGGCCGGCTACCAGGACGGCTACCGCGACGGCATGGCCGCGCTGGAGGCCTTCAAGCAGAGCTTCGCCAAGCAGATCAGCGCGCAGGTCGGCCAGTTGGTCGCCAGCTTCGACGGGGACCTGCAGGCCATCGAGCAGGACATGGCCGCCGCGCTGGCGCGCACCGCGGTCGAGCTGGCCCGCCAGGTCGTGCGCAACGAGCTGGCCACCGCGCCCGAGCTGATCGCGCGCGTCGCCCATGACGCCGTGGAGGCGCTGCTGATCAACGCCCGCCACGTGCGCGTGCGCGTGCACCCCGACGACCTGCCGCTGGTGCTGGACGGCGCCGGCCAGGAACTGCGCGCCCGCGAGGCGCAGGTCATCCCCGATCCCGCCATCGCCCGCGGTGGCGTCAAGGTCGACGCCGACATCTGCAGCGTCGACGCCTCGCTACCCGCCCGCTGGCAGGCCGCCGTCGGCGCGCTGGGCCAGACCTCCGTCTGGCAGGACCGCCGCGCCACCGACGAGGCGGACGACTCGCGCCTGGACTTCCGGCTCGACGCCCAGCCCAGCCAGTACGACGGGGAGATCCCCCGATGAGCGACCGCACCGACCGCTGGCAGCAGTACCTGGGCGACCTGCAGGCCTTCGCCGGCAACGCGCCGGCGCTGGAGCCGCAGGGCAAGCTGGTGCGCGTCGCCGGCCTGGTGCTGGAGGCCACCGGCGTGAAGGTGCCGGTGGGCTCGGTCTGCGAGATCCACATGCCCTCGACCGCCGCGAATCCGCGCCGCGGTCAGCGGCCGGTGCAGGCGGAGGTGGTCGGCTTCTCCGGCGACCGCGCCTACCTGATGCCGACCGATGAGATCCAGGGCCTGGCCAGCGGCGCGATGGTGCTGCCCCGCCCCGCCGCGCTGCGCGGCCCCGTGCTCGGCGAGGAGCGCCACCCCTGGCGCCGCGACGAGGACCGCGGCCTGCACCTGCCCATGGGCGACGGCCTGCTGGGCCGGGTCGTCGATCCGCAGGGCCATCCGATCGACCGCGCCGGCCCGCTCGAGGACGTGCGCGACGAACCCATGGTTCGCCGCCCGATCAACGCGATGGACCGCGATCCCGTGCGGCGTCCGCTGGACACCGGCGTGCGGGCGATCAACTCGCTGCTGACGGTGGGCCGCGGCCAGCGCCTGGGCCTGTTCGCCGGCACCGGCGTCGGCAAGTCGGTGCTGCTGGGCATGATGGCCCGCTACACGCAGGCGGACGTGATCGTCGTCGGCCTGATCGGCGAGCGGGGCCGCGAAGTCAAGGAATTCATCGAGGACATCCTCGGCGAGGAGGGCCTGCGCCGCAGCGTGGTCGTCGCCGCGCCGGCCGATGCCCCGCCGCTGCTGCGCATGCAGGGCGCCACCTACGCCACGGCCATCGCCGAGCATTTCCGCGACCGCGGCCAGCACGTGCTGCTGCTGATGGATTCGCTGACCCGTTACGCGATGGCGCAGCGCGAAATTGCCCTCGCCATCGGCGAACCGCCCGCCACCAAGGGCTATCCACCCTCGTGTTTCGCGAAGCTTCCGCAACTCGTGGAGCGCAGCGGCAACGGCCTGGCGGGCGAAGGCTCGATCACCGCCTTCTACACCGTGCTGTCCGAGGGCGACGACCAGCAGGACCCCATTGCCGACGCGGCACGAGGGATTCTGGACGGCCACATTGTGTTGAGCCGGGAGCTGGCGGAGAGTGGGCACTACCCCGCGATCGACGTCGAGCGGTCGATCTCGCGCGTCATGACCAGCGTGGCCGACAAGCGCCACATCGAACTGGCGCGCCGATTCCGGCAATTGCTCGCGAAATACAACAAGGCGCGGGATCTGATCCAGCTCGGGGCCTATCAGCCCGGGCACGATCTGGAGTTGGACAGCGCGGTCCGCTTGCATGCCGACATGGACCGATTGCTCCAACAAGACATGCATTCCCCCGCTTCTTTGACGGATTGCCTCAATCAGTTGGCCGCCACACTCAACTTTGCGTGATAGCTGCCGACATCCGTGAAGAGAGGTCATCGACATGAGTAGTTCCAACCTGCAGGCCCTGAACGTTCTCCTCGAGCGCGCGGAGGCCGAGCGCGATGAAGCCTTGCGATTCCTGCAGGAAGCGCAGTCCCGGGCCAGCTCGGCACGCAGCCAGCACGATCAGCTCTCGCAGTACCGCACGGACTACACCTCGCGCTGGACGCAGGAATTCACCCGCCAGACCACCGTCAGCATGCTGGGCTGCTACCAGAACTTCGGCCAGCGTCTGGACCAGGCGATCGGCCAGCAGGCCGGCATCGCCGATTACGCCGACCAGCGCCTGTCCGCCGCCCGCGACGTGCTGCGCGAGCGCGAACTGCGCGTGGCCTCGGTGCGCAAGCTGATCGAGCGCCGCCGCGCCGAGGCGATGCGCAGCCAGATGCGCCAGGAACAGCGTGCCACCGACGAGCAAGCCGCGCGTGCCGCGGCCCGCGGCGGCAACCCGATGACCCGCCTGGTCGCCTGAGCGCGACCCGGCCTTGGCACCCTCCCCGGCCATGAACCAGATCCAGAACCAGAATCCGCTGTTCGGCTCGTCCAGTCTGAACGGCGCCAGCGCCGCGGCGAATGCCGCCAGCGCCAACGCCGCCCGCAAGGACGGCGTGCCCGCCTTCGCGCAGTGGCTGAACCAGAGCAGCCAGCAGCTCAAGACGCAGCAGCTGCAGAGTCAGCAGCAGAACCAGCAACTGCAGGCACAGCAGCTCCAATCGCAGCAGCAGGCGCAGCAACTGCAGAACCAGCAGCTCCAGAACCAGCAGGCGCAGCAGCAGGCCCAGAACGCGCGCGACAACGCCCCCAAGGCGCCCGAGCCGCAGCATGAGCCCGAGAGCACCGCTGCGCAGGACGAGAACAAGCTGGCCGCGCGCAACGCCGCGGCCCGCAATGGCGCCAACAAGGCCGAGGGCACCCGTGCCCAGGCTCATTCCGCCAACGTGGACCAGGCCGAGCGCACCGACGCGACCGACGCCAAGGACACCGCCGAGGCCGCGACCGCGGCCGACGCCGAGGGCGCCGAGCACGTGCAGGCCGCCGACGGCGAAGGCAAGGACCAGAAGGTCGCCAAGGAATCGAAGGACGCGAAGGAAGCGGCCGCGACGCCTGGCGAGCAGATCCTGGCGATGCTGCGCGGCGAGGCGCCGACCGAAGCCAAGGCCAAGGGCCGCGGCGACAGCACGGAGGCCGACGCCGGCGACGCCCTGCCCGGCGGCCCGCAGGCCCACGGCAAGCATCAGCCCACCACCGGCGACGCGATGCGCGAGCGCCAGCAGCTCCAGCGCGAACTGGCCCAGGCGGCTGGCGGCGCGGGCAAGGACGCCGGGGCCAAGGACGAAGCGCTGCAGGCCGTCAGCGGCCAGGGCGCGCACGAGATCGCGCTGGGCGACGGCAAGAGCGCCGCGCCCGGTGCGCCGCACGGCTTCGACGCGATGCTGGCCGCCGCGCAGCAGCCCGGCGCCACGGGCACGACCGGATCGTCGGCCACCGGCCGCGCCGAGCCGCCCAGCGTGCCGCTGAACCAGCCGCTGCACAGCCCGGACTTCGCGCCCGAGCTGTCCGCCAGCGTGAGCCTGCTGCTCAAGGACGGCATCCACGAGGCGCGGCTGCAGCTCAACCCGACCGACATGGGCCCCGTGTCCATCAACATCCAGCTGGACGGCCAGCAGGCGCAGGTGAACTTCCATGCGCAGCAGGCCGCCACCCGCGAGGTCCTGGAACGCAGCCTGCCGGATCTCGCGGCGGCGCTGCAGGCCCAGGGCCTGACCCTGAGCGGTGGCGGGGTGTTCGCCCAACAGCAGTCCAGCGGCGGCCAGAATCAGCGCGACGGATCGGCTGACGGCTCGTCGGGGGGCAACGGCCATCGCGGCGGCCAGGGACAGGACGACGGGGGCATCGCCGCCACCGGCCGCGCCGAGCGCCGCACCCCGGCGCGCGGCCTGGTCGACCTGTACGCCTGATCGCCGGTCGATCCCCGGCTTCCCCCGCGATGCCGGCGCGTCGCGCGCGGCCTCCTGCTCCCGGAGGCCGTCGCCGCTGGCGCGCCCCGGCCCGGCGCGGGCGAACCGCGACGAGTCTGACCGGATTCCACCGCCTTTTCGCGGCTTGAGCGCGCGGGCGCCGCTTCACAATGGGAGCCAAGTCGCCGGGACTTCGTGCCCGTTCGACACCGATCCATCGACAACGACCGCATCTCACAGGAGCGCCCAATGGCCACAGCCGCCGCTGGCAACGACGCCGCCGTCAAGGGTGGTGGCAAGAAGAAGCTGATCATCATCATCGCCATCGTCCTGGTGGTGGTGCTGGCCGGCGTCGCCGCGCTGCTGCTGATGAAGAAGAAGTCGCATGGCGACGACGAGGAAGGCGCGGCCGAGGAGAAACCCGCCGCCGCGGCCCACGCCAAGCCCGGCACGCCGCCGACCTTCGTCCCGCTGGACCCCTTCACCGTGAACCTGGCCGACAAGGAAGTCGACCGCTTCGCGCAGATCGGCATCACGCTGGAAGTCGCGGACCCGCACTTCGCCGACCAGCTCAAGGCCTACATGCCGGCGATCCGCAACAACGTGCTGATCGTGCTGTCGCACAAGACCTCGGCCGAGCTGCTGACCGTCGAAGGCAAGGAAAAGCTGGCGCGAGAGATCCGCCGCGAGTCCGTGCGTCCGATGGGCATCGAGCTCGACGACGAAGAGGACGAGGACGCCGACGCGCCGAAAAAGAAGAAGAAAAAGAAGCGCCCGGTCGAGAGCCCGGTGACGCAGGTGCTCTTCTCCACCTTCATCGTGCAGTGACCACGGACCCCGAAGGGACCAGGCGATGAATCAGCAAATCCTGTCGCAAGACGAAGTCGATGCCCTGCTCCAGGGCATCACCGGCGAGAGTCAGAAGCTCGAGGCCGAGGAGGTCCAGACCGGTGGCATCCGCGAGTACAACCTCGCCAGCCAGGAACGGATCGTCCGTGGGCGCATGCCCACGATGGAGATCATCAACGAGCGGTTCGCGCGCAACATCCGCATCGGCCTGTTCAACTTCATCCGCAAGAGCCCGGAAGTCGCCATCGGCGGCATCAAGGTGCAGAAGTACAGCGCCTTCCTGCGGGAGATCGTGGTCCCGACCAACTTCAACATCGTGTCGGTGAAGCCGCTGCGCGGCTCGGGCCTGATCGTGTGCGACCCGACGCTGGTGTTCGCGGTCATCGACTCGCTGTTCGGCGGGATCGGCAAGTTCCACACCCGCATCGAGGGCCGCGATTTCTCGGCCACCGAGCAGCGCGTGATCCTGCGCCTGGTCGAGGTCATCATCCAGGAGTACTCCAAGGCCTGGAAGGGCATCTACCCGCTGGAGCTGGAGTACCAGCGCTCGGAGATGCAGCCGCAGTTCGCCAACATCGCCACGCCCAGCGAGATCGTCGTGTCCACCTCGTTCACGCTGGAGATCGGCGAGACCAGCGGCACGGTGTACTTCTGCGTCCCCTATTCGACGCTGGAGCCGATTCGCGACGTGCTGTACAGCACCACGCAGGGCGACTCCGCGGAGCCCGATCGCCGCTGGGTCAACCTGCTCAAGCACCAGATCCAGTCGGCCGAGGTCGAGCTGGTGGCCGAGCTGGCCAACGCCCCCGCGACCGTCGAGCAGCTGCTGGCCTTCAAGCCGGGCGACTTCATCGAGCTGGACCTGGCGCAGATCATCCAGGCCAAGGTGGATGGGGTGCCGGTGTTCGATTGCCATTACGGCACCTCGAACGGCAAGTATTCGATCAAGATTGAGAAGATGCTGACCGGCCCGGACGCCGGCTGGCTGGGAGCCCGGAATGGCTGACAACACCCCGATGGACGAACAGGACGCGATGGCCGCCGAATGGGCGGCGGCGCTGGCCGAGGCCGGTGGCGGCGGGGGCGGCGAAGTCGCCGCCGAAGTGCAGCCGGCGGCCGAGCAGGTCGCGCCCGCGTCCTTCACCAATTTCTCGCCGACGCCGGGCAACCTGCCGGGCAGCGACATCAACATGATCCTGGACATCCCCGTCCAGCTCACGGTTGAACTGGGTCGCACGCGGATCCCGATCAAGAACATCCTGCAGCTGGCGCAGGGCTCGGTGGTCGAGCTCGACGCGCTGGCCGGCGAGCCGATGGACGTGCTGGTCAACGGCTACCTGATCGCCCAGGGCGAGGTGGTGGTCGTGAACGACAAGTTCGGTATCCGCCTCACGGACATCGTGACCCCCTCCGAACGGATGCGCCGCCTCAGCAAGGCCTGACCCCGAAGGACGCCAGACCGACTTCGCACACGGCACGCTGGCGTCGTTGCCGCGCTCGCCGGACAGGGAGTCCGGCCGCGCCTGGCGCCTGGCCCGCGCTCCGTCTGCTCGCGTTCAGGCGCCCCTCGCGCCGGTCATAATCGCCGCCCATGAACTCCGGCATGAACAACAGCCTCGTTCCCCTGCTCTGGTTCCTGGCCATCCTGGCCTTGATCCCGATCGTGCTGTGGCTGCTCAAGCGCACGCCGCTGGGCGGCGGCGCGCTGGGCGGGCAACTGCGCACCGTCGCGCAGCTGGTGATCTCGCCCAGCCAGCGCATCGTGATCGTCGAGGTGGGCCAGGACGCGGACCGGCAGTGGCTGGTGCTGGGCATCACCGGCCAGCAGATCCGCACGCTGCACGTGATGCCGCCGCAGGCCGATGCCGGCGCGGCGTTGCAGGCCGCGCAGCCTTCGTTCTCGGCGCTGCTCAAGCGCAGCCTCGGCGGCAGGCACGCCGATGGCCCCGGCAACGGTTCCGCGGCCTGACCGGGAGCGGCGCATGCTGGCATCGACCCCGACATCCCTCCCCGGCGATCCGATCGCCGGACCCCTCACCGACGCGACCCCGCGCGCGACGCGCCGCTGGCCGCGCCGCGCCGCGGGCCTGCTCGCCGCCGTGGCCCTGGGCGGCCTGGGCGCCGCGGCCTGGGCGCAGCAGAGCGGCAATGGCGCCAACGTCCCCCTGATCATCAGCCAGGGCGCGGGCGGCAACAGCTACTCGGTCCCCATCCAGACGCTGCTGTTCTTCACGGCGCTGGGCTTCCTGCCCGCGGTGCTGCTGATGATGACGGGCTTCACCCGCATCGTGATCGTGCTGTCGCTGCTGCGCCAGGCGCTGGGCACGCAGGCGGCCCCGCCCAACCAGGTCATCGTGGGCCTGTCTCTGTTCCTGACCTTCTTCGTCATGAGCCCGACCCTGGACCGGGTCTACACCGAGGCCTGGCAGCCCTATCAGGCGGGCCAGATCGGCTTCGAGGGCGCGCTGGAGAAGGCGCAGGTGCCGATGCGCGCCTTCATGCTCAAGCAGACGCGCCAATCCGACGTCGCGCTCTTCGCCAGGCTGGCCAAGCTCGAGCCCAATGTCGCGCCGGAGAACGTCCCCTTCCGCGTGCTGGTCCCGGCCTTCGTGACCAGCGAGCTCAAGTCGGCGTTCCAGATCGCCTTCCTGATCTTCATCCCCTTCCTGGTGATCGACATGATCGTCTCCAGCGTGCTGATGAGCCTGGGCATGATGATGCTGTCTCCGGTGCTGGTGTCGCTCCCGTTCAAGCTGATGCTGTTCGTGCTGGCGGACGGCTGGAACCTGCTGCTGGGGTCGCTGGCGGCCTCGTTCGCGCAGTAGCGCCGCGGCGCCGGGCGACAGAAAGGACAAGACGATGGATGCTCAACAGGTCTTCACGATCGGCCAGCAGGGCCTGTACGTGCTGCTGCTGGTGGCGGCCCCCCTGCTGCTGACCGTGCTGGCGGTCGGCGTGCTGGTCTCGGTGTTCCAGGCGGCGACGCAGATCAACGAATCGACGCTGTCCTTCGTGCCCAAGATCGTCGCGGCGGTGCTGGTGCTGGCGGTGGCCGGCCCCTGGATGATCTCCACGCTGGTCGAGTACATCCAGCGCACCCTGCAGAGCATTCCGCAGGCACTGGGATGAGGCCCGGCCGCCGCGCCGACGCCCGTTCCCGCCCGATCTCCGCCCGATGCTGACCTTCAACGAGGCGCAACTGCTGGCCTGGATCAGTCCGATCCTGTGGCCCTTCCTGCGCACGCTGGCGCTGTTCTCGGGCATGCCGGTCTTCAGTCAGCGCAACGTGCCGGCGCGGGTGCGGATCGGTCTGGCGCTGTTCATCGCGGTGGCCGCGCAGCCCTCCTTGCCGGCGATGCCGGCCGTCCCGCTGGACTCGGCCCCGCAGATCCTGACGGCGGTCGCGCAGCAGCTGCTGATCGGCCTGTCCATGGGCTTCGCGGTGCGGCTGGTGTTCGCGTCGCTCGAGTTCGCGGGCGAGCTGATCGGCCTGCAGATGGGCTTGAACTTCGCCGGCTTCTTCGACCCGTCGACGGGCGCGCAGGGCACCTCGTCGTCGCGCTTCCTCGGCACGATGGTGGCCTTCCTGTTCGTGGCGATCAACGGCCACCTGATGCTGATCAACTCGCTGGTGGCGAGCTTCCAGGCCTTCCCCGTCGGCGACGAGCCCTTCCGGTTCCTGCGCGTGGCGCAGCCGCAGGTGTGGGGCGCTGAGGTGTTCCGCATGGGCCTGTGGATCGCGCTGCCGCTGATCACGATGCTGATGTTCGTGAACCTGGTGCTGGGCATCATCTCGCGCGTGGCGCCGCAGCTGAACGTGTTCTCGGTCGGCTTCCCGCTGACGGTGAGCATCGGCCTGGTGGGCTTGGTCGCGACCCTGCCGCTCATGCATCAGCCCTTCGAGATCGCGCTGGAGCGATTGCTGTCGGCGTTCAATTAGCGCCCCTTCAGCCCCTCGACGCCCCCACCTCCGGGGGCGTTCTTGTTTGCATTTTTCTCCCCCGTTTTCTGCGTATTCGAGTCATGACGACCGGGAGCCCCGTTCTGAGAATGAGCGCCTTCTCAGACCACGGATGCGGGATGCATCCGAGCAAGCAAGGAAAGGAAGACACATGCTTCGAATGACGACACCCGAGCCTCACACGATGGTGAACAGCAAGGTGCCCGCCGGCTGCTGGATTGACCAGAGCGACTGGTCCAGATGGCCGCTCCGGGACTACGCCTGCAGCCCCAACGACTGGCCCTACAACCTCGAGGCGCCCCAAGGCACACGGGAGTTCGCCGGCATCGTCGGCTGGTTTCTCGACAAGCACCCTCGCCTGTACGAGGCCGACGTCGGCGACTACCTGAAGCTGGTGAACGAATGCGCTCCCGGCAAGACGGTCACGGCCAGTGTGGACTGTGATCCGGAAACTGGCCGCTACCAACTGCGGTTCACCATCTACGGCTGCAAGCAGCGGAGCAGGCTGGAGTCGAGGGAACTGGCCTTGATCTGGGCCCGCGAGGATCAGTTGCCGGAGCTGAAGGCCCTTCATGACCATGTGTGGGTGATCGACGATCATCGCGACTTTCCCGGACTGGCAAGGCGGTGATCACATGGCCAAGTTCAACCCCAACAGCTTCGTCGATCTGGCGGAAGAACTGAGCGGACATCAAGATCAGGCCAGACTGCGCACCTCGATCTCGCGCGCCTACTACGGTGTCTTTCTCTTCGCTCGCTCGATCGCCTCCGTCCACTCCAGACAAAGCGATGCGCATGGCCTCACCCGGAAGTACTTCGAGGGCATTGGCGCGACCCCCATCGCCAACGCCCTCAGGGAAATGCGGGCCTTGCGCAACAAGGCGGACTACAGCGTGGAACGCTCGTTCTCCAAGGAGGTCGTCGCGGCCAACATGGAGCTTGCCAAACGAACCCGGCAGGAAATGCGCCGGCTTCGAGGCCCTCGCCTGAAGCTGTACAGCGCGAACAGCCGGTGATTCACCACCGCCCAATGCGTCGCGGCATTGGACGGTGGCTCTCCTCAAAGTTCTCGCAGCGCCGTCGTGACGGGCACGCTCGCCGCCCGCACCGCCGGAAACAGCCCGCCGATGAAGCCGATGGCCAGGGCCCACTTGAGCCCCTCCCACAGCAGCTGTCCCGACACCCGCAACTCGAAGCTCAGCTTGCCCACGGAACCGGCGGCCATCGTCGACGCCGCGTGCCCGTTGAACAGCAGGTAGGCGATCGCGCCGCCGATGATCCCGCCCAGCGCGGCCAGCAGCATGGTCTCCAGCATCACCGCGACCACCACCGGCAGGCCCGGGAAGCCGATCGCGCGCAGCGTCGCGATCTCGCGGGCCCGCGTCGCGACCGCGGCGAACATGGTGTTCAGCGCCCCGAACACCGCGCCGATCGCCATGATCGTCCCCACCACGATGCCGATCACCCGCAGGATCTTGGTCATCTGCTCCGACTGCTTGGCAAAGAAGGCCAGCGTCGTCGTCGCGTCGACCTTGAGCTGCGGATTCGCCTCCAGCGCGGCCTTGAAGCCCTTGAACGCGTTCGCGTCCGTCAGCTTCACCGTCACCGAGTTGCGGCTCGCGCCACGGCGGTAGGTCTCGGCGACCACGGGCGCGTCGGCCCAGACCTCCGATTCCATCGAGTCGCCCGAGGCGAAGATCCCGGTCACCGTCCACATCTGGCTGCCCAGTCGGATCTGCTTGCCCGGCACCAGGCCCTCGAACTGACGCGCCGCGCCCTGCCCCACGATCAGCTCCTTGAGCCCGGGCTGGAACTTGCGCCCCGCGACGATCTTCACCTGCGGCCGCACCGCGAAGGCCTCGTCGCCCACGCCGCGCACCTGCACGCTGCCTTCCTCGTCCGTCGTCGTCCCCTTCACCGGCAGGTTGGCCGCGACCACCGTCTCGGCCGAGACCAGCGGCTCGCCCTTGGCGGACTTCGCGACACCCGGCGCCTGCGCGATCTGCGTGATGTCGTCACGCGACATCACCGACGCGACCTCCGCCGCCGACGCGCCGCGCAGCACGATGGCCGTGTCCTCGCTGCCGGACTTGCGCAGCGTCTCCGCGTAGCCCTCGGCCATCGCCAGCAGCGCCACCAGCACGCCGACCACGCCGGCGATGCCCACGACGATCACCGCCGACGAGCCCAGCCGCTGCGGCAGCGTGCTCACGCCGACGCTGGTCACCGAGCGCGCCTGCGCCCCGCGCCGCGTCAGCAGCATCCACAGCGCCAGCAGCACCGCCAGGCCCAGCGCGCCGGCCCACGGCAGCATCACCCAGGCCACCAGCACGACCACCAGCAGCACCAGCAATCCCAGTCGTTTCAGGAACTTCATGTTCAGGCCCTCCCCGCCAGTGCATCGGTGATGTTCAGGCGCATGGCGTTGATTGCGGGCAGCGCGCCGACGATCACGCCGAACAGCACCATCAGCCCCACGCCCGTGGCCCAGCTGCCCGGGCCCGCGGCCGGCAGGTTCAGGGCGCCGCCGCTGCCGGCGCTGACCGCCGGTCCGATGACGCTCGCCAGCCCCAGACCGACCACGCCGCCGATCACCAGCAGCAGCACCGACTCCGCCAGCACCATCATCAGCACGCTGAGCTCCGAGAAGCCGATCGTCTTGAGCACCGCGATCTCGCCGGTGCGCTCCCGCACCGCCTGCATCATCGTGTTGCCCGACAGCAGCAGCAGCGTGAAGAACACCGCGCCCATGATCGAGCTGACGATCAGCCCGATGTCCGCCACCTGCTTCATCCACGAGGCCATCGCGGCCTGCTCGGTCTGGGTGCGAGTCTCATGGTCCGAGTTGGCCGAGATCGCGTCGATCGCCTTGGCCACGCGGTCCGCCTGGTTGGCGTCGTTCACCCGCGTCACGTACCAGCCGACCGCGCCGCGGTTGTAGGGCGTGGTGTCGTCGAAGTACTTCCAGTTCAGCAGGAACATCTGGTCGTACCAGCCGCCCGTCTTCTTGTCGGCCGCATGAATCAGGCCGACGATCTCGAACTGCCAGTTCTTGCTGCCGCTGGCGTCCGGGAAGATGGTCGACTGCAGCGGGATCTTGTCCCCGACCTTCCAGTTGAACTTGCGGGCCAGCCCCTCGCCCACCAGCGCGCCGATGCGCGTGCTGGCGAAGGCCTGGCGGGCCTGGTCAGTGACGACCATCTCCGGATACATGTCCAGGTAGTTGGGCGCGACCGCGAAGCTGAAGACCTGGTTGTGCGGGTCCTGGTACGCGCCGCCGAACCAGTTGGCGTAGGTCACCAGCTTCACGCCGTCGACCGCCTGGATGCGCTGCTGCAGCGCCATCGGCAAGGTCTGGATGAAGGACAGGCGCGAGCCCGACTGCAGCCGCGACGCGCCGTTGGCGCTCTGGCCGGCCTGGTCGAAGGAGGTCCGCACCGCGTCCAGCAGGCCGAACAGCAGGAAGGCCGTGATGATGGACACCAGCGTCAGCACCGTCCTGAGCTTGCGCCGGAACAGCGCCGCCCAGATGAGATGAAGGTATTTCATGGCATGCCTCGTCGGGGGTCAGGCCGTGACGCGCGCGGTCTGCTCGACCAGCGTGCCCTTGTCCAGATGCAGCGTCTGGCCGGCGCGCTCCGCCGCCTTGGGGTCGTGGGTGACCATGACGATGGTCTTCCCATGGTCGCGGTTCAGCGCCTGCAGCAGGCCCAGCACGTCCTCGGCCGACTGGCGGTCCAGGTCACCGGTGGGCTCGTCGCAGACCAGCAGGGTCGGGTCGGACACGATGGCCCGCGCGATCGACACCCGCTGCTGCTGGCCGCCGGAGAGCTCCGTCGGCTTGTGGCTCGCGCGGTCCGACAGGCCCACCAGCTGCAGCGCGATCGCCGCGCGCTTGCGGCGCTCGGCGGCGGAGAGCTTGGTCAGCAGCAGGGGCAGCTCGACGTTGCGCTGCGCCGAGAGCATGGGCATCAGGTTGTAGAACTGGAACACGAAGCCGACCCGCGAGGCCCGCCACTTGGCCAGCGCGGCGGTGCCCAGCTGGTCGATGCGCTCGCCGCCGATGGCGATGCTGCCGCCGGTGGGCTGGTCCAGGCCGCCGATCAGGTTCAGCAGCGTCGTCTTGCCGGACCCCGAGGGCCCCATCAGCGCCAGGAAGGCGCCCTGCTCCACGTCCAGATCGATGTGGTGCAGCACCTCCACCTTCTGCTTGCCTCGCGTGTAGACCTTGGACAGGTCACGGATCTCGATCAACTTGCTCACGGTGACTCCTCGCATCAACGGTTCAAACGCCTCATGCCCGCGCGGGCGCGCGGCCCGCCCGCCCCACGTCCTCACGACGCGCGGCGGGTCTCCCAATCGACAGGTTCGACAGCACTTCCGGATGAGCGCCCGCTCCGACTCGTCGCGGCGCGGGGCCCCCGGTCTACTTGCCCGAGGCGACCAGACGGATCTGACCGCCGTCCTTCAGGTCCTCGGGGGGATTCACGACGATGGGCTCGCCGGGCTTGAGCCCGTCCAGCACCACCGCCTGGGCGCCCACCGGCGTCCCCTGCTTCACCTTGCGCGCCGCGGCGTTCTGGCCGACGACGACGAACACCACCTCGGCGCCATCCCGCGTCACGACCGCGGACTTGGGCACCAGCACGCCCGGCGGCGGCGCGACCTGGCCGGTCTGCTTCGGCGCCAGGAAGGACACCCGCACGCCCATGTCGGGCACGACGCGCTGGTCCTTCTGCTCCAGCGCGACCCGCACCTTGACCGTGGCCTTGCCGCGGTCGGCCGAGGGCACGACCGCGATCACGTGCGCGGGGATGCGCCAGTCGGGATAGGCGTCCAGCACGGCCTCGGCCGGCATGTCGCCCTTGACCTGGCCGATGTAGGCCTCGTTCACGTCGACGTCGATCTCCAGCGAGTCCATGTCGACGATGGTGCCCACGCCGGTGCGGGTGAAGCCGCCGCCGGCGGACAGCGGGGAGACGATCTCGCCCACCTGCGCCGCCTTGGCGGTGATCACGCCGGCGAACGGCGCCTTCACGATCGTGTAGTCGAAGTTGACCTGCGCCTGGGCCGCCTGCGCCATCGCGGCGTCGGCCTCGCGGCGGCGGGCCTCCACCTGGGCGGTGTAGGCGTTGACGGCGGTGCGCGCCTGCTCGGCGGCCTGCTTGGTCGTCATGCCGCTGGCGGACAGCTCGTCCTGACGCCTGAGGTCGGACTGGGCCTGCGCGAGCTGGGCCTGCGTCGCCACCACGTTGGCCTGGGCGCTCTTGACGTTGGCCTGCGCCATCGCCAGCGAGGCGCGCAGCGCCGCGTCCTCGAGACGCGCCAGCACCTGCCCCTTGGCGATACGGTCGCCCTCCTCGAACAGCACCTCGGTCAGCGTGCCGGTGATCTGCGTGGAGACGGTGGCCGAGCGGCGCGCCGTCACGTAGCCGGTGGCCTGCAGCACCGCGTTGCCGCCGCCCGCGCCGCCGCGCGCCTGCGCGTTCGCGGTCTCGACCTCGGGCACCTGGGACTGTCGCCACCACCACCAGCCGCCGCCGGCCAGCAGGGCCAGCACGACGATCACCGCCACCAGGATCCAGACCCATCGGGGCGGTCCGCCGCCGTGGTCGTCACGTTCCGTGCCCTGGATGCGCAGCTCTTTCAACAATGCGGTATCGATGACAGCCCCCTTGCGTTGCGGCCCCGCCGGGTCGGCGGGGTCTCGGTCGGATCGGGGCGCATTCTGCGCGGCGCCCGGCGCG
This sequence comes from Mitsuaria chitosanitabida ATCC BAA-476 = NBRC 102408, assembly GCF_001598255.1. GTDB lineage: Bacteria > Pseudomonadota > Gammaproteobacteria > Burkholderiales > Burkholderiaceae_C > Roseateles > Roseateles chitosanitabidus. The sequence goes on from NZ_BCYP01000034.1 coordinate 80,376, forward strand.
CGTCAATCCTGACTTGCGACGAATGGCGGATGGTGGTCGTGAATGCCCCCCGGTGACGACGAATGGCGGACCGCGACTTCGACACGCCGGGCACGCGCGCGCCAGGGGGTCGGCGACCCTCCCTCCGGGCCGCCCAGGCGCCTTCCGCCCCGGCGCGGGGAGCGGCGGCCCCTTGGCGCGAGGCGGGGGCCGAGGGTCATGAGGGTCAGCTCTCGACCAATCCGTTGCGGATGGCGTAGACGGTGAGCTCGGAGTTGTTGGACAGCGCCAGCTTCTCCAGCACCCGCGCGCGGTAGACGCTGACGGTCTTGGGGCTGAGCATCAGCTCCTCGGCGATGTCGGACAGGCGCTTGCCCGAGGCGATCATGACCAGCGTCTGCAACTCCCGGTCGGACAGCTTCTGGTGCGCCTGCTCGGGGGCCGGCGCGGTCAGGCTCTCGACCAGCATCTGGGCGATCTCGGGCGTCACGTACTTGCGGCCTTGCGCCACCGTGCGCACCGCCTGCACCAGCAGCTGCGGATCGCCGCCCTTGTTCACGTAGCCGAAGGCGCCCGCCCGCAGCGCGCGAATGGCGTACTGGTCCTCGGGATACATGGAGACGATCAGCACCCGCGTGGTGGCCCCCTCGTCCTTGAGCACGTGCAGCACGTCCAGGCCGCTGCGGCCCGGCATGTTGATGTCCAGCACCAGCACGTCGCATTGCTTGTCGGCGGGCAGCGTGCGCATCAGGCTGCGCAGCTCGCCGTAGTCGCCGGCCTCGCCGACCACCTCGATGTCGGGCGCGTCGGAGAGCGTGTCCCGGATGCCACGGCGGATCAGCGCGTGGTCGTCGCACAGGATGACTTTGATCATAGGTCGCCCCACGAGGAGGGGTCGTGCGCGGCGACCGCCGGCGAGCCGGCCGCGTCGGAGGCGGCGCCCTGGGAGGCCGGGGACGGCCCGTCGTCCTCGTCGTCGAAGTCCAGCGCGGCGATCACCCCCCGCAGCGGCACCGACAGGATCAGCGCGGTCCCCTGCGGGCCCGTGCTCAGGTCGACCCAGCCGCCCACCGTGGCCGCGCGCTCGCGCAGGCCGCGGATGCCGAAGCTGCGCGCCTTGCTCAGATCGCCCGGCGCCACGCCGCGGCCGTTGTCCTTGATCTCCAGCGTCAGCACCCCGCCCTCCATGCTCAGCTCCACCTCGACCTTGCTCGCCTCGGCATGCTTGGACACATTGGTCAGCGCCTCCTGCGCGCAGCGGTAGGCCACCAGCGGCACGCCGGGCGGGAGCTGGAACTGCTCGCCCACATGCCGCACCGCGGTCGCGATGCCGGTCCGGCGCTCGAAGCGCGCCGCCAGCCACTGCACCGCTGCCAGCAATCCCTGTTCCAGGATGGCCGGACGCAGGTTGTGCATGATCCGCTGGCTCGATTCGATGGCGCTGGTGACGGTCTCCAGCGCGGACTGCACGCGCTGCTGCACGTCCTCGTCCTTGCTGTGCCGCGCGATCCAGGCCAGATCGAACTTCAGCGCCGTCAGCGAGCCGCCGACGTCGTCGTGGATCTCGCGGGCGATGGCCGCGCGTTCCATCTCCACGCTGGTCTGCAGGTGGCCGGCCAGTTCATGCAGCTGCTGCTTGGACTTGAGCAGTTCCCGGTCCGCCTCCTGCCGGGCGCGCTGCGCCTCGCAGGATTCGATCGCGTGCAGCAGCGCGGGCGCGAGGCGCGCCAGGTTGTTCTTGAGCAGGTAATCCGACGCACCGGTGCGCATCGCGGCCACCGCCGTGTCCTCGCCGATCTCGCCCGAGACCAGGACGAAGGGGAGCACCAGCTGCCGCTGCTTGATGATGTCCAGCACCACCAGGCCCGAGAAACCGGGCAGGTTGTAGTCCGAGATGATGGCGTCCCAGGGCCGGTCCAGCGCCGATTCGATGTCGGGCAGCGTGTCCAGCCGGGTGATCTCGAAGCGCAGTCCGGCGCGTTGCAGTTGGGCCAGGATCAGTTGGTGATCCAGGTCGGAATCTTCGATATGCAGCAAACGCAGGCGGCGCTCGGCGAGGGGGACAGTCGGCATGGCCGCGAGTATGCCAAGTTTGTCGCGCATCCCTCATCTACGCAGGTGACCCCACAGCTTTCTGTAGGCTGGAAACCGTAGAGTCTTGGGTTTACCCTTATCGAGAATTTGTGTCCCCTAGTCGATCTACGTTATTGGACCAACTTTGACCAGTTAGTCCGGTCGACAGATTCGACGCAAAGGCCGAAGATTCTTGTCAGCCGCAAAAGTCCGGGCGCACGTCTGAGTTGGGCAGACGTGATCACGCACCAGGACGCCCCTAGTTGGAGCCAAGATGCAAATCGATGAGACAGCGGTGGAGCCGGATGGCGGGCTGATGCCGCTGCTGGCCGCGGCCGAGCTGCAGGACCATTTGATGACGGTCAACAATGACCTGGAGCGCCTGCAGCGGCTGCTCGACGACGCCTGCGAGGCGCTGTCGACGCATTTCTTCGGCGCGTCCGGTCTGGTGGACCAGATGCGCGAGCGCCTGCCGGACGCCAAGGACCAGGATGCGCTGCAGCAGCTGATGCTGCATCTGGCCGGTGCGATCACCGCGCTGCAGTTCCAGGACATGTCCACGCAGCTGATCGCGCACACGAGCCAACGGCTGCGCAACTGCTCCGACCAACTGGCCCGAGACACCTTCGGGGACGACGAGGACGGCATGGCCGTCGTCGAGACCGCCCCCCTGAGACCGAACCCCGTCACGCAGGACGAGATGGACGCGGGATCGATCGAGTTGTTCTGATTGTTCCGTTCCTCGACGCCGCTTCTGACGCTTACGTCACGGAAACACCTTTCGGCGTCATCGCAGCGACCTCACTCTCATCAAGAATTGTCGGGTCCACCCGAAAACACGCTAGTCATCCGGAGAACTCAAAATGCCCTCGATCCTCGCCGTAGACGATTCGGCCTCCATGCGCCAGATGGTCTCGTTCACCCTCAAGAATGCGGGTTTCAACGTCGTGGAGGCGGTGGACGGGCAGGACGCCTGGGAAAAGTCGTCGCAACGCGATTTCGACCTGGTGCTGACCGACCAGAACATGCCGCGGATGGATGGCATCAGCCTGACCAAGAAGCTGCGTGACAACCCCAAGTTCAAGACCACGCCCATCCTGATCCTGACCACCGAGTCCAGCGATCAGATGAAGCAGGCCGGCCGCGCCGCGGGCGCCACCGGCTGGCTGGTCAAGCCGTTCGACCCGGCCAAGCTGATCGAAGTGATCGGCAAGGTGATCCGCTGAGTTCGCGCGGGAGAGCATCGATGGGAGACATGACCTCCGAAGGCGCCAACCTGGGCGCCGGCATTGACCTGAGCCAGTTCTACCAAGTCTTCTTCGAGGAGGCCGGCGAGAACCTGGACAACATGGAGCAGTTGCTCCTCAACCTGGATGTCGCCAATCCGGACGATGAGCAGATGAATGCCATCTTCCGGTGCGCGCACTCGATCAAGGGCGGCGCGGCGACCTTCGGCTTCAACGACGTGGCCGAGCTGACCCACCAGATGGAGACGCTGCTGGACAAGCTGCGCCGCCACGAGCTGGCCCCCACCTCGCAGATGGTGGACGTGCTGCTGCAGTCGGGCGACGCGCTGAAGGCGCAACTGGCCCGCCATCAGGGCTCGGGCGCCGACGCCGTGGACACCAGCGACCTGCTGAGCAGCATCCGCACCCTGGTCGACGGGGGCACGCTGGACGGCACCCGCCCCGCGCCCGCCCCGGCGCCCCAGGCCGCGCCCGCGCCGGCGCCCGCCGCGGCCACGCCGGCCCCGGCGCCGCTGAAGTCGACGGTGCGCCAGCTGGAACTGCTGGTCGGACCGCTGAGCAACCCCGCGCAGGCCGACAACCTGGTCGAGCTGTTCAAGGAAATCACCGACCTGGGCACGATCGAGCCGCTGGACGGCGGCAACTCGGCCGACGGCATGCGCCGCTTCAAGGTCCTGACCAGCAGCAGCGACAACGACCTGCTGGACCTGTTCACCTTCCACGTCTCGCGCGAGGAAGTGAAGATCCTGCCGCTGGGCGACGGTTACGGCTTCCATGAGGGCGCGCCCGGCGCGCCGCCGGCCGAGGCCAAGAAGGACGAGGACCCCGGCTACGGCTTCTTCGACGACGCCCCGGGCGTGCCCGCCGCCGACGCCACCGAGGCCAAGAAGGACGAGGCGCCCAAGGCCAGCGTGCCGGTGCCCGCCGCCAAGCCGGCCACCCCGGCCCGCACCGACGTCGCGCCGCGCGCCGGTGGCGCCAGCCCGGACCAGTCCACGCTGCGCGTCTCCGTCGAGAAGGTCGACCAGCTGATCAACCTGGTGGGCGAGCTCGTCATCACCCAGGCCATGCTGGCGCAGAACAGCCGCAACCTGGATCCGGGCCTGTATCAACAGCTGGCCTCCGGCCTGGCCGACCTGGAGCGCAACACGCGCGACCTGCAGGAATCGGTCATGTCGATCCGCATGATTCCGATGTCGGTCGTGTTCAACCGCTTCCCGCGCATGCTGCGCGACCTGGCGGCCAAGCTCGGCAAGAAGGTCGAGCTGGTCACCCAGGGTGAAGCCACCGAGCTGGACAAGGGCCTGGTCGAGAAGATCACCGACCCGCTGACCCACCTGGTGCGCAACAGCTGCGACCACGGCATCGAGCTGCCGGCCGACCGCATCGCCAAGGGCAAGCCCGAGCAGGGCACGATCACGCTGGTCGCCTCCCACCAGGGCGGCTCCATCGTCATCGAGGTCCGCGACGACGGCCGCGGCCTGAACCGCGAGAAGCTGATCAAGAAGGCGCGTGAAAAGGGCATCGACGCCCCCGACACGATGACCGACCAGGAAGTCTGGGGCCTGATCTTCGCGCCGGGCTTCTCGACGGCCGACCAGGTCACCGACGTGTCCGGCCGCGGCGTGGGCATGGACGTGGTCAAGAAGAACATCACCTCGCTGGGCGGCACGGTGGAGATCGACTCCGCCGAGGGCTACGGGATGAAGGTCTCGGTCCGCCTGCCGCTGACGCTGGCCATCATGGACGGCATGAGCGTGGGCGTGGGCGAAGAGGTCTACATCCTGCCGCTGTCCTCGGTGGTCGAGTCCTTCCAGGTCCAGTCCGACACCATCAAGACCGTGGGCGGCTCCGGCCGCGTGGTCGAGGTCCGCGACGAGTACATGCCCGTCGTGGAGCTTGAGCAGGTCTTCAACGTGCCTCGCTTCGACTTCGAGCATGTCAGCTCGATCATGGTCGTCGTCGAGGCGGAGGGCGGCCGCGTCGCCCTGCTGGTCGACGAGCTGCTGGGGCAGCAGCAGGTCGTGGTGAAGAACCTCGAGGCGAACTACCGCAAGGTCACCGACGTGTCGGGCGCCACGATCATGGGCGACGGCCGCGTCGCGCTGATCCTGGACGTGGGCAGTCTGGTGCGCCGCTCGCGGCATTGAGCATCCGTCGAATCTGAGGGCGCGCCGGCCGAGGAGGCCGGCGCCCCGGGCATGAGAGGTCAACATGAATTTCAGTGCACTGATGCGTCAGTTCAGCATCCGCACCCGCATGATCGGCGCCATCGCCATCGTGCTGATCCTGCTGCTGATCGTCGGCAGCGTCGGCCTGTTCGGCATGCAGTCGATGCGGGGCCAGACCCAGGAGTTCCTGGAGAAGTCCACCGCGCGCGGCAACCTGATCAGCGATCTCACGAACACGATGGGAAAACTGCGTGTCCATGAGAAGGACATGATCATCAACTACGAGAAGCCCGAGGTGGTGAAGGAGCGCCACGCCAAGTGGGACGCCGCCCGCAAGAAGGCTTCCGACGAACTGGGCGAACTGGCCAAGCTGAGCTCGGCCGACGACCAGGACGCGATCAAGAAGCTGCAGGCCGCGCTGGAGACCTACGCCGCCAAGGCCGCGAACGTCGTCACCCAGCTGGAGTCCGGCGCCTACGACCACGCCGCCGTGGCCGACCGCCTGCTGCAACCCGCCAAGGACCAGGTGGTCGAGGCCGAGAAGCAGCTCGACGAACTGAGCAAGCGCCTGGAAGCGCAGTCCGAGGACATGCGCAAGGGCATCGAGAGCACGCAAGGCGGCGTGCTGACCACCTTCGTGCTGGTCCTGGTCTTCGCCGCCGTGATCGTGGTGCCGCTGACCCTGCTGAACATGCAGACCATCTGCGCCCCGCTGGCCGAGGCCGAGGCCCTGGCCGCCGCGATCGCCGAGGGCGACCTGTCGCGCGCGATGAAGCCGGTCGAGGGCGTGGACGAGGCGTCCAAGCTGATGCGCTCGCTGCATCGCATGCAGGAGGCGCTGCAGGCCATGGTCGGCCAGCTGCGCACCGCCGCCGATTCGATCCGCACCGCGTCGGTGGAGATCGCCTCCGGCAACCAGGACCTGTCCAGCCGGACCGAGCAGACCGCGTCGAACCTGCAGGAGGCCGCCTCCTCGCTGGTGCAACTGACCGGTACCGTCAAGCAGACCGCCGACAGCGCCCGCACCGCCAACCAGCTGGCCTCCTCCGCCTCCGGCGCGGCGGCCAAGGGCGGCGACGTGGTGAGCCAGGTGGTCTCGACGATGGACGAGATCAACACCAGCTCCAAGCGCATCAGCGACATCATCGGCACGATCGATGGCATCGCCTTCCAGACCAACATCCTGGCGCTGAACGCCGCGGTCGAGGCCGCGCGCGCCGGTGAACAGGGCCGCGGCTTCGCGGTGGTGGCGGGCGAGGTGCGCTCGCTGGCCCAGCGCAGCGCCGAGGCCGCGCGCGAGATCAAGACCCTGATCGGCGCCAGCGTCGAGCGGGTCGAGACCGGCTCGCGCCTGGTGCAGGAAGCGGGCACGACCATGAGCGACATCGTCGCCAGCGTGCAGCGCGTGACCGACATCATCGGCGAGATCACCGCCGCCTCCAGCGAGCAGAGCGACGGCATCAGCCAGGTCAACCAGGGCGTCAGCAACCTGGACCAGATGACCCAGCAGAACGCCGCGCTGGTGGAGCAATCCGCCGCCGCCGCCGAGAGCCTGAAGGACCAGGCCGAGCGCCTGGGCTCGGTGGTCGACCGCTTCCGCGTGGGCGGCAACGCCGCGACGAGCTCGGCGCTGTTCGCGTCCACGGGCGCCGCCAAGCCGGCCGCGAAGACCGAGCCGCAACTCGCCGCCGTGAAGCCGACGACCGCGCCGGTGTCGACGCCCAAGCCGGCCGCCGTCGCCGCGCCGGCCCCCAAGCCGGTGAAGGCCGCGGCCAAGTCCGTCAAGCCGGTCACGAAGACGGGCGCCAAGAGCGCCGTCAAGTCGGCCGCGACGACCGGCTTCGCCGCAAAATCCACGGTCGCGCCCAAGGCGGCGCCCGCCCCCTTCACTCCCGCGCCGGCGGTTCCGGCAACCACCGCCGCCGACGGCGACTGGGAAACCTTCTAATCCGCCGCTCAAGAGGTCACACATGGAAATCGTCCAACAACCCGGCACGCAAGTCGTGCAAGCAGGCTCCGGTGCCCTGGTCCCCCAAGGCGCCGCCAGCGCCGCGCCCGCGAGCGGCGAATACCTGACCTTCCGCCTGGGCCAGGAGGAATACGGCATCGACATCCTGAAGGTCCAGGAGATCCGTTCCTACGAGCAGCCCACCCGCATCGCCAACGCGCCCGACTTCATCAAGGGCGTCGTCAACCTGCGCGGCGTGATCGTCCCCATCGTCGACCTGCGTCTGAAGCTGGGCTGCGCCACGGCCGAGTACAACAGCTTCACCGTCGTGATCGTGCTGAACGTCAAGAACCGCGTCGTCGGCGCGGTGGTGGACTCGGTGTCCGACGTGCTCGAGCTCAACCGCGACGTGATCCGTCCGGCGCCGGAGCTGAGCTCCAGCACGGTCAACACCAGCTTCATCATGGGCATCGGCGCCGTCGCCGAGCGCATGCTGATCCTCATCGACATCGAGGGCCTCATGTCCAGCGCGGACATGGGTCTGATGGATGCGATGACCGCCGCCTGATCGAATGAAACGCCCGGCATCGCCGGGCGTTTTCACTTGGGCAGCAGCAGTAGCAGTAGCAGTAGTCGGAGTCCCAAAGGGAGTCGGCGAGCGGAGCGTCCCCGTTCATGAGCGGACGCCCCTTGCCCGGAGCAAGCCACTTCGGAGGTCCGGTTCATGTTCGACTCGATCAAGACACGATTGATCTCGCTGGGTGTCGGCATCGTCGCGTTGACGCTGCTGGCGATCACGGTGGCCAACTACCTGACCGTGCGCGGTCATACCGAGCAGCAGGTCTCGGACGCGCTGGACGAATTGGCCGCGGCGCGCGCCGACGCGATCCACCAGTGGGTCCGCACGCAGCGCGACATCGTGCTGGCGCTGCAGCCCGCGGTGAGCGCGGCGGATCCGGTGCCCCTGCTCCAGCAGGCGCAGAAATCCGGGCGGCTGGAGGCGGCCTACGTCGGCTTCGCCGACAAGAAGATCGTCTTCAACGTCCCGCAGAACCTCCCCGCCGATTACGACCCCACCAGCCGCCCCTGGTACACCGGCGCGGCGCAGGCCTCCGGCGTGGTGCTGACGGCGCCCTACATGGACGCGTCCAAGGGCCGACTGGTCGTGACCTTCGCGACGGCCGACAAGAGCGGCGGCGGGACCAAGGCGGTGATCGCCTCCGACGTGTTCCTGGACGACGTGGTCGCCACGGTCAAGGCGATCAAGCCCACGCCCAACGGCTTCGCCTTCCTGCTGTCCAAGGACGGCAAGGTGGTCGCGCATCCGGACGCCTCGCTCGCGCTCAAGGACGCCAGCGCCGTGTCCGAGCAGCTGACCGCGGCCGCCCTCAAGGACGCGCTCGATCCGAAGGCGGGCTGGGTCGAGGCCAAAGTCGGCGACAACAAGTTCCTGATCAGCGGCACGCCGGTGCCCGACACCGACTGGCAGCTCTTCGTCGCGGCGCGCAAGGACGAGGCGCTGGCCTCGCTGAGCGCGCTGCTGCGCACCGCCGTGATCACCGCGCTGATCATGATGGCCATCGCCGCGCTGGCGATGACCGGCACCATCACCGCGATGCTGCGGGGCGTGGACCAGGTGCGCGCCGCGCTGGACGACATCAGCGCCGGCGACGGCGACCTGACGCAGCGTCTCCCGGCCGGCGGGCGCGACGAGGTCGGCCGCATCGCGGCCTCCTTCAATGTCTTCGCGGAGAAGATCCAGCGCATCCTGCTGGACGTGCGATCGGCCAGCAACTCGATCTCGACCGCCTCCAGCGAGATCGCCATCGGCGCGCAGGACCTGTCGCAGCGCACCGAGCAGACCGCGTCCAACCTGCAGCAGGCGGCCTCCTCGATGGAGGAGCTGACCGCCACCGTGCGTCAGACGGCCGACGCCGCGCAGACCGCCAACCAGCTCGCGTCCAGCGCGTCGAGCGCGGCGGCCAAGGGCGGCGAGGTGGTGAGCCAGGTGGTCTCGACCATGGACGAGATCAACGCCAGCTCCAAGAAGATCAACGACATCATCGGTGTCATCGACGGCATCGCCTTCCAGACCAACATCCTGGCGCTGAACGCGGCGGTGGAAGCCGCGCGGGCCGGCGAGCAGGGGCGCGGCTTCGCGGTCGTGGCCGGCGAGGTCCGCACCCTGGCGCAGCGCAGCGCCGAGGCGGCGAAGGAGATCAAGGCGCTGATCGGCGCCAGCGTCGATCGCGTGGAGACCGGCTCGCGCCTGGTCGAGGCGGCGGGCGCGTCGATGAACGACATCGTGCACAGCGTGCAGCGGGTGACGGACATCATCGGCGAGATCACCGCCGCGTCCACCGAACAGAGCGGCGGCATCGCGCAGGTCAACGACGCGGTGACGCAGCTGGACCGCATGACGCAGCAGAACGCCGCGCTCGTCGAGGAATCGGCCGCCGCGGCGGAGAGCCTCAAGGACCAGGCCCATCGGCTGACCGAGATCGTGTCGGTGTTCCGGCTGGGCAACGACAGCGCGTCCGCCTCGGCGGCGTCGACGGTCCGGCATGCGGCCGCCAAGACCAGCGCCGCGGCCAAGTCGGCGAGCACCACGGCCGGCTCGGGCGCAGGCGCCTCGGCCTCGGCCGCGAAGTCCGAGGACAAGCCCAAGGCCTACACGATGAAGGCCGGCCCGCGTCCCGCGGCCAAGCCCGTGACCGCCGCCGCGGGAGCCTCGTCGGCCCCCGTGTCCGTGTCCGCCACGTCGCCCGCGCCAAGGCCGACGCCCGCCCCATCGCCCGCGCCCGCCCCCAAGGCGGACGACGGCGACTGGGAAACGTTCTGACGGGCTGAGTGGCCGGGCCCTCGCCGCCCCGGGTCGCGAGGGTCAGGTCTTGTCCCCGCGACCACGAGGCCCGGGCCCACGGCCCGATGCCGCGACGCAGCCGCGAGCCGTCAAACACGGCCTCTCAGCGCGGCCATGGGGGCGACCTCAGTTCGTGTCGGCCTCGCGCAGCGTCTGCACCACGGGACGCTGCAGCACCCCGCGCAGCGCCCACCAGCCGGCGAGCTGCGCCAGCACGGCGCCGCCGATCGTGGTGCCGATCAGCACCCAGGGCTTGAACTGCCATTCGAACTCGAAGGCGTAATGCGTCAGCGCCCAGCCCAGCGCCTGCGCCGCGCCACCGGCCAGCAGGCCCGCGAGCGCCCCCAGCCCCAGCAGCTCCGCCCGCTGCACCGAGGCCATCAGCTTGCTCGACGCGCCGAAGGCCCGCATCAGCGCGAACTCGCGGGTACGCGCGTCGCGTGAGCCGACCGCGGCCACCAGCAGCACGACCACGCCCAGCGCGAGCGCGACCGCGAACAGCAGCTGCACGGCCATGATCACCTGCTCGAGCACGCCCTGCACCTGCGCCAGCTCGGCGGAGACGTCGATCATGGTCAGGTTGGGGAACTCGTTGACCAGCTTGCGATCCAGCGCGGCCGGCGCGCCCTGCCCCGCTGGCGATCGGTAGGCGGAGATGTAGCTCACCGGCAGTTCCGGCATGTCGGCGCGCGGATAGAGCACGAAGAAGTTGACCCGCATCGAGCCCCAGTCCACCTTGCGCAGCGAGGTGATCCTCGACTCGATCAGCATGCCGGCGATGTCGAACTTGATGCGGTCGCCGAGCTTCAGGCCCAGTTGGTCGGCCAGGCCCTGCTCGACGCTGACGCCGTCCTTCTCCTCGGGCGTCCAGGCGCCACCGGAAAGCTGGTTGTGCGAGGGCAGCGTGCCGCTGTGGCTGAGGTTGAACTCGCGTTCGACCAGACGCTGGGCGCGTTCCTCGGTGAACTGGCTGGCGCGCACCGCGGTGCCGTTGATCGCGACCAGGCGGCCGCGGATCATCGGGTACCAGTCGTAGTCCTTGACGCCCGCCTGGTCGAGGTCCGCGCGAAAGCCCTGGGCCTGGTCCGGCTGGATGTTGATGACGAAGCGGTCGGGGGCGTTGGCCGGCGTGGCGGCGCGCCAGCTGGTGATCAGGTCGGTGCGCAGCAGCACCAGCAGCGCCAGGGCCAGCAGGCCCAGCGACAGCGAACCCACCTGCAGCACCGCGAACGCGGGCCGGGCCGCGACCTGTCGCGTGGCCAGCAGCAGCCAGCGCGGCGCGCCGGCCTGCGGGACCAGCTTGCGCAGCGCGATCACCGCGCCGTAGGCCAGCAGCGCGAAGAGGCCCAGCGCCACGGCGAAACCGCCCGTGGCGATCAGGCCCAGGCGCCAGTCGGCCGATAGCGCGGTCAGCACCGCGGCGAAGCCGGCGACGCCGGCGACCAGCACCGCCAGCGAGCCCAGCTTGGGCCGGCCCAGCTCGCGCCGGATCACGCGCAGCGGCGGCACCGAGGCCAGCTGCAGCACGGGGGGCAGGCCGAAGCCCAGCAGCAGGCTCATGCCCATGCCCAGGCCCAGCAGCACCGGCCAGATGCCGGCCGCCGGCAGGTCCACCGAGATCAGCCCCGCCAGCAGCGCGATGAAGCCGTAATGCAGCAGGAAGCCCAGCAGCACGCCGATGGCGCTGGCGATGAAGCCGACACCGGCGAACTCCAGCGTGAACACCCAGGCCAGCCGGCGCTGCGGCTGGCCGAGCACGCGCAGCATGGCGCAGTCGTCCAGATGGCGATTGGCGAACTCGCGAGCGGCCAGCGCGACGGCGATCGCCGCCAGCAAGGCGGCCAGCAGGGCCACCAGGTTCAGGAACTTGGTCGCGCGGTCCAGCGTCTGGCGCATCTCGGGCCGGCCGGTCTCCAGCGATTCCAGACGCACGCCGCGCCAGTTGCCGGACTTCATCTGCTGGGTGGTCTCGGCGTTGAACTGCTTCACCGCGAGTTCGGCGCCGATCACCGCGTAGCGGTAGGTGATGCGGCTGGCGGGCTGGACCAGGCCGGTCGCGGCCAGGTCCGACTGCGCCAGCATCACGCGCGGGGCGAAGTTCAGGAAGCCCGCGCCGCGGTCCGGCTCGTTGGCGATCTCGCCGGCGATGCGCAGCGTGCTGTCGCCCAGCAGCAGCGGATCGCCCACCTTCAGGCCCAGCGCGCTGAGCACCCCGGCATCCGCCCACACGGTGCCCGCCTCCGGCGCGCCCACCTGACGGCCGTCCTTCAGCGACAGCGCGCCGCGCAGCGGATAGCTGGCGCCCACGGCCTTGACCGCCACCAGCCGGCTGCCGCCGCCCTGGTCCTCGTTGGCGCGCGCCATGCTGGGGAAATTGAGCGTGTCCACGGTGCGCAGGTGGAGCCTGGCGGCCAGGTCCTTCACCGCGGCGGGCGTGGGCTGGTCGCTGGCGACGACCGCGTCGCCCCCCAGCAGCTGAGCGGCGTCGCGGCGCAGCCCCTGGTCGAGGCGGTCCGACAGGAAGGCCACGGCGCAGACCGCCGCCACCGCCAGCATCAGGGCCAGGACCAGCAGATGGAGCTCACCGGCGCGGGCGTCGCGCCAGGTCTGGAGCGCGCTCTGGCGCCACAGCGAGGGCGGGCGCCGGCGGGGCGCGTCGGCCGCGGGCCGGCTGGGGGTGGTCGCTTGCGTCGGGCCTGCGGACGAGGGGGTGGAATGCGCGCTCATGCGCGGACTGTAGCGAAGCGCGTGCCCGGCTGCCGGGAGGTCATGCCGTCGTGCAGTCGGCTTGAACAGTCCGTGCAAGCGGTTTTGACGATGGCGCGCGGGGCGCGGCGTCCAATGGTCGTCATGAACTCCGTCCTCCCTCCCCTGTTCGTCTCGCACGGCTCCCCGATGATCGCGCTGGAGCCGGGCGACGCCGGCCGCTTCATGCGGCGCCTGGGCGACGCGCTGGACGCCGGCTGGGGCCGGCCGAAGGCGGTGCTCGCCGTCTCCGCCCACACGACCGCGCGCGAGTCGGTGCTGCTGGGCGGCGCCCGGCACGAGGCGATCTACGACTTCGGCGGCTTCCCGCCCGCGCTCTACCAGCTGCGCTACGACGCGTCCGGCGATCCGGCGCTCGCCGCGGCCGTCGGCGCGGCGCTGGGCGTGCCGGTCATCGACCACGGCGGCCTGGATCACGGCATCTGGACCGCGCTGCGCTACATCTATCCCGAGGCCGACGTCCCCGTCGTGCCGCTGGCCTTCGACCCGCAGGCCTCGCCGGCCACGCTGATGGCGCTGGGCGAGCGGATGGCGGCCCTGTCGCGCGAGGGGGTGCTGATCCTGGCGACCGGCAGCATCACCCACAACCTGCGCTTGCTGTTCCGCCCGAACGGCGCCGGCCAGCGGCCCGAGGAGAAGTCGCCCGAGATGCCCGAATCGGCCGCCTTCCGCGGCTGGATGGCGGAGCGCTCCGCGGCCCGCGACTGGGACGCCCTGGCCGACTACCGCCGTCAGGCCCCGGGCGCGGTGCTGATGCATCCGACCGACGAGCACCTGCTGCCCTGGTACGTCGCCGCCGGCGCCGGTGGCCGCGAGGACGCCCCGCTGCGCCTGCACGAGGGCGTCACCTTCGGCTGCCTGGGCATGGACGCCTACGCCTTCGGCCCGCAGGCCGGCGCGCTGGCCGCGCAACTCGAGAAAGAGACTGCCCCCGTCTGACCGGCGCCATCTCTGCCGTGGCTCAAGCCGGCGACCAGGTCTGATCCACCAAGCCATCGGCTCGCTCCGCCCGCACCGGGCCATCGGCTCGCTCCGCCCGCACCGGGCCACCGGTTTGCTCCGCCCGCACCAGGCCACCGCCTTGCTCCGCCCGGACCGGGCCACCGCCTTGCTTCGCTCCCTGACAGCCGGTCGCTGGGTCGGATTCACCAAGCCGCCGGGTCGCCGAGCGGCCGTGGGGCCAAGGGCCCTCGGCCGCGAAGGCGACAAGCCCCCAAACGACAACTGGCTCCCGCAGGGAGCCAGTTGTCGTTGTGACGGGCGTCGTCCCCGTCAGATGAAGATCGCCGCCAGGATGCCCAGGATCAGCACCCACTTGGTGATGTAGTAGCCCGTGCGGCTCTTCGCCTTGAACGCCTTGAAGAACAGCCGCACCTTGTAGGCGTGATAGAAGAACTTGTTGAGTCCGCCGATGGGCTCGCTCTCCAGGTTCTGCGTCGCCGCGGCGGTCATCACCAGCTTCCCGAACCAGCGGTTCAGCCAGCGCGTCGGCGCGAAGAACAGCGGCCGCTCCACGTCGCAGAACAGGATCACGCGCTGCTGCTGCGTGGTGTTCTCGGCGTAATGGATGAAGGTCTCGTCGAAGATCACGTCCTCGCCGTCGCGCCAGTGGTACTGCTGGCCGTCGACGTCGATGTAGCAGCCCGGATCGTTGGGCGTCGTCAGCCCCAGGTGATACCGGAGCGACCCCGCGTACGGATCTCGGTGCCGCACCAGGCGCGCACCGGGGGGCAGCGACGCGAACATCGCCGCCTTCACCGTCGGGATGCGCTTGAGCAGCGCCACCGTCTGCGGGCACAGCTGCTGCGCCGAGTCCATGTCCCGGTCGTACCACTTCAGGTAGAAGCGCTTCCACCCGGTGCGGAAGAACGAGTTGAAGCCGATGTCGTTGTAGCCCGAGGCCGCCTTGATGTAGCCCTCGTCGTTCAAACGCAGGGCCTCGTCGCGGATGACCTGCCAGTTGTCGCGCAGCAGCTGCAGCTCCTGGAACTGGTCGGTCTTGATGTAGGGCGTCGCCGGGGCGCGCGAGAACAGGTACATGACCGCGTTGATCGGGGAGATCAGCACGGTGAAGTCGGTCAGCGCGCGCGACAGCTTGAATCGGACGCGGCCCCGGAAGTGGGCATAGAGCGCCGAGGCGATGAAGATCGCCAGCACCCAGTAACGCGTCGGCGGCAGCCAGTCGGCCATGTGAATCTCTCCAGAGGACGCCCCTCGGCGTCGGACACGCGCGGCCCGCTGGTTCCGGGATGGCCCCGGAGATGCGCCGCAAAGCCGCGGATTATCGCCGGTTGAGGGAAGTCCCGCGCGCGCGCCGGTCCACCGCCAGTGACACGCCCCAGAAGGCCAGTCCGCCGAAGGCCAGCACCACCCCGACCCAGCCGGTCGAGGTCCAGCCCAGCCCGGCGGCGATCGCCATCCCGCCCAGCCAGGGCCCCAGCGCGTTGGCCGCGTTGAAGGCCGAGTGGTTGAGCGCGGCGGCCAGGGTCTGCGCCTCGCCGGCGACGTCCATCAGCCGGGTCTGCAGCACGGTGCCCAGCCCGCCGCCGCAGCCGATCAGGAAGACCACCGGGATCAGCGTGCCCAGGTGACCCGCCGCGAACGGATACAGCGCCAGCGAGGCGGCGCTCCACAGCAGCAGCCCGCCGACGGTGGTCATCAACGCGCGGTCCGCCGCCCAGGCGGCGGCGATGGTGCCCGCCGTCATGCCCATGCCGAACACGCTCAGCACCACCGGCAGCATGCCGGGGCCGGTGCCGGTGACCTCGATCAACGTCGAGCCCAGGTAGGTGTAGACGGCGAACATGCCGCCGAAGCCGATGGTCGCGATGCCCAGCGTCAGCCAGACCTGGCGCCGGCCCAGCGCGCCGAGCTCGCGCATCGCACTGGCGCCGGGCTGGACGCGGTCGCGCGGCGCATGCATCGCCACCAGCGCCGCGGTCGTCAGCGCCAGCACGGCGACGACGCCGAAGCCCCAGCGCCACCCGGCCCACTGCCCCAGCGCGTTGGCCAGCGGCACGCCGACGATGGTGGCCACCGTCAGGCCCAGCATCATGAAGCTGACCGCGCGGGAGCGCCGCTCCGGCGCGACCATCGAGGCCGCCACCAGCGCGCCGACGCCGAAGTAGGCCCCATGCGGC
The DNA here is from genome assembly GCF_001598255.1 of Mitsuaria chitosanitabida ATCC BAA-476 = NBRC 102408. Classification (GTDB taxonomy): domain Bacteria; phylum Pseudomonadota; class Gammaproteobacteria; order Burkholderiales; family Burkholderiaceae_C; genus Roseateles; species Roseateles chitosanitabidus. The sequence goes on from NZ_BCYP01000034.1 coordinate 96,563, forward strand.
AGGCCGCTCAGGAAGCGGAACAGCAGCATCGCGTGGTAGCTGGGCGCGATCGCGCTGAGCACGTTGCCCACGGCGAAGGCCAGCATCAGCAGGATCAGCAGCGTGCGGCGCGGCACGCGGGCGCCCAGCACCGCCAGCAGCGGCGCGCCCACCACCACGCCCAGCGCGTAGGCGCTGATCACGTGGCCGGCGGTGGGGGCGTCGATGCCCAGGTCGGGCGCGAAGAACGGAACCAGACTCATGGCCGCGAACTCGGTCGTGCCGATGGCGAAGCCGCCGATGGCCAGCGCCAGCAGGGCCCAGCCGGTATGGACGCCGGGCGGCAGCGACTCGGCGGAGAGGTCGGAGGCATCGATGGGCGGAGCGGCGGACATGGGCGGGTGCGGCGGGACGGCGGCGACGGGGCGAGACGCGGCGATCGCGCCGCCGATCGCCTGCTCGGCAGGAACGACGGAAACGCCGGCCGGTCCGGGGTCGTGGCGGTCGCGCGACGGGTCCGGGGCACAGGCGTTCAGGGAATGTTCAGCATTCCAACACGTTTCTGACAGCCTGACGGTCGCCAGGGTCGCTGGCCGCCCGCGCGAGGGTGCGCGACGTCGCCGGAACCGGCGTCCGCCCGCGCTACACTGCGGCCCGTCCCCGCGCCGAGATGGCCGCGGCGGATGTCCGAAGCGGGCGTCGTATAACGGCTATTACCTTGGCTTCCCAAGCCAATGACGAGGGTTCGACTCCCTTCGCCCGCTCCACCGACCGGTTCCCGGTCGTCGCGTCCACGCCCCCACCCTGATCCGACCGACGTCGCCCGCCGACGATCCGGCCGCGTCCGCTCGTTCCGCGGCCTGCTGCCCTGCTCCCCTATTGCCCGTATCGCGCCGGATCCAGCAGCGCGAGCACGCGTTGCAGCTCGGCCTGCTCCCGCGGACCGAGGGTGCCGAACTGGCAGCCCAGGTAGGCTTGCTCGCCCGCCAGGAAGGACCGGAAGCCCCGGCGCGACCGCACGTGCAGGTCGACGACCAGTTCCCCGTGCACATCCAGCGTCAGGCGCACCTGGCGCAGGGTCTGGCCCGGATGGATGCCCCGGCCGAACTCCAACGGCGCCCGCATGCCGACACCGCCCAGCGACAGGTCGTCCAGGATGAAGTCGCGCGACTTCCCCATCCAGGTGAACGCGGCCCGGAAGGCCGGGCCCAGCGGCACCCCGCGACGAGGCGTGCTGCGGCGCTCGATCTCGCGTTCGGCGGGCAACTCTCCCGCCTCGGTGGCTTGACCGGTCGTGGCCGACCCGGCGGCCCCCGCGCGGTCGTCGCCTTCGCCCTCGGCCGTCGCCGGGGCAACCGCCGATCCGTCGGGCAGCCCGGCGTCCGTCTGGGGCGTGGCCTCGGCGCCAGGGGTGGGGTCGATCGGATCCATCACGGGCTCCTGCGAGTCGGCGGCGGGTTTCGAGCGGGGGCGGAGCAGGAACATGGGACGGTCGGGATGCGAAGGCTTCGCCTTGTAAGCCGATTCGCGTCGCCGCGACCTGTCACCACTCGTGTCGAGCGAGAAAAACTTCACGCCGCACGATCGTCGCCGCCCGACCGCCCCGCCGCAAGCCGGTGGCCGTCCCGGTTCAGGGAATCAGCAAGAGCTTGCCGATCGTGGTCCGGCTCTCCATCGCCTCGTGGGCGCGGGCGACCTCGCCGAGCGGGAACTCGCCCCCGACCCGCACCTGCAGCTGCCCCGCCTCGATCCAGTCGAACAGCTGCCGCGAGCGCTCACGCAATCGCTGCGTGGTGCGCACGTGGTCCATGAAGACGGGATAGCCGAGCTTGATGCTGCGCGGCAGCGCCATCACGTCGATCGGCGCCGGGCCGCCCAGCACGGGGCCGAACCAGGCGAAGGTGCCCGCCGGCCGCAAGGCGTCCATCGAACCCTGGAAGGTCGCCGGGCCCGAGCCGTCGTAGACCACGTGCACGCCGCCGTCGGAGCGTCGGATGACCTCGTCGGCGAAACGGCCCTCCCGGTCGACGATCACGTGGTCCGCGCCCGCGGCCTGGGCGGCCCGGACCTTGTCCGCGGAGGACACGCGACCGATCACCGTCCCGCCGCGCAGCTTGATGATCTGCGTGAGCAGCAGCCCCAGCCCGCCGGCCGCCGCATGGACCAGCGCGATCTCGCCCGGCTGGATCGGATGGAACTCGGTCGCGAAATGGCTGGCGGTCAGGCCCTGCATCATCACGGCCGCCGCGGTGCGGTCGTCGATCGCGTCCGGCAGTGGCACCAGGGAGGCCGCCGGGACCAGCAGCTTGTCCGCGTAGCTGCCCGGCGCGTACACCCAGGCCACGCGCCGGCCCGGCACGAGGTCCCGCACGCCCTCGCCCACCGCCAGCACCCGCCCCGCGCCCTCGACGCCCAGCGGCTTCGGGTAGGCGAACTCGGACCAGAAGCCGCCGCGCCGCACGCCGATGTCCATGAAGTTGACACCGGCGGCCGCCACCTCGACCAGCACCTGTCCCGGCCCCGGCACGGGGTCGGGACGTGCCAGCCAGTCCATCACTTCCGGTCCGCCGGGCCGGGTCATCACCATGGCTTTCATCGTGGGCTCCTTTACTTGAACAATCGTTCCACAATAGAGAAAAAGAAGGGGCGCCACCAAGGCACCCCGCGGAAGAATTACTTGAGCGCCTGCAGCGACAGCCGCGCCATCGCGCGCAGTTCGGTGTCGCCGGCGCCGCCGCGCGCGGCCAGCCGCAGCGCGGCGATGTTGGCGATCAGGAAGGCCATCGCGTGATGCGCCTCCAGCGTCCCGGCCAGCTCGCCGTCGACCTGCGCCTGCCGGATCTTCTCGACCAGCAGCGCCCGCATGGCGCGACCGCCCGCCTCGCGGATGCGGGCCAGCTCGGGGCTGCCTTCGCTGTCGCTGCCGAACTCGGCGACGCAGCTCACGCCCAGACAAGGCAGGCGCGCCTGCGTCACGACGCGCTTCATCATCCGTTCGATGCCGGCCATCGCGCTGTCGCCGCCCTGAAGCGCCGTGATGTGCGCGGTGGTCTCGGTCTGCGCGTAGCGCTCGAGCGCGCGGCAGTACAGCGGCCACTTGCCGCCGAAGGTGTTGTAGAGGCTCTGCTTCCCGATCTGCATGGCCTCGGTGAGCATCTCCGCGGACGCGCCGGCATAGCCGTGATCGCGGAACACGGCCACTGCGGCGTCCAGCGCCTCGTCGGGATCGAACAGCTTGGGTCTTGCCATGGCCGCGACTGTAGCCGTTATTGGAATGACCGTTCCACAAATGAGGAGATGAAGAGCCTCCACCCGCGGAGGCTCGTCGGCGCGACGCATCACCGCGCCGGCATCACCGCGCGCGGTGGACGCCCGCTCGGGCGCGGACGTCCGTGGGCGCGCTCAGTCCCAGGCCGGCGCGAAGTCCGGATTGGCCAGGCGCTCGCCGCGGTCCAGCGTGGCGATGCGGGCCATGTCCGCATCGTCCAGGCGCAGGCGCGGGGCGTCCAGGTTGGCCGCCTGGTTGGCCGGCCGGGTCGACGAGGGGATCACGGAGAAGCCCTGCTGCAACAGCCAGGCCAGCGACACGTTCGCGGCCGACGTGCCGTGCTTGGCGGCGATGTCCAGCATCACCGGCTCGGTCATGACCTTGCCGTAGGCCAGCGGCATGTAGGCGGTCAGGTGCAGGCCCAGCGACCTCGCGGCCTCGACGACGGCGCGGTTCTGCAGGAACGGGTGGATCTCGACCTGGTTGGTCGCCAGCTCGCCGGCACCGACCAGCGCCACCGCTTCCCGCATCTGCGCGACGGTGAAGTTCGACAGACCGATCGCGCGCGTCAGCCCCAGTTGCCGGGCCTCGATCAGCGCGTCCAGCGTCTCCTTCAGCGCCACCGCGTTGCCCGGCGAGGGCCAGTGGATCAGCGTCAGGTCGACGGCGTCCATGCGCAGCTTGCGCAGGCTCTCGCGCAGGCTGGGGATCAGGCGGTCGGCGCTCAGCGACTCGATCCAGATCTTGGTCGTGACGAAGATCTGTTCACGCGGCACGCCGCTCTCGGCGATGGCCTGGCCGACCTCGGCCTCGTTGCCGTAGATCTGCGCCGTGTCGATGTGGCGGTAGCCCAGTCGCAGGCCGCTCCTGACGGCGTCGATCACGGTCCGGCCCTGCAGGCGGAAGGTGCCCAGGCCCAGCGCGGTCATCGGGATGCCGACATCGGCGCGGGGGGCGGTGGAGGTGTGGTTCATCGGGAACTCCAGGGAGACATCAGGACGTGGGAGGCGGCGCGCGGTGGCGCCGCACGGGGGGAAGCGAGGGCGCTCAGTGGCCGACGGCGATCGGCGCCGCGCCGGCCGCGCGCTTGGGCAGCGGATGGCGGCGGTCCAGGCGGCCGGCCAGCACGGTCAACGCGAAGGCGCCCAGCACGACGATCGCGCCGATCCAGGGGGTGTGGATCAGGCCCAGGTGCTCGACGATCAGGCCGCCCCCCCAGGCGCCGGCCGCGATGCCGACGTTGAAGGCGGCGATGTTCAGGCCCGAGGCGACGTCGACCGCCTTGGGCGCATGCGCCTCGGCCTGCTGCACGACGTAGACCTGCAGGCCGGGCACGTTGCCGAAGGCGAAGGCGCCCCAGGCCAGCACCGTCAGCACGGCGGCGATCGGCGAGTGCGCGGTGACGCTGAGCACGAACAGCACGGCGGCCAGGCCCAGGAAGATCAGCTTGAGCGCGCCGACGGGGCCGCGCCGGTCCGCGAGCTTGCCGCCCCAGACATTGCCCACGGCGACCGACACGCCGTAGACCAGCAGCACCAGGCTGACGCCGTTGGCGGAGATGCCGCTGATCTGCTGGAGGATGGGCGCGAGGTAGGTGAAGGCGATGAAGGAACCGCCGTAGCCGACGGCCGTCATCGCGTAGACCAGCAGCAGGCGCGGCTGGCGCAGCGGCTCCAGCTGGTGCAGCAGGCTGGCGGGCGCGGGCTGGGCCAGCTTGCGCGGCACGAAGACGAGGCTGGCGACGAAGGCGACCAGGCCCAGCGCGGCGACGGCCAGGAAGGTGGCGCGCCAGCCGAAGTGCTGGCCCACGAAGGTGCCCAGCGGCACGCCGGTCACCAGGGCGACGGTCAGGCCGGAGAACATGGTGGCGATGGCGCTGGCGGCCTTCTCGCGCGGGACCAGGCTGGTGGCGATGGTCGAGCCGATGGAGAAGAACACGCCGTGCGCCAGCCCGGTCAGCACGCGGGCGACCACCAGCGCGCCGTAGCCCGGCGCGAGCCACGCCAGCAGGTTGCCGGCGGTGAACAGCAGCATCAGCGCGAGCAGCAGCTGCTTGCGCGGCCAGCGGCCCGACAGCGCGGTGAGCACCGGCGCGCCGATGGCGACGCCCAGGGCGTAGAGCGAGACCAGCAGGCCCGCCGACGGCAGGCTCACGCCCAGGTCGGCGGCCATGGTGGGGATCAGGCCCACGATGACGAATTCGGTGGTCCCGATGGCGAAGGCGCTGACGGTCAGCGCCCACAGGGCGATGGGCATGATGAGGATTCCTGCGGTGAGGTGGCGATGGGCGCCAGTGTGCGCATTCGCGACTTGCGGAAAAAGCCTCGACTGACCAAATGATTCTTGCCTTCAACGCAAATATGATGCGGCGATCCCAGCAACAGGGCCGAGACAGCCCCCCGCACAGAAACGGAGCCATGCGATGAAGAGCACCCTCGACGAGCTCGCCGTCCTCGCCGCCATCGTGGACGCGGGCTCCATCAGCGCCGCGTCGGAGCAGCTCGGGCAGACGGTCTCCGCCGTCAGCCGCGCGCTGAGCCGGCTCGAGCAGAAGCTGGGCACGACGCTGATGCGGCGCTCGACGCGCCGGCTGGAGCTGACCGAGGAGGGCCAGTTCTTCCTGTCCCGCGCGCGCAAGGTCCTCGCATCGGTCGAGGAGGCGGAAGAGCAGCTCGCGCTGCGCCGCGACCAGCCGGCCGGGCGGCTGCGCATCAATGCCGCCTCCCCCTTCATGCTGCATGTGCTGGTGCCGCTGATCGGCGGTTTCCGCGAGCGCTTCCCGCAGATCGAGCTGGAGCTCAACAGCAGCGACCAGATCATCGACCTGCTGGAACAGCGCACCGATGTCGCGCTGCGCATCGGCACGCTGGCCGATTCCTCGCTGCACGCGCGGCCGCTGGGCAGCTTCCGCCTCAAGGTGCTGGCGAGCCCGGCCTACCTGGCCGCGCACGGCCGGCCGACCCGGGTCGAGCAGTTGAGCGCCCATCAGCTGCTGGGCTTCACCGCGCCGGAGAGCCTCAACACCTGGCCGTTGCGCTGGTCCGGCGGCGAGGGCTATGCCATCGCCGCGACGCTGAGCGCCTCCAGCGGCGAGACCCTGCGGCAGCTCGCGATCGCGGGCCAGGGGCTGGTGTCGCTGTCGGACTTCATGACGGCGCAGGACCGGGCCGACGGGACGCTGGTGCAGGTGCTGGCCTCCCACACCGTCGACACCCGCCAGCCGGTGCACGCGGTCTATTACCGCAACACCGCGCTGGCCTCGCGCATCAGCTGCTTCCTGGACTACCTGGCCGAGCGGATGGCCGCCTTGCCAGGGTCCTGAGACCGAGCCACCGACAAGTCTGACCAAGGACTGGGAATGACCCACCTCTTGATGCGATTCGCCCCGCCCACTCCTGCAGATCGGCGGCATGGCGGTTTCCGGGCCGTGACGGAAGCATGCCGGCTTCTTTCATTCCGGAGCTCCCCCATGTCCCGCTCGCCCTCCTCCACCGTCGCGCGCGCGCTGCGGCCGACGGTCCTGTCGCTCTGCGGCCTGCTCGCGGTCGCGGGGCCTGCCACCGCCGCCGACGCCCCCGCCGGCGGCTACGTGCTGAAGCAGTCCGTGCTGACCGCCGACGAGGCCCGCCTCACCAGCGGCCCGGTCATGACGGCGATCAAGCGGGCCATCGCGACCCGGCCCAACGACCAGGTCGAGGCCATCGTCCCGAACCGCGCCGCCAACCCCGCCAACGTCCAGCGCGTCGAGCGCCTGATGTCCCAGGCCGACTGGGAGTTCCTGTTCCCGCTGCGCGCCCCGGAGTACACCTACGGGGGCTTCCTGCGCGCGATCGGGAAGTTCCCCGCGGTCTGCGGCGACTATGCCGACGGCCGTGACGCCGACGCGATCTGCCGCAAGGCGCTGGCGACGATGTTCGCCCACTTCGCCCAGGAGACCGGCGCGCACGAGAGCTACCGGCCCGAGCCGGAATGGCGCCAGGGCCTGCGCTGGGTGCGCGAGATGGGCTGGACCGAGGACATGCGCGGCGGCTACAACGGCGAGTGCAATCCCGGCACCTGGCAAGGCAAGACCTGGCCCTGCGGCACCTTCGGCAACGGCGAGTACAAGAGCTACTTCGGCCGCGGCGCCAAGCAGCTGTCCTACAACTACAACTACGGGCCCTTCTCGCTGGCGATGTTCGGGACCGTGCGCACGCTGCTGGACCAGCCGGAGCGCGTCGCCGACACCTGGCTGAACCTGGCCAGCGCCGTCTTCTTCTACATGTACCCGCAGCCGCCCAAGCCGCCGATGCTGTTCGTCGTCGACGGCACCTGGCAGCCCAACGCGCGCGACCTGCAGAACGGCCTCAAGCCGGGCTTCGGCGTGACCACGCAGATCATCAACGGCGGCGTCGAATGCGGTGGCTCGGTGGAGGTGGCGCAATCGCTGAACCGGATCAGCTACTACCGTTCGTTCGCGGCCCACTTCAAGGTGCCGGTCCCGGCGGACGAGGTGCTGGGCTGCAAGGGCATGAAGCAGTTCGACGAGGGCGGCGCGGGCGCCACGCCCACCTACTGGGAACAGGACTACAGCTGGGTCCCCGCGAATCCGGAGGGGCGCAGCTATGCCTGCAAGCTGGTGGGCTACCAGACGCCGCACTCGGCCTTGACCCCCGGCGACTACGCGGCCTGCGTCAAGTCGCACTTCCCGGACCTCACGATCGTCGACGACCGCGTGCAGACCTGGGGCAGCAATGACCGCAAGGGCACGTTGGGAACGGTCTACGAGTACCGCAATCCCTACAGCCGCCAGACCGAGTACTTCAGCCTGCAGGGCCTGGGCGGCGACGGACGCTACTGGTACTTCCCCATCGACCGGAGCAACAACCTCCACTGGGTCTACCTCGGCCTGGACAAGACCGAGGCCCTGGCCGCCAACGGCCGCATCGCCGCGCTCAAATCCTGGGGCGCCAACGATCGGAAGGCCGCGATCGGGGACCGCTTCCGCTACCTGAACCCGTACAAGCCGGGCATGCCACTGGAGGTCTACGAGCTCCGCGCCACCGGCTCGGACGGAAGGTACTGGTACTTCCCGACGACGACCGCCAGCAACTCCTTCTGGACCTACGTCGGCCCGGCGCTGACGACCGCCCCGACGCGCTGAGCCCGGGGCCGGGGATCAGCGGTGGACGTCCCCGATGCACAGGTACTTGGTCTCGACGTACTCGTCGATGCCCTGATGGCCGCCCTCGCGGCCCAGGCCGGACTGCTTGACGCCGCCGAAGGGCACCTCGGCCGTCGAGATCAGTCCTGTGTTGATGCCTACCATGCCCGACTCCAGCCCTTCCGCCACGCGGTAGATGCGGCCGATGTCGCGGCTGAAGAAGTAGCTCGCCAGGCCGAACTCGGTGGCGTTGGCCATGGCGATGCCCTCGGCCTCGGTCGTGAAGCGGAACACCGGCGCGACCGGGCCGAAGGTCTCCTCGCGGGCGCACAGCATCTCGGCGCTGGCGTCGGACAGCACCGTCGGCTGGAAGAAGCGGTCGTGCAGCTTGGCGCCGCCGATCAGCACCTTGGCCCCCTTCTCCACCGCGTCGGCCACATGGCGCTCGACCTTGGCCAGGGCCGCGTCGTCGATCAGCGGGCCTTGCGTCACGCCGGCCTCGAAGCCGTTGCCGACCTTGAGCGTCGCCACCTTCTCCGCCAGCTTGGCGACGAAGGCGTCGTACACGCCCGCCTGCACGTAGAGCCGGTTCGCGCACACGCAGGTCTGGCCCGCGTTGCGGTACTTGCTGGCGATCGCGCCCTCGACGGCGCTGTCCAGGTCCGCGTCGTCGAAGACCAGGAACGGCGCGTTGCCGCCCAGCTCCAGCGACAGCTTCTTGATCGTGGGCGCGCTCTGCGCCATCAGGAGACGGCCGACCTCGGTCGAGCCCGTGAAGGACAGGTGGCGCACCACCGGGCTCTCGCACAGCACCTTCCCGATGGCGATCGAGCGCTCCGAGTCCCCCGTGATCACGTTCAGCACACCCGCCGGCATGCCGGCGCGCTGCGCCAGCTCGGCCGCGGCCAGGGCGGTCAGCGGGGTCTGCTCGGCCGGCTTGATCACCACGGGGCAGCCCGCGGCCAAGGCCGGCGCGACCTTGCGGGTGATCATCGCCAGCGGGAAATTCCAGGGCGTGATGGCCGCGCACACGCCCACCGGCTGCTTGATCACCTGGTAGCGCTTGGTCGCGTCGGTCGTGGGCACGGTCTCGCCGCGCACGCGCTTGGCCTCCTCGGCGAACCACTCGACGAAGCTGGCCCCGTAGACGATTTCGCCGCGCGCCTCGGCCAGCGGCTTGCCCTGCTCGGCCGTCAGGATGCGGGCCAGGTCGTCGGCGTGCTGGATCATGAGGTGATACCAGCGCATCAGGATGGCCGCGCGCTCCTTGGCGGTCTTCGCCCGCCAGGCCGGCCAGGCGGCATGGGCGGCGGTGATCGCCGCGTCGGCCTCCGAACCGCCCAGGTTGGCCACATGCGTCAGCACCGCGCCGGTGGCGGGGTCGTCGATGTCGAAGCGGGCCGAGCCGCCGACCCACTCCCCATTGATCAGCGCGTCGGTCTTGAGCAGGCTCGGATCCTTGAGCTGCGTCAGCGGGGAGGTCTTGGTGTCCATCGTCGGTCTCCGGAAACGGGGCGGTTCGGTTCGGTTCTCCCCTCCGGGGCACCCGGGGTGCCCGGGCGGCCTCGTCGGGGCGAAACCCGGCGCGCGATCCTACTGGCGTTGGCGTCAATGCCACGTGACGGGTGTGACACCGGGTTCGCGCGCGGGGAGTCCGGAGGCGCGCTCCTATAATCGAAAGCTTCGCGAAATCAAGCGTTTGGCTACAAAAGGACAGGCATGAAAGCCGCTGAGATCCGCAACACCTTCCTGAAGTTCTTCGAATCCAAGGGTCACCAGATCGTCGCCTCGAGCCCGGTCGTGCCCGGCGACGACCCGACGCTGCTGTTCACAAACGCGGGCATGAACCAGTTCAAGGACGTGTTCCTGGGCTTCGACAAGCGCTCGTACTCCCGCGCCACGACCGCGCAGAAGTGCATCCGCGCCGGCGGCAAGCACAACGACCTGGACAACGTCGGCTACACCGCCCGCCATCACACCTTCTTCGAGATGCTGGGCAACTTCAGCTTCGGCGACTACTTCAAGAAGGACGCCATCGGCTTCGCCTGGGAGCTGCTGACCGTGCACTTCAAGCTGCCGGCGGACAAGCTCTGGGTCACCGTCTACTCGGAGGACGACGAGGCCTACGAGATCTGGAACCAGCAGGTCGGCGTGCCCGCCGAGCGCATCGTGCGCATCGGCGACAACAAGGGCGGCCGCTACATGTCCGACAACTTCTGGATGATGGGCGACACGGGCCCCTGCGGCCCCTGCACCGAGATCTTCTACGACCACGGTCCGGACGTGGCCGGCGGCCCTCCCGGTTCGCCGAACGAGGACGGCGACCGCTACATCGAGATCTGGAACAACGTCTTCATGCAGTTCAACCGGACTGAAGACGGCGTGATGCACAAGCTCCCGAAACCCAGCGTCGACACCGGCATGGGCCTGGAGCGCCTGGCGGCCGTGCTGCAGCATGTGCACTCGAACTACGAGATCGACCTGTTCGTGAACCTGCTGGCCGCGGCCAAGCGGGACGTCGACGCGGCCACGCCGGGCACCGGCGACTGCGACAAGGACTCCCCGTCGCTGAAGGTCATCGCGGACCACATCCGCGCCTGTTCCTTCACCGTCGTCGACGGCGTGATCCCGGGCAACGCCGGCCGCGGCTACGTGCTGCGCCGCATCGCCCGCCGCGCGATCCGCCACGGCTACAAGCTGGGCGCCCGCACCCCGTTCTTCCACAAGCTGGTCGCCGCGCTGAGCAAGGAAATGGGCGAGGCCTATCCGGAGCTGCGCCGTGAAGAGGCGCGCGTCACCGAGGTCCTGAAGCAGGAAGAGGAGCGCTTCTTCAAGACCATCGCCACCGGCATGGAACTGCTGGAATCGGCGCTGGCCGGCGGCGCGAAGCAGATCGATGGCGAGACCGCCTTCAAGCTGCACGACACCTACGGCTTCCCGGTCGACCTGACCGCCGACGTCTGCCGCGAGCGCGGCGTGACCGTCGACGAGGTCGAGTTCAACCGCCTGCTGGAAGAGCAGAAGAACCGCGGCCGTCAGGCCGGCAAGTTCAAGATGGCGCAGGGCCTGGAGTACACCGGCTCGGCCACCACTTTCCACGGCTATGACCAGCTGGCGCGCGAGGACGCGAAGGTCGTCGCGCTCTACGTCGACGGCAGCGCGGTGCCGAGCGCCAACGCGGGCGATGACGTGGTGGTCGTGCTCGACAACACCCCGTTCTATGCCGAGAGCGGCGGCCAGGTCGGCGACGCGGGCGAGTTCCGCAATGCGACGACCCGCGTGGTCGTCGACGACACCCTGAAGATCCAGGCCGACGTGTTCGGCCACCACGGTCAGGTCGTCGAGGGCACGATCAAGGTCGGCGACGTGTTCACGGCCAAGGTCGACGCCGAGCGTCGCGCCAGGACGGTCCGCAACCACAGCGCGACCCACCTGATGCACAAGGCGCTGCGCGAGGTGCTGGGCGCCCACGTTCAGCAGAAGGGCTCGCTGGTCAACGCCGAGCGCACCCGCTTCGACTTCGCGCACACCGCGCCGATGACGGCCGAGGAGATCCGCAAGGTCGAGGCCATCGTCAACGCCGAGATCCTGGCCAACGCCGACGCGCAAGCGCAGGTGATGGCGCTGGACGACGCCCAGAAGAGCGGCGCGATGATGCTGTTCGGCGAGAAGTACGGCGACACGGTGCGCGTGCTGAGCATCGGGTCCTCGAAGGAACTGTGCGGTGGCACCCACGTGCATCGCACCGGGGACATCGGCCTGTTCAAGATCGTCGCCGAGAGCGGCGTCGCCGCCGGCATCCGCCGCGTCGAGGCCGTGACCGGCGACAACGCCCTGCACTACCTGCAGTCGCTGGAGACGACGCTGAGCGCCGTCGCCGGCACGCTGAAGGCCGCGCCGACCGAGGTCGAGCTGCGCGTGCAGGCGGTGCTGGAGCAGGTCCGCTCGCTGGAGAAGGAACTGACCGCCGCCAAGAGCAAACTGGCGTCGGCGCAGGGTGACGAGCTGCTGTCGCAGGCGGTCGACGTCAAGGGCCTGAAGGTGCTGGCCGCCACGCTGGTCGGCGCCGATGCCAAGACCCTGCGCGAGACCATGGACAAGCTCAAGGACAAGCTGAAGACGGCGGCCATCGTGCTGGCGGCCGTGGACGGCGACAAGGTCCAGTTGGCCGCGGGCGTGACCGCCGATTCGATCGGCAAGGTCAAGGCCGGCGAGCTGGTGAACTTCGTGGCGCAGCAGGTCGGCGGCAAGGGCGGCGGCAAGCCGGACCTGGCGATGGCCGGCGGCACCGACGCCAAGGCCCTGCCCGCGGCCCTGGCCAGCGTGCAGGCCTGGGTGGGCGAGCGCGTCTGAGCGAATGAATGGAACGACGCCGCCCCGTCACAGGGCGGCGTGATGATCTGGGCCCGGTTCGGGCCCGCGACAAGGGCCCTCGGGCCCTTGTCCTTCTTGAACTGGAGTAACGAATGACTGACACCCCGATGGCCGATGACGACATGGGCGTGACGCTGGACGTGGAGAACGCGCAGCGACTGGGCGAGCTGCTGGCACTGCTGGCCGGCGCCGCCGACCAGGACGCGCCCGCGATCACGCTGGACACGCTGGACGGCTACCTCACCGCGCTGCGTGTCGGCCCGTCGGACGCGGCCCCGATCCAGGCCATGGACGCGCTGTTCGGCGAGGACTGGCCCGCCGCCCTGGAAGAGAACGACCAGACCGATGCCTTCATGGACGCGCTGCATGTGCGCTGGAACGAGATCGGCGACAGCGTCGATCCCGAGCCGCTGCTGGAAGCGCCCGAGCAGATGCACCTGGTGCCGCTGATCTCCGAGTTCGACGAGGAGACCAAGGCCGAGCTGCTGGCGCAGGGCGCGCTGACGGCCGAGCTGCTGGACCGCCTGCCCGAGCCGGGCGCGATGTGGGCGCAGGGCTTCCTGCAAGCCGTCGACGACGCCGAGAGCGACTGGCGCCTGCCGGACGGCGACGCGTCCGAGGACCTCAAGCTGATGCTCGAGGCGATCGAGGCCGTGACGCTGGAAGAAGGTTCGACGCCGCGCGCCGAGTACATCGAAGGCGCCTACGAGGAAGCCGACGGCATCGACCAGAACGCGCTGATCGACGACATGCTGTTCACCGTGCAGGACCTGCGCCTGTTCTGGATGCAGCAGCGCGCGCTCAAGGACGCGATGGCGGACCTGGCCGCCAACGATTCGAAGCACTGAGCTTCGCGGGCTCGACGAGCCCGAAGACCCTCACCCCTGCCCTCTCCCGCCAGCGGGAGAGGGAGTCAATGGCGTGGCTAGCGCGCCTGGCGTGGCTGGGGCTGGCGTGGCTGGCACGACCGGAGTGGCTGACGCGGCCGGAGTGGCCGGCGCGGCCGGAGTGACCGGCGTGACTAGCGTGGCCGGAGTGGCTGGCGTGGCCCCCTCTCCCGCTGCGCGGGAGAGGGCTGGGGTGAGGGTCTTACAACCGCCCCTTGCAATTCGGCGCCCCGCACCGGCAACGCAGCTTGCCGTCGTGATGGCTCTCGCCGTAGTCCGCGCAGATCTCCTCGCCGGACGCGATGTCCCGCATCGCATAGAACTCCGCGCGCCCCTGCCGGATCCGCAGCACCGCATTCGGCGCGCAGCTGTGATTCACATGCCGCAACGCGCAGTCCGACTTCGTCGCGTCGATCGCGGTCTTGTTCGACACCTCGACCACATGGATGCGACGTCGTCCGTCGATCCGCCGACGCGCCTCCCGCACCGACACCACCTCGCCCCGCATCTCGCCGATCTTGAGTCGCGCGGGGATTGACTCGGCCGCGAACACGCCCAGCCCGTCGATCGCGCTTGGTCCGACCCTCAGCGCGAAGCGCTCGGCCGGCAGCGGCTGGCCCTTCACACGCGCCGGCTTCACGGCGGACGCCGCTTCGCCAGTGGCGGTGGCAGCGACAACTTCGGCAGCGGGGAGGACGGAACTCAGGCGGGGCATGGCGGCGGGCACGCGGTCGAAGGCCGCGATGAATCGGGAAGCCGCCATTGTCGCGCCCCCGCCACGAGGCGTGGCCTCCGGCACGCTTGACGCCTGCTCGGGCTCACCAAGATACTGGCTCGCATGTCCCACGCGATCCGCCTCGTCGTCGTCCAGATGCAGCTGCATGCGATGCAGTGCTGCATGTGCACGCACACGACTGGCAGGCGTCGAACGCGGTAGACGCCCCGGCCCCGGAAACAGAGCCCCAGGCTCCGACAAGTTCCCCGGCCCCGATCCCCAGAGATCCCAGTCCTCCCCCAACAAGGCCCGCGCAACCCGCGGGCCTTGTTCGTTTCTGCCCTCGGTCCCCCATCCCACCAGGAGATTCCGATGACGACCCCGAGTTCCCTCCCCCGCCTCGACAACGAGCGCAGCGCACACGGCACCGACGCTCCACGCGCCGCGCGCCCCGCGATCCGCGTCGCCGACGGCATCACGCTGCGCCGGCCGCGTCCCGAGGACGCGCGCGCACAGGCCGAGCTCCTGGGCCATCCCGGCGTCCAGCCCTGGTTGCTGCAGACGCCCTACACCTCGGAGGAACTGTGGCGCGAGCGCTTCTCGAAGGTGCCCGACATGTCCACTGGCGAGCTGTCGCTGATGGCCTTCGACGGCGACCAGCTGGTGGGGTCGGCCGGCCTGCACCTGACCGGCCCGCAAGTGCGGCGACGGCACGCGATGGCGCTGGGCATCGGCGTTCACCCGGACGCGCATGGGCGCGGCGTGGGTTCCGCATTGATGGAGGCGATCACGCGCCAGGCGGACGACTGGCTCGGCATCCTGCGCATCGAGCTGACGGTCTTCGTCGACAACGCGCCCGCGATCCGGCTCTACGAGCGCTTCGGTTTCGAGCACGAAGGCCGGCTGCGCGGCTATGGACTGCGCGACGGCCGCTATGTCGACGCGTTCACGATGGCGCGTCTGCATCCGCGGCCGCCCGTGCTCGGGCGCGCCGCGGACTGAGAACGGCTCAGCCCAGGGTCAGGACTTGCGTCGCCGCCAGGGACGACGTGGTCGCCCCCGTCGGTGCGGCCGACGCCGCCGCCTCGGCGACGCCGCTGACCAGTCGCCACAGGTCGTCGCCGTCGAGCAGCGTCAGCATCGACGGGCCCTGCCCCTTCAGCAGGCGCACCTGCGCCTGTGCCGCCCACCCGGGCCGCGTGGGGCTGGGCTGCAGCTGCTCGGCGCCGGCGACGAAGACCTGGCCGAGCTGCTGCACCGCCAGCACCAGGCGCTGGCCGGCTGCAGTCTGGCAGACCATCAGCGCGGCCTCGTCGCCGCAGGGCCGGTTGAAGAGCAGCTGACCCAGGTCCAGCACCGGCAGCATGCGCCCCTCGAAGCCGAGCATACCCCGGACCGCGGCGGGTGCCTGCGGCCACGCGGTGATGCGCTGACGCTCCAGGGCGGCCAGCACCTGCAGCGCCGGCAGCCCCAGCCATTGGTGATCGACGAGGAAGCTCGCGATGTCCACACGCTGCGTGCCGACGGGCGCTTGCGGCTCGAAGGCGGCCTGCGACGCGGCACCCGCGCCGTCCTCGAGGCGCTCGCCCAGCGGCAGCAGCACCAGGGCGGCCAGATCCGTCGCATCAGGCGGCGTCAGGCGGCGGTATTCCCGATAGCCGCCCGACATGGCCAGCCCGAAGGCCTGCACGCGACCCTGGTGATCAAGCTCGCCGGTGACCTGGCGGTCGGCCGCGAGGCCCTGCAGGACCGCCAGTGACACGGGCGCGCGGTCGCCCGGCTGCCAGCGCTCGTCGCTGCTGGCGACGACCTCGCCCGCGCGCGTCACCAGCAGCGCGGCGGCGCCAGGCTGCGCGGGCAACGCGGCCCGCAGCATTGCCCGGAACTGAGGCGCACCGTCGAACACGATGGCGATGCCACCGACTTGACCGCCTCCCTCGGGATGCGGCACGCCGGCCGCGTAGACCAGGCAAGGGGCATGACCGTCCTCGCCATAGAGCCCGCAGGGCTCGTGCGCCGAGACCACATGGCGACTCGCGTCGCGCAAGCCGAGCGCGCCCGCGACCCACTCGCCCTGCAGACTTCGCCCGACGTGATGCGCCTGCGCCGGATCCGACACGGCCACGACCCGACCGGCGGTATCGAACACCAGCAGCAGCGAGTAGACGGTGTAGAGCGCATGGATGCTCGCGAGCACCGCGCTGGCCGACGCGGCGTCGCCGGTGGCGAGCGCGCGCTGCAGCCGCGCGTCGAGCGCCCACCAGCGGCAGTCGTTGGCGCGCTCGTAGAGATTGCGGTTGACGATGGAGATGGCCAGTTCCGCCTGGAAGCCGGCCGCGTCGAAGACCGCGCCCAGCGCGCCGTCCTCGAGTTGCGCGATCGCGCGCTCGAAGACCTGACGCAGCTGATCGCCGGTGCGCTCGACTTCGTTCAGCAGCGTGACCGCGAACGCGCTGCCGTTCTGCACACCACCGGTCGCTCCAGCACTGGCGACGGCAGGCGTCTGGGCGCGACTCCTGAGCTTGCCGTTCCACAGCGAGCGCGACAGCTCGCGCTGGATGCGACGCGCCTCGATCGGGATGCTGCGCAGCTCCTCGTCGAAGAGCTCCCGGGTGTCGACCTGACGGGCGCGCTCCTCCTGGCGTTCGGGTGGGGCATCGGAAAAGGCGTGCTGCAGCGGCTGCAACATCTGCGCCGTCCAGCCCGGGCCGAAGTAACCCTCGTAGCCGCTGGCGGCGCTGCTGCACGACAGGTAGTCCCGCCCCGCGAAGTCGAGCCGCCACCCCTGCGCCTGGCCCGCGTCCGCGAGCGGCGCGCCCAGCGGGATCTGCCAGGGATCCGAGGTCAGCAACACGCGCCCCTCCCCGTCCTTGAGCACCAGCACCGAGCGCTTCACGCCCGCGCACAGCGCTCGGAACAGGCCCAGCATCTCGTCCTCGAGCTTGAAGGACAGGCACAGCAGCCCGCGCGGGCCGGAGGCCTCGCCCGAGCCGGCGTTCACCGCGGCGGCGTAGACGAGTCCCGGCTGTCCGCCGAGCAGCGCCGTCGGACCATGGGCCTCGACGAAGGCGCGGCCGGGCTCGAAGGCCGCGCGCAGGGCGGGTTCATCGACCCGCGGCGCGCAGCGCGACTCGTCGAGCGCCGCGATCCGCCGCCCGTCGGCCGCCAGCAGCACAACCTGGTCGTAGACCGAATACTTGGCGACGTAGGCGGCGAAACGCTGTCGCAGCGCCTGCGGGTCCTCGTCACCCTGAAGGGCCGCGCGCAGGGGGCCGTCGCTCGCCAGGAAGCCGACGTCGGCGGTGCGCTCGAAGAGATTGCGGATCAGGATGTCGATCGCGACCTGCGATCGACCTTGCAGCTGCTGCACCGCGTTGCGCAGCTGGCGTCGCGCCAGACTGTCCAGCAGTCGACCGGTGAGCGCCTCGAAGGCGCTGCGGGTGTCCGCCATGTCGGTGGCCGCACCGCTCATCTGCCCCAGCAAGGCCAGGCTGTCCCAGGCGCCCTGCAGGCGCATCAGCGGCTCGCGGTACTCGTCCAGCAGCGGCATGGCCCCGATCAAGGGCGCGACTTCCGCGCTGAAGGGCAGGCCTTTTCGATAGACCTTGGTCATTCCCAGTTCTCCCAACTGTCACGCCCTCATGAGGCGAAGCGCGGCAGTGTGGCGGGGCTTCGTGACCTTGTCAGGGGGATAAATGCTCGCTTCTGAGCATCATCATCGGGAATCGCACAGCGATTTGTCGCCAAGTACCGCACTGGTGCGGTAACGCCGCGAAACAGGGAGGAATGCGGCAGCTTGGTGCGCGGCTCGCGGCCACCACCGCGCGATCACGGTGCGCGCTCAAGGCCGTTGGAAGGGGTCGGAAGCGGAGGAGCAGTGGGCGCCATGGGCGGCGCCGAAGCTCATTCGGTCATCGTCACGGCGACATCACCGGTGCGGCGCTGCTGCGCGTACACATGCGGTTCGTTGTCGCCGGCGCGGCTCTGCGGCTGGGTGGTGCCGTCGCCCACGCGATCCGTCGGCGCCGGCTGCGGCGCGGCGGGAGGCCGGCTGGGTTGGCGCTTGCCGGTGATGACCAGCCGCGCCAGCTTGACCACCTCGCTGGCTTGCGCCGGTGCGATCGGTACCAGCAGCGCGGCGCCCAGCGCGGCGATGCCCAGCCCGCGGACGGCCGCGGCGGCGTTGCCGGTGCGCCTCACGGCGCCTCCCGGGCGAACCGGGCGTCGGATCGGATGGGCTGTCAGCGGATATCGTTGTCGATCGATCATGGTCTCCCCGCGCGAATCTGGATCTCAGGTGATCCTGGACGGAACTTGGCGTCGATGGATGGAGTATCGAAAGTCAGCCCTGGCCCCGCCAGCGGGGGGCGACGAACTGCGCCCTGGAGCGCTTGACTTGCGGAATCCGGGGATGGGATCCCCGCGGGCACAATCGCCGCCCATGAACGCCCTCGATGACCGGCCGCCCGCCCTGCCCGCGACAACCTTGCGCTCCGAACGGCTGCTGATGCTGGCCTCGACGCCCGATCTGGCGGAGGCCGTCAGCGACTACCAGTCCCGCAACGCCGCTCACTTCAACCGCTGGGACCCGATCCGCCCCGCCGACTACTGGACGGTCGAGCCCACGCGCGCCAGGCTCGCGGAGTACGCGACGGCCTTCCAGGCCGGCACGCTCTGGCGCTACTGGTTCGTCCGCCCGGAGGCGCCGGATCGGGTGGTTGGCCAATGCGCGCTGTCGCAAGTGGCGCGGGGCGTGTTCCAGAGCGCCATGCTGGGCTACAGCCTGGACGCCACCGAGGTCGGCCACGGCTTGATGCATGAGGCCCTGGGCCGCCTGCGTGACGAGGTCTTCAGCCCCGCCGTGTGGCTGCACCGGATCCAGGCTTCGGTCCGCCCGGAGAACGATCGCAGCCGCCATGTGCTGGAGCGGATGGGCTTCCAGCGCGAGGGCTACAGTCCGCGCTACCTCTACATCCACGGGGCGTGGCGAGACCACGAGACCTTCGCGCTGATCAACCCGGACTGGGGCGACCAGCCGCCGCCTGCGGCGTGAGCATCGGCGGGCGACCCTTCCCGCCCGGCGGCGTCCGCATCCCCGCGCCGCGCACCTCGAACTTCACCTGCTGCAGCACGCGGCCCCGGGCATCGAGCAGGGCCAGGTCATGCCTCCCCGGCATCGGCAGCCAGTCGAGGGTCGCGCCGCGACCGATGACCCGGCCATCGAGCCGCCATTGCGCCGCACCGTTGTCGAGCCGCCCTTCGTGGGCAAAGCGCAAGCGCTGCGCCGCGGGCGGGATGTCAGGATCCAGCGCATAGATCGCGCCGTCGGTCGGATTGGCGAGCATGGGCGTGACGGCGGCGCGGTGGATCACCGGCTGCTCGGTGCCGGCCAGGAACCACTCGCGGCGCGGCGGCTCCTGCGGGTCCTCGAAGCGCATGTCGATCTGGACGACACCTGTCGGCGCCTTGGCCAAGGCCGGCACACGCCCCGCGTGCAGCGAAAGCATGACCTCGCGCCAGACCGGCGCCGCGCCGCTCACGCCCGAGACCTGCTGCATCGCCTGGCCGCTGGAGTTGCCGACCCAGACGCCCACGGTGTAGCGGCTGCTCCACCCGATGCACCAGTTGTCCCGCATGTCCTTGCTGGTGCCCGTTTTCACCGACGCGGGGAAAGGCAGCGCCAGCGCGCTCGACAGCCCGAAGGTCAGCGCGCGCGCGTTGTTGTCCGCCAGGATGTCGCCGACCACGAAGGTGGCGCGCGGATCGGCCACCTGCCCCACGCGCCCGGAGCGCGCGGACGCGGCGGTCAGCGTGCGCATCGACGGCGCGCCGTCGCGCGGTGCGACCGCGCCGGGCATCGCCACCTCCGCGTAGCGCCCGCCATTCGCCAAGGCCCGATACGCGTTGGTCAGCGCCAGCAGCGTGACGTCGGCACTCCCCAGCGCGAGGGAATGACCATAGAAGCCCCCGGTCTCCGGCAGTTGCAGCCCGAGCGCGTTCAGGCGCTCGAACACCGCCTCCGGCGTGAGCATCAGCGAGAGCCGCACCGCCGGCACGTTCAGGCTGTTGCCGAGCGCGGCCCGCGCGCTGATCCAGCCGCGATAGTGCTTGTCGTAGTTCTGCGGCAGGTAGACGCCCGCCGCCGTCGACACCTGCGCGGGCGAGTCGTCCAGCAGGCTGGCCGCGGTGATCAGGCGACGCTCGATCGCCAGTTCATAGAGGAACGGCTTGAGCGTCGACCCCGGCTGGCGCCGGGCGAGCACGTGATCGACCTGCGCCGCCTCCGACAACTGGCTGCCGCTGGAGCCGACCCATACGCGGATCTCGCCGCTCGCGTTGTCGAGCACGACCACCGCGCCATCCTCGACCTGCCGCCCGGACAGCTCGGCCAGGTGGCGCCGCAGCGAGCCCACCGCGCCTCGCTGCCAGGCCGCATCCAGGGTGCTGCGCTGCACCGCGCCGCCGTCCGCCTTGAGCGCGAGGCGCGCAAAGTGCGGCGCCCATTGCGGGGCATCGGCGACCGCCAGTGGCTTGCGGCGCAACACGGCGCCGACCTCGTCGCTCAACCCCTCGCAGCCTTGCCCCATCGCCTTCAGCACGCCGCAGGCGCGCGCGCCGATCACCGCCGGAGACGCGTTGGGGGCCCGCAGCATCGCTGCGAGCATCGCCGACTCGCGCGCATCCAGACCTCCCGGCCGCTTGCCGAAGAAGGCCTGCGCGGCCGCCGGCACGCCGATCAACTCGCCGCGCAAGGGCACGCGGTTCAGGTAGCCCTCGAGGATCTGCGCCTTGGTCCAACGCTTCTCCAGCCGTCCCGCGACCCAGGCCTGGCCGAGCTTCTGCATCAGGCTTCGTCCGCCGCGCGAGGCGAGGTCCTCGTCGAGCAGGCCCGCCAGTTGCATCGTCACGGTCGAGGCTCCTCGCGTGCGCGTGTTCCAGAGGTTGCCCCAGGCGCTGGCCGCCACAGCGGACCAGTCGACGCCGCTGTGCTCGTAGAAGCGCTGGTCTTCGGAGACCAGCATCGCGCGCAGCAGCGAGGGCGACATGCGCTCCAGCGGCACCCACGGAAGCACCCGACGGTCCGGATGCAGACGCAGGGTCTGCAGCGGCTCGCCTCGACGGTCGAGCAAGGTCAGGTCCGACACCGGATGCGCGGCGCGCGCCTGGGCGAAGCTCGGCAGATCATTCGCCTGGGCGGGCGTCACGGCAGCCAGCGCCGCCGCGAGCGCCAGCACCTGTCCGAGCCTGATGGCGGTCCTGCCCAGCATCACACGCGCGCCGGACTCACGGCGCGACCTCCAAGGTCGCGTTCGGGGTTTCGCCGAAGCGGTCCGGCGCGTACATCGCTTCCGCGCGCGTCGTCGGCATCTGGAAGCGGCCGGCGTTGTTGAGACGCACCGTGTACTCGAGCACGTGGTGGCCCTTCGGCAGATAGCCGAAGTAGGCGCGCCAGGCGGTGAAGCTGCGCTCGATGAAGTCGGGCCAGGCCTGCCCCTCGGGGCGCTCGCCCTGACTCTCGATCGTGCCCTCGACGATGGCCGCGCCCGTGGGCAGCGGATCGCTCAGCACCACCCAGGTCATGTCCGCCGCCGCGTCGATCTCCAGCCTCACGCGCATCACGTCGCCACGCGTCCAGCGCGGCGCGGCCTTCTGGGACACCGCCGTCACCGTGCGCTTGATCGCGTAGCCCGAGTTCAACGGGGCCTTCAGCGGCACGGCGGCCAGCGCCTGCACCGTCGCCCAGGGCTTGCCGTCGCCGACGTGGGTGACGCTCAAGGTGCCGTTGCCGCTCGCGGGCCAGGCCAGCTGCAACACGCCGCCGTCCGGCTTGGCGGCCCAGTCGTGCGCGGCCTGCGCGGTCGCCACCTTGGCCCCGGTGCGCCCCTTCACGGCCTGCGACTCGAAGCGCGCCGAGAACTTCTCCAGCGCAAGCACGCCCCACAGGTTGGCCGTCGTGTTGAACCAGGCGCCACGCTCCTGACGCGCCAGCGCGCCGACGACCAGTCGGGGCACATCGTCCTTCCAGCCGGCATCGTCGGTCAACGCCAGGATCGCCCGCGCCGCGTCAGCATCGCCGCTGCCCATCAGCCACCACCAGGAATCGGTCTCCTCATTGACGAAGCGCAGCGTCGAACCCGTGAAGCTCAGACGGGAGCGCAACTGGTTCTGCGCCGCCACGATCTGCGCCTGCCGGTTCGGTGCCTGCGCCATCCGCTGATGGATCACGAGCCAGTCGATCACGGCGCTCGTCGGCCAGCTCGTCAGATGGTTGCCATCGACGGTCCCCAACTGACGCGGCGTCGCCTTGCCGTAGCGCGCGAGCGCGGCCAGCGCGGCCACGCGCCGCGGCTCGTCGTCCGGACGCGGCGACCAGTGCTGACGTTCGATGCGCCCTTCGACGAACGCGGCCAGGCCGTCCAGCGCTCGGCCCAGCTGAGCCGCCGGAATCGTGCGACCGCCTTCCTGCGCCGCCGACAGCAGATGCGCCGTCAGCACGTCGTTGCCCTTGATGATGTAGCGCGACAGCGGGAAGTAGGCGAACAGGCCGTCCGTATCCTGGTAGCTCGACAACTGCCCCATCAGACCGTCCCAGGCCGCGTTGTCGTGCAGCGCGAGGTACTTCGAGCTCTGCTGCTCCAGGCAGGTGAACGGGTACTCCTCGAAGTAGCGCCGGATGCCCGGCAGCGCGCTCGACAGGCGCGGCTGCAGGCCGACCACCAGACCGCCCTTCTTGATGCCCTGGATCGGCAAGGCGTCGGCCGGCGCGGCGACCGGAATGGTCACCGGTCCGTCCAGCTGACGCAGCGTCGCCTGCAACACGCGCAGCGGGACCGCCGGTTGAACGGCCTGCGTGGTCCGCATCGCGTCCTTCGCGGCCCCGGTGCCCTGCTCCTGGGCCTGCGCCTCCCACACGATGCGCTGCGCGTTCTCGGGGACGACGACGTCCCAGGTCAGTTCCTGCGCCTGACCGGCCGCGAGCTTCACGGTACGCGGTTCGGTGGCGACCGGCTGCTCGCCCGTCGCCGTCGTGGCCTTGCCGGTCAGCGTCACGCGCAGGTCCATCGCGCGGTTGGTGGCGTTGCGCAGCGTCACCATCGATTGCACGCGATCACCTTCACGCACCAGCGGCGGCAGCCCGGACAGCAACTGCAGATCCTGACTGACGTTGATGCTGTTCTCACCGGTGCCGAATCGCTGCCCCGGCGCATCCGCGACCGCGACCAGCCGGAAGCGCGTCAGCGAATCGTTGAGCGGCACCTGCACCAAGGCCTCGCCCTGTGCATTGACCTGAACGGCCGGCTGCCAGGTGAGCAGGGTGTCGAAGAGCTCGCGGGTGGCGAAGCCACCACCACCGCCCGCGGCCACGGCTTTCCGACCATAGTGGCGACGACCGATGATCTCGCTGGTGGCCGTCGAGGTCGAGACGCCCCAGGAGCGCGTCTGGATCATGCCGTCGAGCAGTTGCCAGCTCGGGTTGGGCGCCAGGGCCAGCAGCCCCTCGTCCACCGCCGCGAACGCGATCTGCGCGTCGGGCACGGGCTTGCCGTCCTGCGTCACGCGCAGCTTGACCTGCGCGCTCTGGCGCACGCCGTACTGCGCCTGCTGTGGCACGACCTCGACCTGCAGTCGGTGTCGCGCCTGACCGATCTCGATCGGCGCCATGCCGAACTTGAACGAGGGTTTGGACAAGTCGACCATGGCGGTCGGTGCTTGGTAGTCGCCCGAGGCGCGCCATTCCCGCCACCAATTGCCCGGCTCACGCCAGCCCCAGTCGAAGAAGGAGTACCACGGGACCTCGCGCAGGCGGCCACGCAGGACCATCACGCTGATGTAGGCATTGGGTGCCCACTCCTTCGCGATCTTGAGCTCGACCCAAGGGTCGCTGCCCGAGAGGCGGCGGACTTCGCTGTGGATCACGCCCTCGCGCTCGACCGTGATCAGCGCGGTCGCGTCCCGATAGGGCATGCGAACCTGGAAGCGCGCGATGTCGCCCGGCTCGTAGCGACGACGTTCGGGGATCACATCGATCCGATCGTCGTTGTCCTGCGAGAACCAGAGCTGGCCAGCTCGCGTCACCCAGACGGAGCGCGCCGCCTTGGCCGTCCGTCCACCCGCATCGGTCGTCGCGGCGATCAGTTCAGTCTGCCCGCTCTCGCGCAGCGACACCTCGCACTGCATCACACCCAGCGCGTCGGTCTTGCCGCTGCAGAGCTCGCCGAGGTCCTTCACCTGCCGTTGGTGCTCATAGCCGTAGAAGCCGCCGACCAGGCGCTTGCGCGTGCTCAGCGTCTGGATCTGACGCCCCCCGACGCTGATGTTGCGACCAGCCACCGGCTTGCCGTTCATGTCCAGCGCGACGGCCTGCACGCGCAGCGTCTGGCCATTGGCGATCCAGCTCGCCGCACGCACGCCGACGATGACATCCGCGGGCCAGAGCACTTGCGACGCCGCGCGCGTGTGAGTCTGCCCATCGGGGTCGCGATAGTTCATCTCGACGCGCAGCTCGGTCGGCCGGTCGATCGTCACCTTCAGCGGCACCTTGAACTGCACTGCGCCCTTCGCATCGGTCTGCAGCGCGAGCTTGTCCAGCAGCAGCCGGTTCGTCCCCGCCGGAGCGCCGGACGTCTCGCCATCGCCATCCTCCTCGGGGTTGGCGGGCGCGTCGCTTTCAGCCCCCTTCGCGGCCGGCGGCTCGAAGGCGTAATCCTCGTAACCCGCATAGCTCGACCAGCGCGGCTGCAACATGGCGCTGACCTCGATGGGCGACTTCGCCATCGGACCGCCCGCCATGTAGTTCAGTTGCGCCCCCCAGGGCTGCTCCTTCGCGCCCGGCGTGCTCGACTTGGGCGGGATCAGACGCGCGTCCACCAGCGGGACGCGGAACTCCTCCACCCGCACGCTGCCGCTGTCCCAGCTCCGCTGGCCCGTGCCGCCGCCCCCGCTGCGCTCCATCACCACGCGGTAACGACCGAGCTTCGCATCGGACGGCACTTTCCAGGTGGACAGCGCGTAACGCGAGCCTTGCCACTTCAGATCGAAAGTGGCGACATCCTCGCCGGTGCCCTCGAAGACAAGCTTCAGCTTGTCGGGCAGTTGATCGGGCGTCGCGTCATTGAGCCCCTGCAGCGTCTCGAAGCGGAAGAAGTGCTTCATCGACAAGGTCTCGCCCGCACGCAGCAGCGGGCGGTCCATGACCGTGTGAGCGCGCGCCTGGCGCTCCCGATCCCACGAGATCGGCGCATTGAAGCGCCATGGCTCGATGCCACGGTTCCAGCCGCTGAACATGAAGGACTGGTCCGTCGCACGGCCTGGCTGGTCCAACCGCGCGGTGATGAACAGTCCGGACTCCGCGATGCAATGGTCATTCGAGCTGCGATCGAGATTCGGCCGTTCGATGCGCGCGAGACCATTGGCATCGGTGCGCCCACTCCAGAGCTGGGTCCCTTGGCAGCTGTAGACCGAGACCGTCGCGCCCTCGACCGCGCGCCCCTTGTCCAGGCTGGTCACCCACACGAGGCTGTTGTCCTGCCCCAGCTTGAAATGCAGGCCCAGGTTGGTCACCAGTGCGCCGGTTCGCACGAACATTGGCTGAATCGGCTCGAGCAGCGACCTGCCCAGCTGAGGCGACTTGAGCTCGAGCACGTGATAGCCCGGCTGCGCCAGAGGAATCCCGATCACGTCGATCGCCTTGTCGGGGTTGGCCGCGGGCACCGTCATCGACGCCAGGCCGGATTCACCCTTCAGCATCTCGATCTTGCGGTCGTCCCATTCGCGCTGGTTGTACATGCGCCCGTACCAGCGCAGGATCTCGATGTCATCAGTCAGCCGCTTGATCTTCAGATGTCCGCCAGCCTTGGGCTGGAGGTCCGCCTGCACATGACGCATGCTGAGCGGCACGAGGCTCTGACCCGAGGGCTCCCACTCCACGATGCCGAAGGGCGCCGCGGCGAACTTGGCCAAGGGCGGTGCCGCACCAGTGCGGACCTTCAGGGGGAAGCTCGCGCCGTTCGACAACGCGCGGCCGCTCATGTCCTTGATCCCGGCTGGCAGCTCGACCTGATACTGCTGCTGCTCGGCAAGCGGCACCGGGAACTGGACGCTGGAGAGCGTCGCCGCGTTCTCGTCCGCATCGTTGTTCTTGGGAGTGACTGGCTTGATCTCTTGTCCGTCCGATCCCTTGAGGCGAACCTTCAGAGCGAGTTCCCGAGGAATCGGCTCGGAGAAGGTCAGGCTCAGCGGCCGGATCGGAAGACAAGGTGCATTCGCGCGTTCCCGCTCGCAGGAGAAGTCGGCGGTCAGCGGGGGGCGCACCGAGAAGCGGAAGCGACGTTCCCCACGGGTGCGGACGGCGTCGTCCGCTGCTCCTGAAATCCCCGGCCCCCACACGAGGGTCGCCTCGGCGCCCGCCGGCAGAGGCCGCTTGCATCCGACAAGCACCCAGACCTGACCGCGCGCCGAATCCATCTTCAAGGACTTCAGCAGCGCGTCCTTCTCCGCCTCGGGATAGAGCTGCGCCGGGACGCGCTCGCCCAGGGACTGCGACTCACACCACACGCTGCCGGGAATTGTCGAGAGCTTGGCCTCCCCCGTCAGCTGGAGCAGGAAGCGCTGGTCTTCCTCGATCCGTGCCCCTTCCCAGGGACGGATCTGGCGCACCGTGGGCGCGGCGATCTGGAAGCTGAACTCACGACGCCCCACCCAGTTGGCCGAAGCACCGGGCGCCGTCGGTCGGAAGTCGGCTTTGGCCTTGATACGACAATTGGCGCCAGCAGGCAAAGGCTGGGCGAAGTCGAAGACCCACTCGCGATCGCTCGTCCACCGCCCCTTGCCTTTGACTTCAACGCGACCGCATTGAAGTTCCACGGGGTCAGGCAATCTCGGATCGCCAAATGTGGCGGCCGCCTCCTTGAAACGGACCGCGACGTTCTGGACCTGCCCGACCTCACCCTGAGGTGACACCTGCAGGACCTCCACGGCTCGAGCCTGCGGAGACAGCGCAGCTCCGAACACGGTCAACGCCGCCAACGGCCGCAGCCATCCTTGAAACTCCCCCAGTCGCCGCATACGCCTCCCGCGCGATCTCGATTTGAGGCGAGGAGTCTATGTCGGGGAGGAAAAGAAATCAGTCCCTCGTAAGGGGCGCCAACCTTTGGGGGAAGCGTGGACGATACACAAACCGACGTGACTTAAGTTCAATTCACGATCGGAAAGAGTGCGAACTCAAACAGAGGCAAAATTCA
>NZ_BCYP01000035.1 GCF_001598255.1 Mitsuaria chitosanitabida ATCC BAA-476 = NBRC 102408
ATCCGCTGGACTTCGAGCCGATGGCCGGTTGGAGCGACGGAGTCTTCCAACGACGCAAGGAGCGCATGCGGGAGCTGGAGGTCCATCTTCTTGAGATGGGGCGCCCCGACCGGAGCCCGTTCTGGGGATCGGTGAAGACTTTCTTTACGCCCGTAGACGAGAACGCTGCGGCGACGTCGTTGCAGCAATCTCTGGCGCATGTTGTTCGCTTGCAAGAGCGCTCCGGTGAGCTGTCCGCGCGCCTGATGCTGAGTCAGCCAGTGACGGTGCACGACATTGATGTCGTGTGCAGGGCGGCCCGCCGGGCTGCTCAGGCTCCTCGACTCCAAGGTGTTCAGCTATCGACGCAGGATTGGCAGCTGAGGCGAGATTTGCTGCGCGCGCTGATCGACGCGGGTCAGGGCATGGCGGCTCAGCGAAAGCAGTTCGATTCCCAGCTGATCGACGTGGCCTGGGAGCAGGACCTGCTGCCAGTGCGTCAGGTGCTGCTGAGTCATGGCGGCAAATGGTGGCGATTCCTTTCGGGAGAGTTCAAGCAGGCGAAAGGACGCTTGCAGTCTTTGGCTCGATCGCAACTGCCCAAATCATCCACCGAGATGCTGCAGCTTGTGGATGCCGTGATGGCCTACAGGCAGCACGAGAAGGTGTTTGTCCAGCACGAGACTCTCGGTCAGGCTCTCTTTGGCGCGCAATGGCAGGGTCGAGGGTCGGACTGGGCAGTACTGGATCGACTCATGACCTGGGTGGTCAACCTGCATGATGACTTGGGGAAGGGGACCATTCCAGCGGGAATTGTCGATTTCCTATCCGGACATGCCGACGCCAGCGGCTTGGGTGACATGGCCGAGGCGATCGAGAGCCTGATGATCGAATCCAAAGCAAGTCTGTCGCGTGTGGCCGAGGTGCTGGGAATCGCAGAGCAGAGCGGACAGGACTTGCAGGCGACACCTCTTGATCAGCTGACTGGACAGCTGGATCGTTGGCAATCGGGCCTCGGAAACTTGCGGCATATGGGACGGTTCAACGCGCTGGCAGAGCAGCTACGCGAGGAGCAGATGGGTCAGTTCTTGCCAATGGCCACATCCTGCGATCAGCCCTCACAGCTCAGTGCCGCGCTCGAGATGAGTTGGACGTCAGGCCTCCTGCAGCGCCTCTACTCCGACAACCCGACGCTGCAGCACTTTGACCGAGTCCAGCACGAGCATCGGATCGCCCGATTCCGTGAGTTGGACTTGGCTTCGCTTCGGCATGCGCAGACGCAGCTTGCCGCAAAGGTCTGGGCCTCGAAGCCCAATCTCAACCAACCGGGCGAGATGAGTGTTCTCCGGAACGAGTTCAACAAGAAGAAGCGACATCTACCAATACGGCAGCTGATTCTCAAGGCAGGTCGTGCGATCCAGCAGATCAAGCCGGTGTTCATGATGAGCCCGATGTCGATCGCCAACTTCTTGCCGCCAGGAGTTGTCGAGTTCGATGTGGTTATCTTCGACGAGGCCTCGCAGGTCAAAGCGGTCGATGCCTTTGGCGCGATCTTGCGCGGACGGTAAGTCGTAGTAGTGGGCGACACGCGCCAAATGCCGCCGACCGACTTCTTCGGACGTGACGTCGAGATCGATGACGAGGACAACAGCACCGGCGACATAGAGAGCATCCTGAGCATGTTCAAAGCCGCCGGATGCACAGAGCGCTATCTGCGATGGCACTACCGCAGTCGACACGAGTCCCTGATCGCTGTATCGAATGCCGAGTTCTATGACCAGAAGCTGGTGATCTTCCCTTCGGCAGGGAACGATCCGCTGGCGACTGGCGTCAGTCTGGAGTACTTGCCGGATGCCCTCTACGACCGGGGACGCACGCGGACGAACAAGGGCGAGGCAAGGGCCGTGGCGAAGGCCGTGATGAAGCATGCGGTCGAACGCCCCCAGATGTCCCTGGGCGTCGCCGCGTTCAGCGTGGCTCAGCGCGACTTGATTCTGGTGGAGGTCGAACTACTGCGCCGCCAGACACCGCAGGCGGAGGCATTCTTTAGCCGTCATCCGAGCGAGCCGTTCTTCGTGAAGAACCTTGAGAACGTTCAGGGTGACGAGCGCGATGCCATCTTCATCAGCGTGGGCTATGGTCGCAACGAGACGGGGAAGGTCGCTCGAGAGTTTGGCCCTTTGAACAGGGAGGGTGGTCATCGACGTCTGAACGTCCTGATCACTCGAGCGAAGTTGAGCATGCGGATCTTCTGCAACTTCAGATCAGAGGAAATGGATCTGGAGAAGTCGGCGAAGCATGGCGTGCGTGCTCTCAAGAACTTCCTGAAGTTTGCTGAGACGGGCGAGCTTGAAGTGAGTTACGAGACCGGCAAGGGCCCGGATTCACCCTTTGAGGTCGAGGTGATTGAAGCGCTTCGTGATCTGAACTATCAGATTGAGCCGCAGGTGGGCACTGCCGGCTATTTCATCGACATGGCGGTCAAGGATCCTGAACTACCTGGTCGCTACGTGTTGGCGATCGAATGCGATGGTGCGGCGTATCACAGCTCGCGCTCTGCTCGTGACCGCGATCGCTTGCGACAAGCTGTTCTTGAAGGATTGGGCTGGAGCTTCCATCGCATATGGAGTACGGACTGGTTCCGGAATCGCCAGCAGGAGATCGGGCGCGTGGTAGCTGCCATCGACGACGCCAGAAGCCGGATTCGGACCCCAGGAGCCGTGCCTGTCGTGACCGAAGTCCAGCCTACGCATGTCATTGAACGCGAGGACTCGACCCGGGACCAAGCGACGGACTTCACGCAGCCATACATCAAGGCAGTGCTGGAACCCGTGAATGGTATGGAGCTTCATGTTGCCCCCATCCATGCGTTGGACCACATGGTGAGCAAGGTGGCTTCAATCGAAGCGCCCATCCATCTTTCCGATCTGACCAAGCGGCTGATGGATGCTTTCGGAGTGAGCCGGGCAGGAGCCCGCATCGCTGGTCGCGTACGAGAAGTGGTTGAGTACAGCGCTCGTCGCGGCGCGATCCATTTCAGGGAGGAGTTCATCTATTGCGTTGGCGATGAACCCATCGCGGCGCGGGATCGCTCCTCATTCAACGCAGCCGACAAGAAGATTGAGCTTGTCGCACCAGAGGAGATCGAAGCGGCGTTACTGGAAAGCGTTCGACTTGCATACTCTCTTGACCTTGATGCCGCGATCTCATCCGCCATTGGGTTGCTCGGGTTTGGCCGAGCGACGCAGAAGATCTCAGCAACGGTAGAAGAGCGACTTGAGCGTTTGGTGAATGCGGGGAGTCTGGCCCGTGTAGACAGTGTGATTACGCTGCCAGCCAGCCCCTACGGAAGTTGAAACGCTCCCGTGCTCAACGCTCGGCGTGCGGCGGTACTGGCGAGCGAATCGGCGCTCGACCTCATCGGACCGGATGCCGGAGCCCTGCGCGGAACTCGGCCAGGTAGTGTTCGATCGAATGCACGGTTCCTGTGCCATAGAGCCGGCCATCCTCGCGATCAACGATCACGGGGGCATTCCCCGCAAGCGCCTGAAGGAAGTCGCCGTCCTCCGCGAATGCCTTCGAGTTGTAGGCACAGACCCAGCCGAAGTCGTGCTCCTGCGCATCGACGACGACGAGCTGATGCGACGGGCGGTCCTTGTTCCAAGGTAGCGCGGAGCCGTCGAGGTCCATGGCGCGTTCCAGGGCGCGCAGGTAACGGGCGATGGCCTCGTCGGCCATGGCGCGGGTGATCAAGCCGGCTCCATCCCATCCAGGAGAAGCGCCCGTACTGCTCGGTACTCGTCCAGACGGGCGAGGTCGCGCTCGGTCGGATTCGGAAGCCTGGAGAGATCCATGTTCTCCGCGTTGTCCGCGAGCTTCACCTCGCGCGCGACCGGATCGGCCTTGGCGCGTGTCGCTGCTTGCAGGCGAGTCTCACCGGGCCGTTTGGTCAACGCGTCCACGGCGTTGACGACAGCATCCGGGAACCCCTCGGCCCGCAGGTCCTCGAGCGAGACCCCCGCGTCCTCGACGACGTCATGCAGGACCGCGGCCATGCGCTGAGCGCCGCCGGATAGACGCAGCATCACCTTCAGCGGATGGAGGATGTACGGTTCTCCGCCCTTGTCGAGTTGACCCGCATGGGCGGAGGCGGCGATCTCGATGGCGCGTTCAAGCGTGGACATCGGCCGACGATAGAGGCAAGGCCCTCGGGGTTCCCGGCACGGTGGCAGGCTTGGCGTGGGGGCTGTCGCCTAGGGAATCTCTGCAGAACCACGTCCGATCCGCTCGCGGGCCGACGATCCGAGTTCGGAGCCTTGCGATGCGGCGGAAGGCGGCGATTCGCGGTCAGATTGACGCTGCAGCGTGCGTCCTTCGAGCGCGTCGATGGTGCTTGAACACATCGCTGGCGCACTCATCCCTGCACCTTCAACGCCACCAACGTCACCAACGCCGCCCAGGGCAGCACCTGGTTCAACTCGTCCAGGAAGACCTCCTTGCGCGTCTTCTTGGGAAGCGGGTCAAGGCCAAGCGTGAGCTGGTCCATGGCCCGAATCGTCAGCAATGCTCATGCCTCGCGCCAGTCGGGCTGGCGCCAGGCAAGCAGCTTTGAGAAACTATCGCGATCACGACGAAGCCGTTCGGGCGAGCGTCTAAGAAGGAAGAGCGAATGCGAGCAGCGGTTGAAGCGTTGGTCGACCTGGGGCCGCTCTCAGCCTCTAACGTGGCGGAAGTGCCGACGTTGGAGATGTTCGAGCGGCTACTGCAGCAAGTCAGCAGGCCCGTATCCGACACGGAGGCCACGGCACTTTGCAGACTCTTTGGTCCTGATGACTGCTTTGGCCTGGCTTGGTCACTGTTGCATCTGATCGAAACCGCCCCTGGATGGCCGGTGGAGACTGTTCTGGCGACGATCGTGAGTCCATGGCAAGACACTCTTCGGGAAAGGCTGAGGATCAGTCAAACGGGTTCCTCAGACCTACCCTAGCGGGCCCGCATCACGGCGCTCAGCGTCGCATCCACGCCTGACAGCTCGCGTCCCCCGCCGCGCCGGCGCGCACGGTCAGCATCGGCAGGCGATCGGTGCTGCCGTCGACGGGGCGATAGCGCAGTTCCTTCGCGCCGTCGGCGGTCTTGAGCTGCAGTGTGATGTCCTTGTCGGTGTTGTCGCCGTAGATCGACCAGCCCTGCAGGGTCATGCCGTCGCGCAGACCCGCGCGGTAGGCCGGGCCGTCGGGCACGACGCCCGTGGCCACGCGCTTGGCAAGCGCGTTCATGTCGAAGCCCGGCACCCAGCGCGGCACGTCCGACCAGCCGAGCTGGAAGCACGGTCCCGCGAGGCCTTCGTCCAGCTCGACGTTGCGACCCTCGACGACATAGGCCTTCACCTGCTCGCGCGGCCTGGCGCCCAGCGTGGCCGTCAGCGCCTGCATGACGCGCTCATGCGCGGGCGGGGCCTTCGCCGCACGCTCGGTGTCGAGCAGCAGTCCTCGCAGCAAGCCGTCCAGCCCCGCGGGGTCCGTGCGCCGCAGCTCGCGGTCCCAGTCCATGGCGAGCAGCTCGCCCCGCGCATACATCTGGCGGCCGGCGTTGCGGTCGCTGAAGAAACGACCCGCGATGTTCTCCGCCGTCGCGTTGCGCGCCGGCGAGCGCCAGTAGCCGCGCAGCATCTGCGTCACCTGGTCCGCGTAACGGTCCAGCGACCAGAGCCCACCGGACAGCAGCAGGCGATGCGTGTAGTAGTCGGTGAAACCTTCGGACAGCCAGTAGTGACGGGCAACCTGCTCGGCGCTGCCGTTGATCGTGCCGCCCAGCCGATTCGGGATCCACAGGTGCAGGTTCTCGTGGCCGATGAGGAACTCGAAGCTGTCGCTGCTGGTCGCCGGGTCCTGGCTGACGTGGAGCACGGCCGCCTGCGCGACCAGCGTGCCGCCGTTGTTGCCGGCGCTGTGATTCGGCGTGCGCGCCACGGTCTGGCGCGGCGCGCTGGCGTCACCCCAGAAGCGGCGATGCGCGTCGAGCAGCCGGGCCACCTGCTCCGCGAAGCGCGCGTCCTCGGTCGGCTGCTTGCCGCGGCTGGCGATGACCACGGGGCCGGTGGCCAGCCGGCGCTCGATCACCCGCCATCCCGGACCGCCCGCGTAGAACGCGTGCCGCAGTTGCGAATGCGGGCCTCGCGTACTCACGTCCTCGTGCGACGCGACCGCGCCATCGAAGTGGCTGCCCAGCAGCGGGCCGACCTTGCCGTCGGGCTGCACCAGCGTCAGGCACATCCGCGCGGTCCGCTCGTCACCCCAGGTGTCCACGCTGAGCAGCGCGCCATACCCGAAGAACTGGAACCAGT
This sequence comes from Mitsuaria chitosanitabida ATCC BAA-476 = NBRC 102408, assembly GCF_001598255.1. Classification (GTDB taxonomy): domain Bacteria; phylum Pseudomonadota; class Gammaproteobacteria; order Burkholderiales; family Burkholderiaceae_C; genus Roseateles; species Roseateles chitosanitabidus. The sequence continues at coordinate 6,323 of NZ_BCYP01000035.1, forward strand.
CGGCGCCGATCTGCGTGCGGTAGAGCTGCTCCTGCTGCTGGACCTGGCCGTCGTCGGGGTCAGGAAGCGCGGCACGCACCTGATAGCGCAGGGTCACGCGGTCGTCGGCCTCGTGCTCGATCTTCCAGCGGTTGCCGTCCTCGCCGGGCAGCACGCGCACCCCCGCGGACTGCTCCGTCGCCAGGTTCAGCGAGCCGCCGTAATCCTTGATCCCCGCCCAGCCGGACTGGATCCGCACCGCGCTCTCGTGGCGGCCCTCGGAGGGGAAGCTCATCGTCACGTCGAGTCGGCGCGGCGTGGTGTCGTAGCGGGGCGTGATGCGGTAGCTCAGATCGCAGGCCTGGTCGGCGTGGGCGGCGACCGAGGCGAGCAGCAGCGCCGCGGCGATGGACAGCCCCCGCGCGAGGGTCAGGCCTTGCGCGCGCATCAGGCGGTCTTCGCGACCAGCGCCGCGCGCCAGTCCTGGAGCTGCTGGAGCGTCGCCGTGCTGCCGCCGCAGACGATCACGAGCGGCGACTGGAACGGGGCCAGCACCGGGTCCTGACGGTAGAGCGCCGCCAGCGTCGCGCCACAGGCGGGCTCGACCAGCACGCGGTGGTCGTGCAGGAAGGCGAGGCAGGCGTCGACGGCCTCCAGGTCGGACACGACGAGGGAGCGGATGTCATGGGTCCGCGTCAGCTCGAAGGCGTTCGCGCAGACCTGCTTCGCGCCCAGCGAGGTGGCGATGCTGGTGATCGCGTCGAGCATGATGCGCTCGCCCTTCGCGGCGGATTGCGCGAGCGAGTCGGCGCCGAAGGTCTCCATGGCGACCACGGGGATGTGGCCGAGGCCGTTGCGTCGCAGGCCTTCCACGACGCCCGACATCAGGCCGCCGCCCCCCACCGACAGCAGCACCGAATCAAAGGCCACGCCCGCGCGCGCGACCTCGTCGATCATGGTCGCGTGGCCGGCCCAGGTCGTGGGGTTGTCGAAGGGGTGCAGGGCGGCGGAGGTGGCGTCCACCATGGACTCCGCCAGCGCGTTCGCCTCGGTCCAGGAGGCGCCGTGCACCACGATGTCCGCGCCTTCGAGCGCGATGAGCTCGCGGGCGCGGGCGGTGGTGGTCTCCGGGACCACCACGGTCACGGGGATGCCCAGCTGGCGGCCCGCATAGGCGACGGCGATGCCGGCATTCCCGCCCGAGGACGAGATGAAGCGCGTCTTGCCCTGGCGGGCGAGCGCCTCGCAGGTCGCGCCGATGCCGCGCAGCTTGAAGGAGCCCGAGGGCTGCAGGGCCTCCAGCTTGAGCCGGACGTCCTTTCCGGTGAGGCGGCTCAGCGGTCGCGAGGGAATGAGCGGGGTCTCGATGTGCAGAGGCAAGGCGGGGTCTCCTGAAAGCGGCGGACGTCGACGGCGGAGCATAGCGGGCCGAGGCGCCGGCCGCGGGCGCGCGAGGCACGAGGGCCTCGCCGCGCGCCGCGCCGGCGCCGACGCTGGGGCTCAGGTCGTGAAGTCTCCGGCGGCTTCCGGCTGGAACAACAGCGCGGCGACCTCGGCCGCGTGCGTGTCGCCGTCCGGCCCGGTCCATTCGACGCGCTCGCCGAGCTCCGCGCCAAGCAGGCTCAGGCCCAGGGGCGAGAACACGCTGATGCGGCCCTCGTCGAGTCGGGCGTCGCGGGGATAGCTCAGCGTGACCTCCATCGGCCCGTCGGACGCGACGAGCCGCACCCGCGAGCCCATCGTCACGACATGGGACGGCATGTGGCGCGGGTCGAGCTGCTCGGCGAGGTCGAGGACTTCCTCGGCCAGATCGGCGGTGTGGGGCGGCAGCCGCAGGCCCGCTCGGGGTGTGCGGACGAGGGTGGACAGACGGACGTGATCCAGCCAGCTCAGCTGGCGTGCTTTCAGATTGAGCGCCATGGCTCCTCCAAGAACGCGGCGTCGAACGCGCGCGGGTTGCCCGGGGAGTGCCCGGCGACCGATGGGGGAGAAGGTGGGGGAGGTCGCCGGGCCTAGGGAAGTGCGGCGGCGAGCGCGTGGCGCTGCCCGCACGCGCGCAGCGCTCGGCCGGCCTTCGGGGCGGCGGCGAGCATCAGGGCGATGGGGGTGGCGGGCATGGGGCGACTATAGCGAGGCCGGGCGGCCCGTCGCTTTCAAGCGGTTGCAAACAAAATCCCGTCACGAATGAAAGCGCTTTCAAGATTGGCGGAAATTGCCTAGGATCGGCGCCGCAGGAGAAGTCGCGATCCTGGACGAGCGCCGCAGAGCGCTGGCCGGATCGCGCCGATCGGTGCCCTCCCGCACACCATCGACACCTTCTGGAGACATGAATGGGATTTCAGAACCGCCTCGACGCGGGGGCCTTGTTGCGCGCCACCGCCCTGGGTCTGCTGGTCACTGCCGCCGCGCAGTCCCAGGCCAGCGTGACCAACCCCACCATCGGCCGCCTGCTGTGGTCCGAGGAGTTCAACGGGACCGCGTTGAACACCAGCCTCTGGACCTCCTCCGACGGCAACGGCTGCCAGATCAACCTGTGCGGCTACGGCAATGCCGAGCTGGAGTACTACAGCCCCAGCAACCTCTCGATCGCCGACGTGCCCTTCGAGCCCGGCACCCGCGCGCTGGCGATCCGCGCGCTGCGGCAGACCGTCGGAAGCAACCAGTTCACCTCGGGGAAGATCGATTCCTACGGGAAGGTGCAGGTGCAGTACGGGATGATCGAGATCCGCATGGCCACGCCGCAGGTCACGACCGGTCTGTGGCCGGCCGCGTGGATGCTGGGCACCAGCCCGCAGGCCTGGCCGCGCAAGGGCGAGATCGACATCGTGGAGCAGGGCCATCGCGCCTCGGCCTGGGCCGCCGCCGGCGCGCCCTCGGCCGACTACTTCGTCGGGTCCAACGTGATCACCTGGTCGCAGGCGGCCTGCGTGCCGGGCAACGAGTCCTGCGCCGCCTCCACGGCCTGGCAGACCAAGAACTGGTACAAGCCGCAGGTCTCGCTCGCGAACCGCTTCGTCAAGTACCGCTTCTACTGGACGGACACGCAGATGCGCTTCACCGTCGTCGACACCGACGGCGAGCACGACCTGTACGACGCGCCGCTGCCGGTGAACTCGGCGGCCCTGCAGGCGCCGTTCTACCTGCTGCTGAACCTGGCCGTCGGCGGCAACTTCACTGACGCCGCGACGCCCTCGCAGGTGTCGGCGCCGCTGCCCGCGACGATGTACGTCGACTACATCCGTGTGTATGAGCTCGACGGCAAGGGCGAGGTGAAGCTGGGCAGCCAGGTCGTGCCCGAGGTCGGCAAGTTCGGCGTGTTCACCGACAACACGGTGGTGAACAACAAGCTGGTGGCGGGCACCTCGTGCGACATCTACCTGTGGAACACCGCCTCGACCGGGGCCGGCAACATCCAGCCCTACGAGGGCAACAACGTCATCGCATGGAGCTACAACACGCCGGGCCAGTGGTTCGGCGGCGGCATCCAGTCGCGCCAGATCCGCGACCTGACCAACTTCCGCAACGGCAACGTGAAGTTCCGGATCAAGATCCCGGCCGACGTGTCCTTCAACATCGGCATCGGAGACACCTACACCAACCAGTCGTGGGTGAACTTCCCCGCCAACGCGACGAGCTTCGGGCTGGTGCGCAACGGCGACTGGGCGACCGCGACGATCCCGGTGTCGACGCTGATCGGGCCGAAGGTGGCGCTGCAGTCGATCGCCGACATCTTCATGATCTCGAGCGACAACAACCGGATGCCGACCTCGGCCTTCCAGTTCGCGATCGACGACGTGGTGTGGGACTCCGGGACGACGCCGACGGATCCGCAGACGCCGACGACGCCCGCCGGCATCTCGCAGCCAACGTCGAGCTCGGTGAAGTTCTCCGAGCCGACCGGCACCTGGACCGACGTGCACTACACGATCAACGGCGGCGGCCAGCTGAACGTGCGGATGCTCAAGGAGGGCAGCGGCAATGCCTACACGGTGACCGGGCTGAAGAAGGGCGACGTCGTGCGCTACAGCTTCACGTACTGGGACCCGGTGCGCAACGGGGCCTACGACACGGCACCGGAGAGCTACACGCTGAAGTGAGCCGGACGCGCCGCGCGCGTGACGGAGGGGCCCGTCGCCTGATCGGATCGGCACCGAAGTTGAGCGCCGGGAGCCCGGCGATGGCGATGGGTCTTCCTACACTGGGGCCACCAATCACCTGGAGGCTCCATGTTCAATCACATCGTCATCGGCTCCAACGACCTCGCGCGTTCGCGACGCTTCTACGATCAGGTCCTGCGTGTGCTGGGCGTCGGCGAGGCCACGCCGCATCAGGCGAAGTCCGGGCACATGCGCCTGTTCTATCGCCATGCGGGCGGCACGCTGGGCATCGCCGAGCCGATCAACGACGAGCCCGCGACCGCGGCGAACGGCGGCACGATCGCCTTCCGTTGCGCGTCGCCGGAGCAGGTCCATGCCTTCCACGACACCGCCGTGGCGAACGGTGGCGTCTCGATCGAGGAGCCTCCCGGCCTGCGCGTCGATTCATTGGGGCAGTACTACCTGGCCTACGTCCGCGACCCCGACGGGAACAAGCTGTGCGCCGTCCACCGTCCCCAGGCGCAATCTTGAGCGGCGAGCGCCGCGTGCTGCGCACGCCGGCGGGGGCCGAGCTCGCGCGGACCCTGCATGCGCGGCCCGCGCTGGGCGTGGCGGCGCACGTGATGCAGGGGGAGGGGCTGGAGATCGTGCGCATCCGCGTGGAGCGGCCGGCGCTGATCCTGGTCGACCGCGGCATCAAGACCGTCAAGCCGGAGCGCGGCGCCGCCGTGCGCGCCATGCCCGGCCAGGCCCTGCTGCTGGCGGGCGGGCAGACCGTGGACTTCCACAACCGCATCACCGACGGGGAGCGGTACGAGGCCCGTTGGCTGATGTTCGGCGGCGTGGTGCTGGACGATCCCTACTACCTGGCCACCGCGGAGCGCCTCCACGCCGGGAAGGCGGCGATGCCGCGCGCGCAGGCGCTGCGGCGCGTGCCGCCCGGACTCGCCGATGCCTTCGAGCGTGCCCGTCGCGCCCTGGCCCCGGACCCGTCACTGCCGGACACGGTCGTGCGCCAGCAGTTGCTCGAGGTGGCGCACTGGCTGCTGGCGCAGGGCCTGGTGCTGCGCGCGCCGATGGAGGACGCGCGGATCTCCGGCCGGATCCGGGCCATGCTGTCGGCGCGCCCGGAGGACGACTGGAGCGCGGCCGCGATCGCGAGGGCGCTCGCGATGTCCGAGGCGACGCTGCGGCGCAGGCTCGCGGCCGAGGGCGCCAGCTTGCGCGAGCTGATCGCCGACGTGCGGATGGCCTCGGCGCTGGTGCTGTTGCAGGCCACGTCGCGGCCGGTGTCGGAGATCGCCTCGGCGGTGGGCTACGACTCGCCGTCGCGCTTCGCCGTGCGCTTCCGCGACCGCTTCGGGTTCGCGCCCACGGCGGTGCGGGGGCATGCGCGGGGGATGTGATCGGGCGCAGTGGTACTACGGTGCCGCCGGGCCCGGTCCGGAGCGGTACGCCGCTGCGTGTCGATCAGGCGCCTGGCCCGCCGGTCGGTCGCGACCGCTGCGCCAGCAGCCGCCTGCGCACCGCGTCGATGTTGTTGCGCAGCGCGTAGAGCTCCTCGGCATAGGACAGCGGCACCGCGATGCGGTGCGTGACGCGGTCCAGTTCGTCGAGCTCGTCGAGCAAGGCCTCGCGCTCGCCGGTGCCGGTCTCCAGTTTGGCCTCCACCTCGCGCAGCCGCGCATACCAGCGGAACACGCGCGAGCGCACGCGGAAGGTGTAGAGCGGCGGAACCACGCGTGACAGCGGCAGCATCAGCACCAGCAGGCCGCCCACCACCAGCCACATGCGCTCCAGGAGATTGCCGGCCCAGAAGGGCAGGTATCGCGCCCAGGCCGGCGGCGTGCCGTTGATCGCGCGATCGCCTTCGGCGCTGACGGGCAGCTCGCTGGTGCGGGTGTTGGGGAAGTCGCGCGCGCCATTGAACCAGCCGGCTTCGCTGTGCTGGCCCAGCGCCGCTTGCGCGAAGAGCTGGCGCAGCGCGGGGTGCGTCTGCTCGCGCGCGAGCAGGGCGGTGGTGGTGGCCAGCAGCGGCACGTCGTGCGGCGGCAGATCGGCCGCGAGGTCCACCACACCGCGCGGCAGCGTCACGGTGGACAGGAAGGGCAGGAGGCGCGAGTAGGCCTCGTTCTGCTCGAAGGCCATCAGCGCGATGGCCGGATCGCGCAGCAGCGCGCGGATCAGGTCGGCCTGCGGCGCCGAGATCAGCACCGCGGCATCCAGCTGGCCCTGGCGCAGCGCCGCGCCGGCGGCGTCGGGCGCGAGATTCGACAGCCGCAGATCGGTCGGCTTCAGCTGGTTCAGCGCGAGCAGCTTCTCGACGATCTGCGGGACGCCGCTGCCGTCCTGGTCCACGTTGACCCGCAGGCCGCGCAGCTGGGTCAGGCGCTGCAGTTCGCCGCCGGGCTGGCGTCGCGCGATGCCGAGATCGCGGCGGTAGAAGATCCAGATCGGCTCGTAGAACAGGCTGCCCAGCGAGACGATGCCGGCCTCGGTATCGGCGACGGGATCCGCCATCCCGCCGCGCACGAAACCCACATCGGCCGTGCCCGCGCGCAGATGGGCCAGATCGTCCTGGGCGCCTTCGCTGGCGACGAGCTCCACCTGGATGCGTTCGCGCGCCAGCGCCTTCGCATAGCCCTCGCCGAAGCCGGCGTAGGCGCTGCCGACGGGGCCGGTGGCCAGCCGCACCTGGCGCGGCGGTTGCGGGTCCAGCCACCAGTAGGCCGCGATCAGCAGGCCACCGCCGAGCAGCAGCAGCGGCCCCATCGAGACCATCATGTCGCGCAGCGTCTGCACCAGCAGGCGCAGGCTGCGGGTGGCGTGCCATTGCTGAATGGGGGTCATGTCTTGCCTTGCGTGTCGACGGCGCATGTCGGCGCTGACCGCAGATAGGCCTCGCCACGACCGGCCGCGAAGCCGTGGATGGGCGTCGATGGGTCGCTCGGCAAGTCACGCGCGGCGACATGGAGATCGAACGAAAGATCATGCGGCGCGACCGTCACCGTCCCTTTCGTCTTCTCCTGCCGGACCTGGGCGGCGAACACCTCGACATGGGTCTCGGTCCATTGGCCATTCGCCAAAGGAACGACGATTTCGTAGGCAGACCGATTCACGGACTTGTTCCCATCGTCGAAAGGCGTATGCATGCTGCCTCTGACCGTCTCGATGTTCTGAACCATCAGGTGCGCCTTGCCCTTGCCGTCCATGCAAGCCGTGACGTCCGGGTCAACGGCGTACGACACGAATGCACAGCCCGGCAGCAGGGAGATCGCTCCGGCTGCGCCAAGGCAGCTCATCCAACGGCATGTCCTCGTGATCTGCATGACTGAGCCTTTTCCTGGTGCAAGAAGATGGGATCCGAGCGCGGACATCGCTGACATTCTGCCGCCGGCCCCGAGATCCGTTCGTTCGCGATGCTGCTTCGGCTGCATGGACCCATCCCGGTGACATCTCTCGGGCGTCGAACGACGCGGGATGAGCCTCCGCTCCTGCCGTGGCGAGGGATCGCTCCCGATGCCGCCGCGAATCAGAAAAGAGCTGATATCCACTTGTCGATCGGCTCCCCAAAATGCAGTCGTCAGTCCTCCGGTTGAGGAGGGGCTCCGCAATCCGTGTCAATCAATGGAGTGGCCATGGCTGAGAAAGAGTCCGCGGACCGCCAGTTTGGCGGCCGTCGTCCGGCGAGCCAGTGCAGTCGCACCGGCACGCCGACGAATGAAGGTCGCGCACTGCCACGAGATGCGATCTGGGGTGATCGCGTCAGGAACAGCGCGCGCATGGTGGCTCAGCGCACCACGATGGACATGCTGACGGGGCCCGCGTCAACACAAGGACATCAAGGCGACTCAGGTGCGAGGAGCGAGCAGGCGGCCGAGGGGGCAGGGTCCGCGATGGTTCAACTGATGCTCAGGCGTGAGCGCGGCGGCGACCGCGATGGTGGTCGGGGAGACCGCAACAAGCGCACCCTTTCATCGCGCGAGCCGGAGCCGGAGCCGGAGCCGAAGAAGCCCCCGAAGAGACCCGCGCAGACGGATTCCCCGGAGCAGGGGAAGACGAAGCGGCCCAAGAGGGGCGCCAAAGAACCCGAGTCGGGGCAGCGCATTGGCGAAAGGATGGCGGAAGAGGTGTTCGACGCCCTCACCAGTACCGGGGCACTGGATCAAGAGATACCGTCCGAATTCGATGACGAGGAGCTCATGGCGGAACAGAGGGCGGCATTGGAGGCGCTCGGCAACAAGGAGTACGCGCACCTGTTCGACCGAAACGTGACGACCTATGTTCGCTTTAACGGACGTGGATTCGTCCAGAAAGCGAGCCCCGGGAGCACCGGTTTGGAGGATACCAAGCAACCTCAGAAATCGTTTCTGCTCACGGGCCAGAAACCGGGGGCGCTTTCATCCACGGTCATGCATGAGTACTACCACTCCTTGCAAGATCCGGAGATGGACGAGACGAGCGCAGAGACAGACGCCCATTTGAAGGAGAGTCTGTGGCGCAGGAAGCGCGGCCTTGCGGTCGAGAAGGATTACTTGGCGAAGGGCGAGATCAGCGAGGACAAGATTCGCAAAGTACAGGAACCGATCACGCGGGGCCAGGAAGCCCAGGGGCGGGAGTTCGTCGAGTTCAAGAAGAAGCCCGCTCAGGTGCTGTTGGCCGGTGGCGAGGGGGAAGACTGGGTGTCAGCGGAGAAGCATGACTGGGGAGAGTTCAACCTCTTCGAGCCAGTCGAAGGAGGGGACGAGGCCAACATCCGCAGCGATGCGTTTCTCCAGCGCCTGAGATCGCTGCTCGGGGAGGAGAAGGGTGAGAGCTCCGAGGGCAAGTGAGGCGTCGCGTGCATCCGGCGGCGGTCCGCTCGCCAGTGCGACGACCTCCAATGGGACGGCCCGCAGAACGCCGATGTCCAGATCATCGACGGCGGTCATCGCCTGTCCCCCCAACTCAATGCGACGACACAAACCCCGCCCCCGGCAGTGCCGGCGGGATGTCGAAGCTGGCCTTCATCCGTCGTGCCTCCGCGCCCGGCGTCAAGCCGAACAGGCGTTTGAACTCGCGATTGAACTGCGAGCTGCTTTCGTATCCGACGGCATGGCAGGCCGCGGCCGCCGTCATGCCCTCGCGGGCCATCAGCAGGCGCGCCTGATGCAGTCGGGTCGACTTCAGGTACTGCATGGGTGAGCTCTGCGTGACGGCCTTGAAGTGCACATGGAAGGACGGCACGCTCATGCCCGCCTCGCGTGCCAGCATCCCCAGGTCGAGCCGATCGGCGTAGTCCCGGTGGATGCGCCGCAACGCCTTGCCGACCTTGCCGAACTGCCCTTGCTGCGTCAGCGCCGCCCGCAGCGATTGCCCTTGCGGTCCGGTCAGCACGCGGAAGTACAGCTCTCTCACGAGGGCGCGGCCCAGCACCGCCGCCTCCAGCGGCCGGCTGAGCCCCTGCAGCAGTCGCCGCACCGACTGCCGCATACGTGCTCGTGAACAACGCCGGCTACGGGCACGAGGGGGTGATGGAGGAGTCGTCGCTGGAGGAGATGCGGAGGCAGTTCGATGTGAACGTCTTCGGCGCCGTAGCGATGATGAAAGCCGTGCTGCCGTTCATGCGTCAACGCCGGCGCGGCCACCTCATCAACATCACGTCGATGGGCGGTTTCATCACCATGCCTGGCATCACCTACTACTGCGGCAGCAAGTTCGCGTTGGAGGGGATCTCGGAGGCGCTCGGCCAGGAGGTCAAGGCCCTGGGCATCGCCGTGACCGCCGTGGCGCCGGGGTCGTTCCGGACGGACTGGGCGGGGCGCTCGATGGTGCGGTCGGCGCGAAGCATCGCCGACTACGACGCGGTCTTCGACCCCATCCGCGCGGCGCGCGAGGCCAAGAGCGGCCAGCAGCTGGGCGATCCGGACAAGGCGGCCGTCGCCCTGCTGCGACTGATCGAGAGCGACGCGCCGCCCGCGCATCTGCTGCTGGGCCGCGACGCCGTGACCTTGGTCCGGGACAAGCTGAACGCGATGAGCGCGGACATCGCCGCGTGGGAAAGCGTCAGCCGCTCGACCGACCACTGATCGGCAGGAAGCGGTGCGGCTGGCCGACGATGCTCAAGCCCGGGTTCCCCGCGAGGACGCGATCGTCGCCGCCGGTTGCCGAGCCAGCTCGATGAAGGCGCGCACGTAGTCGATGGCGGTCTCCGCCTCGCGCGCGCCCAGGAAGATCTGCTTGGCGATGCCGCGCGGGCCCAGCCGCACGGGCACCACGTCCATCTTGGCGGCGTACTCGTCGACCAGCCAGCGCGGGAGCGCCGCGACGCCGCGCCCGCTGGCGACCATCTGCACCATGATGTCGGTCGTCTCGATGGCCTTGTGGCGCTTGGGCGTGACCCCGGCCGGCAGCAGGAACTGGTTGTAGATGTCCAGGCGCTCGATGTCCACGGGGTAGCTGATCAGCACCTCCGGGATCAGCTGCTGCGGCTTCACGTAGGCCGCCGACGCCAACGGATGGCTCTTGGCCACGACGAGCACCTGCTCGTAGTCGAACACCGGCACGAAGCTCAGGCCCGGCTTGAACAGCGGATCGGGCGTCACCAGCAGGTCGATCTCGTAGCCGAAGAGCGCGCCGATCCCGCCGAACTGGAACTTCTGCTTCACGTCGACCTCGACGTCGGGCCAGGCCGTCAGATAGGGCGACACCACCTTGAGCAGCCACTGGTAGCAGGGATGGCATTCCATGCCGATGCGCAGCGCGCCGCGCTCCCCCTGGGCGAACTGTCCCAGCCGCTCCTCGGCCAGATCCAGCTGCGGGAGCACCCGGTTCGCGACGGCCAGCAGGTACTGGCCCGCCTGCGTCAGGCGCAGGCTTCGACCTTCACGCAACCAGATGTCGGTGCCCAGCTGCTGCTCCAGCTTCCTCATGCTGTGGCTCAGGGCGGACTGGGTCAGGTTCAGCACGCCCGCGGCCGCCGTCAGCGACCCCTGCCGCTCGACTTGCTGAACGATGCTGAGGTGGATACGTTCCAGCATTCAGATGAGCCATTTTCATGGATTTGTGAGATTAAACCATTTTACGTCATGAGCCTCGCTGACTAGCATTCGCTCCCTCATCGGCGCCCCTGCCGCGCCGAGCTGTCCCGAGGTGAATGCCGTCATGACCCGTCCACTCCGTCTCGTCGCCGTCTCCGGCGGCATGCAACGTCCCTCCAAGTCCGCGGCGCTGGCCGACCACCTGCTGGACCTGATGGCCGAGGAAGTCGGCGGCGAGCGGCGCCTGATCGAGCTGGGGCCGCTGGCCCCGCACTTCGCGGGCGCGGTCTGGCGCCCGCAACTGCCGGCGACGGTGGAGCGGGAGCTCGTGGCGGTCGAGCAGGCGGACGTGCTCGTGGTGGCGACGCCGGTCTTCCGCGGCTCTTACACGGGTCTGTTCAAGCACTTCTTCGACTTCATCGATCAGGACGCCTTGATGGACAAGCCCATCCTCCTGGCCGCCACCGGCGGCAGCGAGCGCCATGCCCTGGTCATCGACCACCAGTTGCGGCCGCTGTTCAGCTTCTTCCAGGCGCGCACCCTGCCGCTCGGCGTCTACGCGACCGACAAGGACTTCATCGACTACCGCTTGCGGGACGAGGCCCTGATCCAGCGCGCCCGGCTGGCGGTCCGGCGGGCCCTGCCGCTGGTCGACCTCACCCGCCACGCCTGGCCCCCGCAGCTCGCGGAAGCGGCCGCGGCCTGAGGCGGCGCTCGCCCTTCCTCCCAGACTTCAGCCCCTCCATCGCCATGAACGACGACTTCAGCTTCAGCCTCAAGAGCATCCGCTTCGACGAGGACTACCAGCCCTCGGACAGCACGCGCATCACGACCAACTTCGCCAATCTGGCGCGCGGCGCGAGCCGGCGGCAGAACCTGCGCAACACGCTGCGGATGATCGACAACCGCTTCAATGACCTGGCGCATTGGGACAACCCGACCGGGGATCGCTACGCGGTGACGCTCGAGATCATCTCCGTCGAGATGCACCTGGGCGCCACGGGCCGCGAGGAGGCCTTCCCGCTGATCGAGATCCTCCAGCCCAGCATCCTCGACCGGAAGACCGGGCAGCGCATCGAGGGCATCGTGGGGAACAACTTCTCCTCCTACGTGCGCGATTACGACTTCAGCGTCCTGCTCCCGGCGCACAACGTCGATCGCCCGGTGTTCGAGACGCCGGAGGGCTTCGGCGACCTGCACGGCAAGCTGTTCCAGCAGTTCGCCAACTCGAGTGCCTATCAGGCGCGATTCAGGAAGCCGCCGGTCATCTGCATCAGCGCCTCGACCAGCAAGACCTATCGCCGCACCGGCAACCGCCATCCCGTGCTGGGCGTGGAGTACCAGCAGAACGAGCTGTCGTCGACCGATCAGTACTTCGCGAAGATGGGGATGCAGGTCCGGTTCTTCATGCCCCCGAATGGCGTCGCGCCCCTGGCCTTCTACTTCTTCGGCGACCTGCTCGGCGACTACACGAGTCTGGAGCTGATCGGCACGATCAGCACGATGGAGACCTTCCAGAAGATCTATCGCCCCGAGATCTACAACGCCAACTCCGCGGCGGGGCAGGTCTACCAACCGAGCCTGAAGCATCAGGACTACTCGCTGACGCAGATCGTCTACGACCGGGAAGAGCGCAGCCAGCTCGCGGTCAAGCAGGGCCGATTCGCGGAAGAGCAGTTCATCAAGCCGTATCGGCATGTCCTCGAGCGATGGGCGGCCAGCGTGGCGCCCTGATCCGTCCACACCCTCGGCGCCCGCATCCGCGCATGCGCCCGCGCGCGCATTGCCGTGCCCCTCTTTCTTGAAAGGAATCCTCCAATGTTCGAAACCTCCATCGCCGGCAGTCTGCCCAAGCCCGCCTGGCTCGCCGAAACCAACAAGCTCTGGCCGCAATGGCGGGCGGAAGGCGAGGCGCTGCTGCAGGCCAAGGCCGATGCGACCCTGCTGTGGATCAAGGCCCAGGAGGACGCGGGCCTGGACATCGTGTGCGACGGCGAGCAGTCCCGGCAGCATTTCGTGCACGGCTTCCTCGAGCAGGTCGACGGCATCGACTTCGAGAACAAGGTGAAGATGGGCATCCGCGACAACCGCTATGACGCGATGGTCCCGCAGGTGGTGTCGGCCTTGCGGCTGAAGGGCCGCGTGCACGCCTTCGAGGCGCGGCTGGCGCGTGCGCACACGAAGAAGAAGCTGAAGTTCACGCTGCCCGGGCCGATGACCATCGTCGACACCGTGGCGGACCGCTTCTACGGCGACAAGGTGAAGCTCGCGTTCGCCTTCGCCGAGCTGCTGAACCAGGAGGCCCTGGCGCTGCAGGCGGACGGGGTGGACATCATCCAGTTCGATGAGCCCGCCTTCAATGTCTACATGAAGGACGCCGCGGACTGGGGCGTGGAGGCGCTGGAACGCGCGGCGCAGGGCCTCACCTGCAAGACGGCGGTGCACATCTGCTATGGCTACGGCATCAAGGCCAACACCGACTGGAAGAACACCCTGGGCGACGAATGGCGCCAGTACGAGACCGTCTTCCCCGCACTGGCGCGCAGCCGCATCGATCAGGTGAGCCTGGAATGCATCCACTCGCATGTGCCGCCCGACCTGATGAAGCTGCTGGCGGGCAAGGACGTGATGGTCGGCGTGATCGACGTCGCCAGCGACGTGGTCGAGACGCCGGAGGAGGTGGCCGACACCATCGGCCGGGCGCTGCAGTTCGTGCCCCAGGAGCGGCTGTTCCCATGCACGAACTGTGGCCTGGCCCCGACGGGGCGGGACGTGGCGTGGCGCAAGCTGCGGGCGCTGGCCGAGGGGACGAAGCTGGCGAAGGAGCGGCTGACGCGGGCGTGATGCCGGCGGGGGCGGATTCGCCTCGAGGTGACCGCCGCGGCGATCAGCGCCCGCCCAGCCGGAACGGCTCCCGCGTCTCGACCGACGGTGCCGACTCCCCGCTCTCCTCCTTCAGCGCGACCCCGGTCACCTGACGGGTCCGCGCCTCGTTGAGCAGCCAGGCCAGCCGCGCCGCCGCGGCGTCCGGCGCCAGGCCTTCCGGCCGCACGTTGGAGATGCAGTTGCGTTCCGCGTCCACGCGGCCGGGGCGGGGCGCCCAGGTGACGTAGACGCCCATGCTGTCGGGGGAGCTCAGGCCCGGACGCTCGCCGATGAGCACCACGACGAGCTTGGCCCCCAGCGCCTGGCCGATCGGATCGCCGATCGCGACGCGCGCCTGACGGGCGATGGCGACGGGCGACCAGCGCCAGCCGTCGGCCAGCCGCGGCCGGAGCGCCTCGATGAACGCGAGGGCATGCCGCTCGACCGCCAACGCGGACAGGCCGTCGGCCACGACCAGCGCCAGATCCGGCGGCGGGGCCTCATCGCGCGCGGACAGCACGGCCATCGATCGGTCGTCGAGCCGTCGTCCCAGATCGGGACGCTGCAGGTAGGCCGCCCGATCCGCGGCGGCACTGTGCAGATCGATGGTCGCCAAGCCCGCCTCGTTCAGGGCGGCCGCGAGCGCCACATGGTCCAGCGCGCGATGCACCGCATCCCGCGCCTGCGCATGGGCCAGCTGGAACGCCAGGTGCGCCGCCGTCGGCTGGCTGACGCCCGCTCGGCCCAGGCCGATCCGCGCCGGCGTGTGGCGGCGCAACGTGTGCCAGGGGTTGGGAGTGAGGGCGTCGCTCATGGTGTCGCGTTCACGAGGAGGGCAGCAAGGCGGCGAAGGCCGGGGACATGCGGTCCACCAGATGGCCCGGCGCGCCGGGTTGCGCGATGCGCATGCGTTCGAGCCAGCGCTCGAACTCCGGCGCGGCGCGCAGGCCCAGCACGCGTCGCGCATAGAGCGCGTCGTGGAACGAGGTCGTCTGGTAGTTGAGCATCACGTCGTCCGAGCCCGGGATGCCCATGATGAAGTTGCAGCCCGCCACGCCCAGCAGCGTCAGCAGCACGTCCATGTCGTTCTGATCCGCGGCCGCATGGTTGGTGTAGCAGATGTCGCAGCCCATCGGCAGGCCCAGCAGCTTGGCGCAGAAGTGGTCCTCCAGGCCCGCCCGGATGATCTGCTTGCCGTCGTACAGGTACTCCGGGCCGATGAACCCGACCACCGTGTTCACGAGCAGCGGCTCGAAATGCCGCGCCACCGCGTAGGTCCGGGCCTCGAGGGTCTGCTGGTCGCAGCCGTGGTGCGCGCCGGCGGACAGCGCGCTGCCCTGGCCGGTCTCGAAGTACATCACGTGACGGCCGCGCTCGCCGTCGTCGAAGACGGCGCCCCGCGCCAGCGACAGGGCCGCCGCGCGCGCCTCGGCCAACAGCTTCAGGTCGATGCCGAAACCGCGGTGGGTCGCCTCCGTGCCGCCGATGGACTGGAACACCAGATCCACCGGCGCGCCGCGCTCGATGCACTGCATCGTGTTGGTCACGTGCGTGAGCACGCAGCTCTGCGTGGGGATCTCGAAGCGCTCGATGACCTCCGCCAGCAGGCGCAGCAGGTGCGCGACCTGGGTCACGTTGTCGGTCGCCGGATTGATGCCGATGACGGCGTCGCCGCTGCCGTACATCAGGCCGTCCAGCACGCTGGCGGCGATGCCGCTGACATCGTCGGTCGGATGATTCGGCTGCAGGCGCGTGGACAGCCGGCCCGTGAGTCCCAGCGTGTTGCGAAAGCGCGTGATGACCTGGCACTTGCGCGACACCAGGATCAGGTCCTGGTTGCGCATGATCTTGCTGGCCGCGGCCACCATCTCGGGCGTGAGACCGGGCGCCAGGCGCGTCAGTGCCGCCGTGTCCGCCGCGTCCGAGAGCAGCCACTCGCGCAAGCCGCCGACCGTCAGGTGGGCGATCGGCTGGAACGCCGTGGCGTCGTGGCCGTCGACGATGAGGCGGGTGACCTCGTCGTCCTCGTACGGGATCAGGGCCTCGCTGAGGAAGGTCTTCAGCGGGAGATCGGCCAAGGCCATCTGGGCGGCCACGCGTTCCTGCTCGGACCCGGCGCAGACGCCCGCGAGCCGGTCGCCCGAACGCTCCGGGGTGGCCTTGGCCATCAGCTCGCGCAGGCTGTCGAAACGATAGCGGATGGCGTCGACGCGCTGGGAAACGTTCATCGCTGGCTCCTTGCGTCCAGCTTAACCGCGTGCCCGGGCCGATCGTGTGACGGGCTCGGAGGCTCAGCCCTGCGACGGCGGCCGCTCCGTCCGGCCGTCCGCATGCCGCGCGAATCGGTCCTCCTGGTCACCATGCACCGGCGCCGGATCCGGCCAGGGCCAGCCGCCGAACTCGGTGCGACGGTAGTCCTCGAAGGCCTGGCGCAGCTCCTGCTCGGTGTTCATGACGAAGGGGCCGTACTGCGCCACCGGCTCGCCGATGGGACGACCCTGCAGCATCAGCAACTCGGCGGGTTCGTCGCCGTTGATCAGCGCGACGTCGGCGCCCGCCCGCAGCTCGACGGAATGACCGACGGTGACGGGCTCGCCATCGAGGGCGATGCGATGGCCGGCGAAGAAATACAGCTTGCGTCGCGTGCCGTCGCCGAGCGCCGCGGGCAGGGTCCATCTCGACCCTGGCTCCAGGCGCAGCGTCCACATGGCCAGGTCCGAATGCAGCCGCGAGCCCCACGAATCCGGCGGCGGCGCGAGCGGCCGGGTCACGTCCCCGACGGCATGACCGGGCGCGGCGAGGGCACCCGCGATGACCACCACCTCGGTCGCGCGTCCGGCGTCGTCGACGAAGGTGTGGCGCGGGATGTCCTGCGACCAGAACATCGTGAAGTGGGGCTCCACCATCTTGCTGTCCGCGGGCAGGTTGAGCCAGATCTGGAACAGCTCCAGCGGGTTGGGGCGGTCGGTGTGCAGCAGCGGGAACATCTCCGCGTGGACGATGCCCTTGCCGGCGGTCAGCCACTGCACGTCGCCCCCGCCGAAGCGCGCGCCGGCGCCCAGCGAATCGGCGTGGTCGATGCGGCCCTGGCGGACGATGGTGACCGTCTCGAAGCCGCGGTGCGGATGGGCGGGGAAGCCGGGCACCCGTTGCCCGTGGTACATGCTCCAGCCGTCCTTGCGCGAGAAGTCCGAGCCCATCTGCCGGCCGGCCAGCAGCGACGCGTCCGGGCCGTGGCGGCCGTTGCCCCGCGGATAGGCGTCATCGTGGTGCACGCAGAACAGGAAGGGGTCGATCGTGTCCCAGGGCATGCCCAGGGGCTGGACGGAGAGGACGGGGGAGGCGGACGGCGCGGCCTCGTCGGCGGGGATGGTGGTGGTGGTCATGGCGAAGTCCCAAAGGTCCGTCACCCTACCGCGAACCCGCAAGCCGTGCCGGAGGCGCACTTTCCGGCCCCGGAATCATTTCAGGGTCGGATCTCTCGACGGAACACCCGGTTGCCATCTCTCCGACCGAACCCCCGACGCTATAGTCCCGCGAACGCTCGGAGTGCCTTCGGTCCACCCATGTGCCAGGCTGGCCGAGAGCCACCCCGGTCACTCGTGTCGCCCCTTCAACCGTTGCTGCATGCGCAGGCACCGTTCGCCCCATCGGCCCGCGTCGGCGCCCCCCAACCTCTAGCCTGAGAACAGACCGATTCGAGTCTGCTTCAGGAGATTGATCGATGAAAACCTCGGCCCTTGTCGCCGCTGTCGCTGTCGGCGCGCTCGCCACGGCGCTGGCCAAGCCCTCCGTCGTTCTGCCCGCGGGGTGGATCCAGTCCGGTCATCCCAAGGCCGATTGCGCGAGCTCGGTGGCGATCGCGGCGGGCGCGCCCACTTCCAAGGTCTTCAACATCGATTGCAAGTCCGGAGATCAGGGCTTCCAGACGCTGATGCAGCAGATCGCGGGCACCGACTACGCGGGCAAGCGCGTGCGGCTCAGCGCTCAGGTCCATGGCGAGAAGATCGTCGGCTGGGGCAGCGTCTGGATGCGCGGCGACAGCGGGCAGCGCATGGCCACCGCCTTCGACAACATGAAGGACCGTCCCTTGAAAGGCGACTTCGGCTGGAAGCAGGTGGAGGTCGTCCTGGACATTCCCGCGGACACGACGACCCTGAGCTTCGGCTTCCTCCTGGATGGGCCGGGCCGCCTGCAGGCGACGAGCTTCCAGCTGGAAGTGGTGCCGGACACGACGCCGACCACCGGCCAGCTTGGCCTGCCGGTCCTGCCGCGACAGGCTGAAAACCTGAGCCCTCCATGAAACGGATCGACGGCCCCTGGGGCGCGGATCTCGCGCAGGTCCTGAACGAGGACGGTCTGGGCTGGCGTCGGGCCTTCCCGCTGCTGGCAGGTGTCGGGGCGTTCCTGGTGACCGCCCCCTGGCTTCGCGAGCATCCGGCCTGGGCCTTGTCCTTGGGGCTGTGGCTGGGACATGCCGTCACGGACGGACTGAGCGGATGGCTCGGTCGGCGTCTGACGGGCGGGCGGGAGCTCGGTCTTCCTCTCCTTCTATTCCTGGGCCTGCTGCTCGGCGCAACGCTGGGATGGGCAACCGAGATGGCGCTCACAACGGCCGTCCTGAAGGCCGGCGACCGTCTCACTCGCCTCTGGCTGCACGTCGGCTTCGGCGCGGCGCTGATCGGCGTCCCGCTGCTTCAGGGGCTTCGGCGGGTGCGCGCGTTGCGCCGGGTGGAACAGGAGAGGGCGCTGCTGCGCGCCGAATTGATGTTGCTGCAGGCGCAGATCGAGCCGCACTTCCTGTTCAACACCTTGGCGACGCTGCGCAGCTTCGTCCGCCAGGGGTCGGAACGGGCGCTGCCGCTGCTGGATGCGATCACCGGGCTGCTGGAATCGACGCTGGAGCGCTTGCGCCAGCACGAGCACTCGACGCTGGGAGAGGAATGCCAGATGGTCCAGCACTATCTGGCGATCATGGCGCTGCGTCTCGGGGATCGTCTGGCCTATCGGCTCGATGTCGACGCGACCTTGCACGGCGTCCGTCTTCCGCCGCTGATGCTGCAGCCCTTGGTGGAGAACGCGATCCGGCACGGCATCGAATGCAGTGAGGCCGGCGGGACCGTGCATCTGGACGCGACAGTGTCCGAAGGACGGGTCCGACTGTCCGTGACCAACAGTGGCGGTCCCTTGGCCGCCACCTCGGCATCAGGCCACGGCATGGCCGTGACGAACCTCCGTCAGCGCCTGGAAGCGCTGTATGGCGGCCGCGCGAGCCTGACGCTCGCGACGAACGCCGCGGGACTGACCGAGGCCACGCTCCTCCTGCCCCAGACATGACGACCGCGCTGCTTGCCGACGACGAACCGCAACTGCTGGAAGAGCTCGAGCAGCTCCTGGCCGAGGCCTGGCCCGAGCTCGTCATCGCGGGCCGCGCCAGCAACGGCAGCGAGGCTCGGCGGATGCTCGACGCATTGCGGCCCGACATCGCCTTCCTGGACATCCGGATGCCGGGCATCGACGGCTTGTCGCTCGCCGGGCTCGCCCCTCCAGGGACACGGATCGTGTTCGTGACCGCGCATTCCGAGCATGCGCTGGACGCCTTCGATCGCGGAGCGGTGGACTACCTGCGAAAGCCGCTGACGCCGGCGCGCCTGGCGGCGACGGTGCAGCGGCTGCAGACGCACGTGAGTCAGCCGACTCGGCTTCGATTCCTGCAAGCGTGGACCGGCAACACGATGAAGCTGCTGGAGGTCGACCAGCTTGCTTCCTTGCGATCGGAGCTGCGTCACACGCGAGCGATCAGTCAAGGCGGCGAGCAGCTGTTGCTGCGCACCTCGCTCGGCGATCTGCTGACTGCGCTGGACCCTGAGGCCTTCTGGCAGATCAACCGTGGATCAGTCGTGAATGCTCGGGCCATCGAGCGGATCGAACGCCGTGACGACGGTGAACTTTGGGTGGTCCTGCGTGGCCAGACGCAATCCTTGCCCGTCAGCCGGACACATCGCCATCGCTTCCGCGGTATGTAGGTCGGGCGGGCTGGGGGAGGTAGTCGGATTCAGGCTGGGAGCGGAAGCTGGTGGCCGGATGGTGGTCGGCAGCTTACGACCTGTCGTCGAAGTTCAGTGGGGCGATTCCGTCGCCGATAAGCAGTCGCTCAAGCAGCGGACTGCGCTAGCTTCTGGGCGCCTGAGCGGAGGGCTTCGATGCTTGCGAAGGCAATGGCCAGCGCCTCGTCAGAACACGGCATGTCGAGGTCAATGCCAGTTCGTTGCTTGACGTGCGCCAAGACAGCGCTCCGCTTCACTGCGAGCTTTTCGGCGACATGGAGCGCGCACGAACGGGCATGCGATGCGCGACGTTCGAGCGGCACCGCGGCGTCGGCGACCATTCGACGATGAACGCTGTAAGACATGGCTTGAAGATTGGTTCGGACCGTGGGTCTGGCGCCGAGGAAGGGCCAGAAGCAGGCGCGGCGCGTTGCCAAGTCTAAATCCGCTTCTGCTGCGTTTCAGCCGCGGCTTCACGCTTGGACCGGGCAGTCATCCCTAAGCTCTGCGAGAGGGAGCGAAAGCGGCAACGCTCAGCCAGGATAGGAGAAGGGCTCCACCTGTACAAATGGCTTCACCCGCAGTCGAAATCCGTACGCGACGGACGCCCTTTCGTCGAACCGCCCCATGAACGCGTTGGCCGCCGCGAACTCTATGAAGAATGATGAGGAACCACCCGAAAACATCTTTCTCTACCGACGATTCGTTGGCTGGAATAGACCGTCGAGCGGCCAAGACAAAGGGTCACCTTCACCTCATCTACGACACCGGGCTACTGCGGGTCGGCCACAACGTACGCTTCTTCTAAGTCTCGACGCAACATCAGAGTCCGCGAGTCCGTCGATGCCGAGGCGCAAGCAATGAACTGCGATCGCATTGCTTTGGCGTATCGACCTCCTGAACGAGATCTATCGCCGGCAGAGGATACGAACGCCATCAGATCGGCGTCTCGTGACTCCGTGATCGCCTTGAACCGAATGCTGTTGACGTGGACGGCGCTTGCGATGCGATATGCCAACTTGCCAAGTGACCAGCTTGGCTGCTGATGCATGGGTACCTTCCATCCGGCCACCTGAACAGGTGCCCCGAAATAAAAGTACCACACGGCGAGCAGTGCGCTATCAAGGTCCGAGAGAGTGACGCTGAAGTCGTCTTTTCCGGGGCCAGGAACGTAGTCCCAGCAACTGAAGAGATAGCCTTCAGGCGCTTGACTCAAAGTCGAGTGGCGCTTCCCCTCGACATGCAGCGAGTACCGGCTTGGTGACACCTCCTCGGCTGTCACTCCGCGTTCAGCGAGATACTTTATTGAAGAAGCCAGGGTCATCGGTCACTTTCATTCTCTGCGGCCGGCGGCAGCCTAGGGGGCTTCATCCCGACTCAGGGCGGCGCGAACCCACGGCCATCGCTTCATGGCAGGTACGGTCGGTCGCCGGCTCTCGACCCGACCTCTGCTTCCGCTGCCATGACGCCACGGCTTCAGGCTGGAGGCGATGGTAGCCCAGGGGGCTTCATTGGTATGCGATGCGGGACCCGTGCCCAGATGGTCGGCTGCACTCGCCCACGGTCGGCACTCAGCAGAAGGACTTCACCATGAGACTGTTGGCCGCTTGCCTCTTCGCGCTATCGGTTGGACCAGTCTTGGTTCGACTGCAGGTCGTTGCCGTATCTGCTTCTCAGCGCTGGAAGCAGCCGATCCAGCACCACGTCCCCGCCAATGCAGCAGTCGTTGATGTACTCGTCCACATCCGGCGTCTTGACCTGCTTGGTGAAAGTCAACGCGTACGGCATTTGCACCTCAAGGTGAATGATTGATGGAGCGCGTGGAACCTCATGAACTGCCCGGGTGGAATGGCGAAGGACGAGAGAAAGAAATCCTGTCTCCGCGCGGCGGGACGGGTCTCAGCGGCCACAGTACGGCGGTGCCCCCGATCGCTAGAACTGTGAGAGCAAATGCGGCGTTCAGAACGCTGACGCCATTGAGCCATCCTGAAAGAACCAGCGTCGCCATCAGCAGCAACTCCAAGGCCGCACCGGTCAACCACGTTGCCGCTGCCGGCTGATAGCTGAGCTCGTCGCAGCGGGCGCATCGAACAGGACTACGCTTGTTTGACCGGAGGGCGTCAAGCAGCGGTATTGAGCGGGCAGCACAGTGCGGGCACCCTACCGCGAACCCGCAAGCCGTGCCGGAGGCGTCCTTCTTTCGCCTGCGACAAGAGGGAGCTGCGGCGCCTCAGTAGCGGCCGCCGCCGAATCCCCCGGTCCCGTAGCCCACGTCGGAGCGCTTGGCCGCCCGGAACTCGCCCTGAGGGCGCGTCTCGGACCGCTTCTCCGCGTCGCGGGGGCGCGCCAGGCTGACGACGATTGAGCGCCCTTGCACGGAAACGCCATGCAAGCCGGCGATGGCCGCCTGGGCCCCTTCGGCGGACGCCATTTCCACGAAGCCAAAGCCCTTGGAGATGCCGGTGTCACGGTCCATCATCACCTTGGCCGACGCGACATCGCCGAACTCGGAGAAGTTGCTTCGAAGGGCGGACTCGGTCACCGAGTAGGGCAGGTTGCCCACGTAGATCTTGCTGCTCATGCGTGGAGCCTTTCTTCACTTTTTGATTGGCGTTTCGCCAGGATGGAGATCCCCCGGATCGATGACGTGCGGAGGTCGGTCTCGACTCCGTCCAGAGACAGAGAGAGGATGCGGAGCCAGCGGTTCAAACAGGTCGGCCGATGCCGCCGGTGGACTCGAGCCAGCCTTGGGTCACTGCGAAGAGCCGGGCAGCGTCTCGGGACGCGAACGTCCGGTCAAAGCGGAAGACGCGGCAGTAGGTGCCGTTGCCGTCGGCGCGCCGGATCGCGAATGCGGCGCTGAAGCGGCCGCAGTCGGTGGGGTGTGTCGTGGGCGAGACGACGTACTTGCCCATGGAGATGGCGTTGTTTTGAATCTTGTTCGATCAGTAGACAGGCCGCGGGGCGGCGTGGTGCGGCCATGCGCCGCAGGGGAGGGACGGCCAAGCTCGTCGCAGTCCGAAGGCCGGAGCGCGGCGGCTGCGTGCTCAGTGCGTGGCCGGGTGGTTCATGAAGAAGCAGAGCATCTGGTCGGACGCGGCGGGCCCCTGCCAATCGGCTTGCGAGCCTTGTGTATCGCCACCGGACCAGGCGTGGCCGGCGCCTTCGATGAGCCAGAGCTCGGCATTCGTGTGGCCATCCGGGCCGACGTGCGTGCGGCGCGTGTAGGCGCGCCCACCTTCGCGGCCATTCTCGAAGCGATGCTCGCCCGGCAGCCCCGCGACGGCGTCCTCGTACAGGCGCACGCCGTTGCTGGGATGGACGGTCATGTCCCTCGTGCCGTGGAAGACGATGGTGGGGCGGGCGCGGTGCCTCAAAGGACGCTCGATGAGCGTGTCCGGATCCGGGCGTCCGTACCGCTTCAGCGAGGGCACGCCGCTGGCGTCGTCGACCGCGCCGTAGGGAAGCCCTGAATGGACGCCCACGGAGGCGAACAGGTCGGGGTAGGTCTGTCCCAGCACCGCTGCCATGGCGCCTCCCG
Source organism: Mitsuaria chitosanitabida ATCC BAA-476 = NBRC 102408 (assembly GCF_001598255.1). Taxonomy (GTDB): domain Bacteria; phylum Pseudomonadota; class Gammaproteobacteria; order Burkholderiales; family Burkholderiaceae_C; genus Roseateles; species Roseateles chitosanitabidus. The sequence goes on from NZ_BCYP01000035.1 coordinate 29,871, forward strand.
CCGACAGGCCCGCGACGTGCACGCGCTGCCTGTCGACCTGGTGTTGCGCCATGACGCCGCGGATCAGGCTGGCGAGCTGGGCAGGTTCACCGCGGCCGCGTTGCTGGTGCCTGTACATGTACCAGCTCCACCCCGCCGGCTCGCCCTGGCGGGTGAGCCCCTCGGGGTAGAGCACCATCCAGCCCAGCCGGCGCGCCGCCAGGTTCATCTGGCTGCTCACGGCGAAATCGTCGAGCCCCAGTTCGCCGCCATGCAGCATCAGCAGCAGCGGGCGCGCGATGCGCGCGTCTCCCGCGGGGATGTACAGCTTGTAGCGCACCGTGTCCTGGCCTCGCACGTGGGTGCCGGAGACGAAACGCTCCGAGGCATCGTCGGGCTCGGGCGGTCGATGGGCGGGGTCGATGGCCCCTGTGGCGAGATCGACGGCGACCAAGGAGGGGGGATCGCGAGGCGCTGACCCGTTGTCGGCGCGTGAGAGTTCTGTGGTCATGGGATGTCCTGGTGGGCGGAAGCCGGTGGCCGCGCGCGGGTGGCGCTCCTGGGCTGAAACCGCGGCCCACGTCGGCGGGCCGTTGCCTGCATGCGTCCTTGAACCGGCGCTCCCGACAGAGCGCCGGCGAGGCGGCTCACGGGAGCCAACCGTCCTGGAGCTGCCGGGGGTCGAGCTCATCTCGGATGCGCTCGATCGAGCCGCTCGGCGGAGCGGGGGGAAGTTCGATGAACAAGGCCCGCCTCGGCGGGGTGTGGCGTCTTCGGAAGATCAGTGTTCCGAGTTCCGAGCGATGAGCGCTGATGTAGATCACGTCGAAGGCATCGACGTCCACGCCGCGGAGATTGGCAAGTCTTGCCTTGACGAACATGTCGCGTCCTTCGGTCACAAGCTCCGTGAGGAGCGGGGGTCGCCCAGGCGACCAAGCGTGCTCGCTGACGCGAAGGTCGGCCTGCCGAGGAGCGCGAATGTCAGTGCCGCCGATTGAAACACGGATCCGCTGCCCTCACGATTTATCTTTTGAGCTGGCGCGACAATCCGCGCATGTCTGAATCCTTCGAACGCCTGGTCACCACCGTGATGCCTTACGGCAAGCACAAGGGCACGCTGATCGCGGACTTGCCCGGCAACTACCTGAACTGGTTCGCGCGCGAAGGATTCCCGCCCGGCGAACTGGGCCGACTGCTGGCCTTGATGCACGAGATCGACCACAACGGGCTCAAGGACCTCCTGCGGCCGCTGCGTAGCGCCGCGCCGAAACCGCGTTAGCGAGCGGGCAGTAGGATCAACGCGCCCGCGAGTCCGCGGACGACGACGCCCATGACGGCAAGGAGAACGCATGATCAAGGTCACCGTGATGTACCCGTACACCGAAGGCGCGCGTTTCGACCACGACTACTACCGCGACCGACACATGCCGATGGTGAAGGCCAGGCTGGGCGATGCCTGCGCTTACTACACCGTCGACAAGGGCATGGACGGTGGGGTGCCCGGGACGTCGCCCGCCTTCGTGGCGATGTGCGCGTTCATCTGCGGGTCGATCGAAGGTTTCCAGGCGGCCATGCAGGCGCACGGCGCCGAGGTCCGCGGCGACATCGCCAACTACACCGACATCGTGCCGGTGATCCAGATCAGCGAGGTGGTCGTGGAGCGGTCGGATCGTTGAGTCCGGCGTTGGGGCTGGCTGCGTCCCGCGGCGCGCTGCACATGGCGCAGAACTGTCGGCGCGACCCACCGGCGCCGAGAGGACAAGCTCCTCATCCCTGAGGATGGCGATCCCCGCGCCTTCTGCCATCGTGTGCGTCCACGCCCGGAATCAACCGGCGACAAGGAGGATGCCATGACCCACGACACCACCCTCGCCGCGCGCCAGGCGGCCGGCCTGCACGCGGAACACCTGAAGCGCGAGCACGAGCTCCGGCGGGCGACCTACAAGGACAACCCCGCCGGCTGGCACGGGATCAACGACATCGAGACGCTCATCGGTCTCGGCGGCCAATTCCAGTGGTACGAGGCCGGCGTGCTGCGCCAGATGACGCTGACCTTCGACCCCGGCAAGCAGGGGATCCAGGGCCACTACGCGCTGGTGAGCGCCGCGGGCAAGGAGTCCGGCACGTTCTGGAGCACGCCCAACAATCCGGCCATCGGCTGGGCCTACCTGCTGCTCGAGCCGTCGGGCGGCGCCTCGCGGCCGCTGATCTTCTCCGGCATGCTGACCGACGCGAACTGGAAGGTGCTCGTGGCCCTGCTCAACGAGGTGGGGCCGAGTGGCCCGATCGAGCCGGCATTCCCCATCGTCCGCGCCTAGGCTGCGCCGCTCCGACGAACGCAAGGGCCCGATCGGGCCCTTGCCTTTTGACGTCGGCATCGGCCCGCCATCGAGGCAGGCCGACCCGCATCAACCCGTCGGCCGCTCACGCTTGCGGCGTGTCGCGGGCGGCGTCGGTGCCGCGCTCCCGCGCAACTGCTCCAGCACCCACTTCGGCCGCTCCTCGCAGGGCAGGTCCTCGGGCCGGCGCTTCACCGTGTCGATGGCGACCAGCAGCTTGGCCTTGCTGTCCGCCAGGCGCGCCTGCATCCGCTCGATGTCGGCCACCTTGCGCTCCAGGCTCGCCACCAGCGCGTCGTGCTGCCATTCGGCCTGAGCGTCCGGCAACAGGCTGCGGATCTCGTCCAGCGAGAACCCGGCGCTCTGCGCGCCCGCGATGATCTCCAGCATCCACAGCGCCTCCGGACCGTATTGCCGATAGCCGTTCTCGAGGCGCTCGACGCTGTGGAGCAGGCCGCTCTTCTCGTAGAAGCGGATGCGGGAGGTCGCCAGGCCCGTCTGCCTGGCCAGTTCGCCGATCTTCATGGAGGGTCCTCGGAAGGGGAAAAAGCGCTTGACCTTGAAGTTAACTTCAACTTTAGAGTCCACGCATTGTCAATCAAGTCTTGTCGAGGATCCCGTCCATGAACGCACGCAGATTCGCCCGGTCGCTCGGGCTCTACGACCGCTACGACCGCCATCGCTCCAATCCCGCAACGTCCGTCATCGCGGCCGAGGCGCCTGACCTGGGCCTGAGCGAGGTCCGGCAACTGGACAAGCGGCGCGTGGACATCGGCTTCGAGTCCTACTCGCCGAACGACGTGCCGGAGTTCCAGGGCGCGCTCCACGCGCCGCGGCTGCTGGAAGGGGCGTCGCGATGAGCGGACCGACGACGGCACGAGTCATCGAGGGATCGACGGGATCACGGGCGCGAGGACCTGCCGTGCAAACCATCCTGGGCGCTACCGGCCAGATCGCGATCGAGCTGGCGCGGGAGCTGCGCCGCATCACGACCGACGAGCTGCGGTTGGTGAGCCGCCATCCGCGCCGCGTCAACGAGGACGACGAGCTGGTGCGTGCGGACCTGCTCGATGCGCGCCAGACCATGGCGGCAGTGGCCGGCAGCAGTGTCGTGTACTTCACGGCGGGCCTGCCGCCGGACACCGCGCTGTGGGAAGCGCAGTTCCCCACGATGCTGAGGAACGCGCTCGACGCGAGCCGCGCGGCCGGCGCGCGCTTCGTCTACTTCGATAACACCTACATGTACCCGCAGGACGATCGGGTGCTCGACGAGCAGGCGCCGTTCGAGCCGGTCGGCCGCAAGGGCCGAGTGCGCGCCGCAATGGCGGAGATGGTGCTGGAGGAGATGGCACGCGGCGAGATCCCCGTGCTCATCGGCCGCGCGCCGGAGTTCTATGGTCCGGGCAAGACGCAGAGCATCACCAACACCCTGATCGTCGATGCGATGAAGGCGGGCAAGACGCCGCGCGTGCCGGTGCGCGACGACACGCGCCGCACGCTGATCTGGACCCCGGACGCGAGCCGCGCGCTCGCCGTGCTGGGCAACGCGCCGGACGCCTTCGGACAGACCTGGCACCTGCCTTGCGATGACGAGCGGCTGACGTATCGCGAGTTCGTGACCCTGGCCGCGGAGGTCTTCGATGTCGCGCCGTCGTACCGGGTGGTCGGCCGATGGCTGCTGGCGGCGCTCGGCCTGGTGTCGAAGCCCGTGAGGGAACTGCGCGAGCTGCTGCCGCGCTACGGCCGCGACAACCGCTTCGATTCGGCGAAGTTCAAGCGGCGCTTCCCGGACTTCGAGGTGACGCGCTATCGCCGCGGGCTGGAGAAGATCCGGCGTGACACGCTGCGCGAATCCGGGACGGATCGGGGCGTCCCGCCCTTGAAGAACGATCGCCGCATGCGATAGTCGCCCGATGCGATTCCGCCGAACGCCCCCGCGATGGGCGAGCATCCCCTTCCTGGCGATCGGTCTGTATGTCCTGCTCATCTCGCTGGACCTGCTGCCCTACGGGCTCCCGGCGCGACGTCGAGCGATCTTCGACACCCCGCATCACTGGCAGGTCGGCGCTGCTGGAATCGCCTTCATGGCGATGGGACTGAAGCTCGCGTTTCCGCGCGGGCCCGCGGTCTGGCAAGCGGCGATCGGGCTGGTCGCGCTGGGCGGCTTCTTCGCGCCGCTGATGTGGCTGATCCTCGACGGACCGCTGTCCGGCGCGGAGCGCGTCCTCATCGCGGTTCCCGCGACGCTGGGCCTGGTCGGCGTGGCGATTGACGTCTACCAGAGCCTCACCGGGCGCCCCTTCGATCCTCACGCGCTGGATCCCTTGGAGGCGGCGCGTGTGCTGCGCACCCACGGCCGTCCGGAACAGGCCGAAGCCGTGCTGCGTCGGGCGATGAAGGAAGAGCCGGGCCGCCGGGACGAGCTGCAGCGCGCCATCGACGCGATGCGACGTCGCTGAGCCCGGTCCATTTCCCGATGGACCTGCGCTGAGACCGCACCCCTCGGCGGCAAGCCACCGTCGCGACCGGAAACGAGGCGGCCGGACATCGGCATCGCGGTGGACTCAAGTCTGGGGCGGCATGCCCATCGCGCTATCGAGGAAGCGCACCAGGCTCTGTGGCGCCTCCGCGCCCAGGCAGGCATCGAGCACCTCCACCGCGCCCGTCGCCGCCGCGGCGCTGCGAGGGAAGACGCGATCCTCGTAGGCCTGGAGCGCGGCCTCCAGATCGCCGGGCGAGGCGGCGATCGCCTCGGCCAGCTCCGCCCCGTCGACCATCGCGAGGTTGGCGCCGTCGCCCGCCGGCGCCATCAGATGCGCGGCATCGCCGATGAGCGTCACGCCCGGCACGCGTGGCCAGCGGTGGGTCGCCGGCAGGGCATGGATGGGGCGGAACACGGCCGCCGTCTCGCCTTCCGTGATGAGCGCGGTCAGCGCCGGTGCCCAGCCCGGGAACTCCGCCGCCACCTGCGCCAGCGCGGCGGCCTGGTCCCGCTCCCCGGTCGCGATGGCCGCCTCGACCCACGCCATCGGCTGGCGCAGCGCGACGTAGGTGTGGATCACGCCGTCGGGCTCGCGGTGCGCAAAGATCCCTCGGCCCGGCGTCATCGCGAAGAACGCGCCGCCGCCGACGGCCTCGGCACTCGCCGGATGACGGGTGTCGGCGTCCGACAGGAAGGTCTCGATGAAGGTCGTGCCGACGTAGGCCGGCTTGGCGTCCGACAGCAGCGGGCGGACCTTCGACCAGGCGCCATCGGCGCCGACGAGCAGATCCGCGGTCACCGCCTCGCCGTTCTTGAAGCTCAGCGCATGCCGGCCATCGCCGAGCGCCTCGACCGACGTGAGCTTGCAGCCCCAGCGCACCGCGCCCGCGGGCAGGGACGCCAGCAGCAAGGCGCGAAGCTCGCCGCGACGCACTTCCGGACGGCCACCGGTGCCGTCGTCGGCCTGATCGAGCAGCACCCGGCCCTGCGCATCCAGCACCCGCGACGCCTGTCCGCCCGGATGGATGAGGCGGACAAACGCCTCATGCAGCCGCGCCGCCTTCAGCGCGAGCTGGCCGCTGTCGTCATGGATGTCGAGCATCCCGCCCTGCGTGCGCGCCATCGGCGAGGCCTCGGCCTCATAGACGGTGGCGGCGATGCCATGGACATGGAGCACCCGCGCGAGCATCAGGCCGCCCAGGCCCGCGCCCACGATCGCGATCGTGCGTGTCATCTTGATTCCTTCATTCTTGCGAGGTCGTTCGGGCCCAGTCATCACCGGCCGGCCGACGATTGGAACGTCATTCCATGATACTGGAGCAGCGTTCCAGTGTGTCAAGATGCGGCATGGTCAAGAACGCACGGACGCCGGCACGGCGTGAGGATTCCCTGTCGCGCGAGCGCATCGTCGACGCCGCCATCGAACTGCTGGACAGCGCGGGGGAGGGCGGGCTGACCTTCCGGGCGCTGTCGGACAAGCTGGCCACGGGACCCGGCGCGATCTACTGGCATGTGGCCAACAAGGGCGACCTGCTGGTCGCGGCCTGCGACGCGGTGGTCTCCGCGACGATGGACGCTTGCCCTGACGGCGACACCCCGGGAGACACCCTCCGCGCGCTGGCGCTGGGGATGTTCGACGCGATGGACGCCCACCCGTGGATCGGCTCGGCGCTGATCCAGTCGGCGGGGCAACTGCCCGCGGTGCGGCTGTTCGAGCGCATCGGTCGCCAGGTGCAGGCGTTGGGCGTCCCGCGCGAGGGGCAATGGGGCGCGGCGTCGACGCTGCTGCATTACGTCCTGGGCGTGGGCGGCCAGAACGCCGCCAACCGGCTGTCCGCCCGGACGCGCGACCTGGACCGGGACGATTTCCTGGGGGAGGTGGCCGACGCCTGGGCCGGGCTGGAGGAGGCGGACTACCCCTTCATGCGCTCGGTCGCCGCGCAGATGCGAGACCACGACGACCGGGCGGACTTCCTCGCGGGGGTGGATCTGATCCTGGCCGGGATCCAGGCCGGCGCGGGACGCGGCGCGAGGGCGACGGGGTCTTTGTCGCGCTGAGCTACTATCCGCCGATAGTCCGTGAGGTTGTCAACCCGAAGTCTTCGTATCGCTCGCTACCCCGAGCGCGCCGAAAGTCCTCGCCTTGATCGCTTGGCGCATCTGTCCGGATCCCAGATCGGGGTCGGGAATGCGAGGAGATGGAACGATGCTTGAGCCCCTGGCGCTGGAAGCGCTGCGAGAGTCTTTGCACACCTGCGTGGATGCGTTGCAGCGTCGGCGCGCGAGCGAGATTCCGGAGGCGCTGATTGATCGGCTCGTGGATCTGGATTGGCTGGAATGGCGAGGCGGTGGCCTGCACCTGACGACCACCGGAGAAAACATCTATCGGCAGGAGGTCGCCCAGCGACGTGCCATCGCCGAGCGCAATGCGTCCCCTTCGAAATCCAAAGCCTAGGAGACCCAATGGCAAAACCCAATTACCAGTTCGAGAAGCGTCAGCGTGAGCTGGCCAAGCAGAAGAAGAAGCAGGAGAAGGAACAGGAGAAGGCCCTGCGCAAGGCGGGCCACGGCACGCCGAACGACGCGGCGTCCGATCAGGATCCGGAGTCCGGATCCGAGCCGGGTGAACCCGGCGAGCCCAACGCGTCCGCGGCCTCGGAACAGCGTTGACGGGGCCGGGGCTGCACGAGGCGCCCCTCGATCACGACTTTCATCCCGCCGACCCTTGAGCGCTCCGGGCTCGCCAGGTGCGAGGGGGATGTCCGCGCCAGCGCCTCATGAAGCCGGAAGGTCGCGCCACCTTCTTTCACCTCTCAGGACCCTGTGCGCGACGCCAGAAACGCCTGGATGTCGTTCCATCGGGCCAGCAGCTCGGCCGCCGTGAGATTGGAACTGCGGAACGGTGGGACACGCTGCTCTGGAGGAACAAAGAGCTTTTGGGCCGGGAAATCGGCCAAGTTGCTGACGCAAGCGTTCATCTGGCCGCACTGGAGTTGATCCATGCCGACCACGTCGCAGTCGCCGCGGGCGGTGCAAGCCCGTACCCTGATCGCCAGGTCGAGTAGTTGACCATCCAGGCTGGGCGACCCCCCCTGCGGAAGTCCGGCGGCGTAGGCCGCCTGCGGTGTGAGCACGGAGCGAGACACAGCCTCCAGCAGTTCGATCGAGCGGGTTTCGAAGACCGCAGCCAATACCTGTTTCTTCTGTTCCACGTCCTGAAGCGCGGCGCCGCTCATGGCGATCAACATGGGCTGGGCAACGGCTTCCATGCCCTCCGCGTCGCGCAGAGTGATCTGGGACGACGGCGGGGTGCCGGCAGGAGCACAGCGAACGCGCCCTGCCGCCAGATGCTCCTGCTGTGCCGGCGAAAGGACGATCCCGCTCTGTGCATAGACGTCCGGCCCCATCCGGAACCGTTGGCACTCGCGTTCTGCCACCCGCAGGGTTGCGATATCGGTGAACTTGCCGGATAGGGACGCACGTTGCGCAATGGCCTGAAGCGAGTCCCGCCGGGTGTTCTTCAAGGCCGCCCGCCAAGCGTCACCGCGCACGGTCATGGGCAAATTCGGAAGCTCGGATGCAGCAGTCACACCTGCAGCAGGGCGTCCATTCGCGTGGGAGTGCGGATCTGCAGGCGAGGCAAGCTTCTCCGCGGGCGAGGGCGGCGCCCGCTCCGTCGCTGGCGCCTTGAAGGGCGAGTGAAGCCAGATGAGGCCGAGACTCGCCAGAATGACGACTAAGCCAAGTAGAAACTTGCCACGCATTTGCAAAACTCCGGCAGCGAGAAGCACCGGACTCCGGCTCCAGCGTACTTTGATTCGCTGCCGCTACCCCACGACCCTATCGGGAGAGCACTTCAACCATGAAATTCCAACCCAGTCTGAAGACAGCAGCGGTCGCCGGCGCCTGGTTCGGGTTGTGGATTTCGCTTTCCGGGAGTTGGATGGACGCGCGTCCAGGACTCAGCGAGCTGCAGAGCAACCTGCTGCATTTGGCGTCCGCCCTGTTCTTCTTCCTGCTCCCGGCGTACTTCCTCGTCATTGGACGAAGCCGGCCCTTGAAGTCGGAAGGGGTGTTCAGTGCCAAGGAGTCTTCGCGCCAAATGGTGGTCGCCAAACGGATGCTTGTCTGCTTTCTCTCCGGGGCGGTGGTCACGGGCATCCTGGCCGTCTGCTGGCCAGACGCCGGCTGACGGGGCGCCTGCCTGCCTCCATCGGTGACTCCCCCATCAAGGAACGCCCGGCATCGCCGGGCGTTCTTCCTTCACTCGCTGATCGTCTTCGTGGTCAGTGCCGGATCCTTCGCGATCTCGGCCTCGGAGAACGGCATCCGTTGCCATTGCCCCGCGCTGTAGGCCCGCGTGTAGTCGCTGTAATGCGTCGACGCCGGATCGTCCGAGAGCGAGAAGGTCAGGAAGGTGTAGGCCTCGACGCCCTCGGCGAGGAAGCGCACGACCTGGAGGTAGCTGTTGGCGCTGGTTGCCGTGTCCAGCGTGTAGCCCCCCTGATCGATGCGGGTCGGCGAGCACGCGATCGTGAAGTAGCCCTGCGTGCCGCAGCCTCCGAACAGCGGGATCCTTTCGCTGCCGCGCGGTGCGAACAGCGTCTCGCCACGCGTGGCGGTCAGCGCGTAGCCGCTGGCCTGGATGCGCAGGATCGCCGCGCCGAAGGCCTGCTTCAAGGTCGCCACCGCGGCCGCGTTCAGGTCGCGCGGGGTGTTGACCGGATCCGCCGCGCTGAACGGCACCGCGTACAGCGACGTCTCCGGCAGTCGCGCCGCGCGTGACCAGAACTCATCCCAGACATGCGCGCCGCGCGACGCGATCAGGCCCTTGTTGTCCCAGGCCTGCAGCGCCGCGCACGCCTCGGTGGGATCGACGCTGCGCGCCGGATTGAAGGTCTCGCCGGTGGCCGTGTCGGTGGTGACGCTGATCGGCGTGGGCGGCGCGCACAGCAGCGCGAGCGCCTGGTCCTTCATCAGCTCGGCGCTGAGCGCGCGGCTGTTCAGCACCATCGCGCGCACCGTGTCGCTGGTGGCCTTGTTGCCCGCATAGCCGTCGGTGCCCGCGAGCCGTCCTTGCGCGAGCAGGTGCGCCAGCCGCGTGCGCAGGCTCAGCGACGCCGTGCCGGCGGGGCCCATCAGGTCGGAGAAACCGGTCAGCGGCGCGGCCGGGTTGCTCAGCCAGTAGCTGTCGTTGCTGTTGAGCACATAGTCGTCGCGCAGCAGGCTGGGCATGCGGGAGGTGCCGATCGCGCCGGGCTGCTTGGAGTCGGCGTCGGTGAGCCAGTCGCAGCTGCTTTTGGAGCCGTCGAGCACCGGCGTGCGCGGCAGCGCGGCACTGAGCGCCATCGTCAGCGGCGTGGCGCAGCTCGCCATCTGGGCGGGTGAGACGTTGGGCACCGCGCCGATGTCGGCGTACCAGGCCTGGCTGCTGCCGCGAGCGACAGCGACGGTGTTGACCCAGGGAATCGAGGATTCCTCGCGCTGGATGGCGGCGAGCTCGTCGAGCGAGCGGGCCTGGCTCCATCGCAGCCACACGCGGAACACGCGGAAGTTGGCCGCGTTGATGTCCCGGATCGCGAAGGCGGTGTTGGCGTTCCAGCCCAGCGCCGGGTTCAAGGCGCCCAGGTTCACGATGGGCCCGTACTGCGACTCGTAGAGCGTCCGCGTCACGTTGATCACCGTGCCGTCGCCCTGCTTGACCGGCACGATCAGCGAGCGGGCGGTCATCTTCACCGGCGCGCCGTCGCGCAGGTAGCTCGTGGGATCGCCGGGCACCAGCGACAACTGGAACAGCCCATAGCGCCGCGCCGCGGAGACGGTGTGGCTCCACGCGACGTCGTTGGTGTGGCCGATCTGGATCACCGGCACGCCCAGGAATGAAGTGCCGGAGACGTTGAGCTCCCCGGGGATGGTGAACTGCGCCTGGTAGAAGCGATCCGGGCCGCGCCAGTACCAATGCGGATTGCCGAAGAGCAGCGGGCTGCTGTCGCCGGTGGCCGCCGTGCCGAAGCCCATCATGTTGCTGCCGACGCCCTCCTTGCCGCCGACCTCGAAGCTCGGGAGCCGGTCGCTGGCGATGGCCAGGCGTGTGGCCTTCGCGAGGCGAGGGCGCTGGCCCGCGGATGGCGCCCCTGGCGACGCCATCGAGGTCATCGCCGTGACCGGCGCGGTGGCGTTGGCGATCTGGACCAGGTAGTTGCTGTAGCCGGCCGCGAAGTGCGCCGCGTACATGCGCCGGAAGACATCGGTGTCGGTCAGTGGCTTGACCCAGTCCTCGCCGCGGCAGGCCGTGTGGGCGGTGGCGTCGCCGCCGGCCTTGATCTCGCGCACGTAGCGGTTGTAGCCGGCCGCATAGCCCGCCACGACCTGCTTGAGCCGGTCCGGCTGCGCGGCGATCAGGCGCTGCATGACGTCGTCGTTGAGCACATGCCGGTGATAGAAGTCGGCATCGAGGTTCTTCGGCTGGCCGATGGTGCTCTGGAAGGGGATCACCGCATCCGCGCCGAAGTAGCGCGAGCGCTCGCCGCGGAAGGTGAGCATCGAGTTGGCGATGGTGCACAGGTCGTCCTGTGCCTGGGCATAGCCGTAGCCATAGCCCACGCCGCCCCAGTCGGCCGCCTTGATGTGCGGCACGCCCATCGCGGTGCGGCGGATCTCGGCGGAGTAGGTGAAGCTGGCGGGAGGTCCGCCGTCGGTGGGGTCATCGCCGCCGCAGGCGCTCAGCAGCGCGGCGGAAGCCAGTGTCAGCGCGAGCAACGGCATCACGCCGCGTCGAACGGTATGTGTCATCTTGTCTCCCTGTTGCTGTCGTCGGCTCGTGGGGCCGAGCGGAGCCAAGGATAGAGGCAAGCGACGGTTGAGCCTGCAAGGTCCGCGTTGGCAGAAGGGAGTGGGGTCAGTTCTTGCCCCAGCCGTACATCGCAAGCTACTGCGAGGGTGTCCAGTGCGCCAGGGCGTCGATCCGGGCCCGGTACTGCTGCTCCAGGCAGTCGACGCGTCGCGCGATCTCGGGACAGGCGATCTCGCGTTGATCCCGCCATTGCTGCTGCATCGCCGCCAGGGATGTCCGGTCCGGCTCCGTGGCCGTGCCCCGGCGAACCTGCCCGTAAAGCTCGTGCAGTTGCAGATCGAGTCCGGACAAGACGGGCTCGGCGCAGACCGCCTTGTCGGCCTCGGAGGCCGCTGCCGAGCAATCGAAGCCGGGACCTGCGGCGGTCGGTTGATACGGTGGCGGCGCGAGGTAGAGCGACGGGTCCCATGCCGTGCGGCGGTGGGTCGCGCCGATGAACGCGGCGGTGCCGACGGTCATGTCTTCCTCGACGAGCCACGCCTGCAAGGCCTGCAGCGCCGGCGCGGGGACATGCTCGGCGGCGTAGGCGCGAGAGCCGATGGACAGGGCGCAGTTGCGCCACTTCCAGGAGGTGCCGATCCGTTGCAGGTCGCAGGACGCCGTGGCAGCCACCGCCGCGCCGTGGTCGGTGTCGAGCCACAGGAAGGCCTTGGACCCGCAGTCATGCGATCGGCAAGCGGAAAGGGCGAGCGAAGGCCCCGCTCCGAGCACCGGGCCGGGCGGTCCGGAGAGGTTCGTCTGGACCGGCTTGAGAATTTCGCGCGGGAGGAGGGCGCGCAAGGTGGCATCCATCCGCGGATCCCATCGCGCTTCGTTGGTCGATCGCCCGACGTAGAGAAGCGCCCAGGTCGTGTCGACAGGGGGCGCGGCCTCGGCCGACGTCGACGCCAGGACCATGAACGCCATCGACAGGGCGGTGCTCCGCGCGTGGCGGTGGGCTGCCTCTCTCCAAGTCATGGCTTGACGTCGTCCTGATTGATCGGCGGCCATCTGCATCCCCTTGATTCGCGCCGCCACGGTGGCATCGCGTGCAGCGCAAGGATAGGAGGGTGGCGGCCGAATCGATGTGAGTCTTTCTTCCGGCATTTGTCTTCGCATCCTGGAGCGCGGTGACTCCCACGCGATGCTGCGGACCACTGCGTCAAGATCCGCCACGAGCCGTATTGCTCTCGGCAAGCAGACCAAGTCGTCCCCCTTCGCAAACCGAGGCACGCGAAGGCCACCACAGCGTCCTGTGGACTGGCCGAAACATTGGGGCAATCAATGCAGGTGAGGATCTTCCGTACCCAGCCATCGCAACCCCAACCGTGCTCATTCGTTTGCCATCTCCAGCCATCCCGCGAAGGCTCTGTCTGCTGGTCGCGGCCGCAGCGTTGACGGGCTGCGCATCCGCGCCGCTCGCCGCCGACCCGATGCCTGAATCGACCTGGTGGCGCGATCAGAGCCCGCAATCCGCGGCTTGTCGCGCGACGCTCGACGCGCTGCGGGTTGATCTCGACCGCTCGCCGACGACCACGCTGATGGCCGTACATGGCAAAGACGTCGTCTTTCGATTCGGACCGGTCGACCACGCGACGATCATCCACTCGGCGCGCAAGAGCCTTCTCGCGATGCTCTATGGCGCAGCCGTCGAAAAAGGGAAGATCCGTCTGGATGACACGCTCGCGACGCTCGGCGTCGACGACCTCGGGGGCCTGCTGCCCATCGAGAGGGAAGCGCGTGTCCGCGACCTGCTCACGGCCCGCTCTGGCGTCTACCATGCCGCCGCCAATACGGGCGATGACAGCGCCGCGGCGCCACCTCGGGGATCGCAACGACCGGGCAGCTACTTCCTCTACAACAACTGGGACTTCAACGCAGCGGGCGACATCTACGAGCAGCTCACGCGACGCGACATCTACCAGGCCTTCGCCGAGGACATCGCCACCCCGCTGGGCCTGGAGGACTTCCGCATCGAGCGGGAGCATCGAAGCGGCGACGCTACCCGCTCTATTCATCTCGCATACCACTTCCACCTGTCGGCGCGAGACATGGCGCGTGTCGGCGAATTGATGCTTGGGCACGGCGCTTGGAATGGCCGGCAACTCGTCCCGGCCGACTGGACGACGACGATCACCACGCCAGTGACACGCGCCGCCGAGATGCACCCTCCCCACGTTGCCCGCAAAGGCATCGACTATGGCTACCTCTGGTGGATCCCACAGGAAACACAGGACTCGCCACTGGCTGGCTCGTACTTTGCCTGGGGATATTTCGGGCAGTTTCTGCTTGTCGTGCCGAAACGCGGCATGGTGATCGTGCACAAATTTGACACGCGTGCGGTGCCTGGAGACAAGATCCCCCGGCTCGACGCCCCTCAGTTTCTTGCGCTGGCACGACGAATCCTGGACGCGCCGTGTCCCGGGTGAGCCAGCGGCCGGCCCCTCGACGCTGCACCTCTGTTCAAGCAGGACCTGTCCGCTTGTAGGGATGGACGGCCCCAAGTCCCCATGAAACGCTGGCGTCCTCGAGGCCTGACGCCCTGATCCGCATGGCGTCGGCGAGCCCTCGCGCATTCCCCGGTGCGCCGAGTCGGCGGTGAGCCTCACGACCGACGAGGAAGGAGCCCCCATGCCACGCGTCCACCAAGCTCAGGTCGGCCACTCCTTCTGGGCGAGCTTGCGTCGTGGGGCGGGCGCCTGGCCGGTGCTGGTCTGGGCCGCCACCTTGACCGGGATCCTCGTGATGTCGGGAGGGCTCTCGGTCTTCGCGGGCGACTCGGCGGGCGCCTTCTGCGGCCCGGACCCCTCGGCATCGTTCTGGGAACCCCAGGTGACGTGCCTGGCGGGTGCGGAGGCCAACGCGGTGCAGATGAGTCCGCTGCTGGCGCCATAGGCATCATCGCGATGTCGCCAGCGGATAGAGCAGAAGTCCCGCGATGGCTGCCACGGCGACAACCACCGGCTCGGGGAGCTTCTTGAAGCGCCAGAGCACGGCTGCTGTCAGCAACGCCATCGCCGCCGTGGCGAGATCGGTGATCGACCGCTGACCGATCACCACCACCGATCCAGCGATCGCGCCAATGGCCGCGGCCGTCACGCCATCGACGAAGGCCACGATGCCGGGCCGCTTGCCATGCTTCTTGAAGTAGGGCGCAGGCAGCACGGTGAAGAAGTAGCACGGGATGAAGGTGGCCGCCGCCGCCACGACGGCCCCCCAGAACCCGGAGACGAGGTAGCCGATGAATCCCGTGGTGATGACCACCGGACCGGGGGTGATCATGGCCACCGCCACGGCATCGACGAATTGCCGATCCGTCAGCCAGTGATGCTCCTGCACGACGCCGCCGTACAGGAAGGGAACGATCGCCAGTCCGCTGCCAAAGACGAAGCTGCCCGCATAGGCGAAATAGGCCCCGATCTGCCAGAGCTTGTGCCCGTCCAACGTGTCGAGCGCAAAGAACGCCACCAGTGGCGCGGCAAGGCTGTGCATCGTCCCGCCCGACCACTTCGGCGGCGCGCGCAGCAGCCACACCAGCACACCGGAACCGAGGAACAGCCAGACCACTTCGGACTTGGTGATCACCGTCACGGCAGCGCTGATCACGAAGATCACCCACAGCAGCTTGTCGCTACCGATGTTCTTCGTGGTCAGCTTGCAGGCGCTCGTGGCGATGATCCCGATCACCGCGGCGCCGACGCCGTAGAACACCGCCTGCATCCACCCGATGCCCCCGAACGCCGTATAGACCGCGCCAAGGGCCACGACCATCACGAAAGACGGCAGGACGAAGGCGATCCCCACCAGCGTCGCGCCGACCAGGCGGTAGTGGGCGTAGCCGAGATAGATCGCCAGCTGGGCCGCCAGCGGGCCGGGCATCAACTGCGCCAGCGCCATGCCCTCCTTGTAATTGGCCTCCGTGATCCATCCGCGGCGCTCCACCAGGTCCCGGTACATGAAGCCCACGAGCGCGACCGGGCCACCGAAGCCCCAGGTGCCCAAGGCCAGCATGTAACGAACCATCTGCCAGAGCGAGTAGCGCGGGCGTTCCAGTGCGACGGCATCGGAGGTCATGGGTTGTCCTTCGTGTTCTGGAAGGCGGTGTGCAGGCCCTCGAAGACGCCGGCGCTGACCTGCAGCAACTGGTCGTCATCGAGGATGGCGTCACGCATGCCAGCCAGCACGCGCTCCACGCCCGCGGCTTCGGGCGGTTGAACGCCACCGACGTCGAGGCTGTGCACCAGCAGACCGAGGCGACGCAGCGCCGGTGTCTCCAATCCGAAGCAGGCCAGCAGCGTCTCGAAGGTCACCCGTGCGCCCACATGCGTGAAGGTCGCGCCGTCGAAGTCGAAGCCCAGCGCCTTCTTCGGACAGTCGGCGGGCGACTTCAGCCACAGGAAACGGGCCTCGGGGTCGATGAAGCGCCGGATCAGCCAGGCACTGGCCATCCGGTCCACCCACGGCCGGGCCCGGGTCGCCCACTGGCGCCCGTGGTAGTTCGCGGGATCCAGCAACGCGAGAGACTGCTGCGCAGCGTGCGGTTCGTCGGGCGCCAGAAGCTGACCCGCCTGGCGCTCGTACTCGTCCAGCGCCTCACGCGCCTGGCGCTGGGCCTCATCGGGGAAGAAGTCGATCGCGATCAGTTGGTCCAGCGACTTGCGAAGCTTGCGCCCCTGCTTCATGGCTTCGGCCGCCTGGTCCTCGGTCAGCAATGACCTTGCATCGACGATCTCCTTGAGCAAGACGCCGAACTCTTCGGTGCGAACGAACAGTCGTTCGAACTCGGCCCCGCTTCCTTCCGTGAGCAGCACATGCGCTGTCCCGCCGCTCTGGCGAAGATCCGACGCGACGGCCTCGAAGACCTCGCCCCGGTCCTCGGAGTTCGGCAACAGGTACACGCCGTCGCGAAGCACCGCCGCGCCGCAGGCCTTGAGCGCTCGCCACACGCGCATGCGCGCGGCCGAACTCTCGGTGGGAAGGGAAAGGACGAGCAGCAACCATCTCATGGTGGTTGAATCTATAACATCATCGTAGATATTGCTACAACTTGGGGATGGCCCGAGTCTCCGCGGTGAGGCGGTTCAGCACTGCCTTATTTCCAGGCAATTGAAACAGTTCCCATACGAATCAACGCGTTGCAATGCCGGCCCTAGGTCTGCCAACAGAGTTGTCCACAGAGACTGGGGAAAGAGGGGGGTCTTCAACCTCGAATTCGCGGGGAAGGCGCTCGGGTCGGACGAGCCCTGATCGGGCCGGCGAGGTTCAATCGCCCACCCGATGCCTCGTCTGCGACGGCAGCTCCTGGAGACGAAGTACCTGTGCGTGGGGGGATTGGGCTGAGGGCTGCCCCTCGGGCGAGAGGAATCACCGCTCCTGGCCGGATGAACCAAAGTCACTGGTCCCCCGGTCTCCCCGCGGTTTAAGCTGAATTTCCCCCAGCTGGACCTACTGCCGTGCCCGCTCAGCCTCCCGGACCCCTCGGACTCGACACCAACACCCCGCGGATCGACAAGGGCACGATGTGCCTGCAGCGCTCGACGCCGCCCGGGGCCACCTGCGTCACCAACGAAGCCAAGGCCAAGCCGCTGGACGCGCAGACGCGCAAGCTGGCGGCCATCGCCTATGGCGAGGCGTCCACCGCCAATGACGCGGACGAGATCGGCGGCATCGCCTGGGCCGTCGCGAACCGGTGCCGCGCCTGGGGAGGAAAGACGGTCGACCAGCTCCTGACCGCCGACCCCAACTACACCTACGCCGTCAAGGACGGCAACGCCCGCTACGGCCAGTTCATGACCGCGACCGAGGCCGCCATCGAGGCCGACGCCGGCATGAAGCTGGCCCGTCAGGCCGCGGAGAATGCGCTCGCGCAGCGCGGCACCGATCCGGCCAACGGCGGGTACTGGTGGGACGGCAAGGACTTCAAGACCAACTACAAGAACCACCCGAAGGTGAAGGACGGCTTCCGCTTCGGCGATCCGTCCCACAATATCTTCGGCGTGAAGGAAACGACGAACGAGGAAGTCGTCACCTATTGGACCGCGATGAAGAAGGGCGTGCTGGTCAACACCAAGGAGCGGGGGCGGTACACCGCCATCTGGGTGTCGACCGCCGCGCATGGGTCCACCATCTTCTGGACCCACCCCGAGGACTACGTCACCGCCACGGGCGGGAAGGCTTATCGGTGAGACGCATGACGAAGTGGCAGGTTCGAGGTGTTCTGGCCCTGGCGGTCGCGGGCGTGACCGCCTGCGCCAACGCGGACGCGGGCGACGCGCCGCGGATCTTCGAGGGCTACGAGGCCTTCTACGCGACGCTGCCCGATCCGCTGTTCAAGGCGGAGGACGCGCGCAAGCGCAGCCCGTCCGGACTGGGCGAGCCCGCGGGCGACTTCTGGAAATGGACCGCGCAGGGCAAGCCTCATGTGCTGCAGCTCACCGGTCCGGACGCGGTGATCGACGGCCGCCGGTTCCCGGCATCCCGGGCGCAGCGATTCGAGGGTGAAGACCTGGCCCCGGCGTTGGGGCGGTCGGCCACCGTCTATGCGAATGACGACGCCGTGTGCGTCGAGGGCGTGCCGGGCAGTGCCAGCGGCACGGCGGTCCGCCACGTGCGGGTGACGCTGATCACGCAGCCGTACGGCGCGGCCGCGAAGCGGTTCGAGCTCCCCAGCCTGTTCGCGAGCTGCCAGGGCCTGACGCGGATCGAGCAGGGCATCGGCTTCCATCGCGTGAGCTACCGCTGGCCCAAGAGCGCGCCGGCGCCGGAGGGCGTCACGTTCGACGCCTTCGCCCTGAAGGGCGAGACCTTCGTCCCCTTGCAGCAGTCCGTGACGGCGACTTTCGTCGAGACCGACAACGTCTATCGATTCACCACGCGCTGAGCCGACACCGGGTCATCGCCGGAAAGGCCGGCATGAGAAGATCCCGCCCACTAGAAACAGACCGATGGGCGGAGGACATGCGGCAAGGGAATTCCATCAGCGGCAGATGGGCGAGGCGCGCGCGCGTCGCCTGTCTGGCCTGCGTCGCGGCGGCCATGCCGCTTGTCGCTCCGGCGGCGGCGGCGGACCAGAAGGCCCTGGAGCATCTCGTCGCGCTGCGGGCCGTGCAGGCGACGTCGGACGACGGCGCCATCGCGCGCTACAACCAGCAGATGGACGAGGCCTGGACCTTCTTCGTCGCGAACAAGGCCACCGTCGTCCCGCTGCTGCGCGAGCAGCTCGATGCGGAGATTTGCGTGTTCGTCTACGGGCGAGGCGCTGGGTGAGGTGAAGGACATCAACCTGCTCATCAACGCGCTGCACGATCGGGACGAGCGCCCAACGAAGACATCGAGTCGCTGACATCACATGATCTCCAATCCCCTCAAGCGGGCTTGCTGCCTGCTGATCCTCGGTCAAGCATGAACACCATGGACGCTTGGCGCCGTGAACCCAACGCTTCGCTGGATGTGGTGGTCCTCCAAGCCTTGCATGAGAGCGTGTTCTCCACGGACCCGGCCGGTCCGAGGAAGCAGGCGCGTCAAGGCTCCTGATCGGGCGGCTGCCGCGCTGCTCGCAACACGTCGTCCCGAACCATGAGACTTGCTCGCCTCATCACCTGGATATGTACGGCGCTTCTCGCCGGAATTTCCGCGTTGTATGGCGCCATCGTGTTGTCCTTGCTTCTGGACGGACGCATGACCGAGTTCAGCAAGGTGCCGACAGGACGTTCCTACACCTGGGCCGACTCGCCCGGCCTGGTGATCGTGAGCACTTTCGGGCATGCCGTGCTGCTGGTCTTTCTGGTGATGTTGACGGCGTGGACCTGGCGAACCCTGCCAACCGCTCTCCTGCGCCTGAGAGGTGTGTGGGGGGTGATGACGGACTTCCAGCGGGCAGGCCTGTGCAGCATCTCCCTCGCGCTCATCTCGACGTTTGCCGCCATGACCTTCGGCCTCCCGGCGGGCGCGATGCGCCGTCCCGCCATTGCGCTCATCTGGGTGATCTGGCTGAGCGCATGCGCGCAGATTCCACTCTGGGCGTTGAAGCTCGGGGAGATCCGCACCGCGACCGGGAAGGTGCTTCGGCGAGCCCATGGCCCCGCGGACTTCTGGCGGCGCTGGGTCGTCGTCACCGCTTGGTGCGCGCTGATCTTGGCCCTTGCCACCCTTGTGTGCTGGCTCGAATGGTGAGCGCGGTCGCACGCTCCCAGCCTGGAGCGAACCGACCACAGCAAGTCGGCAGCCGCAGCCCTATATTCCCGGGCATGCACGAACTGCTTCATCTGCGGCCGGGAGCGCCGCAGGATGCCACGCCCATTGCGGCGCTGGCCATCCAGGTATTTCTCGACACGTACGCGACGCAAGGCATTCGCCCCGATCTCGCCCGCGAGGTATTTCGCAACTACTCGCCCGAAGCATTCCTGGAGCGGGTCCATCGCCCCGGCTGCCATTTCGTGCTCGCCGAGATCGAGGCGGCGCTCATCGGCTTCGCGGAGGTCGACGTCCTTGCTCCGCCATGCCTCGGCACAACGAGCGGCGGTGCCGACCTGGTCCGCCTCTACGTGCAGCCCGCCTTCCAGCGTGCGAGGGCGGGAACGCGACTGCTGGCCGCGGCGGAGGATGTCGCCAAGTCCACGGGCTCGTCCGCGCTGTGGTTGCGGGCGTGGGACGGCAATCAACGCGCACGCGACTTCTATGCTCGACGCGGCTACACCGACATCGGCGAGACGGTCCACGTGATCGAAGGTCAGAGATACGGCAACCGCGTGTTCCGTCGCGAGATCTGACAGCGATGGCGCGGAGCAAGGCGGCACCGCTCGTCTGTTGAGGACGCTTCTTCAGGCTGACGACAGGTCGTTCAACAGCGGTGGTCTTCGAATGGAGGGCATCGGCCTGCGGCTCACGGGCATCGCGGTCTTCGACGCCACCGTAGCGATGACGCTGATTCCATACGCTCAGCCCCAGTTCTTGTGGAAGAAGGCGACCGCGAAGCAGAGTGTCAACAGCACGGGGACGATCCAGCGCATGGCGTCAGGATGCAAGAAGCCAAAGAGTCGAAGGGTCTCTGGTTTGAAGACATGCAGGCAATGAGGGCAGCAGACCACCGGTCCCTTGTCGTGCAGACGGTAGTACCCGAATCGCATGCCGCCAGAGACGATGGCTTTGCGAGCCGGGAACTCGTGGGAACAACGAGGGCAGACCTCAAACGCTTGCACGTGCCGTTCCTCCAATGGGCCAGTGTCGAACCTTCGCGCCGACATCGCGTGGATGTGTCGACTGCCACCAGCTTAAGGCTGTCGGCTTCTGGTTGGCCACGGGCTACTCCTCCATCACCCATCCGGGCGGCGACATACCGCTGTTCCAGAACAAGACGAAGCCGTTCTTGCTGTAGTCCCCAACGCGGACAACGAAGTACTCATCGTTGACGCTGTTGAATTCGGTGCGCCCTGAATTGCTTTCTTCCGGCCTGCTCGCCCAGGTCTCCGACACTGCCTCGACACAGTCCCTTGGCGCCAGGCCACAACCCAACACATGTCAGTCCCCTCACACCTTCTTCCGTTCTGGAACGAGTTCCTGCTTGCCACAGGGGCGGTCGATCAGGGCCGCTACTACGACGTCTGCCTCTTTGGCGATAGCGAGCAGCTTGCCGACGAACTGGCCGATCTGGTGCTGCGCGGCGTCAAGCGTGCAACCGCCGGCTCGTTGTGGTCGTATGAGGATCAGGGGATACGAATCCCCAGGCCGGGCGACCTCAGCATCGTCACCGCCTGGTCAGGTCGACCGCTCTGCATCATTGAGACACAAGCCGTCGATATCGTTCCCTACAACGAGGTCACCGCGGAGTTTGCCGCCGTTGAGGGTGAGGGCGATGGGTCGCTCGCCTACTGGCGTGAGAACCATCAACGGTACTTCGAGCGTGAATGCGAAAGAGCCGGACGACGGTTTGACGAGAGGATGTTGCTCGCTTGTGAGCAGTTCAAAGTCATCTATCAATCTCGGCAACGCGCGGCCTGACCCGGTGATGCCCGTCCCCCTTCCCGTTCTTCAACCTGAGCTACCCCATGAGCGTTCACGACAAGGACACCATTGACCAGTGCGGTCAGACCAGCGATGGCACGGCGCATCTGGTGATGTACTGCCCCGGCGAACTGGGGAAGGACTTCTCCTTCGAGGACATCGCCGAGAAGGCCGAGAACGACCTCGCGCCCTGACGGCGGCCGGGAGCAAGAACGGTCAGGACAGGTCATCGCTCGATGGCGATGATGCCGACATGGACCACCGCACCGCGACCTCCACCGATCCGTTCCTCCAGCTCTTGCGCTGGATCGAGCAGCAGCTTGACCACCCCTTGACCCTGGAGCAGATCGCGGCGCAGGTGGGCCTGTCTCCGTACCACTTCTCGCGTCTGTTCACCGCGCGCCTGGGCCGCAGCGTCATGGCGCATGTGCGCGCGCGGCGCCTGGTGCGAGGGGCTCGGCGTCTCTCCCTGGAGCCCGACCTCCGCTTGGTCGAATTGGCGCTCGATTGTGGTTTCGATTCCCAGGAAGCATTCACGCGGGCCTTCAAACGGCTTTTCGGCGTATCGCCTGGGCGCTTTCGCACCGGCTTTGCCGTTGCTCCTCTGGAAGGTCAGTTCCCCATGTCAGAACCCCTCGAACGCAGTGCCAACGTCTTGCAGTTGCCCGACCTCGTGACGCTGCCCGCATTCCGCGTCGCCGGCCCTTCACGTCGATTCGACGACAGCTCCAAGGCGCAGATCCCGCAGCTCTGGTCAGCGCTGATCGGCCGCCTGCCCTTTGAAGGACAGGTGGGGAGTTGGGCTGGTCTTCCGCATCACGTTGAACGGCGGAGCCGTCCACCCTCAGGTGAAGCAGGCCATGGCGACGATCTGGGGAGCGCTCATTCCCGCGTCGGGCCGGGCGGTGGTGGACGGCCCCGATTTCGAGCGCTATGACGGACGATTCGATCCGCAAGAGCCGGGGGCCATCATCGATTTCCATGTCCCTGCGCAAGGGTGAGGTGACCAACGCCATACCGGCGATGGCTCACCGTGCACGCCGTGTGGGATCGCAGGGACGTCAACCGCACGTGACCAGGAGCGGTCAAGCGACGACCCGCGCTGACTGTGCGCTACAGGGCGATCTCGCATTGCCCGGCCTTTCGCGCTGAGCGACAGTCGCGGGATCCTTGTCTTCCACAGGACTCCCCTTGACCACCGTCCCCCTCTCCGCGGCCGTCGACGCCACGAGCGACCTGCGCGCCCGCCACGACAAGTCCTTCCTGGGACACCCCGCCGGCCTGGGCTGGCTGGCCTTCTGCGAGCTGTGGGAGCGCTTCTCCTATTACGGCATGCAGGCGCTGCTGGTGCTCTACCTCAGCAACTACCTGTTCATGCCCGAGCACATCGGCGTCGTCGCCGGCATGGACCCGCTGCGCGCCATGATCGAGAGCGTGACCGGCTCACGGTCCACGCAGCAGCTGGCCTCGGTCGTCTTCGGCCTCTACACCGGCTTCGTCTACCTCACGCCCATCTTCGGCGGCCTGCTCGCCGACCGCGTGCTCGGACGCACCAGGACCGTCGTCATCGGCGCGCTGCTGATGGCGGCGGGCCACTTCCTGATGGCCATCGAGGCCGCGCTGCTGCCCGCCCTGGGCTGTCTGCTGCTGGGCGTGGGCTGCTTCAAGGGCAACATCGCCGCCCAGGTGGGCGACCTGTACGGTCCGGACGACAAGCGCCGCGCCAGCGCCTTCCAGATCTTCATGCTGGCGGTGCAGGTCGCCGTCATCGCCGCGCCCATCGTCTGCGGCACGCTGGGCGAGCGCGTGGGCTGGCACTGGGGCTTCGGCGCCGCCGGCGTGGGCATGCTGATCGGCCTGTTCGTCTACCTGGCCGGCCGCCGCTTCCTGCCGCCGGAACCCCAGAGCGCCGCCAAGACCGAGGCCGTCGCCAAGCCGCCCATCGGCCGTCGTGGCGTGATGCAGGTCGTGCTGCTCGTCGCCATCCTGCCGCTGCTGATGCTGTCCATCGTCGGCAATCAGCAGTTCAACAACGCCTATCCGCTGTGGTCGCAGCAGTACATGGACATGGTCGTCGGCGGCTTCACCGTGCCCGTGACCTGGCTGCAGTCCGTCGACGCGACCGTCAGCTTCCTGACCATGCTCGGCTCGATCGCGTTCTGGAAGTGGTGGTCCACCCGCCGCCGCGAGCCCGACGAGGTCGCCAAGATGGCGCTCGGCTGCTTCGTGGCCGCAGGCGCCCCGGCGCTGCTGCTGATCCCGGCGATGTCGCTCGAGGCGGGCGGCGCCAAGATCAGCATCCTGTGGACCTTCGCCTACACGCTGGTCAACGACATCGGCTTCGCCAACATCCTCCCCGTCGGCCTGGCGCTGTACTCGCGCGCGTCGCCCCGCGGACTGCAGGGCGTGATGATCGGCATCTACTACCTGCACCTGTTCTTCGGCAACCTGTTCGTCGGCTGGCTCGCCGGCCTGCTGGAAGTCCTGCCGGGCTCGCAGTTCTGGCTGCTGCACGCGGCCCTGGTGGCCGCCGCCGGCGCGGGCCTGCTGCTGGTGAAGCTGATGTTCGGGCGATTGCTGGCGGAGGACGAAACGCCGGCTTGACGGCCTCGTCACGTTCAGCGCGCCTGAACGATGACGCCGTCATCGGCAATGCCCGCCGCGCCCGCCGCGGGCCTTCAGTCCTCGCGCGTGGCCTGCGACAAGCCGTCGGCCACCGCCTCGTCACTTTCCAGCGATCCCAGCGCCCGGCGCAGGCTGCTCGCGCTCGGCTTGTCGACGAAGACGCACTGCTTGTTGTGCCGCTTGCAGTGGTCCTTCACGCGCCAGTAGGCGTCGTGGCTGATGCAGCCGGTCTGGCAGATCACCAGGTCCGCCGCCGCCAGGCTCGCATCGAGCTTGGCCACCGCGTCCTCCTCGCCGCCGTCGTGGTGCAGGAAGCGGCCGCCGGTGCGCTCGATCAGCTGGCGGTAGATCGGCACCACCGCCGGCCGGCCGCCGACGCACAGCACCGAGCGCTCGTCCAGCGAGGGCAGGCTCGCCTCGGTCGCGGGCGTGGCCTCCAGGCGCTGCGCCAGGCGCGCCTGCTGTTGCTCCCTCTGGGACAGGGCCGCCTGCAGGTCGTCCGCGCGACGCTGCCCGCGCTCCTCCTGCTGGCGCGAGGCCAGCAGCGCGCGCTCCAGCTGATGGATGCGCTCCTGCTGCGCCTGGAGCTGGCGGGCCTGCTCGTGGCGATGACGCAGGCCGGGGATGCTCTCCTCCAGCTGCTGCATCTCGTCGCGCAGCCCGGCGGCCAGCGTGTCGCGCGCCATCAGCTCGCCGCGCAGGCGCAGGCACTCGGCCTGGGACTGCTCCAGCTCCCGCGCCCGTTCGGCGAGCAGCCGCGTGCTGCGCGACTGCGCCTGGGCCAGCTCGCGGCCCAGCACGGCGTTCTCGTCCGCGAGCTCCTCCATGCGCTGCAGGTCGGCCCGGTTGGCCGACCCGACCTGGTGCTGCAGCATGTGGATGTCCCGCAGCACCTGCTCCTGCAGCGCGGCGTCGCAGCGCGCATGCGTCAGCGCGCCCCACAGCGCGCCGGCGACGTCGTTGCCCTGCAGCGCGGCGGTCCACCACCGCGTCAGCGCCTCGGCGGTCTTGTGCTGGGAGGACTGGCGCATCGCCATCGCGTAGCGCTGGTCCAGCTCCTTCTGCAGCATCTCGGAGATCCCGCTGCGGCGCGCGCATTCGTTGATCGCGCCGCAGTGCAGCTCGTAGTCGTTGGCCAGCGCCTGGCCACCGAGCGCCTTGCCCAGCTTGCGCCGCAGCACCGGCATCGGCAGGCACACGCCGATCACCGGACACAGGGCCTGCGACGGGAGCTCCCACAGCCGTCGGCGGCGCGAGCCGCGATGCACCGGGGTCTCGTCGGCGGGCGCTCCGCCGGTCGCGGAGTAGCTCGTGGGCGTGGCGCCGCCTCCGCCATCGAGGTCCGCGCCCGCACCGACACCGGCGGCCGTGACACCGCTCGCGGTCCCCGCACGGCCGTTCCCGCGCGCGAGGGCCTGCGCCATCGGCAGGCCCGCGACCGCGGCGGGCACGGCCGGCACCTCGCCGAAGGGCGCCGCCGGATTTGTCAGCGCGTTGGCGGCCGACGCGAACACCGACGCGCCGCCGGAGGAGCGCGGTGCGTCCGCGCGTGCCAGCAGATCGGTCAGCGAAAGGGGGGAAGGCTTGTCGCACATGGCGTCGGACTCCTACTGCAAGGTGGACGGCTGGAGCGCGAAGCGCACCGGGTATTCGACCCAGCTGACCAGCTTCTGATCGCCCCGACGGGCCGGGAGATAGGGACAGGACTCGGCGACGCGGCGCGCCGCCTCGTCCAGCAGCCGCCAGCCGCTGCCGCCGGCCACGATCACCTCGGCCGCGCGGCCGTCGGCATCGACCTTCACCCGCAGCAACACCTGACCCTGGATGCCGCGCTCACGCAGCAGGGCGGGGTAGTGGCGCGCGGTCTGGCGGTCGCTGCAGACCTGGTGGTCGGCGGGGAAGGCCGCGGGCGAGTCGGCCGAGGGGCGCGCCGCCGGGGCGGCGATCGGTGACGGGGGCGGGGACGTGCTCGATGAAGCGACCGTGATCGCGGAGGTCATCGGCGCCGGCGTGATCTGCGGTGACGGCGCGGCATCGGCACCGGCCGCCGTGGGCGCGTCGAAGCGCGGCGACGGCGTCGCGGGCGAAAGGGGCGGGGCGACGGATGGCGCGGTCGTGATCTGCACGGTCGGTGGGGGAATGTCCGGCGAGGGCGGGACCCTCAGTGCCGAGGGCGGCAGGGCGACGAGCAACGGCGCCATGGCGGTCGCCACCGAGGCCGTCTTCGCCGACGGCGGCAGCAGTCGCGCGCTGATCGGGACCGAACCGGGCAGGGGCGCGCGCGTCGGGGCGAAGGCGCTCGCCAGGGCGAGCAGCATCGCCGCGTGGACGCCACCCGTCACCGCCCAGCCGGTCCACCGCGCGCCGGAGCGATTCACGGTCTCGACTCCACGCGGTGGTCACCGCCCTCGGCGCGTGAGATCGCGCCCGCGGGTCGTGGGCCGGCCGTGCCGCCGCCTTCGATGGCGCCGCCACGGTCGGTCGCGCCGATCGCCCCGGCCATCATCGGCAGGATCGCCAGGCCGTGCTCGTCGCGCAGCAGCCGCAGGCGCGTGTCGTAGAGCTGCTCCAGCAGGGGCAGCGTGGCCGGCAGCGCGTCGCAGTCGGCGATCAGGCGCCCGCCTTTCATCAGCCAGAGCCGGTCGAAATGATTCAGCGCCAGATTGAGGTCGTGTAGCACCGCGACCAGCGCGTGCCCGCGCCGGTTCGCGAAGTCCGTCATCGAGGCCATCAGCGACAGGCTCAAGCCGGGGTCCAGCGCGGCGACCGGCTCGTCGACCAGCAGCAGACCGTCGCGCGCGTCCCAGGCCTGCGCGAAGACACGGGCCAGCTGCACGCGGGCCTGCTCGCCGCCGGACAGCGTGTCGAAGCGGCGGCCGGTCAGGTGCTCGGCCTGGGCCTGGACCAGGGCCTCGCGGACGATGCTCTCCTGGCGGCCGTCGCCCTGTCGCGCGACGCGGCCCAGCGCGACCACCAGTTCCACCGGCAGCCCGAAGGCGACGCCGTGCTGCTGCGGAAGCACCGCGCGGCGGCGCGCGAGATCGCCCGAGGTCCAGCTCGACAGCGGCCGGCCTGCGAAGCTCAGCGTGCCGGCACCGGACTTGAGCTCCCGCGCGATCAGGCGCAGCAGCGTGGACTTGCCGGCCCCGCTGGGACCGAGGATGGCGACGCGCTCGCCGGCCTCGAGCCGCAAGCTCAGCGGGCCGATGGCGGCGCTGCCCAGCGACACGCGCACGTCCTGCAAGGTCAGCAAGGCGCTCATCACGCACTCCCCATGCGGCGCACCGCGCCACGCAGCAGGAACAGGAACCAGGGCGCGCCGATCAGCGCGCTGAACACGCCGACGGGGATCTCCGCCGGAACGGCCAGCGTGCGCGCGAAGGCGTCCGCGACGACCAGCAGCAGCGCGCCCGACAGCATCGCGTTGGGCAGCACATGGCGCTGGTCCGAGCCGACGAGCTGGCGCGCCAGGTGCGGCGCCATCAGCCCGATGAAACCGATGCTGCCGCACCAGGCGACGGCCAGCGCCGACAGCAGCGCGACGATCGCGATCGCCCGCAGGCGGAGCTTGTCGACCTCGATGCCGACGTGCGCCGCGGCCGCCTCGCCGAGCGCCAGCGCGTTCAGGCGCGGGGCCATGCGCCAGGCCACGATGCCGAGCAGCAGCAGCGCGCCGCCCATCACGGCGGCCATGGTCCAGTTGGCGCCGGCCAGCGAGCCCAGCGTCCAGAAGTTGATCGCGCGCAGCTGCTCGTCGTTGGCGATGAAGCTGCACAGGCCCACGATGGCGAAGGCCATCGCCTGCAAGGCCAGGCCGCACAGCAGCAGCGCCGCGATCGAGCCCGGCGCCAGCCAGCGGGACAGGCGCTCCAGCGCGAAGCACACCGACAGCGCGCCGGCGAACCCCACCAGCGGCAGCAGCCACAGGCGCGCCTCCGGCGGGATCACCGCGTGCAGGCTGGCGAAGACGGTCAGCGTCAGCGCCACCGACGCGGCCGCGCCGCTGGTCACGCCCAGCAGGCTGGGCTCGGCCATCGGGTTGCGGAACAGCGCCTGGCTCAGCGCGCCGGCCAGTCCCAGCGAAGCGCCCACCGCCAGCGTCAGCCCGATGCGCGGCAGCCGCAGCTGCCACAGCACATGCGCGCCGCCCGTCTTGGGCGCGTCGCTCCACGGGCCGTTGAACCAGTCGGCCAACGCGATCGGGACCGCGCCGAACTGCACCACCACGACCACCGCGATCGCCAGCGCGAGCGACAGCAAGGCCGGGCGCGACCAGGCGCGGCGCGATGCGCGATCGCGCGGCGCGGGCAGGGTGGAACCGAGCGTGCTCACACGGATTTGCCGCCGGGCGCGTGCAGCCCCTGCGCCAGCGTCTTCAGCGCCAGCGGCGTGCGGGGCCCGAAACCGAGCAGCGTCATCGTCTCCATGACGACGACGCGGCGCTGCTGGCCGGCCGGCGTCTGCGCCAGCCCGGGCAGCTTGAGCAGCCCGTCGATGCCGCCGCTGGCCTCGACGCCTTGCGACGTCGCCAGGATTACGTCCGGGGCCGCGGCGATCGCGGATTCCGGCGCGAGCATCTTGTAGCCCTGCGCGTCGCCCAGCGCGTTGACGCCGCCGGCGTAGCCGATCATGGCGTCCGCGCCGGTGCCGCCCCCCGCGATGCGCGCCTGGTTGGCGGCGTTCGACAGGATGAAGATCACGCGCGGCGCGCGGTGGCCGGCGGCGACCTGCGTCACCAGTTGGCGGCTCGCAGCCCATTCGGTCTGCAGGCGCTGGACGAGCGCCGCGGCTTGCGTCTGGCGGCCCAGCAGCTCGCCGAGCGTCCGGGTCCGTTCGATCACGCCTTCGAAGCGGTTCTCGGCGCGCAGCACGTGCAGCGGCACCTTGGCTGTCTCCAGCTGGCGCAGCACCGCGGGCGGACCGGCTTCCTCGGTCGCGACGATCATCGTCGGCGCCAGCGACAGCAGGCCCTCGGCGGCCAGCGTGCGCGCGTAGCCCACGTTGGGAAGCCGGGTCGCGGCGACCGGGTACAGCGAGGTGCTGTCCACGCCGACCAGCTCGCCTTGCGCGCCCAGTTCATAGATGAGCTCGGTCAGCGCGCCGCCGACGCTGATGACGCGGCGGGCGGCGGCCCGGGCCGGCACGACCACCGGCAGCAGCGCCGCGGCCGGCGCCATCGCGAGCAGGTGGCGGCGGCTCAGCACGGCACGGCCTCCGGCGCCCCTTCGACCAGGCTCTCCAGCAGGTTGCGCCAGTCGCAGCGCTCGGCCTGGCCGGGCTTGCGTTCGCCGAACATCATCGCGATCGTGCGGCCCTGCGCGTCGAACAGCTCCAGCGAGCACACCAGCCCGTCCACCGTGGGCTTGCGCACCAGCCAGGCGGAGGCGATGTGGTCCTCGCGCAGATGCAGGTTGAAGCCCGGATCCAGCACGTTGATCCACGGGCCCATCATCGCGACCTTGTGCACCGGGCCGCTGTGGATCTGGATCATCCCCGGGTTGCCGACGAAGACCATGATGGACACGCCTTCCTGGGCCGCGCGGCTGAGCAGCTCCTGCGCGCTCGACAGCGGCAGCGCCTGCGCGAAGCGCGGGTCGGCCAGGCGCAGCGCCTGGGTGCGGCTCAGGCCGTGACGCTTGAGCAGGCCGAAGAAGTCATGCGTGTCGCGCAGCGAGGCCCATTCCGAGCGGAAGGCCGCCACGTCGACCGAGTCGTCCGCCGGCTCGGCCGGGTCCTGCCAGGCGTCGGCGGTCTCCAGGCCGGGCTGCTGCTCGGTCGACAGGAAGCGCTCGACCAGCGCCTCGTAGGCGGCCAGGTCGCTCTCGGGCTTCAGGAAGATCTTGTGGATGGCGTGGCCGGCGGCGTCGAAGAACTGCAGGCTGCGCTGGATCGCGCCGTCGGACAGGGCCTCGGCGACGGCGAAGCCGTGGCGCCAGTGGCTGTAGAAGATGCGCAGGTCGATGGCGCCGGCCAGCACCAGGCCGACCAGGCGCTGCGGCCCCTGCGCGCTGGCGTCGGCGTAGACGCCGACCTTCTCGTGCACGCAGGACTCGTTGCGGGTCAGCGCCATGACCGGGCCCAGCGGCTCGATCGCGGCGATCAGGTCCTGCCACTCGGCGCGCAGGCGGCGCGCGCGCAGCGGCGATTCGCCGTCGTCGAAGGCGCCGACGTGGGCCGCGAGCAGCTCGCCCTCGGAGATGCTCAGGGCGCTGGCGATGTCGCGGTGGCGGGCCTTGCGCTCGTGACGGGCGCTGGCGAATGCCTGTCGCAGGGCGGTGAAGCTGGCGTTCATGTCGGGATACTCCTGGTCAGAAATCGGCGCGCAGGGACACCTGCAGGGCGCGGCCGGGGGCGGTGAAGGCGTCGATGGTCGACAGCGACTTGGCGTCGTTGGCGACGCCGTTGACGTCGCTCCAGCGCCAGTACTTCTTGTCGAAGAGGTTGGTGATGGCCGCGGTGATGCGGAAGGTCTTGTCGAACCGGTACTCGCCGCCCAGGTCGATCACGTCGTACTTCTTCGGCGTGAACAGCGTGGCCGCGCTGACATCGGACGGCTTCTTGCCCGAGCTGTGCACCCAGGTCGCGTCCATGGCCCAGGGGCCGGTCTCGTAGCGCGCGCCGAGCTTGCCGCGCAGCGGCTGCACGCTGTCCAGCGGCGTCTCGACGCCGTTGCGGATGCTGTGGCCGCGCGACTTCGCCACGGCGGCGTTCAGGTTCAGACCGGGCAGCACGTCCCAGACGATGCGCGCCTCCACGCCCTTGATGCGGGCCTGCTCCAGGTTGATGTACTGGAACACCGCCGGGTCGCTGGGCCGGAACGAGCCGCCGACCACTTCCTGCGAGATGAAGTCGCGGTAGCGGTTGTCGTAGGCGCTCAGCTGCCAGCGCAGCGTCTCGTCGAGGCGGCCGCGCAGGCCCAGCTCCCAGCTGTTGGCGTGCTCGGGCTTCAGATTCGGATTGGCGATGCTGACGTAGCCCTGCGCGGGGTTGGAGAAGCTGTTGTTGACCTGGTCCGGCGCCGGCGCGCGGAAGCCCTGCGACCACTGCACATACGGTTGCACCAGCGGCGAGGCGCGCCAGATCACGCCCAGCCGCGGCGTGACGGCCTGGTCGCTCAGCGTGACCGCGTTGCCGGTGTAGCCGGCGGACTTGGGCGAGAGCTTGTAGTGCTCGAAGCGCAGGGCCGGGATGACGGTGAAGTCGCCTGCCTCGATCTCGTCCTGCACGAAGGCGCCCGCCAGCGTGTAGGTGGTGTCGGGGAAGGGCTTGTTGGGGAACTCGCCGGTGTTGGGCGTGCCGTCGCGCAGCGCGCGCACCTGGTTGCGGCTGGCGTCGATGCCGTAGCTCAGGCGCTGGTGGGCCAGCTGCGTCTGCGCCTGGGTGCTCAGCCCGATCAGGCGTTCCTTGTAGGTGCCGGTGCGGGTGCGGTCGGCGGCGGTGCTGCGGTCCTCGAAGGACCATTGGCGCGTCTCGCTGTCCTGCAGGTAGACGTTGGTGACGACCTGCTGCACCCACGGCGCGTTCAGGTCCTCGTAGCGGTGCTCCAGCGAGACGCGGCCGCGCTCAAGCTTGTCGCTGGCCTGCGTGCCCAGCACCGTGCCGCTGGTGGTGATGGCGCTCAGCACGTCGGTGTCGGTCTTGCGCTGGCGGTACTCGACCGTGCCCATCAGGCGGTGGTGGGCGTCGATGCGGTAGCCCAGCTTGGCCATGACGCTGTCGGTGTCGATGTCCGACGGGTTGGGTTTCGTGCGGAGCTCGTTGGGACGGCCGTCGTCGCCCCGGTTCCTGGTCTCGTGGCCGCGGCGCACCGAGGCCTGCACCAGGCTGCTCCAGTCGCCCGAGCCGAAAGCCAGCGCGGCGCTCGCGTACTTGGCGTTGTCCACGGTCGCCAAGCCGATACGCGCGGTGCCGGCGAAGGTCTTGCCGTCGACCAGCAGGTCCTCGGGCGACAGGGTGCGCAGGCTCAGCGCGCCGGCCAGGCCGTCGCTGCCGTAGGACGTCGAGGTGGGGCCGCGCAGGACCTCGGCGCCGGCCAGGCTGCTCAGGTCGACGAAGTCGGCGCGGCCGCTGTAGAACGGGCCGAAGGAGAAGCTCTGCGGGACGCGGATGCCGTCCACCATCATGAGCACGCGGTTGCCTTCCAGGCCGCGGATGTTCAGGCCTTCGTTGCCGGCGCGGCCCAGCGAGGAGCCCACCGCGGTGAAGCGCGCCGCCATGGCGGGGACGTCGATGTCGACTTCGTCGGACAGCAGATCCTTCAGGTCGCGCGCGTCGCGGCGCTCGAGCTGCCGGCGGTTCTTCACCGTGACGGTGTTGGGCACGGCGTCGACCGAGCGCTCGGTCCGCGTCGCGGAGACGGTCAGCTCGCCGAGCTGCCGCGGCTGGTCGGTGCTGGCGCCGGAGGCCGGCGCGGCGGGCGGCTGTGCCTGGGGCGAGGTCTGTGCCTGGGCAAATGCGAGCGGGAATGCCAACGAGAGGGCGAGCGCGACGGGCGTGCGGCGCAGAAGCATGGTGACGAGGTCCTTGTCGTTATCGGATCTCGCACGGGCTGGCGCGTCGCGGGCTGGTGCGGCGGGCGTCTCGCGACGTCCCGGTTCTGGTTCTTCTGGAATGCGGGACCAGGCGCGGCCGGCGTGGCGTCAGCGGTCTGGTCGGCGGAACGTGGTGGCGGTGGCGGGGACCGCGGGACGCGGCGATCGGTGCCGGCAGGGCCGGGCCGACACGGATCGCCGCGCCGGGCGGCTCACTTGGTCAGGATCAGCTTGCCCAGCGAGGTCACGCGCAGGCGATAGAGGCTGCCGGCGTGCTCGATTTCGATCTCGCGCTCGTTGCCCAGCAAGGCCTGGCTGCTGATGCGGCGACGCTGGGCGATGGCAGCCGCTTCGACGCGCGGCGATCCTGTGACGACGCGCGCGCCATCCAGCGCGGCGGCCTGCAGGGCCTCGGTGTGGGTGTGGTGGTAGGCAGTCATGTGAAGCATCTTAATGAGAACGATTCGCAATAGCAACCTTGAATCGCGCCGATAGCGATTTTTTCTTTGTCGACCTCGGGTGGGGACCGCCAGCGGGATGGGCGCGGTGAACCGGAAACGTGCTGCGAACGCTTCGCATGCAGAGCGTGGGGGGCGGGTCTTGCCCCCACAGACGGTGTGGGATGGAGACAATGCGCGCCATTCAACGGATTTCCTCGAGGAGAAGAACATGAAGGGCGACGCCAAGGTCATCGAGTACTTGAACGCGCAGCTGAAGAACGAGCTCACCGCGATCAACCAGTACTTCCTGCATTACCGCATGCTCAAGAGCTGGGGCTTCGAGAAGCTGGCCAAGCACGAGTACGCCGAGTCGATCGAGGAGATGAAGCACGCCGACAAGCTGATGGATCGCATCCTGATGCTGGAAGGCCTGCCGAACCTGCAGGACCTGGGCAAGCTGTACATCGGCGAGAACGCCGTCGAGGTCCAGCACTGCGACCTGAAGATCGAGATGGGCAGCCATCCGCTGCTCAAGGAAGCCATCGCCTACTGCGAGTCGGTCCGTGACTACGTCTCGCGCGAAGTGCTGGAAGAGATCCTGTCCGACACCGAGGAACACATCGACCACCTGGAGACGCAGATCGAGCTGATCGCCCAGGTCGGTGAACAGAACTGGCTGCAGAGCCAGATGGGCGACGCCAGCTGACCGCCAGCCACGCTCATGCTTTGGAAGCCCCGCTGGTCGGGGCTTTTTTGCGTCCGGGCCAGGGATGGCGCCCGCTGCCGCCGGGCGACGTGAACGATGTCACCGGCGTTTCTCCGACGCCGCGAAGGGCTAATTGAGAGGAATTCGCGTTTACGTTAGTATCTCGGTCATCCCAGGTTCCGCCTGATTCGCCGACGCCATGATCGTTTGTCTCTGCCACCGAGTTTCCGACCGCGACATCCGCCGCACCGTGGCCGACGGCGTCCACAACTTCGATGTCCTGCAGGACGAGACCCAGGTGGCCTCGGCCTGCGGCGCCTGCCATGACTGCGCCCGCGAGGTCTTCGACGAGGCGCTGCGCGCCTGCGCCGCCTCCCACGGCGTGACCTGCTCGACCCCCGCCCGCATCATCCCGATCGCGCTGGTGGCCTGAGGGCCTCCGGGGCCCCCGATTCCTTTCACGGCGCCGGGCGCCACCCGCCGCCGCGTCCCTGGAGGACAAAAGAAAAACTGCAGACCGGGTGACCCGGTGCTGCGGTTTCTCGTTTTTGGAGCCACGCTGGGTGGCTCCGGGGCGCCGGCTCACTGGGCCGGCGCGGTCGACCCGCGGGTCGGCTTACTTGGCGGCGGAAGCGCCTTCGGCGGGCTTCTCGGCCTTGGCGGCCTTCTTGTGTGCGGCCTTCTTTTCGCCGGCCTTGTGATGCTTGCCCTTGTGCTCGGCCTTGGCGTCCGAAGCCGGCGCGGCAGCGGCGGCGGGGGCCGCTTGCGTGGTCGGAGCAGCCGGGGTGGCGGCAGGGGTCTGGGCCATCGCGACGCCGGCAATCAGCAGGGCGGGGATCAGGGCCAGGGTCTTGACGGTCTTGAAGGCTTGCATCTGGGTTACTCCAGCGGGTTGAACAAGGTGAGCGAACAACGGCGTTGGTTCCATGTGTGTTGACACACGGAGTCAGCTTTGCAATGCGTTACGTTCATCGCACGCGTCGCGCCCGGGTCAGGTGTTGCGCGCTGTCGGCGCAAGGGGGCATCGGGCAAGATCGCGGGCACCGGACGGGACGCCGCCCTCGCGTTCAAGTCTCGTCAGCTCCCATCAGAACCATCCGGCCGATCGGCCCAGGAGACCGTCCATGTCCACTTCCCACGCCTTCGACTGGACGCGCGGCTATCCCAGTCAGCGCAGCCCGCTGTTCGCGCGCAACGTCGTGTCGACCTCCCACCCGCTCGCCGCGCAGGCGGGGCTGCGCATCCTGGCCCAGGGCGGCAACGCGGTGGACGCCGCCATCGCCACGGCCGCCTGCATGACGCTGGTCGAGCCCTGCAGCAACGGCCTGGGCTCGGACGCCTTCGCCATCGTGTGGGACGGGAAGTCCCTGCAGGGCCTGAACGCCTCGGGCCACGCGCCGCAGGCCTGGACGCCGGACTATTTCGATCGCCGGCATGGCGACGGTCACGCCCTGCCGCTGCGCGGCTGGGATGCGGTCACGGTGCCGGGCGCGGTGGGCGGCTGGGTCGCCTTGAGCAAGCGCTACGGCAAGCTGCCCTTCGCCGACCTGATGGCGCCGGCCATCGAGATCGCCGAGCGCGGCTATGCCGTGCCGGTGGTGGTGCAGGGCAAGTGGCGCCTGGCCGCCGCGCTGTCGGACCTGACCACCCAGCCGGGCTTCGCCGAGGCCTTCCTGCCCAAGGGCCGGGCGCCGGAGGTGGGCGAGCTGTTCCGCTTCACCGCCGCGGCGCGCACGCTGCGCCTGATCGCCGAGACCCAGGGCGAGGCCTTCTACCGCGGCGAGATCGCCGAGGCCACCGCCGCCTTCGCGCGCGAGACCGGCGGCGCGATCACCGCCGCGGACTTCGCCGCCTACACGCCGGAGTGGGTCGACACGATCTCCATGGACTACGCCGGCCACCAGCTGCACGAGATCCCGCCCAACGGGCAGGGCATCGCGGCGCTGATCGCGCTGGGCATCCTCAAGCACTTCGATGTCGCGTCCATGCCGGTGGACAGCGCGCTCTCGCAGCACGTGCAGATCGAGGCGATGAAGCTCGCCTTCGCCGACACCTACCGCTATGTCAGCGATGCCCGCACGATGCAGGTGCAGGCGTCCGAGCTGCTGGACCCGGCCTACCTCGCCGAGCGCGCCAAGCTGATCGACCTCCGTCGTGCGCAGGACTTCCAGGCCGGCAATCCGGTGAAGGGCGGCACCATCTACCTGACCGCCGCCGACGAGAACGGCATGATGGTCAGCTTCATCCAGAGCAACTATCACGGCTTCGGCTCGGGCGTGGTGGTGCCGGGCTACGGGCTGTCGCTGCAGAACCGCGGCCACGGCTTCACCCGCGAGGCGGGCCATGCCAACGTGGTCGCGCCGGGCAAGCGCCCCTTCCACACCATCATCCCGGCCTTCCTGATGAAGGACGGCCAGCCGCAGATGAGCTACGGCGTGATGGGCGCCAACATGCAGCCGCAAGGGCATATGCAGACACTGGTGCGCATGCTCGATTACCGCCAACATCCGCAGGCCGCCTGCGACGCGCCGCGCTGGCGCTACAACGCGGGGCTGGCCCTCAACGTCGAGGCGACGATGAATCCCGAGGCCGTCGCCGGCCTGCGCGCGCTGGGCCATCAGATCGCCGAGATCAGCGACAGCTACCAGGACTTCGGCGCCGGCCAGTTCATCTGGCGCCTGGGCGACCCGGCGCAGGAGGGCTACGTCGCCGCGAGCGATCCCCGCCGCGACGGCGCCGCCGTGGGCTGGTGACGACGCGCCCGCGCGAGCGGACCGGACATCGGTCAAGGCCGCGCGGCGTCGGGAGAACTCATCGGGCCTGAGTTGGAACAGGCCGGCCGGGTCGAGCACTAGCGGGGCTTCCTTCACGTGAGCTGGAAGCGCCATGACCCCGTCGATCCCGACCGCCGCGCCGGGCCTTGCCCTGTGCGCCCTTCTCGTGCTGACCGCCTGTGGCGGCGGCACGGGGGCGACCGATTCGCCGCCGGCGGCCGCGACACCGACACCCGTGTCGCCGGTCGTGCCGGATCCCGTCTCGACGGCTGCCTCGGAGGCCGCCCCGGAGACGGACATCGACGGCGGCGGCCCCGCCACGTCGCCCGAGCCGCCGCCGACGCCCGCGTCCGATCCGGCCTCTCCCGCGCCGTCCCCGTCGCCCCCGCCGGCACCCGCGCCCGCGCAGCCACCTGCGCCGTCGCCGGCCTCAGACACGGAAGCCACGCCGCCCCTGACGCCCTCCCCCTCGCCGAGCCCGCCGCTCGAGCTCCCGTCGACCGGCGAGCCCCCCGCCGTGGTCGACCGGACCGTCCTCGGCATCCTGGTGTCGACACCGACTCGCCGCAACCAGCGCTCGGTCGCCGAGCTGCAGGCGGCGCTGTTCTCGAGCCGCGGCCCCAGTCTCCGGACCTTCTATTGGCTCCAGTCGGGCGGTCGCCTGAACGTGACGACCCGCGACCTGGTGCCCGCGGACACGCCCATCGCGGCGGGCGACGTGATCGAGGTGACCATCCCCGATCCGACGGGCACCGAGTGCACCGGCGACGCCTGGGGCAAGGCGGCCCGGGTCGAGGCGGCCAAGCTGGGCTTCGACCAGGGCGGCTACGACACGACCATCTACATCTCGCCCAAGGTGTCCGGCTGCTCGAACGCGGTCGGCACCGTGGGCACGGTGGGCAAGGTCAATCGCAGCCGGCGCGTCGTCTACTTCGACAAGACGGACAGCCCGGCGACCTCGCCGCTGACGCTGCGCACGCTGGTCCACGAGATGGGCCACAACCTCGGCCTCGGCCATGCGCGCACGCTCACCTGCGTCGACGCCGCGGGGCAGCGCGCGGCACTGTCGACGAGCTGCACCGAGGACGTCCAGGGCGATCCCACCGACGGCATGGGCAGCACGGGCCGGGTGTCGAATCCCGGCCCCGCGCCCGGCGACGACCACAGCCCCATGGATCCCAACCCGCGGCTGTTCGCCGCGTCCCGCGTCCACGACCTCGGCTGGATGGCGGCGGGCGAGGTCCAGGTGGTGACCGGGCCGGGCCAATACCGGCTTCGGCCGCTGTACTGCTCGACGCCGAACGGCGCGCCGCGCGCGTTGCGGCTGGCCTCGACGACGACCGGCCGCGACTACTGGCTGGAGACGCGCATCGCCTGCGGCGGCGCCTTCGACAACTTCATCGTCGGCTCGATCCACCACGGCGTGACGGACACCACGGTGAACGGCCTGCTGATCCGCCAGGGCGACGCGGGGCCCGGACCTTCGGGCAGCACCTTCCTGCTGGACCTGCATCCGGGCACGACCAACGGCTCCAGCGGCTTCGTCGACGCGGCGCTGAGCCGAGGCGAGGTCTTCACCGATCCGCTGCCCGGCGGCCTGCGCTTCGAGATCACCGACGTCGAGGCCGACGGCACCCTCGTGGTCCGCATCTGGTGAGTCGGAACCCAGAACTCAAAACCCGAACCCGAGCCCGAACCCGGTACCGGGCGCTGGCGCGATCCGGGGCTGACAGGGCCGACGAGGCCGAAGGGCAGGGGCTCGCGGGACGCGAGGCCCCATGCCCTTTCTCACTTGCCGAGCGCCCGAGGGCGCTGATAGCATCGCGCCTCATTCCTCCCCGGAATCCCGACATCTCACTGGACGGCAGGCCCTCCCGGCCCACCCATCGACCATGACCAAGCTGCTCGACCGCACCAAACCCGACGCCGTGGCGTCGGTGCGCGCTCGCGGCCTCGGTCCCTTGATGCGACGACCGTAGCGCTCCGGCGCAGGCGCGACACGCGTCGGCGACCGCCCCGATCGGCCCGGCCGATCCTCCGCGCGGCGCCTCTCTCCCAGGTCTCATCGCATTCATGCGCATCCGGCGGTCCAGGCCGGATCCGCCCGGCTCCCGCGACGCCACCCGCGACGCGAAGGCCGCTTCCGGAGTCTCATCATGCTGCCCAAGAGGCATTCCACGTCGTTCGATCGACTGCTCGACCGCCTGCTGGACCTGATCCGGCTGCCCGCCGGCGACCTGCTGCGCAACCTCGTCTACCGGCGTCTCTGGACGTCCATCCTGATCAGCTCGCTGGGCGGGCAGATCACGCTGCTGGCGCTGCCGCTGACCGCGGCCATCCTGCTCCACGCCTCGCCCACGCAGATGGGTCTGCTGACCGCGATGGAGCTCGCGCCCTTCGTGCTGTTCTCGCTGCCCGCCGGCGTGTGGCTGGACCGCGTGCGCAAGCTGCCGGTCTACATCGTGGGCGAGGTGACCTTGGCCGTCGCCGTCGCCAGCGTGCCGGTGGCCGCCTGGATGGGCTGGCTGGGCATGCCCTGGCTGTACTTCGTCGGCTTCCTGCTGGGCACCGTGTACACGATCGCGGGCAGCGCCTCCCAGATCGTGCTCACCCAGGTGGTGAGCCGCGACCGCCTGGTCGAGGCCCACGCCAAGAATGCGCTCGCGTCCTCGGGCGCGGAAGTCGCCGGCCCCGGCGTGGCGGGCGCGCTGATCAAGCTCGTCGGCGCGCCGCTGGCGCTGGCCGTGGACGCGCTGCTGCTGCTGGTGTCGGCGCTGATCCTGCGCGGCGTCAAGGTCACCGAGACCCTGCATCGCGGCGACGGATCCCACTTCTGGCGCGACCTCAAGGACGGCATCGCCTTCGTCCGCGGCAAGCCCATGCTGGTGAGCCTGGCCTGCGCCGTCGGCGGCTGGCAGATGTTCAACCAGGCGGCGCAGGTGGTGCAGATCCTCTTCGCGACGCGGGTGCTGGGTCTGTCGGCGCAGAGCGTGGGCCTGTCCTACATCGCGCTGGGCGCGGGCACCGTGCTGGCCAGCGCGATCGGCCACCGCGTGAGCGCGCGCATCGGCCCCGGGCCCTGCCTGATCAGCGGCTTCCTGATCTGCGGCATCGGCTGGTCCGTGCTGTGCGTGGCGCCGGCCAACGCGGCCGGCGTCGCGGCCTTCGCCTTCACGCTGTTCATGTTCGGCGTCGGCGCGGTCTTCATCTTCATCAACTTCCTGTCGCTGCGGCAGGCGGTGACGCCGGGCCCGCTGCTGGGTCGCATGACCAGCACCATGCGCTGGCTGATCCTGATCCCCGCCGGCCCCGGCGCGCTGATCGGCGGCTGGCTGGGCGAGCACGTCAGCCTGCGCGCGGCCCTGGCCTTCGCCGGCATCGGCGCGCTGCTGCTGGCCGCGCTGGCCTGGCAGCTGCGGGCGATCCGCACGGTGCGCCAGCTGCCCAAGGTCGAGGAAGAGGTCGAGCTCGGCGCCGAAGCCCAGCCCGGCGCGCTGAATCTGCAACCCGTCAACGGCAACTGAACGCCGCCCCACGATGCGAGCCAAGTCCACCGCCGACGATCCCCTGCTCATCGACGTGCCGGAGCGTCTGGAGACG
This sequence comes from Mitsuaria chitosanitabida ATCC BAA-476 = NBRC 102408, assembly GCF_001598255.1. Lineage (GTDB taxonomy): Bacteria > Pseudomonadota > Gammaproteobacteria > Burkholderiales > Burkholderiaceae_C > Roseateles > Roseateles chitosanitabidus. The sequence goes on from NZ_BCYP01000035.1 coordinate 70,178, forward strand.
CCACGCCTGCTGCTGCTGGCGCCGCGCGCGGGCATGGGCGTCGCGCTCAACCGCACGGTGCTCGAGGCGCGGGAGTCGCTCAAGCCCTGGATGCCCTGGGCGCACGAGACCCCCAGCGTCGAGCAGTCCGAGGCGATCGCGCGGCGCATGCAGGCGCAGTTCCTGCAGCGCGAGCACCTGGCCTACTACCTGCACGAGCGCGAGCCCGACGGCCGCGCGGGCGCGTTGATCGGCGGCGCGGGGCTGCACACGCTGGACTGGCAGGTGCGGCGCTACGAGATCGGCTACTGGCTGACGCCCACCCGCGCCGGCCGAGGTCTGGTGACCGAAGCGGTGGCGGCGCTGGTGCGGCTGGGCTTCGGGCCGCTGCGGGCGCGCCGCATGGAGATCCGCACCGACGCGCGCAACGCGGCGAGCCGCGCCGTGGCGGAGCGCTGCGGCTTCACGCTGGAAGGCGTGCTGCGCCGGGATGCGCTGGACGTGCGGGGCGAGCCCTGCGACAGCTGCGTCTACGCGATGACCTCGCTCGACGAGCTGACCGGGCGCTGAGCCCGCGATCGCGTCCTCAGGCCGTCGGGCTGAAGCGGTCCACCGCGTCGGTGATGATGCCGTCGACCCCGTTGGCGATCAGCCATTGCGCCGCGGCGGCGTCGTTCACGGTGTAGACCAGGGCCTTCATCTCGGCCGCGTGCAGCCGGGCGACCAGCGCCTGGTCCATCAGCGCGTAATGCGTGATGACGGCGCGGCAGCCCAGCGACTGGGCCAGACCCAACCAGGCGTCGTCGGCGTCGAGCTTGTCGAGCAGCAGCCCGCGCGCCACCTGCGGCGCCGATTCGCGCGCGCCGCGCAGCGCCTCCGGCTGGAAGCTGCTGAACAGCACGGCGCCCGGCGCGGTCTCGCCCCACAAGCGCAGCACCTCGCGGCCGACGACCTCGCCGGTGCGGAAGTCGTCGCCGGGCGTGGGCTTGATCTCGATGTTCAGCGCGTGCTGGTTGCGGCGCACGAAAGCCGCGATGGCCTCCAGGCTGGGCGGCGGCTCGCCCGCGTAGGCGCGGCTGTGCCAGCGGCCCGCGTCCAGCCGCGAGAGCTCGCCCCAGGTCAGGTCCGCGGCGCGGCCGCGCTGCGGCGTCGTGCGGTCCAGCGTGGCGTCGTGCAGCAGGAAGGGGACGCCGTCGGCGCTGAGCTTCACATCGCATTCGAAGGCGCGGTAGCCGTGGCGCGCGCCCTCGCGGAAGGCGGCCAGGGTGTTCTCCGGCGCCAGCTTGCCCGCGCCGCGGTGCGCCACCCAGAAGGGCAGGGACCAGGGCCAGATGGCGTCGTCCATCGAGGCGGTCGCGTCGTGTCTGTCGCTCATGGGGCCTCCGCTCAATCGACCCGTTGTCCCGTCGCGGCGTCGAACCAGTGCAGCCGCTCGGCCGGCGCCTTCAGCAGCACCACGTCGCCGGGTCGGGGCGGCGTGTCGGTCCCGTCGATGCGCAGCGTGAAGGCCGCGTCGCCCAGCCGCCCGTAGACCAGGCGCTCGGCGCCCAGCATCTCGACCATCTCGACCCGCAGCGGCCAGCTCGCGATGTCGGCCGCATCGGCGGCGACGGCCTGCCCATCATGCGGCAGGGCGTGCTCGGGCCGCAGGCCCAGGATCAGATCCCCGGTCCGCGGCGCGGGATGCGGCAGCGGCAGGGCGACGTCGCCGATGACGAAGCGCGCGCCCGCGGCGTCCGCCTCCGCGCGCCCCTTGAGCAGGTTCATCGCGGGCGAGCCGATGAAGCTCGCGACGAAGGTCGTGGCCGGCCGGCCGTAGACCTCCTCCGGCGTGCCGAACTGCTCCATGCGGCCGGCGTTCATGACGACGATGCGCTGCGCCAGCGTCATGGCCTCGACCTGGTCGTGGGTCACGAAGAGCGAGGTCACGCCCAGCTCGCGATGCAGCTTCTGGATCTCCAGCCGCGTCTGCACGCGCAGCTTGGCGTCGAGGTTGGACAGCGGCTCGTCGAAGAGGAAGACCTGCGGATCGCGCACGATCGCGCGGCCCATGGCCACGCGCTGGCGCTGACCGCCGGACAGCTCGCGCGGCCGGCGCTCCAGCAGATGGCCCAGCTCCAGGATGCCGGCGGCCTTGTCCACGCGGGCGCGGATCTGCTCGGGCGGCAGCTTGCGGATCTTCAGGCCGTAGGCCATGTTCTCGAAGACGCTCATGTGCGGGTAGAGCGCGTAGTTCTGGAACACCATCGCGATGTCGCGGTCGGCGGGCTCGACCTGGTTGACGACGCGGTCGGCGATGGCGATCTCGCCGCCGCTGATCTCCTCCAGACCCGCGACCATGCGCAGCAGCGTGGACTTGCCGCAGCCCGAGGGGCCGACGATGACGACGAACTCGCCGTCGGCGATCTCGGCGTTCACGCCGTGGATCACCGGGTTGGCCTTGGCGCCGTGACCGTAGCGCTTGACCACGTTGCGCAGGGAGATGCTTGCCATCGGGGACTCTCTCGTTCTTCGTCTCGTTCGTTGTTCTGGCGGGGCGGCGGGGGCCGGATCACTTCTCGGCGTCGACCAGGCCCTTGACGAACCAGCGCTGCATCAGCACCACGACCAGCGCGGGGGGAATCATCGCCAGCAGCGCGGTGGCCATGATGATGTTCCAGTCGTTGGCCGCGTCGCCGCCGCCGATCATCCGCTTGATGCCGATGACCACGGGGTACATGCGCTCGTCGGTGGTGACCAGCAGCGGCCACAGGTACTGGTTCCAGCCGTAGATGAACTGGATCACGAAGAGCGCCGCGATGCTGGTCCTGGACAGCGGGAGCAGCACGTCGCGGAAGAAGCGCAGCGGCCCCGCGCCGTCGATGCGGGCGGCCTCGACCAGCTCGTCGGGCACGGTCAGGAAGAACTGCCGGAAGAGGAAGGTCGCCGTCGCCGAGGCGATCAGCGGCACGGTCAGGCCCGCGTAGGTGTCCAGCATCTTGAGGTCGGCCACGACCTGGTAGGTGGGGCCGATGCGCACCTCCACCGGCAGCATCAGCGTGACGAAGATGGCCCAGAAGAAGACGTTGCGCAGCGGGAAGCGGAAGTAGACGATCGCGAAGGCCGACAGCAGCGAGATCGCGATCTTGCCCACCGCGATGATCATCGCGGTGACGAAGCTGACCCACATCATCTGGCCGACCGGGGCCTTCGACCCGGCGCCGTTGCTGCCGAACAGCGCGGCGGCGTAGTTGTCGAGCAGATGCGGGCCGGGCAGCAGCGGCATCGGTGCCTGCAGCACCTCGGACGCGGTGTGCGTCGAGGCGACGAAGGCGACGTAGATCGGGAAGGCGACGACCAGCACCCCCAGCACCAGGATCAGGTGCGACAGCGCGGTCAGGACGGGGCGACGCTCGACCATGTCAGTACTGGACCTTCTTCTCGACGAAGCGGAACTGCAGGACGGTCAGCGTGATCACGATGGCCATCAGCACCACGCTCTGCGCGGCCGAGCCGCCCAGGTCCAGCGCCTTGAAGCCGTCGTAGTAGACCTTGTAGACCAGCGTCGCGGTCTCCTTGCCGGGGCCGCCGTGGGTGGCCGCGTCGATGATGCCGAAGGTGTCGAAGAAGGCGTAGACGACGTTGATCACCAGCAGGAAGAAGGACGTGGGCGAGAGCAGCGGGAAGGTGATGGTCCAGAAACGCCGCCACGGGCCGGCGCCGTCGATGGCCGCGGCCTCGATCAGCGACTTGGGGATCGACTGCAGCCCCGCCAGGAAGAACAGGAAGTTGTAGGAGACCTGCTTCCACACCGCGGCCATGACGACCAGCGCCATGGCCTGGTTGGCGTCCAGCAGGTGATTCCAGTCCACGCCCAGGCGCGAGAGTCCGTAGGCGACGACCCCGATGCCGGGCGCGAACATGAACACCCACAGCACGCCGGCGATCGCCGGGGCGACCGCGTAGGGCCAGATCAGCAGCGTCTTGTAGAGGCCCGCGCCGCGCACGACGCGGTTGGCCATCGTGGCCAGCAGCAGCGAGAGCCCCAGCCCCAGCACCGCCACCAGCACCGAGAAGACCGCGGTGATCTTGAAGGAAACGAGGTAGCCCGAGTCGGAAAACAGCGTCTCGAAGTTGGCCAGGCCCACCCACTCGGTGGACAGGCCGAAGGCGTCCTGTTGCTGCAAACTTTGCAGCAAGGCCTGTGCCGCGGGCCAGAAGAAGAACAGCCCGATCACCAGCGCCTGCGGTGCCAGCAGCAGCCAGGGCAGGAATCCGGACCGAAAGAGCACGCGTTTGGTCTGGGCCAAGATCGCTCCGGGTTCAGAAGGCCGCGCGCGCCCGGCGCGCGGCGGTCGCGAGGCGGGACCTGACCATGGACAGGCGCATCACAGCTTGGCGGATTTCTGGAAGCGCTCCAGCAACTCGTTGCCGCGCTTGACCGAGGCGTCCAGGCCTTCCTTGGCCGTGTGCTTGCCGGCCCAGACCTGCTCGAGTTCCTCGTCGATCACGGTGCGGATCTGCGCGAAGTTGCCCAGGCGCACGCCGCGCGACTTGTCGGTGGTCTTGCGGATCATCTGCTGGACCGCCACGTCGGTGCCGGGGTTCTCCTTGTAGAAGCCGCTCTTTTCGGTCAGCTCGTAGGCCGCCTTGGTCACGGGCAGGTAGCCGGTGCGCTTGTGGCTCTCGGAGGCCACCTCGGCCTTGGACAGGTACTGGAAGAACGCGGCGACGGCCTTGTACTCGGCCGGCTTCTTGCCCGACATCACCCACAGGCTGGCGCCGCCGATGACGGTGTTCTGCGGGGCGCCGGGAACGTCCGGGTAATACGGGAGCGGCGCGATGCCGGAGGCGAACTTGGCGTTCTTCTTGATGTTGGCGTACAGGCCCGAGGAGCCCGTCATCATGGCGCACTCGCCCGAGAAGAAGCTGGAGTCGGCGGCGTTGCCGCGGCCCTTGTAGACGAACAGGCCCTGCTTGGCCATGTTGGCCAGGTTCTCGATGTGGCGCACGTGCAGCGGCGAGTTGAACACCAGCCGCGCGTCCAGGCCGCCGAAGCCGTTGTTCTTGGTCGCGTACTCGACGTTGTGCCAGGCGGAGAAGCTCTCCAGCTGCGTCCAGCTGACCCAGCTGGTGGTGAACGGGCACTTGGAGCCGGCGGCCTTGAGCTTGGCGGCCGCGGCGGCGACCTCGGGCCAGGAGCTGGGCGGCTTGTTGGGATCCAGGCCGGCGGCCCTGAACGCGTCCTTGTTGTAGTGGAAGACCGTGGTCGAGCTGTTGAACGGGAAGCTCAGCATCTGGCCGTTCGGCGCGGTGTAGTAGCCGGCCACCGCGGGCACGTAGGCGGCGTTGTCGAACTTGACGCCGGCCTGCTGCATCACCTGGCCGACCGGGACGATGGCGCCCTTGCTGGCCATCATGGTGGCGGTGCCGACCTCGAAGACCTGCAGGATGTGGGGCGCGTTGCCGGCGCGGAAGGCCGCGATGGCGCCGGCCATGGACTCGTCGTAGCTGCCCTTGTAGGTCGGGACGATCTTGACGTCCTTCTGGCTGGCGTTGAAGTCCTTGGCCAGGTCGTTGACCCAGTCGCCCAGCGCGCCGCTCATCGAGTGCCACCACTGGATCTCGGTCTGCGCCGAGGCGCTCAGGGGGGACATCAGCGCGGCGGTCGCGATCGCGGCGGCCAGCAGGGAGGTCTTGACGGGCTTCATGGGTCTCCGATGCTCGGGAGGGTGGTTCTGCGGACCGGGTCGGTGGCGTCGGATGGACGCTCCGGCGGCGGGCCGGCGAGCTTATCGGCGGATTGTGACACCGGCGAACTTAGAGCCCCCTGCCCGGGATTGCCCTCTGGCGCTGCGGTAGGATTCCGCCCATTGCCCAGTCCGGGCCGGCCGCGATCGCGGCCTTTCGCAACGCCGGTTCCGGCGCCGTGTCCAGCGGCTCCGGCGGACCACAAGTCCGAGGCGAGGTCCGGTCGCGGCGCTTCTCGCTTTTCCCCAGCCAGGCCGCGGCGTCCCCGAGGGCGCCCGAGGCCGCAACTCCCGGTGCGCGAGCACCAGGCCGCCATGAACGCACCGCATCCGCCGATGCCCGCCGACCCCGCGATGGTCGGCGATCCCGCCCAGACCCACGCGCCCGCCGTCCGGCTGCGCGAGATCCCGTACAACTACACCTCCTTCTCCGATCGCGAAATCGTCCTTCGCCTGCTCGGGGCCCGTGCCTGGGAGCTGCTGGACCAGTTGCGCGGCGAGCGTCAGACGGGGCGCTCCGCGCGCATGCTCTACGAGGTGCTGGGCGACATCTGGGTGGTGCAGCGCAACCCCTACCTGCAGGACGACCTGCTGGACAACCCCAAGCGCCGCGAGGCCCTGATCGGCGCGCTGCGCCACCGCCTGACCGAGGTCCAGCGCCGCCGCCATCCCGAGGACGACGCCCAGCGCGACGCCTGGGTCGGCGAGCTGCTTACCGCGGCCGAGGCGGCGGTGGGCGCCTTCGCCCACCAGTTCGAGCAGGTGGCCGAACTGCGCAAGCGCGCGACCAAGGTCTTCGCCCGCACGACGGCCAAGGACAACGTCAAGTTCGACGGCCTGTCCCGCGTGGCCCACGTGACCGACGCGACCGACTGGCGCGTGGAGTACCCGTTCGTCGTGCTGACCCCCGACACCGAGGCCGAGATGGCCGCGCTGGTCGCGGGCTGCTTCGAGCTGGGCCTGACGGTGATCCCGCGCGGCGGCGGCACCGGCTACACCGGCGGCGCGGTGCCGCTGGTCTGGAACAGCGCGGTCATCAACACCGAGAAGCTCGAGGCCATGCGCGGCGTCGAGATGGTCTCGCTGCCGGGCCTGGACCAGCCGACCGCGACGATCTGGACCGAGGCCGGCGTGGTCACGCAGCGCGTGTCCGATCTGGCCGAGCTGCACGGCTTCGTCTTCGCCGTCGATCCGACCTCGGCCGAGGCCTCCTGCGTGGGCGGCAACATCGCGATGAACGCGGGCGGCAAGAAGGCCGTGCTGTGGGGCACCGCGCTGGACAACCTCGCCTCCTGGCGCATGGTCACGCCGGACGCGAAGTGGCTGGAGGTCGTGCGCGTCAACCACAACCTCGGCAAGATCCACGACGTGGAGGTCGCCAGCTTCGACCTGCATTACTACGACGCCACCGGCAAGACGCTGGAGCGCACCGAGCGCCTGGACATCCCCGGCCGCACCTTCCGCAAGGAAGGCCTGGGCAAGGACGTCACCGACAAGTTCCTGGCCGGACTGCCCGGCATCCAGAAAGAGGGCTGCGACGGCCTGATCACCAGCGCCCGCTGGATCGTGCACCGCATGCCGGCGCATGTGCGCACCGTCTGCCTGGAATTCTTCGGCAACCCCAAGGACTGCGTCCCGTCCATCGTCGACATCAAGGACTTCATGTTCGGCGAGATGAAGAAGCCGAACGGGGCCATCCTCGCCGGGCTGGAGCATCTGGACGACCGCTATCTGAAGGCGGTCGGCTACGCGACCAAGAGCAAGCGCGGCGGCCTGCCCAAGATGGTCCTGATCGGCGACATCGTCGGCGACGACGCCGATGAAGTGGCCCGCGCCACCAGCGAGGTCGTGCGCCTGGCCAACGGCCGTTCGGGCGAGGGCTTCGTCGCCGTCAGCGCCGACGCGCGCAAGAAGTTCTGGCTGGACCGCAAGCGCACGGCCGCGATTTCGAAGCACACCAACGCCTTCAAGGTCAACGAGGACGTCGTCATCCCGCTGCACCGCATGGGCGAGTACACGCTGGGCATCGAGCGCATCAACATCGAGCTCTCGCTGCGCAACAAGCTGGCCCTGGTCGGCGCGCTGCGCGGGTTCTTCGAGACCGGCAACCTGCCGCTGGGCAAGAGCGACGACGCGGGCGAGATCCCGAGCGCCGAGCTGCTCGAGGACCGCGTGCAGCAGGCGCTGACGCTGCTGGACGAGGTCGAGCGCCAGTGGCGCCAGTGGATGCAGGAACTCGACGTCGAGCGCGACGGCGAGCGCTCGTTCTTCGAGCAGCTGCAGGACTACACGCTGCGCGCCAGCTGGCGCCGGCAGATCCTCAAGCCGCTGCAGGACCTGTTCGCCGGCGCCCCGTTCGCGCCCATCGTGGCGGAGTGCAAGCGCATCCACAAGGAGGTGCTGCGCGGCCGCGTGTGGGTGGCGCTGCACATGCACGCGGGGGACGGCAACGTCCACACCAACATCCCGGTGAACTCCGACAACTACGAGATGCTGCAGACCGCGCATGAGGCGGTCGCCCGCATCATGACGCTGGCGCGCTCGCTGGATGGCGTCATCTCGGGCGAGCACGGCATCGGCATCACCAAGCTGGAGTTCCTGAACGACGACGAGCTGGCCGGTTTCGCCGGCTACAAGGCGCGTGTCGATCCGGAAGGACGCTTCAACAAGGGCAAGCTGCTGCGGCCCGGCACGGGCGGCCATGGCGGCCAGAACACCTTCGCCGACCTGACCAACGCCTACACGCCCAGCTTCGGGCTGATGGGGCACGAGTCGCTGATCATGCAGCAGAGCGACATCGGCGCGATCAGCGAGTCCATCAAGGACTGCCTGCGCTGCGGCAAGTGCAAGCCGGTGTGCGCGACGCACGTGCCGCGCGCCAACCTGCTGTACAGCCCGCGCAACAAGATCCTCGCGACCTCGCTGCTGGTCGAGGCTTTCCTCTACGAGGAGCAGACCCGCCGCGGCGTGTCGATCAAGCACTGGGAGGAGTTCGAGGACGTGGCCGACCATTGCACGGTCTGCCACAAGTGCGTCAATCCCTGCCCGGTGAAGATCGACTTCGGCGACGTCACCATGAACATGCGCAACCTGCTGCGCAAGATGGGCAAGAAGAGCTTCCGTCCGGGCAACGCGGCCGCGATGCTGATGCTCAACGCGACGAATCCGGAGACCATCAAGGTCGCCCGCGCTGCGATGGTGGGCGTCGGCTTCAAGGCGCAGCGCATGGCCAACAGCCTGCTCAAGCGCGTCGCGCGCAAGCAGACCGGCGCGCCCCCGGCGACCGTGGGCACCGCTCCGATCAAGGAGCAGGTCATCCACTTCATCAACAAGAAGCTGCCCGGCGGGCTGCCGAAGAAGACGGCGCGCGCGCTGCTCGACATCGAGGACAAGAACTACGTCCCGATCATTCGCGATCCGAAGAAGACCTCGGCGGATGCGGAAGCGGTCTTCTACTTCCCGGGCTGCGGATCGGAACGCCTGTTCAGCCAGGTCGGCCTGGCGACGCAGGCCATGCTCTGGCACGCGGGCGTGCAGACGGTGCTCCCGCCCGGCTACCTGTGCTGCGGCTATCCGCAGCGCGGGTCCGGCCAGTTCGACAAGGCGGAGAAGATCATCACGGACAACCGGGTGCTCTTCCACCGCGTGGCCAACACGTTGAACTACCTGGACATCAAGACGGTGGTGGTGTCCTGCGGCACCTGCTACGACCAGCTGCAGGGCTACAAGTTCGAGGAGATCTTCCCGGGCTGCCGCATCGTCGACATCCACGAGTACCTGCTGGAGAAGGGCATCCAGCTCGACAGCAAGCAGGCCTATCTGTATCACGACCCCTGCCATTCGCCGATGAAGCTGCAGGAGCCGATGAAGACGGTGAAGGCGCTGGTCGGCCCCGAGGTGATGAAGAGCGAGCGCTGCTGCGGCGAGAGCGGCACGCTGGGCGTGACGCGCCCCGACGTGTCGACGCAGGTCCGCTTCCGCAAGGAAGAGGAGCTGCGCAAGGCGGAAACCCAGCTGCGCGACGCCGGCAAGGTCGGCGCGGAGGAAAACCTGAAGATCCTCACGAGCTGCCCGTCTTGCTTGCAGGGCCTGAGCCGCTACGGCGGGGACATGCAGAACGGCCTGCTGGAGGCGGACTACATCGTCGTGGAAATGGCCCGCAAGATCCTCGGCGAGGACTGGATGCCGGCGTATGTGGCGAAGGCCAACGACGGGGGCATCGAGCGCGTGCTGGTCTGAGTCTTCGCGCTCCTCGAGTGCCGAGCGCCAAGGCGCTCGGTGTCATGGGCTTCCTCTCCCGCTGCGCGGGCGAGGGCGCAACTCAGGCTCTGGTGTGCCACGGCCCTCACCCCGACCCTCTCCCGCGCAGCGGGAGAGGGGGCCCGTAGCGAGCGACCCCAAAGACCCTCTCCCCAACCCTCTCCCGCAAGCGGGCGAGGGGGCATTCAGCGCGGAGCTTGTCCGCTCCTTCTCCCGCATGCGGGCGAGGGGGGCGGCGCTCAGGCGTCTGCGCGACAGACCTGCAGAACAAGACCTGCCCCCCGCGAGATGCTGAGCGCAACGCGGCCCCTCGCCCACGGAGTGGGAGAGGGGTTGGGGGTGAGGGCGGTCGAAGTCAGCGAGCCTGCATGCCTCCCGCTGCCGCGCAGCGGAAGCGGGCGACAGACTCACCTCGCGCGTCAGCGCGAGGCACTTCGTCTCAGGCCCGGAACTGCCCCACCTGCTCGACCAGCCGGTGCGCCTGCTCCCGCAGGCTCTCGGCCGCCGCCGTGCTTTCCTCGACCAGCGCCGCGTTCTGCTGCGTCCCCTGGTCCAACTGCGCGACCGCGCCGTTGATGCGCGACACGCCCTGCGACTGCTCGCGGGACGCGGTCGAGATCTCGCCGATGATGTCCGTCACCCGACGCACGCTGGTCACGATCTCCTGCATCGCGGCGCCGGTGTCGCCCACCAGGCGGGAGCCCGATTCCACGCGCTCGCCGCTGGCCGTGATCAGGCCCTTGATCTGCTTGGCCGCCTCCGCGCTGCGCTGCGCCAGCTGACGCACTTCCGCAGCGACCACCGCGAACCCACGCCCCTGCTCACCCGCGCGCGCCGCTTCCACCGCCGCATTCAACGCCAGGATGTTGGTCTGGAACGCGATCGAATCGATCGTGCCGATGATGTCGCCGATCTGGCGGCTTGCCGCGCTGATCTCGTCCATGGTGTGGACGACCTGCGCCACCACCTCGCCACCGCGCTGGGCCGCGCGGTCCGATTCGCCCACCAGCTGGTGCGCCTGCTCCGCCGACGCCGCCGTCTGGCCCATGGAGCTCGCGAGCTCCTCCAGCGCGGACGCCGTCTCCTGCAGATGGCTGGCCGACTGCTCGGTGCGCATCGACAGGTCGCGGCTGCCCGCCGCCACCTCGGCCGAGGCCGTACCGATGCTGTCGCTGGCCTGACGCACTTCCGTGATCGTGCGCGCCAGCTGCTGACGCATGCGCTCGACGCCGGCCGCCAGCGCGCCCAGGTCGTCGTCGCGGCGCACCTGCACCGGCTGCGTCAGGTCACCCTCGGCGACCGCTTCCACCGCCGTGTTCAGGTCGGCCAGCGGGCGGCCCACCCACAGGTTCAGCAGCCAGGTCACGCCGACGCCCAGCAGCACCACCGTCGTCAGCACCAGCCCCCACAGCGTCCACAGCGTGTGGTTGTGCACCGCCAGCGCCTGCGAGCGCGAGGCCTCGGCCACCACCCACCAGCCGGTGGCGTTGGACTTGCGGGCCACCGCGAAGGCGTCCTGGTACTTCTCGCCATAGATCGCGTGGACCGACTCCAGCACGCCATCCTTGTCCTCGGTCAGCGTCTTCACCAGCGCGAGCGCGTCGTTCTCGGGCATCAGCTCCGACAGCTTCTTGCCTTGCGCGCGCGGATGGGCGCGCAGCATCGCGTCCGCCGGCGTCTTGCCCGCATCCAGGATGTACAGGCCACCGGTGTCGTAGAGCTTGACCGCGTCGGCCATCTTCACGAGTTCCTCCTGCAGGCCGCGCATGTCGAAGCCGATGAACAGGATGCCGATGACCTTGCCGCCCGCGTCCTTGATCGGCGAGTAGCGCGTCATGTACGGCACCTTGAACAGCGTGGCCGGACCGACATAGGTCTCGCCCGCCGACAGCTTGGCGTAGGCGGCGCCGGCGCGATCCAGCGTCGTGCCGACGGCGCGCGAGCCGTCTTCCTTCTTCAGCGACGTGGTGATGCGCACGAAGTCGTCCGTGCCCTTGCGCGCGAAGATCGTCGCCACGCCGCCGGTCTGGCGCGTGAAGCGGTCCACCGCGTCGAAGTTGCCGTTGAGCTTGTGGCCGTTGAAGCTCAGCTCGCCATCGGCGTCCTGCGTGATGGGGCTGCCTTCGAAGTCGCCGGCCAGCACGTCGTACAGGCGGTTGGCCGAATCCCGCGCGGTGCGGTCCAGGGCATCGGCCACGCGCGCCACCGAGGCGGCCTCGGCCGACATGTAGTCCACCGTGCGCTGGCGGGCCTGGTCGGTCAGCACCCAGGACAGGGCGCCGCAGATCAGCACCAGCATCGCCGCGATCGCGGCGCTGGACCACAGGGACACGCGGCGAGCGACGGTCGCGCGCGCGGCTTTCATGTTGTTCTTGTTCATGGACGACGGCCCCGCGGCGAGGCGGGGCAGGCAGGGTAGGGCGGGGGGAGGGCGTCTCCAGACACGTTCTCGAAGTCTTGTCACCGTGTCGGGATCAAAACTTTATTCGCGTCTGAGCGCATAGCGACCACTTGACCGCATGCCGCGTCGGGGATAACCCGCAGCTATTCGGGCTTCACGTGAAGTAATGCGCGGCCGTCTGGACAGCGCTATCTCCGTCCATATACGACCGACCGGACGGTCGCCTGATCGGCCGCGTGGCCGCCTGCCGCCGCCGAGCACAGCGGGCCGTCGTCGCGGGGCCGCGATGCGACGGCGGAACGGGCGGGACGAGGCTTACTCGGCGGTGATGCCGCGGCTGCGGATCAGCGCATGCCACTTCACCGTCTCCTGCTGGACGAAGCGCGCCAGCGTCGGCGCGTCGCTGGGCGCGACCTCCAGGCCGAAGTCCTCGAGCTTGGCCTTGAGCTCCGGTTGGGCGAGCGCCTTCGTCAGCTCGGCGCCGAGCCGGGCCACGATGGGCTCGGGCGTGCCCTTGGGGACGAAGAGCCCCTGCCAGGCCGCGACGTCGACGCCGGGCACGCCGAGTTCCTCGAAGGTCGGCACGTCCGGCAGCGCGGCGATGCGCCGCGTCGACAGCACGGCCAGCGCCTTGAGCTTGCCGGCGCGCAGATGCGGCAGCGCGGCGGCGGTGTCGAGGATGCCCATCGGCACGATGCCGGCGATCAGGTCCTGCGTCGAAAACGCGGTGCCGCGATAGGGCACGTGGACGATGTAGGTGTGGGTGCGGTCCTTCAGCAGCTCCATCGCGAGGTGGTGCGGGCTGCCGATGCCCGGCGAGGCGTAGCTGTACTTGCCGGGCTTGGCCTGGACCATCTCCAGCCAGTGCCGGGCCGAGTTGAAGCCCGAGGCCGGGTTGACCACCAGCAGCAGCGGGAAGCGCGCCATGAAGCCCACCGGCGCCAGGTCCGCCGGCGCGTAGGGGAGCTTCTTGTAGAGCGCGCTGTTGAAGACCATCGCGCCGTTGTCGGCGGTCAGCATCGTGTAGCCGTCGGGCGGCGACTTGGCGGCGTTGTCGGTGCCGATGATGCCGCCCGCGCCAGGCCGGTTGTCGATCACCAGGGTCTGGCCCAAGGCCTTGCCCAGCACCGGCGCCAGCTGCCGCGCCAGGAAGTCGGAGCCGCCCCCGGCCGGATAGGCCACCACCCAGCGGATGGGCTTGCTCGGCCAGGTGTCCGCGCGGGCGGCGCCGGGCATCAGGCCCAGCGAGGTGGCGCCGGCCGCGGCGGCGGTCAGCAGCAGGGAACGGCGCGCGGCATCGGGTCGGCGTGCGGGCATGGGGGAGGTCTCCTCGTGGTGCGTCGGCGCATCCTAGCCATCGCCCGCGAGCGCCCCATCCAGGAACAACCCGATTCCCTACGGTCGCATCCGGCCGTCGCGCATCTCGCGCGCGCCGCGTCGGCGTCACGCGTGGAGGCGGCGGGCGCGGACTCAGCGGCGCGCCGCGCTCGCGACGGTGGCGGGCGCGCCGGCGGCGGGCGGCTCGAACTCGATCATCGCGACGCTGTTGCCGCCGCTGGGGTCCTCTTCATTGCGGAAGCGCACCTGCATGACGTAGAGCGTGTCGCGGTCCGTGGCGGCGCAGTTCAGGCCGGCCACGGCGCGGCGCAGCGGTTGGCGATAGATGTCGGGACCGCGCGCGGCGCGGACCTCGCTGATGGTGTTGCCGTTGAGGCGGAAGGTGATGGTCGACATCCCTTCCTCGCGGGTGCGGAACTGCAGCGGCGCCATGCGCTGCATCAGCGCGGCGTCGACGCCGGGGCAGCTGGCGCGCACGTCGGTGCGGGCCGTCTCGCCGGGATGGCGGCCGGTGACCTCGACGCGCTGCAGGTCGTCGGGCGCGGCCCGCGCGACGCCGGCGGTCGCGGCGAGCAGCGCGCCGACAGCGGTCAGGACGAGGGACTGGAACGGGGTGCGGGTGGTGGCGGTCATGTCGTTGCTCCTACGGGCTGAGGGGCCGTCGCGGTCCGCGTCCGTGCGGCTCGTGATCGGACTGCATTCAGCGTAGGCATCGCGGACCGCGCGACCAAGCGACGCGCGACCGAGTGTGGAAACGACGGGTCATACAGCCGGAAACCGGCGATGAAACGCAAGCGCGCGCGACGGGCCGGGAATCGACTTTCCCCCGTATCCATCGGGTGAAAAGTCATGCTGACGATCTGGTGACAAGGGTTCCAGAGGGGGCATGACGGCCGCATGACAAGACCTGGCCCCATGACCCGGCGCGCGCGGTCCATGACTTTTCGCAGCGGCATCCGGAAGGCACCCATGAAGACAGGGACCCGTCCACCTCGCGGTCGACGGGTCCCTGTTCATCGGCGATCGGCGCGCCCGCCGATCAGGCGTTCACGAGATCGGAGGATCTCACCACACCTTTATCGGGTCGGCCGCGACCATCGCGTCGCCGGTCTTGCAGCTGAAGGCCTTGCCGAACTCCGGCATGTTGGACATCGGCGCCAGCACGCGGTACTTGCCCGGCGAATGCGGGTCGGTGCGCAGCTGGTTCAGCAGCGCGGCCTCGCGCGTCTTGTTGCGCCACACCAGCGCGTTGGACAGGAAGAAGCGCTGCTCCTGGGTGAAGCCGTCGATCTTCTCCGTCTTGCCGGTGCGCTTGAGCGCGTTCTGCAGCGCGTCGAAGGCGATGGGCATGCCGGCCATGTCGGAGATGTTCTCGCCCAGCGTCAGGCGGCCGTTGATGTGCGTGCCCGCGACCGGCTCGTAGCTCTCGTACAGCGCCACCACGCGATCGGCGCGCGCCTTGTAGTGCTCGGCGTCCGAGGCGGTCCACCAGTCGTTGAGGCTGCCGATGCTGTCGAACTGGCGGCCACGGTCGTCGAAGTGGTGGACGATCTCGTGGCCGATGACCATGCCGATGCCGCCGTAGTTCATCGCGTCGTCGAGCTTGGCGTCGAAGAAGGGCGGTTGCAGGATGCCGGCCGGGAAGGTGATCTCGTTCAGGCCGCCGGCCTGCGCGTTCACGATGTAGGGCGACATGTTCCAGCGGGTGCGGTCGCTCGGGCGATCCAGGTCCTTGATCTGTTCGCCGTGGTACCAGGCCGCGGCGCGCAGCTGGTTGCCCGCGAAGTCCTTGGCGTCCAGCGCCATGCCCTCGTAGGTCGGCCAGGTCTCGGGCGCGCCGATCTTGGGCTGCATCGCGTCCAGCTTCTCCAGCGCCTTGACCTTGGTCTCCGGGCTCATCCAGCTCAGGTTCTGGATGCGGGTCTTCATCGCGGCCTTGACGTCGCCGATCAGCAGGGTCGCGCGGCGTTGCGCCTCGGGCGAGAAGGCCTTGGACACGAACAGCTCGCCCAGCGCCAGGCCCAGCGGCGATCCGCCGGTGCGGCCGCCGATCAGCAGGATCACTTCCTCGTCGCGCGGGGTGCGCTTCTCCAGGCCGCTGATGGCCACGCCGCGGTAATCGAAGTCCGCGTCGGCGAAGGCCTTGGGCAGGCGCGCCGCGCTGTTCTCCAGCACGCGCACGCGCAGGTAGGTCTGCCAGGTGGCCAGCGGCACGCTGCCGGCCAGCCGGGCGACGCGCTTCATGAACTCGGGCTGCGCGACGATCAGGCGCTCGACGCCGCCCGGGCGCTGGTCGCCGCGGGTCAGCTGCTTCAGATAGGCGTCCCAGGCCAGGCCCGGGGCCTTGCCGGCCAGCTCGGGCGTGGTCATCGGGTTGTAGACCGCCAGCGGGTCGCGCAGCTGCGCGCGCGGCGTGGTGGCCTCGGCCAGCTGCGACTCGAAGGCCATCAGCGCGTCCAGCGTGGCGGGCGTCGCGTCGAAGCCCGCGGAGGACAGCAGGCGCTGCGCGTACAGCCGGTAGGCGGCGCGCAGCTTCTTGGCGATGTCGGTGTCCTTGAAGTAGTCGTCCCGGTCCGGCAGGCCCAGGCCGCTCTGACCCAGGGTCAGCACGTTGACGCGGGTGTTCTTGACGTCCGGGCGGACGAAGGCGCCCACCGGCGCCGAGATGCCGACCCGGCCCAGCTGGGCCAGCGCGTAGGGCAGGTCCTCGGCCGTCTTCATGGCGGCGACGCGGTCCAGCAGCGGCTTGACCGGCTTGAGCCCCTGAGCCTCGATGGCGGCCAGGTCCATGCCGCTGGCGTAGTAGGCGGCGACCTGCTTCAGACCGGGCGACTTCTGCAGCGCGGGCTTGGCCAGCAGCTCGGCCAGCGCGGCGGCCAGCAGTTGGTCGTTGGCCACGCGCAGCGCGTCGAAGCTGCCGATGCGGGTGCGCTCGGCGGGGAGCTCGGTGCGCGCGACCCACGGACCGTTCACGTAGTCATAGAAGTCGGCGCAGGGGGAGACCTCGGTCGAGAAGCTCGCCACGTCGAGCGCGCGCGCCGGGGCGACGGCCAGGGTGAGGGCGGCGGCCGCGGCGGCGGCGATCAGGCGGGGTCGGAACATGGTTGTTGTGGGCCACGAATGTGGCGAAAAAGACAAGGCGCGCAGGCTAAACGAGCCACGCGCCCCCGGCCATCGGTCCCGTCCCGCGCATGCCTTCCGGCACCCCGGGCACGCCGTTCGCGCAGGCCCGCAAACGGTGCGCAAACCTTACGAATCAGGGCGTTAGCTGACATGGAAGGGCGACTGTCGGATCAAAGGCTGCTTCCTGACACAAAAAAGTTATAGGTGTATTCCTTCCTGTTAAGTCTTGCAGGGGGTGCGTTCGTCGCCCGGGCGTCTTCCTACACTGCGCCGCATGCCGCCGGGAGGTCCGGTCGGCGTCCCCGGTCCGAAGGTGCCAACGCACCAGGCCGGGGCAGGCGGGCACCGACACCCGGTGTCGACTCGAAGGTCCAGGAGAAGAACAAGCATGCTGCGAATGAACACGCTCAGCCGTGCGCTGGCTCTGACACTCGTCACCATGGGCGCTGCCCAGGCCGGGGTGTCGTCGTTGGATGTCGACAAGGCGCCGCGTCAGCGCGCCGAACAGACCGATCGTCTGATCGTGAAATACAAGGATGGCAGCACTGTGGTGCAGCAGCGCCTGGGCGCGGCCATCCAGTCGCGGGCCGTGGCCAGCGACGCCATCGGCGCCCGCACCGAGCGCCTGCAGCAGTTGGCCGCCCCGCTGGGCGCCCGCATGACGCTGCTGCGCCAGATGGGCACCGGCGCCCACGTCTACAAGCTGGGCAAGCGCCTGTCGCTGGCGGACCTGCGCCAGCTTGGCGAGCAGATCAAGGCGGCGGACGCCAACGTCGAGTACGTCGAGCCCGACCGCAAGATGTACCCGCTGTTCACGCCCAACGACCCCTCGTACACGGCGCAGTGGGACCTGTACGAGACGACCGCCGGCATCCGCGCGCCGGCCGCGTGGGACCAGGCGACCGGCACCGGCGTGGTGGTCGCGGTGATCGACACCGGCTATCGGCCGCATGCGGACCTGACCGGCCAGCTGGTCGCCGGCTACGACATGATCGCGGACACCGCCGTCTCGGTCGACGGCAACGGCCGGGACAGCGACCCGAGCGACCCGGGCGACTGGCACGCCGCCGGCTTCTGCAGCACCGACGATCCGGGCGAGAACTCGAGCTGGCACGGCACGCACGTGGCCGGCACGATCGCGGCCAAGACCAACAACGGCGTGGGCGTCGCGGGCATCGCCTTCAACGCCAAGGTGCAGCCGGTGCGGGTGCTGGGCAAGTGCGGCGGCTACACCTCCGACATCGCCGACGGCATCACCTGGGCCTCGGGCGGCACCGTGTCCGGCGTGCCGGCCAACGCCACGCCGGCCAAGGTGCTGAACCTGTCGCTGGGCGGCGGCGGCACCTGCGACACGACCACGCAGACGGCCATCAACGGCGCGCGCTCGCGCGGCGCCAGCGTGATCGTCGCGGCGGGCAACGAGAACCAGAACGCCTCCAACTCCAGCCCGGCCAACTGCTCGGGCGTGGTGGCGGTGGCGGCGACCGACCGCTACGGCGCGCGGGCCTACTACTCGAACTACGGCTCGATCGTGGCCCTGGCCGCGCCGGGCGGCGACGTGCGTTCCAGCGCCAGCAACGGCATCCTGTCGACGCTGAACGCCGGCACCACCACGCCGGGCGCCGACAACTACGCCTACTACCAGGGCACCTCGATGGCCACGCCCCACGTGGCCGGCGTCGCGGCCCTGATGTACAGCGCCAAGCCCACGGCCACGCCGGACCAGATCACGGCCGCGCTCAAGAGCAGCGCCCGCGCCTTCCCGGGCACCTGCAGCCAGTGCGGCGCCGGCCTGCTGGACGCCAACGCGGCGGTCACGGCCATCCTGGGCGGCGGTGGCGGCACCACCACGGCCGAGGTCGAGTCCAACAACACCATCGCCTCGGCGCAGGCCATCGCGGCGCCGACGACGGTCAACGGCAGCCTGTCCTCCACCACCGACACCGACTACTTCAAGGTCGTGCTGCCGGCCGGCAAGACGCTGAGCGCCACGCTGACGCCGCCCAGCGGCAAGGACTACGACCTGTACCTGGTGAACGCCTCCGGCACGCAGCTGCGCGCCAGCGAGAACGGCGCCGGCGCGGTGGACAGCTTCACTTACGCCAACACGGGCTCCGCCTCGGTGACCGTGTACGTGCGCGTCGTCTATTACTCCGGCGGCACCGGCAGCTACACGCTGGGCCTGGGCTGGTGATGCGACTTTCGGTTCTTGCCACTCTCCTCGTTTGGTAAGCCGGGTGTCCTGGGCCCGAACGGGGCACCCGTTGAATCCCGCCGGTGAAAGCTGGCGGGATTTTTTTTCGTGCCCATGACGGGCGCGCGGCCGGGCGCGGGGGAGGGGAGCGGGGCCGCTACACTGCGGGCCTCGATTTCTCCGCGACCCTTCGCGACCCCATGGCCGGCCTCGACAGCAACTCGCCGCTTCCCACCGACATCGTGGTGCACCAGCAGTCCAAGGTGCTGGAGCTCGCCTTCAGCGACGGCGCGCGCTTCCGCATCCCCTTCGAGCTGATGCGCGTGTGCAGCCCCTCGGCCGAGGTGCAGGGCCACGGCCCGGGCCAGGAGACGCTGCAGACCGGCAAGCGCGAGGTGACCATCGTCGCGGTGCAGCAGGTCGGCCACTACGCGCTGCAGCCGCTGTTCTCCGACGGCCACGAGAGTGGCCTGTTCACCTGGGCCTATCTCTACGAGCTGGGCCGCGACCAGGACCGCCTGATGCGCGAGTACGAACAGAAGCTCGCCGCCGCGGGCCTGGACCGCGACGCGCCCATGCCCGAGAAGGGCGGCAAGGGCGGCCATTCGCATGGCGGCGGCGCTTGCGCCAGCCATTGACCCTCGCCGGCCGCGCGGACGACGCGGCCGACGCGGCCGCGACGCTCCCACTTTCAGCAGGATTCCCACCATGAGCAGCACCCATTTCGGCTTCGAGACCGTCGACGAGACCGCCAAGGCCAAGCGCGTGCGCGGCGTGTTCGACTCGGTCGCGTCGCGCTACGACGTGATGAACGACCTGATGTCGATGGGCCTGCATCGCGTCTGGAAGCGCTACACGCTGGCGGTGGCCAACCTCAAGCCGGGCGAGCGCGTGCTGGACATCGCTGGCGGCACGGGCGACATGGCGCGGCTGTTCGCCCGCAAGGTCGGAGACCGCGGGATGGTGGTCCACACCGACATCAACGAGGCGATGCTGCGCACCGGCCGCGAGCGCATGATCGACGAGGGCCTGGTGCTGCCCACCAACCTGTGCGACGCCGAGCAGCTGCCCTACAAGGACGGCAGCTTCGATCTGGTGTGCGTGGCCTTCGGCCTGCGCAACATGACGCACAAGGACAAGGCGCTGGCCGAGATGAACCGCGTGCTGCGCCCGGGCGGCCGCTTGCTGGTGCTGGAGTTCTCGCAGGTGGCGGAGCCGCTGCGCAAGCCCTACGACTGGTACTCCTTCAAGATCCTGCCCCGCATCGGCTCGATGATCGCGGGCGACGCCGACAGCTACCGCTACCTGGCCGAGTCCATCCGCATGCATCCGGCGCAGCAGGAGCTCAAGGCCATGATGAAGTCCGTGGGCTTCGGCCATGTGGACGTGCACAACCTGACCGGTGGCGTGGTGGCGCTGCACGCGGGCATCAAGTGCTGAGGCGCTGACGCGCCGTATCCCGCGCGCGGCCGACGCCGCGTCGACGAACGAGGGCCCCCGACGGGGCCCTCGGCGTTTGCGGCTCTCAGATCCGGGGCGGGGAGATCAGGTCCTCGTGCGCCCGGCGCTTGCGCTCTTCCTCACGAGCCTTGAGCCGATCCCGGCGGCGACCCAGCACGTCTTCCCTGACCACCATGCCGCCGAAGACGTAGAGGATGACGCCCGCGAACACCAGAAGCAGCAACACGTCCATCAACGTTCTCCTTTGCTCATCACGGCGCCGCACAGGAAGCACAGCACGCCGACGGAGGCCAGGAGCAGGATCCTGGCGACATCCCAGAAATGGAACGGCCAAGCCGTCCCGACGATCACCGCGGCGCCTGAGAGCGACGCAGCGGACAGGGTATGCAGGAAGCGCCCGGCAGCCTCGCGCTGTTTCGTCGTCGGGCGACTCAGCGCCAGATGCCAGTTCGCGAACACCTTGCGCGCGTAGCGACGGATCAGGCGCCGTCGCCTGTCCCGCCACCAGCCTTCAGCGATCTCGACCACACGTCCCCACTGCATGCGCTGAATTGAAGCAAGCCCACGCGAAAGAAACACTTCCTTGCATCGGCTGTTCTGATCGCAGCTTCGAGGGAGGCGCTGACGTCCATGCGGGGCGCGGGCATCGGTCCGGCGGGCACCGATCTCCCCTGGGAGCGCCGGGTCCGGGATGTCCCCCATTGACGTCCTGAAGCGGTTTTTACGGCGTCGTCCCCCCTTGTTCGCGGGGGCTGCTGCGACGATGCGGGCCGGGCCAGGACCCATTCTTGCTATGGACCCTGCGAACCCGGTCTGGAGGCTTCCGAAGCCGCTTGCAATCGGGGTTTACCGTCATGGGCCAGGACTACACTCGCCCCTCGCGCGAGCACTCCCAACCGGCCCGTGTGGGCCCTGAACAGACAGAACAACGAAGGTCGACACATGCAATCGAATCGGGCCCTGGTCCAACGTTCCGGATTCCGTCCTGCAGCTCTTGCCGCAACCTTGATCGCCGCCGCGGCCCTGGTCGCCTGTGGGGGCGGCAGCGGGGCCAAGGCCTCGCAGACCGCCGCGAAGGTGAACAAGGAAGAGATCACCGTCCACCAGATCAACTTCGTCCTGCAGACGCAGCCCAACCTCAAGCCCGAGCAGGTCGACGGCGCCTCGCGCCAGGTCCTCGAGCGCCTGATCGACCAGGAACTCGCGGTGCAGAAGGCCCAGGACCTCAAGCTCGACCGCGATCCGCGCGTGGTGCAGCAGATCGAGACCGCCAAGCGCGAGATCATCGCCCGCGCCTATGCCGCCCACGTCGGCGAGACCGCGTCCAAGCCCAGCGAGCAGGACATCCACAAGTACTACGTCGAGAACCCGGCGCTCTTCGCCGAGCGCCGCATCTACAGCCTGCAGGAAATCAACATCGAGGCCAAGCCGGAACAGCGCGAGGCCATCCGCGACCGCCTGCAGGGCGGCGCGAACAAGTCGATGCAGGAGTTCCTCGAGGGCCTGAAGACCGACGGCCTGCGCTTCACCGGCTCGCAGGCGGTGCGCGCCGCCGAGCAGATCCCGCTGCAGAACCTGGACGCCATCGCGCGCCTGAAGGACGGCCAGTTCATCATGAACGCCACCCCCGGCGGCGTGGTCGTGCTGTTCCTGGCCGGCTCGCAGCGCCAGCCCTACACCGAGGCGCAGGCGCGTCCGTCGATCGAGCAGTTCCTGCTCAACCAGCGCCGCACCGAGCTCCTGGCCAAGGACATCAAGGCCATGCGCGAGAACGCCAAGATCGAATACGTCGGCAAGTTCGCCGAAGCCGCGGCATCCGCGCCGGCCTCGACTTCGCCGACCGTCAGCCCGGGCGCCGCCGCGTCCGACTCCGCCCCCGGCGCCGCCAGCGGCCCGGTCGACTCCTCCGCACCTTCGAAGGGCCTCGACATCAAATGACGAACTCGCGTCGCTTCCCGATCCTCGCCACCGCCCGCGCCGTCGCGGCCTGCTCGCTGGCCGCCGTCGTCGCCACCGGCGCCCTCGCTCAACCCCAGTCCCGCGCCGCCGCGCCCGGCGCCCAGCCCGCGCCGGTGGGCGCCGTCAGCGGCTCGGCCGCCGAGTACCGCCTGGGATCGGGGGACGCGATCAAGATCTCGGTGTTCCAGAACCCGGACATGACGCTGGAGACCCGCGTGTCCGAGGCCGGCACCATCAGCTTCCCGCTGCTGGGCCTGGTGCGCATCGGCGGCCTGACGGTCAGCGACGCCGAGGCGAAGATCGCCGAGGGCCTGCGCAAGGGCAACTTCGTCAAGCAGCCCCAGGTCACCATCCTGATCATGAAGGTCACCGGCAACCAGGCCAGCGTGCTGGGCCAGGTCAACCAGCCGGGCCGCTACCCGCTGGAAGTGGCCGACACCCGCCTGACCGACCTGCTGGCCAACGCGCGCGGCGTGGCGACCACCGGCGGCGACCTCGTGGTGCTCAGCGGCACGCGCGGCGGCAAGCCCTTCCGCCTGGAGGTCGATCTGCCCACGCTGTTCGGCCCCAGCGGCCGCGAGCAGGACGTCATCGTGCAGAACGGGGACGTGCTGTGGGTGGACCGCTTCCCGATGATCTACATCTACGGGGAAGTGCAGAAGCCCGGCCAGATTCGCCTGGAGCGCGGCATGACGCTGCTGCAGGGCCTGGCCGCCGGCGGCGGTCTGACGCTGCGCGGCACCGACCGCGGCATCCGCGTGCAGCGCAAGGCGGCGGACGGCAAGGTGCAGGAGCTCAAGCCCGCGATGGACGAGACCCTGAAGGACGGCGACGTCATCTACGTCCGCGAGAGCCTGTTCTGATCTCCGAAGTCCCTGAAGTTGAAGCCGGGTCCTCCGCCCGGCCAAGGAGTGCATGGTGACGCCCAGCAAGTTGATGTCCATTCTCCGCGCCCGCTGGTCGCTGGTGCTGCTCGTGGTCGTGCTGACCACGCTGACGGCGCTGGCGGTCAGCCTGGTGATGCCCAAGAAGTACGTGGCGAGCGCCTCCGTCGTCATCGACGCCAAGCCCGACCCGGTGACCGCGCTGATCTATCCCGGCCTGGCCTCGCCGGCCTACGTCAACACGCAGGTGGACGTGATCTCCAGCGATCGCGTCGCGCTGCGCGTGGTGCGCGACCTGCGCCTGACCGAGGTGCCCGACCTGCGCGAACGCTGGCAGGACCAGGGCGGCGAGGGCTCGATGGAGCTGTGGGTGGTGGACTTCCTGCGCGCCAACATGGAGGTCAAGCCGTCCAAGGAAAGCAACGTGCTGACGGTGTCCTTCCGCTCGCCGTCGGCGGAGACCGCGGCCACGCTGGCCAACGCCTTCGTCAAGGCCTACATCGCGACGACGCTGGACCTGCGCGTGGAACCCGCGCGCCAGTACGCCGGCTACTTCGACCAGCAGGCCAAGGGCGCGCTGGAACGCCTGGAGGCCGCGCGCGCCAAGCTGTCCGCCTATGAGCGCGAGCACGGCATCATCGCCAGCGACGAACGCCTGGACGTGGAGAACGCGCGCCTGGCCGAGCTGTCCACGCAGCTGGTCACGCTGCAGGCGCTGGCCTCCGAGTCGGGCAGCCGCCAGGGCCAGGCGGCGCGCGGCGCCGACTCGCTGCCGGACGTGCTGAGCAACCCCGTGGTGTCGCAGCTCAAGGCCGACGTCAGCCGCGCCGAGGCGCAGCTGCAGCAGCTCAGCACCCGCTACGGCGACAACCACCCGCAGGTCATCGAGGCCCGCGCGGCCGTGGCCGACACGCGCAACAAGCTCAACGCCGAAGTGCGCCGCGTCACCAACTCCGTCTCCGCGACCAACAACATCAACCGCCAGCGCGAGTCCGAGGCCCGCGCCCAGCTGGACGCGCAACGCGCCAAGGTGGTCAAGCTGAAGGAAGCGCGCGACGAGGCCGGCGGCCTGATGCGCGAGACCGAGAGCGCCCAGCGCGCCTACGAGAACATCACCCAGCGCCTGACGCAGACCAGCCTGGAGAGCCAGTCCACGCAGAGCAACGTGAACCTGCTGACCGAGGCGATGCCGCCCAGCAAGCCGTCCTCGCCCAAGGTGCTGCTCAACACCGCGCTGGCCTTCGTGGTCGGCGTGATCCTGGCGGTGGGCCTGGCCCTGCTGCTGGAGCTGCGCGACCGCAAGGTGCGCGATGCCGACGACGTGATGGCCGTGCTGCCGCTGCCGATGCTGGGCGTGCTGCCCGCGCCGGGCAAGCGGGCGCGCGGCGCGCTGCCCTCGGTGGAACGACGGCTGCTCGGCCACGCCAGTGGCGCCACCGGCCGAGGAGCGACCTGATGTCGGATCTGAAGGAACCCCTTTCCCCCGCGTACGGCAAATCCGTGGACACATCGAACACCAAACCCGCGGCGGGCATTCATGACCGCTCGATCGGCGCGATCATCGCCGAGACCCGCAACCTCAGCGCCGACCAGGTCGAGCGCGTGCTGCAGTACCAGCGCGAGCGCGGCATCCGCTTCGGCGAGGCCGCCGTGGCGCTGGGCTACGCCAATGCCGAGGACGTGCTGGAGGCGCTGTCCAAGCAGTTCCACTACCCCTACGCCCCGAACGAGCGCAAGAGCCGCAGCCCCGAGCTGGTGGCGCTGAACCAGCCGTTCTCGTCGCAGGCGGAGGTGTTCCGCGGCATCCGCAGCCAGATCACGATGCGGCTGTACCGCGAGGGCGAACCGCGCCGCGCGCTGGCCATCATCAGCCCCGACACGCTGGACGGAAAGAGCTACTTCACCGCCAACCTGGCGGTGACGCTGGCGCAGCTGGGCGGCCGCACGCTGCTGGTGGACGCCGACCTGCGGCGTCCGCGCCAGCACGAGATCTTCGACATCAACAACCAGGCCGGCCTGTCCTCCATCCTGTCGGGCCGCAGCGAGCCGCGCGTGATCCAGCAGGTCGAGGGCATGACCTCGCTGTTCGTGCTGCCGGTGGGCGCGGTCCCCCCGAACCCGGTGGAGCTGCTGGAGCGCCCCGCCTTCGGGATGCTGATGCGCGAGCTGGCGGGCAAGTTCGACCACGTGCTGGTGGACACCTCGGCCGGCCAGTACGGCGCGGACGCCGCCATCGTCGCCTCGCGCTGCGGCGCGGCGCTGGTGCTGGCCCGCCAGAACCAGTCGCGCGTCAGCGCGCTGCAGGACCTGACGGACAGCCTCGACGGCCTCACGACCACCTTGGTCGGCACAGTGATGAACCAGTATTGAATCGAGGCCCGATGACCGCACGATTCGTCACCCGCTGCGGCGTCGCGAATGCTCGCGGTGCAAGGAGCATCGCTCCGCTTCGCGCCTTGCATCGCGCGCCGACTCTCACGGTCCTCGACCCTCGATGGCGCGCGTGGGAACTTCAGTGAAAACGATGAATCTCTTCGCCGCCTCTTCGGGACGTTTCGATCCGGGCTTCTGGGCCGTCAATCGCGTCGCGCTGCTCACGCTCGCGGCGGGGCTGCTCGCGCTGTATGTGCCCACGGTCGTCGACTTCCTGCACGGCCCCTGGCGCGGCGATCGCAACTCCCACGGGCCCATCGTGCTGGCCCTGTCGGCCTGGTACTTCTACTTCCAGACCCGGCGCCTGGCCGGGCAGGGCGAGCGCTTCGCGCCGCGTCCCGCCCCGGTCGCCGGCTGGTCGCTGGTGCTGCTGGGTCTGGCGGCCTATGTGCTGGGGCGCTCGCAATCGCTGGCGCTGCTGGAGATGGGCTCGCTGCTGCCCGTGCTGCTGGGCTTCGCGCTGATCCTGCTCGGGCCGGCGATCGCGCGGCATTACTGGTTCGCCTTCTTCCTGCTGCTCTTCGCCGTGCCGCTGCCCGCGTCCATCGTGGACGTGATCACCCAGCCGATGAAGATCGCCGCCTCCTGGGGCGCCGAGCACCTCATGTTCTGGCTGGGCTACCCGGTCGCGCGCGCCGGCGTCATCCTGCAGATCGGCCCCTACCAGCTGATGGTGGCGGACGCCTGCGCGGGCCTGAACTCGTTGTTCACGCTCGAGGCGCTGGGCCTGCTCTACATGAACGTGGTGCGCCATGAATCGGTGTTCCGCAACATCACGCTGGCCATCCTGATCGTGCCCATCTCCTACTGCTCCAACGTGATCCGCATCCTCATCCTGGCGCTGCTGACCTACCACCTCGGCGACGACGTGGGACAGGGCTTCATGCACGAGTTCTCCGGCATGGCGCTGTTCCTGACCGCGCTGATGCTGATCGTGGCCATGGACGGCCTGTTGCGCGCGCTGTCGCTGCGCCTGGCCCGCGCGCGCCGATCGGAGGCCGCGTGAACGCCCGCGGCACCGCGCCGAGCGCGCCGGCCGCGACGCCGCCGCGTCTGTCCGCCGCCGTGTGCGCCGCGGGCCTGGCCGTGATGCTGGGCGCCGCCGCCGGCGCCTGGCTGGCCACGCCGCGCCTGCAGACCGCGCAGGGCGGGACCGACCTCGCCGCCGCCGTGCCCAAGGCCTTCGGCGACTGGCGCCTGGTGCAGGACGGCTCGACCCAGGTCGACGTCGCCCAGGGCGTGGAGACCGAGCAGGAGCAGCCCTACGACCAGACCGTGATGCGCACCTACGCCAACAGCCGTGGCGAGGAGGTGATGCTCGCGCTGGCCTGGGGCGAGCGCCAGCGCCAGGACGTCAAGGTGCACCGCCCCGAGGTCTGCTACCCGGCCCAGGGCTTCGCGGTGCTCAAGCTCAAGAGCGGTCCGGCCATCGCGACCGCGGGCCGCGCCGCGCCCGTGCCCACCACCGAGCTGCTGACCGGCGCGCGCGGCGGGGGCTACGAGGCCGTGCGCTACTGGATCCGCATCGGCGACATGTACGGCGGCGACGGCTGGGCCGCGCGCTGGTACATCCTGAACGAGGGCTTCCGCGGCCGCGTGCCCGACGGCATCCTGGTGCGCGCCTCCCAGCGCCTGGCCCAGCCCGGCGACGAGGCGAAGTCGCAGGCCCTGATGGACGGCTTCCTGCGCGAGCTGGTCGCGGCGGTGCCCGCCGGCGCGCGGCCGCTGCTGGTCCGATGAGACACGGGGGGCAGCGCATGAATGCCGTGCATCGGATCTCCGGCCTGTGGCGCAGCTGGCGCGACGGCCTGGACGGCACCTCCTGGCTGGGCCTGACCGGGCTGCTGGCGGGCGCCGTCGTGATGGGGCTGCTCACGGTGATGGTGGGCGGCGTGGCGGTGGACAAGCCGGTGCTGATGGCGGTGCTGCCGCTGATGCTGCTCACCGCCTTCCTCTTCATCTACAGCCGCGAGGCCTTCCTGCTGGTGGTGCTGCTGCTGCGCGCGGGCACCAATCCGGTCTTCGAGGAGACCCGGCTGGCGGCCATCGGCGGCCTGGGCGGTCTGCTCAACGCGCTGATCATCGTGCTGGCGGGGCTGATCATCGCGCGCGATCCCAAGCGCGTGCCCCGCCTGGCCTGGGGCGTGTGGCTGCCCTTCGTGCTGGTGCAGGCCGCGGGCCTGCTGTATTCGCCCGATCCGGTGCAGGCGGTCCGCCTCTACCTGGGCCAGCTGTCGGTGGTCGCGCTCTTCCTGGTCAGTTTCTATCTGGTCATG
This sequence comes from Mitsuaria chitosanitabida ATCC BAA-476 = NBRC 102408, assembly GCF_001598255.1. Classification (GTDB taxonomy): domain Bacteria; phylum Pseudomonadota; class Gammaproteobacteria; order Burkholderiales; family Burkholderiaceae_C; genus Roseateles; species Roseateles chitosanitabidus. The sequence goes on from NZ_BCYP01000035.1 coordinate 98,215, forward strand.
GATGAAGCGGATCTGAACAAGCTGCTCAAGTTGGTCACCTGGTCCTCGGTGCCTGTCGCAGTTGTCACGCTGATTTACATCGGCCTGGGCAAGACCGCTGGTAGCGTGGACGCCTTCGAAGCTGCGTCCAACCGGTACGGCGGCCCGTTCCCCCACGCCAACATCCTGGCGTTCTATCTCGTGCTGTCGGTGGGCGTCATCTTCTATCGCTGGAAGAGCGGTCTGGCCGGGCGCGGTCCGCTGGTGACCGCGACGGTCGTGCTCTATCTGCTCCTGCTGGTGGGGCTGCTCTTCGCGACCAAGACCCGCAGCGCCTGGATCTCCGTGCTGTTCATCTTCGTGCTCTACGGTCTGCTGCGCGAGCGCCGCTACCTGATCTATCTCGTCATCGGCGGCCTCTGCGCGATGGCCATCCCCGAGGTGCGCGAGCGCGTGGCCGGCCTGGCCGAGGGCAACCAGGTCGTGCAGTACGCCAAGCTGAACTCCTTCGCCTGGCGCAAGCTGCTGTGGACCGACGCGCTGAGCTGGATGTCCAAGGCGCGCTATGTCTTCGGCTACGGCGCGGAGTCCTTCATCTTCCACTCGCAGACCTTCTTCTCGATGGCGGGCGGCCGCAGCTGGGGCGCGCACAGCGCGGTGGTGCAGATGTTCTTCGAGTACGGCGCGCTGGGCGTGGCCGCCTTCGGCTGGGTCTACCTGTCCACGGCCCGCATGCTGCGCCCGCTGCTGCGCGTGCGGCCGCTGCTGGCGCTGATCGCGCTGGCGCTGCTGGTGGCCAACTTCCTGGTCTCGACCTCGGACAACATGCTGTCCTACCTCATCTACAACTGGTACTTCTGGTTGACGATGGGCGCGATCTGCGCGCTGTCCTGCCGCATCGCCGGCGCCGCCGACAAGCGCAAGCGCCTGCCCTGGGGCATCCGGCCGAGCAAGTACCGACCGCGTGAGGAGGCGGGTCCGCGCAGCTCGTTGTTCCCGGTCACGCAGCCGATGACGCTGATGGAGCGCGCGCCATGAGCCTGGCCGACGCCGCCCGCCCGCACGCCCCGGTCCTCGGCGGCGAGCGCCAGCCGGCGCTGGACGGCGTGCGCGCGATCAGCATCCTGGCGGTGTTGTGGACCCACCTGTTCCCCGCCCGCCTCGGCGGCGTGGCGCTGAACGAGTCGCTGGGCCTGTTCGGCATGGCGCTGTTCTTCATCCTGTCGGGCTACCTGATCACCGGGCAGTTGCTCAAGCGGCCGCCGGTGTCGGCCTTCGTCGCGCGCCGTCTGCTGCGCGTGGTGCCGGCCGCCTGGATCTGCCTGGCGCTGGTCTGGCTCGTCCACCCGGTGGACCTGGAGACGGCGCTCAGCTACCTGCTGTTCTACGCGAACCTGCCGCCGCAACACCTGACCCCGCCGGTCGACCATTTCTGGAGCCTGTGCCTGGAAGTGCAGTTCTACATGCTGGCCGCGCTGCTGCTCTGGATGCGTCCGCGCGCGGTGTGGTGGCTGTTCCCCGTGCTGCTGCTGGCGACCACCGCGCTGCGCATCGGCCACCAGGTCACCGCGTCCAGCGTCACCTGGTTCCGCTGCGACGACCTGCTGGCGGGGGCCTGCCTGGCGCTGCTGATGCACTCGCGGCACTGGCCGGCGGTGAGGACCCGGCTCGCCCGGCGCGGCATGGTGCCGCTGCTGCTGGTCACGCTGCTGGCCTGCAGCTTCCTGCCGCACGCGGCGCTGAATCCGCTGTCCTTCCTGCGGCCCTACGTCGCCGCCGCCTTCGTCGGCGCGCTGCTGGCGCAGCCGGCGCACGGGCTGTCGCGCCAGCTGGGCCGGCCCTTCTTCGTCTACGTGGCGTCCATCTCCTACGCGCTCTACATCTGGCATCTGCCGCTGGCGGCGACCTGGCTGGGCACCGGCGACACCGCCATCAAGTACCTCAAGCGCCCGCTGCTGCTGGTGGCGCTGGTGCTGGTGGCCCATGTCTCGACCTTCCAGGTGGAGCACCGCTTCAACGAGCTGGCCAAGCGCGTCGGTCACGGCCGCCGGCAACGGCTGAAGGAGGTCTGAGATGAGCGCCACCGCGCCGATGACCGCCCCGATGCCCGCATCGCTCACCGCCCCGATGGCCCCCGCGGCGACGCGCGCCCGCGACGACCTCGACTGGCAGGCCGACCTGGCGCGCTGCGGCGGCGCCGCCGCGCTGCGCCGCGAGCAGTCGCTCTGGGCATTGCGGGTCTATCGCTACGGTCGCCGCGTCGACGCGATGCCCGCCGGCTGGCGCGCGCGCTGGCATGCGCGCGGCTACTGGCTGGCCTTCCGCGCGGTGGAGACGCTCACCGGCATCAGCCTGCCCAAGGCGGCCCGCATCGGCCCCGGCCTGCGGATCTGGCACTTCGGCAATGTCTTCGTCCACCCGGACACCGTCATCGGCGCGCGCTGCACGTTGCGCCAGGGCGTGACGCTGGGCAACCGCGTGCCCGAGGGCCCCTGTCCGGTGCTGGAGGACGGCGTCGAGCTCGGCGCCTATGCGCAGGTGCTGGGCGGCGTGCGGCTGGGCGCCGGCTGCAAGGTCGGCGCGATGTCCGTCGTGCTGCGCGACGTGCCGGCCGGCGCGACCGCGGTGGGCAACCCGGCGCGGATCGTCGATCGCGGCAACGCCGCGGACCGGGCGTCCGCGCCCCTGACCCTGGAGGACTGAACATGGCCTGGAATCGACGTCGCTGGTGCACGACCGCGGGACTGGGGCTGGCGGCCGGCGCGCTGCCGCCCGGGCTGCTCGCGGCCGCGAAGGACCTGTCGGACACGCCGGCCGACACGAAGGGCAAGGCCGACGGGCGCGCCGAGGCCGAGCGCGTGCGCGACCGCTTCGGATCGCCGCTGCGGCCGTTCTCGGCCCAGTCGCCCTGGAACTGCCGTCCGGTCGATCCCGTGCTGGACGACTGGCAGATCCCCAAGGCCTCCTACGTACCGGCGCTGGAGTCGGGCAAGTGGTCCACCGGCGTCTTCATCTGCGGGTCCGACGACGGCCCGATGAAGATCGTCGGCCTCCCCGGCCAGAAGGGCATCTGGGATCCGGATGCCGAGACCACCCAGCCCGAGATCGTCCTGCCGCGCTGGCCCGCGTCGGTGATCCCGGCCGAGGGCTCGGACGGCCACGCGGACATCGTCGACGCCGAGGCCGGCATCATCCATTCGCTGTTCAAGCTGTTGCGCGTCGACGACCAGTGGTGTGCCAAGCAGTACGCGTGGACGCGTCTGGACGGCCGCGGCTGGGGCGACCCGGCGCACTACTTCCAGGGCGCGCGCGCGGCCGCGGTGCCGACCATGGGCGGCCTGGTGCGCCGCCACGAAGTGGAGGAGGGCGCCGGGCCGATCCGCCACGCGCTGGCCATCTCGCTGACCTTCAACGGGCTGAGCGCGGACCCGGGCTATGTGTTCCCGGCCACCTCGGCCGACGCCGGCCTGAGCAGCAACAACGGCCGCATTCCCGAGGGTGCGCTGCTGATGCTGCCGCCGGACTTCGACACCGCCAAGGTCGACGACCCGCGGCTGCGCCGCATCGCCGAGGCGCTGAAGGTCTACGGCGGCTACGTGGTGGACCGCAACATCGGCACGCCCTTCGTGATCTACGCGGAGATCGGCAGCAACGCCAAGCTGCACACGCCCGGCGTGTGGAACAGCCGCGCCGCCAGCGACCTGGAACGCATGCGCCTGGCGCTGCGTCGCGTGAGCTCGACGCGGGGCTTCCTGGACGGCCACGGCCGGCCGGTGGATCTGCGTGCGCCGATGAACCTGCTGTCGATGCGCGGCGCGTGGCGCTCGGAGCGCGACGACGCCCAGGCCCGCTTCGAGACCTGGAAGCAGGCCGTGGTGTTGCGCGATGCCAAGGCGGGCCTGGCGGTGGTCAACACCTCGGGCCGTCACATCTCGGCGGTGAACTGGGCCCGGCCGCAGCCGGGGCAGACGATGAGGCTCACCGCGCGCACCGGCAACGGCGCGACGCTGCGCCTGCAGCTGAGCGGCGCCGAGCGCGGCGCGCCGCCGGCCTTCGACAGCGGCGATCTGGAGGACGGCAAGACCGTGAGCTTCCAGTGGCCGGAGAAATTCGCAGGCTCGCGCCTGGTGGTGCGGACGACCCGGTCCGGCGACTGCTGGGCACGCGGCGACCTGCTGGCGGACGCGGGTTGAGCCCGCGCGCCGATCTGGGGAGAAACGATTGATCACGACGAAGTTGGACGACACCACCGCCGGCGCACGGCCGCGGACCCCGACGGCGGGCCACGCCGCCGCCACGGACGAGGCGCGCGGCCGGGCCGGCGCGCGTCCGCGCGTGGGCTATCTGATCAACCACTATCCCAAGGTCAGCCACACCTTCATCCGGCGCGAGATCCTCGGCCTGGAGAAGCAGGGCTTCGACGTCTTCCGGATGGCCGTGCGCGGCTGGGACGATCCGGCGCCCGATCCCGTCGACCAGATCGAGAAGGGCAAGACCCGCTACCTGCTGAAGGACGGCATGGGCCGCCTGCTCAAGGCCAGCGTGGCGATGGCGCTGTCCTCGCCGGGCCGCTTCCTGTCGGCGCTCAAGCTCGCGCTGAAGATGAGCCGCGGCGGCGATCGCCCCTGGCCCTATCACCTGATCTACCTGGCCGAGGCCTGCGTCGCGGTGCCGATGCTGCGCGCGGCCGGCGTGAGCCACCTGCACGCGCACTTCGCGACCAACCCGGCCGAGCTGGCCGCGCTGATCGCCGAGCTGGGCGGGCCGAGCTACAGCATCATGGTCCACGGCTCGGAGGAGTTCGACCGGCCCGCGTCGCTGTACCTGGGCGAGAAGATCCATCGCGCGCGCTTCGTCACCGCGATCACCTCCTTCTGCCGCAGCCAGCTCTTCCGCTGGTGCGACCCGGCTGACTGGGACAAGATCCAGATCGTGCGCTGCGGCCTCGACCCCGAGTTCCATCAGGTCGAGGCGCCCGCGCCGCGCGGCCACCGCATGGTGGCGGTGGGCCGCATGTCCGAGCAGAAGGGCTACCTGCTGCTGATCGAGGCCGCCGCCCGCGTGGCCGCGCGGGTCCCCGACTTCGAGCTCGTGCTGGCCGGCGACGGCGAGCAGCGCGCGCTGATCGAGGCCCGCATCGCCCGCCACGGCCTGCAGCGCCAGGTGCGCATCACCGGCTGGGTGTCCAGCGCGCGGGTGCGCGAGGAGATCCTGGGCGCGCGCGCAATGGTGGTGTCCAGCTTCGCCGAGGGCCTGCCCGTGGTGATGATGGAGGCGATGGCCCTGGGCCGTCCGTGCGTCAGCAGCTGCATCGCCGGCATCCCGGAGCTGGTGACGAACGGCGAGAACGGCTGGCTGGTGCCGGCCGGCGACGCCCAGGCGCTGGCCGACGCGATGGTGGAGTGCCTGACCCTGGACGACGCCGAGCTGACGCGCGTGGGCCAGGCGGCCCGTGCCACCGCGCTGGCCCGCCACGACATCGATCACGAGGCCGCGCGCCTGGCCGAGCTGCTGCACGAGCACGTCTTCAGCAAGGAGCGCGCGCATGCCTGAGCTGCTGCAAGGACTGCCCTGGGCGCTGGTGCTGATCGGCAGCCTGCTGGTCGCGGGGCCGGCGCTGCTGGTGCTGGCCCAGGTGCTGCTCGCGCTCCTGCCCGATCGCCGGGCGTTGCCCGAGTTCCCCCGGCCGGCCCGCATCGCGGTGGTCATGCCCGCGCACAACGAGGGCCGTGGCCTGCGGCCCACGCTGATGCAGGCGCTGGCCCAGCTCGGCCCGTCGGACCGGGTGCTGGTCGTGGCCGACAACTGCAGTGACGACACGGCCGCGCAGGCGCGCGAGTTCGACGTGACCGTGGTCGAGCGCTTCCATGAGACCGAGCGAGGCAAGGGCTATGCGCTGGACTTCGGCGTGCGCGAGCTCGAGCGCCTGGCGCGCGAGACCGGCCAGTCGCCGGACGTGGTGATCATCCTGGACGCGGACTGCACCCTGGGCGCGCGCCTGCTGCCGCGCATCGCCGCGGTGGCGCACGCGACGGGGCGACCGGTGCAGGCGACCTACCTGATGTCGGCCGCCAACGAGGGCCTGAAGGCGCGCGTGGCGGAGTTCGCGATGCGCGTGAAGAACCTGGTGCGCCCGCGCGGCATGCACCAGGTGGGCCTGCCCTGCGGGCTGTACGGCACCGGCATGGCCTTCCCCTGGGACGTGGCCGTGCGCGCGCCGCTGGCCAGCGGCCATCTGGCCGAGGACATGCAGCTGGGCGTGCGCCTGGCGCAGCTGGGCGCGCCGCCGCTGCTGTGCGAGGACGCGCGGGTGACCAGCGTCTTCGCCAACAGCAGCGAGGGCGAGGCCAGCCAGCGCACCCGCTGGGAACACGGCCACCTGGCGATGCTGGTGGGCGAGGGCCCCAAGCTGCTGTGGCAATCGATGCGACCGCGCCGTGGCGCGCAGCTGCTGCAGGTGATGGACATGCTGGTGCCACCGCTGGCGCTGCTGGCGATGCTGCTGGTGGGCTGGACGCTGGTGCAGCTGGCGCTGGCGCTGCTGCTGGGCTGGTGGGCGCCGCTGGCCGTGGCGCTGGCCGGCCTGGTCGGCCTGGCGCTGGCCATCGTGCTGGCGCAGCGGCGCTGGGCCGCCGACCTCCTGACCCTGGGCGAGCTGGTGCGCGCTCCGCTGATCCTGCTGGCCAAGATCCCGCTCTACCTGCGCTTCGTGGTGAAGCGCCAGGTCGACTGGGTCCGCACCAAGCGCGACGTCTGAGCGGCCGCGGCGCGGCCGCCCGACCCGACTTCCATCGACCCGACCCGACCTCGACCTCGACCGACCCGACCTCAATCGACCTCAATCGACCTCGACCGACCTCGACCGACTTCGAACCCACGCCCGACCCATGTCCGACACCACGACCTCGATTCCCGTGACGCCCGACGTCGGCGCGCCGACCGCCGCCGCGGCGGGCGCCGTGCTGCCCACCATCCGCGTGGACGGACTGCCCTTCGTGGCGAGCACCGTCCCCGCCCTGAGCGCGCACATCGTGGCCGAGGCCGGGGCCGGTCGTGGCGGCTGGGTGGTCACGCCCAACATCGACATCCTGCGCCGCTGGCGCGTGGAGCCCGCCTTCCGCGCGCTGGTGACCGACGCCACCGTCTTCACCGCCGACGGCCGCCCCATCGTCTGGGCCAGCCAGCTGCAGGGCACGCCGCTGCCGGGGCGCCTGACGGGCTCCGACCTGTTCGTCGAGCTGATGGGCGCGGCCGAGCGCGCCGGCCTGCGCATCGCGCTGATCGGCGGGAACGAGGGCGCGGCCGAGGCCGCCGCCGCGCGCCTGGTGCCCCGCGCCGTGGCCGCCGGCCAGGTGCGCTGCCTGTGCCCGCCCTTCGGCTTCGAGCAGATGCCGGCCGAGGTCGCCCGGCTGGACGCGCTGCTCACCGACTGGCAGCCGCAGATCGTCTTCATCGGCCTGGGCTCGCCCAAGCAGGAGAAGCTCGCCGCCCAGCTGCGGCCGCTGGCGCCGCGGGCCTGGTACCTGGGCGTGGGCGTGAGCTTCAGCTTCGTCGCCGGCGACGTGAAGCGCGCGCCCGGCTGGATGCAGCGCGGCGGCCTGGAGTGGCTGCACCGCGTCGTGCAGGAGCCGCGCCGCCTCGCGCGCCGCTACCTGGTGGACGGCATCCCCTTCGCGGCCGGGCTGCTGTGGCGAGCGGCCACGCGGCGTGGCGGCGGACCCGCGACCTGAGCCCGACCATCCCCGGCAAGACCTGCCCCCAGACCGTCCCGACCCCGCACCTTCCTCCGGATCCCGCATGACCGATTTCCTGTTCAACGGCTACTACGGCTACCGCAACACCGGCGACGACGTCTTCTGCGTCGTCGCCGACTGGGGCAGCCGCAAGTACTGGGGCGCGCGCGACCTGGCCTTCGTCGCCTCGGAGCTGCCGGTGCTGGGCCATCCGGCCCAGGCCATCATCCCGGCCGAGCGCCGCTATCCCGGGCAGCAGACGCTGTCGCGCACCCTGAGCGGCCTCGGCGCGCGGCACATGGTGTATTTCGGCGGCTCGACGCTGCATTCCCCGCAGGAGCTGTGGGTCAACCTGCTGCGCCAGTCGCTGGTGCAGAAGGTGGGGCGCAAGTCCATCGCCGCGGCCGGCGTGTCGGTCGGCCCCTTCAAGTCCGCCGAGGGCGAGCGCGAGATCCGCAAGCTGATCTCGGAGATGAGCTACATCGCCGTGCGCGACCGGGCCTCCTTCGAGATCGTGAAGGGCATGGGCGTGGAGACCCCCGTGATCCAGGCCTTCGACCCGGCGCTGCTGATGCTGGACGTGATGGCCGACAGTCCGGCGCCCGTGCTGCCGGAGCGCGCCGCCGGCCGACCCGTGATCGGCATCAGCGTGTGCAACGTCGAGCGCTACTACGCCAACGGCGACCTGGAGAAGGAGAAGCGCCGCGTGGCCTCGGTGAAGGCGACGGCGCAGGCGCTGGCGCAGGAAGGCTTCGCGCTGCGCTTCTTCGTGTTCAACGGCCATCCGGCCTCGGGCGACGATGCGGTGACCGACGAGGTGATCGCCTCGCTGGACGGCTATCCGCATGTGGAGCGCCTGCCCTACGACAGCGATTCCCGGCGGGTCCACGCGGAGCTCGCGCGCTGCGACGCCATCTTCGGCGTGCGCCTGCACGCCTGCATCCTGGCCTACACGGCCGGCGTGCCCTTCATCCTGGTCGAGTACCACCGCAAGTGCGGCGACTTCCTCGACGAGATCGGCTACGCGCCCGAGTACCGCGCCGGCGACGCCACCGTCGATCCGCTGGAGACGGCCCGCCGCGTGGCCAAGCTCGCGATCGACGGCCGCCGCATGAGGCTGTGGACGCGGCCGGTGAAGGACTCCTGCGAGGTGTCCCGGCTGAACTTCACCGCCGCGCCCTACTGCGAGGGCCGCCGCTGATGTCCGCGCCCGTGCCCCGCTTCTCGGTCGTCATCCCGCTCTACAACAAGGAGGGCCAGATCGGCCGGGCCCTCGCGTCGGTCCTGGGCCAGACGCTGCAGGACTTCGAGGTCGTCGTGATCGACGACGGCTCCAAGGACAACGGTCCCGACGTCGTCGCCGGCATCGCCGCCGCCGATCCGCGCGTGCGGCTCTACGGCCAGGCCAATGGCGGCGTGTCCGTGGCCCGCAACCGTGGCGTCGAGCTGGCGCGCGCCGACGTGGTCGCCTTCCTGGACGGCGACGACGCCTGGTACCCCGACCACCTGGAGCGCCTGTCGCAGTTGCGCGAGGCCTGGCCCGCCGCCGTGGCCTGGGCGATGAACTACCACGTGGTCGACCTGGCCGGCCGGCTCACGCCCGGCGTGACCCAGGTCCGCGAGCCGCGCCTGCTGCTGACGCCGGAGAACTTCTTCCGCATCGCGCGCGACGGCACGCCGGTGTTCTCCTCGGCGGTGGCCGTGGACCGCGAGGCGCTGCGGCGCGTGGGCGGCTTCCCCGCCGGCGTGCGCCTGGGCGAGGACCTGGACACCTGGATCCGGCTGCTGTTCTCGGGACCGATCGCCTTCGACGCGCGGCCCGGCGCCTACTACCACGCCGACGGCGACGAGCGCGCGCTGACGCGTCACGCGCCGCCGGCCCGCTACGTCTTCTTCGACACCGACGAGGCCTGGATGCGCGCGCACCCGGAGGCGACGCAGGTGGCGCGCGACATGGAGGAGTTCCACAACTTCTTCCGCATCGCCCATGCGCATCACCAGATCAAGTGGGGCGACAAGGCGGCCGGGCGCGCGGTGCTCGCCGACTGCCGCACCGAGGCCTTCGCCGCCGAACGCGATCGCCTGCTGCGCGCCAGCCGCCTGCCACAGACGCTGTACCGGCTGATGTCCCGCGTGAGCGCGGTGCTGAAGCGGCGCGCCGAGGCGCCCGCCGCGCCGGCGGCCGCGGGATCGCGAGGCTGACGTGGCGCAAGGCAAGCTGGGGGCCAACCTGGTCAGCAACGTCGCGTTCTTCGGGCTGAACATCGTCGTCTCGCTGTGGCTGGTGTCCTACCTCGTGCGCCAACTGGGCGTGGCCGCCTACGGCCTGGTGCCGCTGGCGGTCACGGTGGCGGGCTACTTCAACGTCATCACGGCGGGCCTGAACGCGGCGGTGGGCCGGCACCTGACCGTCGCCATGAGCAGCGGCGATCAGGCGCGCGCCAACAGCATCTTCAATTCCTCGCTGTGGGCCAGCGTGCTGGTCGGGCTGCTGATGTGCGTGCTGGGCCTGCCGCTGCTGACCCACATCGCCGAGTGGATCACCGTGCCCGCGGGCCTGGAGGCGGACGCCGGCTGGCTGTTCTTCCTCACCGTCGGCGGGCTGGCGGTCACCACGCTGGGCACGCCTTTCCAGTCGGTGGTCTACAGCCGCAACCGCTTCGACCTGCAGAACCTGGGCAACATCCTGGGCCTGGTCGCGCGCGTGGTGGCGGTGCTGGTGCTCTTTCACCTGACCGCGCCGCGGCTGTGGCACGTCGGCGCCAGCGTGCTGGGCGCGGCGCTGGCCACGATCGCGGTGGTGATGGTGGCCGCGCGCCGGCTGGCACCGGCGCTCAAGCCGCGCGTGGACGGTTTCTCCTGGGGCATGGTGCGCGAGATCGGCGGCACCGGCGGCTGGGTCTTCATCAGCCAGATCGGCACGCTGCTGCTGATCAACATCGACCTGCTGGTGGCCAACAAGATCGTCGGTCCGGCCGCGGGCGGCCAGTACGCGCTGGTGCTGCAGTGGTCCATGCTGCTGCGCAACTTCGCGCTGGTGGTGTCGGGCGTCTTCGGCCCGACGATCCTGACGCTGCACGCCCAAGGGCGCATCGACGAGATGATCGACTACGCCCGCGCCTCGGTGCGGCACCTGGGCCTGGTGATGGCCATCCCCATCGGCATCGTCTGCGGCTTTTCCGAGGCGATCCTGCGCGTCTGGCTGGGCCCGGACTTCGCGCCGCTGTCGCTGGTGATGATCCTGGCGACCGCGCACCTGACGCTCAACCTGGCCTATCTGCCGCTGCACAACATCAGCCTGGCGACCAACCACGTGAAGATTCCCGGCATCACGCAGGTGCTGGCCGGCGTGGTGAACCTGGCGCTGGCGATCTGGATGGCCAAGGCCTGGGGCCTGTACGGCATCGCCATCGCGGGCGGCCTGGTGCTGCTGCTGCGCAACCTGATCTTCACGCCGCTGTACGCGGCCCACATCCTGGCGCGTCCCTGGTGGACCTTCGCCCGCGAGGTGCTCCCCATCCTGGGCATGGCGGCGGCGGTCTTCGCGGCGGCGCTGGCGGTGTCCCACCTGGCGCATCCGCATGCCTGGCTGACACTGGGCCTGTCGGCCTGCGGCGTGGGCGCCTTCGGGCTGGCGCTGCTGTGGGCGGTGTTCCTGCGCCCCGAGCATCGCGCGGCGGTGCTCGGCAAGCTGCGGGCGAAGCTCAAGCGGGGCGGGGCGCCGGCCTGAGCGGGCGCATCCGGCGATGACAGGCGTCCACGCGGCCCCTGACCGACGACAACGACACGAAGAGGGAATCACGACATGGGCAGGCTCTCGAGCATCCTGCGGCGGCTGACGGGCCGGCCCGCGGCGACGGTCACCTTCAAGGCGCAAGGCCAGGGCTGCGGCATCGCCGGCCGCAACGACTTCGTCTTCCCCGAGCGCATCACGCTGGGCGACCACGTGCACATCGAGGGCGGCGGCTACTTCAACGGCCAGGGCGGCCTGACCATCGGCGATCACGTGATCTTCGCGCCCGGCGTGGCGGTGATGACGTCCATGCATCGCCACCGGGACGCGACCATGGTTCCCTACGACGAGGTCGACCTGCTGCGCCCCGTCACCATCGAACGCTTCGTCTGGGTGGGCATGCGCGCCATGATCCTGCCCGGCGTGACGCTGCGCGAGGGCACCATCGTCGGCGCCGGCGCCGTGGTGACCAAGTCCCATCCGCCCGGGGCGATCCTGGGCGGCAACCCGGCGGTGCAGATCGGCACGCGCGACATGGACGCCTTCCGGACCCTGGTCGAGCAGGGCCGCCATTACCTGAAGCTCAAGCAGGAGCAGGGCCTTCGCAAGCGCGAAGTGCTCGACCGACGATGACGCCCGCGCCCGGCCCGTCCGCCGTCGCTTCGGCCCCCTCGGCCATCGGCCTCGGGACCGCGGCGCGGTCCGGCTGGATCGACGTCGCCAAGGGGCTGGGCATCCTGCTGGTGGTCTACGGCCATGTGGCGCGCGGGCTCGCCAACAGCGGCATCGCCATCGATCCCGGGTGGTTCGCGACGCTGGACGCGCTCATCTATGCGTTCCACATGCCGCTGTTCTTCCTGCTGTCGGGCTGGTTCTTTCCGAGCTCGCTGGCGCGACGCGGTCCGCGCGACTACCTCGCGACCCGCGTGGCGACCGTGCTCTGGCCCTATGTGCTGTGGTCGCTGCTGCAGGGCGGCATCGAACTCGCGATGTCCCGCTGGACCCGCCATCCCCTCGCGGCGGGCGAGGTGCTCGCCCTGGCCTGGGCGCCGCGGGCGCAGTTCTGGTTCCTGCACGCGCTCTTCCTGATCAGCCTGATCGCCCTGGCGCTGTGCGCGCGCCGGCCGCGCGCCGGGGTGCCGGCCCTGCTCGCCATCGGCCTGGTGACTCACTTCCTTCAGCAGGGGGCATGGCCCACCGCGCTGTCCACGGTCGCCTCGATGCTGGTGTATTTCGCCGCGGGTGCCTGGCTGGGCGCGCGCGGATGGGGCGACGGCGTGCTGCGCCGCCTGGCGCTGGCCGGCGTGCTGGGCGGCGCCGTCGCGCTGGGGCTGGTCCTGACGCTGGCGCCGTCGCCCCCGGGGGACTGGGTGCGGCTCAGCGGTCTGATCGCCGCGGGGCTGGGCATCGCCGCGACCTGCGGCCTGGCGCTCGTGATCGCCGCGCGGCCGGGCGGACTGGCCCGCGGACTGGCGTCCCTGGGCCGGGCGTCGATGGCCATCTTCCTGGCCCACATCCTGGTCGCCAGCGGGGTCCGCATCCTGCTGGCCAAAGGGCTGCACCTGGGCAGCCCCAGCCTCCACCTGCTGCTGGGCGTGGTCGCCGGCACGCTGCTGCCCTGGTGGCTCTGGCAGCGGGTGCAGGGACGCGCCGGGATGGTGTTGTTCGAGCTCCCGCCCGCCTGGCGGCGGCGGCTCGCGGGGGAGAGGGCCGGCCTTCATGGCAGGCCGATGTCGGCGCCCCGGCCGTTTGACCGCTGAGCGCGGGACAGGCGACGCGCCCTTCGGGGACACGGGGGCCGTGACGCGGCCCCGACCGATTCCTACCATCCTGGTGCGTCGAGCGCCCGCTTCGGCACCAGGGCAGGGAATTCCGCACCGCTTGGGGTCGCGACGGGGACCGGCGCCTTCGTCCGGACCTCCGGGATCCGGCCATCGCCCCTGCCGGAAACGTCCATGCCGCCGCCCGCCCCACCGCGCCTGTCCGTCGTCATTCCGCTCTACAACAAGGCCGGGCAGATCGCCCGGACGCTGGACGCGGTGCTCGCGCAGACCGTGCGGGACATCGAGGTGGTGGTGGTCGACGACGGCTCGACCGACGACGGCGCGGCCATCGTGGCCGCTCATGCCGATCCCCGCCTGCGCCTGGAGCGCCAGCCCAACGCCGGTGTGTCCGCCGCCCGCAATCGGGGCGTGGCGCTGGCCGCCTGCCCCGTGGTGGCCTTCGTGGATGCCGACGACACCTGGCTGCCCGACCACCTGGAACGCCTGTGGCGCCTGCGCTTGGCCTTCCCCGACGCGGTCGGCTGGGCCGCGAACTACGAGATCGTCGGCCGCGACGGCGGCCGCAGCCCCGGCGTACGGCCCGACAGCGGCCCGCCCGTCGTGCTCACGCCGCGGAACTTCTTCCGCATCGCCTTGCAGGGGTCTCCCGTCTGCTCGTCGGGGGTGATGGTGGACAAGGCGGCGCTGCTGCGGGTGGGCGGATTCCCGGTGGGCGTGCGGCTGGGCGAGGACCTGGACACGTGGATCCGGCTGCTGTTCATCGGGGCCATCGCCTTCGACCCCCGTCCCGGCGCGCGCTACCACGCCGATGGCGATGACCGCGCGCTGGTGCGTCTGGCGCCGCCCGCCCGTTACCCCTTCTTCGACACTGGGGAGGCCTGGCGCCTGGCCCATCCGGAGGACGTCGAGGTCGGCACGGACATCGAGGAATTCCTCAACTTCTTCCGCGTCGCCCACGCCCACCACCAGATCAAGTGGGGGGACCGGGCGGCCGGCCGGGCGGTGTTGCGGGCCATGGACACCCGGGCCTTCGCGGCCGAGCGCCGGCGCCTGCTGCGCCTGAGCCTGCTCCCGCAATGGGCCTACCAGGGCCTGGGCCGGCTGCGCCTGGCCCTGCGTCGGCCGGAGCCGCCGCCGGCCGCCTTGCCCCGGCCGGCCGAGACGAAGTTCTCGCCCCGGCGGGCCGGTCACCCCTGACTGAGCGGGGGGGCGCACTCGGCATCGTCATGCGACTGGGTGAGAATCGGCGCCGTTTCTCAACGCCTCACCCCCGGGAGCAGGATTGAAAGTACTCGTCACCGGCGCCGCCGGCTTCATCGGCATGCACGTGAGCCAGATCCTGCTGGCCCGCGGAGACCAGGTCGTCGGCCTGGACAACCTGAACGACTACTACGACCCGCGGCTCAAGCACGACCGCCTGGCGCGTCTGCAGGGCAAGCCCGGCTTCGAGTTCGTCCACATGGACGTGGCCGACCGCCAGGGCATCGCCGACCTGTTCGCCAAGCACCGCTTCGACCGCGTGGTCCACCTGGCGGCGCAGGCCGGGGTGCGCTACTCGCTGGTGAACCCGCATGCCTACATCGACGCCAACATCGTCGGCTTCACCAACATCCTGGAAGGATGCCGCCACACCGAGGTGCGGCACCTGGCCTACGCGTCCAGCTCCAGCGTCTACGGCGGCAACACGCGGATGCCCTTCAGCGAGCATCACGGCGTGGACCACCCGGTCAGCCTGTACGCCGCGACCAAGAAGGCCAATGAGCTGATGGCCCATACCTACAGCCATCTGTTCAACCTGCCGACCACGGGCCTGCGCTTCTTCACCGTCTACGGCCCCTGGGGCCGGCCGGACATGGCGCTGTTCCTGTTTACCAAGGCCATCCTCGCGAACGAGCCGATCAAGGTGTTCAACCACGGCAAGATGATCCGCGACTTCACCTACATCGACGACATCGCCGAAGGCGTCGTGCGGGTGCTGGACCGGACCGCCACCGCCGATCCCGGCTACGACCCGGTGACGGCCGATCCGGCGCGCTCCAACGCGCCGTACCGCGTCTTCAACATCGGCAACCACGACCCGATCCCGCTGATGGACTTCATCGGCGCGATCGAGCAGGCCGTGGGCCGCGAGGCGATCAAGGAGTTCCTGCCGCTGCAGGACGGCGACGTCCCGGCCACGCATGCCGACGTCGAGGAGCTGGCCGCCTGGACCGGCTTCCGCCCGGCGATGCCGGTGCCCGAGGGCATCCGTCGCTTCGTCGCCTGGTACCGCGAGTACTACCAGCAATGAGATCTTCGCGACGTCGCGACGCGGCGCCGCCTCACGCATCAACCGGGAGTTTTTGAATGAAAGTCACGACGATCGGCACCGGCTACGTGGGCCTGGTCACCGGCGCCTGCCTGGCCGAGATGGGCAATCACGTGGTCTGCCTGGACGTGAACGCCGACAAGATCCGCGTCCTCAACGAGGGCGGCATCCCCATCCACGAGCCGGGCCTGGACGCCGTGGTCAAGCGCAACGTCGAGGCCGGCCGCCTGCAGTTCACCACCGACGTGGACAAGGCGGTGAACCACGGCACCATCCTGTTCATCGCCGTGGGCACGCCCCCGGGCGAGGACGGCTCGGCCGACCTGCAGTACGTGCTGGCCGCCGCCCGCTCCATCGGCGAGCGCATGACCGACTACAAGGTCATCGTCGACAAGAGCACGGTCCCGGTGGGCACGGCCGACAAGGTCCGCGCCACCATCGCCGACGCGCTGGCCAAGCGCGGCTCGGACGCGCATTTCGCCGTGGTCTCCAACCCCGAGTTCCTGAAGGAAGGCGCGGCGATCGAGGACTTCATGAAGCCCGACCGCATCGTCGTGGGCTCGGACGACGAGCAGGCCACGCTGATGATGCGCGCCCTGTACGCCCCCTTCACCCGCAGCCACGACCGGCTGTTCGTGATGGACGTGCGCAGCGCCGAGTTCACCAAGTACGCCGCCAACGCCATGCTGGCCACCCGCATCAGCTTCATGAACGAGCTGGCGCTGCTGGCCGAGAAGGTCGGCGCCGACATCGAGCTGGTGCGCCGCGGCATCGGCTCGGACCCGCGCATCGGCTACCAGTTCCTGTACGCGGGCGCCGGCTACGGCGGTTCCTGCTTCCCCAAGGACGTCAAGGCGCTGGTGCGCACCGGCACCGAGCATGGCCAGTCCCTGTTCGTGCTGAACGCCGTCGAGGAGGCCAACGAGCGCCAGAAGCGCGTGCTGGTCGACAAGGTGGTGGCGCGCTTCGGCGAGGACCTGGCCGGCAAGCGCTTCGCGCTGTGGGGCCTGGCCTTCAAGCCCAACACCGACGACATGCGCGAGGCGCCGTCGCTGGTGATCATCGAGGAGCTGGTCAGGCGCGGCGCCGCGATCGCGGCCTATGACCCGGTGGCGATGAGCGAGGCCTCGCGCCTGCTGGCGCAGACGCCGGGCGTGAGCTTCTGCGAGCGCGCCGAGCATGCGCTGGCCGACTCCGACGCGCTGATCATCGTGACCGAGTGGAAGGAGTTCCGCACGCCGGACTTCGACCGCATCAAGGACGAGCTCAAGCAGCCAGTGATCTTCGACGGCCGCAACCTGTACGAGCCGGCGCTGATGAAGACGCTGGGCATCGAGCACCACGCCATCGGCCGAGGCCACGCCCCGCAGGGCGTCTGACCCGGCCGCGCGCGATCCCTCGCGCCCCGTGCCTGCGAAAAGACCGCGCCGAGGCGCGGTCTTTCCATTTGGAGCGAGCCGAGGGCCTCGCCCGCGATCGCGATCAGGACGCGCAGGCCGCGATCGACGACACGCCCACCGGCGCGGCCTCGACGCGCACCAGCGTCGGCTGGAGCGTGGACTCGACGTTGCCCGTGCCGCTGCGGGCCCAGGTCGTGACCTTGAAGCTCGCGGCGGCCGGCCAGGCGAAGGTCGCGGTGTCGCCGTCGGCCAGGTAGCCGCTGTCGTACAGGACCGCGCCGCTGGCCTTGTCCGCGATGGTCATGCGGAAGGTCGCGCCGCCGGTGCCGGCCACCGTCAGGCGGTAGCTGTCGGCCGCCGTCGGCATCGCCCAGCTCACCCCGGCGACCGCGCGGCCGGTGGCGTTGGCCTGCTCGATCAGCGTGGTGGTTGCCGGGAAGACCAGCGCCTGGCGCCAGGTGTCGAAGACGCCGCTCACCGTGCCCTTGGTGCGATACCAGGCGCCGCGCATCGACAGCAGGTTCAGCGCCGTGTCCGTCACGTAGCCGGAGGTCTGGCCGTTGCCGTCCACCCAGGCGGCCGCGCTCTCCAGCGGTCGCAGGGCGGCCCGGATCAGGTTCAGGTCGTTGGCGGTGGCGTTGCTCCAGCCGTTCTTGTGCAGCTTGAAGTCGGCCCCGTTCTCCACGTAGATGACGTAGGGCGTGCCGGTGTTGCGATCCACCACATAGGCGCCGTAGGCCTTGAGCGTCTCGGCCACCTTGCGCAGCTCCGGCGTGGCCAGGGCCTGCGCGTCGAAGCTGGCCGGCAACATCATCAGCGCGCCCATCGGGATCTGGCCGGTGTTGGTCGTGGCGGCGTTGCTGTCGGCCGACGTGGCCGGGAAGCGGTAGGTCGGGCTGGCGCTCAGGCCGGTCATGTCCATGGACATGGCCAGCGCATGGCGGTACATCGTGTCGCCGTCATTGGCCTCGGCGATGCGGATCAAGCCGCCCAGCGTGGACACGCCCGCGGCGCGCGCGCCCTGGTAGTAGTGCGAGGGATCGCCCATGCCGCGGCCGGCCAGTGGCGTCCAGGCGTACTGGTTCGCCACCCACGCGCCGTTGACCTGCTTCAGGCCCCAGAACGAATGGACGATGCCGGTGGTGGTGTCCACCACCTCGGCGTGGCCGTCGCTGCCGGTGGCCGGCGTCGTGGCGGCGGGCCAGTGCGGGATGGTGATGCTGGCGCGGTAGGTCTCGCTGTCCGGATCCCACAGGCCGGAACTCGAGGTGCCGCCCACGACCATGGGCGCGTCGTCCGCCGTGGCCTTGAAGGCCGCGCTGGACCAGGCGCCGCTGGCCACCGACGGGTAGTAGGTGGAGGCCGGCACGGTCGCACTGCCCAGCACGGGGGCGACGGGGCGGCTGTTCCAGGGGGATTCCGGCGCGAAAGGCCGGTCGAAGCTGCCGAAGACGCCCATCTGGCAGCTCGCGGCGGCGACTTGCAGCGAGGCCGTGCCGGTGGCGACCGGCGCGCTCGTGGTGAGCGCGGGCACGCTGGCGGTGGCCGTGGTGCTGGCGGTGCTCACCGCCGGGGAGGCGGTGCTCGCGGCCGTGGCCGAGGCGTCGGCGGTCGTGGAGGCGGCCTCCACCGCCGTCGCGCCGCCGGTGCCGCCACCGCCGCAACCGGCCAGGATGACACTGGCGGCGAGGGTCGTGAGGGTGAGCGACGCGGAAACGGAGAATCGTGAGGAAATACCCAGCATGATGATCTCGAAAATATGGGGACGTTGACGACTAAATGCCCGCAATCTCTTCTTGTCATGCGCCATGGATATCGGAGATTCCATGGGCGGGTGCTTGTTGTTACTGAATGTGGCATCCACCAGGGGAATCCGGCGGCGGCGTCTGCCCAGGCAGTCATCGCCGCGGATGGATTCAGTATGGAGGTCGGCTGGTGGTGATTTCCAGAGGAGCGGCGCGGCCGCGTGGCGCATTCCGGGAATATTCGGCGCCCGAATTGGTGTACGGTTTGACACATCCGGACGGGTTCGGAATAACCTGAAGAATGTCTCGGACCGACGATGAATTGCAGCCCGTTACATACTCCGGCGGGCGTGCGAGATACTCATGAAATGTTCGATATGTGAAGCGCGGTGATACTGCACGCACGGCGCGCGCCCAGGTCGGGATGGATATCCCGGCGGTCGAATCCGGGAGGGGCGAGGACCTGGCGCGGGGCGGGACCGGGAGAACGTCGGCGAAGCCAGGGACAGGGGCCGGGGCGCCGGGAGGCGCATGGGATACTCGCCGCTTCGTCTGAGGAAATCGAAATGGTCAAGATCAACGAGATCGTGGTCGACAACGCGCGGCCGTTCGTGCTGTTCGGCGGTGTCAACGTGCTGGAGTCGGAACAGTTCGCGGTGGACGTCTGCGGCGAGTACGTCCGCGTCACGAAGGAACTGGGCATCCCCTACGTGTTCAAGGCCTCGTTCGACAAGGCCAACCGCAGTTCCATCCACAGCTACCGCGGTCCCGGCCTGGAGCAGGGCCTGAAGATCTTCGAGGCGGTCAAGAAGGCCCACGGCGTGCCGGTGCTGACCGACGTGCACGAGCCCTGGCAGTGCGAGCCGGTGGCCGCCGTCTGCGAGGTGCTGCAGCTGCCCGCCTTCCTGGCCCGCCAGACGGATCTGGTGATCGCGCTGGCCAAGACCGGCCGCGTCATCAACATCAAGAAGCCGCAGTTCGTCAGCCCGCCACAGATGAAGAACATCGTCGAGAAGTTCGAGGAAGGCGGCAATCCGAACGTGATGCTGTGCGACCGCGGCGCGCAGTTCGGCTACGACAACCTGGTCGTGGACATGCTGGGCTTCGGCGTGATGAAGCAGGTCAGCGGTGGCAAGCCGGTGATCTTCGACGTGACCCACGCGCTGCAGCAGCGCGAATCGGGTGCCGCCGCCTCGGGCGGCCGCCGCGGTCAGGTGACCGAGCTGGCGCGCGCCGGCATGGCGCTGGGCCTGGCGGGTCTGTTCCTGGAGTCGCACCCCGAGCCGGAGAAGGCCCGCTGCGACGGCCCCAGCGCGCTGCGCCTGTCGCAGCTCAAGCCCTTCCTGGAGCAGGTCAAGGCCGTGGACGACCTGATCAAGGGCTTCCCGGCGCTCGACACGCACTGATCGCGCGCCATCACCGGGGCAGCGGTGGCTGCCGGGCGGTCGGGAGACCGCGCCGGCGCGTCGCGATGCCTGGCGTCTCCGGCGCAAGAGCGCTGCGAGGACGCGAGGCGGTCGTCGGATCGATGGGCTGACGGTCCTCCGGGACCTGAGGCCTTCGGCGAGTCAGGCGCTCAAGCCGCCCGATGCGTGGCGACGGCGGTCTGCGCCTGGGGCGAGGGCAGGCGTCCGTTGAACAACAGGCGCATGAAGGCGAAGGGCCGCACCACCCAGCGGTGGAAGGCCAGGCTCAGCGCAAAGGCGCCCGCCGTGATCAGGCCGAACTTGGCCACCGCCGGCCAGTCGCGCGGCAGCAGCAGCAGCGCCAGGGCCACCACCAGCAGGTGGTGGATCAGGAAGATCGTGTAGCTGGCGTCGGACAGCATGCGGCCGAGGCCGCCACTCGTCGCGCCGCGCAGCCGTCCCAGCGCGCCCACGGCCGCGCCCGTGGCGACCCAGATGCCCACCAACTGGACGGCCAGCGCCATCTCGCGGGCGAGCGCGCTGCGCAGCGTGTCGCTGGCCACGTCACCCCAGTTGGCCGCGAAGGCGGCCACCGGCAGCAGCCACAGCGGCGTGCGCAGCCAGGCTTCCAGCCAGCCACGGCGGCGGCTCATCGCCAGACCCGCGAAGAACATCGGCGCGTAGAACGCCAGGTCGAACAGCGACAGCTCGCCCGGACCCTTGGCGTAGGCCCACCCGGTCAGGCGCACCACGATCAGCAGCGCCAGGCTGGCCATGGCGCCGCTCAGCGCCACCGACATCCAGTGCGAGGGGCCGTGGCCCTCGATCCGGTCCAGCAGCCGGGACAGGCGTCCCTGGCCCGCCACCGCGCGCCGCTTCGAGCGGCCCACCAGGGCGACCCAGGCCAGCACGAGCAGATTCAGCACCAGCAGGTCGCGCAGGAACCACAGGTGGTAGATGGGGCCGGAGAACGACAGCATCGCCTCCCACGGATCCTGGCCGTGGGCCGCGGCCAGCAGCGCGTGCTGGGCGCCGTTGATCAGCATCCAGCACACCAGCAGCGGCAGGCCCAGGCGCAGCAACTGGCGCACGACCAGGTCCGGGGTGCTGTGGCGGCTCAGGCTGCGCGAGAAGAGCAGGCCCGACAGCAGGAAGAAGCCGGGCACGCGGAAGCTGTGGATCAGGGCGACGAGGGCGTCGAAGACGGCGCTGCGGTGGGTGTCGGCGACCAGCCAGTCGCCGGAGGTGATGAAGACATCGGCGGCATGCAGGACGATGCCCAGGATCATCAGCGTCGCGCGGACACGGTCGACGTCGACGCCGGCCGAGCCGACGGCGCTGGCGCCTGTCGTCGTGCCGGGCGGCGCATTCGTGATGTCCATTCGTACTCCTCCGCGGTCGACGCTCTTCGGGCGTCTGAGCGGGCCAATGTACGCGTAACGCCCGTGTGCAATTGTTCACGACTGTAAACATGGGGCCTTCCCGGCCCCCGCATTCATGGGGGGAAGGGTCAGCCGTGTCAACGGGACGCTGTCACGCGGACGATTCCCCCGCGACCGCGACCGCGACCGCGACCGCGACCGCGACCGCGACCGCGACCGCGATCAGGTCGGCGGAGGCTGGCGGGCGATGGCGACGGGGGCTCGGCCGGGCGCGAGGTTCAGGCGAGCAGGTCCTCGGCCAGCCGGGCGACGATGCGCGAGGCCGCCTGCCCGTCCCACAGCGGCGGACGCCGCACGGGCGCGCCGTCCGCGGGGGCCGCCTCGAGCGCATCCAGGCGCTGCGACGCCAGCGCCAGCACGCGGGCCGGGTCGGTGCCGGCGAGCAGGTTGGTGCCCAGGTCCACGGTGACCGGGCGCTCGGTGTTGTCGCGCACCGTGAGGCAGGGGATGCCCAGGGCGGTGGTCTCCTCCTGCAGGCCGCCGCTGTCGGTCAGCACCAGCGCGGCGCGACGCCACAGCGAGAGGAAGGGCTGGTAGGGCAGGGGTGGCAGCAGGAACAGGCCGGCCGCCGGCCGCAGGCCCATCGCGTCCAGCCGGGCGCGGGTGCGCGGGTGGACCGGGAACAGCAGCGGCAGCCGGGCCGCGAGCTGGCCCAGCGTGTCCATGAGCGCGGCCAGTTGCCGGGGCTCGTCGACGTTCGCGGGGCGGTGCAGGGTCACGACGCCGAAGCGGCCCGCCGGGACGGCCGCCGCGCCGGCGGCCTCGAGCGCCGCCCGGGCCGCCGCCTCGGCCGCGCGTGCGGCCGCGTCGCCGGCCTCGAGCCGGTCGATCTGGAACAGCAGGTTGTCGACCATCACATGGCCGACCTCATGGATGCGCGCGTCGGGGTGGCCCTCGCGGCGCAGGTGGGCGGCGGCGCTGGGCTCGGTGGTGAAGAGCCAGTCCGCGATCGCGTCGGTGGCGCGGCGGTTGATCTCCTCGGGCATGGTCATGTCGCCGCTGCGCAGGCCGGCCTCGACATGCGCGACCGGCACGCCCAGCTTGCGCGCCGTCAGGGCGCAGGCCAGGGTGGAGTCCACGTCGCCCACCACCACGCAGGCGGCGGGCCGGTCGGCGATCACGTGCGGCTCGTAGGCCTGCAGGATCCGCGCGGTCAGCTGCGCATGGCTGCCGCCATGGCAATCCAGTGAGACATCGGGCGGCGGCAGTCCCAGTTCGTCGAAGAACACGCCGCTCATCGCCTGGTCGTGGTGCTGGCCGGTGTGGATCAGCCTCCAGGCCAGGCGGCCGTCCGCGCGCAGGGCTCGCACCAGCGGCGCGAGCTTCATGAAATTCGGACGCGCCCCGGCGATGAGATGGATCAGGGGCGCGGGCATCGCGGGATCAGTCGAAGAACTTCGCGTCGGCGAGCAGGGGCGCCTGGGCATCCTTGTCGGCGAGCTTGAACGCGACGTCCAGCGTGGGCCAGTCGATGCCGATGGTCGGATCGTCCCAGCGCACCGAGCCCTCGGCCTGCGGGGCGTAGAGGTCGGTGGTCTTGTAGAGGAAGTCGGCGGTCTCGCTCAGCACCAGGAAGCCGTGGGCGAAGCCCGGGGGAATCCACAGCTGGCGGTGGTTCTCGCCGGTCAGCTCGACGCCGGCCCACTTGCCGAAGTTGGGACTGGACCTGCGCATGTCGACGGCGACGTCGAAGACCGCGCCGCTGGTGCAGCGCACCAGCTTGCCCTGCGCGTGCGGCGGCAGCTGGAAGTGCAGGCCGCGCAGCACGCCCTGGGCCGAGCGCGAATGGTTGTCCTGGACGAACTTCACGTCGTAGCCGCAGGCGGCGTTGAACTTGGGCTCGGTCCAGCTCTCCATGAAGAAGCCGCGGGCGTCGCCGAAGACCTTCGGCTCGATGATCAGCACCTCGGGCAGCGAGGTCGGGATGACATTCATCAGAAGACTTTCTCGTTCAGCACTTGCTTCAGGTATTGGCCGTAGCCGTTCTTGAGCATCGGTTGGGCCAGGGCCTCGAGCTGCTCCGCGCTGATCCAGCCCTTGCGGAAGGCGATCTCCTCCGGGCAGGCGACCTTCAGGCCCTGGCGCTTCTCCAGCGTGGCGATGAACTGGCCGGCCTCCATCAGGCTGTCGTGCGTGCCCGTGTCCAGCCAGGCGTAGCCGCGGCCCATGATCGCCACGCGCAGCTGCTGCTGCGACAGGTAGCGGGCGTTGACGTCGGTGATCTCGAGCTCGCCGCGCGGGCTGGGCCGGATGTCGGCGGCGATGTCGCAGACCTGGCGGTCGTAGAAGTACAGGCCGGTGACGGCGTAGTTGCTCTTGGGCGACTTGGGCTTTTCCTCGATGCTCACGGCGCGCTTCTGGGCGTCGAACTCGACCACGCCGTAGCGCTCCGGATCGTGCACGTGGTACGCGAAGACGCTGGCGCCGTCCGTCTGTGCGTCGGCGTTGTCCAGCAGGCCGGCGAAGTCGTGACCGTAGAAGATGTTGTCGCCCAGCACCAGCGCGCTGGGGGCGCCGCCGATGAAGTCCTTGCCCAGGATGAAGGCCTGCGCCAGGCCGTCCGGGCTGGGTTGCACGCAGTACTGCAGGTTGATGCCCCAGCGGGAGCCATCGCCCAGCAGCGCCTCGAAGCGCGGCAGGTCCTGCGGCGTGGAGATCAGCAGGATGTCGCGCATGCCCGCCAGCATCAAGGTGCTGAGCGGGTAATAGACCATGGGCTTGTCGTACACGGGCAGCAGCTGCTTGCTGATGGCCAGCGTGGCCGGGTGCAGCCGGGTGCCGGAGCCACCGGCCAGGATGATGCCCTTGCGGTTCGTGGTGCTCTTCGTGGTGCTCATCGCGAGGCTCCGATCAGAGGATTTCGTCGAGCAGCCGGTCCACGCCGGTCTGCCAGTGCGGCAGCACCAGGCCGAAGCGGTCCTGCAGCTTGTGGTTGTCCAGGCGCGAATTCAGCGGCCGCGGGGCCGGCGTCGGGTAGGCGCTGCTGGGCAGGGCCTCGACGCGATCGGGGGCGACCTTGAGCGCCACGCCCTTGGCCTGCGCGCGCGTCAGCACGTGCTTGGCGTAGTCGAACCAGCTGGTCTCGCCGCTGGCGACGGCGTGGTAGACGCCGCACAGCGTGCGGTCCTTCAACGACTGGCGAATCATGTGCGCGCTGACGTCGGCCAGCAGGTCGGCGCCCGTGGGCGCGCCGATCTGGTCGGCCACGACCTTGAGCTGCTCGCGCTCGATGGCCAGCTTCAGCATGGTCTTGGCGAAATTGCCGCCGCGCGCGGCGTAGACCCAGCTGGTGCGCAGCACCAGCGCGTCGCAGCCGGAGGCGGCGATCAGTTGCTCGCCCTCGAGCTTGGTCTGGCCGTAGAGGCTCAGCGGCCCGGTGGGAGCGTCCTCGAAGCGCCAGTTCGAGCCGGTGCCATCGAAGACGTAGTCCGTCGAGTAATGCACCAGCAGCGCGCCCAGCGTCTTGGCCTCGGCGGCCAGCAGGCCCACGGCCAGGGCGTTGACGCGGCGCGCGAGCTCGGGCTCGCTCTGCGCCTTGTCGACGGCGGTGTAGGCCGCGGCATTGACGATGACGTCCGGCGCGACGCGGCGCACCGTGGCGCGCAGCGTGGCCTCATCGGCCAGGTCGCCGCCTTCGCTGCGGTCGATGGCGACCAGCTCGCCCAGCGGCGCCAGCGCCCGTTGCAGCTCCCAGCCCAGTTGGCCGTTCTTGCCCAGCAGCAGGATCTTCATGGTCGCTCCCGCTCAGGCGCCATACTGCTGCGAGACCCAGTCGCGGTAGCCGCCGGACTGCACGTTCGCCACCCAGGCCTCGTTGGCCAGGTACCACTGCACGGTCTTGCGGATGCCGGTCTCGAAGGTCTCGGCGGGGCGCCAGCCCAGGTCGCGCTCGATCTTGCGCGCGTCGATGGCGTAGCGGCGGTCGTGGCCGGGGCGGTCGGTCACGTAGGTGATCAGACGGGCGTAGGGGCCGGCCGGGTCGGGGCGCAGCTCGTCGAGCAGCGCGCACACCGTCTTGACGATGTCGATGTTGGCCTTCTCGTTCCAGCCGCCGATGTTGTAGGTCTCGCCCAGCGTGCCGCCGGCCAGCACCGCGCGGATGCCCGAGCAGTGGTCCGTCACGTACAGCCAGTCGCGGATCTGCTGGCCGTCGCCGTACACGGGCAGCGGCTTGCCGGCCAGCGCGTTGACGATCATCAGCGGGATCAGCTTCTCGGGAAAGTGATACGGCCCGTAGTTGTTGGAGCAGTTGGTCGTCACCACGGGCAGGCCGTAGGTGTGGTGCCAGGCGCGCACCAGGTGGTCGCTGGCGGCCTTGGACGCGGAATACGGGCTGTTGGGCTCGTAGGCGTGGGTCTCGGCGAAGGGCGGGTCCTGCGGCTTGAGCGAGCCGTAGACCTCGTCGGTCGACACGTGGTGGAAGCGGAAGCCCGACTTGGCCTCGCCCTGCAGCGCGGACCAGTAGGCACGCGCGGCTTCCAGCAGCGTGAAGGTGCCTTCGACGTTGGTGCGCATGAAGGCGCCCGGGCCGTGGATGGAGCGGTCGACGTGGGACTCGGCGGCGAAGTGGACGATCGCGCGCGGCTGGTGCTCGGCCAGCAGGTGGTCGATCAGTGCACGATCGCAGATGTCGCCCTTCACGAAGACGTGGCGCGCGTCGCCCTGCAGCGAGGCCAGGTTCTCGAGGTTGCCGGCGTAGGTCAGGGCATCGAGGTTGACGACGGGCTCGTCCGAGGACTTGAACCAGTCGAGCACGAAATTGCTGCCGATGAAACCGGCGCCGCCGGTGACGAGGATCGTCATGGAACTTCCCTGAGGTCTGTGTCGTGGTCTGCGCGGCGGCCGCCCCGTCCGACGGGGCCGGCCGACCTCACAGCCGCCAGACCTTCAGGCCGGCGGCGCGCAGATTGTCGCTGCTAAAGGCCGCCTTCACGTCGATGAAGGCCCCGCCTTCGACCACCTTGGACCGGATCGCGTCCAGGCTCAGCGCCTTGTACTCGCGGTGGGCCACCGCCGCCACGATCGCGTCGGCGCGCGGCAGGTCCTCGAAGCGGCACAGCGCCACGCCGTACTCGTGCATGGCCTCGTCGGCCTCGGCGGTCGGATCGGTGACGTGCACGTCCACGCCGTAGCTGCGCAGCTCGTGGATGATGTCGATCACCTTGGAGTTGCGCAGGTCGCCGCAGTCCTCCTTGAAGGTCAGGCCGAGCACGTTGACCTTGGCGCCCTTGATCACGCTGCCGGCGGCGATCATCTGCTTGATGGTCTGCTCGGCGATGAACTTGCCCATGCCGTCGTTGATGCGGCGGCCCGCGAGGATGACCTGCGGGTGATAGCCCAGCATGTCGGCCTTGTGGGTCAGGTAGTAGGGGTCCACGCCGATGCAGTGGCCGCCCACCAGGCCCGGCTTGAACTTCAGGAAGTTCCACTTCGTGCCGGCGGCCTCCAGCACCTCGGAGGTGTCCAGGCCGATGCGCTCGAAGATGATGGCCAGCTCGTTCATCAGCGCGATGTTCAGGTCGCGCTGGGTGTTCTCGATGACCTTGGCGGCCTCGGCGGTCTTGATGCTGGAGGCGCGGTGCACGCCGGGGACGATGATCCGCTCGTAGGTCCTGGCGACGATGTCCAGCGTCTCGGGCGTGTCGCCGGAGACGATCTTGAGGATCTTCGTCAGCGTGTGTTCCTTGTCGCCCGGGTTGATGCGCTCCGGGCTGTAGCCGACGAAGAAGTCCTGCTTCCACTTCAGGCCGGATTCGCGCTCCAGCACCGGGATGCAGACTTCCTCGGTCGCGCCGGGGTAGACGGTCGATTCGTAGACCACGACCGCGCCGCGCTTCATGTGGCGGCCCACGCTGGTGGACGAGCCGATCAGGGGCTTGAAGTCGGGGATGTGGGCCTCGTCCACCGGGGTGGGGACGGCCACGATGATGACGTCGGCCTCGGCCAGGCAGGCCGGATCGCTGTGGTACTCGGCGTGGACGGCGGCCTGGACTTCGGCGTCGGTCAGCTCGCGGGAGGGGTCGGTGCCGGCGCGGCACTTGGCGACCTTGTCCACCGCGATGTCGAAGCCGATGGTGCGGCCGTGTTTGCCGAACTCGACCACCAGCGGCAGTCCCACATATCCCAATCCGACGACGGCAATCACGGACACGGCCTTCTCCTGTACCTGTAGCGGCGTTGTGCTTTGAACTCTGGCGACCCCCGCCGGCGGGGGCGCTGAATGCGCGGAACGCCCGGGCGTTGCCGGCCGGGCGTTCTGGGGTCCCTCTCAGGACGGGTTTGTATCCGACTTTCGGGCCGCCGCCGACCCCGTCCCCCCGGGTGAGGGTCGGGAGCCCGGACGAGCGGGGATCAATTCCGGCCGTAGGTGTCCTGGTAGCGGACGATGTCGTCCTCGCCCAGGTAGGAACCGGACTGGACCTCGATGATCTCCAGCGGCACCTTGCCCGGGTTGGACAGGCGGTGCACCTGGCCCAGCGGGATGTAGGTGGACTGGTTCTCGGTCAGCAGGATGGTCTTGTCGCCGTTGACGACCTCGGCCGTGCCCTGGACCACGATCCAGTGCTCGGCGCGGTGGTGATGCATCTGCAGCGACAGCGAGGCGCCCGGCTTGACCATGATGCGCTTGACCTGGAAACGCTCGCCCATGTCGATGCTGTCGTACCAGCCCCAGGGGCGGTGCACCTTGCGGTGCAGGTTCTGCTCGTCGCGCTGGGCGGCGGTCAGCTGGTTGACGATCTTCTTGACGTCCTGGCTCTTGCTGCGGTCGGCGACCAGCACCGCGTCCGGCGTCTCCACGACGACGACGTTGTCCAGCCCCACCGCCGAGACCAGGCGGCTCGTGGCGTGGACCAGCGTGTTGCGGCTGTCGGCGATGATCGCGTCGCCGCGGCTGGCGTTGCCGGCCTCGTCCTTGTCGGCGACCTGCCAGACCGCCTCCCAGGCGCCCAGGTCGTTCCAGCCGGCGTCCAGCGGGACCATGCGCAGCGCGAAGGCGCTGCCGGGGCAGCGCTCCATCACCGCGTAGTCGATGGACTCGGCCGGCACCGCGGCGAAGGCCTCCTTGCCCGGGCGGACGAAGGGGCCGTCCACCGCCTTCGCGGTGAAGGCCACGCGGGTCGCCTGCTCGATGTCGGGGCGGAACTGCTGCAGCGCCTTCAGCCAGACGCTGGCGCGCAGCACGAACATGCCGCTGTTCCAGTAGTAGCCGCCCTGGTCCACGTACTTCTGCGCCGTGGCCGCGTCCGGCTTCTCGACGAAGGCCTCCACGCGCAGGCCGCTGCCGTCCTGGCCGCCGCGGATGTAGCCGTAGCCGGTCTCCGGGCGGTCCGGGGTGATGCCCAGGATCACGATCGCGCCGTCGCTGGCCTGGCGAACCGCGGCCTGCAGGGCGGTGGTGAAGGCGGGGCCGTCGACGACCGTCTGGTCGGCCGGCGTCACCACCAGCACCGGGTCCGTGCCCGATTCCAGCGCCTGCAACGCGGCCAGCGTGATCGCCGGCGCGGTGTTGCGGCCCATGGGTTCGAGCAGGACGGCGCCCGGATCGATGCGTTGCTCGCGCAACTGGTCCAGCACCATGAAGCGGTGCTCCTCGTTGCCCACGACGATGGGCGCGCGCACCGCCAGGTCCTCGGCGCCCAGCGTGGCCAGCCGGTCGGCGGCCTGCTGGAACAGGCTGCTGTTGCCGCTCAGCACCAGGAACTGCTTGGGGTAGCCCGCGCGCGACAGCGGCCACAGCCGCGTCCCGCTGCCGCCGGCCATGATCACCGGTTGGATGTCGATCTTGCTCAAGGTACTGCTCCCTCTCTCTGGAACCGGACATGGGTCCGGACGTCGCGCCGGCCGTCGCCGCGCGTCGAATGTGTGTCGGCGCCCCGTCGGACGCCGTCGATGCTTGAAATTTGACCCGGAGTGTCGCAGAGCGCCCGACCCCGGCGCCCCGCTCAGCCCTCGAAGCCGTTCGGGTTGGTCGACTGCCAGCGCCAGCTGTCCTCGCACATGCGCTTCAGGTCGCGCTTGGCGGTCCAGCCCAGCTTCTCGCGGGCCAGCGTCGGATCGGCGTAGCAGGCCGCCACGTCGCCGGGGCGGCGCGGGACGATCTCGTAGGGGATGTCGCGGCCGCTGGCGGCACCGAAGGCCTTGACCAGGTCCAGCACGCTGTAGCCCTGGCCGGTGCCCAGGTTGACCACGATGGACTCGGTGCCGCGCAGCAGGAAGTCCAGCGCCGCGACATGGCCCTCGGCCAGGTCGACCACGTGGATGTAGTCGCGCACGCCCGTGCCGTCCGGGGTGTCGTAGTCGCCGCCGAAGACCGACAGCTTGTCGCGTCGGCCCACCGCCACCTGCGCCACGTAGGGCATCAGGTTGTTGGGCGTGCCGCGCGGGTCCTCGCCGATCTGGCCGCTCTCGTGCGCGCCCACCGGGTTGAAGTAGCGCAGGCAGGCGATCTGCCAGCTCGGGTCCGACGCGCCGAGGTCGCGCAGGATGCCTTCGCTCATCAGCTTGGTCGCGCCGTAGGGGTTGGTCGTCGAGAGCTCCGAATCCTCGCGCAGCGGCAGCGTCTTGGGCTGGCCGTAGACCGTCGCGCTGGAGGAGAACACCAGGCGCTTGCCGCCGTGGCGCTGCAGGGTCTCGCACACCGTCAGCAGGCCGTCCAGGTTGTTGCGGTAGTAGCTCAGCGGCTTGGCGGTCGACTCGCCGACCGCCTTGTAGGCGGCGAAGTGCACCACCGCCGCCGGCTTGTGCTCGCGGAACACGCCGTCCAGCGCCGCCGCGTCGCAGACGTCGAGCTTCTCGAACACCGGGGTCTGGCCGCTCAGCGCCGCCAGCCGGTCCAGGACCTTGGGCGAGCTGTTGCTGAAGTTGTCCACGCCGACGACGCGGTAGCCGGCCGCCAGCAGCGCGAGCCAGGTATGGGAGGCGATGTAGCCGGTCGCGCCGGTCAGCAGGATGGTCTCGTTGGCCATGGGGTCGAAGGCAGCGGTGAAGGGTAAGTGGATCGTAGTCGGCTCAGCGCAATGTTCCTTGCACATAACAGCCGGCCGTGTACGCGTTGTAGGTGTAGACCACGTTGGACGTGTCGCGGTTCAGGCGCGTGTACTGGCAGCCGACGGTCACGTTGCGCAGCGCCTCCCAGGCCAGGCCCAGGCTGTACTGGGTCGAGTTGTCCTTGGCTCGGTCGCCGATCACGGCGATGTCGCCGTTGCGGCTCAGCCGCGTCACGCCCACGCCCGCCTGCGCGGTCAGCTTGCCGGTGAGCCGGTAGTTGAACTGCGTCTGCAGCGCCGTCTGCACGCGGTTGAAGTCCGACAGGCCGTTGTTGATGCCCAGGTAGTAGGTCTCGATGCCGGTGTCGCGGGACAGCTTGGTGTTGAGCGACCAGCGGCCGCCCGGCGCCCAGTTCCAGGTCAGCGAGCCCGTCACGCCGGTGAAGCTGTCGGAGGTGCTGCGGCTGATCCGCGCGTTCAGGCTGCTGGAGCCGGTCGCGCGCCACAGCGCGGTCAGGTCGATGTCCTTGCGGCTCCACGCGAAGCCGTTCACCGGGACGCTGCCCTTGGTGTAGCGGCCCGCCACGCCGAAGCGCCAGGCGCTGCTGGCGTTGTAGAGCAGGCCCAGCGACGAGGTGTTCTGCCGGTATTCCTGCGTGTCCCACAGCGCCAGCGAGTAGTCGCGCTCGCGCCGCTGGAAGGTGCCCTCGACGATGAAGGGCGACAGGTTGGGCAGGCCCAGCCGGACGCTGCCGCCCAGGCTCTGGTCGGTCTGCAGGTTGCGGTCGGTCGTGGGGGCGATGCCGGTGTTGCTGTTGAAGTCAGCCAGCTGGCGGCTGCGCGTGTAGTCCACCGTGCCCGACAGGTTGCCCACGGTCTCCCAGTCCACGCCGGCGGCCAGGTCGTAGCCGTTGTTGTTGAGCCGGCTGTTGCTGTTGTAGCGGGTGTCGTTCAGGCGAGCGCTGCCGCGCAGGTGCTGGCGCCCCAGCCGCGTGTCCAGGCCGGCCAGCAGGCTGATCGAGGTCAGCTGGTCGCTGTTGGAGGCCTCGTTGGTGCGGAAGACGTTGCTGGTGTAGTAATGGCCGAGCGAGGCGCCCAGGTACCAGGGGTTGCTCGATTCGCCCTGGCCCTGGCTCTGGGCCCAGCAGGACACGGAGGCGAGCAGCGCGAACGGCAACGACAGATGGCGGAGCTTCATCGAGGGGGCCTTTCTGTTTCTGGTGGATACCGTCGCTCAATACGCGTGGCGGTCGAACAGCATCAGCCGCACGGTGCGGACGATGATCTGCAGGTCCAGCCCGAGCGACCAGTTGCGCAGGTACTCGAGGTCGAACTCGACGCGCGCCTTCATCTTGTCCACGGTGTCGGTCTCGCCGCGCAGGCCGTTGACCTGGGCCCAGCCGGTGATGCCGGGCTTGACCTTGTGGCGGACCATGTAGGCCTTGATCAGCTGCCGGTACTCCTCGTTGTGCGCGACCGCGTGCGGACGCGGTCCGACGATGCTCATCCGGCCCTGCAGCACGTTGACGAACTGCGGCAGCTCGTCCAGCGAGGTGCGGCGGATGAAGGCGCCGAAGGGCGTGATGCGGGGGTCGCCCTTGGTGGCCTGCTTGACCACCGCGCCGTTGTCCATGGACCGCATCGAGCGGAACTTGTAGACGATGATCTCCTCGCCATCCAGGCCGTTGCGGCGCTGCTTGAAGATCACCGGGCCGGGCGAGCTCAGCTTCACGCCGATCGCCAGCAGCAGCAGGATGGGGGAGATCAGCACCAGGATCAGGCTGGACAGCACGATGTCGCTGATGCGCTTGACCACCTCGTTCACGCCGGTGAACGGCGTCTCCAGGATGCCCACCACCGGGACGCCGTTCACGTCCTGCAGGCGGCCCTGGATGATGCTGATGCCGAAGACGTCCGGCACGAAGAACAGCGACGCGGTCGTGCCCTGCAGCTGCTCCAGCAGGCGCAGGATGCGGGGCTGCGAGCCCAGGGGCAGCGTGATGTAGACCTCGCGCACGCCGTGGGCGCGGACGAAGTCGCTCAGCTGGGGGAGGGTGCCCAGCAGGCGGCCGTGGCAGTCCTCGTGCAGGCGGTCGTCGGTGCGGTCGTCGAAGAAGCCCAGGCAGTCGACGCCGCGCACGGTGCCAAACTCCAGCGCCCGCGCCACCTTCGCGCCCAGCGGGCCGGCGCCGATGATCACCGCGTTGCGGCGCACCGAGGGCTGGGCCGCGCGCCAGCGCAGCACCTGACGGCCGATCTCGACCGCCACGATCTGCGCGGTCGGCGTGAGCACCGCCCACCACAGCAGCACGTCGCGCTCGAAGTAGTGGAAGCTGCTGGTGGCGTAGGCGAACATGCCCAGGATCAGCAGCAGCATCAGCCAGGAGCCGACGATGTCGGTGACGGCGGAGGCCGGGTGATCCGTGAAGCGGTTGCGACCCGGGAAGGTCAGCGCGAACACCAGCATGCACAGCGTGTAGGTCGACCGCATGACCGGCTCGCCGAACCAGGCCAGCAGGCCCAGGTAGATGAGGACGATCAGCGTCGGCTCGAGAAAAGCCGCGATGAACGACTGGACCGATTGCGGCGCGCTGTAGAACGTTCTCTTGTAATTCCGATCCTCAAACATCAGCCAGTGGTCCTTGGTTGCTTCCGTCGTCGCGGTGTCCGGCGGCGAGTGCGGCCGGACGCCGCGCGCCCGATCCGGCCAGCCTTCCGATGAAGGCCACATGCCGGGTTTCCCCCCTCCCGGCAGGAGGCGGAAATTTTCTCTCAACTTATTTCCTCGACTCGTAACCGAACCCCCTACCTTGCAGCCCGCCGGCACCCCTGGACGGGATCGTTCCGGTGGCGCCGCGGGGAGGGGATCCGCCTGCCTACAATCCGCCCCATGCTTCAAGAATGGTCCAAGCTCCTGGCCCCCGCGGCGCAGGATCGCATCACGCTGTTGCTCAACCATGTCATGGCCCGGGAGCCTGTCGCCACCGCGCGCCTGGCTCCCCACACGGGCAAGACGCTGCAACTGCACCTGTCCGGCTGGCCGGCCCTGCTTCCGGTCGTGCCCGACCTGCAACTGCGCATCACGCCCGCCGGTCTGCTGGAACGAGTCGACGACGCGCAAGCCCCTAGGCAAGAACCGGACCTGAGGATCGAACTCGATGCCTCGAATCCGGCCGCGGCCGCCTTCGCGGCGCTGTCGGGGGCCCGTCCGGACGTGCGGGTCCAGGGCGACGCGCAGCTCGCCGGCGACTTCAACTGGCTGATCGACCACGTGCGCTGGGACATCGAGGACGACCTGGCGGCCATCACCGGCCCCGCCGTGGCCCACCAGCTCGGCCGCTTCGGCCGCGCGGCGGCGCAGGCGATGGCGACGCTGGCGCGCCAGGCGGGCCGCTTCATGCCCGACGGCAAGGACCGGGCATGAGGTCCTGAGGCATGAGGTATCTGTCCCGCCTGCTGCTCATCGTCTGGACGTTCTATCGCTTCGGGCTCGATGAGCTGGCGCTGTCCACGCTCAAGCGCCGTCGTTTCCGTTTCCTGCGCCGGCTGATCACGGTCGGCCGCGTCTGGGATCAGCCGCGCGGCGCGCGGCTGCGCCTGGCGCTGGAGCGGCTCGGGCCGATCTTCGTCAAGTTCGGCCAATTGCTCTCGACGCGCCGGGACCTGGTCCCGGCCGACATGATCGAGGAGCTGTCCAAGCTCCAGGACAACGTCCCGCCCTTCCCGGCCGAGCAGTCGCGCGCGCTGATCGAGCGCGCCTTCGGCCGCCGCATCGAGGAACTGTTCGCCACCTTCGATGCCGAGCCGGTGGCCAGCGCCTCGATCGCGCAGGTGCACTTCGCCACGCTGAAGGACGGCCGCGAGGTGGCCGTGAAGGTGCTGCGCCCGGGCATGCTCGACATCATCGAGGACGACCTGGCGCTGATGCGCACGCTGGCGGGCTGGGTGGAGCGCTTCTCCGCCGACGGTCGCCGGCTCAAGCCGCGCGAGGTGGTCGGCGAGTTCAACACCTACCTGCACGACGAGCTGGACCTGGTCCGCGAGGCGGCCAACGCCGCCCAGCTGCGCCGCAACATGCAGGACCTGCAGCTGGTGCTGGTTCCCGAGATGATCTGGGAGCTGTGCGCCAGCGAGGTCATCGTCATGGAGCGCATGCGCGGGGTCCCGATCTCGCAGCTGGAGCGGCTGCGCGAGGCGGGCGTCGACATCAAGAAGCTGGCCCGCGACGGGGTGACGATCTTCTTCACCCAGGTGTTCCGGGACGGCTTCTTCCACGCGGACATGCACCCGGGGAACATCCAGGTCAGCCTGGATCCGGAGACCTTCGGCCGCTACGTGGCGCTGGATTTCGGGATCATCGGCACGCTGACCGAGGTCGACAAGGACTATCTGGCGCAGAACTTCATCGCCTTCTTCCGTCGTGACTACAAGCGCGTCGCGGAACTGCACATCGAGTCCGGCTGGGTGCCTCCCGAGACCCGGGTCGACGAGCTCGAAGGGGCGGTGCGCACCGTCTGCGAGCCCCATTTCGACCGCCCGCTGAAGGACATTTCGTTGGGCCAGGTGCTGATGCGCCTGTTTCAGATCTCACGACGATTTAACGTCGAGATTCAGCCTCAGCTGGTTTTGCTGCAAAAAACGCTGCTCAACATTGAAGGATTGGGCAGGCAGCTCGATCCGGAGCTGGACCTGTGGGCGACGGCCAAGCCCTTCCTCGAGCGCTGGATGGACGAGCAGGTCGGCTGGCGCGCCTTCGTGCACCACCTGAAGAAGGAGGCGCCGCGCTTCGCACAGATGGTGCCGGAGTTCCCGCGGCTGATGCATGAGGTCCTGCGCCAGCGCGCCGACACCGGTCAGGCCGAGCTCACCCGCGAACTGCTGCGCGAGCAGCGCCGGACCAACGTGCTGCTGCAGGCCTTGCTGTGGGGCGTCTCGGGATTCGTGGTGGCGCTGGTGGTGACCCAGGTCGCCGTGCGCTGGATGGGCGGCTGAGCGCCGCCCCGCCCCGGTCCATCTGACCGGGGCCCCGGCGGGCGCTCAGCTCGCGTAGTCCGCGAACCCGTGCTGCAGGCGCGAGCGCAGCATCGTCCGCACCCGGTTGACCCGCGAGCGCACGGTGCCGATGGGGATGGACTGGATGTCGGCCACGTCGCGGTAGGACTCTTCCTGCAGGCAGGCGAGGTCGAAGGTGACCCGCAACTCGGGCGACAGGTCCGACAGGGCCAGGTCCACGATGTCGGCCAGCTGGCGGTAGATCACCTGCTGGCTCACGTCCCGGTTGGCCCCGGCGGGCCGGTAGGCCGAGTCGACGTCCATCAGGGCGGGCGACTCGTCCAGGCTCTCCATCTGGCTGTTGCGCCGGGCGCAGCGCGCCACATGGTTGCGGGCGATGTTGGCCGCGATGCCGAAGAACCAGGTCTCGACCGACGAACGCGCCTGGAAGCGATCCGCGCAGCGCGTGGCCTCGACCATGGCGTCCTGAATGATGTCGTCGAGCTCGCTGGACGAGCGTTCGTAGCGGCGCAGGAAACGCTTGAGCTTGCTGGAGTCGCTCCGGGAATCGCGGGCGATCTTCACGATGCTGCTGAGGACCAGTTGCTGGCGGTGGGCCGCGAGCACCGCGTCGACGGGCGTGGCGTCCTGAGGCGAGGGCTCTGCCGGCGAGGTGCCGGGGTGCGGTTCGCGCGCCAGATCGATGTCGGGGCGGGTCATCGCGCGCCTCCCCAGACGTCGATCTCGATGGCCAGCTGGCCGTCGATCTCCACCAAGCGGCCCAGGCCGAGCTCGGTGCCATGGGCGACGATGCGTACCCGGGCGGGGATGGGGGTTCCGAGGGGAACGATCCGTCCGCGGCTCAGGGCGCTGAGTTCGCCGACGGACATCGGCAGATGGCCGACGATGAAGTCCAGATCTACGGTCAGGGCATCCACGTTGCGGGCTCCATGGGGGGGGGGAAGGGCGTGGAAGGATTTGAAATCTCACCCCCTGGATGGCCCCATCCCTGCAATGCGTAAGAGAAACCGCTGAACTGGCCTCAATGAGGGATCTGTGCTCCCTCGATGAGGCAGGGGAGTCCCGGGGCGGCGGGGTCGGACGTTCCGGGGATAATCCGCGCGCTTTTTTGTCTCCCCCGCGCTTTCCGCTTTCCCAAGGCCCGCCGCCATGCTCCTGACCCTGGTCATCCTTTACTTGCTTGTCACCATCGCGATCGGCCTGTGGGCCGCCAAACGGGTGAAGAACACGGCGGACTTCGCCATCGCCGGGCGCCACCTGCCGCTGGTGATGATCGTCACGACCACCTTCGCGACCTGGTTCGGCTCGGAAACGGTGCTGGGCATTCCCGCCAAGTTCGTGCAGACGGGCCTGAACGGGGTGGTCGAGGATCCCTTCGGCGCGGGGTCCTGCCTGATCCTGGTGGGCCTGTTCTTCGCCGCCAAGCTCTACAGGATGACGCTGCTGACCATCAGCGACTACTACCGCGAGCGCTACGGCCGGGTGGTCGAGGTCGTGTGCAGCTTCATCATCATCCTGTCCTACCTGGGCTGGGTGGCCGCCCAGGTCACCGCGCTGGGCCTGGTGTTCAAGCTGCTGTCCGGTGGCGTGATCAGCATCCCGGTGGGCATGATGATCGGCACCGCGTCCATCCTGGCCTACACGCTGTTCGGCGGCATGTGGTCGGTGGCCGTGACCGACTTCATCCAGATGATCATCCTGGTGGTGGGCCTGTCCATCATCGCGTTCTTCGCCGCGGACATGGCGGGGGGCGCCGACAAGGTCATCGCCCTGGCGACGAGCCAGGACATGTTCCGCTTCCTGCCCGAGCCCAAGTTCCACGACGTCGTGTTCTTCGTCGGCGCGGCGGTGACGATGATGCTGGGCTCGATCCCGCAGCAGGACGTGTTCCAGCGCGTGATGTCGGCCAAGGACGTCAAGGCCGCGACGCGCGGCCCGGTGATCGGCGGCATCTGCTACATCCTGTTCGCCTTCGTCCCGATGTTCATCGTCGTCAGCGCGCTGATCATCATGCCGAACGAGGCCAAGCAGCTGATCGCCGAGGATCCCCAGCAGGTCATCCCCACCCTGGTGATCGACCGCATGCCCTTCGTGATGCAGGTGATCTTCTTCGGCGCGTTGCTGTCGGCGCTGAAGTCGACCGCCTCGGCCACGCTGCTGGCGCCGTCGGTGACCTTCGTCGAGAACATCTGGCGCCAGTTCTTCCCGCGCGTGTCCGACAAGCAAGAGCTGCGCACCATGCGCATCGCCGTGCTGCTGTTCTCGGTCTGCGTCTGCGGCTACGCGATCGCGCTGCAGGGCACCTCGATCTACGAGATGGTCTCCAGCGCCTACCAGGTCACCCTGGTCGGCGCCTTCGTGCCGCTGGTCTTCGGCCTGTACTGGAAGCGCGCGACGACGCAGGGCGCGATCTTCGCGATCGTCCTGGGCGTGCTGACCTGGATCCTCTTCCTGGCGACGCCGGCGGGCGAGCAGTTCCCCGCGCAACTGGCCGGCCTGCTGGCCGGCGTGGTGGGCATGGTGCTGGGCTCGCTGGGCCCGCAGGCCATCCGCGACGTGCAGGGCTCCCACCATCGGCTGGCCGGTGGTGCGGATACCGCCCGTCAAGCCGCCTGAATCTCCCCCGGAAGAGCGCCCGGTCCGCCCCCGCGAGGGGGTGATCGGGCGCGCGTCTATATAATTTCGGGTTTTTGACCCGGACCCCCACGATGCCGATCTACGCTTACCGCTGTGGCGCCTGCGGCCACGCGAAAGACGTGCTGCAGAAGCTGTCCGACGCGCCGCTGACCGTCTGCCCGGCCTGTGGCGCGGAGAGCTTCTCGAAGCAAGTCACCGCCGCCGGCTTCCAGCTCAAGGGCTCGGGCTGGTACGTGACCGACTTCCGGGGCGGTTCGGGCGGCACCAGCGCGGCGGCCACCGGCGCCAGCGCCCCGGCGGCGTCCGGCGGCGAGGCCGGCACCGCGACCGCATCGGAGTCGACCCCCGCGGCATCCACCGCGACGGCCTCCGACAGCGGCTCGAGCGCCTCGGGCGGCACGTCCTGCGGCGGCTCCTGCGCCTGCCATTGATCCCGAAGTCCCGGACCCAGGCATGAGAAAGTACATCATCACCGGCCTGCTGGTCTGGCTGCCGCTCGCCATCACCGTCTGGGTGCTGCTGTGGGTGCTGGGCATGATCGACGGCGTGTTCACCTGGCTGCTCAAGGCGGTCGGCGCGCTGCTCCCGGTCGCGGCCGAGAACTCCCTCAAGCAACTGCACGACATCCCCGGCCTGGGCGTCGTCGTCATGGTGGCCCTGCTGATGCTGACCGGCATGTTCGTCGCGAACATGTTCGGCCAGTGGTGGCTGCGCCAGTGGGACAAGCTGCTCTTCAAGATCCCCATCGTCAAGAGCATCTACAGCTCGGTCAAGCAGGTCTCGGACACGCTGTTCTCGTCCAGCGGCAACGCCTTCCGCGAGGCCGTGCTGGTCCCTTACCCGCACCAGGGCTCGTGGACCATCGCCTTCGTCACCGGCAAGCCGGGCGGCGAGGTCGCGCACCAGCTGGGCGCGCTCAGCGGCGCGGACCCCGAGGAACACGTCTCGCTGTACGTCCCCACCACGCCCAACCCCACGTCCGGCTTCTTCCTGATGATGCCCCGGGCGCAGCTGCGGCCCCTGGCCATGAGCGTGGACGAGGCGCTCAAGTACATCATCTCGATGGGCGTGGTCGCTCCCCAGGCGGACGCGGCCGTGGTCCTGCCCACGGGCGAGCCCGCACGAAATTGACCGGGCTGAGCGCCCCGGCAAGCGCTCAGTCCTGAGGGCCCGACGGCCCCGCCATCAGCGCCTTTCAACGAACCCGCCGAACGGGTCGCGCGAGCCCTGGCCCTTCTGGCCGCCCGCCGATCGCCGCCCGTCCGGCACCGAACACCGAAGAATTTCCGGAGAACCCCCATGCGTACCTGCTATGCCGGCCAAGTCAGCGAGAAGCTGCTGGACCAGACCGTGACCCTGATGGGCTGGGCCCATCGTCGCCGCGACCACGGCGGCGTGATCTTCATCGACCTGCGCGACCGCGAAGGCCTGGTCCAGATCGTGTGCGACCCGGATCGCGCCGAGATGTTCAAGGTGGCCGAGGAGGTCCGCAACGAGTTCTGCGTGAAGATCGTCGGCAAGGTGCGCGCGCGCCCGGCCGGCACCGAGAACGCCAACCTGGTCAGCGGCAAGGTCGAAGTCCTGTGCCATGAGCTGGAAGTGCTGAACCCGTCGGTGACGCCGGCCTTCCCGCTGGACGACGAGAACATCTCCGAGACCACCCGCCTGACGCACCGCGTGCTGGACCTGCGCCGCCCGTACATGCAGAACAACCTGATGCTGCGCTACCGCGTGGCGATGGAAGCGCGCAAGTTCCTGGACGAGCACGGCTTCGTCGACATCGAGACGCCGATGCTGACCAAGAGCACGCCCGAGGGCGCGCGCGACTACCTGGTCCCGTCCCGCGTGCATGACGGCATGTTCTTCGCGCTGCCGCAGTCTCCTCAGCTCTTCAAGCAGCTGCTGATGGTGGCCGGTTTCGACCGCTACTACCAGATCACCAAGTGCTTCCGCGACGAGGACCTGCGCGCCGACCGCCAGCCCGAGTTCACCCAGATCGATATCGAGACCTCCTTCCTGGGCGAGGAAGAGATCCGCGCGATGTTCGAGGGCATGATCCGCCACGTCTTCCGCAAGGCGCTGAACGTCGAGCTGGGCGACTACCCGGTCATGAAGTACGCCGAGGCCATGTTCCGCTTCGGCTCGGACAAGCCGGACCTGCGCGTCAAGCTGGAGTTCACCGAGCTGACCGACGTGATGGGCGACGTGGACTTCAAGGTCTTCTCGACCCCCGCCACCACCCCGGGCGGCCGCGTGGTCGCGCTGCGCGTGCCGGGCGGCGCCCAGATGAGCCGCGGCGAGATCGACTCGTACACCGAGTTCGTCAAGATCTACGGCGCCAAGGGCCTGGCCTGGATCAAGGTCAACGAAGTGGCCAAGGGCCGCGAGGGCCTGCAGTCGCCCATCGTCAAGAACCTGCACGACAAGGCGGTCGCGGACATCCTGGCGCGCACCGGCGCGCAGGACGGCGACCTGATCTTCTTCGGCGCGGACAAGGCCAAGGTCGTCAACGACGCGATCGGCGCGCTGCGCCTGAAGGTCGGCCACAGCGAGTTCGGCAAGACCTCGGGCCTGTTCGAGGACAAGTGGGCGCCGCTGTGGGTCGTCGACTTCCCGATGTTCGAGGAAGACGAGGAGAACAAGCGCTGGGCCGCCGTGCACCACCCGTTCACCGCGCCGAAGGACGGCCATGAGGACCTGATG
This sequence comes from Mitsuaria chitosanitabida ATCC BAA-476 = NBRC 102408, assembly GCF_001598255.1. Lineage (GTDB taxonomy): Bacteria > Pseudomonadota > Gammaproteobacteria > Burkholderiales > Burkholderiaceae_C > Roseateles > Roseateles chitosanitabidus. The sequence continues at coordinate 139,085 of NZ_BCYP01000035.1, forward strand.
GTCTCGGATCCGGGCAAGTGCATCGCCAAGGCCTACGACATGGTGCTGAACGGTTGGGAACTGGGCGGCGGCTCGGTGCGTATCCACCGTGCCGACGTGCAGGCCAAGGTCTTCGAGGCCCTGAACATCAGCCCGGAGGAGCAGCGCGTGAAGTTCGGCTTCCTGCTGGACGCGCTGCAGTACGGCGCGCCCCCGCACGGTGGCCTGGCCTTCGGCCTGGATCGCCTGGTCACGCTGATGACCAAGGCCGAGTCCATCCGCGACGTCATCGCCTTCCCGAAGACGCAGCGCGCGCAGTGCCTGCTGACCGGCGCCCCCTCGAACGTGGACGAGAAGCAGCTGCGCGAGCTGCACATCCGTCTGCGCAACCCGGGTGCCGCGCCGGCCTGATCGCCCGGCCCGCCGGGGCGTCGACCCGACGCCCTGAGCAGACCTTCATGACGAACGCCCCGGCGGAGTGATCCGCCGGGGCGTTCTTGCCTGAACTCGGTATGCTTCCGGCTTCCCCGAGGAGGGGCGACACCACACGGGACCAACATGGCGACGGGCGAGCGAGGCGATCGAGGGCAGACGGACGCGGAGGTGCGCGCCAGGCGGAGTGCGCCGCGTCAGGGCGCGGGCGCCGGTGGCGCGGGAATGCCGTCGCAGGCGCGCTGGGAGCGCGTCGTGATGAGGCGCCCCGGCCTGACCTACCCCCGCCTGCTGCGGCTGGTGGCCGGCAGCGCCGAACCCCCTTTCCAGGCGCTGCTTGGCGCGTTCTTCATCCTGGAGCGCTGGGGCCGCGGCCCCGAGCTGCAGGCCGCGCTGGAGCAGGCGCTGGCCCGCGCGCTGCAGCAGCGGCTGCGCGAGGAGGCGGCCGAGCTCAGCGAGGCGCTGGGCCGCCTGCACTACCAGCGCGGCGACTACGTCCAGGCCTGCAACGCCTGGAGCGAGGCGCTCGAGCTCACCGACGACCAGACCCGCTGGGCCTGCCTGGCCCGCATCGGGCTGGCGCAGCTCTGCTTCGCGCTGGGCGACTGGGCGCGCGGCGGCCGCATGCTGGACCAGGCCGAGCGCCACTATCCACGCCTGATCGACGACGCCTACCTGCGCGCCAAGATCGGCCTGAACCGCGCCGTGTCGCTGCGTGCGACGCAGGGGCCGCAGGCCGCGATGGCGCGGCTGGAGAAGGCCCGCGCCGCGGCGCGCGAGGTCGGCCACCGTGACTACGAGGCCGAGGCCATGTGGCACTACGCCCGCTGCGCGCGCGACAGCGCGGCCGCGGAGGAGGCGCTGTCGCTGGCCACGCAGGCCGAGGACCTGGCGCGGCGCAGCCACTACCCGTGGCTGCTGGCGCAGGTGCTGCTGCTGCTCTCCGAGCTGCGCGCCGGCGCCGAGGCGGTGCCGCCCGCGCAGGAGGCGCTGGCCCTGGGCGAGGCGCTGCAGTCGCGCTCGGTGCAGGCGCTGGCGCATGGGCGGCTGGGGCAGCTGATGGCCGAGCAGGGCCAGCTCGGTCCGAGCTGGCACCACCAGCAGCAGCGGCAACGGCTGGAGGCGGCGCTGGCGCTGCTGGGTCAGACCGAGCTGCCCGCGCGCCTGGAGCAGCTCGCGCGCTTCGACGTCGAGCCGCCGCCCGAGGTGAGCCTGGGGTCGCGCGCCGAGGCCGCGCAGGAGGCGCGGGCGCTGCTCGCGGTGCTGGAGCGGATGGGCGAGCGCCCCGAGGGCACCGATCAGAAGGCCGCTCTGGGCGAGGCGATCACCCGGGCGCGCCAACTGGTCGACCGACTCGGCTGACGCGTCGGCCCGTCCTGTCCTTGTCCCCGGAAGGCGGACGACGGACGACGATGCCCGCGCGTCCGCGAGCGCTCCCGCCGCGTGTCGCTGCACCACGTCACAGCACCGATTGCCCCGCCGCGGTGAGGACCGTGATCGGATCGGTCGCGTGCACGTTGGCCAGCGTGATCGTCAGGTCGGCCTGGCTGAAATCGCCCAGGCCATCGCGATCGATGGCGATGACGACGTTGTTCCCGTCGACGAACTTGCGCAGATAGTCGGCCTCGTGGCCGGCGGTGAACCCGCGCAGGGCGCCGGTCAGGTCGAGCCGATCGTCCTGCGCGAGGCTGAAGTCCAGCACCAGGTCGCGGCCCCCCTGGCCGGACAGCCAGGTGAAGGTGTCCGCGCCGGCGCCGCCGATGAGCACGTCGTTGCCGCGGGTGCCCGTGACCACGTCCGCGCGCGTGCCGCCGATCACCATCGCCTGCACACCGTCGTCGTGCGCGAAGCGCCGGCCGTCGAGCACCACCGCGTCGCCCGCGTCCATGCGCACGGTCAGCGGCATGTTGCCGTTGGCCGCCAGGGTCGAGGTCGTCAGCGTCAGCGTGTTGGCCGCGCCGTTCTCCATCCAGACCTGCTCGATGCCGCGCACCCCTTGGGGAAAGGCGGCGAGGTCGAGGTTCATCGAACCGGACAGGTAGAGCGTGTCCTCGCCGGCCAGTCCGTCGATGCCGGTGAGCCCCGTCTCGCCCGAGAAGCTCAGCACGTCGTTGCCCGTCGTCCCTTGCAGGGCGCGAACGTCCGGCGTGCTGTTGTCCTTGGCCAGGTAGACGAGGAACTCGTTGTACATGGCCTGCTGGTAGTAGTTGCTGTCCACGGTGCCGTAGGCGCCGTGCCAGGCCAACTTCCACTCGGCGGTCGTGGAGAACTGTCCCGGCAATGTGGCGTCGGAGGTCACACGCATGCCGTTCTCGAAGATCACCTGTTTTCCGTCGGTGTAGTTCAGCGCCGCGGAGCCTCCTCCGACGTTGCCGGCGTGGGCCTCGAGGACGACGTCGTTCGCCTTGCCGAGGAGCTCCGACGGCGTCGCGGTGGAACGAACAAGACGCCCATCAGCAGACGGGCCGCCGATATCGAAGATATAGCCCTTCGCGGGATTCCCCTCGGGATAGCAGGCACTCAGGCGGTCGCTCCCCGCGCCTCCCAGGTTGAACAGAGACCCGTTGGCGTTGCCTTCCGATTGCACCTTGGCGTAGACGGCGGCGCTCGTCCAGTCGGTGGCCGCCAGGCCCGCCGCCGCCATGTAATCGTTGTTCGCGCCGTTGCGTCCGTTGTTGAAGCTGATGCCGACCGACCCGTCCGCGCGCGTGACCAGCTTGCCGCCGTCGACCACGACACCCTGCCTGGCGAGGTCGCCTTGCGTCATGTCCCGTCCGTGGCCCGACTGGTCGTACCAGCGCGAGACGAAGCCCTTGTCCCCGGCGCCCGTGCCGACGAAGGCCAGCAGCGCGCCCGTGTCCAGCTCACCGTCGGCGTCGAAGCCGATGTCCTGCTCGGCGTTGTCCGAGGCGCGCCGGACCCGGATCGCGTAGTCGTTCGAACGCGGATTGAGGTCGCGCAGACCGTAGGCGGCCTGCAGCTGGTTGACGTCGACCTCGTTGATGTTGCCGATGCCCAGGCCGTCCTTGATGTCGCCGCCGACGGCGCTGTCCAGGCGCACGATCAGCTTGTCGTTGACCTCGCGGTAGTGGTCGCCGTTGACGGTGAAGCGGATCACGCGGCTGCTCTCGCCGGCGGCGAAGGCCAGCGTGCCGGCGGCGGTCCCGGCGTAGTCGTTGTCGGCGGCCGCGCCGCCGACGATGGCCTGGGCCGAGCTGGCGCGCGGGTCGACCGCGTAATGCACGTTGCCCGCGACGCTCAGGTCGCCGGTCCGCGACACCAGGAACACCAGTTCCCGTTGCCCGTCGACGCCCTCGATCATCTGCGCGTCCGACACCGAGTACACCGCCTCCACCGCGACGCTGCTGGCGGTGCGGACCGTCTCGTTGCCGGCCAGATCCTGCGTGGTCACGCGCGCTTGGACCGCGTCGCCACTGGCGAACAGGTGCGGCGTGCCCTGCGTCGGCGTGGCCGTGGCGGTGTCCAGCGTCCAGCGCCCGGCCGCATCGGTCCGGGTGAGGTAGCGCACCTCGTAGCCGTTGCGGGTGTCGCCGTCGGTGTCCAGCTCCACGCTCACCGTCATGCCGGGGTCGGTGATGCCTGACAGCAGCGGGCGGACCTTCACCGACTGTCCCAGCGCGAAGGTGCTGGCCGGCGCGCGCGTGTCGACCGTCAGGTCCAGCAGGCCGGAGGTCATGCGGCCGTCGGTCGCGCCGAGCAGGTGGGAGCCGTCCGACAGGCCCGTGCCGGCCAGCGTCAGGGTCCATCGACCGGTGGCGTCGGCGGTGGCCGTGCCGAGGGCCTCGCCGGCGCTCAGCTGGCCGTTGCCGTCCCGGTCCTCGAAGACCGTCAGCGCGCGGCCCGCCGTCGCGAAGCCGGCGAGGGTCAGCGGCGCCTGCGCGCTGCCGCTGAGTCGCGTCACCGCGTCGTTGGCATGCAGGCCCGTGTCGGACGAGGTCGCGAGGCCGATGATCGGCGTGCCCGCGGAACGCAGGTCCAGCGTGGTGATCGCGCCGGTGGTGGTCGTGTTGCCGGCCCGGTCGATGGCGCCGACCGAGACGGTCCGCGCGCCGCGCACGGCGTCCGCGTCGCAGGTGTAGTACAGCGCGCGCAGCACCTGCGAGGCCTCGTCGGCGCTGAGCGGCGTGTCGGCGGTCACCGTGAGCGTCGGCGTCGCGCCCGCGCCCAGCGTGAGCGTCACCATCTTGCCCGCCACGAGCTGCGCGCTCTGCAGCACGCCGGCCCCGCCCAGCCGCAGCATCGTGCCGCGGTCCGCGCCGTTGGCCGGGTCGAAGAGCCCGACCCATTCGCCCGCCGTCGCGGAGGCGATGTCGAAGGCGCCGGGGGTGGCCGCGCCGAAGCGCAGGGTCAGCGCGCGCAGCGTGTCGGACTCGACGACGGCGCCGGCGGCCGGGTTGGCCACGGCGAAGGCCCACGGGAGGCCGGGCGTGACCGCCACGGTGCGGTCCACGCCGGGCGCGCTGCCGTTCAAGTCGAGCGTGGGCGCGACGCTGTCGAAGGTGACCGTGCCCGAGGCTCGCGCGACGCGGCCGTTCTGGTCGGTCACGACGACGGCGAAGGTCCGGTCTCCCTGCAGCGGCGAGGCCGTCGTGTTGCGCAGGCCCAGCGTTCGCAGCAGCGCCTGCGCGTCATCGACCGAGGCGTTGGCCCCGTCGGCGCGGGTGAGCGTGTAGCTGCCGGAGACGAGGCGCAGGACCCAGTCGACGCCGCCGGCCTGGAAGGCCTGTCCGTCGGTGGCGAGCGGGGTGGCGACGCCGCGATCGGTGCTGACCAGCTGATCGTCGCGCCCTGCGGCAGGACCGGACAGCACCAGCCGCAGGTCGCGCACGGTCGCGGCCGGATTGTCATGGTCGATCCGCAGGTCCGCGGCGAAGAGCGTGGCGGCCTGGTCGAGGCGCGCGGTGGCGCTGTCCGCGTTCAGTCCCGCGGTCGCGCCGTTCAGGTCCAGCGACGGCGAGCGGGTGTCGATGTCGAGCACCACGGTCGAGGCGGCGCTCACGTTGCCCGCCATGTCCTCGACGGTCAGCGTGGCGCGGCGCGCGCCCGGCAGCGGGGCGGTCTCGCCATTGCGCAGGCGGATCGCGTTGGTCAGCGCGGTGAGCTCGCCGCCCGTGAGCGCACTGCCGTCGGTGTGCCAGAGACGCAGCTCGCGCGAGGCGCTGTCGTAGCGGTAGGAGAGGCCCGCCTGGCCGCCGACGGCCACGCCATCGGCCACCGCGTCCGCATCCAGCGCGATCTCGGTGTCGAGCACCCAGCGATCGTGCGCCGGGTCCAAGGCGGCGCCGCCCAGGACGATGCGCAGCTCGTGCGCGTCGGCCGTGGTGAGCCGCCCCTGCAAGGCCGTCAGCGGCGCGCCCGCCGCCGCGGCCCGACCGTCCAGCACCGCGCGGGTCTGGTCCTGCTGGCCGGCGAGGTCGCTCAGATCGAGCGGGCCGGCGCTGGTCAGGCGGGTGAAGGCCAGTGTCGCGTCGGCGCTGTTGCCGGCGGCGTCGGTCTGGCGCACCAGCAGATGGATCGTCCCGTCGGTCGTGAAGACCGTGGCGGGGATCGTCGACCCGCTGCCGGCCTGGAAGGTCGCGCCGCCGTCCAGGCTGTATCGCCACTGGGCGCCGGCCTCCAGGCCGTCGACCGTGATCGACGCGTCGCGGGTGATGCCGTCGCTGCCGCTGGCGCCGCTGTCCCGGGTGAGCGACACGGTCGCGGCATCGACGTGGGTGTCCAGGTCGAAGGTGAACAGGCGGATGGTGCTGGTGTTGCCGGCCGCATCGAGCTGCCTCAGGCGCAGCTGCACCGCGCCGTCCGATCCGAAGCGGTCGGCGTCGATGCGATCGCCGACGCCATCGACCCATTCGCCTCCATCGATCCGGTACTGCCAGCGGGCATCCGGCTCGATGCCGTCGACCCGCACGGTCGCGTCGCGGGTCAGGCGGTCCGTCGCGCTGAGGCCGGTGTCGTGCGCCAGGGTCGCGCCGGGGGCGATGGCGCCGGTGTCGACGGTGAAGTTCAGCGTGGCCTCGGCGCTCACGTTGTCCGCGGCGTCGACCTGATGGACGCGCAACGACGTCGCGCCGTCGGCGAAGACATTCGCGTTGATCTCCGTGCCGCTGCCCCGCGTCCAGGTCACGCCGGCGTCGAGGCTGTAGGCCCAGGTCGCGCCCAGCTCCAGGCCGCTCACGCGCACCGTGGCGTCGCGTGTCAGGCCATCGGTGGCGGAGGTCCCCGTGTCGTCGACCAGCGCCAGTGTCGGCGTCTCGACCTGCGTGTCCAGCACCAGGCGGACCCGCAGGGGCTTGCTCGGATTGCCGGCCGCGTCGATCTGGCGCACCAGCAGCACATGGTCGCCGTCGCCCTGGAACAGCGTCGCGGGGATCGCGCCGCCGTCGCCATCGAGCACGCCGTCGGTCCAGCCCGCCGCACCCTCGAGCCGGAACTGCCATGTGGCGCCGGACTCGACGCCGTGCACCATCACGTCGAGCGCGTTGGACACGAAGTCGTCCGAGTCGCCGCTGTCCGTCTTCAAGCTCAGGTGCAGACCGCTCGCGCTGCCATCGGTGTCCAGGGTGAAGCGCAGTCGGCCGGCGGTGCTCTGGTTGCCGGCGAGGTCGGTCTGGCGGACCTGGAGATCGATGTCGCCGTCGGCCAGGATCGCGCCGGCGAGCTGCGCGCCGCCACCGGCGGTCCAGGCCCCGGCGTCGCCGAGGCGGTAGTCCCAGGTCCCGGTCGACTCCAGCCCGGCGACGTTCACCGTCGGATCGTTGGTGATCAGGTCGCCCGGACGACCCGAGTCCAGCGCCAGGCTGGGAGTCGGCGTGCCGACCTGCGTGTCCAGCGTGAAGCTCAGCGAACCCGTGTCGCCGACATTGCCGGCCGGGTCGATCTGACGGACCTCGACGGTCCAGGCGCCGTCGGTCGGGAAGCGGCTGGCGGCGATCTCGTCGCCGAGGCCGGCCTGCCAGTCCGGGTCGCCCGAGACGCGGTACTCCCAGCGCGCCCCATCGGCCAGGCCGAGCACGCGCACGCGGGCGTCGCGCGTCACCAGGTCGTCGGAGCGCGTGCCGGTGTCGGCCATCAGGATCGGGGTCAGCCCGCCGACCTGGGTCTGCAGCGTGAAGCTCAGGCGACTCGCGGGGCTGACATTGCCGGCGGCGTCGGTCTGCCGGACCCACAGGTCGACCGCGCCATCCGGGCGGAGGGGGGCGGGGGGCAGCTCGTCGCCCTGGCCCGTCTGCCAGCTGTGCCCCCGGTCCAGGCTGTAGGACCAGGTGGCGCCGGCCTCCAGTCCGCCGATGACGACGGTGCCGTCGGCGGTGATGCCGTCGCCGTCGACGCCGGTGTCCCGCTTGAGCGCGAGCGTCGGGGTCGCCACGGTGGTGTCGACCACGAGCGTCAGCGGCGCGGAGGTGGCCGTGTTGCCGGCGGCGTCGGTCTGCCGGACGAGCACCACGGCCGGGCCGTCGGCGGCGAAGGCCGAGCCGGGCAACTGCGTGCCATTGCCCGCCGTGAAGGTGGCGCCGCCGTCCAGGCTGTACGACCAGGTGGCGCCGGTCTCGAGCCCGGCGAGCGCCAGCGTGGGATCGTGCGTCAGGTGATCGCCGGGCGCGCCCGTGTCGTTGAGCAGGCGCAGCGTGGGAGCGGCGACCGCCGTGTCCAGCTGGAAGCGCAGATCGACGGTGTCGCCGGCCCGGCCGTCCTCGGCGATCTGACGGACCTGCACGCGCACCGGGCCGTCGGCGCCCACGGCGGCGTGGGGGATGTCGTCGCCGAGGCCGTCCTGCCAGTCGCCATCGCCCACGCGGAACTGCCAGCGGCCGCCTTCGATGAGCCCCGACACGACGACCGTGCCGTCGTTGGTCAAGCCGTCGCCCGAGGCGCCGGAGTCATGCCGCAGCGCCAGCACGGGGGCCGGGAGCGAGGTCGAGGGAGGCGGCGTCGTCGACGGGGTATCGGGACCCTCGGGCTCGACCGGCGTCACCGGAGGCTGGGGCGACACGGGGTCGACGGGCGGAACGGGGTCGACGGGTGGAACGGGATCGACGGGCGGCACCGGGTCCGCGGGGGGCTCGACGCCGATGGGCGGCACCGGGTGAAGAGGTGGTTCGGGCTCGGCGGGGTCGACAGGCGTCGGCCGCAAGGGAGGCTCCGGCGCGACCTGCGCGGGCGGCTCACCGCGCATGCCACCACCACCCCCGGCGGTGGCGCCGAGCGCCAGCCCCGCGCCGCCCAGGCCCAGCAGCAGCCGGGGGGACAGGAGGACATCAGCGGCCTGGAGAGGCGCTTCCAGCGCCCGCTGCCCGACCGCATCCAGGCGCGCTGCATCGGCGAACGAGGTCGCCTCCGCCAGCGGAGAGTCTCCTGCCGCCGCTGGCGCGTTCGTCTCACCGTCGGACGGGGTCTCCGAGGTCTCGGGCAGGTCGTCGAGGGAAAGCGGGCGCGGATCCTCGCCGGCAGCGTCGGCCGGCAGCACCTTGATCGCGGCCTGTCCCGCCCGCGAGGGCCCGGGCGGTGGTCCGACGCGTTCCGCCATCGCGGGCGACGCGGCCGGGTGGGCGGTGACTTGGGGCGAGGGGGCCGGCGCTGCGGTCCGGGCGGTCGGCGGAAGGCCGAGGGAGCGGGATGACGACATGATGCTGGCAGGTTCTTGTGAGGACCCTGTCAGTTTGTGTAGTCGCCTCGCCCCCGGTCGATGGCTTCAATCGGTCAGAGATGACTAGGTGCTAGCAAGAACTTGCTAGTCGATGGGGCCGCATCTCCCCATCGATGTCGGGCACTCACCAGATCGCCAGGCTGGAGGTCAGCACCCGCTGCAACCAGCTGCGCCGCGCCGCGTCCGAGACCTCGCCCTTGCCGGCCAGCTCCATGCGCGCGTTGACCACGTCGGCCGACTGCACCTGGTTGCCGGTGCGGATGTCCTGCGGATTGACCACGCCCGAGAAGCGCAGCGTCTGCATCCCGCCGTTCATCGCGATGCTGCGCTCGCCCGCGACCACGAGGTGGCCGTTGGGCAGCACGTTGATGACGGAGACGGCCATCTGACCGCTCAGGCTGCCACTGGCCTCGGTGTCGCCGCTGCCCTTGTAGGCGTCGCTGCCGGAGGCATTGGCATCGGCCTTGAGCAGGCGGTCGATGATGCCGACGCTGCTGCTGCCGCCCGGACCCTTGACCGCGAGCTTGTTGTCGCGGCTGGTGTCGGTCTTGCTCTTCTGCGAGGCGCTCAGCGATTCGCTGATCGCCACCTTGAGCGAATCACCGACCTGGCGCGCGCGGCGTTCGGTGGTGAACAGCGAGGCCGCGGCCATGCCCGGCTGGTAGATCGCGCCGTTGTTGACGCGCTCGACATAGGCGCCGTCGGGCGCGGGCATCACCTGCACCGGTCCCTGCACCAGCATCGGCTCGCGCGAGGCGCAGGCGCTCAGCGCGGCGACGGTCAGCAGCAGCGCGCCGCGGCGCGCGCTCGTGGAAGCGTGGAACATGAATTCCCCCTCGAAGTCGTGTCGTGTCTGGATCGCGACGGGCGCGACGGCGGCGGCCCGTCGTCAGCCCTCGAAGCCGGTGAGCAGCGCCCGCACCACCGGCGCGAGCTTGTTGCGCGTGCTGGCCCACTTGCCCAGGCTCATGGTCGCGTCGTCGCTGCGATAGCTGCTGGCGGACATCAGGCGCCCGCCGGCGTCGTGCAGGCTCAGCGTGGCCTGCGCGAGGTAGGGCCGGATCTGGTCCGACAGCGGCGGCTTGTCCCACTGCTGCAGGCCCTGGTAATGGACCCAGGCGGGGCAGGCCTCGTCGCCGGGACGCACGCCGGGCTCGAAGACGCGGGCCTGGACCTCGTGCTCGCGCAGTTCCGCGATCAGCGCGGGCACGAACTCGGGCAGGGCCAGCGCGCGGTTGTATTCGATGCAGACGCGCTCCGGCAGGGCCGCGCCATGGAAGACGGTCTGGCTGGCATGCACCGGTCCCTGGCCGATCGCCACCGTCGCCATGCTGGCCGAGGCCTTGACCAGCTCGATGCTGGGCACCGGGCTGAGGATGGAGCAGCCGGGCAGCGCGAGCGCCGCCGTCAGCGCGAGGGCCGCCACGCCCGCGCGGCGAATCGAGGCGCGGCGCCAGGGGCGGCGCGAGCCGCGCGAGCGGGGCGGCGTGCTCATGTCAGCTCGTCGATCAGGGCCTTGCCCGCGGCGGCGCCGGCGGCCAGGTAGCCGGCCACGGTGCTGCCGGCGTCGCCCAGTTCCTTGAGCGCGGTGCCGGTGCCGCTGACGACCGCGTTCTTCACGTCGGTGGCGACTTCCTTGACCTCGCTCATGCCGGTGCTGACGGCCGAGCCCAGCGACTTGGCGCCGTCCTCCAGCGCCTGCAGGCCTTCCTCGCTCCAGTGCACGACGGCGCTGACGGCGTTCTCGCCGCCCTGCACCGCGGCTTGCGCCAGGCCGATGGCGCCGGCGGCGACGGTGCCGTACTCGCGGGCGTTGATCTCGAAGCTGCCGCCGGGGCGGCTGACGAGCTGTTGGGAGGCGATCAGCGGAATGCCGGCGCCGGTGCTGCTGGTGACTGAGCTCATGACCCCTCCGGGGCAGTGGTTGCGGTGGAATGGATTCTTCCGACCCGCGGCACGGCGGATGCCCCGATGACTCGCCGGTGATCACGCCAGTACAAACTTTCTATATTTCCTGCCGCACATCCGCCGACACCGATGTACATCGCCTGTGAACAAGCATTGCCGCAGCGGACGCCGCGCGTGTCGGGCGCCGCCATGCGCCCTCGTGTGTCCTGCTCTTGTCGCGCGCGTTCGCGGGCATGTCGCCTCTGTGGCGAGGCTGGCACGAGACCTCGCGAGGACGGGGCGCGACATCCGCCGGCGGCGGTCCGCCGCAGGCGTCGCGGTATGCTTGCCCGCATGAGCGAAGCCCCCGTCGCCCCCGTGCTGCCCGCGTGTCCGGACCCCGTGCCGGAGTCCGCCGCGCGGCCCTTCAAGATTCCCGAATCCGTCCTGGTCGTCATCCACACCGACGCGCTGGAGGTGCTGATGCTGGAGCGCGCCGACCGCCCCGGCTTCTGGCAATGCGTGACCGGCTCCAAGGACACGCCGGACGAGCCGCTGTCGCTGACCGCCGCCCGCGAGGTGGAGGAGGAGACCGGCATCCGCGTGCAAGACCTGACCCCGGGCGCGCTGGTCGACTGGGACCTGGCCAATCGCTACGAGATCTATCCCGTCTGGCGCCACCGCTACGCGCCCGGCGTGACGCGCAACACCGAGCACGTCTTCGGCCTCACGGTGCCGGCCGGCACCCCGGTGCGCCTGGCCCCGCGCGAGCACCTGAACCTGCGCTGGCTCCCGTGGCGCGAGGCCGCCGACCTGTGCTTCTCCCCGTCCAACGCCGAGGCCATCCTGCAGCTGCCCGCGCGGCGCGGCGCGGGCGCCCCGGCCCGCCCGGAGGCCGCGCGATGACCCGACCGACGCCGCGCCACGCCGCCCACATGAATTCCGCGACCACCGACACCTCGCCCGCGCAGAGCGTCGGTCGGTTGCGCGTGGCGACCTACAACATCCACAAGGGCGTGCGCGGCATGGGCCTGGGCAAGCGCCTGGAGATCCACAACCTGGGCATGGGCGTGCGGGCGCTGGACGCGGACCTGGTCTTCCTGCAGGAGGTCCGGCTCTTCCATCACCGCGAGGCGCGCCAGTTCGAGCGCACCTATTTCGGCTGGCCGGAGCAGGGCCAGGCCGAGTTCCTCGCGCCCGACGGCTACGAGGTGGCCTACCGGACCAACGCGGTCACGCGCCACGGCGAGCATGGCAACGCGCTGCTGTCGCGCTACCCGATCGGCGACGTCGGCCATCACGACGTCTCCGACCACCGCTTCGAGCAGCGCGGCCTGCTGCACGTGCCGGTGCAGTGGCAGGGCACCGAGGTGCACACCGTGGTCGCTCACCTGGGCCTGATCCACGGCAGCCGCGTGCGGCAGGTGCAGCGGCTGGCGGCCTTCATCGAGGACCACGTGCCCAAGGGCGCGCCGCTGGTGGTGGCGGGCGACTTCAACGACTGGGGCGAGCGGCTGGACGAGCCCATGCGCGCCACCGGCATGAGCCGCGCGCTGCTGCCCGGCGCCAAGCGCTCGCTGCCGACCTTCCCGTCGCGGGTGCCGGTGTTCTCGCTGGACCGCATCTACATGCGCGGGCTGCGCTGCGTGGACATGAAGGTGCCGCGCGGCCCGACCTGGGCGCGCATGTCCGACCACCTGCCGCTGCTGGCCGAACTCGTCCTGGAATCTTGAAGCGGCCGGCGGAACCCCTCTTCCCGTGGACCCTCGGGTCCCAGCCCAGCTTCACCGGGGCGAACTCGGTGCGGCTGCTCTGCGGCGGGGACGCGCTGTTCCCCGCGCAGATCGAGGCCATCGACCGGGCCGAGCACGAGGTCTGGCTGGCCACCTACATCTTCCATGACGACGAGGCCGGTGCCGCCACGGTGGCCGCGCTGCGTCGCGCCGCGCTGCGCGGCGTGCGGGTGAGGGTGGTGGTGGACGGCTTCGGCACCAAGGGCAGCCTGGCCTGGCTGCGCGAGCAGCTGGCCGACGCGCCGGTGGCGCTGGCGGTGTTCCGACCCATCGACCGGTGGTGGAACTGGCTGCATCCGGGGCAACTGCGGCGGCTGCACCAGAAACTGTGCGTGGTCGACGGGCGCCAGGCCTTCGTCGGCGGGATCAACGTCATCGACGATCGCGTGGACCTGCACCACGGCCGCACGGAGACGCCGCGGCTGGACTTCGCGGTGGGGCTGGGCGGACCGATCGTGCGCTCGGTCGAGCAGGCCGCGCGGGCGGTCTGGACGCGGGCCTGGCTGGGCCACGACTTCGGCGACGAGATGCGGGCGATGATCCGCAGCGCCTCGCCCACGCGGCGCGCCAAGCGCCTGATGCGCCGCATCCGCATGCCGCGCGCCGAGCATCGCCGGCGCGACCCCAGCCGGCTGCCGCCGGTGCGGGCCGCCTTCGTGCTGCGCGACAACCTGCGCCAGCGCCGCACCATCGAGCGCGCCTATGTCGAGGCCATCCGCGCCGCGACCACGCGGGTCGACCTGATCACGCCCTACTTCTATCCGGGGCAGCGCTTCCGGCGCGCGCTCAAGGACGCCGCCAAGCGCGGCGTGCAGGTGCGGCTGCTGCTGCAGGGGAAGGTGGACTACCGCATCGCCGCGGTGGCCGCGCACGCGCTCTACGACGAGCTGCTGGGCCATGGCGTCCACATCTACGAGTACACGCCGGCCTTCCTGCACGCCAAGATCTGCGTGGTCGACGAGGACTGGGCGACGGTGGGCAGCTCCAACATCGATCCGCTGTCGCTGCTGCTGAACCTGGAGGCGAATGTCGTCGTGCGGGACGCGGCGTTCTCGGGCGACGTGGCCCGGGAGTTCGATGCCGCCGTGGCGCTGTCGCGGCGCGTCGAGCAGCCCGAGGCGCGCGGCTTGCGCGGCTTCCTCGGGCGGGCGCTGGTGGCGTGGGTCGCCTACGTCTATCTGCGCGTCGCGGGGGCGACCGGGCGGTACTGAGGCCGCTGTCGGTCGTGAGGACGAGCGGGCTCCACGCGCCCTGTTCCCGCCTGACCGTCCCCGTTGCCTGCGTTCCCGCGGCGATCGCGGGAGCGGCCCCGAGGCAAGTGCTCAGTAGGTGCCCTGGCCCTTGGGCATGGCGGGCCGGGTCTCGACCGGGAAGGGGTCGCGCTGCGTGCGGTTGCCGTCGCGCGGGGCCGCGTTGAACTGCCGGTCGACGAAGCGCAGCATCGGATCGACGCGCGCGGCCCAACTGTTCTCGTCGTGCGTGCCGCCCTGGACTTCCAGGTAGCCGATATCGCCGGCCGCCCAGCCGCGCGCGTAGAGCACCGAGCGCAGCTGACGCAGCTGCTTGATGGCGTCCGGGCCTTCGCCGGTGCCCATGTCCAGCCACAGCCGGGGGCGCGCGACCGACATCGGCAGCGGCGTCTGGCGCGTGTCGCGGATCGGGAACTCGTCGTCCCACCACAGTGAGGGCGACACGACCAGCGCCGTCCCGTAGACGTCGCCGTGATGCACCGCCAGCCACAGGCTCATGATGCCGCCCAGCGAGGAGCCGCCCACCGCCGTGTGACCGGCGTCGGTCAGCGTGCGGTAGCGGGCGTCGATCGCCGGCTTGAGCTGGCCGATCAGGTAGCGCGCGTAGTCGGCGGCCTTGCCGCCCTGCGTGTGGCCGTCGCGGCTCATCGCGCTGGGCGTGTACTCGGCGACGCGGTCCGGCGTGTTGGACACGGCCACGATGATCAAGGGCTGGATCTGGCCGCTGACGACCAGGTGCTGCGCGGTCTCGTCGACCTGCCATTCGGCGCCGGCCGCGGCCGCGTCGAAGACGTTCTGGCCGTCGTGCAGATAGAGCACCGGATAGCGGCGCGCGGTGTCGCGCTCGTAGTTGGGCGGCAGCCAGACCTGCACGGCGCGCGGGGCCAGCGGGCCGCCGGGCAGCGGGTCCAGGCGCTCGATGGTGCCGGCGCGGCTCAGCGAGATGGGCGCGCCCGGCGCGTTGAAGGCGCGCGACACGCGCACGACCTCGGACACCAGCTCCAGCGAGCGGTTGCCGCCGGTCTCCCAGCCGGCCTCGCCCTCGGGCTGGCCGGGGCGCTCGATGCGGAACTTGTAGGGCACGTTGCCGCCGGCGGGGATCTTGTCGAAGACCGCCTCGGCCGTGTAGCGGCCGGCACTCTCGGCCTCCTCGTCCTTGCCCAGGCCCGCCTTGCGCGCGGGCAGGGACGTCGACCAGCTCAGCGGCGCCGCGCCGCCGCGCACGACGACCCTGTCCCGCGTCGGGTCGAAGCGGCCGGCGCGGATCTCCTCGCGCATGTCGATGTCGAAGATCACCCGCACCGCCGCCGACGCGTGCGCGCCGACGAGCAGCAGCAACAGCGCCGCAACGAAGCGGACAAGCGCCGAGGCGGCTGGCGCGGTGGCGCGGCGCGGCAGCGCGTGATGCGCGGGGCCCGACAGCGGGCGGAAGAGAGCGAGCAGGGTGGCGGTCATGGATCGGTCGATGCGAAGCGGGCCGGCGCCGTGAGTCGGCGCCGGGGCCGCCTCACGGGTCGAGACCACGGGCCGCGACCGGCCCGGACCTCAACGGAGCACGACCATATCAGTTCGGCGATGCAGCAGTGTTGCCACGCCGTGCTCGCCGTCGTCGTTGACCAGGGCGAAGGCGTGCTCGATGTCGGGCGCCAGGTAGTGGTCCTCGTGCATGGCCGGGCAGCGCGTGCGCAGCAGCGCATGCACGTCCTCCAGCGGCGCCGAGCTGCGCAGCGGACGCAGGAACTCGATGCCCTGCGCGGCGGCCAGCAGCTCGATGGCGACGATGTGGGCGGTGTTGTCCAGCATCGCGCCCAGACGCCGCGCGCCGAAGGTGGCCATCGACACGTGGTCCTCCTGGTTGGCCGAGGTCGGCAGGCTGTCCACGCTGGCCGGATGGGCGAGCGACTTGTTCTCGCTGGCCAGCGCCGCGGCGGTGACGTGGGCGATCATGAAGCCGCTGTTCAGGCCGGCGTTCTCGGTCAGGAAGGGCGGCAGGCGCGACACGCCGGTGTCGATCAGCATCGCGATGCGGCGCTCGGCGATGGCGCCGACCTCCGCGACCGCGCAGGCCAGCGCGTCGGCGGCGAGGGCCACCGGCTCGGCGTGGAAGTTGCCGCCGCTGATCATGGTCGGGACGCCTTCCTCGGGGGCGAAGACCAGCGGGTTGTCGGTCACCGCGTTGGCCTCGCGCAGCAGCACGTCGCGGACATAGCGCGACTGGTCCAGGCAGGCGCCCATGACCTGCGGCTGGCAGCGCAGGCAGTAGGGGTCCTGCACGCGATCGTCGCCGTCGCGATGCGACTGGCGGATCGCGCTGCCCGCCAGCAGCTGACGATACGCGGCGGCGGCCTCGATCTGGCCGGGCTGGCCGCGCACCTCATGGATGCGGGGATCGAAGGGGCCGTCGCTGCCGCGCGCGGCGTCCAGACTGAGCGCGCCGCTGACGACGGCGGCGGCATAGACGGTCTCGAAGCGCAGCAGCGCGTCCAGCGCCAGCGCGGTCGAGGTCTGCGTGCCGTTGATCAGCGCCAGGCCTTCCTTGGCCTCCAGCACCAGCGGCTTCAGGCCGGCCTTCTCGATCTCGGCCAGGGCGGGCTTGCGCTGACCGTCGACCAGCATCTCGCCTTCGCCCATCAGGGCCAGCGTCATGTGCGACAGCGGGGCCAGGTCGCCCGAGGCGCCCACCGAGCCCTGCGCCGGCACGTAGGGCACCAGGCCCGCGTTGAAGGCGTCGAGGATGCATTGCACGACGGACTCGCGCACGCCGGAGAAGCCGCGCGCCAGCGAGGCCGCCTTGGTCGCCAGCATCAGCCGCACGACGGCCGGCGCCAGCGGCGCGCCCACGCCCACGCAGTGCGAGCGGATCAGGTTGCGCTGCAGCGCGGCCAGCTCGTCCTTGCCGATGCGCTTGGACGCGAGCTTGCCGAAACCGGTGTTGACGCCGTAGACCGGGTCGTCACCGGCCGCGGCGGCCTGCACGACGGCGGCGCCGCGGCGCACCGCGGGCCAGGCGTCCGGATGCAGGGCCAGCGAGACGTCGCCGGCGCGGATGCGGCGCAGCTGCTCGAGCGACAGCTGGCCGGGGATGAGATGCATGGAAGTCGTCATGGGGACTCGAAGAGAAAACGGATTCGATGACGGGACCGGCGATCGATCCCGGATTGGACACCTGCGCGGTGCGTGTCGGTGAGCGTCGGCGCTCAGCGGTCGAGCATCGGCAGCTTCAGGCCGCGCTCGCGGGCCGTGGTCTGGGCGATCTCGTAGCCGGCGTCGGCATGGCGCATGACGCCGGTGCCGGGATCGTTCCACAGCACGCGGGCGATGCGCTTGTCGGCGGCTTCGGTGCCGTCGCAGACGATCACCACGCCGCTGTGCTGCGAGTAGCCCATGCCCACGCCGCCGCCGTGGTGCAGCGACACCCAGGTCGCGCCGCCCGCGGTGTTGAGCATGGCGTTGAGCAGCGGCCAGTCGGACACGGCGTCGGAGCCGTCCTTCATGGACTCGGTCTCGCGGTTGGGGCTGGCCACCGAGCCGGAGTCCAGGTGGTCGCGGCCGATCACGATCGGCGCCTTCAGCTCGCCGGTGCGGACCATCTCGTTGAAGGCCAGGCCGGCCTTGTGGCGCTCGCCCAGGCCCAGCCAGCAGATGCGCGCGGGCAAGCCCTGGAAGGCGATGCGCTCGCGCGCCATGTCCAGCCAGCGGTGCACGCCGGCGTGGTGCGGGAAGAGCTCCTTGATCTTGGCGTCGGTCTTGTAGATGTCCTCGGGATCGCCGGACAGGGCGACCCAGCGGAAGGGACCGCGGCCCTCGCAGAACTGCGGGCGCACGTAGGCGGGCACGAAGCCGGGGAAGTCGAAGGCGTTCTTCACGCCCTGGTCGAAGGCGACCTGGCGGATGTTGTTGCCGTAGTCGACGGTGGCGATGCCCATGGCCTGGAAGTCCAGCATGGCCTGCACGTGGACCGCGCAGCCGCGCGCGGCGGCGGCCTTCAGGTCGGCGTGCCTGGACGCGTCGCCCGCGGCGGCCTTCCATTGCTCCACGGTCCAGCCCACCGGCAGGTAGCCGTTGATCAGGTCGTGCGCCGAGGTCTGGTCGGTGACCAGGTCCGGCTTGATCGCGCTGCCGGCCTTCACGCGGGCGACCAGCTGCGGGAGCACCTCCGCCGCGTTGCCCAGCAGCGCGATGGAGACGGCCTTCTTCTCGGCCGTGTACTTGGCGATGCGGGCCAGCGCGTCGTCCAGGTCGGTGGCCTGCTCGTCGACGTAGCGGGTCTTGAGGCGGAAGTCGATGCGCGACTGCTGGCACTCGATGGTCAGCGAGCAGGCGCCGGCGAAGGTCGCCGCCAGCGGCTGCGCGCCGCCCATGCCGCCCAGGCCGGCGGTCAGCACCCAGCGGCCGACCATGTCGCCGCCGAAGTGCTGGCGGCCGGCCTCGGCGAAGGTTTCATAGGTGCCCTGCACGATGCCCTGCGAGCCGATGTAGATCCACGAGCCGGCCGTCATCTGGCCGTACATCATCAGACCCTTGCGGTCCAGCTCGTTGAAGTGCTCCCAGTTGGCCCAGGCCGGCACAAGGTTGGAGTTGGCCAGCAGCACGCGCGGCGCGTCCACGTGCGACGGGAAGACGCCGACCGGCTTGCCCGACTGGATCAGCAGGGTCTCGTCCTCGTTGAGGTTCTTGAGCGACGTGAGGATCTGCTCGAAGCAGTCCCAGTTGCGCGCCGCCTTGCCGATGCCGCCGTAGACGACCAGGGCGTCGGGGTTCTCGGCCACGACCGGGTCCAGGTTGTTCTGGATCATCCGGTAGGCGGCCTCGATCAGCCAGTTCTTGCAGGTCAGTTGCGTGCCGACGGGGGCGCGGACGACGCGGGGTTGGGCGTTGCTCATGGTGGGGTCCTTCAGGGATTCGGAAAGATTCAAGGAAACGGGGGCGAGGGGGCTCGGCGCTCAGCGGCGGCCGGGTGCGGTCTCGCCGTCGGGATAGATCATGTAAGCCGGCACGCGCATGGAGCGCTTGGCCAGCGGGTAATAGACCAGCGAGGTCAGCACCAGGCTGACGATCCAGGAGATGTCGGCACCGCCGAGCAGGTCGGCCAGCGGGCCGCGGTACAGCTTCTGGTTGAGGAAGGGGATCTGCACCAGCACGCCCATCACGTAGCAGCCCAGCGCCATCCCGTTGTACGCGCCGTAGCGGCCGTTCGGGTCGTAGAGCGCGGGGATGTCGACTTTCTCGCGCGAGACCAGGTAGTAGTCGACCAGGTTGATGGCGCTCCAGGGCACGAAGACCGCCAGCAGCAGCAGGACGAAGTTCTTGAAGTTGTTCAGGAAGTCGGCGCTGGCCAGCACCGCCACCGCCATGGACAGCGCGACGAAGCCCAGGATGGCTGTCGTGCGCGCGGCCGGTCCGATGCGCATGGAGGGGCGGAAGGCGCTGATGGTGGTCAGCAGCGTCATGCAGCCGCCGTAGGCGTTCAGGCAGTTGACGGTGAGCTTGCCGGCGACGATGACGACGTAGATCGCGGCCGCCACGGCGGGGCCGGCGAGCTCGCCCATGAAGCCGACCTGGTTCTTCAGGAAGCCGCCGCCCACGGCCGCGACCAGGACGCCGAAGGTCATCGCCAGCTGGGCGCCGAGCACGGTGCCGCTGAAGGTGGTCCAGAAGGCGCGGGACGTCGACGTACTGGTGGGCAGGTAGCGCGAGTAGTCCGCGACATAGGGCGCGAAGGTCATCTGCCAGCCGGCCGCCAGCGCCATGGTCAGCAGCAGCGAGGCCAGCGAGAAAGGCTTCTGGCCGAAGGCCGAGGCGATGTCGTGCTGCTGGAACAGCCGCAGCGCCAGATAGCCGAAGCCGATGATGCCCAGCACGGTGGAGATGCGGCCCACGACGTGGATCAGCCGGTAGCCGACGGTGGCGATCAGCGCGGTCAGGCCGCCGAAGATCAGGATGCCGACCAGCGGCGATTGGGCGCCCAGCAGCAGGTTGATCGCCTGGCCGGAGAGCACCGTGCCCGTGGCCGCGAAGCCCAGGTACATGACCAGCGTGAGCATCAGCGGCAGGGCCGCGCCCTTGACGCCGAACTGCACGCGGCTGGAGATCATCTGCGGCAGGCCCAGCCGCGGGCCCTGCGCCGAATGCAGCGCCATCACCGCGCCGCCCAGCAGGTTGCCCAGCAGCAGGCCGACGATGGCGGTCAGCGCCTCCGCGCCGAAGACGATGGCCAGCGCGCCGTCGACCACCGCGGTGATCTGCAGGTTGGCCGCCATCCAGAGGCTGAACTGGCTGCTGGGCTGGCCGTAGCGTTCGCGCTCGGGGACGCGGTCGATGCTGCGGGTCTCCAGCAGCCGGGACGGCGCCGTGGACGCGGTGGACGCGCCGTGAGGCGTCGGCGGGGACGCGGCGGAGGTCGATACGGTCATGGACAGGTCTCCTGGTTCATCGCGTCTTGCAGCGCGAATGCGGCGGACTCTAGTTGTCTATACAAGTACAGTCAAGTAGGATGCGACCCCATGGCGAGCAAGTCATCCAGCGCCCCGGCCAGCGGGCCGGCGCCGCAATATCTGAAGGTCAAGACCCACCTGCGCGAGGGCATCGCCAGCGGCCGCTGGCGGCCCGGCGAGCGCCTGCCGTCGGAGTCCGAGCTGACCGAGCAGTTCGGCGTCAGCCGCATGACGGTCAACCGCGCGCTGCGCGAGTTGCATCAGGAGGGCATGGTCGATCGGGTGCAGGGCGTGGGCAGCTTCGTCGCGGAACTGCACCGCATCGCGTCGACCTTGACGGTGCGCGACGTGCACGAGGAGATCGCCGCCCGCAACCATCGCCACGAGGCCAAGGTCCATGTGCTGGAGGCGGTCAAGGCGGACGCGGAGCAGGCCAGGCAGTTCGGGCTGCGCGCCGGCGCGACGCTGTTCCACAGCGTCATCGTGCATCGCGAGAACGGCGTGCCCATCCAGTGCGAGGACCGATGGGTGAATCCCGCCGTTGCACCTGATTACATGAAACAGGACTTCGAGCATGTGACGCCCACGCATTACCTGCTCGAGGTGGCGCCGTTGTCGGAGGCCCGCTATACGATCGAAGCGGAGATGCCCAACGCGCTGGAGGCGCGGCTGCTGGGCATGCCGCGCGGCGAGCCCTGCCTGGTGGTCAAACGCGCGACGTCCAGCCTGGGCCGCACCGTGACCGCGGTGCGCCTGGTGCATCCGGGCAGCCGCTATTTCCTCGAAGGCAGCTTCCAGGCCTGAGGCCCGGGCGTGCCGATGAGCTCGGGGCGGGCGGCGATGAAGCAGGCGATGAACGATGAATTCGAAGGTGTGCAGGACATGAGCTGGATGAGGATCACCGCCGACGAGGTCGCGCCGACCCCGTGGCGCAACGGCGGCGGACGCACGCGGGAGCTGCTCGCGTGGCCCCATGCGAACGACTGGAAGGTGCGCATCAGCGTCGCCGACATCGACAAGGACGGGCCGTTCTCGGCTTTCCCCGGCGTGGACCGCTGGTTCGGCGTGCTGTCGGGCAAGGGCGTGCATCTGATGGGCCGCTATCTGCGCCAGGGCGACGGCATCCTGGCCTTCCGCGGCGAGGAAGCCCCCGACTGCGTGCTGATCGACGGGCCCACGCAGGACTTCAACGCGATGCACCGCCGCGACGCGGGCGTGTTCCGCGTGCTGCCCGCCGACCGCCCCGTCATCCCGGCGGGCGCGACCTGGCTGGGGCTGTTCACCGAGCGCGGCGGCATGCTGGTGCACGGGCACCGCTCGGTGCCGCTGGCGCCGCACACGCTGGCCTGGTGCGAGTCGCCGGCCGCGCAGAGCTGCGTCTTCGACGACGGCGACCAGCACGGCCCCGCGTGGTGGCTGGTCTGGAGCGAGACATGAGCGCGGCGACCGGCGCGATGGCCGGCGCGATGGCCGGCGTGACGAGCGCGACAACTTCCGGAGGGACTGCCATGGCGACTTCGACGGCGACCGACACGGGGCGACGCACGCTGTGGACCGGCGCGACGCTGGCCACGCTGGCGGGGGAGCGCGACTGGGGCCTGGTGCCCGAAGGCGCGCTGGCGGTCGAGGACGACCGCCTCGCCTGGGTCGGTCCGATCGCGGAACTGCCCGAGGGCTGGCGCGGCGCCGATGTCGAGGTGATCGACCTCGGCGGCGCGCTGGTGACGCCGGGCCTGATCGATTGCCACACCCATCTGGTCTACGGCGGCGAACGCTCGGCGGAGTTCGAGCTCCGCCTGCAGGGCGCGACCTACGAGGAGATCGCCCGCGCCGGCGGCGGCATCCGCTCGACGGTGGCCGCGACGCGCCGTGCCGGCGAGGACGAGCTGCACGCGCTGGCCGTGCCGCGCGCCCGCGCGCTGATGGCCGAAGGGCTGACCACCCTCGAGGTGAAGTCCGGCTACGGCCTGTCGCTGGAGGACGAGGCCAAGTGCCTGCGCGCCGCGCGACGTCTGGGCGAGCTGGGCCTGTCGGTGCGCACGACCTATCTCGGCGCTCACGCATTGCCGCCGGAGTACGAGGGCCGCCAGGACGATTACGTCGACGCCGTCTGCGCCTGGCTGCCCGAGCTGATGCAGCAAGGCCTGGTCGACGCGGTCGACGCCTTCTGCGAGCGCATCGCCTTCTCGCCCGCGCAGACGCGTCGCGTCTTCGAGAGCGCGCGCACGCTGGGCCTGCCGGTCAAGCTCCATGCGGAGCAGCTCAGCGACCAGGACGGTGCCGCGCTGGCGGCCGAGTTCGGCGCGCTGTCCTGCGACCACCTCGAGTACCTGAGCGATGCGGGCATCGCGGCGATGGCTGAGTCGGGAACCGTGGCGGTGCTGCTGCCGGGCGCCTTCTACTTCCTGCGCGAGACCAAGCTGCCCCCGATCGCCGCGCTGCGCGAGGCCGGTGTGCCGATCGCGATCGCGACGGACCACAACCCGGGCAGTTCGCCGGGGCTGTCGCTGCTGCTGATGCTCAACATGGCCTGCACCTTCTTCCGCATGACGCCGGAAGAGGCGCTGCGCGGGCTGACGGTGAACGCGGCGCGGGCGCTCGGCTTGCCCGATCGCGGACGCTTGGCCGCCGGCCTGCGCGCCGACTTCTGCGTCTGGGACGCGGCGCATCCGCGCGAGCTGGCCTACTGGTTCGGCCGCAATCCGCTGCGCTTCGCGGTGGCGGGCGGGCGCTCGCGCATGAGCGTCCATCAATGAACCCGTCGCCGGGCGCGTGATCGCGCTTGACGAGGCGGGACGGATCGCGCGACGGCGGCCACGGCATGCCGATCGCGCACCAGGAGACAACGAGGAACGAGCGATGAAGCACGACGTCTTTGAACTGCGGCGAGGCCGCACCCCGCTGCTGATCAGCATGCCGCACGTTGGCCGCGAGATCCCCGAGGATCAGCGCCATCGCTACGTCGAGCGCGCGCTCGGCAGCGAGGACACCGACTGGCATCTGGAGCCGCTGTACGCGCCGCTGGCCGAGCAGCTCGGCGCGGGGTTGCTGATTCCGCGCTACTCACGCTACCTGATCGACCTGAACCGGCCGCCCGAGGACACGCCCATGTATCCCGGCGCGTCCAACACCGAGCTGTGCCCGACGCGCTTCTTCACCGGCGAGCCGCTCTACCGGGACGGCCAGGCGCCGGACGCCGAAGAGAAACAGCGGCGCGTCCAGAACTACTGGGCGCCCTATCACCAGGCCTTGCAGGGCGAGCTCCAGCGCCTGCGCCAGGAGCACGGCCACGCCTTGCTCTTCGAGGCGCACAGCATCCGCTCGGAGCTGCCGTGGCTCTTCGAGGGCCGGCTGCCCGACCTGAACATCGGCACGGTGGAGGGCAAGTCCTGCCGCCAGGCCACGCGGCAGGCGATGGAGATCGTGCTGTCGTCGCAGAACGATTTCAGCTGGGTGGTCGATGGCCGCTTCAAGGGCGGCTACATCACGCGCCAGTACGGCCGGCCCGAGCTCGGCCAGCAGGCCGTGCAGCTGGAGATGTGCTATCGCTGCTACATGGTCGAGGGCGAGATGGGCTTCACCGGCTATGAGCTCGACGACGCCTGTGTCGAACGGGTGCGGCCCGTGCTGTCCATGCTGCTGCAGGGCTATCTGCTGGCGAATCCCGGCCGCAAGTCCGAGGGCGGTCAAGGGGCGGGCGCATGAGCGGGGTCACGATCGGGAGCACCAGCGGGAGTCCGAGCGGCACCGCCTTCCATGCGCCGCTGGCCTGGCTGGACGGACGCTGGCAAGCCGATGTGCTGCTGCGGGCGGATGCCGATGGCCATTGGGTCGAGGTGAAGGCCGGCGTGTCGGCGGCCGAGGCACCGGCCGACGCGCGTCGACTGGACGGCCCGGTGCTGCCCAGCCTGGTCGACGCGCACAGCCACGCCTTCCAGCGCGCCTTCGTCGGCCTGGCCGAGCAGCGCGACAGCGAGGCCGATGACTTCTGGTCCTGGCGCGACCGCATGTACGGCGTCGCGCTGCGGGTCACGCCGCGTCAGCTCAAGACCATCGCGGCGCAGCTCTACACCGAGCTGCTGGCCGGCGGCTACACGCAGGTCTGCGAGTTCCATTACCTGCATCACCGCGAGGACGGCTCGCCCTACGAGGACGAGCTGGCGATGGCCTTCGCGCTCGCGGAGGCGGCGCAGGAGGTGGGCATCGGCCTGACGCTGCTGCCGGTGCTCTACGCCCACGCGGGCTTCGCCCAGCCCGCGCTGCGCGACACGCAGCGCCGCTTCCGCACCGATGCCCCATGGGTCTGGAACGCCTGCCAGCGCATCAACGCGGCCGGCCTGCCGCTGGTGCGGGCGGGCGTGGCGCTGCACTCGCTGCGGGCCGCGCATCCCGAGGATGTGCGGGCGCTGCAATCGCTGATCGGCGACGCCGACATCCCCATCCACATCCATGTCGCCGAGCAGATGCAGGAGGTGAACGACTGCGTCGCGGCGACGGGCAAGCGGCCGCTGGACTTCCTGGCCGATCACGGCCTGGACCCGCGCTGGCAGCTGGTGCATGCGACGCACTCGACGCGGGAGGAGATCGCCCGCATCGCCGCCTGCGGCGCCGGCGTGGTGATCTGCCCCGGGACCGAGGCCAACCTGGGGGACGGGCTGGCCGACCTGCACGGCTGGCTGGGCGCCGGCGTGCCGATGACGGTGGGCTCGGACAGCCAGGTCACGCGGGGCTGGGTGGAGGAGCTGCGCTGGCTGGAATACGGTCAGCGCCTGGGCTTGCAGCGGCGCAACGTGGCGGCGCGGCCGGGCGTGCAGCCCTCGACGGCGGCGCGGCTGTTCGACGCCAGCGTCGCGGGCAGCGCGCGGGCGGCGGGCCTTCCCGCCTGGGGCTTCGTGCCCGGCGCTCGGGCGGACTTCCTGGTGCTGGACGTCGAGGCGGACGGGCTGGCCGGCCTGCCGGCGGCGTCGCTGATGGACGGGCTGGTCTTCGCCAGCCAGGGCGCGACCTGGCGTGAGGTCGTCGTCGCTGGCCAGCGCCGCGCGACGGTGGACGCCGATCGCCGCCGGCAGTACGTCGCGACCATGTCGGCGCTGTGGGGCTGAGGCCGCGCCGAGACTGCGCCGAGGCCTCCTGAGGCCGAGCGGATGCCCCGTGGCCACGGGGCATCCCCGTTCCATGGGCTTACCGGTTGGCACGCCGGCTGCTACGCTTTCCCGAGCGGTCAACACAACGTTGGGAAATGCCATGTGGTCACTGCGCAACTACACCATCCGTACGCGCCTGATGGCGCTCGGCCTGCTGTCCGTCCTGGCGCTGCTGCTGATCGGCGGCGACGGACTCTGGGCGATGGCCCGCACCAAGCAGGACTTCCAGCACTACGTGACGCAGGACGTCGAGGCGCTGGTGCAGCTGTCCGAGGTCCGGGCGGGCGTCGGCAACCTGCGGCGCTACGAGAAGGACATCCTCGTCAACATGGGCGATGACGCCGCCGTGAAGCGCTATCACGAAGGGTGGCAGAAGACCTTCGACGGCGTGCTCAAGAACCTGGACGCCATCACCGCGCTGGACATCCTGCCGGAGATCAAGGCGATGCCACCGGCGATGAAGGCCTCGCTGGGCAGCTACAAGACGGGGCTGGACGGCATCGCCAAGCGGGTGCTGGCCAACGACTTCGTCGACTCGGCCGAGGCCAACCGCGCGACCGAGCCCATCAAGGGCCCGGTGCGAGAGATGGACGTGAAGCTGGGCGAGATGACCAAGGCCATCATGGACCGCGGCACCGCCGAGGTGCAGCGCATCGACGAGCAGGAGCGCCGCATCCGCATGGCCCTGGGCGGTGTGATGCTGGTCGGCGTGCTGGTGATCGGCACCTTCACCTTCTTCAACATCGCGTCCATCCTCACGCCGCTGTCTCAGGCGGTGTCGACGACGGAGCGCATCGCGCGCCAGGACCTGAGCGAGTCCATCCAGGTGCGGGGCACCGACGAGACGGCGATCATGATGCGCGGCGTGGAGGGCATGCAGTCCTCGATCCGCCATGTGGTCAGCGGCGTGCGCAACGCCACCGAGAGCATCGCGACGGCGTCGCGCGAGGTCGCGGCGGGCGCGCACGACCTGAGCCACCGGACCGAGCAGGCAGCGTCCAACCTGCAGGAGACCGCCTCGGCCATGGAAGAGCTGACGGCGAGCGTGCAGCACAACGCGGACTCGGCCCGCCAGGCCAACGCGCTGGCGGAAGAGGCCGCGAACGTGGCGGGCCGCGGGGTGTCGGTGGTCGGCGAGGTGGTGGAGACCATGGGCCGCATCAGCGCCTCGTCGACTCGCATCGGC
>NZ_BCYP01000036.1 GCF_001598255.1 Mitsuaria chitosanitabida ATCC BAA-476 = NBRC 102408
GGTGGCGGCGGAGGTGCGGTCCCTGGCGCAGCGCAGCGCGGAGGCGGCCAAGGAGATCAAGCAGCTCATCACCGCGAGCGGCGAGAGCGTTGCCAGCGGCGCGGCCCTGGTCGAGCGCGCGGGCGAGACCATGCACGAGATCTCGGACTCGATCTCCCGCGTGTCCCGGATCGTGGCGGAGATCAGCCATGCCACCGTCGAGCAGAGCGGCGGCATCAACCAGATCGGGACCGCGATCTCGCAGCTGGACCAGATGACGCAGCAGAACGCCGCGCTGGTCGAGGAATCGGCGGCGGCGGCGCAGAGCCTCCAGCATCAGGCCGACGCGCTGTCGGAATCGGTGGCGGTGTTCAAGCTCGCCTGAGTCGTCGGACCGGGCGCGGGACGGGGCGACCGGTCGCGCCGTCCTCGTGTCACCGGGCCGGAGTCGGCGGCGTGCCGTCCGTGCCCTGGTACTGGACGCGGTTTCGGCCGGAGTCCTTGGCGACGTAGAGGGCCTGGTCGGCGATCGCGATCAGTTGCTGCGGACGCGCGGGAGGCGCGCCGGCGGCCAGGCCGATGCTGATGGTGACGCGCAGGCCGCGGGCGAGCTCGCCCCACAGGTGGCCGGCGACGACGGCGCGCAGCCGCTCGCAGATCTCCTGCGCCTTGGCGGGCGTGGCGCCGACGAAGACGAGCATGAACTCCTCGCCGCCCACGCGCGCGATGAGATCGGCGCTGCGCAGCTGACGCTTCACCAGCTGCGCGACCTTCTGCAGCACCTGGTCGCCGATGCCGTGACCGAAGCCGTCGTTGACCTGCTTGAAGTGGTCGATGTCCAGCATGCCCAGGGCGATCGCCTTGCCCTCCTGCCGCGCGCGCTCGAGCAGCAGCGGCAGCGCGAACTCCGCATGGCGCCGGTTGTTCAGGCCGGTCAGCGCGTCCTCGTGGGCCATGCGGCCCAGCTCCGCCGCCTGCTGCCGCAGGCGCTGCTGCTCCTGCTCGGCCTGGTCGGCGCGCTCGCGCTCGCGGCGCGCGTCCTGCAAGGCGTGCTCGGCCCGGGCCTGCGCCTGCTCGAATTCCTGGCGGATCAGCATGGCCTCGGTCTGCAAGGCCATCGCGGCGCGCGCGGACTGGCGCTCCAGCGTGGACAGCAGCTCGTGCGCCTCCAGCGCCTTGGCCGGGTCGCCGCGCTGCTTGTAGCCCCGATGCATGGCCAGCGCGAGCTGCCGTCGCAGCCGCGCCGGCAACTGGTGCGGGGCGGGCTGGGCGACGAGCCCGCGCATGGCCTCCAGCGCCTCGAAGGCGTCGGTGGCGCCGGCCGTGTCGTCGCGCTTGAGCTGGAGCTGCGCGCGCTGCGCGCGCGCCTGCTGGACCATGCCGGCATAGCCGTGGCGCACCGCGAGCTGCTCGTATTCCTCGGTGATCGCCAGCGCCTCCTCGATCGCCCCGGTGCCCAGCTGGAACTCCACCAGGTTGGACAGCGAGACGACGATGAGGAAGGGGTTGCCTTCCTCGCGGACCAGCTCGGCGGCGCGCAGCGCATAGGGCTCGGCCTGCGCCAGGGCGATGGCGGAGGCGGCGTGCTCGTCGTCGCGCAGCGCCTCGCCATGGGCCTGCAACCAGAAGTGCGCGAGGTTGTTCAGGCAGCTCAGCATCAGCTCCCGGTCGGCGGCGACGTGGTGCTGGGCGATCTCCAGCGCCTGCAGCGTGTCGCGGCAGGCCTGGTCGATCTGGTCCGCGATGGCGTGCGCGACGGCCAGCCGGTTCAGCGCCCAGGCCTCGCGCACCGGATCGGCGGCGCGGCGCGCGGCGGCCACCGCCTGCCAGCCGGCCTGGATGGCGTCGCGGCCCATCTGGAACTGGGCGTAGACGTAGCAGAGCTCGGTCATCGCCTCGGCGATCCAGAGGTCCTGGTCGGGCCCGTCGATCGAATGGACGACGGCGACGGCCTCGCTGGCGCGGCGCAGCGCGGCCTGCAGGTCGCCCTGGCGGGGCAGGTTGTGGGCGATGTGGATCAGCGCCCGGGCGCGGTCGCGCACGGAGTTCGCCGCCACCAGCGCGAGCTCCATCGCGTCGGTGGCATCGCGGTAGGCGCCGCGTCGGCTGAGTTGAAGGGCGCGGGCGAGCTCGCGTTCGAACAAGCGGTTCTCCTCTCCAGACCCCCCAGCATTGGGCGATCCGCGCACCGCGTCAATGGCGGTCCGCCCCAGGGCGGGCCGATACAGTCGCGTCCATGCCAAATGTCTCGAAAGCCCGGCGCGCCGCCGGGCTCCCCGCCGCGTCACCAGCAAGCTCCGCTCCCGTCGACGGGGCTCGTCCCGCGTCGCGGTCCCGGCGCGGGACCGCCTCGCCGGACGCGGGTCAGCCGGTCGCCGAGGCCGCGCCGGCCAGGGGCCTGTTGCCGTCCACCGGTCGCCAGCTGGTCGGCGTCGACTTCACCAGCGCGCCGACCCGCCGCAAGCCCATCCGCCTGGCCTTCGGTCAGCGGCAGGGCGCGGTGCTGAAGCTCGAGCGCCAGGAGGGCATCGAGTCGCTCGATGCCTTCGCCGAGTGGCTGCGCACGCCCGGCCCCTGGCTGGGCGGCTTCGACCTGCCGTTCGGGCTGCCGCGCGAGCTGATCGAGACCCTGGGCTGGCCCACCGACTGGGCGCCGCTGATGGCGCACTACGCCGCGCTGTCGCGCGCCGAGATCCGCGACACCTTCGCCGCCTTCTGCGCAGCCCGGCCCGTGGGCGGCAAGTTCGCGCATCGCGCCTGCGACGGGCCGGCGGGCTCCTCGCCCAGCATGAAGTGGGTCAATCCGCCGGTGGCCTACATGCTGCATGCGGGCGTGCCGCGGCTGATCGCGGCCGGCGTGGACCTGCCGGGTCTGCACGCCGGTGACGCCAGCCGCGTCGCGCTGGAGGCCTATCCCGGCCTGCTCGCGCGGGAGCTGCTGGGCACCCGCAGCTACAAGAGCGACGACCGCGCCAAGCAGACGCCCGAACGGCTCATCGCCCGAAAGGATCTGGTCGAGGGGCTGGAGCAGGGCCGCACGCGGCTCGGGCTGCGGCTCAAGCTCAGCCACGCGCAGCGCGACGAGCTGGTCGACGACGCGAGCGGCGACAAGCTCGATGCGGTGCTCTGCCTGATGCAGGCGGCCTGGGCCGATCAACGCGCCGACTTCGGCCAGCCGGCCGGCATGGATCCGCTGGAAGGCTGGATCCTCTGCGCCTGAAGGCCAGCGACTCGGGCGCCGATCGCTGATCGCGCGGCGCGGTGGCCGGCGGCGCGCAGGGACATGCGCGGCCGCCTACGATCGGCGGCGATGTCCCGGCCGACGGACCGGGGTCCCTGATCTCAACGAGGAGACGTGATGTCCGGATCTCAACGAGCCACGGGCACGCCGCTGACGGTCGCCGTGATGGGCGCGGGCGCGGTGGGCTGCTTCTTCGGCGGCATGCTGGCGCGCGCGGGCCACGACGTGGTCCTGATCGGCCGCCCGGCCCATGTGGACGCGATCCGCGCGCACGGCCTGCGCATGGACACCCGCATGTTCGACGAGCAGGTCCGCCTGCGCGCCGACACCGAGGCCTCAGCCGCCCAGGGCGCCGACGTGGTGCTGTTCTGCGTGAAGTCGACCGACACGGTCGCCGCGGCGCGGGAGCTGGAACCCTTCCTCGGGCCCGACACCTTGCTGCTGTCCCTGCAGAACGGGGTCGACAACGCCGAGCGCCTGCGCGAGGTGCTGAGGCAGCCGGTGTCGGCGGCGGTCGTCTACGTGGCCACCGAGATGGCCGGGCCCGGCCACGTGAAGCACCACGGGCGCGGTGAGCTGGTCATCGAGCCCGCGCCCGGCGCCGAGCGCGTCGCGCAGGCCTTCGTGGCGTCGGGCGTGGCGGTGGAGATCTCGGACAACGTGCGTGGCGCGCTGTGGTCCAAGCTGCTGATCAACTGCGCCTACAACGCGCTGTCGGCGCTCAGCGACCAGCCCTATGGCGAGCTGGTGAAGGGCGAGGGCGTCTGGACGGTGATGGATCAGTTGCTCGACGAGGGCCATGCGGTGGCCGAGGCCGACGGGGTGCGGCTGGTCGGCGATGTCCGCGAGGCGGTGCGCAAGATCGCGGTGACCATGCCGGGGCAGTTCTCGTCGACGGCGCAGGACCTGCGCCGCGGCAAGCCCACCGAGATCGACCACCTCAACGGCTTCCTGGTCCGCCGCGGCGAGGCGCTGGGCATTCCCGTGCCCGCCAACCGCGTGCTGCACACGCTGGTGAGGCTGGCGGAACTCGGCAACGAAGAAGCCGCCTGAGCGGCGGCTTCGAGGGGAGGCGCGGTCGGCGCCTGCGGACCGGCGCCTCGTGAGGGGCGCTTCCGGCACGGCGACGCGGTGACGCCCGGGACGATCGGGCGGGTCGTCGGTCGCCGCGTTCGCGATCAGTAGGTGATCGTGACGGTGACCGTGTCGCTGTAGTTGCCCGGGACGATGCCGGCCAGCGAGGGCAGGCGGCCGTAGACGGTCAGGACCTGCTGGCTGCCGGTGCCCGTGCCGGTGTAGACGCCGGCGCCGTTGCCGTCGCCCCAGACCTGCGTGCGGCCGGAGTCCAGGTAGAGCTGGTACGGCAGGTTGTTGTTGCCGCTCTTCATCGTGCGCGAGCCGAAGGCCGACGCGTTGCCCGCGTTGGTGCCGGCGCTCAGCGCGACGCTGTAGGGCGTGGTCTTGGTGCAGGTGACGTTGAGCGAGGTCGAGGCGTCGACCGGGCCGGGGGTCTGCAGCGGATCGATGGCGCCGCCGAAGGTCAGCGTGGAGCCGGTGACGTTGCACGCCACCAGGATGGTGGCGCCGACCTGGAAGGTCGCGGAGGCGCTCGTCGGGGTGGCGGCCTGGACCGACAGCGGCGAGATCACGGAGGCGGAGAGGACGGTGGCGAGCGCGACGGCGCGCCGCAGGACTGCGGTGGAGGAACGGAACGACATGTTGGATTTCGAGCGTTTCACATCGCAGGTGGCTGGCGGGCGTCTGGCGACCTCGGCGCGATGCGCTCCGGAGTCGGCCTCTGTGCCTGTCCCTGGTATCAATTGGACACGATTTTGCCGTTTTACCCCTGTGCGCTAGTTCACGGAGAGATGCCCCACTTTTTGGGGGGACTCCCTAAGTGGGGAATCCTCCTCCCGATCCGCGTTGGTAGCGCAATCACCTTGTCGGGAAGCTGACCGCTGTCACGGGGGCGACAGACCGCGCGCCGAAGACCCTGTCACCGACCGGTCGGTCGATCGCGGCGCCCCGCCCGGGAGCGCCGCGAGCAGCCTCACTTGCGCATCAGCGTGGACTTGCCGAACAGCGATTCGATCAGGTCGACGGCCACCAGCGCCGTCTTGTTGCGCAGGTCCAGCGCGGGGTTGAGTTCCATCACGTCCAGCGAGCCCAGCCGGCCGGTGTCCGCGATCATCTCCATGCACAGCTGCGCCTCGCGGTAGGTCGGGCCGCCCGGGATGGTCGTGCCCACGCCCGGGGCGATCTCGGGATCCAGGAAGTCGACGTCGAAGCTCACATGCAGGTGGGTGTTGGCGTCCAGCGTGGCCAGCGCCAGTTCCATGGTGTGGCGCATGCCCATCTCGTCGATGTAGCGCATGTCGAAGACCTCCAGGCCCACCTCGTGGACGAAGCGCTTCTCGCCCTCGTCGACGCTGCGGATGCCGATCTGGCGGATCCATTTGGGATCGATGGCGGGGACATGGCCGCCGATCTCGATCAGCTGCTTCGGGCCGTGGCCGCACAGGCAGGCGACTGGCATGCCGTGGATGTTGCCGCTGGGCGTGAGCTGGCTGGTGTTGAAGTCGGCGTGCGCATCCAGCCAGAGGATGCGCAGCTTCTTGCCGGTCTCGCGGCAGTGGCGCGCGACGGCGGAGATGGAGCCCAGGCCCAGGCAGTGGTCGCCGCCCAGCAGGATGGGCATGCGGCCGCCCGCCAGTTCCGCATGGACCGCCTCGTGCACGGCGACGTTCCAGGCGGTGACCTCCTCGAGGTGGCGATAGCCCGCCACCGGCGGCCGCCAGGGGTTGGACGGGCCGGCCAGGTTGCCGCGGTCCAGCACCTCCACGCCGTGCGCGCGCAGCGCCTCGCTGAGGCCGGCCACCCGCAGGGCCTCCGGGCCCATGCTGGCGCCCCGGGCGCCGGCGCCCACGTCGGTGGGGGCGCCGATCAGGCTGACATGTCGTGCTGTGGTCATCGCGAACCTCTTCTGGGTCTGGACCCGGCTCGTGACCGGGTCGGTGGTGGCGGGATCAGGGGGTGCCGTTGCCGCTGCCGTTGCCCGCGGGCACCGCGGAGCCGATGTCGTATTCCTTCATCAGCAGCGCCCAGGCTTCGTCGGCGGTCTCGACGTAATGGAAGAGCTGCTCGTCGCCCGGGCTGATCATCCCGGTGTCCAGCAGCAGGTCGAAGTCGATCAGCCGCGACCAGAAGTCGCGTCCGAACAGCAGGATGGGGCGGCGCCGGCACTTGCCGGTCTGGATCAGCGTCAACGTCTCGAAGAGCTCGTCCAGCGTGCCGTAGCCGCCCGGGAAGGCCGCCAGCGCCACCGACCGGATCAGGAAGTGCATCTTGCGCAGCCCGAAGTAGTGGAAGCGGAAGCACAGCTCCGGGGTGATGTACGGGTTGGGGCGCTGCTCGTGCGGCAGCACGATGTTCAGGCCGATGCTGCGGCCGCCCGCGTCATGCGCGCCGCGGTTGCCGGCCTCCATGATCCCGGGGCCGCCGCCGGTGACGACGTACAGCGGATGCGCGTGGTCCTTGGTGTGCTCGGTGATCAGCCGTGCGAAGCGACGCGCCTCCTCGTAGTAGCCGCTCATCAGCAGGCGGCGCTCGGCGCGCAGCAGGGCCTCGCTGTCGTTGGCGGCGCGGGCCGCGTCGACCGCCGCCTGGGCCGCCTCGCGGTCGGCGATGCGGGCGCTGCCGAAGATCACCACCGTCGACTGGATGTTCAGCTCCTGCTGCACCAGTTCGGGTTTGAGCAGCTCCAGCTGCATCCGCACCGGACGCAGCTCCGGCCGGACCAGGAAGTCCGTGTCGGTGAAGGCCAGGCGGTAGGCGCTGGGCGGATTGGCGTCGAAGTCCGCTTCGAAGGAGGCGGCTTGCTGGGCGGCCTCTTCCTGGGCGGAAGGGAAATTGCGGGCGGTGAGTTTGTCGCTTCTGATCATGATTCGATGGCCCGGGAGCTTACGGGCGTTGCGGCTTAATTTCCTTGCATCCGGGACGAGGGGTCACTGGCGCGGGCGTCGGTTTGTTGCGTGGGGAAGCGCGACGGGGCGTGAGCGCGAGGCTCAGGCGCGCTCTCGGGCGGCGTCGCCGCAGCAGGGGCAGCGCGGATCGCGCGCCACGCCCAGATCGGTCCAGCTCATGCGGCGCGCATCGAGCATCAGCAGCCGGCCGGGCAGGGCGCTGCCCATGCCGGTCAGCAGCTTGAGCGCCTCGGCGGCCTGCATGCTGCCGATGATCCCGACCAGGGGCGCGAACACGCCCATCACGGCGCAGCGCTGTTCCTCGGGCGCCTGGTCCGGCGGGAACAGGCAGGCGTAGCAGGGGCGCGTGCCGTCGCGGCTGTCGTAGACCGAGAGCTGCGCGTCGAAGCCCAGCGCCGCGCCCGACACCAGCGGCTTGCCGTGGCGCACGCAGGCGGCGTTGACGAGGTGGCGGGTCTGGAAGTTGTCGGTGCAGTCGAGCACCACGTCGGCCGTGGGGACCAGCTCGTCGAGCAGGGCCGCGTCCGCGCGCGCGATGAGCGGCCGCACCCTCGGTTCCGGATTGATCGCCGCGATGCCGGCCGCGGCCGACGCGGCCTTGGGCTGGTCGACGCGATCCAGGCTGTGCGCGATCTGGCGCTGCAGGTTGGTGAGGTCCACGCGGTCGTGATCGACCAGCGTGATGCGGCCGACGCCGGCGGTCCCGAGGAACAGCGCCACGGGCGATCCCAGCCCGCCCGCGCCGATCACCAGCGCATGCGACGCCAGCAGCCGTTCTTGTCCCTCGACGCCGATGTCGTCCAGCAGGATGTGGCGCGAGTAGCGCAGCAGTTGCTCGTCATCCATAGGAGGGCAAGCATAGCGGCCCGGCGGGTCGCGCGCCGCATCCGCGTGCGATCGGCGCGGCGGGGCGAGGGCGGTCGCGCGCCCATGAAAAAAGCCCCGAGGACGAGGTCCAGGGGGCTTGATGCGAGCGCGAGGCTCGCGCGTCGCTCAGGCGATCGTGACGATCACTGCGTCTTGGCCTCGGCCTTGCGTTCCTGCGCGACCTTGGACACCGCCACGGGCTTGCCCTTGAGCTGGTTCAGCGCCTGCTGCAGCGGGAAGTCCTCGGTGCTGCCGAACTCGGGCAGCGGCTTGGGCGGCTCGGCGCGCTTGGCGTAGTCGGCCTCCAGCTTCTGGCGGCGCTCCTCGCGCAGCTTCTCCAGCTCCTTCGAGCGGGCTTCCTCCGACTTCTCGTCGGCGCTGGTCAGGTGCTTCTCCAGGTCCGCCTCGCGCATGCGCAGCTCGGCGAAGACGTTGCCCTCGGCGGTCTCGTCCAGCGGCACGTCGGGGACGATGCCCTTGGCCTGGATCGAGCGGCCGCTCGGCGTGTAGTAGCGCGCGGTGGTCAGCTTGACCGCCGTGTCCGGACCCAGCTGGCGCACGGTCTGCACCGAGCCCTTGCCGAAGGTCTGCAGACCCATCACGGTCGCCCGCTTGTGATCCTGCAGCGCGCCGGCCACGATCTCGCTGGCGGAGGCCGAGCCTTCGTTCACCAGCACCACCAGCGGCACGTTCTTGATGGCCTCGGGCAGGCGGCGCAGCGGATCGCCGGAACCGCGACGGGCGTAGAAGTCGGGATCGGCGCGATAGCTGGCCTTGGACTCGGCCAACTGGCCGTTGGTCGACACGACCTCGACGCCCTTGGGCAGGAAGGCGGCCGAGATGGCCACCGCGCCCTCGAGCAGGCCGCCCGGGTCATTGCGCAGGTCCAGCACGACGCCCTTGATCTTAGGGTCCTGCTTGTACAGGTCGGCCAGCTTCTGGGTGAAGTCGTCGACGGTGCGGTCCTGGAACTGGCTCACGCGGATCCAGGCATAGCCGGGCTCGACCATCTTGGCGCGCACCGACTGGACCTTGATCTCCTCGCGATTGATGGTCACGGGGAAGGTGCGGCTCTCCGACTTGCGGTAGATGGACAGCGTCACCTTGGTGTTGGGTTCGCCGCGCATCTTCTTGACCGCCTGGTCCAGCGTCAGGCCGCGGACCGCCGTGTCGTCGATCTTGCTGATCAGGTCGCCGCTCTTGAGGCCGGCGCGGAAGGCCGGGCTGCCTTCGATCGGGGAGACGATCTTGACCAGACCGTCCTCCATGCCGATCTCGATGCCCACGCCGACGAAGCGGCCGGTGGTGCTCTCGCGGAATTCCTTGAAGCTCTTCTTGTCGAAGAACTGCGAATGGGGGTCCAGGCCGCTGACCATGCCGGAGATGGCGTCGTTGATCAGCTTCTTCTCGTCGACGGGCTCGACGTAGTCGGACTTGACGATCCCGAAGACCGCGGCGAGCTGCTGGAGCTCCTCGAGCGGCAGGGGGGACGTGGTGCTGCTGCGCGCGTTGGCCTGCAGCTGCATCGTGGTCAACACGCCGGTCATCGCTCCCAAAGCGACCCAGCCCGCGACTTTCAGTTTGGCGCCCATGATGAAAAAAATCCTGAATCGGTACAGCCTGGCTGCGTGGCGCCGCTTGTGCCGTTCCCGCGGACAAGGCCGATCAGGACGGAACAAAGGCGTTACCAGTATATGTCCGAGGCAAAAATGCGGCCCGGCATGAGGCGGTGGTTTACCCCTCATTTACGGCCCCGGCGTGGCGTGCTCCGCATCCCCGACGACAGCGCGGGGTCGGAGGGTGCGGCCCGGAGCCGTCGGTGCCATGATCCGCGGATCCCCCGGCCCCCGGCCGACCGCCTTCGAGGAGCAGATCCATGGCCCTCCCGCATGCCGCCCCCGCCCAGCCCATCGACGTCGCGCCGCTGGGCGCGGCCCTCGGGTCGACGCAGTCCTCGGCGCTGTTCAAGTCCGCCGGGCTGGAAGTCATGCGCCTGGTGCTGCCCGCCGGCAAGGTCTTCCCGGCCCACAAGGTGGACGGGGAGATCACGCTGCACTGCCTGGAAGGGACGCTCGAGCTGAGCGTCCACGCGGACGGCCAGGAGCGCCGCCAGCGCCTGGGCGCGGGGCAGCTCTGCTATCTGGAGGGTGGGGTGACGCACGCGGTCACGGGGCTGACGGACGCGTCGGCGCTGGTGACGATCGTGCTGAGGCGCTGAGGCGCCGGGGACCAGGTGGTCCCTCCGACAGGAATCGAACCTGTATTTGCCGCTTAGGAGGCGGCCGTTCTATCCATTGAACTACGGAGAGGATCAGCGGCCGCCGGGGCGACCGCGCGCGGACCGGGAGCCGGTGCCGCGAAAGGCGCGGATTCTCGCATGGAAGCCGACGGACCCGGCCCTCGCTGCTACAGGACTGCTACGGCACTGCGACGGTCGCGGCTACTCCCACTTCCACTGCCAGATCACGTCCAGGCCCTGCTGGACTTCCGTCGTGCGGGCCCGCAGCGTGAAGCGCTGGGCCAGCTTGTAGATCAGCTGCCAGGAGCCGGTGGTCGAGTTCAGTCCCCGTTCATAGGCGACGAAGACGTTGCGGCTGACCTGCTTGCCCAGTCGCACCACGGTGCCGCGCGCGTCGTCGCCCTCGCCGCTGAAGGACAGCTCGTCCAGGCCGATGTTGTGGATCAGCTTGTCGCTGGCGCTCTCGCCGTCGCCGCTGATCAGCGCCATCGCGGCGCGCTGCATCAGCGCGGTGTCGGTGCGGCCCAGGTTGTCCGGCGCGCGGCCCAGCACCAGCCAGGACAGCTTGTTGGTCTCGCTCATGTCCGGGTCCGAGTACAGCCGGATGCGCGGGTTGGTCGCCGTGCCGGTCACCGTCACGCCGACGCGCACGTTGTCGTTCTCCAGGCCCGGCCGGATGGCGAGCACGTCCAGGCGCGGGTTGTCCAGCGGCCCGACGAAGCTGAACACGCCCTGCTCGACGACCAGCTTCTGGCCGTAGGCGTTGAAGGTGCCACCCTCGCTGCGGACCTCGCCGGTCATCTGCGGACGCGGCTGGCCATCCTGCGCGATGTGCAGCAGGCCGCGTAGCCGGGTGTCGATGCCGTAGCCCTTGAGCTGCAGGCGCCGGCCCAGATCCAGGTCCAGGTCGAGCTTGAGCTTCATCGGCTTGCCGCTGCCGTCGACCGCCTTGGGCGGGTTGCTGGCGCGCACGACCTGCACGTCGCTGTCGAGCTGCGGCGCGTCGCCGCGGGAGAAGTCGAACAGGCCCTCGACGACGACGAACTGGCCCTTCAGGTCCAGCAGCTGCGCGCTGGCCTTGAGCTGCGCGCCGCCGGTGGCGACGATGCGCCGGTCCACGCGCTGCAGCAGCGCGAAGGTGTCGGCCTTGAGCGAGAGATCCGCGTGCGGGTCAGCGCCGAAGTGCAGGTTGCCCTCCAGGTTGACGCTGCCGTTGCCGGCCTTGGCGCTGAACTTCTCGAGCCTGGCCTCGCGGCCGCTCATGGTCAGCGCCAGCTCGCCCTGCTGCATGTCCACGCCCATCAGCGCGTTGCGCAGCGACAGCTTCTGGCCGCCGGCCTGACCGCGGATCTCGGGCGCGCCCAGCGTGCCGCCCAGCTGCAGCGTCGCGTACAGGCTGCCGCCCAGGCGCCAGCCCGCCGGCACCCACGGTCCCCAGTTGCCCAGGTTGTCGACCTTGGCCTCGATGCCGCCTTCCAGGCGCGCGTCGCGCGTGGGCAGCGCATGCGGATTGGGGCTGCGGAAGGTCACCGCGCCGCCGACCGCGCCCATGTTGTCGCCCGCCACGCCCTGCACCAGGTGCCACACGCCCTGGTCGGCCAGCACGCCCAGGCGCAGGTCGGTCAGCGCGAGTCGCTGGGTGCTGACCTCGTCGGTGACGGTCAGGTCGCCGCGGGTGCGCTCGATCATGAAGTCCAGGGTCAGGCCGCGCGCATCGCTGCGCGTCTTGAGCCGGCCTTCCACCTGCAGGTCGCCGCCCCAGCCGAAGTCCGGCTGCAGCTTGGACAGCACCGGCGCCGCGGCCAGCGGCTCCAGCACCGCCTGGACGTCCCAGTCGCGCGGCGACTGCCAGGTCATGCGATCCCAGTGCACGCCGGCGCCCAGCACTTCCATCCGGCCCGGCGCGAGCATCGCCTGCCGCGGATCCAGACCCGGATCCAGCCGCAGCGAGCCCGACAGCCCCGTGGTCTTGAACAGCGGCAGCGCTTGCTGGCTGCCCTCGAGCTGCAGCGACAGCGCGCGCGCCTGCCACAGCCCGCCCTGGCGCCAGGCCTGCAGCGGGTCGGTCTCCAGCGCGCCGTCCAGCGAGAACTGCGCCCGCGCGCCCTGCGGATCCAGGGGGAGCGGCTGCGCGCCGGTCGCGCTGGCGGCCTGGGCGCGGGCCACCACCTTGGTCGCCGAGGGCTGCGTCAGCACCGGCGGCAGCGGCACCTGGCCGCGCGTCGTCAGCGTCAGCTTGTGCTGGGCCCAGCTGCCGGACAGGTCCAGGTGGACCTCGTCCAGCCGCGTGCTCTGCTGCGGCAGGCGCAGCGTGCGCAGCTCGGTGGTCCAGGCGAGCCTGGCGTCCTTCAGGCTGGACAGCGACCACTGGCCGTTGGCCGCGTCGAGCTGCAGCGCGGGGCGGCTGCCGGAGTTGGCGGGCAGCCCCGGCACGCCGGACAGCGCGAAGCCCTGGATCTGCCACTTGCCGTCGGTCCCGTACTGCGCCTGCCGGGCGCCGGGCTGGACCAGCACGAGGCTGGCCTGCGCCTGCGCGCTGCCCACGAGGGTCGCCTGCGGGAAGCGCGCGCGCAGCATCGGCTGCAGGCTCGCCAGCTTGGGCGCGTTCAGGTCGAACGACAGGTCCACCTGCTCGCGCCTGGCACCCGCGTTGATGCGGCTGCGCGCGCTGAGCGTGGCGTCGGCCAGGCGCAGGTCGGCGGCGAGATCCGGCGGCGCGCTGCCGTTGCGGCTGTAGCGCACCTGACCCTGCAGCGGCAGGCCCTGCCACTGGCTGGGTTGGAGCTCGACCTCGGCCTTGCCCTGCGGCCACAGGCTGCCGCGCACGGACTGCAGCGCCGCCTGCACGCGCGCGTTCAGCGCCTGGGGGACGGCGCCGTCGGGCAGCGGCTCGGGGCTCAGGCGGCGCGGGTCCAGCCCTTGCACCGAAGCCTCGACCTTGGCCTTCCAGCCCTCGGCCAGGGACAGCGCCTCATTCAGACCCAGCTCGCCCTCGGCCTGCAGCGTCGCGGGACCGGAGCGCGCATGCAGTCGTTGCAGCGCGATCGACCGGGGGCGCAGTTCCGCCGCCAGCGAGACCTCCAGCGGCGCCTGCAGCCGGCCCTGGCCCAGCAGGCCGGACAGGTCGCCCTCGACCTGCAGCGCCTGGTCGGTACCGGCCTTCTCCAGGCTGGCCGCCGTCTTCAGGCGCAACTCGCCGCGGGCCTGGGCCATGGGCCAGCGCAGGTCGATGCGGCGGCTGTCCAGACCGTCCAGCCGCAGCGTGAGCACGCTGCCGTCCTTCTCGCTGGTCTGGCCGGTGGCATGCAGACGGCCGCCGCCGGCCACTTGGGCATCCAGCTGGGGCAGGCGCAGCCGCGTCCAGTTCGACGGGTCCAGCAGCAGGTCCAGCCGCA
Source organism: Mitsuaria chitosanitabida ATCC BAA-476 = NBRC 102408 (assembly GCF_001598255.1). GTDB lineage: Bacteria > Pseudomonadota > Gammaproteobacteria > Burkholderiales > Burkholderiaceae_C > Roseateles > Roseateles chitosanitabidus. Next base: position 13,705 of record NZ_BCYP01000036.1, read on the forward strand.
GCGTGCTCAGCGGCAGCCGGTCCTGGTCAAGCCGTCCGGCGGCGTCGTTGGCCAGGTCGGCCTTCAGCGTCAGGGACTGGTCGGCGTTGGGCGTCAGCAGCACCTGACCGGTCAGGCCGGTGCGGGGCACGCCCTCGGTGCCGGGCAGCAGCGCGGCCAGGTCCACGCCCCGGGCCTGCGCCTCCAGCCGTGCCACGGGGAAGGGCGCGAAGGGCAGCAGCCCCGCCTTGATCTGGAGCTTCTGCTTCGCGGCCTCCAGCGCGCCCTGCAGGGTGAGCGACGTCAGCGGACCGTCGAGCTGGAAGGGCGCGGACCAGGGCAGCTCGCCCTGCGGCTGGGCCAGCGTCCAGTGGCTGGCCAGCTTCAGGTCCTCGCGCGTGGCGATCCTCGCCTGGCCGGAGAGGGTCAGGCCTTGCCAGGCCAGCGACTTCAGCTCGACGCGGTGCTGCTCGCCGCCGTCGGCGCCCAGGGCGGCGCTGCCCCGCAGGCCGCGCAGCGGCTGCGTCAGGCCCGGGGCGAAGAGCTCGTCGATCTGCAGGTCCCGGATGGTGATCGCGACCGGCGACAGCAGGCTGGTCGGCGCCTTCGAGGGCTCGCCCGACGGGGCGACCTGCACCCGCAGCCGCTGCACGGCCAGGCGGTCGGCCAGCACCTCGCCCCACAGCAGCGGGGAGCGGTTCCAGCCCAGGCGCACGCCGCGCCACTGCAGGTGCTCGAGCACGATGCGATCGTCGCTGCCGGGCAGGAGGAGCTCGGCGCGGTCGACGTCGAAATCGCCCAGCAGGCTGCCGCGCGCGTTGCTCAGGCTCAGGCCCGGCACCTTGGCCAGGACGTAGGCGGTGCCGCCCTCGGTCTTCAGCGCCCAGGTCAGCGCCAGCAGCAGCACCCCGACGATCACCGGGATGAGCAGCAGCGCCCACAGCAGGCCACGCGCGCGGCGACGGCGCCGCGACGGCGTGGCGGCGGGCGCCGGAGGCGTCGCGTCCGTCGGCGGGGTGGGGGAGTCGTCGCGCGGGTCGCTCATGGCTGCTGCGGGGATGAGGACGGGGTCAGGGGTTGACGTCGGTGGGGAGGGGCTGCGGGAAGGGGCGTCCGGTCGGGCTCACAGGCTGATCGCCAGGCTGAAGTGCATGCGCCAGCGGTCGGCCCGGTTCCCCTTGGCCAGGTCGAAGCGCAGCACCCCCACGGGGCTGCGGTAGCGCAGGCCGGTGCCGTAGGCCCACGCGGGACGGTAGTCGCCCCAGTTCTGCGCCGCGTTGCCGGCGTCGACGAAGAGCGCGCCCAGCAGTTGCGGGATGCGGGGCGTCAGCGGATGCGAGACCTCGACGCTGCCGTCCAGCAGCACGCGGCCGCCGGTCAGGTTGCCGGCCGAGTCCAGCGGCGCCAGCGTCTCGAAGGCATAGCCGCGGATGGTGTCGTCGCCGCCGGTGCGGAAGCGCAGCGCCTCGGGCAGGCCGAGGTCGCTCTTGGCCAGGATCTGACCGCCCTCGACCCGGGTCGAGAACAGCCATTTGCCCGGCAGCGGCTGGTACCAGTAGGCCTTGCCGATCGCCCGCGCGAAGGGCCCCTTGGCCTGCGTCGAGCTGTCGGCCCAGCCGCCGCCCACGGTCATGGTGGCGCTCCAGCCCTTGCTCGGCAGCACGCGCGAGTCCAGCCGGCGCCAGGTCATCTGCTGGTTCAGCGAGATCGCGCCGGCCACCGTGGTCTGCACCTCGGGCTTGTGCTCCCAGGCGCGCAGCAGCTCGACATAGGTCAGGCGGTCCTCGGGCTCGGTCTCCTTGGCGTAGCCCAGGCGCGTGCTGAGGTTGGTGTTGACCTGGTTGTTGTCGTCCAGCCGCTCCAGCCGCACCGAGGCCAGGCTGCGCTGCATGTTGGGCTGCGGATGCGAGCTGATTTCGGTCTCCAGCACCTGGCGCGTCTTGGCCAGTTCGAGCTTGGTGCGCTCGCGGATGTTCAGGCCGAAGGGCTTGCGATGCGTGTACTCGACGCTGGCGCTGGGGCCGTCCACGGTCTGGTAGCCGATACCCAGCGTGACCTGCTGGCGCGCGGCCTCGCGGATCTTCACCGTGACCGGGACCTCGACGGTCTCGGCGCCGGGCGGCGGGGTGACGGATTCGGGCTGGATCTCGACGCTGGCGCTGTCGAACAGCTGGGTCCCCACCAGCCGCTCCTGGAAGTCCAGCAGCAGCTTCTCGTTGTAGGGCTGGTGCAGCTGATACCCCGCGAGCCGGCGCACGCTCTCCTCGGGCTGATGCTTCAGGCCCTCGACGGTGAGCTCGCCCAGCGTGAACAGCGGGCCGCTCTCCAGCGTCACGGCGATGTCGACCTGGTTGTCGTCGGCCTGCACGACGGCCTCGCTGTGGGTCATGCGGGCGAGCGGATAGCCCTGCGCGCGGGCGCGGGCGAGCAGCGCGTTCTTGGACGCGGCCCAGTCGCCCTGGCTGAAGCCCGATTGCACGGGGAGCTGCCAGCTCTGCGTCAGCGTGCGCTCCAGCGCGGTGGCGAGCTTGTCGCCGCGTTCGGCGGCGGTCCTGAGCGGGCCCTCGATGCGCAGGTCCATCTGGCGGACCAGCGCGCGCGGGCCGGTCTCGACCACCAGGCGCAGGTTGCGCACGCCGTCGGACAGGTCGCCGACTTCCTCGGTCCTGACCTTGGCGTTGAAGTAGCCGGCGGTCTCCAGCAGCTTGGTCGCCTGCTCGGGCGCGACGGCGGCCAGACGGCGCAGCTCGGCCGCGGTCAGGCGCATGTCGTCGGGCGTGTCGCGGAAGCGCGCCAGGTCCAGGTGCTCCATCAGCAGCGAGCGCAGCTCGGGCGGCGCGTCGATGGTGAGCTCGTAGGCCGAGATGCGGCGCGTGGTGACGTTGGGGTTGTCGGTGTCGGCCTCGGCCGGCTGGGCGACCTTGAGCTGCGTGGTCGTGTTGTTGGCGGGCAGCAGCGAGCAGCCGCCCAGCACCGCGCCGCCGGCGCCGATCACGAGGACCAGCGACCAGCCGCGCAGGAAACGACCCAGGGACGTCTCCGGACGCGCTGCCGTCATCGGTTGAGCACGCGCATCGCCTGTTCGAGGCCGCTCATCGTGAGTGGCATCATGCGCTGCTGCATCAACTGCTGGATCAGCGCGATGCTCTGGCGGTACTGCCAGACGCCGGCGGGCTCGGGGTTGATCCAGACGTGCTTGGGGAAGTGGTTCGTCAGCCGTTGCAGCCATTCGGCGCCGGCTTCCTCGTTGTTGTATTCGACGCTGCCGCCGGGTTGCAGGATCTCGTAGGGGCTCATGGTCGCGTCGCCCACGAAGATCAACTTGTAGTCGCGGTTGTACTTGTGGATCAGGTCCCAGGTGGAGGTCTTCTCGCTGAAGCGGCGCTGGTTCTGCTTCCAGACGAAGTCGTAGACGCAGTTGTGGAAGTAGAAGAACTCCAGGTGCTTGAACTCGCTCTTCACGGCGGAGAACAGTTCCTCGACGCGGTGGACGTGCTCGTCCATCGTGCCGCCGACGTCCATCAGCAGCAGCAGCTTCACCTTGTTGTGCCGCTCCGGGACCATGCGGATGTCCAGCATGCCGGCGTTGGCCGCCGTCTTGTGGATGGTGTCGTCCAGGTCGAGCTCCAGCTCCGAGCCCTCGCGCGCGAAGCGGCGCAGGCGCCGCAGGGCGACCTTGATGTTGCGGGTGCCCAGCTCGATGCCGTCGTCGTAGTCGCGGTAGGCGCGCTGGTCCCAGACCTTGACCGCGCTGCGCTGGCCGCCGGGGCCGCCGATGCGCACGCCGCGCGGGTTCTGGCCGCCGTTGCCGAAGGGGCTGGTGCCGCCGGTGCCGATCCAGCGGTTGCCGCCCTCGTGGCGTTCCTTCTGTTCCTCGAGCCGCTGGCGCAGGGTGTCCATCAGCTCGTCCCACTCCAGGGCCTTGAGCTGGGCCAGCTGCTCGGGCGTGAGCTCGCGTTCCAGCTGCTTGGTCAGCCAGTCCTGCGGCAGCGCCTTGAAGAGCTCGCCGGTCAGCTCCACGCCCTTGAAGTAGGCGCCGAAGGCGCGGTCGAACTTGTCGAACAGCGCCTCGTCCTTGACCAGCGCGGTGCGGGCCAGGGCGTAGAACTTGTCGATCGTGGGCCCGCCGTCATCGTCCAGGACCCCCGACTTCATGGCGTCGAGCAGGGTCAGGTACTCCTTCACGGAGACCGGGAGTTTGGCGGCGCGCAACGTGTAGAAGAACTGGATGAGCATGGGCCTCCCCCCTGAACTGCAGGGCATCGGGCCATTATCCACGGCGGGCATGGGCGTAGCATCGGCGCACGCAGGTGCCCCGCGGGCGTGAGGCACGGCGACAGACAACAAGGTTGGGATCGGGCGCATGGACGGTGACTACGGCGGCGGGCAAGGCGCGGACCTGGCGATCAACGTCGAGGTCGAGGCGATGCTTCAGGCGCTCTACGGCGCGATCTTCGAGGAGCGCGGGCGCTGGGTCGCCCAGCACGCCGGGCGCCGGCTCACCAGCGCCTTCCAGCCGATCTACAGCTTTCCGCACCGCCGGCCCGTGGGCTACGAGGCGCTGGTGCGGGTCGAGGACGAGCGCGGCCGGCCCATCCCGCCGGTGGCGGCCTTCGAGGGCGTGGGCAATTTCGACGAGCAGGTCTGGCTGGACCGCCTGTGCCGGCTGCTGCACGTGCACAACTTCGTGTCGCAGCGGCAGTCGGACTGCTGGCTGTTCCTGAACATCCACCCGGCGGTCTTCGTGCATGCGGCGGTGCAGGTGCGGATGCTGGCGCGGGCGGTGGAGGTGGTGCACGACCTGGGGTTGCCGACGCACCGGCTGGTGTTCGAGGTCACCGAGGACGTGATGGCCCGGGACGACAGCTTCGAGGCGGCGGTCGAGGCGGCGCGCGCCACCGGCTGCCTGCTGGCGTTGGACGACTTCGGCGTGGGGCATTCCAACTTCGACCGCATCTGGCGCATCCGGCCGGAGATCGTGAAGCTGGACCGCTCGCTGCTCAAGCGCACGCGCGGGTCGCGCAAGATGGCGCGGGTGCTCGCGCAGATGGTGGCGTTGCTGCACGAGTGCGGCTCGCTGGTGCTGCTGGAGGGCATCGAGACCGCCGAGGACGCGCAGATGGCGATGGACGCGGATGTCGACCTGGTGCAGGGCTTCGCCTTCGGCCATCCGGCGCCGATGCTGCGCGACGAGCAGGGCGTGTCGCCCGAGCTCGAGGGCGTGTGGAGCCTGTTCAACGCGCGCCAGGCTCAGCTGCGCCGCGACCACCTGGACCGGCTGACGCCGTTCCGCACGGCCATCGCGCTGGCGCTGCAGCCCTTGCAGCAAGGCCGGCCGCTGGCCGAGGCCTGCGCGGTCTTCCTGAAGCTGGCGGGCGCGCAGATGTGCGTGCTGCTGGACGAGGACGGCCGGGAGATCGGCCCGCGCGCGGTGCCGGCGGACACGCCGCTGGACCTGGATCCGCGCTTCCTGCCGATGGAACGCGCCGGCGACGCGCGCTGGGCGCGCCGGCCGTACTTCCGCCGGGCGGTGGAGTCGGTGGGGGAGGTCCAGGTCACGCGGCCCTACCTGAGCCTGCACGGCGCCCGCATGTGCGTCACGGTGTCCGTCGCCTACTGGCAGGACGGCCGGCTGCGCGTGCTGTGCGGGGATCTGGACTGGGACGAGGCCTGACCCCGGCGGCTCGCGCGCCGCGGCGGCGTGCCCGACCTCGGTCCCTGTCCCGCGGGACGACGCGGGTAAGGACTGTGACCAATGGCGTCATCGGGCGCCATTTGTCCGCATCTCGGAAGCAAGACCTGTCACCGGACGGGTGACGGCATCGACCTTGCCATTCCCGTCCCGGGTCCACTTCGACAAGGTGACGGGGCCGCGATGGCGGCCGCCTTCCGACGATGTCCAGACTTGCCACTTGCCTCAGCTCGCCGGCCATGGGGGCGCTTGCCGCCTTCGCCTTCCTCCCGATCCTGTTGACTGTGCTGCCCGTCGGGGCGCGTGCCTCGCCGGGCACCGCGGCCGCGCCGACCGGGTCGACCGAGGCGACGTCAACGAGCGCGATGGGCACGATGGGAGCCCGGCGCGAGAGGAGCGGGAGGGCCCCGGCGCCGGCCTGCTCCTGGGACCATCCCGGGCGCGACGCCTTCACCGGGGACGTACCCTCGGCGGTGGATCGCTACACCGATCTCGCGCCGGACTTGCGCGAGCGGCTCAAGGCGCGCATGCGGGCCCACGACTACGACGACATCGTCGAGATCTCCCGCGATCGGATCGCCGGCAAGGCGGGCTATGAGCCGCAGATCCGCGACATGCATTTCGGCGCGGGCCCCGGTCGCGTCTGCGCGACGGTCAGCCGCGAACGCTGGTCCGATGCGCAGCGGGAACGGGCCCTGGTCTATTGCGAGGGGCAGACTTGCGTGATGGTGCCGACGGTGTGCCGCAACGTGAGCCGCATCGCGCGGGTGGCTGGCGGAGGGCCTGGCGCGGGGGAGGGCGAGCTGCCGTTCGATCCGCCGGGCGCGGGGGCGCCGACGCCGGTGCCCGAGAGCGTCCCGCTGACGCTGGCGCCGACACCCTTGCCCGAAACCTTGCCGGGTGTTCCGCTGGTGCCGCCGACGGCACTCGCGGTGCCGCCGAGCCTGTCGATCTCGCCGCCGGGCGGGCCGCCGGTCGCGGGGTTGCCGCCACCGCCGCTCTACACGCTGCCACCGGGTGTGGGCACGCCCATCGATCCCCCGGTCACGACCCCGATCGCGCCGCCGGTGGTGCCGCCGATCGCTCCCCCGATCGCCCCGGTGCCCGAGCCCTCATCGCCGGCGATGACGGCGGCGGGCCTGGCGCTGCTCGCGGTGGCGGCGCGACGGGTCAGGCGGCGCGCGCCTTCTTGACGGTGGCCGCCTTGGCGCTCTTCGTGCCTTTCGCGCGCTTCGGCCCTTTCGCGCCCGCGGTGTCGTGCCGACGCAGCCAGTCGAAGAACTCGTGGTACCAGAGCTTGCTGTTGCGTGGCTTGAGGATCCAGTGGTTCTCGTCGGGGAACCAGACGAGCTTGGCCTCGACGCCGCGCGCCTTCAGCGTGTTGTAGTAGGCCAGGCCTTGCGCGTCGGGCACGCGGTAGTCGAGCTGGCCGTGGATGACCAGCGTCGGCGTGCTGAAGTGCTGCGCGGCCGTGAGCGGACTCTGCGCGGCGACGCGGGCGGCGTCCTCCCAGTACCAGGCGCCCAGTTCCTTCGCGTGCCAGTGGTACGCGTCGTTGGCGAACATGGCTTGCCAGTCGACGCAGCCGGCGTGACAGACGTAGGCCTGGTAGCGGCCCGCGGGCACGTGGCCGTTCATCCACGACACCATGTAGCCGCCGTAGCTGCCGCCGGTGGCGAAGACGCGCTTCGGATCGGCCCAGGGCTGCTTGAGCAGCAGCGAGGTGGCGATCTCGATGTCCTCGCACTCCAGCGGCCCCCAGTTGCCGGTGATCGAATCGGCGAAGCGGTAGCCGAAGCTGGACGAGCCGTGGTAGTTCACGCAGGCCACGACATAGCCCTGCGCCGCCATCAACTGGTGGTTCCAGCGCCAGTGCCAGCTGTCGCCCATCGCCGTGTGCGGACCGCCATGGATCAGCTGCATCAGCGGCGTCTTGCCCTTCTTCTTCGGATCGAAGTCCGGCGGGTAGTACAGCCACATCTGGACCAGCTCGCCCTGCGCGCCCTCGTACCAGAGCTCCTCGACCTCGCCGAAGCGGCGGGCCGCGAGCTGCTCGTCGTTGAAGGACTCGATGCGGCGCAGCACCTGCTCGTCGGCCTCGCCCTCGCGCTCGACCAGCGACAGCCGCGGCGGGAAGGAGGCGCTGTCGTGCAGCACGACCAGCGTGCCGGCCGCCAGCGCGAAGGCGCCGACGTGGCCGCCCTCGCACAGCGCGAACGGGTGCAAGGTCTTGACGTCGAAGCGGTAGAGGTGGCGGCGGCCCTGGTCCTCGGCGCAGAAGATCACGCCCAGGTCGTCCTCGTCCCAGCGCAGCGGGGCGGCGACCTCGCGGTCCCAGTCCTCCGACAGCACCGCCCAGTGGCCGTGCGTGTCCAGCACCGCGAGCTGCGCGGGCATGGTGTGCTTCACCCCCTGATGGCTGGCGACGAAGGCGATGTGCTGGCCAGCGTGGCTGTAGACCGGCGCGGTGAAGTCCCAGTCGCCGTCCACCAGCAGCGGCTGCGCGCGACCGGAGCGCACGTCGATCTCGGCCAGGCCGTTGCGGTGCTCCAGGATCTTCTTCTCGGATGGGTCGAAGCTGAAGACGATGCGGCGGCCGTCGGGGGAGATGTCGAAGGTGTCGGCGTCGGGTTCGGCGCGGCTGAGCTCGTAGGACGTGCCCTCGAAGAGGTCGCGGATCTCGCCGGTCTCGACGTCCACCACATGCAGATGGGGCACGCGGCCCATGGGCAGCGAGTGGTCCCAGAAGCGGTAGAAACCTTCCTCGGTGACGTAGGCCGTCTCCTTGCGGTCCTTTTCGGCCTGGCGGGCCTGGGCCTGCGCGGCCTGGCCCTTCAGCGTCGGATCGACCCAGGACACGAAGGCCAGCCGGCGGCCGTCCGGGAACCACTTGAAGGCCTCGACGCCGAAGGGCATGCGGGTGACGCGGCGCGCCTCGCCGCCATCGGGCGGGATGACGTAGAGCTGCGGCGACTCGTCCTTGTCGCCTTCCTGCTCGCGGCGGGCGACGAAGGCCACCAGGTCGCCCTCGGGACTCCAGCGCGGCTGGCCGTCCTTCTCGCCGGCCTGCGTCAGCGCGCGCGGCGCGCCGCCCAGCGTGGACAGCAGCCACAGCGTGGTGCGGCCCTTGTTCTTGTCCATGTCGTAGCGGGTCACCGGGACCACCGCCTGCGCGCCGTCGGGCGACAGCGTCGGCGCGCCCAGGCGGTCCATCGACCAGAGCGCGTCGATGTCCATGATGGCGGTCGTGGCGGCCTGGGCCGTGTTCTTGTTCTTCGATGCGGGCATCAGGCGCTCCGGGGTTTGTCCAGTTGCCACTGGAGATGATTCTGGATGGTCGGCCATTCGGCCGCGGTGATGCTGTAGACGCAGGTGTCGCGCAGCGTGCCGTCGGGCATGCGCTGGTGCGAGCGCAGCACGCCGTCCAGCTGCGCGCCCAGGCGCTCGATGGCCTTGCGGCTCTGCTGGTTCAGGCGGTGGGTGCGGAACTCGACGGCGATGCAGCCCAGCGTCTCGAACGCGTGGCGCAGCAGCAGCAGCTTGCACTGGGTGTTGAGCCCGCTGCGCTGGCAGGAGGCGCGCGTCCAGGTCGAGCCGATCTCGACACGGCGGTTCGCCGCATCGATGTTCATGTAGGTCGTCATGCCGGCCGCGCGGCCGGCGGCGTCGAAGACGGTGAAGGGATTCATCGTGCCGGCCTCGCGCAGGGCGAGGCGGCGGTCGATCTCCGCGGCCAGGCGGTCCGGCGCGGGGACCGAGGTGTACCAGAGCTTCCACAGGTCGCCGTCCCGGACGGCGTCGAGCAGCGCATCGTGGTGGTCGCGGGACAGCGGCTCGAGCCGGGCATGCGGGCCGGTCAGCGTGACCGGGGCGGCGAGAGGAAGGGGGGTGGTGCTCAAGTCGGGATGCCCGGTCGGGCCTGGAGGAGGGGAGGGGACCGGGCCTCGCGGACCCGGTCGGGGAGGGCGGGGCGCGCGCGTCAGCGGTTGCGGCTCTGCATGTAGACGAGCTTCTCGAACAGGGTCAGGTCTTGCTCGTTCTTCAGCAGCGCGCCCACCAGCGGCGGAATGGCGACCTTCTCGTCCTGGGTCTGCAGCGCTTCCAGCGGGATGTCCTCGGCCAGCAGCAGCTTGAGCCAGTCGATCAGCTCCGAGGTCGAGGGCTTCTTCTTGAGCCCGGGGAGCTTGCGCACGTCGTAGAAGGTCTTGAGCGCCGCGGCCAGCAGCTCCTTCTTCAGATGCGGGAAGTGGACGTCGACGATGGCCTGCATCGTGTCGGCCTCGGGGAACTTGATGTAGTGGAAGAAGCAACGGCGCAGGAAGGCGTCGGGCAGCTCCTTCTCGTTGTTGGAGGTGATGAACACCAGCGGCCGATGCTTGGCCCGGACCCATTCGCGCGTCTCGTAGACGTAGAACTCCATGCGGTCGAGCTCGCGCAGCAGGTCGTTGGGGAACTCGATGTCGGCCTTGTCGATCTCGTCGATCAGCAGCGCCACCGGGGTGTCGGACGCGAAGGCCTGCCACAGCGTGCCCTTGACGATGTAGTTGCCGATGTCGCGCACCTTGTCGTCACCGAGCTGGCTGTCGCGCAGGCGGGAGACGGCGTCGTACTCGTACAGGCCCTGCTGCGCCTTGGTCGTGCTCTTGACGTGCCATTGCAGCAGGGGAAGGTCCAGGGCCTTGGCCACTTCCTCGGCCAGCAGGGTCTTGCCGGTGCCGGGTTCGCCCTTGACCAGCAGCGGCCGCTTGAGCGTGATGGCCGCGTTGACCGCCAGCATCAGGTCGGGCGTGGCGACGTAGTCCTGGGTACCTTGGAATTTCATGAGGGTCTTCTCTAGCGCAGAGGTGAAAACCAGTATATAGGGCCCCCCCTATAATCGCGCCGCCCCAAATCCTAGAAGATCGGGACCATGAGAAGACAACTGCAGATCTCCCTCGCGTTGATGCTGGCTGGTAGTGCTTTTGTTGTATCGGCTCAGTCCAACGCATCCTCCTCCCCGGCGCCGGGACAAGCGCCGGCGGCAACCCCCGCAAGTCCTGGCACCGGCGCGCCGGTCCAGGCGAAGGTGGCCATGTGCATCGGCTGCCATGGCATTCCGGGTTATCAGGCGTCCTTCCCGGAAGTGCACAAGGTCCCGATGATCGCGGGCCAGAACGCCAAGTACATCGCCTCGGCGCTGGCGGCCTATGCCAAGGGCGACCGCAAGCATCCGACCATGCGCGGCATCGCCATGCCGCTCAAGGACGAGGACATCACCCAGATCGCGGAGTACTACGCGTCCCAGGCCAAGGTCGACCCGGTCCCGCCGACCGTCGAGGCCCCGGCCGACGTGCGCAAGCTGCTCGACAAGGGCGCCTGCGCCAGCTGTCACGGCGCCAACTTCAGCAAGCCGATCGACGGCACCTACCCCAAGATCGCCGGCCAGCATGCCGACTATCTGTATGTGGCGCTGAAGTCCTACCAGACCGATGGCAAGAGCTACATCGGACGCAGCAACGCGGTGATGGCTGGCCAGGTCAAGCAGTTCACGCACGCGGAACTGAAGACTTTGTCGCAGTATTTGGCGAGTCTCCCATCCGAACTCCGTACAGTCCCGCAATCAAGATTCCGGTGAAACGTGGCAGGCTACCGACGTAGCCTGATCGCAGCGAAGCCGCCCCGACCGGGCGGCTTTTCGTTTTTTGAGTCGTGCCGACTGTGCGGGCGCCAAGGAGGGCGCCATACTGTGTTGTCCTGGAAGAGAACGCCGGTCATGCTGAAGAAGATTCCCACGTCACAGGTTCGGCTGGGCATGTATCTGCACGGGATGGAAGGCTCCTGGCTTTCCCATCCCTTCTGGAAGACGAAGTTCGTCCTGACCGATCCGGAAGACCTCCGCGCGCTGCAGGCGAGCGGGGTGCCGTTCTGCTGGATCGACGCGTCGCTGGGCCTGGACGTGGAGGGCGAGGCCGCCGCCGCGCCCGCGGCACCGGCGAGCCCCCCGCCCCCAGCCGCCCCGACCGTCATCGCGCCCGCGCCCGAGGCGCCCGCCGTGGCGCCAGCCCGCGAGCGCCTGGAGCTGGGCACCGCGCCCGCCTCCATGGGCGAGGAACTCGAGCGTGCCACGCAGGTGATGCAGCGTTCCAAGCGCGCGGTGATGAACCTGTTCGGCGAGGCGAGGCTGGGCAAGGCGATCGATGCCGAGCAATGCCTGCCCCTGGTGGAGGAGGTGGCCAGCTCGGTGGTGCGCAACCCGTCGGCGCTGATCAGCCTGGCGCGGCTCAAGACCAAGGACGACTACACCTACATGCACTCGGTGGCCGTGTGCGCGCTGATGGTCTCGTTGGCGCGGCAGATGGGCCTGGACGAGGCGCAGACCCGCGACGCGGGGCTGGCGGGGCTGCTGCATGACATCGGGAAGATGGCGATGCCGCTGGACGTGCTGAACAAGCCGGGCGCGCTGACCGACGACGAGTTCGCCATCATGCGCGACCACCCCACGCGCGGCTTCGAGATGCTCAAGGACGGCGCGGCGGTGTCGGAGGGCGCGCTGGACGTGGCGCTGCGGCACCACGAGAAGATGGACGGCAGCGGCTATCCCGGCAAGCTCAAGGGCGAGGAGATCAGCCTGCTGGCGCGCATGGGCGCGGTGTGCGACGTCTACGACGCGATCACCTCGAACCGGCCCTACAAGAACGCCTGGGACCCGGCCTCGTCGCTGGCGCGGATGGCGCAGTGGTCGGGGCATTTCGACCCGCGGGTGTTCCAGGCCTTCGTGAAGTGCGTGGGCATCTATCCGGTGGGGACGCTGGTGAAGCTGCAGTCGGGCAAGCTGGCGGTGGTGCTGGAGCAGAACGCCACCGCGCTGACGGCGCCGCGGGTGCGGGCCTTCTACTCGACGAAGTCGCAGATGCCGATCCCGACACAGGTGCTGGACCTGTCGTCGCAGGGCGCGTCGGACCGCATCGTCGGTCGCGAGGACCCGGCCACCTGGGGGTTCCAGAAGCTCGACGAGCTGTGGCAGGCCCCGGCGGGGTGAGCCCCTCTCACTTGCTTCGGTAGTCGGCCATCGCACGAGTCGGTAGGGCCGCCCGATGTTCAGGGCAAACGTCTCCTAGTTCAGGCAATGGCGCGCGGGAAACCCGCGTCGGAAGATGCGGGCCTCGCGTCGATGTCCGGCGCAGGAGGAGGCGGCATGGCAGTTCTGTCGGAGCGAGGCGATGAATCCGTGGGAGCCGACGGCGCGGCGATGGTGGCGGACGCTGCGGATGGTGAGGATGGGCTTGCCGCTCCGCTCGATGTGATCGCCTATGCGGGGCCAATCACCACCGACGGCTATGAGCAACTCTGTGAGCTGATCGCGTCACGGAAGAGGTCGACGCGCGTACTCGTGATTCTGGAGACGCCGGGTGGGGATCCACATGCGGCATTCCGAATTGCCAGGGCCCTGGGAGCCAATTACCAGTCTGTCAGCGCCCTGGTGCCCCGCTACTGCAAGAGTGCGGGGACTCTCATCGTCCTGGGCGCTTCCGTGCTCTACATGGATGATCAAGGTGAGCTCGGGCCCTTGGACGTACAGATCCGGCGTGACGATGAGCCGACCGCGAGCAACTCCGGGCTGGAGTACTTCACCGCGCTCGACTTTCTTTGTGCGCAACAGCTTCAGGCGTTCAGGGATTCCATGGCGAGATTCCGGGAACAGGGCCTTGCCAGGAGCGCGTCTTCCGAGATGGCGACGGCGCTCGTGAACGGCTTGATGAGACCCATCGCAGAACGGATCGATCCATTTCGACTGGCGGAGGTCAACCGTGCGCTGAGCATTGCCCAGGCCTATGGAGTCCGGCTTGCCTCGCGGGGCCGCAATCTCCGAGAGGCGGGCTTGGACGATCTGATCTCGGCCTATCCGTCGCATTCCTTCGTCATCGATCGGAAGGAGGCTCGGCGACTCTTCCTGCGCGTGTACTCCGCGGAGGGGGAAGTTCGTCGCCTCTCCGAATGGGTCAGAGATTGGATGCGGAAGTCGGCACAGGGCGACAAGCCGGCCCTGCTGTTTCAAACATTTCCCCTTGACACCGAGGAGTGCGTCGATGCGAAACAAGGCAATGGAAATCATCCGGCACATGGAGAAGAGTCAGCGCCGAGCGCTGGAGATTGTGAATCAGCTGAATCCAAGGCTGTTCACCTTGGATCGCGAGCCTCCGCCCCGGAGCACCGCGCCCATCGGGCCGCTTCAGGAAACAGGTCGGCCTGCGCGAGTGACGCGGCAAGCAGCACCAGCGCGCCTTGACGGCTGCGGCCCCCGGCAATCCCCGCACCGTCCGTAAAGACCCCGAGCACCCGCCCGGGCGGGGCTCCCTAAACTCGTCGCCACTACATGGGACGTCGGGGGTATCGGAATGACGCGGATGCTCATGCTGCTGGCGCTGTGCGCCGGCGTGGTCGCCGGAGGACCGGGCGGGATGTCCTCGGCCCAGGCGCAGACCTTGCGCTGGGCCAGCCAGGGGGATCCTCAGACCATGGACCCCCACTCGCAGAACGAGAGCCAGACCAACGGCATGAACGCCCAGGTCTACGAGCGCCTCACCTCCCGCGACCGACAGCTCAACATCGTCCCCGGCCTGGCCACCGAATGGACCCAGGTCAGCGCCACCGTCTGGCGCTTCAAGCTCCGGCCCAACGTCAAGTTCCACGACGGCTCGGCCTTCACCGCCGACGACGTGGTGTTCTCCCTGCAGCGGGCGAAGGCGCCCAGCTCCCAGATCGCCGTCTACGCCAACGCGGTGGGCACGGCGCGCAAGCTCGACGAGCTCACCGTCGAGATCACCCAGCCGCGCTTCGATCCCATCTTCCTGCAGCACCTGGACCTCATCTTCATCATGAGCAAGTCCTGGTCCGAGCAGCACAAGGTGACCAAGCCGCTCAGCTTCAAGGACAACGAGGAGAGCTTCGCCAGCTTCAACGCCAACGGCACCGGCCCCTTCATGCTGGTGCGGCGCCAGCCCGGCATCCGCACCACCTACAAGCGCAACCCCAACTGGTGGGGGCGCTTCGAAGGCAATGTGCAGGAAGTCCAGTTCACCCCCATCGCCAACGACGCGACGCGGCTGGCCGCGCTGGTCTCGGGCGAGGTCGACCTGCTGCTCGATCCCTCGCCGCGGGACGTGCCGCGCCTGCGCGCGACGCCTGGCATCCAGATCGTCGAGGGCGTCGAGAACCGGCTGGTGTTCGTCGGCATGGACCAGGCGCGCGACACGCTGGTCTATGGCAAGACCGCCAACGGGAAGAACCCCTTCCAGGACCTGCGCGTGCGCCAGGCCCTGTACCAGGCCATCGACATCGAGGCCATCCGCAAGCGGCTGATGAACGGACTGTCGCAGCCCACCGGCGGGCTCACCCCATCCCCGCTCGGGGCCTACGAGGACCCGGCGCTGGAGACGCGGCTGCCCGTCGACCTGGCCGCGGCGCGCAAGCTGATGAGCGACGCGGGCTATGGCGATGGCTTCGAGGTCACCTTCGACTGTCCCAACAACCGCTACGTCAACGACGAGGGCATCTGCCTGGCGCTGGCCTCGATGTGGGCGCAGATCAAGATCAAGGTGAAGGTCAACGCGATGCCGCGCGTCCTTTACTTCCCCAAGCTGGAGCGCTACGAGACCTCGCTCTACCTGCTCGGCTGGGGCGGCGCGATCACCGACGCGGAAACCATCTTCACGCCGGTCTATCGCAACGAGGATCGGGCTTCCGGCGCGGGCGCCTACAACTATGGCCGGTCGAGAAACGCGAAGTTCGACCAGCTCGCGGCGGCGTCGTCGAGCGAGGCCGACCCGGCCAAGCGCGAGCAACTGATCAAGGCGGCGCTCGCCGAGTACCGCGCCCAGCTCAACGTGTTGCCGCTGCATCGCCAGGTGATCCCCTGGGCGACGCGGCAGGGCGTGAAGGTGGTGCACCGCGCCGACAACTGGCTGGAGTACGCCTGGATCACGCTGCCCAAGTGAGCGTTGGCCTGGACAGGCGCCGAGCCTGACCCGGGTGTGATCCGGGCGCGCAGCCTCTAACATCGGCGCCCATGATCGTCCCGACCGCCACGTCCGTCCCGACCGCCTCGCCCGCCACCGACGAGGGCGGCACCGCCGCGCGGTCCGCCGATCCGATCCCCGTGACGGGTCATCCGGGCGGCAAGCACTGGCTCGCGAGGCTGCGCGCGGACTACCGGCGCGAAGGCGCGCGCTGCGTCGTCAGCCACGCGCATGAAGGCCCCTTGCGACTGCTCAAGAGCCTCTACCCCGAGGGCGACGCGATCTGCCACAGCGTGCTGGTGCACCCGCCCAGCGGCCTGGTCGGCGGCGACACGCTGGACATCGGGCTCACGCTGGACCCAGGCGCCCATGCGCTGGTCACCACGCCGGGCGCGACGCGCTTCTACCGCAGCCCCACCGGCGCGCTGGCGACGCAGCGTCTGCACGCGCGGCTGGGCGAGGACTCCCGGCTGGAATGGCTGCCGCTGGAAGCCATCGCCTATCCCGGCTGCGAAGGCCTCAACGAGGCCCGTTTCGAGCTCGCCCCGAGCGCCGAGCTGTTCGCCTGGGACATCACCGCGCTGGGCCTGCCTGGCGCGGGCCAGCCCTATGCGGCCGGCCGCTTCCAGCAGCATCTCGAGATCCCCGGCGTCTGGCTGGAGCGCGGCCTGCTCGACGCCTCCGACGCCCTGTTGATGGACGGCGAGCTCGGCCTGGCCGGCCATCGCTGCCTGGGCACGCTGGTCTTCGCCAGCGGCACGGCGATCGCGCGCGAGCGCCGCGAGCAGGCGCTCGACGCGGTCCGCGCCCTCATCGAGGCCGACCCGCTGCGCACCAGTGCCGGCGCGACGGCGGCGCAGGACGGCGTGCTGATCGTGCGCGCGCTGGGACCGGTGGTCGAGCCGGTGGCGCTGCTGCTGCGTCGCTGCTGGGCCACATGGCGTCAGGTCTTGTGGGGACTCGACGGCACCGCGCCGCGGCTCTGGGCGCTCTGAACGGGCGTCCGGAACGCCCGCCGCCACGGGCCTCGCGCCCCGGCGCATCCCTTCCCAGGAGGATGCCGTACGGAGCACGACGGGCCGCGCCGGTAGCCAAGCCCCCGGGTGCCGCATAGCATGGGTGTTCCACGACCGGTCTCCAGGGAGGTGATCGATGTCTTCGAGAACAGCGTCCTGCGCCTGCGGCCAGCTGAAGATCGTGGTGCAGGGGGAGCCCTTGGGCACGGGCCTCTGCCACTGCCTGGCCTGCCAGCGCCGCACGGGCAGCGTCTTCGCGGCGCTCGCCGCGTTCCGGGAGCCCTACGAGGTCATCGGCGTCGCCAATGAATTCGTGCGCGCCGGCGACCAGGGCGCGCGCTTCCGGTTCCGCTTCTGCCCCGCCTGCGGCAGCAACCTCTTCCACACCGAGGAAGGCGTCGAGGGCACGGTCGGCGTCGCCGTCGGAGGCTTTGGCGATCCGGACTTCCCGGCGCCGCAGGACTCGGTCTACACCTGTCGCATGCACCGCTGGGTCGAGCTGCCCGAGGGCATCACGCGCCACGACCGCGATCCGGTCTGATCTCACAAGGACCGACGCCGGGCGCCGGAGAGACCGCCATGACTCGGTCTGTCCAGCGCCCGGCGCGGCGCGCGGGGAAAGGAACGATCAGGCGGCCAGGCGCAGCTCCCGCGCCGCGTCGGCGGCGGCAGGGCGCTTGGGCTGGGCGAGACGGACCAGGTGGGCCGGCTCGCTCAGGAAGCGCATGCGCTCGGCAGGGGTCAGCGCTTCCAGCGCGCCGGGCTGGGCGGCGAGCTCATGCAGGCGACGGTCGCGCACGCGGGCCCGCACGCCGTGGCCGATCTCGCGGCGGCCCATCGCCTCGGCGGCCAGCGCGGTCAGGCGGCGGCTGGCGATCAGCTCGGTCCAGCCGGGGAGACGGCGTTCCTGGCGACCGTAGGCCCAGGCGTTGCTCAGCACGGTCGGGGTGCGGCTCTCCTCGGGGATCACCAGCAGGCCGGCGGCGCGCAGGCGCTCGCCCAGACGGGCGCGGCTGGACAGCACGATGATCGGCGCGGCCAGCAGCAGCGGCAGGGCGATCGGGGCGACCCAGATCAGCGTCGACGGGCTCAGCGCGCCGATCGCGGCGGCGATCACGGCCGTCACCGCGCTCACGCGGCCGTAGGCGGCGAAGGCCTCGCGCCAGGACACGTCCTCGGCGGCCCGCGGGGGCGACTTCCATTCCAGCGAGATGCCGGTCAGCGCGACCACGCAGAAGATCGAGTGCGCGACCATCCGCAGCGGCGCCTGCAGCAGGGACATGCCGGCCTCGGTGGCGCAGGAGGCGATCAGCTTGAGCGAGCCACCGTACTGCGACTGCTCGCCGCGCAGGATCAGCGCCGCGACCGACAGCAGGCGCGGCAGCACCAGCATGCCGATCGTGCCCAGCCACAGCGCGGCCACGCCCGGCGCCAGCGAGCCGTCGCTCATGAAGGGACGGAAGCTCTCGCTGCCGCCGACGTTCCAGAGCAGTACGCCCAGGCCGACGTACAGCAGCCACAGCGGCGCGGCCAGGTAGGACAGCGCGCCCGTCACCAGCATCGCGCGGTGCACGCCGTGCAGGCCGGGCTCGGCGATGAGGCCGGCGTTCTGGATGTTGCCCTGGCACCAGCGGCGGTCGCGCTGCAGCTCGGCCAGCAGGTGCGGCGGCTGCTGCTCGTACGAGCCCGGCAGGTCGGCCACCAGCCACACCTGGTAGCCGGCGCGGCGCATCAGCGCGGCCTCGACGAAGTCGTGCGACATGATCTCCTTGCCGTTGAGCTGAGCCAGGCCGCAGTGCTTCATGAAGGGCTCGACGCGGATGATCGCGTTGTGGCCCCAGTAATGGGCCTCGCCCAGCTGCCAGAACTGCATGCCGGCGGCGAAGAGGCGACCCGTCACGCGGCTCGCGAACTGCTGGGCTCGGGCGTGCGGCGTGTCGTGGCCGCAGACCTGGTTGGCGGCCTGCAGGATGCCGGCGCGCGGGTGCTTCTCCATCAGACGGACGAGGCCCAGCAGGCAGTCGCCGCTCATGACGCTGTCGGCGTCCAGCACCACCATGTAGCGGTAGTTGCGGCCCCAGCGGCGGCAGAAGTCGGCCACGTTGCCGGCCTTCTTCTTCACGCGGCGCTGGCGCCAGCGGTAGTGGACGCGGCCGCGGCCGGCGAACTGCGCGCGCAGCTCAGCCCAGGCGGCCAGCTCCTGCGTGCGGCGTTCGGGGTCGCTGGAGTCGGACAGGATGTAGACGTCGAACAGCCGCAGCGCGCCGGCGGCGGCCAGCGATTCGCAGCTGGCGCGCAGGCCGGCGAAGACGGTGGTGACGTCCTCGTTGCAGATGGGCATGACGAGCGCGGTGCGGGCGTGGGCGCCCAACGGGTCGTTGCCGGCGTCCTGGATGGAGATGGCGTGGCGGTCGCCGCGCAGCATCACCCAGAAGCCCATCACCGCGGTGACGCAGCCGGCGCTGACCCAGGCGAACAGCAGCGCGAACAGCGCCAGGTGCACGCACTGCAGCGCGAAGGCCCAGGGGTTGTCGGCCCAGCCGTTGTGGGTCTGCCAGAGCACGCCGGTGGCCAGCGCGGTGGCGCCGGCGATGGCCAGCTTCAGCGCGTTGCGGCGGTTGCGGGCGGCGGTCTCCCAGGCCTGCGGCGGCTCGGCGCCGGGCAGGGCTTCCACCGGCGGGGTCCGCAGGCCCCAGGGGCGCGGCACCATCGAGCCGCGCTTCATCGGCGGGGCGCTCGGGCCCACCGGGCCGGGGGCGGCGGCGGCCCGCAGGGGCGCGCCGGCGTGAGCGGTGTGGGCGGCGTCGCGGAAGGATTCGGTCATGTCGGGCTCCTTCACTGGGGAGGAAGAATCAGGCTCCAGGTCTCGGTCAGGACCTGTTGCTTCGTCTGGAGGAAGGCGCGCAGCTCGGTCGACTGACCGGGCTTGAGCTGCTTGACGCGGACGGCCATGCGCCAGCCGCCGGTCACCGGATTGGGATAGGCGTTGACCTCGCTCACCTGGCCGTTGTCGTTGGTGCTGGCCACGGCCTTCACCTCGGCGCCGGCGGGCAGCGCGGCCAGGGACGGGCCTTCGAAGTCGACGATGAACTGCTGCTCGTTCTGATCGAGCTTGGCGTAGCTGTAGCCGGTGCGGGTCTGCACCGCCCAGGCGCCCGGCGGACGCTGCTGCTGCTCGCCCTGCAGGTGCAGGCGATACGCGTAGTCCAGCGGCTGACCGGGGGCCGGCTGCTTGGCCGGGACCCAGTAGGCGACGATGTTGTCGTGGGTCTCGTCGGGCGTGTGCAGCGCCATCAGCTCGACGCGGCCGGGGCCCCAGTCGCTGGTGGGCTCGACCCAGGCGGAGGGCCGCATCTCGTAGCGGGCCTCGACGTCCTCGTAGCTCGAGAAGCGGCGGTCGCGCTGCATCAGGCCGAAGCCCTTCACGCCGGGCAGCGTGAACGAGGTGGTCAGCGTGCCGTTGGGGTTGATCAGCGGACGCCAGATCCATTCGCCGCTCGCGCTGGCCACCATCAGGCCGTCGCTGTCGTGGACCTCGGGCCGGAAGTCGCCCTTCTGCGGCTGGTTCTCGCCGAAGAGGTACATGCTGGTCAGCGGCGCCATCGCCAGCGTGGCCACCGGCGCGCGCATGAACAGGCGCACACGGGTCTCGACCACGGTCTCGCTGCCGGGCTTGATCACGAAGGTGTAGGCGCCGCTCGCGCGCGCCGAGTCCAGCAGCGCGTGGATGGTCAGGGTCTTGGCGTCGGCCGCGGGGCGCTCGATCCAGAACTCGCTGAAGCGGGGGAATTCCTCGCCCTTGCCGCCGACGGTGTCGATGGCCAGGCCGCGCGCCGACAGGCCGTAATGCTGGTTGGCGCCGAGCACGCGGAAGTAGCTCGCGCCCAGGAAGACGGCCAGCTCGTCCTTGTACTTGTCGTTGTTGAGCGCGTAGTGGGCGCGGAAGCCGGCGTAGCCGACGTCGCCCCACTTCTGCGGCGACAGCTGGCTGTTCTTCCCGTAATCGAAGTCCTCGCGCTTGAAGGGGACAGGTCTTGCCTGGCCGCCGACGATCTCGTTGATGCGCACGGCCTGGGTCTGGTAATGGCCCAGGTGGAAGAACATCAGCTCGAAGGGCAGCTTCTCGTCACGCCACAGCGCGCGGGCCGGCTTGAACCGGATGTCGCGCATCTGGTCGTAGTTGAGGTTCTTGAGCTCGGCCGGCAGCTTGTCCGGCGGCGCGACGTAGGGCTTGGCGGCCAGCGCCTTGGCGCGCTCGGCCACGTCGTCGAAGCCGAAGGCCTGGGCCGAGGCGCCTGCCGCCAGCAGCGCGGCGCCCACGGCCAGCCCGAGGAACGATCCGATCCACCGACGCTGGTCGGCCAGGAGGCGAACGCTGGTCGCCTGGATGCGGGTCCGAGAGGAGGGGGTGTGAATAGTTCGCATGTGACAGGCCTAGCGCAAGACCTGTGCCACATGTGATTTGTCTTTCAGATCAAGGACTTACACCATTTGTGCGGTGCCGCACCCTGGGTTTTGTGTCGCCGGACGGCGACGCGGGGCGGGGGTGAAATCCCAAGTCGTTGATTTCAAAGGAATTTTCTTGTCGCTATTCAGCGACAGGCCCATCGGCCCGGAACATCGAGGGCTCCAGTCCGTTGCGCTGCAGCAAGCGGTAGAACTCGGTCCGGTTGCGGTCGGCCAGGCGCGCGGCATCGGCGACGTTGCCGTCGGTGAGCTTGAGCAGGCCCACCAGATACTCGCGCTCGAAACGCTGTCGCGCCTCCGCGTAAGGAAGTACTTCGACGCTGGGGGACCGCAGCGCGCGCTGCACCAGCGCGAGCGGAATCAGCGGCGAGGTGGCCAGCGCGCTGACCTGCTCCACCACGTTGTGGAGCTGGCGCACGTTGCCCGGCCAGGCGGCCATGGTCAGCGCCTTGAGCGCGTCCGGCGCGAAGCCGTTCAGGCGCTTGTCGTACTTGAGCGCCAGCCGCTGCAGGAAGTGCTGGGCCAGCAGCGGGATGTCCTCGCGACGCTGGTTCAGGCCGGGCAGCGTCAGGCTCACGACGTTGAGGCGGTAGTAGAGGTCCTCGCGGAACTGGCCCTCGGCCAGCGCGGCCTCCAGGTCGCGGTGGGTGGCGGACAGGATGCGTACATCCACCGGCACCGAGTCGCTCGCGCCCACGGGCCGGACCTGGTGCTCCTGCAGCACGCGCAGCAGCTTGACCTGCAGCGGCAGCGGCATGTCGCCGATCTCGTCGAGCAGCAGCGTCCCGCCGTCCGCCGCCTGGAACAGGCCGCGGTGATTCGCCAGCGCGCCGGTGAAGGCGCCCTTGACGTGGCCGAAGAGCTCCGACTCCAGCAGCGGCTCGGGGATCGCGCCGCAGTTGACGGCGATGAAGGGCCGGCCGGCGCGCGGGCTGGCGGCGTGGATGGCGCGCGCGAGCAGCTCCTTGCCGGTACCGCTCTCGCCGCGGATCAGCACCGGCGCCTGCGAGGCCGCGACCAGTCGCGCCTCGGCCAGCACCTCGGCCATCACGTTGGAGCGGCTGACGATGGACTCGCGCCAGGTGCCGTCGCTGTCGCCGTCCTGCCGCACCGCGGTGAGGGTCAGGGCTTGCGCGATGGTGTCGAGCAGCGCCCGGCCGTCGAAGGGCTTGGTCAGGTAGGTGTAGACGCCCTGCGCGGTCGCGGCGACGGCGTCGGGGATCGTGCCGTGCGCGGTGAGCAGGATGACGGGCAGGGCGGGGTGGCGCTCGCGGATCAGGTTGAACAGCGCCAGGCCGTCCATGCCGGGGAGCTGCACGTCGCTGAGCACCAGCGCGGGCCGCTGCACCTCCAGCTGCGCGAGCGCCGCCTCGGCGCTGCCGACGGCGGTGACCTCGTAGCCGGCGGCGTCCAGCCGCATGGACAGCAGCTTCAGCAGGTCGGCGTCGTCATCGACGATGAGCAGCCGCGCGCCCTTGGCACCGGTGGAGCCGGACGCCCCCTTCGCCGCGCTCATGGCTTGTCCAGCGCCGAGCGCGGCCCGCCCAGGCTGCGCTCGATGGCCTTGAGGGCCTCGATCTTGCGGTTGGCCTCGTCCAGCCGGCGCTGCAGGTCGTCGCGGGCCTGGCGGGTCTTGTCGAGCTCCGTCTCCATGCGGCGCTGTTCCGCGACGCGGTCGGCCAGGAACTGGGCAACCGGGCGCCAGTCGTTGGCCTCGGGCCGGGTGTCGCGCAGCACCTGGTCGAGCAGGGTCTGGGCGCGGAAGGTCTCGCCGTTGTTGTGGCTGACCATCAGCGCGAGCGCCAGCTGGACCGCGTTGCCGGGCGCGAGCGTGCCGTCGTCGCGCGGCGCGACTTCCTGGGCCAGCTCCAGCGGGCTGAGCTGACGCAGCCGGTCGTTGGCATTGAGCACGACGCGCGCGGCGTTGTCGGTCGGCGCGACGACGGGCACCTGCACCGGGACCTCGACGCGCACCTCCTTGACCACCGTCTTGGGCGGCAGCTGGGCGCAGCCGGCGGCCAGCAGCGCGAGCGCGCACAGGCCCAGCGCGGCGCAGGCGCGTGCTGGCGCCGCGGCCCGCGTGCTCATGCGTGGGAGGACTTCAGGGATCGGGGCGGGTGGGCGCATGGCAGCGTGATTCTGAAATGGGCGCCCGGATCGGAGGGCAGCAGGTCGATGTGGCCGCCGTGGGCGGCGATGTATTCCTGGACGATGGACAGGCCGATGCCGGTGCCCTTGAGGGCATCCTCGGGCTGGCGTTCGCCGCGATAGAAGGGCTCGAAGATGCGGGCCTGGTCCGCCGGCGCGACGCCCGGGCCGTCGTCGCGCAGGTCGATGGTGAGCTGACCGTCCTGGCGCGCCAGGACGATGTCCACGCGGCCGCCGGGCGGGGCGAAGCGTATCGCATTGGAGAGCAGGTTGCCGACGGCGGCGCCGAACTTGGCCGGGTCGACGTCCGCCTCCAGCGGACCGCCAGAGACGGTCACGTGCAATCCGCGTGCCTGCCATTGCAGGCGTTGGTCGGCGATCGTGCCCTGGATCAGGGACATGAGCTCGGTGCGCTGGGGCTTGAGGTCGCGGGCCTCGAAGGCCGCGGCGTTGAAACGCAGCAGATCCTCGATCTGGCGCTGCAGCACGGCGGTGTTGTCGCGCAAGATGCGGGCGACTTCCTTCTGCTTGTCGTTGAGCGGGCCCGCGACTTTGTCCTCCAGCAGCGCCGTGCCCTCGCGCAGCGCGGCCAGCGGGGTCTTGAGCTCATGCGAGACGTGCCGCAGGAAACGCGCCTTGTCGGCATCGAGCTCGCCCAGCCGCAGCCGCAGCCAGTCCAGGCGCTGGCCGATGGAGCGCAGGTCGGAGGGACCGGGGATCTCGATGCGGTCGTCCAGGCGGTTCTCGCCCAGGCCGGCGATGGCGCGTTCCAGGCGCTTGAGCGGCCGGGTCAGGAAGATGCCGAAGACCAGCGACAGCAGCGCGGCGATCGCGATCGCGCCCAGCACCTGCTGGCCCAGCAGCACGCGGCCGTTCTCCAGCTTGTCCTGCAGGACGCGGTTGTTGACCTCGGCGTGGCGGCGCACGTCCTCGGAGAGTCCCGCGGTCAGGCTGCCCAGATCGCGGAACTTGGCGGTGAGGTCCAGTTCACGCTTGCGCGGAGGGGCAGCGCGCGGGCCGGCGTCGAGCAGGGCGCGGATCTCGCCCAGGCGGGCGGCCCAGGCGTCCAGCGGGGCCGGGGTCAGCCCTTGCGTGCGCAGCAGCTGCAGCAGGTGCTCCGCGTCGGCGGCGTCGTCCTCGAAGCGCTGACGCAGGGCGCGGTCCTCCAGCACCAGGAACTGGCGCGCGGCGCGCTCCATGCTGACGCTGCGGTCGCCCAGTTGCTGGACCTCGCTGCTCATGCGGGCGCCGCGCAGGACGGCCTCGCGGCTCTGCATGGTCAGGCGCTCGAGCGTGAGCAGGCCGCCCAGCGACGCGCCCGCGAGCAGGCCGGCGATCGACAGGAAGCCGATCAGCAGCATCTGGCGGAAGGAGATTCGGTTCAGCATCGGGGGCGGATGTTACCCAGCGCCCTCCGCGTGCGGCCGGGGAACGGGCGCGGTGGATACGGATGGATACTCCGCCGACCATGAACCTGCATCGCGTCGATCTCGTCTCGCTGTCCCTGTTCAGCCTGGTGGCGCGGACGGGCAGCATCAGCCAGGGCGCCGCGCTGGCCGCGCTGGCCGTCGGCGCGGCGAGCAAGCGGCTGAGCGACCTGGAGCGCTCGCTCGGCACGACGCTGCTGGAGCGGCACTCGCGCGGGGTGACGCTGACCGAGGCCGGCCTGGCCTTGCAGAAGCACGCGCAGCGCATCCTCAGCGATGTCGACCAGATGGCGGCCGATCTGTCCGACTACGCCTCGGGCCTGACGGGCGTGGTGCGCCTGTGGGCCAACACCTCGGCGGTGACGCAGTTCCTGCCGGCGCAGGTCTCCGGTTTCGTGCGCGACAACCCACGCATCCGGATCGAGCTGGAGGAGGCCGACAGCCACGAGATCGTGGTGGCGGTGCTCGACGGTCGCGCGGATCTGGGGATCTTCGCGGACCGGACGCCGGCGCTGGGCCTGCATGTGCTGACCTACCGGCATGACCGCCTCGCGCTGGTGGTGCCGGCCGGCCATCGTCTGGCGCGACGCAAGGCCGTCCGCTGGGAGGATGCGGTCGACGACGACTTCGTCACCCTGGCCAAGGCGACCTCGCTGGCCAAGCGCCTGGAGGTGGAGACGGAGAAGCTCGGTCGCCGGCTCAAGAACCGCATCCAGGTGCGGAGCTTCGACGCCATGTGCCGCATGGTCGCGGCCGGCATGGGCATCGCGGTTCTGCCGGAGGAGGCGGTGGAGCCGCTGCTCAAGCCGCTGAACCTGCGCCGCATCGCCATCGACGAGCCGTGGGCGGATCGGACGCTGCTCATCGGGGTGCGTGATCTGGACGCGCTGCCCAGGCATGTGCGGGCGTTCATTGATCACCTGTGTTGCTGACGATGACATCAACCGGCAGGAATCTACCGTTTGTGCCCGCTGGGCCGCGCCAATCGGCAGAAGCTTGCCGCTTGAGGTGCTCGCCGCCGGTCTAGGGTCAACCCTCTGCCGCTTTCGCCATCCGTGAAAGCTGGCGACGCCACTCGGCCATTCCGCTGACGCGCGGTCCTTCCCAGAATCCGGCTCCATCACAGGAGACAGGTCATGGAAGGATTGCAGGCCCTGCACGGGTTGCGCGTGGTCGAGATGGGCCAGCTCATCGCCGGCCCCTTCGCGGGCAAGACGCTCGGCGACTTCGGCGCCGACGTCGTGAAGATCGAGGCCCCCGGCGCCGGCGACCCGCTGCGCAACTGGCGCATGCTCCAGGACGGCACCTCCGTCTGGTGGCAGGTCCAGTCCCGCAACAAGCGTTCCATCGCGCTGGACCTGCGCCAGCCCGACGGCCAGGACATCGCCCGCCAGCTCATCGCGGAAGCCGATGTGCTGATCGAGAATTTCCGCCCCGGCACGCTCGAGGGCTGGGGCATGTCCTACGAGGCCCTCGCCGCCGTCAACCCCGGTCTGATCATGCTGCGCATCAGCGGTTACGGGCAGAGCGGTCCCTATCGCGACCTGCCCGGCTTCGGCGTGATCGGTGAGGCCATGGGCGGTCTGCGCCATCTGACCGGTGAGCCCGAGCGCGTGCCCGTGCGCTGCGGCATCTCCATCGGCGACACGCTCGCCGCGCTGCACGGCACCATCGGCGTGCTGACCGCGCTCTATCACCGCAAGGTCAACGGCGGGCGAGGGCAGGTCATCGACGTCGCGCTCAGCGAGGCCGTGCTCAACGTGATGGAAAGCCTGATCCCCGAGTACAGCGCCTTCGGCGCCGTGCGCGGCCCGGCCGGCTCCGCGCTGCCGGGCATCGCGCCGTCCAACGCCTATCGCTGCATCGACGGCGTGGTGCTGGTCGCGGGCAACGGCGATTCCATCTTCAAGCGCTTGATGCAGGTCATCGGCCGCGAGGACCTCGCCAACGATCCGGCCCTGGCCAACAACGCCGGGCGCGTGGTCCGCGTCGCGGAGATCGATGCCGCCATCGGGACGTGGACCGCGACGCGCACCGTGGACGAGGTGCTCGCCCAGCTCGGTCCGGCCAGCGTGCCGGCGGGCCGCGTGTACACGGCCAAGGACATCGTCGAGGACCCGCACTTCCGCGCCCGCGACATGATCCTGCGCCAGCAGACCCGGGACGGCCATGAACTTGAGGTCCCGGGCATCGTGCCCAAGCTGCTGGGAACGCCCGGCGCGGTGCGCCGCAGCGCGCCGCGTCTGGGCGACGACACCGACGCCGTGCTGCGCGAGATCGGCCTCAGCGCCGAGCAGATCGCCGCGCTGCGCGACCGCAAGATCGTTTCCTGAGGACGTCGCGATGACCGCATCCACCGCTTCCACTTCCACTTCCGCTTCCACGTCCGCCGCACCGGCCGGCGCCGGCGCGACCCCTGCCCATCGGCCTTCCGACGTCTGGACCGGCGCGGGCCGCCGCATCTTCATGCAGGATGTCGGCACCCGCGACGGCCTGCAGGCCGAGACCGTCTTCGTCCCCACCGAGGCCAAGATCGCGCTGGTGGACGCGCTGTCCGAGGCCGGTCTGGCCAAGGTCGAGGTCACCGCCTTCGTCTCGCCCAAGGCCATCCCGGTGCTGGCCGACGCCTCCGAGGTGATGCACCGCATCCGCCGCAAGCCCGGCGTGATCTACACCGTGCTGGTGCCCAACGTCCGTGGCGCCGAGCGTGCCATCGAGGCGCGCGCCGACGAGCTCAACCTCGTCATGTCCGCCAGCGAGAGCCACAACCTCTCCAACCTGCGCATGACCCGGGCCCAGTCCTTCGCCGGCCTGGCCGAGGTCGCCGGGATGGCGCACGGCGCGGGCACGGCGGTGAACGTGTCGCTGTCCTGCTCCTTCGGCTGCCCGATGGAGGGTGAGGTCCCGACCGCCACGGTGCTCGAATGGTGCGGTCGCTTCGTCGGCGAGCTCGGCGCGCGCGGGGTCACGCTGTGCGACACCACCGGCATGGCCTATCCGACTCAGGTCGTCGCGCTGGTGCGCGCCTTCCGCGAGCGCTGGCCCGCCACCGAACTCACGCTGCACTTCCACAACACGCGCGGCATGGGCCTGGCCAACGTGATCGCCGCGATCGACGCCGGCGCCGACCGCTTCGACGCCTCGCTGGGCGGGCTGGGCGGCTGTCCCTACGCGCCCGGCGCGACGGGCAACGTCTGCACCGAGGAGATCGTCCATGCGCTGCAATGCATGGGCTGCGACACGGGCGTGGACCTGGAGCGGCTGATCGCCGCCGCGCGCCAACTGCCGGGCCTCATCGGCCATGCCGTCCCCAGTCAGATCCTCAGCGCCGGTCGCCGGCTGGACCTGCATCCCAAGCCGCGCGACTTCGACGCCATCCGCGAGCGCGCGCTGGCGCGCACGGCCTGAGGCGGCGCGCCGACCGCGGCCGGCCCCGTGGGCGAAGGTCTCGCCCCGATGCCTCTGCGTCGACTGTGACGCGTCCCGACGCCCGGCCTTCGCCGCCCTTTCCTGATCACCGACAACAACGCCGCCACGAGCGGCACCTGCTGGAGACAACCATGAACCCGATCCGCCGCCGCCTCGCCGGTGCCGCCGCGCTGGCGCTGCTCGCCACGACCGCCCCCGCCGCCTTCGCGCAGGGCGGCTATCCCGACAAGCCGATCACCCTGATGGTCGGCGCCGCGCCCGGCGGCACGACCGACATCGCCGCGCGCATGCTCGCGGAACCGCTGGGCAAGGCGCTGGGCCAGACGGTGGTGGTGGACAACCGCGCCGGCGCCAGCGGCGCCCTGGCCGCGATCGCGGTGAAGCGCGCGGAGGCGGACGGCTACACCATCCTGATGCAGTACTCCGGCTATCACGTGATCACGCCGCACATCCAGAAGTCCCAGTGGGACCTGAAGGACTTGCGCCCGGTGGCCAACGTGCTGACCGCGCCGCAGCTGATCGTGGTGCGCGAGGGCGTGCCCATCAAGACCACCGCGGAGCTGATCGCCTACGCGAAGAAGAACCCCGGCAAGCTGTCCTTCGCGTCCTCGGGCAACGGGTCGCTGCAGCACGTGACCGGCGTGATGCTGGAACAGCAGACCGGGATCCAGATGATCCACGTCCCCTACAAGGGCACCGGCCCGGCGCTGCAGGACCTGCTGGGCGGCCAAGTGGACCTGACCTTCGGCACGCCGCCGCCGTTCATGCCCTTCATCGCCTCGGGCAAGCTGCGCGCGGTCGCGGTGACCGGCAAGGAGCGCCTGTCCTCGCTGCCGGACGTGCCGACCGCGGCGCAGGCCGGGCTGCCGAACCTGGACGCGGGCTCGTGGTTCGCGGTGTTCGCGCCGGCCAAGACGCCGCAGGCCGTCGTCGACCGCCTGACGACGGCGATCGCCAAGATCATGGCCACGCCGGAGTTCAAGAAGAAGGCCGCCGAGCTGGGCGCCACCGCGGACTACATGAATCCGCAACAGCTGCAGGCCCACAGTGACGCGGAGTTCCAGCGCTGGGGCAAGGTGATCTCGTCGGCGAAGATCCAGGCGGATTGAGGACGGCGACGGGGCTGGAAGACCCTCACCCCGACCCTCTCCCGCAAGCGGGAGAGGGAGAGGGAGAAAGAATGCACCGAGTTCGTCGAGAGATGAGCGGAGCGGCCCCTCGCCAGCTTGCAAGAGCGCGCCGGATACCCCTCTCCCGCTTGCAAGAGCGCGCCGGATACCCTTCTCCCGCTTGCAAGAGTGCCCCGTGTGCCCCCTCTCCCGCTTGCGGGAGAGGGTTGGGGTGAGGGTCTTCCGGCCGCTTGCCCGGCTCCCCAATGAGGGGGTGAGTTCACCGCTCCCGCCACTCCCATAATCCGCCGCACCGCGCGGCGGGTTCCTCCCGGGACCGGCGTGGTCCACAGGGAGCTCAAGAAGATGCGCATCGCCGCCGTCGTGCTGGCCATCGGAGGCCTGGCCTCGTCCTGCAACGTGCTGGCGCAGGCCGCTCAAGGCGCCGCCCCTGCCGCGCAGGTCGCGGGGCCGAGCACCACGACACCGGCCGCGTCGCCGGTCGACCCCGCCTCGACCGAGCCCTTGCCCGCGCCGTCGGGCGACGTCGAGAAGCCCAAGGTCGTCGCGCTGATGGCCGCCGTCGGCGACCGGCTGTCGGTGGTGCGTCAGCGGCCGTCCGTCGGCACCCACATCGATCCCACCGTGCGCCGCGCGCTGCGCGTCCCGGGCCAGGCCCTGAACACGGCGGTGCTGCGCGGGCTGGACCAGGGCATCGGCCAGGAGTACCCCGACGCCGGCCGCGTGTTGCTGACCTGGACACCGCCCGCCGAGCTCGAGCAGCGGCTCGAGGACGTCAAGGGCCTGGACCGCGATCGCCTGCTGATGGACGCGGTGATCGAGCACCTGCGCCCGGTGGCCGAGCGCGCGCAGTGGGACCGCATCGAGGTGATCGTGCCCAAGTACCGCCGCTACGAGGCCAACGGCATGGGCACGAAGCTGCAGGGCATGGGCCTGTACGTGCAGCCGCTGGGCCGGGGCGTCGACCTGATCGACGAGTCCATCCCGCCGGGCGACAACGAGGTCGGCGGTCGCCGCGTGGTCAATCCCAACACCGGGGAAGTGGTGCGCGCCAACACCTATGTCGCGCCCTACATGTTCTTCGAACGCATCGCGCTGGACGCCCGCACGCTGGCCGTCGTAAAGCGCCAGGCGATCTACGACTCGGTGAAGTACAACGACCCGATGTCGGCCACGCGGGACGTGTGGGACTCGATGCCGCTGCAGCAGATGCTCGAGAAACTCAGCGACCTCGCGGAGCGATCGGCCTTCCAGGCGATCCGGGGCAAGGGCTCGTCCGTCGATGTCTCGGCGCCCAAGTCCGTGGCCGCGATGCCGCCGGCGGACGTCGCGAGCGGCGCGACGCGTTGAACGCGACGGGCGCGCCGCGGGGCCGCCGGGGCCGTCAGATCGCCACCAGCCCCCGGATCTCCGGCCGCCGCATGTCGGCGTTGTCGCCCCGCGCGATGACGCTGCCGCGCTCCAGCACCAGGAACTCGTCGGCCAGCTCGGCGGCGAAGTCGTAGTACTGCTCGCACAGCAGGATCGCGACGGGATGGCCGTCCAGCCCCTCGTCGGCCAGGCGCCGGATCACGCGACCGATGTCCTTGATGATGCTGGGCTGGATGCCCTCCGTGGGCTCGTCCAGGATCAGCAGCCGCGGCGACGCCGCCAGCGCCCGGGCGATCGCGAGCTGCTGCTGCTGGCCGCCGGACAGGTCGCCGCCGCGCCGCTTCAGCATCTGCCGCAGCACGGGGAAGAGCGCGTACAGGGGCTCCGGCACCGGCGTGCCGCCGGGCTTGCTGGCCAGGCCCATGCGCAGGTTCTCCTCGACGGTGAGCCGCGCGAAGATCTCCCGCCCCTGCGGGACGTAGCCGATGCCCGCCCGCGCGCGCTGGTAGGGCGTCGCGCGGCTGATGTCCTTGCCGGCGAGGGTCACGCTGCCCGAGCGGATCGGCACCAGGCCCATCAGGCTCTTGAGCAGGCTGGTCTTGCCGACGCCGTTGCGGCCCAGCAGCACGGTGACCCGGCCGGGCGCGGCGCTCACCGACACGTCCCTCAGGATGTGCGAGCCGCCGTAGAACTGATGGATGCCGACGGCTTCCAGCATCGGCGGGGCGACAGGGACCGTGGAGGTCCGATCTTGCAGTTCAACGTCCAAGGTACACCTCGATCACGCGTTCATCGGCCTGCACCTGGGCCAGGGTGCCCTCCGCCAGCACCGAGCCCTCCGCCAGCACGGTGACCTGCTCCGCGATGCGGTCGACGAAGCCCATGTCGTGCTCGACGACGATGATGCTGTGCCGACCCTTGAGCGTCAGGATCAGCTCGGCGGTGCGCTCGGTCTCCTGGTCGGTCATGCCCGCGACCGGCTCGTCGAGCAGCAGCAGCTTGGGGTCCTGCACCAGCAGCATGCCGATCTCCAGCCACTGCTTCTGGCCGTGGCTCAGCAGCCCGGCCGCGCGCGTCATCCGGTCCTGCAGGCGGATCAGCGTCAGCACCTCGGCCAGCCGGTCCCTCTGCGCGCCGCTCAGCGTCCCCCACAGCGAGGCCCGCAGCGCGCGCGAGCCCTGCAGCGCGAGCTCCAGGTTCTCGTGGACGCTCAGCGCCTCGAAGACGGTCGGGCGCTGGAACTTGCGGCCGATGCCGAGCTGCGCGATCTCGGCCTCGCTGTGGCGCAGCAGGTCGATGGTGCCGCCGAAGAAGACGCTGCCGCTCTGGGGCCGGGTCTTGCCCGTGATGATGTCCATCATCGTGGTCTTGCCCGCGCCGTTCGGGCCGATGATGCAGCGCAGCTCGCCGGGCGCGATGTCGATGGACAGCTGGTTGATCGCGCGGAAGCCGTCGAAGCTGACGCTGACGTCCTCCAGGTACAGGATGCGGCCGTGCGCCAGGTCCAGCTGGCCGGGCAGCACCACGCGGCTGTAGCCGGGGCCGCTCGCGGCGCGCAGTCGCTCGCCGCCTTGCTCCATCAGGTCGGGGCTCATGCCTTCACCTCCGTCGCGTCGGCGACCGCGTCGCCGGTCCGGCGGCCGAGCTTGCGCTTGACCAGTCCCGCGATGCCGTCGGGCATGAACAGCGTGACCGAGACGAACAGTCCGCCCAGCAGGTAGAGCCAGTACTCCGGCGCGACCTGCGTCAGCCAGCTCTTCGCGCCGTTGACCGCGAAGGCGCCCGCGATCGGCCCGATCAGCGTGCCGCGGCCGCCGACGGCGGCCCAGACGGCGATCTCGATGGAGTTGGCGACGCTCATCTCGCCGGGATTGATGATGCCGACCTGCGGCACGTAGAGCGCGCCCGCCAGGCCGCAGATCAGCGCCGAGAGCACCCAGGCCGCGAGCTTGTAAGGCAGCGGCGAGTAGCCGCAGAACATCAGCCGCGATTCGGCGTCGCGCACGGCGCTGAGCACGCGGCCGAACTTGGCGCGGGTCAGCCAGCGCAGACCGAGATAGCAGCCGATCAGCGCGACGGCGCTGAGCACGAACAGCGCCATGCGCATGCCGGCGGTGGTGATGGGCAGGCCCAGCAGCCGCTTGAAGTCGGTGAAGCCGTTGTTGCCGCCGAAGCCGGTCTCGTTGCGGAAGAAGAGCAGCATCGCGGCGTAGGTCATCGCCTGCGTGATGATCGAGAAGTACACGCCCTTGATGCGCGAGCGGAAGGCGAAGAAGCCGAACACGAAGGCGATGCCGCCGGGCACCAGCAGCACCAGCAGCACGGTGGCCAGGAAGCTGTCGCTCAGGGCCCAGTGCCAGGGGAGTTCCTTCCAGTCCAGGAAGACCATGAAGTCGGGCAGCGCGCTGCGGTACTGGCCGTCGGTGCCGATCTGGCGCATCAGGTACATGCCCATCGCGTAGCCGCCCAGCGCGAAGTACAGGCCGTGACCCAGCGAGAGGATGCCGGCGAAGCCCCAGATCAGGTCCATCGCCAGCGCGCACATCGCGTAGCAGCAGAACTTGCCCAGCAGGCTGATCCAGTAGCCGTCCAGATGCAGTGGGCTGTCGGCGGGCACGAGCAGGTTGAGCGCCGGGATCGCGACGCAGGACAGCGCCAGCGCGACCAGCACCGCGATCCAGCCGGCGCGGGTGAGCAGGGCGGGGCGCTCGGGAAGCCGCAGCGCCGCGGGCGGCGAGGTGGGGGGCGGGATCGCGGTCATGGTGGGGACGGCGGCGGGGGGCGCGGCGTGGGCAGCGGACGAGGCGGGGGCGATGAAGGGGTCGGCGCGCATTCAGGTCTCCTGCGCGCGGCCCTTGACCGCGAAGAGGCCCTGGGGCCGTTTCTGGATGAAGACGATGATGAAGAGCAGCACGGCGATCTTCGCGAGCACCGCGCCGACCACCCCTTCGAGCGCCTTGTTGGCCAGGCCCAGTCCCAGCGCGGCGAGCACCGTGCCCGCGAGCTGGCCGACGCCGCCCAGCACCACGACCATGAAGGCGTCGACGATGTAGCCCTGGCCCAGATCCGGGCCGACGTTGCCGACCTGGCTCAGCGCGCAGCCGGCCAGGCCGGCGAGGCCCGACCCCAGCGCGAAGGCGTAGGTGTCCACGCGCGCGGTGGGCACCCCCATGCAGGAGGCGATGGGGCGGTTCTGCGTGACGGCGCGGACGAAGAGCCCGAGCCGGGTGCGCGCGATCAGCAGCGCCATGCCGCCCAGCACCGCCAGCGCGAAGACGATGATCACCAGCCGGTTGGTCGGCAGCGCCAGGCCGGGCAGCAGCGAGAGCGACCCGCCCATCCACGACGGGCTCTCGACCGCGACGTTCTGCGCGCCGAAGAGCGAGCGGACGCCTTGCATCAGGGCCAGGCTCAGGCCCCAGGTGGCGAGCAGCGTCTCCAGCGGCCGGCCGTAGAGCCAGCGGATCACGCTGCGCTCCAGCGCCGCGCCGACCAGGGCCGAGGCGAGGAAGGACACGGGGACCGCGGCGACCAGGTAGAGATCGAAGCCGCCTGGCAGCCATTGGCGGAAGGCGACCTGCACGAGGTAGGTGGCGTAGGCGCCGATCATCATCAGCTCGCCGTGGGCCATGTTGATCACGCCCATCAGGCCGTAGGTGATGGCCAGGCCCAGCGCGACCAGCAGCAGGATGCTGCCCAGGCTGACGCCGGTGAACACCGCGCCCAGGCGCTCGCCCCAGGCCAGCGTGTCCTCGACCGAGCGCAGCGAGTGCCGCAGCGCGCGCTGGACGGCGGGGTCCTGCTCGTCGGCCAGGCGCTGGTTGAGCAGCAGCCGGGTCTCGGGGCTGTGGGACTCGCCGAGCTGCTTCGCGGCGGCGAGGCGCTTGGCGGTGTCGGGGCTGGCGGCGAGGGCCGCCGCGCGGGCGAGCCGGAGGGCGTCGAGGACGGTGGTGTCCTTCTCCTTGGCGATCGCGCCATCGATCAGCGCGACGCGGGCGTCGTCGCCGCCGGCGTCGAGAAGCGCCTTCGCGGCTGAGAGGCGCTCGGACTTGTCGGGGCTGGAGAGATGCAAGGCGGCCAGCGCGCCGTCGAGCTCGCCGCGCAGGCGGTTGTTGAGCATCACGTCCTCGAGCGAGGACTGGGCATCGGGCGGAAGCGTCACGGGCGCGCCCGTGGCGGCGTCGAGGAGGGTGGCGTCGGTGGCGATCAGGACGCGGTGGTCGGCGGTCAGCTTGAGGCGCTCGTCGGCCATGGCCCGCAGCAGGACCGCGGTCCGGTCGTCCGGCGCGGCGACGAGCCGGCCGAGCGCGGCGATGCGATCGTCGGTCTCGCCTTGCGCCACGGAGAGCGCCTGCGGCTGGGTGAGCGCGTGGGCGGTCGGTGCGAGCGCCAGCAGGGCCCATGGCAGCGTCGCGGCCAGTCGGCGAAGAAACATCATCATCGGACGCTCCGGTCAGTCATGCGCGGGTGCGCCTCATCCTTGGGATCCTTGGGCTCGCTGTGTGGCACGGCCCTCACCCCAACCCCTCTCCCATTCCATGGGAGAGGGGCTCACTTGGCCCCTCGCCCGCTTGCGGGAGAGGGGTTGGGGTGAGGGCCGGCGAAGCGCTCGGTCAGTTACTTCTTCGCGGGCTCGTCCGGCTTGCCCTCATTGCCGGCGATGTACGGGCTCCACGGCTTGGCCTTGACCGGCGCGGGCGTCTTCCACACCACGTTGAACTGCCCGTCCGCCCGGATCTCCCCGATGAACACGGACTTGTGCAGGTGGTGGTTCTTCTCGTCCATCTTGGACGTGATGCCCGACGGCGCGCTGAAGGTCTGGCCGGCCATCGCGGCGATGACCTTGTCGACGTCGGTCGACTTGGCCTTCTCCACCGCCTGCTTCCACATGTTGATGCCGATGTAGGTCGCCTCCATCGGATCGTTGGTCAGCGGCTTGTCCTTGTGGCCCGGGATGTTCTTCGCCTTCGCGTAGGCCGACCATTTCTTGATGAACGCGTCGTTGGTCGGGTTCTTGATCGACATGAAGTAATTCCACGCCGCCAGATGGCCGACCAGCGGCTTGGTGTCGACGCCGCGCAGCTCTTCCTCGCCGACGGAGAAGGCCACCACCGGCACGTCCTTGGCCTTCAGGCCGGCGTTGCCCAGCTCCTTGTAGAAGGGCACGTTGGAGTCGCCGTTGATGGTCGACACCACCGCCGTCTTGCCGCCGGCGGAGAACTTCTTGATGTCGGCCACGATGGTCTGGTAATCGCTGTGGCCGAAGGGGGTGTACTTCTCGTCGATGTCCGAGTCCTTCACGCCCTTGCTCTTCAGGTAGGCGCGCAGGATCTTGTTGGTGGTGCGCGGGTAGACGTAGTCGGTGCCCAGCAGCACCCAGCGCTTGGCGCCGCCGCCGTCCTTGCTCATCAGGTAGTCGACCGCCGGGATGGCCTGCTGGTTGGGCGCGGCGCCGGTGTAGAAGACGTTCTTGCTGAGCTCCTCGCCCTCGTACTGCACCGGGTAGAAGAGCAGCCCGTTGAGCTCCTCGACCACCGGCAGCACCGACTTGCGGGACACCGAGGTCCAGCAGCCGAAGATCACGGCGACCTTGTCCTGGGTCAGCAGCTGGCGGGTCTTCTCGGCGAAGAGCGGCCAGTTGGAGGCCGGGTCGACGACCACGGGCTCGAGCTTCTTGCCGAGCACGCCGCCCTTGGCGTTGATCTCGTCGATGGCCATCAGGACGGTGTCCTTGAGCACGGTCTCGGAGATGGCCATGGTGCCCGACAGGCTGTGCAGCACGCCGACCTTGATGGTGTCGGCGGCGAAGGCGGGCAGGGCGGCGAGGTTCAGGCCGGCCAGGGCGCTGGCGACGGCCAGGGTCTTGAGCGTGCGGCGGCGGGGGACGTGCGAGGACATGGGGTCGGCTCCGGTGGGGGTGGGGCTCGATCGGATCGAGCGTTCGGGGACTCCGCCTGGGACTTCGGGCAGTGAGGGGATGCTAGGAACGCGGCGCCGCGCGGGATATACGGCACATGGCGTACGAGGCGGGGAGGCTCCCGCCCGTCGGTCGTCCGGGCCGGCGGCCGGGACGGTCGCGCCATGTGACCTGTCGTAACACCTCCTCGACGTCGCCGTGCACCGCTCGGGGAAGGGCGGCGTTGAGGCAACATCCGCCCCTCGCGCGCGGAGGCATCCGCTGCGGAGCCATACCAACAACATCGAAGCACCTGGAGGTCCCGATATGTCCTCGATGACTCTTTCCCTGCCGACGCCCGCCCGGGCGACGGCGCTGCGCGCGGTGACGCGCTGGCTGCTGGCGGCGATCGCGCTGCTGGCGGCGCTGACGGCGGGCTCCTCCGCCTGGGCCCGCGACGACGGCGACTGGCAGATCCTGCAGGCGCGCTACGGCACCTCGTCGCGCAACATCGACGTCACCGAACGGCTGCGCGAGGTGGCGCGTTCCGACCGCCGGGTGCGGGTCGAGAACGAGCTCTTCGGCACCGACCCGGCGCCGCGCGAGATGAAGACCCTGCGCCTCTACGCCCGCAACCGCGGCGGCGAGACCCGCACCTTCGAGTTCCGCGAGGGCTCGATCATCGACGGCGACGACTTCACCGGCTGGGATCGCGGCGACTGGGGCCGTGGCGGCTGGAACGGCGGCTGGGACGGCGACCGCCGCGATGACCGCCGGGACGAGCGTCGCGACGACGGCGCGTACCAGATCCTGGGCGCCCGCTACGGCGTTCCCGACGCCAACATCGACGTCACCGACCGCCTGAAGCAACTGGCGCGTCGCGATCTGAAGGTGCAGATCACCAACGACCTGTTCCGTGACGACCCGGCGCCGCGCCGCCTGAAGACGCTGCGCATCTATGCCCGCGGCCGCGACGGCGACGTGCGCACCTTCGAGTACCGCGAGGGCTCGTGGATCGACGGCGGCCAGTTCACCGGCTGGGGCCGGGGTGACTGGGGCGACCGCAACTGGAACGGCAACTGGGAAGGTGGCATCGGCGGCGCGCTGCGCCAGGGCTACAACCAGGGCGCGGGCCCGAGCATCGACGGCCGCGTGAACATCATCCGTGCCAGCTACGGCGCCAACGGCCGCAGCATCGACGTGACCGATCGTCTGCGCAACATCAGCCGCGGCGGCCCGGTCGACCTGCGGGTGAGCAACGACCTCTTCGACCGCGATCCGGCGGAAGGCAGCCGCAAGACGCTGCGCGTGGTCTTCAGCATCGGCCGCGGCGAGGAGCAAGTGGCCGAGGCCCGCGAGGGCGACCGCCTGCGCTTCCCCTGAGGGGATCGCTTGCCGGCGCCGACCTCGTCGGCGCCTCTGAATGAAGAAGGCCCCGCGAGGGGCCTTCGGCGTTTGCGGCCTACACCTCCCAGCTCGGATGCATCTCCCTCACCCGCGTGAGCGCCATGGCGGCCGCGGCGGTGCGGGTCTCGACGCCGAGCTTGGCGTGGATGCGCTCCAGGTGCTTCTTCACCGTCGCCGGGCTCGCGCCGAGGATCTCCCCGATGTCGCGGTTGATCTTGCCCTTCACCACCCAGTACAGCACCTCCGCCTCCCGCGCCGTCAGGCTGAAGACCAGCCCCAGCGAGCGGATCACCGCCGCGTCCGACACCTCCCGCATCACGATCAGCCAGTCGCCGCCCGGGGCACTCGCCGTCGTCGCGTTCGAGCCCCCGCCGGCGCCCGTTGGGTCCGATGCGCCCGGGGCATCCTCACCGCCGATGCAGTTGTGCAGCCGGAAGCTCAGGCGCCGCGCGCCCAGCTCGGCGCTGAGGCGGGGCGGCTCCTGCGTCGCGGGGCTGTCGCCCATCTCCTCCAGGCTCCGGCGCAGCCAGGCCAGCACCGGGGCCGGCGTCTGCGGCGCGACCGTGCCGTAGTAGAGCTGCAGCAGCTCCCGCGCCAGCGGCGTCTGCCACAGCAGGCGGCCCGTGGACGCCCGCACCGCGATGCTCGCGTAGCCGAAGGCGTCCAGCGCCTGGCGGGTCTGCCGCGCCTGACGCGCCCCTTGCAGATGCACCTGCATGCGGGCCAGCACCGCGCGCGGATCCAGGGGCTTGGTCACGTAGTCCACGCCACCGGCCTGGAGCGCCGCCACCAGATGCTCGGTCTCCGTCAGGCCGGTCATGAACACGATCGGGATGTGCGCCGTCACCGGGTTGGCCTTGAGCCGCCGCGCGACCTCGAAGCCGTCCATGCCCGGCATCATCGCGTCCAGCAGCACGATGTCGGGCTGGCCCTGCAGCGCGCTGGCCAGCGCGGCCTCGCCGCTGGTGGCGGCGAGCACGGTGTAGCCGTGCTCGTCCAGCGCATCGTGCAGCAGCGACAGGTTGTCCGGCACGTCGTCGACGACCAGGACGCGATCGCCCTGCTGCTGGTCCAGCAGCGCGGCCACGGCGGAGGGCAGGGGAGGATTCATCGTCATGCAGGGTTCTCGCTGCGCGCGAGCATGCGCAGCATCGCTTCGAACTGGAACTGTCGCGCCAGCGTCCGCTGGCGCTCGCAGAAGGGCAGCCATGCGGGATCCGCCGCCTCGATCTCGTCGAGCTGGGACAGCACGCCGCGGTAGTAGCCCAGGGACAGGGCCTCGCTCAGGCCGGTCAGGCGCTCCGGCGGCGGCATGTCGCCGGCCCGGCGCGAGCCCGACGCCTCGCCCGACGCCTCGCCCGGTGCCGATGCCGGTGTCGATGCCGTCGGCCCCTCTGGCGTCACCCGCCACTTCAGCGCGAGTCGCTCGGTGAGCCAATCCAGCAGCAGCTCGTGCCGCACCGGCTTGACGATGAAGTCGCGCGCGCCGATGCCGGCGTCGTTCTCCTGACCGCGCTCGAAGGCGTTGGCCGAGACCACCGCGATCGGTGGCGACGTGGCCAGCATCGCGCGCAGTCGCCGGATGGTCTCCCAGCCGTCGATGCCCGGCATCGCCAGATCCATCAGCACGGCGTCCGGCACCCAGCCCGCGGCGATCAGGTCCAGCGCGTCATGGCCGCTCGAGGCCTCGCGCACGGTGAAGCCCAGCGGCGCCAGCAGCTCGATCAGCAACTGGCGGTCATCCGCCTCGTTGTCGACGACCAGCAGGCGCGGCGACGCGCCGTCCACGCCCAGCCGCTGCCGCGCCGCGGCGGCCGCCCGCATGCGCGGCGAGTCGGGAATGCGGCCGTGCAGCTCCGGCAGGAACAGCCGCACGCGGAAGGTGGAGCCCGCGCCCGGCGTGCTGGTGGCCGACATCTCGCCGCCCATCAGCTCGGTGAGCATCTTGGCGATCGTCAGGCCCAGCCCCGCGCCCGGCGCGGCGCTGCCGCCGCGCGCGCTGCTGGCGCTGGCGCCGCGGGCGAAGGGCTCGAAGATGCGCGCGAGCTCGGCCGCATCCATGCCGGGACCGGTGTCCTCGATCTCCAGCGTCGCCATCTCGCGCCCGTGCCGCACGCGCAGCGTGACGCCGCCCTCGGCGGTGAACTTGATGGCATTGCCCAGCAGATTGATCAGGATCTGCCGCAGTCGCTGCTCGTCCGCGCGGACCCACCCAGGCAAGGTGCCCGCGGTCTCGAAGCGGAAGCGCAGGCCCTTGGCCGCGGCCTGCGGCTCGAACATGTCGGCCAGCTCCTGCAGCAGATCCGCGAAGCGCAGCGGCGCGGGCTCCAGGCTGAGCCGGCCGGCTTCGATGCGCGCGATGTCCAGCGTGCCGTCGATCAGCCGCATCAGGTGCTCGCCGCCACGCTTGATCACCTGCACCGCCTGGCGCCGCTGCGGCGGCAGCGAGGCGTCGGCCGCCATCAGCTGCGCGTAGCCGAGGATGCTGTTCAGCGGGGTGCGCAGCTCATGGCTGATGGTGCTGATGTAGCGGCTCTTGGCCTGGTTGGCCGCCTCGGCCGAGGCCTGGGCGCGCTCGGCCTGCAGCCGCGCGCCCTGCAGCGCCTCGTCGGTGCGGCGGTGGGAGTCGATCTCCCGCACCAGCGCCTGGGTCTGGCGGTTGGACTCCTCCTGCGCGACCTGGCGGCTCTGATGCGCCAGCACCAGCCACCAGGCGACCGTCCCCGCGACCAGCAGCAGCGCGAAGAAGGCCTTGAGCAGCCCGGCCTTGAGGCCGATGCGCAGCGCCTCCTGCGAGGCCGCGTCGATCAGCGGGATCTGCGGCAGCTGTTGCAGCTGCTGGTGGTAGAGCAAGCCGAACAGCATGGCCAGCAGCGGCGTCACCACCAGCATCAGCAGCAGGTAGTGGCCCAGGCCGGTGTCGAGGTAGGGCCAGCTGGCGCGCGGCAGCAGGCGGCGCAGCAGCGCGTTCCACTGCGAGGCCAGACTGGCCTGGGGCTTGCACAGATCGCCGCAGCGCGCGTCCAGCGTGCAGCACAGGGAGCAGATCGCGCCGCGATAGGCCGGGCAGTGGGCCATGTCGGGCCCCTCGTACTCGCGCTCGCAGATGACGCAGCGGTGCAGCACGTCGCGGCCCAGGGACGCCGGGCAGTGGGCGATCTCCTCGGCCGGTCGCGCCAAGTAGTATCGCCCCTTCGTCGCCCAGGCGATCAGCGGCGCGGCGACCAGCGCCGTCACCATCGCGATGGCCGCGGACCAGGCCTGCGCGAGCGCGCCCATCAGACCGAGGTGCGCCGCCACCGACAGCACCGAGGCCAGCGCCATCGCGCCGACGCCGACCGGATTCACGTCGTACAGGTGGGCGCGCTTGAACTCGATCCCCGGGGGGGAGAGCCCCAGCGGCTTGTTGATCACCAGGTCCGCGACGACGGCCATGATCCAGGCGATCGCGATGTTGGCGTAGAGACCCAGCACGTGCCCGAGCGCCTCGAACACGTTCATCTCCATCAGCATGAAGGCGATCAGCGTGTTGAAGACGACCCAGACCACGCGCCCGGGATGGCTGTGGGTCAGGCGGGAGAAGAAGTTGCTCCACGCCAGCGAGCCGGCGTAGGCGTTGGTCACGTTGATCTTGAGCTGGGAGACGACCACGAAGAGCGCCGTGATCGCCACGGCCCAGCCGTACTGCGGGAATACGTACTCGTAGGCGGCCAGGTACATCTGGTTGGGATCGACGGCCCGCTCCGGCGGCACCGCGTGGCTCACGGCCAGCCAGGCCAGCAGCGCGCCGCCCAGCATCTTGAGCACGCCCAGCACGACCCAGCCCGGCCCGCCCAGCAGCACCGCCGCCCACCAGCGGCGGGCGTTGCCGGCGGTGCGGCGGGGCATGAAGCGCAGATAGTCGGCCTGCTCGCCCATCTGCGTGATCAGCGCCACGCCGACGGTGAGCGCCGCACCGAAGGCGTGCGCGTCGAAGCCGGCCGTGCCGGACTGCGACCCAATCTGGGTCGTCACGCCATCAAATGCACCAGGGTGGCGCCAGCCCACCCAGGCGAAGGGCAGCACGAGCAGGGCCAGCCAGAGCGGCTGGGTCCAGAGCTGCAGCCGGCTGATGGCGGAGATGCCGTGGGTGACCAGCGGGATCACGACCAGCGCGCACAGCAGGTAGCCCCATTGGGGCGGGATGTCGAGGGCCAGCTCCAGCGCGTAGGCCATCACCGCGGCCTCGAGCGCGAAGAAGATGAAGGTGAAGCTGGCGTAGATCAGCGAGGTCAGCGTGGAGCCGATGTAGCCGAAGCCCGCGCCGCGGGTCAGCAGGTCCATGTCGACGCCGTGACGGGCGGCGTAGACGCTGATGGGCAGGCCGGCGAGGAAGATGATCAGCCCGGTCGCGAGGATGGCCAGGGCGGCGTTGGTCCAGCCGTAGTGCAGCAGCAGCGTCGCGCCGACGGCTTCCAGGATCAGGAAGGAGGCGGCACCGAAGGCGGTGTTGGCCACGCGCCAGGAGGACCAGCGCCGGAAGCGCTGCGGGGTGTAGCGGAGGGCGTAGTCCTCCAGTGTTTCGCGCGCCACCCAGGCGTTGTAGTCCCGCCGCAGCTTGATGATGTGCTGCGGGGCGTCGGTGGGGGCGAGCGGCGTGTCCATGGGGGCGCTCGGGAAATGCATGAAGCATGCCGGGCTTGGGGGCTCGCTGTGTGGCCCGGCCCTCACCCCAACCCCTCTCCCACTTCATGGGAGAGGGGCTTCCATGCGCCACGCCATGTGGAGCCCCTCTCCCGCTGCGCGGGAGAGGGGTTGGGGTGAGGGCCGTCGCACACCAGAGCCTGTATGACTCCCTCTCCCGCAAGGCGGGAGAGGGCGGGGGAGAGGGTCTTCCTCCAGCACCGGCATGGTGCTTGCTAGCAGTCCCCCCCATGGAACTCACGCCCCGCGAGAAAGACAAGCTGCTGATCTTCACCGCTGCGCTGCTCGCCGAGCGGCGCAAGGCGCGCGGCCTGAAGCTCAACTATCCGGAGGCGGTCGCCTTCATCAGCGCCGCCGTGATGGAGGGCGCGCGCGACGGCAAGACCGTCGCCCAAATGATGAAAGAAGGCCGCGAGCTCCTCACCCGCGCCGACGTCATGGACGGCGTGCCCGAGATGATCCCCGACATACAGGTCGAGGCCACCTTCCCCGACGGCACCAAGCTGGTCACCGTCCATCAACCGATTCCCTGAGGACCCGCCATGACCCGACGTCTGCTTGCCGCCACCGCCGCTGTCGCCGCGGCCGCTTTGCCTGCCCTGGCCTTCGCCCACGCGGGCGATGCGCCCCATGATCACGGCGCCTCGCTGGGATTCACCGCCGGCTTCCTGCATCCCTTCACCGGCCTGGACCACCTGGCCGCGATGCTGGCCGTCGGCCTGTGGAGCGCGCTCACCCAGACCGGCCGCCGCATGCTGGCCGCGCCCTTCGCCTTCGCGGGCCTGCTCCTGGCCGGCGCGCTGATCGGCGCGGCCGGCGTCGGCGCCGCGCTGCCGGGCATCGAGCCCATGGTCGCCGCCTCCGTGCTCG
This sequence comes from Mitsuaria chitosanitabida ATCC BAA-476 = NBRC 102408, assembly GCF_001598255.1. GTDB lineage: Bacteria > Pseudomonadota > Gammaproteobacteria > Burkholderiales > Burkholderiaceae_C > Roseateles > Roseateles chitosanitabidus. Next base: position 57,215 of record NZ_BCYP01000036.1, read on the forward strand.
CGCTGGGCCTGATCGCCGCGACGCGCTGGAAGCTGAGCGCCGCCGCCGCATCCGCGCTGGTCGGCGCCTTCGCCGTCTTCCACGGCCTGGCGCACGGCGCCGAACTCGGCGGCGGCGCCGCGCTGATCGGCATGGTCGCGGCCACGGCGCTGCTGCATGCGGGCGGCCTGGCGCTCGGCCTGAGGCTGCGCGCGGCGGCTCCGGCCTGGTCCAGTGCGGCGGGCGGCACGATCGCGCTGCTGGGCCTGGGCCTGCTGACCCGGCTGGTGGTCGCATGATCCCCGGCGAGCTGCTGACCGACCCCGGCGAGCTGCCGCTCAACCCGGGTCGTCGCACGGTCACCCTGACCGTGATCAACGCCGCGGATCGCCCCATCCAGGTGGGCTCGCATTACCACTTCGCCGAAACCAACGGCGCGCTGAACTTCGACCGCGAGGCCGCGCGCGGCATGCGGCTCAACATCGCGTCCGGCACCGCCGTGCGCTTCGAGCCCGGCCAGCAGCGCACCGTCGAACTGGTCGACTTCGCCGGCACCCGCGAGATCTGGGGATTCCGCGGCCTGATCCAGGGAGCGCTCTGATGGCCCGCATCGGCAAACGCGCCTACGCCGAGATGTTCGGCCCCACCGTCGGCGATCGTGTCCGGCTGGCCGACACCGCGCTGGTCATCGAGGTCGAGCAAGACCTGACCCTGCGCGCCGGCGGCTATGGCGAGGAAGTGAAGTTCGGCGGCGGCAAGACCATCCGCGACGGCATGGCGCAGTCGCAGCGCACGCGCGCGCAGGGCGCCGTGGACACGGTGCTGACCAACGCGCTGATCCTGGACCACTGGGGCATCGTCAAGGCGGACATCGGCCTGAAGGACCACCGCATCGTCGCCATCGGCAAGGCCGGGAATCCGGACACGCAGCCGGGGGTGGACATCGTCATCGGGCCCGGCACCGAGGTGATCGCCTGCGAGGGCAACATCGTCACCGCCGGCGCGATCGACTCCCACATCCACTTCATCTGCCCGCAGCAGATCGAGGAGGCCCTGGCCAGCGGCGTGACCACGATGCTGGGCGGCGGCACCGGTCCGGCGACCGGCACCTTCGCCACCACCTGCACGCCGGGGCCCTGGCACCTCGAGCGCATGCTGCAGGCGGCCGATGCCTTCCCGATGAACCTGGGCTTCCTGGGCAAGGGGAACGCGAGCCGGCCCGAGGGCCTGGTCGAGCAGATCGAGGCCGGCGCGATCGGGCTGAAGCTGCACGAGGACTGGGGCACCACGCCCGCGGCGATCAGCAACTGCCTGGACGTCGCGGAGCTCACCGACACCCAGGTCGCCATCCACACCGACACGCTCAACGAGAGCGGCTTCGTCGAGGACACGGTGGCCGCCTTCAAGGGCCGCACCATCCACACCTTCCACACGGAAGGGGCGGGCGGCGGCCATGCGCCGGACATCCTGAAGGTGGTCGGCGAGGCCAACGTGCTGCCCAGCTCGACCAATCCGACGCGCCCGTACACCATCAACACGCTCGACGAGCACGTCGACATGCTGATGGTCTGCCACCACCTGGATCCGGCCATCGCCGAGGACCTGGCCTTCGCCGAGAGCCGCATCCGCAAGGAGACCATCGCGGCCGAGGACATCCTGCACGACCTGGGCGCGATCAGCATGTTCAGCTCGGACTCGCAGGCCATGGGCCGCGTGGGCGAGGTGATCCTGCGCTGCTGGCAGACCGCGCACAAGATGAAGCAGCAGCGCGGGCAGTTGCCCGGCGACAGCGAGCGGCACGACAACGGTCGCGTGAAGCGCTACGTGGCCAAGCTGGCGATCAATCCGGCGATCGCGCACGGCGTCTCGCACGAGGTCGGCAGCATCGAGGTCGGCAAGTGGGCCGACCTGGTCATCTGGAAGCCGGCCTTCTTCGGCGTGAAGCCGGCGCTGATCCTCAAGGGCGGCGTGATCGCGATGGCCGCGATGGGCGATCCCAACGCGTCCATCCCGACGCCGCAGCCCGTGCACTACCGGCCGATGTTCGGGAGCTACGGCGGCTCGCTGACGCGCGCCTCGCTGAGCTTCGTGTCGCAGGCCGCGATCGCGGCGGGCGCGCCGGCCCGCTACGGTCTGGCCAAGCAGGCCGTGGCGGTGAAGGGCATTCGCGGCGTGGGCAAGAAGGACATGGTCCACAATGCCTACGCCCCGCGGATGGAGGTCGATCCCCAGACCTACGCGGTGCGCGCCGACGGCCTGTTGCTGCACTGCGAGCCCGCCACGGCGCTCCCGATGGCGCAGCGCTACTTCCTGTTCTGATGATCCAAGTCTCCAAACTGCTGGCGCGCGGCGCCGGCCTGGCCCCGGTGCTGCTCAAGCGCGCCGCCACCGTGACGCTCGACTGGGACACGCGCCAGAAGAGCCGCTTCCAGGCCGTGGACAGCCAGGGGCGCGAACTCGGCGTCTTCCTGCCGCGCGGCACGGCCGTGCGTGGCGGCGATGTGCTGGTGGGCGAGGATGGCTCGCTGGTGCGTGTCGTCGCGGCGCCTCAGGCCCTGCTGCGCATCACCGCCTGCACGGCCCACGGCTCGACTTTCGACCTGGTGCGCGCGGCGTATCACCTGGGCAACCGCCATGTGCAGATCGAGCTGCAGCCCGACCACCTCAAGATCGAGCCCGATCACGTGCTGGCCGACATGCTGCGCGCGATGCATCTGATCGTGAACGCGGTCGAGGAGGCCTTCGAGCCCGAGGCCGGCGCCTACGCGGCCGGCGGCCACGGTCATGCGCACGGGCACGGCCATGGGCATGAGTCTCACGGTCATCGGCACGAGGGCCACGAGCACCACGGCCACCACGGGCATCAGCACGAGGGCCATGAGCACCCTGGCCACAAGCACGAAGCCCACAAGCACGAAGGCCGCAGGACCATCGCGATCAACGCGGCGCCGGCGCCCCATGTGCACGGCCCGGGTTGCGGCCACGACCACTCGCACGAGCACCACCAGCATGACCACGGCCACGGTCACCCGCACGACCACGACCACCCGCACGGCAAGCCCGGCCACAAGCGCGACCACTGATCCGGTCCCGCCGCTGCTGCGGCTGGCCTGGCTCGCGTCGCCGGCGCTGCCGATCGGGGCGTTCTCGTACTCCGAGGCGCTGGAGGCCGCGGTCGAGCACGGCCTGGTGCATGACGACCTCAGCGCCGGCCACTGGCTGAGCCAGCAGCTGCGGCTGCTCGCGCGTGGCGATCTCGCGGCGATCGCGCAGGGCATCGTCGCCTGGCGCGCGAACGACGAGCCCGCGCTGCGCGATCTCGCCCGCTGGCTGCGCGTCACCCGTGACGGCGCCGAGGCCCGCCTGCAGAGCGAGCAGATGGGCCAGTCGCTGCTGACCTGGCTGCGCGCGCAGCCGATGGCCTCGCCCGACCAGCTCGCGCGCCTGTCCGACTGCGGCGAGGCCGGCCCCGCGCACTACGCCTTCGTGATGGCGCTCGCGCTGTCGACGATCGACGTCCCGCTGGAGCAGGCCTTGTTCACGCAGGCTTTCGGCTGGGCCGAGAACCAGGTGCAGGCGGCGCTCAAGGCGGTGCCGCTGGGCCAGACCGCCGGACAGCGCGTGCTGACGCGACTCGCCGCCGAGATTCCCGCCGCGGTCGCCGAGGCCGTCTCGACGCCGCCCGCGCGGCGCCAGCTCTTCGCGCCCATGCTGTCCATCCTGGCGGCGCGCCACGAAACCCAGTACTCCCGACTGTTCCGATCATGAGCACCACCTCCACGACCTCCGCCGCGAGCGGCGCCGTCGGCGCCTCGCCCCTGCACCACATCCCCGGGCGCGCCAAGCGCCTGCCGCCGCTGCGCGTGGGCATCGGCGGTCCGGTGGGCTCGGGCAAGACGACGCTGCTGGAGATGCTCTGCAAGGCGATGCGCGACAAGTGGGACCTGGTCGCCATCACCAACGACATCTACACCAAGGAGGACCAGCGCCTGCTGACCGTCAGCGGCGCGCTGCCGCCGGAACGCATCATGGGCGTGGAGACCGGCGGCTGCCCGCACACGGCGATCCGCGAGGACGCGTCGATCAACCTCGAGGCGATCGACCGCATGCTGGCGCAGTTCCCCGACGCCGACGTCGTGTTCATCGAGTCCGGCGGCGACAACCTGGCCGCGACCTTCAGCCCCGAGCTCAGCGATCTGACGATCTACGTGATCGACGTCGCCGCTGGCGAGAAGATTCCGCGCAAGGGCGGACCCGGCATCACGAAGAGCGACCTGTTCGTGATCAACAAGACCGACCTGGCGCCGCACGTCGGGGCGAACCTGGACGTGATGGCCGCCGACACGACCCGCATGCGGCCCACGCGGCCCTTCGTGATGACCAACCTCAAGACGCTGAGCGGGCTGGACGAGGTGGTCGCCTTCATTGAGCAGAAGGGCATGCTCGGCCGCTGAATTCCAGGTCCGCATCCGGCCAGACAGGTCGGGCCGCGGAGGAAAGACTGGGCGCTCCTTCATCACGAGCAGGGAGCGCTCATGACCACCGCAGATCACCACACGACCCCCCACGCCGCCAGCGCGGAGGTCGCCACCGTCCCCATCTCCCGCTGCCTGGCCCGCCAGGTCGCGCTGATCACCGGCGCGAGCAGCGGCATCGGACGCGCGACGGCGCGGCTCTTCGCCCGGGAAGGCGCGGCCGTCGTCGTCGGCGCGCGGCGCCAGGCCGAGCTCGACGCCCTCGTGCGCGAGATCGAGGCCGAGGGCGGCCACGCGGCCGCGCTGGCCGGCGACGTGCGCGATGAGGCCTATGCGCGGGCGCTGGTGGCGCTCGCGCAGTCGCGTTTCGGTGGGCTGGACATCGCCTTCAACAACGCCGGGGCCATGGGGCCGCTGGGACCGACGCAGGACGTGAGCCTGGACGCCTGGAACGAGGCCCTGTCGGTGAACCTGACGGGCGCCTTCCTCGGCGCCAAGCATCAACTGCCGGCGCTGCGGGCGCGAGGTGGGGGCGCCTTGATCTTCACGTCGACCTTCGTCGGTCATACGGCGGGATTCCCGGGCGCGGCCAGCTACGCGGCCGGGAAGTCCGGGCTGATCGGCCTGACCCAGGCGCTGGCGGTGGAAGTCGCCGCGGAGGGCGTGCGCGTCAACGCGCTGCTGCCCGGTGGCACCGACACGCCCATGGCGCGCGAGATGAACGCCACGCCCGAGGCGCTCGCGCAGGTGGCGCGGCTGCACGCGCTGGGTCGCATCGCGCAGCCCGAGGAGATGGCGCGCGCGGTGCTGTTCCTGGCGTCGCCGGCCTCCTCCTTCATGACCGGCGCGACGCTGCTGGTCGATGGCGGGGTGTCGATCAAGAAGGTCTGAAGACCCTCACCCCGACCCTCTCCCGCAAGCGGGAGAGGGGGAAGTCGAGAGGCGTGGAGAGGGGGAGAGAGTCGACGGGGGGGCGTCGACGGGGGAGCGGGTGGGCGCTCCCCGGGGCTCAGGCGATCTGGGGAGCCGCCTCGCTCGGGCCGTCCTTGTCGTGGTCGTCGCCGCCGGCCTTGCTCTTGGCGCCCTTGCGGGCAGTCATGAAGAAGGCGATCAGTTGCCAGGCGATGAACACCGCGATGATGCCCAACAGCGTCGCGCTGATCGGGCGCTGCACGAAGACGTCGAACTTGCCGCGGCTGATCAGCATCGCGCGACGGAAGTTCTCCTCCAGCATCGGGCCCAGGATGAAGCCCAGCATCAGCGGCGCGGGGTCCATGTCCAGCCGCATGAAGATGTAGCCGGCCAGGCCGAAGGCCGCGGTGACGAAGACGTCGTCCAGGTTGTTGTTGACGCTGAAGGTGCCGATGCAGCAGAAGAACAGGATCGACGGGAACAGCACGTTGTACGGGATCTTGAAGACCGACAGCCAGTAGCGCACCAGAGGCACGTTCAGCACGACCAGGAACACGTTGCCGATCCACATCGAGGCGACCAGGCCCCAGAAGATGTCGGGGTGGCCGGCGATCATGTTGGGGCCCGGCTGGATGCCCTTGATGATGAACGCGGCCATCATCAGCGCCATCACCGGGTTCTCCGGGATGCCGATCGACATCAGCGGGATGAAGCTGGTGCGGGCGGCCGACTCGTCCGCCGCGGCCTGACCGGCCACGCCCTCGATCGCGCCGTCGCCGATCTCGTGGCGGTACTTGCTGACCTTCTTGTCCACGGCATAGGCCGCGAACTGCGCGATGGTCGGGCCGCCGCCGGGCAGGATGCCCAGGATCGAGCCCACCACGCTGCCGCGCAGCGCGCTCGGGATGATGCGCTTGAACTCCGGCCACGTGGGCATCAGGTGGATCTTGCCGTTGAAGGGCGTGCGCTCGTTCTTGGCGTCCAGGTTCTTGGAGATCTCCGCGATGCCGAAGCAGCCCAGCGCGATGCTCACCAGGCCCACGCCCTCGGCCAGGAAGGGCATGTCGAAGGTGTAGCGCTCCATGCCCGAGTTCACGTCCGTGCCGATCTGGCCGAACAGCACGCCGATCAGGCACATGGCCAGGCCGTTGAGCAGGCTGCCGGTGGTCACGAAGCTCACGCAGAGGAAGCCGAGCAACATCAGCGCGCAGTAGTCGGCGGGGCCGAACAGGAAGGCCACCTCGCCCAGCGTCGGGGCCAGGCAGGCCAGCACCACGATGGCGACGGTGCCGCCGATGAAGCTCGAGATGCCCGCGGTGAACAGGGCCAGGCCTGTCTTCCCTTTCAGGGTCATCTGGTACCCGTCGATGCAGGCCACGATCGAGCTCGCGTGCGGGATCTTCATCGTGATCGCGCTGACGCTGTCGCCGTACTGGGCGCCGTAGTAGATGCCGGCGAGCATGATCAGCGCGCCGTTGACGGGGATGGAGTAGGTCAGCGGCAGCAGCACGCTGATGGTGGCCAGCGGGCCCAGACCGGGCAGCAGGCCCACGAGGGTGCCCACCACGCAGCCGATCGCGCAGAACATCAGGTTCTGCCAGGTCAGCGCGTGCTCGAAGCCGAAGGCGAGGTTGTGCAGGATTTCCATGGCCAGGTCCTTACAGCAGCGGCAGGTTGAGGCCGAGGAACTTCTGGAACACGAAGGCGATCGCCAGCAGGCCGGCGCTGATCGCGATGTTGCGCTTCCAGGAGTAGTTGCTGCCCGCGGCGGTGGCGATGAAGACCATCACGACGATGCCGGCGGACATGTTGACCCAGCGCGAGACCAGCGAGAACGCGCACAGCGCGCCCAGCACCAGGCCGATGTTCTTGTACTGGAAGCTCATCGCCGGGCCACCGGTGACGACGCCGCGCACGATGGTCGCCAGCGCCACCAGGCCCAGCAGGATGCTGATCATCAGCGGGAAGAGACCCGGACCGGCATGGTCCATGCGGCCGATGGGGTAGCGCAGCGCGCCCAGTCCGAAGAACAGGGCGACCGCGGCGAGGAAGAGGCCTCGCGCCAGGGAGCGGTTGATCATGGACACACCAGAGTGGAATGAACGGAATGCGCTCATGGTTCCGGCGACGCCCTGCGAAGTCATACGCGTTAACCGCAGAATCCATCGGGCTTGTGCGGCCGGACAGCTTTCCGACAGATTCAAGTCAAGACGGCGTTAAGTCGACATGAAGAAGTCGTTTGCTGTCGCTTTCGTGACTCGCTCAAACGACCCTCGCCGGGGCTCCGGGAGGGCGTCCCTGGTGCGCGGCGTGCGCCAAGGACGTGCGACTCACGCGGTGCTGACGATTCGCTGTCGACCGCCTCACGCGCGCGTCATGCGGGTTTCATGCGGCGGCGATGCCGAGCACGCGTTCCCGCAACCACTGCTGCGCGACGTGGCCATGGTTGCGCTCGTGCCAGACCATGGCGAGCTCGAAGCCGTCGATCGGGAAGGGCGGCGCCAGCACCTGCAGGCCGGTGGCGCGGCCCTTGACCAGGCGCTCGGGCACCAGCGCGACCAGGTCGGAGCGCGACACGATGTCCGGCACGAAGAGGAAGGACGCGGCCGAGAGCACGACCTGGCGCCGCAGCCCCAGCGCGGCCAGCGCGTGATCCACCGGCGTCGAGAACGCGCCGCCGGCCGGCGAGACGATCACCTGCTCCAGCTTCGCATAGCCCTTGAGGGTGACCTTGCCCTTCACGGCCGGATGGCCGCGACGCGCGATCAGCACATAGCGCTCGTGATACAGCGAGCGCATGCGCAGGCCGGGCGCGGCCTCGCTGGGCATCATGAGCCCGAGGTCGATGTCGCCGCGGCTCATCAGCGCCTCGTGCTGGCTGGGATCCATGTGGCGGAGGGCCACGCGCACGCCGGGCGCCTCGCGCCGCAGCTTCAGCACCAGCGGCTGCAGCACCGAGGTCTGCAGGTAGTCCGACGCCGCGATGGTGACGGTGAGCGCGGCGCTGGCCGGATCGAAAGTGAGGTGCGAGGTCGCGACGCCGCGCACCTGATCGAGCGCCTGGCGCAGCGGCTCCAGGAGCGACAGGGCCTTGGCGGTGGGCGTCATGCCGCGCTGCGCGGGCAGCAGCAGCGGATCCTGGAAGACGTCGCGCAGCCGGCTGAGCTGCGCGCTGACGGCGGGCTGGCTCAGGTGCAGGCGCTCGGCGGCCCGGGTCACGTTGCGCTCGGCGAGCAGCGCCTCGAGCGTGACGAGCAGATTCAGGTCGAGGCGGCTGGTATCCATGGCGTGGATAGTAGGTCAGAGGAATCGTGATTTCACGGATGGGTCGGCGATCGCCAGACTGACGGTCATTCGCTGCGCCGGCGCATCCCTGGACGCCACGCCGCGGCCCATCCCCTTTCGATCCCTCTCAACGGAGTTCCTCATGAGCCAGCCCACCGCCATCCCCGTCACCCCGGCCCCCCAAGCCACCCGGACCCGGTCGACGACCGCGGGTGCCGAGGGGGCCCCCGCCGGGACGGTCGTCGGCCGCAAGACCGTGCTCATCGTCCACGCACAGCCGGAGCCGACCTCGCTGACGCGCACGCTGGTGGAGACGGCGGGTCAGGTCTTGCGGGCGGCCGGCCACGAGGTCCTGGAATCCGACCTCTACGGCATGGGCTGGAAGGCCGTCTATGACGAAGCCGACTTCCCGATGCGGGTGGACGGCCGCCGGCTGGACTTCGTGCGCGAGTCCGGTCACGCCTACGACGAGGGCCTGCAGCCGGCCGACGTGGTCGAGGAGCAGCGCAAGGTGCTCGCGGCCGACCTGGTGATCCTGCAGTTCCCGCTGTGGTGGTTCGGCATGCCGGCCATCATGAAGGGCTGGATCGACCGCGTCTGGGCGCGCGGCCTGGCCTACGGCAACCAGGGGCAGGGCAACCGGCTGCGCTACGGGGAGGGCGGCTTCGCCGGGCGCCGCGCGATGGTGTCGGTGACGACGGGCGGTCCGGCCGCGGACTACGGCCCGCGCGGCATCAACGGCCCCATCGACCAGCTGCTGTTCCCGATCACGCACGGGACGCTGTTCTATCCCGGCATGTCGGTGCTGAAGACCCATGCGGTGCACGGCGCCGGGCGCATGACGCCGGAGCAGGTCGAGGCGGCGCGTGCCGGCTGGGCCGAACGCCTGGGCGGCCTCTTCGACGAGGCCCCGATCGCGTTCCGCGCGCAGAACGGCGGCGACTATCCGGACGGGCATTCGCTCGCGGAGGACGTGGCGCCCGCGCTCAGCGGCTTCGCCGCGCACGTGGCGGGCTGAGCCCTCGGTGCGATTCGATCCGCGCTCGGGACCGGGGTCGGACTGCTCGCCGCCCCTGTCTCAGCCGGCGATGGCGTGCAGCACGCGGTGCAGGTGCGCAGGCAGCGAGGGGCTGGACAGCTCGAACGCGCAGCCGCTCGGAAGCAGGAAGAAGCCCAGCGGCTCGATGGCCACGGCACGCGGTTCGGGGCTGGTGGTCGGGGACGCCGATGTCGACGTTACGGTCGATGCCGATGCCGATGCCGATGCCGACGTCGGCGCGCCGCCCTCGCGCCGCTCGCTGGCGCGCGAGCCGTCGATGAGGGTGACCGCGCCGGATCCCACCACGCGCAGCCCGCGGCCGGGGCGGATCAGCAGGGCGGTGTCCTCGTCGACGCCCACGCCCAGATGCCGCGGCGACAGCATCACCAGGTGCATCAGCCGCGCGTGACGTCGGCGCTGCGCGAAATGCTGGTCGATGACCAGCGCCGGCAACAGGCCGAGCGCCGCATGCAGCGACTCCGGCTGGCCCAGCGCGATGATCTGCTCGTTGAGATCGCCCACCGGCATGTGCGCGCCCAGCGCCGAGGCGCCCGCGCTGGTGCCGGCGATGGCGAGCTCGCCCCGCGCATGCCGGTCGAGGATCAGCGCGTGCAGCGGCGTGCCGGCGACGATGTCGACCAGGCGCTCCTGGTCGCCCCCCGTCATGAAGAGCAGGTCGGCGTCGCGCAACGCGGCCAGCGTGTCCGGATGGGCGGCGGCGGCGCGCTCGCGGATGTCCAGCCAGCGGGGTTCGGCGCCGAGCGCGCGGAAGGCGGGCTCGTACTGGGACCAGAGGAACTCGGGCTCGCCGCTGGCGGTGCTGAGCACGACCAGCCGGAGCGCGGCATCCGCGGGGCGCGCGGCATGGCGCTCGGCCCGGCAGGCGGCGACCAGGTCACGCAGGACGGTGCCCGGGGTCAGGCGGTCTTCGTTGCCGCCGATCAGGGCGAGGAGGGAGGGAAGGGCAGGGACCATGCTCGGCAGGGGAGGGGCGGAGCGCCGGGCCGATCGCGAGGATCGGGCCGCGGCGCGGCGATCGGCGCGGGCGTCAGAACTTGCGGTCGCGGTCCAGCGAGTCGCAGGTCCCGCTGAACTTGGACATGCCGTCCAGCGCGATGTGTCCATTGCGCCGGTCGATCGTGATCTTGGGTTGATTGAAGTTGTTGAGCTTGAACGCGCCGCGGATGAAGTCGCGGGAGACGTTCAGGTCGGTGATCGGGAACCAGCCGTCCTCGTTGTCGGCATGGATCGGCGGGACCATCTCCTTGGCGGGGCGGATGCGGCCGCGCTCACCGTTGATGTCGATGGTCAGCGAGGTGTCGTAGTCCTGCTTCTTGAGCTCCACGCCGCTGCGCGCCACGTACTTGCGCTTGTCCGTGTCGTACTCGTAGCCCGACTTCAGCTCGTTGCCGAGCTTGTGGCCCTCCCCGTAGCACACCAGCGCGATGTGCTCGCGGTAGCCGTCCTGCGGGCCCGGGTCGCGGAACTCGGGCGCGCCGCCGCGCGCGTCGCTCTGGCGGCAATCCGGGGCGGGGGTGGCCACGATGGCGTCGTAGCGGCCCTCGCGCGTGGTCACGGACAGGCACACGCCGCGCTGCTCGTTCCACCAGTAGGTCCATTTGCGGTCCTCGCCCTGACTGCCGCCGACGGACACGTAGCCGCGGGCCAGCAGTTGCGATTCGGCGCCCGCGGCGCGTGCGCCCACGAGGTCGCGGACATCGGTCGGCGTCGACTGCGCCATGGCCGGCATCGACAGCCAGGCCAGCGCGCACGCGGCGGCCAGGGCGGGGATCTTGCGAATGCGCTTGCGGTTCATCTGCATGGGCCTCTCCTGAAGGATGTGACGCACCGATTCTGGATCGGTTCGCGGGGTCCTTGGCGCACGCTCGCCACGGTCGGGACGCGCGGGCGGCGAAGAGGAGGGGACGGGAGCGATCGCGGCAAGACCGCCGCGACTGGCGGAGACGGTGGGATTCGAACCCACGGAGGGCGCAAACCCTCGGCGGTTTTCAAGACCGCTGCCTTAAACCACTCGGCCACGTCTCCTCGAAGAGAAGCCGCGCATTGTATGCGTGCCTCAGTCCGCTCCCGGCTTGCGCGCCTGCGCGCACTGCACCTGGATGATCTCCTGCACCTGGCCATCGGCCACGCGCGCGGCCGTGAGCTCACCGCCCCACACGCAGCCGGTGTCCAGCGCCAGCAGGTCGGGCCGCTGCACCAGGCCCAGCGTCGACCAGTGGCCGAAGGCGATCGGCTGGCCGGCCGTGCGGCGTCCCGGGACCTCGAACCAGGGCAGGTAGCCCTCGGGGGCGGTGCCCAGCCCTTCCTTGGTCTTGAAGTCCAGCTTGCCCTTGCCGTTGCAGAAGCGGATCCGCGTCAGCACGTTGATGATGAAGCGCAGCCGCTCCACGCCCGCCAGATCGTCGCGCCAGCGGTCGGGCTCGTTGCCGTACATCTGCGGGAGGAAGTCCGCCAGGTCCGGGCCGCTCAGCAGCGCGTGCACCTCGTCGGCCAGCGCCAGGGTCTGGTCCGCGTCCCATTGCGGGACCACGCCCGCGTGCACCATCAGCCAGCCCTGCGACCGGATCGCCAGCCGCTGGTGGCGCAGCCAGTCCAGCAGCGCCTCGCGGTCCGGCGCGTTGAGGATGGGGGTCAGGGTGTCACCCTTGTGCGGCGCGCGCACCCCCGCGGCCATCGCCAGCAGGTGCAGGTCGTGATTGCCGAGCAGGCATTGCGCCGCGTCGCCCAGCGATTGCAGACGGCGCAGCGTGGTGAGGGAGTCGGGACCGCGGTTGACCAGGTCGCCCAGGAGGTAGAGCCGGTCGCGGGAAGGGGAGAAATCGATCTTCTCGAGCAGCCGGGCCAGCGCGTCGCAGCAGCCCTGGAGATCGCCGATGAGGTAATGCATGCCGGGGATTGTGCGGTGTCGATGTCACGCAGGGTCTGCTAACCTTGCCGGCCTTGTGTTTTGGGCGCGACTCCGGGTAATCCCCAGTCCGCGCTGTCAATGGATACCGCCCTAGTCCTCTTCCTGATTCTGCTCAACGGTCTGTTCGCCATGTCGGAGATGGCCCTCACGGCCGCCCGGAAGGCACGCTTGCAGGTCATGGTCGAAAGCGGGGAGTCCGGGGCGCAGGCCGCCATGGACCTGCACGAGAACCCCACCAAGTTTCTGTCCACGGTGCAGATCGGCATCACCTCGATCGGGGTGCTGAACGGCATCGTCGGCGAGGCCGCGTTCTCCGGCCCGGTGGCCGAGATCCTGCGCGCCCACTTCCCGATCACCGACCGCGCCGCGGAGATCACCGCCATCGGCCTGGTCGTCATGGTGCTGACCTTCGTGACCATCATCTTCGGCGAGCTGGTGCCCAAGCGCCTGGGCCAGATGTTCCCCGAGACCGTCGCGCGCCTGGTGGCGCCGCCGATGGAGATCATGTCGCTGGTCACGCGGCCCTTCGTCAAGCTGCTGAGCTTCTGCACCGAGTTCACGCTCAAGCTGCTGGGCATCGGCGGCAAGTCCAACCGCGCGGTGACGGAAGAGGAGATCGCCGCCAGCCTCGAGGAAGGCCTGGACGCCGGCGTGATCGAGGAGCACGAGCACCAGATGGTGCGCAACGTCTTCCGCCTGGACGAGCGCCAGATCGGCTCGATGATGATCCCGCGCGCCGAGATCGCCTGGCTGGACGTCACCGACAAGCCCGAGCAGGTGCTGCAGATCCTGCGCGCCCACGGCTACAGCCGCTACCCGGTCTGCCGCGGCGGCCTGCACGACGTGGTGGGCGTGCTCAGCGCGCAGAACCTGCTGGCGCGCGCCCTGGCGGGCGAGTCGCTGGACCTGTCCTCGGGGCTCGAGGCCCCGGTCTTCGTGCCCGAGACGCTGTCCGGCATGGAGCTGCTGGCGCACATGCGCGGCACGGAAACCCCGCTGGTGTTCGTCGTCGACGAGTACGGCGAAGTCCAGGGCGTCGTGTCTTCGCGCGACGTGCTGGAAGCGATCGCGGGCGAGTTCAACTCGCCCGACGGCGAGGACGCCTGGGCGGTGCAACGCGAGGACGGCAGCTGGCTGATGGACGGCCTGATCCCTGTCACCGAGCTGAAGGACCGCCTGGATCTGAAGGAACTGCCCGAGGAGGACCGTGGGCGCTACAACACCCTGGCCGGCATGGTGATGCTGCTGCTGGGGCGTCTGCCGCGCACGGCCGATGTGGCGGAGTGGGACGCGTGGAGATTCGAGGTGGTCGACCTCGACGGCAAGCGTGTGGACAAGGTGCTGGTTTCGCGACTGGCCGACGATGGAGTGACTGAATGAGCAACCCCCCGATGTATGAGAACCTGGTGCCCGTGGATCGGGTCCAGCACAAGAACACCCGCATGATCAGCGGCGTGTCCTCGATGGACCGTCTGAGCCCGCTGAACTCGCTGTTCATCGCCGTGGCCGAGATGGCCGACGTGGCCATGGAATACCCGGTGGTGTTCGTGCGCGTCGGCGGCGGCGAGGGCCAGGCCCCCGCCATCGCCCCGCTGGCCGTGTTCGGCCTGAAGCAGGGCAGCAACGTGTACATCCAGGACGGCCGCTGGACCGCGCGCTACCTGCCGGCCTACGTGCGCCGCTACCCGTTCGCGATGGCCCGCCTGACCGACTCGGGCAACGACATGGCCCTGTGCCTGGACGTGGCCTCGGGCGCCTTCTCCGAGACCGAGGGCGAGCCGCTGTTCAAGGAAGACGGCGAGCCCAGCGACCTGCTGCTCAACGCCAAGCAGTTCTGCGAGAACTTCGAGGTCGAGGCCGAGCGCACCCGCCAGGCCTGCGAGGTGCTGCAGGGCCTGAACCTGCTGCAGGACATGCGCTTCGAGGCGCAACTGCCCAGCGGCGAGAAGATCGACGTGGACGGCTTCATGACGATCAACGAGAAGGTGCTCGGCGAGCTGCCCGACGACAAGATCATCGAGCTGCACCGCAACGGCCTGATGGAAGTGATCACCATGCACCGCCTGTCGCTGCGCCACATGAGCGTGCTGGCCGAGAAGTACATGGCCACGAACTGACGCGAGCCGCGTCGATCCGGCGCGGCGTCCCTCCGAGGAGGGACCCACGCCGGGGCGAAAGCCGGCCCGGACGAACCCCAACCGGGTTTGCTTGAGTACGGCGTACGAGGAAGCCTCGATAGCATCCACACCCCTCACGAGGACGTTGGATGTTGTTCGAGGCTTTCTTGTCTTCCGCCGCGATGGAGACGGTGTTCTCCCCCGCCGCGGTGGTGCAGTCGATGATGGATGTGGAGGCCGCGCTGGCGCGCGCGGCCGCCGGGGCGGGGCTGATACCGGCACCCGCCGCGCAGGCGATCGTCAGCCTGTGCCGTGCCGAGCTCTACGACGTGCAGGCGCTGGTCGCCGCCGCGCCGCGCAGCGGCAGCCTGGCCCTGCCGATGGTGCAGCGGCTGCGCGAGACGGTCGCGCTGTTCGACCCCGCCGCCGCGGTCTACGTGCATCGCGGCGCCTCCGCCCAGGATCTGGTGGACACCGCGATGGCGATGCGCTCGCGCGAGGCGCTGCGCCTGATCGACGACGACCTGCAACTGCTCTGCGGCCAGCTGCTGGAGCTGGCCGAGCGCCACGCCGCCGTGCCGCTGCTGGGCCGCACCATGATGCAGCCCGCGCAGGTGATCAGCCTGCGCTTCAAGTTGATGAACTGGCTGATGCCGTTGCTGCGCAGCGCCGAGCGCCTGCGGGAGCAGGGCCGCGAGTCGCTGCAGCTGCAGCTGGGCGGCGCGGTCGGGACGCTCGATGGCTTCGGCGATCGGGCGGGCGAGGTGCTGGAGGCGGTCTCGCGCGAGCTGGACCTGCCGGCGCCGGAGATGGCCTGGCACACCCAGCGCGACCGCTGGCTGCGGCTCGGCCTGGAGGTGGGCCTGCTGTGCGGCAACCTGGGCAAGCTGGCGCAGGACTTCGCGCTGATGGCGCAGGCCGAGATCGACGAGCTCAACGAGCCGCCCGGCGAGGGCTACGGCGCCTGCACCACCATGCCGCACAAGAAGAACCCGGTGGCGGCGCTGCAGGCGCTGTCGGCGGTGCAGCGCGCGCCGCAGCGCGTGTCCGGCCTGCTGGCCTGCATGGCGCAGGAGCACGAACGCGGCCTGGGCCAGCAGCAGGCGGAACTGGCCGACTGGAGCGGCCTGATGGGCAGCGCGCACAGCGCGGTGCAGGCGCTCACCCGCGCGCTGGCCGAACCCGTGGTGCGCGTGGACCGCATGCGCGGTCATGTGCTGGACCGTCAGGGCCTGGTCGCCAGCGAGCGGCTGGAACTGCTGCTGCTGCCGCGCCTGGGACGCCAGCGCACCGGCGCCTTCGTGCGCGACCTGATCCATCGGGTCCGCCAGGGGCAGGGCACGCTGGAGCAACTGCTGAACGCCGCCATCGACGTCGGCGACCTGCCGGCCACCGCGCTGACCGCCGCCGAGCTGAAGTCGCTGTTCGACATCGATGCCGTCGCCGCGCAGGCCGACAGCCGCGTCGGCGACCTGATGACCCAGGCGCGGGCCCGGCTGGACGCGCTGGCGGCCCAGCCCGCCGTCTGATCGACCCGGAATGGGGCGCCGAAGCCCCGGTTCTGGGCGGTTCACGACCAAATATCCCAGTGCCGCGTAAGGATTTCTGCAAAAACAGGGCATTCCCATGTCCCCTGAATCCGCTATTTGAACTTAATACACCCAGTTACACCTGCTACAAAACCGGCGGTGAGAAATCTCGGGAATCTCTCGCTGGTTTGGGCTTCCGCGAACTGCCGCGTGGTGTTGCGAGCGATATCTCGTGCATGCCCGCGATGTAACGGAGTTCCCTCAAATGCGGGGTTCCGGGCCCTTGGGGGATTGACCAGCCCCTGAACCCAGTACAGACCCGTAAGACCAAAGTCGCATTTGTTATCTATCGTACGGGCCGGAAGTAATTACTTTGAGTGGGCCATAGACTCGCCCCTGATAACGAAGCAGTCTGGAGTTGGGAATGAGCGACGAAGCGCATCTGTCGGATATCGAACTGGAAGCCCCTGCCGGCCCCGTGCAGGCGTTCCAGTCGATTCATGCCGACATTCCGTTTGTCCGCTCCGACTCCGTCCACCTCGTTTCCCGCGACACCGAGTTCGGCCGCATCGAGATCCGCGCGCTGATGGAGCAGACCAGCAGCGACCTGCTCGAGCGCCGCTACGCGTCACGGGGTTACAAGCTGAGCCGCTCGGCCGACGTGACCTTGGGCGCGTACTGGGACGGCAAGCTGGTGTCGACGCTGGGGCTGCGCCGTGACGGCGGCAGCCTGGCGGCCGACCAGAGCTTCCCGGAAGAGATGGCGGCGATGCGCCGCCAAGGCTGGCAGCTGTGCGAGTTCACCCGCCTGGCCGCCGATCCGGACGGCCCGTCCAAACTGGTGCTCGCCAGCCTGTTCCACCTGGCCTATCTGCATGCGATGCACTACTGGGGGGTGGAGTTCCTCGTCATCGAGGTCAATCCGCGCCACAAGGGCTTCTACCGCCGCATGCTGGACTTCCAGCCGCACGGCGAGCAGCGCCTGCATCGCAGCGTCGGCGCGCCGGCGGTGCTGATGAGCCTGTCGCTGGCCTACGGCTCGACGCAGGTCGCCAAGCATGGCGGCTCGCTGAACGAGGACGGCCGCTCGCGCACCCTGTTCCCCTACTTCTTCTCGCCCCAGGACGAGCCCGAGCTGCTGCGCAAGCTCGCGGACGTCTACGGCTACGACGCCTGACGGCGTCCTCCCCGCACCGCCTCAGCCGCCCGCCTCCAGCCAGTGGAGGCTGAACCAGCCGCGCTCGTCGGTCCAATGCGCGGCCGGCGTGAAGCCCGCCTGACGCGCCAGATCCTGGAAGCTCGCCACGCTGTACTTGTAGGAGTTCTCGGTGTGCAGGCTCTTGCCCGGCGCGAGCGTGTACTGCCGACCCTGCAGCTGCAGCAGCTGCGGTCCGCGCGGCAGCAGGTGCATCTCGATGCGGTGCAGGCGCGGCTCGTAGAACGCGTAATGGTCGAAGCCGCTCGCGTCGCATTCCAGACCCAGCTCGCGCTGCGCATGACGCAGCAGGTTCAGGTTGAAGCGCGCCGTCACGCCCTGCGCGTCGTTGTAGGCCGCGTGCAGCAGCGCCGGGTCCTTGATCAGGTCGACCCCGATCAGCAGCGCGCCGCCGTCGAGTTCGTCGCGCAGCAGCTTCAGGAAGTCCAGCGCCTGCGCCGGGTCGAAGTTGCCGATGCTCGAGCCCGGGAAGAAGCCGATGCGGCGGCCGTCCGTGGGCGGATCCGGCAGCACATGCATGCGGGTGAAGTCCGCGACCACCGGCAGGATGCGCAGCGCGGGATGTTCCGCCTGCAGCGATTCGCAGGCCGCGAGCAGATGCGGGCCGGAGATGTCCACCGGCACGAAGCTGTGCGGCCGCTCGGCGCGTTCCAGCAGCAGGCGCACCTTCACCAGCGCGCCGGCGCCGTACTCGATCAGCTGCGCGTCACGGCCCATGCGGCGCGCGAAGTCCGGTGCGTGCCGGCGCAGCAGCGCCAGTTCGGTGCGGGTGGGGTAGTACTCGGGCAGTTCGCAGATCCGCTCGAAGAGCGCGGAGCCCTCGGCGTCGTAGAAGTACTTGGGGGAGATCTCGTGCACCGGGCCGGCGAGCGCCGCGTGCAGGTCTTCGGCGAAGGAACTCATGCGTGGGTCTCCGCGCGCGGGCGCGCATCACGGGCCAGTCGCAGCCCGCTGAACTGCCAGCGCGCCGCCGGCGGGAAGAAATTGCGGTAGGTCGGGCGCGTGTGGCCGGGCGGCGTCGCGAGGCTGCCGCCGCGCAGCACCAGCTGGCCGACCATGAACTTGCCGTTGTATTCCGAGGCCGCGCCTTCCAGCGGGCGGAAGCCGGGATAGGGGTGGTAGGCCGAGCGTGTCCACTGCCAGACCTGATCGTCCAGCTGCGCCATGCCGGGCAGGGCCGCGGCGGCTTCCCACTCGTGCTCCGAGGGCAGGCGCGCGCCGGCCCATTCGGCATAGGCGGCCGCCTCGTAGAAGCTGAGCTGCATCACCGGCGCCCCAGGGTCCAGGGCCTGCACGCCGTGCAGGCCGAAGACCGACCAGCCCGTGGGGCCTCGCGCGCCCTGGGCGTTCTCGGCGTTCTCGGCGTCGCCCGGATCCGCGCCGTCCTCCGGCGCGATCCAGTAGGGCGGGGCGCGCCAGTCCTGCGCCTGCACCGTGGCCCAGCCATCGGACAGCCACCATCGCGGCTCGCGGTAGCCCCCGGCATCGATGAAACGCAGGAACTCGCCGCAAGTCACCAGGCGGCTGGCGATCTCGAAGGGTTCCAGCCAGGTGCGGTGGCGCGGGCCCTCGTTGTCGAAGGCAAAACCCGCCCCCGGGACGGGGCCCGGCGATCCCGCCGAAGCCGATCCGGACGACGACCCGGGCCCCGTGCCCGTCCCCCGATCGCGGCCCTCGGCGTCGTGGCCGATGTCGACGAGGCCTCCCGCATGCGGAATCCACTCGGCGCGCGACTCGGCGAAGCGCGGTGGCTCGCCCGCCCGCATCGCCGGCCGCCAGGGGTGGCAGGACAGCAGATGCAGCGCGTCCGTCAGCAGCAGCTCCTGGTGCTGCTGCTCGTGGTTGAGACCGAGCTCCAGCGTCGGCGCGATCGAGGCCCATTGCGCCTCGCTGGCGCGCGCGATCAACGCGTGGACCTGCTCGTCGACATGGCGACGGTAGGCGCGCACCTCGTCGAGCGAGGGCCGCGTCAGCAGGCCGCGCCGCGGACGCGGGTGGCGCGGGCCCAGGCCTTCGTAGTACGAGTTGAAGAGGACGTGATAGCTCTCGTCGAGCGGGCGGTAGCCGGCCAAGAAGGGCCGCAGCAGCAGCGCCTCGAAGAACCAGCTGGTATGGGCCTGATGCCATTTGGCCGGACTCGCGTCGGGCATGGACTGCGCGGCCTGGTCCTCGGCGGACAGGGGTTCGGCCAGCGTCAAGGTGTGACGCCGGACCGCATCGAAACGGCGCGCGAGATCGCGCCGGTCGAGCGGCAGATCGTGATCCGACATGCAAGCAACTCCTGCGGATCCGGGGGAGGCGGATCGCTGCTGAACGGTAGCCGATTTGACCGGGCCGTGCCCGTCGCGGGCCGCTCGCCGCGCGCTGGAACGCCGGCTCAGCTGCCAGCCGATGTCAGGTAGGGCAAGGCGGGTACCCATGTCGCGGGGCCGCTCCTCGACGGACTCGGCTGCGGGGAGAGGCGACGGAGGACCCGCCTCCGGCCGAGTTCGGGTGAAGAGGCGTATCAGGCGTCGCGATTCGTTCATCGCGCCGTCATCGCGGACCGGCAGGCTGCGGGCGACCCGGCTCACGCATCGTCCCATGTCCATGACGCAGCCCTTTCCGACGCCATTGCCCCCCGACCGCTTCGACCGCGCCGAGCGTGTCGCCGAGGGCGGCGACGCGTTGCCGCTGGCCTGGCTGCAGGAGCGCGTGCTCGGCGAGCGCCTGCTGGAGGCGATGTGGAGCGCGCGCCAGCCCGCCACGCCGGCGCAGTTCTTCGTCTGGAGCCAGAGCCGGCTGCAGCCGCTGCTGCCGCATCGCCTGCTGGTCTGCGCGACCGACGTGCCGCCGTCGCCGCGCCTGCAGGCACAGCTCTTCCACCTGAAGCCCATCGGCACCACGCTGCAGGCGCAGCTGGAGACGCCGGACCATGGGCTGTGGTTGCACCTGATCCGTCGCTGGGGCGAGGGCCGCCGGCCGGTGCGCCTCGATGTCGCCAGCGAGGCGCCGTTCGCGCTCTTCCAGCCGCTGCTCGAGGCGGGCCTGCGCACGCTGGCCCTGCACGGCATCGCGGGCGACGGGGACCGACCGCAGAGCCTGTTCCTGCTCGGCGGCGACGACTGGGACGAAGAGCAGATGCAGCGCTTCGAGCTGATGACGCCGTCGCTGCACGCGGCCTGGCGCCGCTCGCGGCTGCAGCAGCGGGGTCAGGCCTTGCCGCGCCGCATCGGCATGCTGGTGACGCCGCGGGAACAGCAGATCGTGGAAGGCCTGCGCGCGGGCCTGAGCAACGAGGGCATCGCGATCCAGCTGGGCATCAGCATGTTCACGGTGAAGAACCACGTGCGCAAGATCCTGCGCAAGCTGGGCGCCAACAACCGCGCCCAGGCGGTCGCGATCGCGATGGCGCGGCGCGAGTTCAGCGAGCCGGATCCGACGGCACCTTGAGGCGCCCGGCCAGGCGGATGATCACGGCGTGCAGCGCGACGCCGATGAAGGCGCCGACCATGTCGGCGGCGACGTCGCGCACGTCGGCGTCCCGGCCGGGGATCTGGGACTGCACCAGCTCGATCAGGATGCCGTAGGCGAGCATCGCCAGCAGCACGATCCAGACGCGGCGCCGGCCCGTGCGCAGGCTCTGCATCGCCACGACGGTGAGCGTGGCGAAGGCGGCGAAGTGATTGGCCTTGTCCCAGCCCAGATCGGCCGCCGGTGGTGGATTCGGGGAGAACGCGAGCCAGCTCACGACGCCGATCAGCACCAGGAACAGCAGGCGCCAGGCGGCGCGCCAGCGCGGGTCATGCAGGACAGCAGCGATCACGTGAGCCCGCCTCCGGTCCGGGCGGGGCGCAGTGTGCCACGGGGACCGTGATCGACGCGTGAGCCCTTCGGACCGACGCCGGCGGCAGTGCCACGCGCCGCGCCGATCAACGCCGGTTCAGCGCCGGCTCGATGCGGGCTCGAGGCGGGCGCAGGGCCTCGACACGCCGAGCGCTCATTCGAGGTTCTCGTGGTGGCTGCTCGCGCCGCGCTTCCAGTAGGCGGCGGCGCGGATGGCGTGGCGGTCGTGGCCCTTCTCGTCGACCAGGATGCGACGCAGCTCGGCCATCGCGGCGGCCTCGCCGGCGCACCAGGCATAGCCCTCGCCACCGGGCAAGGTCAGCGCGCGCGCCGCCTCCAGCAGCGCGGCCGGTCCGTCGACCCAGCGCAGGTCCAGCGAGGCCCGGCTTGGCAGCGCGCGGCGGTCGTTCTCGGGCACGTCCAGCAGCACGATCGCGCGCGTGCCGGCAGGCAACTCCTCGAGCCGCCGCGCGATGGCGGGCAGGGCGGTCTCGTCGCCGGCGAGCAGGTGCCAGTCGAAATCGGTCGGGATGACGAAGGAGCCGCGCGGTCCCGCGACGGTCAGCGTCTGGCCGGGTCGCGCGCCGGCGGCCCAGGCCGCGGCGGGGCCGTCGCCGTGCTGCGCGAACTCGAGCACCAGCTCGCGCGCCGCGTTGTCGTAGCGGCGAGGGGTGTAGTCGCGCATCACCGGTGTCTCGCCGCTGGCGTCGAAGATCAGCTTCACGTGATCGTCGAAGGAGGCGCTGATGAAGTCGGACAGCGAGTCGCCGCCCAGCGTCACGCGGCGGAAGTTGGGCGTCACGTCGTCGACCGCGAGCACGGAGAGCTCGCGACGCTTGATCTCGTGGCGGACGCGCTGCACGCGGCTATCGGCCGGTGCGGGGGTGGCGGTGTCCAGGGATGCGCGGGTGGGGGCGTTGTCGGGGGTGTCGGTCGTCATTGCCGGGTTGCTTCTCTTCGTTGACAATGTCCACCATCTTGCGGAGAACGATTGACAATGTCAACCAACACCACCGGCCGTAGGGGCAAGGACGACGACGTGCTGGAGCTGATCCACACGGTGATGCATCAGTACCGGGCCCGGCAATACCGCTTCCTGCGCGACAGTCCCAGCGACATCACGCACATGGAGGGGAAGGTGCTGGGGTTCTTCGACCGGCATCCCGGCGGCACGCAGAGCGACCTGGCGCAGCACAGCGGTCGGGACAAGGCGCAGC
This sequence comes from Mitsuaria chitosanitabida ATCC BAA-476 = NBRC 102408, assembly GCF_001598255.1. Taxonomy (GTDB): domain Bacteria; phylum Pseudomonadota; class Gammaproteobacteria; order Burkholderiales; family Burkholderiaceae_C; genus Roseateles; species Roseateles chitosanitabidus. Next base: position 79,738 of record NZ_BCYP01000036.1, read on the forward strand.
TGGCGCGCCTGATCAAGGGCCTGCGGGACAAGGGCCTGCTGGACGCGGAGACCGATGAGGTCGATCGCCGTCAGGTGCGGCTGCGGCTGAGCGAGGCTGGCGAGGCGGTGCAGCGCGAGCTCAAGCGCCAGGCACGGCAGCTGTCCGCGCACGCGGTGACGGGGCTGAGCGCGGCGGAGCATCAGCAGCTGATGGCGCTGCTCAAGCGCGTGCAGGCGAACCTGGGCGAGGAGTGAGACGAAAAAATCTCCCGGAAGCTTGTCGACCCCGAAAAGTTCGCCTATACTCTTAGACTCTGTTGTTCGCGACAGCGCCGATGTAGCTCAGTTGGTAGAGCAGCGCATTCGTAATGCGAAGGTCGGGAGTTCGACTCTCTTCATCGGCACCAATCTGAAAAGCCGCTTGGGTTCTCCCAAGCGGCTTTTTCTTTGCTCGAGTGGCCTTGTTCAAGTCGGACGGCACAGCGCGATCGCGCTGCTGTAGGCGGCGAGCGCGGCCACCACTTCCTTGCGCCGCAACTTGATCACCTCCGCCGAGGGCTGCGCGACGATGCCGTTGCGGGACAGCAAGCCGTGCACGTTGTTCACGGCCGCGTTGTCCGGTGTACCGACATTGTTGGCGCCGGCCGTGCCGGAGTCCTTCGCGGTCTTGTACTTGTCGACCAAGGTGGTCAGTTCCTCCTTCGAGGGGGTGCCCAGCCGCACGGACTTGAGCTCCGCCTGCAGATTCGGGAGCACGGTCTGCTCCATGAAGTGCAGGGTCTGTCGAGGGACCGCGTTGTAGAGCGCGTCCAGGTCCTTGGGGTCCGCCGTCAAGCCGGCGTTGACCCTGGCCTTCTCGTCATCGTCGAAGAGCGCGAGGTACTCGGCGCGATCCGGGATGGGCTGCAGCGACTCGATCATGCAGGTCATCTGCGCCGACGCCTTCTGGAACGCCATGGCCTGATCGGCCGTCTGGTAGTGGGAGCTGAACAGTTCGGATCCCGCGGCCGCGCCCGCGCCGACGTTGCGCACCCGGCGCCAGCCGTCCGAGGCGCCGCGCGACAGTTGCACCGCCCCCGCCGTCAGCAGCAGGGTGCCGTAGAAGAGCACCTCCTTGGCCACGATGCCCTGGACCACCCGATCGCGCGTGGCTTCCTGAAGCTGGTCCGACCATCCCTGGGCGATCTTCTTGGCATCGTCCACGGACACCGCGGCCGGCATGGCCGCGCCCTTGGCCAGTTCCGCGCGGTCGTACTTCTTCTCGATCGGCCAGACCGAGCATCCGCCCAGCGACGCGACGCACAGGAGAACCACGGCTCGTTGCGTGAGCGATGACGGGTGCATGCATTCCCTCCGACTTGGTTGTTCTGACCCGTCATTGGCCCCGCTCGCGCGGCCCTCGTCATCCTCAAGCTTGACGACCGGCACGAGCCGGACACCGGGCGGATCCGCAGTCTTGGGGATGCGACCCCATGCGCCCGGGCCTCCAATGCGGCTCCATCGCACCGTGCGTGCGGCAACCAGGAGTCGACATGACGACCGATGCAAGGACGGGCGGGTACGCGAGACCGCTGGCCGCGGCGATGCTCTGGTCCTGCGCCATGACGGCGGCGGCGCAGTCGTCGCAGGACATCGCGGACAAGACCAAGCCGCAGATCGCCGCGCTCCAGGCCGAGACGGCGAACCGCAATCCGGCGCAGCAGAAGATGTCCTCGCACCTGCTGGATGCGCTCAAGGCGTCGTCGACCGGCGCGGTGTCGGCCAACGCGCCGATGATGAAGGCAGGCCCGTTGACCCGCACGGACGAAGGCGTGCTGATCGACATCAACGCGAAGGTGTCGGACGACCTGCTGGGCGAGATCGCCCGCCTGGGCGGCAAAGTCAAGAGCGAGCATGCGGAGTTCGACGCGGTACGGGCCTCGATGCCGCTCGAGAGCATCGAGCAGCTCGCCGCGCGCGAGGACGTCCGGCAGATCCTGCCCGCCGTGCGGGCACGCAAGAACGCGATCGCCGCCGTGGAAGGGCGCATTGCCCACGGGGTCGAGGGTTTCCAGAAGGACATCGCGGCGTTCGGCGAGGGCATCCGGGTCGGCGTGCTGTCCGACAGCATCGATGACGGCTATGGCGCACTGCGCAACGCCATCGATCGGGGCACCATCGACGCGGCGCTGCTGTCCACGCTGCCGGAGCAGGAAGGCGAGGGCGAGGGCGAAGGTCTGGCGATGGCGGAGATCGTGCACGCGCTGGCGCCGAAGGCGCAGATCGTCTTCGCGACGGGCTACGGCGGACCGGCGCAGATGGCCGCCAACATCCTGGCCCTGGCGGATCAGGGATGCCAGGTCATCGTGGACGACCTCACCTACTACAACGAGAGTCCGTTCCAGGACGGACCGATCTCGATCGCGGTCCGTCGGGTGACGGCGCGCGGGGTTCTGTACTTCTCCTCCGCGCGCAACTCCGGCAACAAGCCGCTGGGGACCTCCGGCACCTGGGAGGGGGACTTCTCCGATGGCGGGCCGGCCCTGGGCGGCTTGCAGGGGCCGGGCGCGCCAGGACGGCTGCACGTCTTCGATCAGGCGAAACGGGCCACGCTGAACACCGTCGACAAGGCCACGCAGGCCGACCGGGTCGATCTGTTCTGGTCCGATCCGCTGGGCGCGTCCAGGAGCCAGTACAACCTGTTCGTGGTCAACAACAAGGGGCAGGTCGTGCGTTCGTCGACGACCACCCAGAGCGGCACCCAGGACCCGTACCAGTCGGTGGAAGGCATCCGCCCGGGCGAGAGCATCGTCATCGTGAAGGCGGGCGACGCGCAGGCGCGCTTTCTCCACCTGGACACCGGCCGCGCGGTGCTGCGGTTCGGCACGGGCGGCAACGTGCGTGGCCACAATGCCAGCGTCGCGGATCTGGCCTTCTCCGTGGCCGCCATCCGTGTCCCGTCCCCGCTCGCCTCGTTCTCCGGACAGGGGAAGTACGTGGTCGAGCAGTTCAGCTCGGATGGGCCGCGTCGCATGTTCTACGAGAGCGACGGCACGCCCATCACCCCCGGGAACCTGTCGGCGAGCGGCGGCCGCGTCTATCAGAAGCCGGACATCGCCGCGGCCAACGGTGTCACGACGAGCCTGCCCGCCGGCGGCGGCCTGAACCCCTTCTTCGGCACGTCGGCCGCGGCGCCGCATGCGGCGGGGATCGCCGCCGTGCTGCTGTCCTGCTCGACCCGGCCGAGTCCCCAACAGGTCAAGGCCGCTCTGCTTCGATCGACCATCCCGATCGGCGCGCCGCAGCCCAGCGACGTGTCCGGCTACGGCATCGTGATGGCGAGCGACGTCGCCGTCCCGCCGCTGTGCCGCCAGCAGTTGGCGGCGGAGTGACCCGGCGTCACCGTTCAGCCCATCTCCGCCGTCGACGTCCTCGCCCGCCAGCGCGCGGGCGTCAATGCCTCCGCCTTCAGGCCTTGGGCGGCGATGTCCTCCGGCACCGCCAACCCCCGCGCCAGTGCCGCCGTGAGGCGTGCCATCGCGGGCGCCGTCTGGATGCCGTAGCCGCCCTGGCCGACCAGCCAGAAAAAGCCCGGCGCGTCCGCGTCGTAGCCCACCACCGGCGTCTTGTCCGCGACGAAGCTGCGCAGCCCCGCCCAGCGTCCGCGCAGCTTGCGCACCTGCGCGCCGGTGGCCTGCTCGAAGCGGTCCACCGCGACGGCGATGTCGAACTCGTCCGGCTGCGCGTCGCAGGGCGCGGACGGGGTCTCGTCGGCGGGGGAGAGCAGCAGCAATCCCGCATCCGGCTTGAAGTAGAACTGCTCGCCCACATGGATGGCCGCCGGCCAGCCGTGCGCCGGCAGCTCGCGCGGCACCTCGATCAGCACGGCCGTGCGCCGCTTCGGCACCAGGCCCACGCCGGGCACGCCGGCCAGCGCGGCGAGCTCGTCGCCCCAGGCGCCGGCCGCGTTGATCAGCACCGGCGCGCTCAGGCGCTGCGTGCCTTCCCCCTGTCCCTCGCCGAGCGTGATGCGCCAGTCCGGCCCGACCCGATCGATGCGATGCACCGCGCGTCCGAAGCAGGACGTGACCCCGTGATGTCGCGCCAGGGCCGCATAGCCGAGCAGCAGCCCCGACACGTCGATGTCCGCCGAGCCCGTCTCCAGCAGCGCGCCTTCCAGGTAGCCCTCGCGGAAGACGGGGGCCTTGTCGAGCGCCTGCGCCGCGGTCAGCCGACGTAGACCGCTGGAGGCGCCGAGCGCCGCCGCCAGCGCGTCCAGCTCCTGGGCTTCGTCCGGACCGGCGAAGTACATGGTCTCGCGCGGGCTCACCAGCGGATAGGCGGCGAAGCCGGCGGGCGGCTCGAAGTAGAAGCCGCGGCTGGCGCGCGTGAGCGCGCGGATCGCGGCGTTGCCGTAGAGCTCGCTGTAGAGCGCCGCGGAGCGGCCGGTGGCGTGGTAGCCGGGCTGCGACTCGCGCTCGACGAGCGCGACCCGCGCGTGGCGCGACAGCTCGGCGGCGGCGGAGAGCCCCGCCATGCCGCCGCCCACGACGATGAAATCGAAGGACTGGTCCTGCATGTGATGCGCCATCCCCTTCACAGCCAGCCGTGCGGATCGGCCACGCGAGGCCAGTACTGCCGATCACGCACCTGGTACGGGATGTTGGCGATGTCCGAGGTCAGCGCGCCCGGCGAGGCCACATAGATCACCTCCTTCGCGATCGGCGCGAACTCGGCGTGGAAGTGCTGCGTCGACTTGACCACCACCAACTTCTTCGCCGACAGGTCGATGCCCAGCCCGGTGAAGGCGTCGGTCCCGAAGACCTGCGAGCGCACGCTCGCCAGCACGAGGTCGATGCCGTTCTCCGCCTGCACCCAGACCGACGCGCCCAGCGGCGCGCGCGCCCCCATGGCGCTCTGCGAGTGCTGTTCCAGCACCGCCTTGACGGTGACGCGCAGGTCCACCGGATCACCGGAGCTCGGGCCGCACTTGCCGCCGAGACGCAGGTCCACGCGCGCGCCCACGCCGCTGTCCTTGCAGATCTGGATCGCGCCCAGGTCCCAGAAGGCGGCCAGCGCCACGTCGCCGATGCCGCGTTCCAGGATGCGGCGCAGCAGGAAGGTGCTGTCGCCCGGCGCGCCGCCGCCCGGGTTGTCGGCGCCGTCGCCCAGCACCACCGGCCCGCCCGTCACCGCCAGCGCGCGATCGAGCGCCTCGTCGATGCCGACCACCGGCGCGCCGGTCAGGTCGCGCAGCTCCCAGAACTCGCGGCCGAGCTGCTCGGCCAGGCGCTGGGCCCGGGGCAGGTCGTTGTCGGTGATGACCCAGAGCTTGGCGCCGGACTCGGGCACGTCGCCCCACGGGAAGCCGTGCCCCAGCGACACCGACAGCACGCCGTCCTTGCCCTCCAGCGACTGCATGCGCGCGACGAAGGACTGCATCGGCTCGCGCGTCGTGTGCCACAGGCCGACCATGCGGCAGTCGAAGACCGCGGTCGTGGGCTGGATGCGGCCCGCCACGCAATCCTTCAGCAGCGCCCAGACCTCCTGCGCGCGCTCCTTGCCGTCGATGTGCGGGTACTCCTTGAAGCAGATCAGCACGTCGGCGGAGCGCCGCATCAGCTCGGTGAAGTGGCAGTGCAGGTCCAGCTCCACGCCGATGGGCACGTCCGGTCCGACGATCTCGCGGATGCGGGCGATGACGTCGCCCTCGCAGTCGTCATAGCCGTCGGCGGCCATCGCGCCGTGCAGCAGCAGCTGGACCGCGTCCAGCGGCATCGCGTCGCGCACGTCCTGCAGCAGCGCGTCGCGCAGCTCCTCGTAGACCGCGCGCACCGTGCGGCCGGCCGGCTGCGAGAAGGCGCACAGGCTCTCGGCCACCTCGTGGCCGTCGCGCTCGATCATCTGGCGCAGGAACAGCATGAACTCGCCGGACCCCTCGGGCGCGACCGTGGTCGCGTCGCCGAAGTGGATGCCGTACTCCTCGAAGGCACCGCGGCCGGTGGGGAAGGCCGCGAAGGTGTTGGTCTCGGTGGCGAACTGGGCGATCAGGACTTTCATCGGAGGTCTCCTCGTGGGGCGGTCCGTGGGGTCAGGCGTCGACGCGGTCGAAGGCCATGTGCCGGGTGCGCGTGGTGTCGACCTCGAAGCCGACGACGCGGCCGTCGCGGCGGCGCACCGACATCAGGCCGGTCAGCGGCAGCAGCGGGTTGGTGGCCTTCCAGCCGAAGACGTCGGCGGAGAAGGCCTCCAGCGCCAGCTCGTTGCCGCCGAAGCGGCCGTCGATGCGCAGCAGCAGTCGGCGCTCGCCGTCCTTGCTGTCCTTGGCGTCCTGGCCTGCCGTGCGCTCGACCGGCTCGAAGAGGATCTCGGCCTGGGCATCGCCCAGATCGCCCGCCAGGTAACGGCCGACCAGCGCGGCACCCACGTCCCGCAGCGACGGCGCCTGCTCGGGCAGCAGCTCGAAGCGCTCGGCGTTGCCGGCCTCGCTGAGCGTGAGCGAGGCGGGCGCGGTGCCCTCGGTGGCCAGGTCAGCGGTCTTGAGCGTCAGCGGGCCGACGGCCACGTCCTCGAAGGCCAGCAGCAGCTCGTCGCCGACCTCTCGCAGCGGCAGGCCCTGCGAGTGCAGCACGCTGATCTGCAGCTTGCCCTCGGTCTCGACGAAGCCGAAGGAGAAGCCCGAGGCCGGCGCGTGGTAGCGACGGCCGATCATGGGCTTGAAGCGCTCGGCCTGGGGCGGGACGCGGGCCGGCGCCAGCACGGCCGTGCCGTCCTCGCCCAGCAGGGTGTCGATGACCTTGTAGGCGGCCTCGGTGGGCGCCATCGCGCCGCCGTTGTTGATGATGATGATGTCCAGCTGATGCGCCGGGACGGTGATCATCTGGCAGCTGCCGCCGACGACGCCGCCCGCATGGTGGATGACCTCCACGCCGCGGTAGTCGTGCTTCATCAGGCCCAGGCCGTAGGGATTGACCGTGCCGTTGTTGAGCCGGGTCATCGTCAGCATCTGCGCCCAGGAGGCGGCCGATCCCACGGTCTTTCGCTCGGCGCGCAGATGCTCGAGCCAGCGCAGCATGTCGTCGATGGTGGAGATGATGGCGCCCTCGCCACGGACCTCCTCGGTGGGGAAGATGCCGCGCCGGAACTTGCCGTCACCCAGCGGAATGTGCAGCGCGGCGGTGTGCGGATGGACCTCGAAGTCGCTCGGGACCGAGGCGCTGTCCACCATGCCGATCGGGTCGAAGATGCGCTGCTTGAGGAAGGTCTCCAGCGGCATGCCGGCCATGCGATCCACCACGATGGACAGCAGGTGGTAGCCGCCGTTGTTGTAGATCATCCGCTCGCCGGGCGGGAAGTTGATGCCGCGCTGCAGGCACAAGGTCTTCAGGCCTTCGCCCTTGGGACGGATGGCGTTGCCGTCGGCCAGGAAGGCCACGTCCAGATAGCAGCGGCCGCCGCCGGTGTGCGTCATCAGCTGGCGCAGCGTGGGATCGGGCAGCGAGGCCGGCAGCTCGGGGACATAGCGGCGGATGCCGGCGTCCACGTCGAGCTTGCCGTCCTCGGCCAGCAGCAGCACGGCCAGGCAGGTGAAGTGCTTGCTGGTCGAGCCGATGCGCATGCGCGTGCCGGGCCCGTTGGCGACCATGGACTCGACGCTCGCCAGGCCGAAGCCGCGGCGGTAGATCGGGCGGCCCTGCTGCGCGATGCCGACCACGAGGCCGGGCGCGTCGCCGCGGTTCAGGGACTGGAACACCTCGTCCAGGCGCTGGGTCGCGGTCTTCGGCGCGGTCTCGGGCGCGGCGCTCCTGGCGTCGGCGGCCGGGGCGGTGGAGAGGGCCTCGGCGGCGGTGGTCGAGGGGGTCGAGGCGGGGGCTTTGAGGTCGGACATGGTGAGGCCGTTCTTCAAGGGTGGTGGGGTGAGGGGGTGTCGGTCGGCGTGGGCGCATGCGCGTCCAGTTCGGCGACCGTGCGGACGAAATGAGGTTCGGACCAGCGGGTGAGGACGGCGCCCACGGCCATGCTGGTCGCGGCGACGAGGGCCACCGACAGCGCGAGCGCGCCGGCATGCGCGCTCAGCGCGTCGGAGACCAGGCCCACCAGCACCGGGCTGGCGGCGCTGAGCAGCGTGACCACCACGGTGCCCAGCGCGATGACGCGCGAGCGCAGCGCCGGTGGGGAGATGTCCTGGAGGATGGTCGGCGCGACGACGGTTCCCGCGATCAGGCAGACGACCTGCGCGCCGAAGAGCAGGTAGACCTGCAGCGCGCTGGCGGCCCAGGGCAGGGCGACGCAGACCAGCGCGGCCAGGCCGGTGCCGACGCCGAGCACCCGCACCGGGGTGGCGGGGCCGGTGCGCGGGCGCAGCAGCTTCACGGCGAAGGCGCCCAGCAGCGCGCCGGCCAGCGTGCCGATCATGTAGGCCGCGCCGAAGCCCTGGCCGACGTCCTGCGCGGTCGCGCCGAACTTGCGCGTGACCAGCACCGGCGCCCAGGCGCCCAGGGCCTGGATGCCGAGACTGCCCAGGCCGGCGCCGCCGAAGATGCCGAAGGCGGTGCGGGCGTGGGCGCGGAAGTAGTCGCGCAGCGTGGTGATCGGCGCGGCGCTGGTCGGCGCCGGCGATGAGCCCGCCGCGGACGACGTGCCGCCCGACGTGACCGCGCCGGATGCGGTGGGCGCGACGGATACGGCGGACGTGGAGGAGCCGGAGGAGTGGGAGAAGCCAGGGCCGGCGCCGGGGTCAGGGGTCGCCACCGGCATCGAGCTTGTCGGCGTCACCGTCACCGTCGCCGGCGGTCGGATGCGGATCGCGACGACCGCCAGCGCCATCAGTGGGCCGGGGACGGCCACCGCGAAGAAGGCCAGGCGCCAGGCCTCGAGTCCGGCCATCGATGCCGGCAGCAGGGGCCGCAGGTCGGCGATGGCGCCGATCATCGCGCCGCTCACGCTGATGCCCAGTCCCGCGCCAAGGATGGACGCGAGCGCGAAGATGCCGTTGGCCAGCACGCGGCGCGAAGGCGGGACGATGTCCGGAATCATCCCGTAGACGACGGGCGCGAGACCGGCCTCGCCGATGCCCAGGCCGATCGCGGCGATGAACAGCGCGGGGAAGTCCCCCGCCAGGCCACAGGCGGCGGTGGCGGCGGTCCACAGCAGCACGCAGCCGGCCAGCACCGGCTTGCGGCCGTGCCGATCGGCCAGGCCGCCCAGCGGCACGGCGGCCAGCCCGGCGAAGAGCGCGATGCCCACGCCTTGCAGCAGCCCGAGCTTGGTGTCGGACAGGCTCAGCGACTGCCGGATGGGCTCGGCCAGCAGCACCAGGATCTGGCGGTCGATCGCGGCCAGCACCGAGGTCGCCACCAGCACGGCGATGCCATACCAGGCGAGCAGCCACACGCGCAACGGCTCGCGTGACAGCGCTGAATGCGACGCCGACGCCGACGCCGACGCGGAAGCCACCGGCGCAGCCGCTGCCGCCGTCGACGACGATGCCGACGACGACGACGACGACGACGACGACGACGACGATGCCGATGCCGATGCCGATGCCGATGCCGATGCCGATGCCGGTGACGCCGCGTGTGAAGCTGAAGCGTGGCTCGCGTGAGGAGGGGGCGTGCCACCGGAGGGTGGCGGCATCGCGGACGTGGCCGGGCCGGTGCCGGAGATGCCGAGATCGGGAAGGGCGCTCATGCGGGACCTCAGAAGCTGGCGCTCAGCGTGGCGCCGAGGGTGCGCGGCTGCGCGACGGACACCATGGCATTGCCGCCCAGCGGCAGGAAGGCCGGGTAGACCGAGAGCTGCGCGCGCCGGTCGAAGACGTTGCGGGCGTAGAGCGCCAGGCTGTAGCGGCCGAACTCGATGCCGGCCTGCAGGTCGGTCAGCGTGTAGGCCGGCATCCTGTACGACACCAGCTGCCTGCTGCCGGGGATGCCGGCGTCGCGCTCGCCGACGTGGCGCACCGACAGGCCGGCATAGGCGGGATGGCCGGCCAGCTCGAAGTTGCGCTGCGCCTGCACGGCCATCGACAGTCGCGGCGTGCGGGGCAGGCGGTCGCCGGACTTGGCGTCCAGGCCGGGGGCGTCCTGGGTCAGCTTGGCATCGTTGTACGAGGCGCTGGCCGAGAGGCTCCACAGCGGCGTGGGCTTGAAGCTCAGGGAGGCCTCGGCGCCGCGGATACGGGCCTTGCCGGAGTTGACGACCACCGACACGCCGTTGACCGAGCTGGCCTGCTGGATGTCCTTCCAGTCGACGTTGAAGATGGCGGCCTCCAGCTGCAGGCTGCGGTCCAGCAGCGAGGACTTCAGGCCCAGCTCGGTGCTGACCAGCTCGTCCGGGCGGAAGCTGGGCGGCGCGAGCGGATCGCCGGTGTTGATGTCGCGCAGCACCGCGTTGGGGCCGCCGGGCCGATAGCCGCTGGCGACGCGGACGTAGACGTTGCTGGTCTTGTCCAGCGCGTACAGACCGGTGAGCAGGTAGGTGCGGCTGGTGTCCTTGGAGGCGGCGTCGATGGAAGCGTCGCCGCCGGCGAGCAGGCCGGAGCTCTGCTGCACATAGGTCTGCCGGTTGCGGGCCACCCGCAGACCGCCGGTCAGCGAGAAGCCGCCGCCGAACTTCCAGGTCGCGTCGCCGAAGACCGCGTCCTCGCGGTAGCTGCTGGGGATGTCGATGTAGGCCAGCCGCGGCCCGGCGGCGCCCCCCACGAAGGATTCGGCGTACTGCGTCTGACGGCCGCGCTCGCGGTCGATGTAGAGCCCGACCAGCCATTCGAAGCGCGGATCCGCCGCCGAGGTCAGCCGCAGCTCCTGCGAGTTGCGGTTCAGGTTCAGCGGGATGCGCACGTCCACCGCGTCGAGGTGGATGCCGAACTGGCCCAGCAGCGGGACGTAGGCGGTGCTGGCGTCGATCTGGTTCTCGGAGCGCAGGCGTTGGTAGGAGCTGATCGCCTCCAGCCGCGCCCAGCCGAAGTCGTAGTCCACCTCGGCCGAGAACAGGTCGGTGCGTTGGCGGTACGCCTCGGACAGCGCGCGCTGATGGCGCAAGTCGCCGTAGACCGGTTGCGAGGTGGCCGCCGCGTAGTCGACGAAGTCGCGCCCGTCGCGCTCGACCTTCTGCGTCGTGGCGGTGAAGCGCAGGCTGAGCTTGCGGGTCGGCGTCACCAGCGCGGAGATCCGCGCGCCGCTGGACTGGCCGCGGTCGGTGTCCTTGCCCGGCAGCGGACCGACGGCCTCGATGTGGCCCGGTACCTGGTCGCGATAGGCGGCGACGCGGATGGCGGCCACGTCCTCCTTCAGCGGCACGTTGAGGACGCCGGCGATCGTGTTGCCGGTGCCGCCCTTGGCGGTGGTGCTCGCGCCCAGCGAGACCTTGCCGGACAGCTCGGTGGTGTCGGGCGTGTGGGTCACGTACTTGATCAGGCCGCCGACCGAGGACGCGCCGTAGAGCGTGCCCTGCGGTCCCCGCAGCACCTCGACGTGATGCAGGTCCAGCAGCCCCATGTCCAGGAACATGCCGTTGCCGCCGGCGCTGGCGCCGTTCGCGCCGGTCTGCACCTCGTCGACGTAGACGCCGACGGTGGCGGAGACGTCGACCCCGGTGGTCACGCCGCGCAGGTTGATGCCGCCCACGCCGGCACCGCCGTTGCTGCCGATGCTCACACCCGGCTCGTTGGCGAGGAAGTCCCCCAGCGCCTTGGCGCCGCGCTTCTCCAGGCCCTCGGCGCTGATGACGCTGACCTGCATGGGCACGTCGCGGGCCGGCTCGCGGCGGCGGCTGGCGCTGATGGTGACGACGTCCAGCACCTGGGGCGTCGGACGGGCGCTCGGGGGGCGGGCGGTCGCGTCCTTGTCCGCGTCGGCACCGGCCACCGCGGCCTCAGGGGCGGCGGCCGCGGTGGCGGCGGGTGCCGGCGCGGGGCCCTGCGGCGCTTGCTGGGCCCGGACCGCGGGGAAGGCCGCCAGCAGGGCGACGGCCAGCGGCAGCAGGGCGGGGAGGCCGCGTCGGGACGCGGCGGCGGGACAGCAAAGAAGCGCAGGACCAGTGTTCACGGACTTTCCTTGTCGTTCGATGTTTTTCCATATTAGAGAAAAAAGACGAATGAGAGAAAAATTTCCGATAAGGAAAAACACCAGGGGCTGGAAGTCACGGAAGGGGTCGACGGCGGTCGGCGCGTGGCTATATTTCCGGCCATGAACGCAACCGCCCATGACGACGCCGGCCCGACGCCGGGTGAGGTGATCCGCACGCTGCGCAAGCGGCGCGAGATGACGCTGAGCGACGTGAGCCAGCGCACGGGGCTGGCGGTGTCGACGATCTCGAAGCTGGAGAAGGGGCAGGCCTCGCTGTCCTACGACAAGCTGGTGCTGCTGGCCAAGGCGCTGGAGGTGGACATCTCGGAGCTGCTGGAGGCCAGTCCCGCGGCGGCGCTGCCGGGCGTGGCGCTGAGCGGCCGGCGCATCGTCCATCGCGCCGGCGAGGGCCAGGTGGTGGAGACCGCCAGCTACCGCCAGACCTACCTGGCGACGGAGCTGCTCAACAAGAAGCTGGTGCCCATCATCGCGGAGCTGCGGGCGCGCACGCTGGACGAGTTCCTCGCCGAGTTCGGGGGCCTGATCCGGCACTCGGGCGAGGAGTTCGTCTACGTCCTGGACGGGGAGGTGGAGTTCCACACCGACCTGTACGCGCCGGTGCGGCTGAAGCAGGGCGACTCGATGTATTTCGACAGCACCATGGGCCATGCCTACCTGAAGGGCTCGAACGCGACCTGCCGGGTGATGGCGATCTGCTCGGGCCGCGGGGCGGCGGACCAGATGCTGGAGACCTTCGTCGGCGCCTCGGTGCGGCAGTCCGCAGTGGCGCGCGCCACGGTCGCGGCGCAGGCGGCGACGGTCAAGCCGGCCGGCAAGGGCAAGGGCGCCACGGCGCCGACGACACGCAAGACGAAGGGCACACGATGAGCACGAAGGACGGCGCCGCGGTGCGCCTCGCACTCGACGCGATCGAGGAGGCGCCGCTGGCCAGCACGCTGAAGGGGCTGCCGGCGGGGGCCGAGGGCCGACCGCTGCGGGCGCTGGGCGCGATGGGCCTGTCGGTCCTGGCGGGCGACCTGCCGCTGCCGGTGGCGGTGCTGAAGGATTCTGCGCTGACGCACAACGCGCGCTGGATGCGCGGCTTCACCGAGCGCGCGGGCGTGAGCCTGGCGCCGCACGGCAAGACGACGATGGCGCCGCAGCTGTTCCAGCGCCAGTTCGACGAAGGCGCCTGGGGCATGACCGCGGCCACGGCCTCGCATGTGCGCAGCTATCGCCGCTTCGGCGTGCCGCGGGTGCTGCTCGCGAATCAGCTGCTCGGCGCGGCCGATCTGGAGCTGGTGTTCCGCGAGCTCGAGGCCGACGAGGACTTCGACTTCTACGCGCTGGTGGACTCGGCGGCGGGCCTGGACCTGCTGCGCCGCGCGGTCGCGGCGCGCGGACTGAAGCGGCCGCTGCAGGTGCTGCTCGAGGTCGGCACGCCGGGGGGGCGCACGGGCGTCCGCAGCGTCGAGGAGGGACTGGCGCTCGGTCGCCTGATCCGTGCGGCGGCACCGGCGATCGCGCTGCGCGGTGTCGAGGCCTTCGAGGGCGTCTACAGCGGCGATGACACGGCGCGTGTCGAGCTGGGCGCGCTCACGATGGTGGAGACGGTGGCGGCGCTGGCCCGCGCGGGCTGCGCGGAGGACTGGTTCGCGCCGGGCGAGGTCCTGCTGACGGCGGGCGGCTCGGCGCTGTTCGACATCGCGGCCCGGACCTTGGCGGCGGTCGATGCCGGCGGCAGCGGCCACCGCTTGCGCGTGGTGCTGCGCAGCGGCTGCTACCTGTCCCACGACAGCCTGCAGTACGAGCGCATGCAGGACCGCTTGCGACAGCGCGCGGGGGCGGTGTGGGGCGAGGGCCCCGGGCTGCGCAACGCGATCGAGGTCTGGGCGCAGGTGCAGTCCGTGCCCGAGCCCGGCCGCGCGATCTGCACGGCCGGCAAGCGGGACCTGAGCTACGACGCCTGCCTGCCGCAGCCGCTGTGGTGGTACCGCGCGGGGCAGCACGAGGCGCCACGGATGGCGCCTGCGGACTGGGCGGTGACCAAGCTCAACGACCAGCATGCCTTCGTCGACGCGCAGGGCGACGGGGCGCTGCCGCTGCAGGTCGGCGACCTGATCGCCTTCGGCGTCGGCCACCCGTGCACGACCTTCGACAAGTGGCCGCTGCTGTACCTCGTCGACGACGCCTACCGAGTGACGGGCGGCGTCAGGACCTTCTTCTGAGGTGACGACAGCGCTCGTGCTGCTGCCGGGGATGGACGGCACCGGTGACCTGTTCGGGCCGCTCGTGCGCGAGCTGCCGGCCGACCTGAGGCCGGTGATCGTGCGCTATCCCGTCGATCGGTGGCTCGATGACGAGGCGCTCCTGGCGTTCGTGCGCGCAGCGCTGCCAAGGGAGCAGCCTTTCGTGCTGCTGGGCGAGTCCTTCTCGGGGCCCGTCGCGCTGAGGATCGCGGCGGAGAAGCCGGTGGGTCTGCGCGCGGTGGCGATGTGCGCATCGTTCGCGCGGTATCCGAATCGGATGCTGGCGCCGTTCAAGGGCGTGGCGGCGTGGTTGCCGATGCACTCGATGCCGATGACCGTGATGAGCGCGCTTCTGCTGGGTCGTTTCGCGACGCCGGCGCTGCAAGCCGCCTTGCGCGCGTCGCTGGCGCGGGTGGCGCCGGCGGTGCTGGCGAAGCGAGGCAGCCAGGTGCTGGCATTCGATGCGTTGGACGCGGTCAGCCAGATCCGCGTCCCGTTGCTGTGCCTGCGAGCGACTCGAGATCGCGTGGTGTCGGCGGGCGCGACACGCGAGATCGAGCGCCGGTCAGGCGATTGCCGGGTGATCGACATCGAGGCGCCACACATGCTGCTGCAGTGCTCGCCAAAGGAGGCGGCGGCGGCCATCGCGCAACTGGCGCTAGAACAGCGCGGACGCGGTGCTTCGAACTGAACCGCGGCCCAGGCATCGGACGTGGATGCTGGTAGGGCCGCGACTCATGCAACCTTTCGCGCTTGCGTCAACGCTGTAGTCAGTTCGGCCGAGTCTGCCAAAGAACCAGATCGACCTTCTTCTGATTGGTGATGCCGGACTCCGGATACATCTGATCAAACAGGGCAACCAATGTCCGACCGATCTGCGAGGCGAGGAACTCGTTGACATCGTTCCCGATGTCTTGGTGGACCACGCAGGCATTTGCAAGACGAGCTGCGTCTGTGCGCCTTGGCATCTGACGCTGTACGTTCTGAAGAACCCAGGCGTCGATCACCGGCTTCGTGGGGTCTACGGTCGCAATGATCTTGCTGCTGAACGACGCTTCGAATCGCCCCGTCACTGCGGAGAGGCGTTGAAGCACCGCTGCGAAGTCCTGGCCCGGCTCGCGAGCCGCTTCCAGCACGTTGAAGAAGGTCTCGTGCATTCTGGTCGCGAATCTGACGCGGTAGAAGCCGTTGAACCTTCGTCTGAACTCTGGATCCTCACAGGCGTCCCTCTCCGCGAACCGTCTTTGAAGCCATTGATATCTGCCAAGCCCGTTCTCGATGAGGGGGAGAGTGGCTCGGATCTGATCGACAGTGAGCGTGATCGGCATGTTCGCGTCCTTGGCCTCAACCGTTCTTCATCTCGATATACGTACCCAGGAGCGCCATCCCGACGAAGCCGGCACCCAGCACCATGCCGATCCAGTTCACCCAGGTGAAGCGGTCGTTCTCCGGGTGGCCGGGCGTGACGACGCGGTTGGTCGCGTTCATCGCGTTCTGCAGCGGGATCAGGAAGAGCGGCGCGGCCATCGCGATCCACCACATGGCACCGGGTGCCTTCCACATCAGCGAGCACACGATCCAGGCCGCGGCCATGCCGCCAGCGTTCAGGCGTGGGCCGGGGCCGACCTCGGCGTCGCGCACCTTGGTCCCCAGCGACCAGATGAAGAAGATCGGGAAGATCGCGCGCATCGCCGGCAGGATCGACGAGTGCTCGCGATCACGCACCAGCTTCCACTGCTTGTAGAACCAGTAGACGCTGTAGAACTGCAGCGTGACGGTGCACATCACCACCAGCTTCAGCGGCGACACGGAGAACCAGATCGGCTCTCCCGCCACCTGCAGCGGGGCGATCGGCTCGACGTGGGCCGTGGGCGGCGCGAAACGCGCGTCGAGTTCCTGCGCGGGGTCCGTCGGCACGGTCGGCACGAACGGCGGATGCTGGGACATGAGATTTCCTCCCTCAAGACAGTCGTTGGAAGCCGCGCCGGGGCCGAGTCTGTGCTCGTGAGCTCGCCGGCGCGCGAGGTCCGCATGATGCCGGTGTTGCCCGCCCGTCCTCGATCGGGCCGCCCGGCTCCAGGCGTCCGTCCGTGACGGATTTCGGTGTCCTGGCCGGATCTGTTGACGTGTGCCCGGTCGCGGCCCAGCATCACGCCCGGGGAGGTCGCGAACCAGGAGGTCTCACATGGCCGAGAGCGACAAGGTCTTCGCGGGCTCGATGCCCCGCCTCTATGACGGGCTGATGGTGCCCTTGATCTTCCAGGGCTATGCCGCGCGCACGGCGACGCTGATCGCGTCGTGGTCGCCGCGGGCGGTACTGGAGACGGCCGCCGGGAGCGGCGCGGTCACGCGCTCGCTCGCGCCCAAGCTGGGGGCCGGCGTGCGCTACGTCGTGACCGATCTCAGCCCGGCCATGCTGGAGCTCGCCGCCGAGCGCCAGGGGCCGGACCCGCGCATCGAGTGGCGGCCGGCGGATGCGATGAGCCTGCCTTTCGCCGATGCCAGCTTCGACGTCGTGTGCTGCCAGTTCGGCGCCATGTTCTTCCCCGATCGCTCGGCGGGCTATGCCGAGGCGCGCCGCGTCCTGCGCAAGGGCGGTCGCTTCGTGCTGACGATCTGGGACCGGATCGAGGACAACGAGTTCGCCGACGAGGTGACGCGGGCCGTGGCGACGCTCTTCCCGGACGACCCGCCGCGCTTCCTCGCGCGCACGCCGCATGGGTATCACCAGGTCGCGACGATCCGCGAGGACCTGGGCCGCGCGGGGTTCACCGACATCGCCATCAGCACGCATGCCGAGGTGAGCCGATCCCCATCCGCACGGAACGTCGCCATCGCGTACTGCGAGGGCACGCCCCTGCGCAGCGAGATCGAGGCGCGGGACGCCGGCCTGCTCGCGGAAGCGACGGCTCGCGCGACGGCGGCGATCGCCGCGCGTCACGGAGACGGCCCGGTCGCCAGCAGGATCCAGGCGCATCTGGTCGTGGCCTCGGGCTGAGCCCGATCACGCGGCCGCCATCGGACGTCGGCTGGAGTCGGCAGGTGAGGCTGTAGCGGCCCGGCGGGCGATCGTCGCGGCGGGACATCATGCGCTCCGACGTGCCGGATCCGGTGCGACCGTCGCGCCAGGCAGCGGCACCCGGAACCCCAGGCCGATCAGCTGGTCCAGCGGCATCGGCTTGCCGATGAGGTAGCCCTGGAACAGGTCGCACCCGTGATCGCGCAGCCAGTGCATCTGCGCCGCTGTCTCGACGCCCTCGCACACGCAGCTCAGGCCCAGGCGACGGGACAGGTCCATCATCGCGTCCAGCAGGACCGCGCCCGAGGGCTCCTCGAAGGCGCGCACGAAGGACCGGTCGATCTTGAGCTTGCTCAGCGGCAGGGTCTGCAGTCGGCTCAGCGACGAGTAGCCCGTGCCGAAGTCGTCGATCGAGATCGCGAAGCCGACCTCGGCCAGCTCGCGCAGCTGCTGCGTCGCGTCCTGGCGCGAGGCCATCGCGGCGGATTCGGTCAGCTCCAGCTCGATGTCGGCGGGCTCCAGACCCGCGCCACGCACCACGGCATAGACGATGGACGCGAGGTCCGGGTTCGTCAGCTGCGCCGGGGACAGGTTCACCGCCAGGCGCTTGAGCGGCAGGCCGCGCCGCCGCGCCGCGGCCAGGTCCTCGCAGGCCTTCTTCAGCAGCGCGATGCCCAGTTCATGGATCAGTCCGCTGGACTCCGCCGCCGCGATGAAGACCTCCGGCGAGACGAAGCCCAGCTCCCGATGCTTCCAGCGCGCCAGCGCCTCCGCGACCACCACCTGGCCGCGTGCGTCGACGATGGGCTGGTAGACCAGCTCCAGATGGCCCTTCTCGACGGCGTTCATCAGGTCCAGCCGCAGCTGGTGATGCTTGCGCAGCTCGACGTCGTAGGCGACGTTGAAGATGGATTGCGAGTCCGGCCCGACCTTCTTGGCCGCGCGTAGCGCGACGTTGGCGCGGCGCATCAGCTCGGCGGCCGAGAGCTGCCGCTCGACGGCGACCGCGCCGGCGCTGATCGAGGCGCTCAGCAGCAGGCCCTGATGCTCGATCGGCGCGGCCATCGCGGCGCGCAGCCGGCTCAGCGAGCGCTCCAGCGTCGTGGGGCTCGCGCCGTCCAGCACGAAGGCGAACTCGTCGCCACCGGTGCGGCCCAGCACCCGCACCACCGCGCCCAGGTCCTTCAGGCGCTCGGCGACGGTGAGGATCACGTGGTCACCGACGCTGGAGCCGTGCAGCTCGTTCACCGACTTGAGCTCGTCGATGCCCGCGAGCACCAGCCAGCCCTCGTCGCCCCGCGCGGCCGCCTCGTCCAGGGCCACCCGGAAGGAGGCGCGGTTCAGCAGACCGGTGGCCGCATCGGTGGTCGCGGCCCGGGCCACGCGCTCGGTCCAGATCTCGCGCCGGGCGACGAAGCGCCGGGTCGCCGCGAACCAGATGCCGAAGCCGATCGCCTGCGCGATGAGCAGCACCATCGCGTCGCGGCCGATGTCCTCCATCACGTCGTCGATCACCATGCAGACGGTGGCCGTCCGGGTCGATCCCCGATGCGCGACGGCCTGCGTCGCGCAGGGCCAGCCCAGGCCGGCGCGCAGCTCCGCGTTGAAGGGCGTGTCCGCCGACGCGGCGCGCGTGTCGCATCGGCCGTCGATGCAGACCTCGATCTGCGCGGCGTCGTGGAACTCCTTGAGGGACTGCTCGACGATGTCTGCCGGGGCCATGCCCAGCCCTTGCTGGGCCTCGACATGCTTGAGCACGGCCCCCGAGATGTCCCGCGCCGTGTGTGCCAGCGCCTGGAAGCCGAAGTGCACCGTCATCGCGGCCAGCATCACGAGGGTCAGCAGCGTGGTGGCGGCGAAGTGCCAGCCGTAGAGCGGCGGCCTGGATCGGGCGCTCGTGGTCGCGTTGGTGCTCATGGAGGTCCCCCTGGCCACGGGCGGTCGTGGCTGAGGGGAATTCTTCATGCCGCGCGGGGCACGGCAATCCATGGACCGCTGAACGCGCTGTGCGTGATCCGCCTACAGACGCCCGTGCTGTCCCGGCCGTCGGGGACGCGGCGCCTGCCGCGGCCGTGCCGGCGACGGTCCGGCGGGCGCGCGCCGCGCGTGACCGCCGCGTCCAGGCGCTTGCCCCGATCGGCCGTCTCGTCCCGGGCTCAGCGCGCCATCTCGGTCGCCGCCAGCAGCATCCAGGCCGAGTGCGGGATCCATTGCTCCACCCAGCGCCATTGCTCCCCGTCCGGGCCCGGGGCGAAGGCGATGCCCGCGCCGGTGTCGCTGCCCACCGCGCCGGTGATCCCGTTGGAGAGGCCGCCCACGAACATGTCGCCCGCGCTGGACGCCACCGTCGGCGGATTGCGACGTCCGAACCCGTAGAGCATGGAGATCCCATACGGGTTGCGGCCCAGCGTCCAGTCGATCTGGCTTTGCGCGTAGCCGGCCCATGCCGCCGGGATGCCGAAGCCGGCGCCGGCCGTCGGCGCGACCCGCCGTCCACCGACCACCATGGCCGCGCTCAGCGAGGCCAGCCGCGCGCTCTCGCCCTGCCACCAGTAGCCGGTCTCGTTCTTGTGCGGGATGAAGAAGCCTTCCATCACCGGACCGGAGGCCGTCTTGCCGTCCGGAGCGATCTGGAAGGACTGGCGCGCGTAGTCGAAGGGGTTGGCCACGCGGCGCGTGATCGCGATCTCGTGATCCAGCGAGGCACGGATCGCCGTGTCCGCCTTGGCGCGGCGGGCCTCGTCGGTCTCGACGCTCGCGTAGCGGCTGAGGCTCAACGCCGGCAGGCCGGCCTCGACCGCGTGGTAATAGGGGCGGGACCCGCCATCGGCGATGAAGCCGCCCGCCGGCGTCTGCCGCGCGATCAGCCGGTCGGCGCGATCCCGCGCCGCGGCGAGGAAGCGCGGCTCGCCCGTGGCCTCGAGGAGATCGACCGCGGCCATCAGCGCGGTGTAGTCGTCGATGATGTTCTCGACGCCGTTCGCGCCGTACTGCGCGCTGAACCTCTGCAGGTGATCGAAGGCGCGGATCGCGTCGGCCAGGTAGGTCGCGCCGTCGACATCGCCGTGGCGGCCCGACTGCTTGGCCAGCATCGAGGCCCGCGCCAGCGCGGCGATCGCCATCCCGCCGCCGGCGCGGTAGGCCGATCGGTACAGCGTCGTGTACTTGCCGTCCTCGCCCTCGTAGCCGACGACCATGCGCTCCGCGCCGTCGCCGCCCCACTTGTCGAAGACCGTCGTGTAGAAGTAGCCCTCGGCGTCGAGAATGCGGTGCAGGTAGTCCGCGCCCCAGAAGGCCTCGTCCTGGACGCGCCTGGTCAGCCCCGCGCGGCGGTAGAGCTCGGGCGAGGTCTGCGCCGTGTAGGCCAGCACCCAGGCGACCATCGAGGTCTGCTGCGGGCTGAAGTAGTTGGCGTAGCCCAGGTGCGAGAGGTACTTGCCGGTGTCGCCGCCCGCGTCCTTCCAGCCGCCGTGCACGTCGACGCGGCGGTCGGTCTCGAAGATGCGGATGCTGCGATCGCCCGCGCCGGTGTGGCGGCCGCGATGGAAATAGTCCAGCGTCTTGTCGGCGATGGTCGTGAACAGCGCGCGGTCGCGCACCCGCACCGGCGCGGAGACCACGCGCCTGCCGCCGAGCGTCGCCTCGACGCGGTAATCGCCGGCCTTGTCCAGCGACGAGAAGTCCACCTCGAAATAGCGCTTGCCCGCGCCCCATTCGCTGAACGCGGGCAGCGGCTTGAGCGTGCCCTGCGCGACGGTCTTGCCGCCGGACAGCACGCGATAGCGGCCGCTCCCGGCCGCGCCGGTGGACTCGACGATCGCCCGCTTGGGACCGACGCGCTCCAGCGCGACCTGGTTGATCTGCACCAGCAGCGGGTCCGTGGGCAACTGGACGGACACGGTCGTGACCGATGCGGCGGCGTCGGCGGCCAGCGCGGCGGACGGCAGCGCCCAGGCGCCCAGCGCGGCCATCGCCGCGGCGGCGGTCATCGTCAGGACGGAGCGGCGGCCGTGGCGAGCCAGGTCGGGAGCGAAGGTCTTCATGGCGGGGAGGGCGTCGGTGACGGGGTCAGGGAGAAATCACAAGCCGGAGGCGGGGCACCGCGCACGAACGGCGCCCCGCGGGTCGATGGCATCGGTGGGAGGGATCAGGGGCGTGCCGCGTCAGCGCGCGGCGCGCCGTCGCGGCTCACTGCCACGACATGTTCTTCGACCACTTGATCCCTGACGTCGGGCATTTCCCGCTGTTGCCGGGATAGCTCGCGTTGATGACCTGATTCACCACGCTGACGCTGCCCATCGTCGGGTCCTTCTTGTAGATGTCCAGCGCCATGCTCGCGCGCCAGCAGTTGTCCGGATCGTCGCCCAGGCTGGAGGACTTCAGCCAGCGGATGTACTGGTCCGTCAGGTAGGTGGCGAAGCAGGTCTCGGCGCTGAGGCTGCCGCAGTTGCCGGCCGACTTCACCGAGGAGAAGGCCGAGATGCTGCCGATCGAGCCCGTGTTCACCTGCACCTGGAAGGCCAGGCCCACCAGGTTGTAGCGGTCGAAGGCGGTGAAGCCGATGCCCTTGAGCGCGTTCAGCACCGGGACCAGCTTGTCCTGGTCGATGTGCGCGTAATGGCTCATCACGTACTTGTCCTGCTGCGTGTCGAAGGCCGATTGCAGCGCGCCGCAGATCTTGGTCAGCGCCGCGCGCTTGTTCTTGTCGGAGCGGCTCTTGGACGGATACGGATCCAGCGCCGTGTCGTCCGCCTGGAAGTTGCCCGCCGTCACGCCGGTGACCTGCACGCCCCAGGCCAGCATGTCGGCGTTGGTCGCGTTGCTCTTGCCCAGCACGTAGGGCGCGAAGGCCTTCTTGAAGTAGTCGGGGAAGTCGCCCACCGTGGTGACGCCGACCGGACCGAAGGTGTCGCCGCGGTAGTCGGAGATCCCTTGCGCCGCCTCGTAGTCGACTTCGCAATAGCGCCAGGGGCCGACCTCCTGGTAGTTGGTCGTGCCGTTCTCGGGGTAGGCGTCCATGCTCAGCACGGCCTGCCATTGATTGACCGTCAGCTTGCGGCCCTTGTCGAAGACCGCGCCATAGACGCGCGAGTCGCCGACCGGAATCACGCCCGCCGCGGCGGCGGCCTTGGTGGCGGTGACCAGCGGCTCGCCGGTGGCCGTGTGGGTGTGGGTGTAGAGCCAGCCATCCTGCACGTAGGCGCTGCTGGCGCCGCTCTTGGGGCCGGCCATGCCGGCGACACGGTTGCCCGCCGCCAGGGCCGGCGAGGCCGCGCCGAACGCGGCGGCCAGGGTGGAAGCGGCGAGCAGCGGCAGCGCCGCGCGGCGCGCGAAGCGACGCAGATCAGGTCGAGGAAGTTGCATGGGTTGCCTCTCTGAAGTCGTGTGGCCGTAGCCACGTGGGGGGTCGTAGCCTGCGAGCCGCGCGACTGCTTCCAAGCCGCTCGCCGGCGCCGAATGTAGGAGAGGTTCCGCGCTGCCGTCAATATTTAAAACCAGTGGATGTATTGAAATGTGAGGCCCGGGGCGGGGATTACACTGAGCGCCCGGTCGACCCGCCCCGCACCACGGGGTCCGCGCGGCACGCGTATAACGCTGCCCTGACACCGGGGGCCCGCCCGCCATCCCGGGCGCAACGAACCCAGCAGCCGCATGAGAACGATTGGCCGAGGAGCCACCCAACAGTCCAGTGCCCCGTACAACCGCCGCGTTGTGCTGGATTTCATCCGCCAGCAGGGCGCCGCCTCGCGCAAGGACATCGCGGACATGGTGTCGCTAAGCCCGCAGACGGTGGCCAACATCACGAACGAGCTGGAGGAGTTCGGGCTGATCGTGTCGCGGCGGCAGAAGGTGGACAAGTCGCGCGGCCAGCCGCCGATCGCCTTCGAGCTCAACCCGCAGGCCGGCCATTCCATCGGCATCAGCCTGGAGCCGGGCCGCGCCTCGGCCGCGCTGGTCAACCTGATCGGCGAGATCCAGCACCGCTGCGAGGTCGACATCGACACCACCGATCGCCAGAAGATGCTGGCGACGCTGTTGCAGCTGATCGCGCGCCTGCGCCGCGAATCGACCGATCGGCTCTGGGGCATCGGCATCGCGCTGCCGGGCCCGCTGGGCCATACCGAGATCAGCTTCGTCGGCCCCACCGCGCTGGAAGGACTGAGCGACCTGTCGGTGCTCGAGGAACTGGGCGAGGCCACCGGCCTGCCGCTCTTCCATCGCATCGACAGCGTGGCCGGCGCGCTGGGCGAGACGCTGTTCGGCGTCGCCCGCCACCTGGACGACTTCTTCTACCTGCACCTGGGCATGGGCCTGGGCGGCGCGCTGGTGACGGGGCGCTCGGCCTATCCGGGCGCCAACGGCAACGCCACCGAGATCGGCCACGTGCCCATCGTGCCGGGGGGCCGGGCGTGCTACTGCGGCAACCGCGGCTGCCTGGAGCGCTACGTGTCCATGCACTCGCTGGCCGAGGCGCTGGGCGTGACCGACCACGACGTGTGGATGCTGGACATCGGCGAGCGCCTGAAGAATCCCGACGACGAGGCGCTGCACGCCTGGTGCCGCGAGGCCGCCGACCGGCTGCGCGACGCGGTCGCGATGATCGAGAACATGCTGGACCCGCGCTCCATCGTGATCGGGGGCTCCGCGCCCAAGGTGCTGGTGGAGCACCTGGTGGCGCTGGCCCAGCCCTGGCACCGCTCGGTGCGCGGCGGCGTGGCGGATCCCGCCACGCGCCTGCTGCTGTCGGATCGGCAGGATGACTCCTCGCTGCTCGGCGCCGCGGTGCTGCCGATCTACGAGATGCTCTCGCCCCGCCTGGAAGTGCTGCAGCAGGACCGGCGCGGCACCCTCGACGCGGCCGAGTTGCTGGGCAACAAGCCGATGTCTCGGCGTTAACCCGGACCCGCGCCGATGCGGGGGGCAGGCCCCGCCCGCCGACCTAGGGTAAATACTTCAATCCATTGGATTTAATTATTGACGGGCGGATTCTCGGGCTCCTATAGTCGGCGCCCATGGAAACAGAACGCCAATCGGACCGCTTCACGGAACGTCCTGACATCGCGCCGCTGAGCATCGTCGGCGACGCCGGTGTCGACCTGGTGCTGGGCTCGCTGGAGGGCTGGCCCACGATCGGGACCGAGCTGCTGATGCCGCGCAGCGAGCTGCGCGCCGGCGGCTCCGGCGCCAACTCGGCGCTGGCCGCGCGCCACATCGGGCAACGCGCCCATCTGATCTCCGCCGTCGGCAACGACCAGCTCGGCCACTGGCTGGCCGAGCAGTTCACCGGGCTGCGCACCAGCCTCGAGATCTGCGACTGCGAGACCACCATGTCGGTCGGTCTGATGCACGCCTGCGGCGATCGCAACTTCTTCACCACGCAGGGCCACCTGCAGCGGCTGTCCGCGGCGCATGTGCTCGAGCACCTGCCGGTGGTCGGTCGGCGCGAGCGGGAGGCCCTCGTGGCATCGCCACTGTCGAGCGCGTCCGGCGGCGCGGCCGTCGCGCCGATCGCGCCGATCGCGCTGTTCACCGCGCCCTTCCTGCTGACCGAGCTGCGCGTCGGCTACGAGGCGCTGCTGGCCGAGGCCTCCTCGCGCGGCTATCAGGTCGCGCTGGACACCGGCTGGCCGCCCGAAGGCTGGCGCGACGGCACGCTGGCCGAGGTGCGCGGCTGGCTGCGCCACTGCGACCACCTGCTGATCAACGACCTGGAGGCGCGCAGCATCGCGGCCACCGAGGATCTGGCGCTCGCGCTCAAGCGCATCGGCGCGGAGCTCAAGCCCGGCGCGAGCCTGATCGTGAAGGTCGGGGCGCGCGGCGCGCTGGGCCTGGAGCAGGACCGTCGCGTCGAGCACGCGATCGAGCCGGTCGACATCTTCGACACCATCGGCGCGGGCGACGCCTTCAACGCCGGCTATCTGTCGGCGCGGCTGCGCGCGGCCGGCATGGCCGAGGCGCTGGCCGCCGGCTGCCGCACCGCGGCGGCCATCCTGGCCCGCTTCCCCCGCAAGACCATCCGCGCCGGCGAGTTCGCCGACTGCGTCGCCTGAACGTCCGCATCGAGGCCCCCGCCATGAAGCACCGTGCATTGATCGTCGGCTACATCCTGCTGATCTGGTTCGTGATCTCCTTCGTCACCAACCTGATCGGCCCGCTGATGCCGATCATCATCCAGGACTTCAAGCTGAGCCTGGCCATGGCCGGCTTCCTGCCGTTCTCCTTCTTCCTGGCCTACGGGCTGGTGTCGATCCCGGGCGGGATGCTGGTGGAGGCCAAGGGCTCGCGCACGACCATCCTGGTGGCCTTCTCGCTGAACTTCGTCGGCGCGCTGGCGATCGCGCTGATGCCCAGCTATGCGACGGCCATCGGCGGGCTCTTCGTGATCGGGCTGGGCATGGCGCTGCTGCAGGTGGTGATCAACCCCCTGATGCGCACGGCGGGCGGCGAGGCGCACTTCGCCTTCTTCTCGGTGATGGGGCAACTGGTCTTCGGGCTGGCGTCCTTCCTCAGCCCCTTCGGCTTCAAGCTGCTGATGGAGCGCCCCGACGCGGGCGCGGGCCTGGCGTGGGTCCCCTTCTACTGGATCTTCGCGCTGGCCTTCCTCCTGCTGATCGCGGCCAACCAGACGCTGCCCTTGCCCGAGGTCGAGCTCAAGGACGACGAACGCGCCGGCGGCTGGGCCGCCTACAAGGAGCTGCTCGCGCGCCGCGACGTGAAGCTCTTCTTCCTGGGCATCATGGCTTACGTCGGCACCGAGCAGACGCTCGCCAACTGGATGTCGCAGTTCCTCGCCACGTACCACCACTTCTCCGCGACGGAGGAGGGCGCCGACGCGGTGGGCCGCTTCTGGGGGCTGATGTCGCTGGGCTGTCTGCTCGGGCTGGGGCTGCTGAAGCTGCTGGACTCGCGCGTCGTGCTGGCGGGCTTCACCGTGCTGGCCATCGGCTGCGCCGCGATCGCGCTGTTCGGGCCGGCGGGCGCGGCGCTGTGGGCCTTCCCGCTGTGCGGCTTCTTCCTGTCGGTGATGTTCTCGGTGGTCTTCTCGCTGGGGCTGAACTCGGTCCCGCGGCATCACGGCGCCTTCTCCGGCGTGCTGTGCACCGGCATCCTCGGCGGCGCGGTCGTGCCCATGATCGTCGGCGTGCTCGGCGACGCCATCGGACTGCGCGCCGCGATGGGCGTGGTCTTCCTGACCCTGATCTACATCCTGGGCGTCAGCGCCTGGGCCCGGCCGCTGGTGCGCAACGAGACGGTCCCGCTGTCGCGCCTGATCGCGCAGCTCAAACCCCGGCAGCAAGCCTGAATCCCTGTTCCCGCGAGCCACGGCCAGCCCGGCCGGGACGCGTCACGCCCCTACGACCGCCCTGGCGCACGCGCCGCGGTCCGACGACAAGAACGCAGAGACATCCCGAGATACATCAAGAGAGACCCAAGGAGAAGAGGACGATGAGAACCCCCCATGCGGCGACCCGACGCGGCGCCTTCACCCGCACGATGACGGCCGCGGCGGCCGCCTGGCTGGCCTGCGCCGCGGCCCACGCGCAAGACCTGCCCCCCGAGCAGAAGTCCGTCGCGGCCGCCGACGCGGCCAAGGACGCGAAGGACGCCAAGGGCGAGAAGGGCGAGAAGGACAAGGACGCGCTGCCCACCGTCATGATCAACGCGACGCGCGTGAGCTCCAGCCTGCTGAAGACGCCGGTGGCCGTCACCGCGATCACGCAGGAGGCGCTGAGCCGCGAGGGCATCCATGACGTGCGCGGCTTGTCGGGCACGGTGCCCAACCTGCAGATCTCCTCGGGCGCGGACTCGGGCGTGCAGGTCAGCATCCGCGGCATCGGCTCGTCCAACTTCACCGAGATCGGCGACCCCGCCGTCGGCCTGCACGTGGGCGGCTTGTACTCGCCGCGGCCGCAGGGCGCGCTGGCGCTGATGTTCGACCTCGAGCAGGTCGAGGTGCTGCGCGGCCCGCAGGGCACGCTGTTCGGGCGCAACTCGACGGGCGGCAGCATCAACATCCTGCCGGCCAAGCCGGAGTTCGGCGAGACCTACGGCAGCATGGAGGTCGACGTCGGCAACTTCCGCAAGCGCCAGGTCAACGTGATCCAGAACATCGCGGTCAACGACAGCCTGGCGCTGCGCGCCACGCTGACGAAGATCCGCCGCGACGGCTGGATCCATCAGCAGCAGGACTTCACCGAGGCCAACGTGCCCGCCAACGGCTTCGTGCCGGACGGCGTGCCCGACGTCGACCAGCGCCGCAACACGCTGGTCAAGGGCAGCCGCTACTACTACAACCGCGACGAATGGGCGGCGCGCATCGCGGGCCGGCTCAAGCTGGGCAGCGACGTGGAATGGCTGCTGGCCTACGAGCGCTTCCAGAACAACGGCGCCGGCGAAGTCGCGATGAAGGACTGCGACATGGCGGCCGGCACGGCCTTCGCGTGCACCGGCGGCAAGTGGGACGTGAAGATCAACGTGCCGGGCAAGACCGACATGTCGATCGGGACGCTGCGCTCCAACCTGGTCTGGAACATCAATGCCAACAGCAGCCTGGAGTACGGCTTCGCGCTGGCGGACCAGCGGCGCTCGCAGCAGTCGGACGACGATGCCGGCTACCAGCCGATTCCCAGCCAGGTCACCGTGCATCTGCCGGTGGGCGCGGACGGCGACTTCGGCACCTGGCCGATCAAGGACGAGGGCTCGTACACGCTGGGCTCCAAGTACAAGTCGCAGGTGCATGAGCTGCAGTACAAGGTCCACACCGACGCGCTGCAGCTGGTGACGGGCCTGTTCTGGATGCACGAGAAGAACGCGATCGACTACGCGCAGGAGCAGCTGGTCACCGCGCCCTACGGCTTCCCGACCAGCCAGTACTACCACCAGCCCGATCGTCAGATCGATGCGAAGGCGCTCTTCGCGCAGGCGGACTGGAAGTTCGCGCCGACCTGGACGGCGACGCTGGGCGGCCGTTTCAGCCGCGACAAGAAGGCCGACCAGGGCGGCCAGGTCTACGGCGGCTGGGACGGCTCGACGCCGGCCTACTACAACGGCCTCTTCGATCCGGGCACGCCGGGGACGCCGGGCTTCCGCGCCCACAACGGCCGCGACCTGACCGAGCAGATGGGGCCCTTCGCCGGTCCGGGCGCCTATGGTCTGTGGGGCGAGCCCGCGGGCAACGACCATTCGCAGACCTGGAAGAAGTTCACCTACCGCCTGGGCCTGCAGAAGCAGCTGACGCCGCTGGACATGGTCTACGCCTCGCTCGCGACCGGCTACAAGGCGGGCGGCTTCGGTGACAAGGACGACGCCTGCGGCGGCAAGGAATGCGTGGACGGCCCGCCGGGACCGCACTACAACTTCTTCCCCTACAAGCCGGAGACGGTGACCAACCTGGAGTTCGGCTACAAGGGCCTGCTGCTCAACAAGCGGATGAGCCTGTCGGCGACGGTCTTCTTCAGCCGCTACAAGGACATGCAGGTCACGGGCGACTTCTTCGCCGCCAAGGTCAAGCACGACGGTCCTTGCCCGGACGACAACCCGACCTGCGACATCGTCACCAAGTGGCAGACGGTCAACGTCGGCGTGGTCGACATCCCGGGCCTGGAGCTGGAGCTCGACTACAAGCCCTGGACGGGCGCCCGCCTGGGAGCCTTCTTCAGCTACATCGACAGCAAGGTCAAGGACTACCCGTCCTACAGCGACAGCTGGAACTGCGGCGTGCGCGCGGACGTCGGCGCCCCGCCTTGCCCGGACCCGTACACCGGTCCGATCCGCGAGTTCGCCGGCCGCCAGATCCTGGACATCACCGGCCACCACCTGCCGCTGTCGCCCAAGTACAGCTTCGGCGTGAACTTCGCGCAGACCTTCCAGCTCGGCAACGGCTGGGAACTGACGCCGTGGGTCAACGTGAAGTGGCAGGACAAGATGTACTTCTCGCTGCTGAACCTGGACAACGCGCATGTCGGCGATGTGCAGAAGGCCTTCGCCAAGGTGGACGCGAGCGTGAAGCTGGCCTCGCCCAAGGGCTGGCGCGCCGAGCTCTACGTGCTGAACGCCACCAACAAGATGACGCGCAACTCCGCGCAGGATGGCGGCGG
The DNA here is from genome assembly GCF_001598255.1 of Mitsuaria chitosanitabida ATCC BAA-476 = NBRC 102408. Lineage (GTDB taxonomy): Bacteria > Pseudomonadota > Gammaproteobacteria > Burkholderiales > Burkholderiaceae_C > Roseateles > Roseateles chitosanitabidus. The sequence goes on from NZ_BCYP01000036.1 coordinate 109,129, forward strand.
CTTCGTGCGGGGGTATTGGAACGATCCGCGGACCTTCGGGCTGCGGGTGGGAATCGACTACTGATCGCGTCGATCACGGCGTCACGGCGCCACGGCGTCGCGGCGTCGCGGCGGACAAGGTGACGCGGGGCAAGACCTGGCCCTGCGTCGCCGACCTCCGCAACAGGGATCCTGGAAATGCAGAAGGCCGCTCATGGAGCGGCCTTCGTTCTTCTCGGGCTGGCGCCAGGGGCGTCGACACCGCTCAGCGTGCGGGCATCAAGGCGCCTTCGCTGCATCCAGGTGATATTGCGTCACCCGCTCGACTTCATTCTTGGAGCCCAGCACCACGGCCACGCGCTCGTGCAGCTTGGTCGGTTGCAGCTCCATGATGCGCTGCTTGCCGTTGGTGGCGGCGCCGCCGGCCTGCTCGACGAGGAAGGCCATCGGGTTGGCTTCGTACATCAGGCGCAGCTTGCCGGCCTTGTTGGGCTCGCGCTTGTCCCAGGGATACATGAAGATGCCGCCCCGCGTCAGGATGCGATGCACGTCCGCCACCATCGACGCGATCCAGCGCATGTTGAAGTCCTTGCCGCGCGGTCCCGTCGTGCCGGCCAGGCACTCGTCGATGTAGCGCTTCACCGGCTCGTCCCAATGCCGCATGTTGGACATGTTGATCGCGAACTCCTTGGTGTCCGCGGGGATCTTCACGTCGTCGGCGGTCAGCACCCACGAGCCCTGCTCGCGGTCCAGCGTGAACATCGCCACGCCGTCGCCCACCGTCAGCACCAGCGTGGTCTGCGGACCGTAGACGCAGTAACCCGCCACCGCCTGCGAGGTGCCGGGCTGCAGGAAGTCCTCCTCGCTGACGCCCTTGCTGCCCTCGGCCTTCTTCAGCACCGAGAAGATGGTGCCGATCGAGACGTTGACGTCGATGTTGCTGGAGCCGTCCAGCGGATCGAACATCAGCAGGTACTCGCCCTGCGGATAGCGATTGGGCACCAGGTAGATGCTGTCCATCTCCTCCGAGGCCATGGCGGCCAGGTGACCGCCCCATTCGTTGGCTTCGATCAGGACCTCGTTGGCGATGATGTCCAGCTTCTTCTGGACTTCGCCCTGGACGTTCTCGGACCCGGCGCTGCCGAGCACGTCACCCAGCGCGCCCTTGTTGACGCTGATGGCGATGCGCTTGCAGGCGCGGGCCACGACCTCGATCAGCAGACGCAGCTGCTGCGGGATGTGGCCGTGCAGGCGCTGCTGCTCGACGAGGTATTGGGTCAGGCTGACGCGACGACTCATGAAACGACTCCGGAGGTTGAAATTCGGTACGGTCCGCGGGCCCGGGCAAGGGGAGGTCCCGGCATCGGCCATCGGCCGACGCCGGGGTGGCCTCGTCAGCCCTGGGCGGCCTCGGCCGGCTCGGCGGCCGGGCGCGGGTCCAGCGCGAGCGCGCGCTCGACGATCTCGCGCACGTCGTTGGACAGGTCGGGCTTGGCGGCCACGCGGACGATGGCCTCGCGGGCGGCGCTGCGATAGGGCTGGGCCAGGGCGGTCCAGCGGTCCATCACGCGGGCCAGACGGCCGGCGACCTGCGGGTTGATCGCGTCCAGCGCCAGCACCTGCTCGGCCCAGAAGACGTAGCCCGCCGCATCGGCGCGATGGAAGGCCGCCGGGTTGAACATGCACAGCGAGAAGATCAGGCTGCGCGCGCGGTTCGGGTTCTTCAGCGTGAAGTCGGGATGCTTCATCAGCTGCTTCACCCGCGCGAAGGTCTTGCCCTCATGCTCGGCGGCGCGGCCCTGCAGCGCGAACCACTTGTCGATGACCAGCGGGTCGCCCTTGAACTGCGCATGGAAGCGGGCCAGCGCGCTGTCGGCCAGCTCGGCCTGCGCGTGGACCAGCGCGGCCAGCGCGCCCAGACGGTCGGTCATGTTGCCGGCGTCCTTGAAGCGCTGGTACGCGCGGCCCGGCCAGACGCCGTCACCGTTGCGGGTGGCGTTCAGGACCAGCATGGACAGCGCCAGGTTGGCCAGCGCGCGCTTGCCGCTCTGGACCGGATCGGGCTGGTAGCCGCCGGCGATCTGGTGCTCCTCGAAGGCCCAGACCCAGTCGGCCTGCAGCGCGGTGGCGAGCTGCGTCTGCGCGGCCTCGACGGCGGCGTGGATGGCTTGCGGATCGACCTCGGCCAGCTGCTCGGCGATGTAGGCCTCGTCCGGCAGTTGCAGCGCCAGCGCCTTGAAGGCGGGATCCAGCGCCGGGTTGCGCAGCACCGCGCGCATCGCGTCGAGGTAGGCCGCGTCCAGCGTCAGCTTCTGGCCGCCGCGCACGGCGCCCAGGATGCGCGCCAGCGCCAGGCGCTGGCTGGCTTCCCAGCGGTTGAAGGCGTCGCTGTCGTGCTTGAGCAGCGTCAGCAGCTCGGCATCGCCCAGGCCGTCGTCCAGCACCACCGGCGCGGAGAAGCCGCGCAGCAGCGACGGGACCGGCTCGCTCGGGACGTTGATGAACACGAACTGCTGCTCGGCCGCGTCCAGCACCACGACGCGCTCGGTCTCGGTGGCGCCCGCGGCGCCGTCCTCGCCCTGCAGCATCAGCGGCAAGGCCTGACCCTCGCGGCTCAGCAGGCCCAGCGCGACCGGGATCACCTGCGGCTGCTTGCCGTCCTGGCCCGGCGTGGCGGGCGTGATCTGCTGCAGCGTCAGCGTGTAGGTCTGCGCGGCGGCGTCGTACTGGCCGCGCGCTTGCAGACGCGGCGTGCCGGCCTGCGAGTACCAGCGCTTGAACGCGTCCAGGCGGGTGGACAGCGCGGAGCCGGGGTTGGCGTCGGCGATCGCCTGCGCGAAGTCGTCGCAGGTCACGGCCTGGCCGTCATGGCGCTCGAAGTACAGCGACATGCCCTTGCCGAAGCCCTCGCGGCCGACCAGGGTCTGGTACATCCGCACCACTTCCGCGCCCTTGTTGTAGACGGTGGCGGTGTAGAAGTTGTTGATCTCGACGTACTGGTCCGGGCGCACCGGGTGGGCCATCGCGCCCGCGTCCTCGGGGAACTGGCCGGCGCGCAGCGCGCGCACGTCCTGGATGCGGCAGACGGCGCGCGCGCTGGGCGTCGCGGCCATGTCCTGGCTGAACTCCTGATCGCGGAAGACCGTCAGGCCTTCCTTGAGCGACAGCTGGAACCAGTCACGGCAGGTGACGCGGTTGCCGGTCCAGTTGTGGAAGTACTCGTGCGCGACGATGGACTCGATGCGGTGGAAGTCCGCGTCGGTGGCGGTGGCGGGCGAGGCCAGCAGCGCCGAGGTGTTGAAGATGTTCAACCCCTTGTTCTCCATCGCGCCCATGTTGAAGTCGGACACGCCGACCACCATGAAGCGCTCCAGATCCAGCGGCAGCTTGAAGCGGGCCTCGTCCCACACGACCGAGGCGATCAGCGAGTTCATCGCGTGCTCGGTCTTCTCCAGGTCGCCCTGGCGGACGAAGACCTGCAGCAGATGGTCCTTGCCGCCGCGGGTGCGGACGCGCTGCTCGCGCGCGACCAGGTCGCCGGCCACCAGCGCGAAGAGATAGCTGGGCTTGGGGAAGGGGTCGTGCCACTTGGCCAGATGGCGGCCGTTGTCGAGCTCGGCGGTCTCCAGCAGGTTGCCGTTGGACAGCAGCACCGGGTACTTGGCCTTGTCGGCGCGCATCGTCACCGTGTAGACCGCCATCACGTCGGGGCGGTCCAGGAAATACGTGATGCGGCGGAAGCCCTCGGCCTCGCACTGGGTGAAGAAGCCGCCGCCGGAGGTGTACAGGCCGGACAGCGCGGTGTTCTTCTCGGGCGCGCAGGTGTTGCGGATCTCGAGCGTGAAATCGGCGTCGGGGACGTTGTCGATGATCAGCTCATGGCCTTCCTGGCGGAAGGAGACGCTCTCGCCGTCGATCAGCACGCGCAGCAGGTTGAGTTCCTCGCCATGCAGGCGCAGCGGGCCGTGGGCCACCGCGGCGTTGCGCTCCAGGCGCATCTTGCTGGTGACCAGCGTCTTGGCCGGATCGAGGTCGAAGCACAGGTCGACGGTACGGATCCAGAAGATCGGCGCGACGTAGTCCTCGCGGCGGATCAGGGTGGCAGTGCCTTCACGCATGGCGGGCTTCCTTGTGGGATGGGTGCTCGCGCACCGAGTGATTTCTTGTGGTGTCGAGGGCAGGGGCTCCCCCTCTCCGCGGGAGCCCCTGGCGCATCACACGCCCTGCTTCAGGGACGCCGTGATGAACGCGTCGAGGTCGCCGTCCAGCACCTTCTGGGTGTTGGAGATCTCGACGTTGGTGCGCAGGTCCTTGATGCGGCTCTGGTCCAGCACGTACGAGCGGATCTGGTGGCCCCAGCCCACGTCGGTCTTGCTGTCCTCGAGCTTCTGCTGCTCGGCCTGGCGCTTCTTCATCTCGTGGTCGTACAGACGCGAGCGCAGGCGCTTCCAGGCGACGTCTCGGTTGCTGTGCTGGCTGCGGCCGTCCTGGCACTGCACCACGATGCCGGTCGGGATGTGGGTCAGGCGCACCGCCGAGTCGGTCTTGTTGATGTGCTGACCACCGGCGCCGGACGCGCGGTAGGTGTCGGTGCGGACGTCCGACGGGTTGATGTCGATCTCGATCGAATCATCCACTTCCGGGTACACGAACAGCGAGGCGAAGCTGGTGTGGCGGCCGCCGGAGGAGTCGAACGGGCTCTTGCGGACCAGACGGTGCACGCCGGACTCGGTGCGCAGCAGACCGAAGGCGTACTCGCCCTCGACCTTGATGGTGGCGCTCTTGATGCCGGCGACCTCGTCGTCGGTCTGTTCCTCGACCTCGGCCTTGAAGCCCTTGCGCTCACAGTACTTCAGGTACTGGCGCAGCAGCATGCCGGCCCAGTCGCAGGCCTCGGTGCCGCCGGCGCCGGCCTGGATGTCGATGAAGCAGTTGCTCGGGTCGGCCGGGTTGTTGAACATCCGGCGGAACTCGAGTTCCTCGACCATCTCGGTGAGCTTGGCCGAGTCGGCCTCGATGGTCTGCAGGCCGACGATGTCGTTCTCTTCCTTCGACATCTCGTAGAGCTCGAGGTTGTCGGAGAGATTCGACGTCAGGTGGTTGATGGTCTCGACGACCTTGTCGAGGGTGCGCTTCTCCTTGCCCAGTTCCTGGGCGCGCTTGGGGTCGTTCCAGACGTTGGGGTTCTCGAGAGCCGCGTTGACCTCGTTCAACCGCAGGGATTTGCGGTCGTAGTCAAAGGTACCCCCGGAGCGCGTCAGTACGCGCTTGCAGATCGGCCAGAGCGGTGCCGATCGCGTTGATTTGCTCGATGTCCATGGTGTGTTCTTAGACGACGGTGCGACCCCCCGGCGGGCGGTCGAAACCGGGTATTTTCTCATGGCGCCACGGGGCGCCTCCCCAACAATGGCGGGATGGCCTCCGAGACCCCCGTTCCCCGCGCCGCCAGGCGCTTCCCGCGCGGCACCTGGCGCCTCACGGCGGCCCTGCTGGCGGTGTGGGCGCTGGTGACCTTCGGGGTGGCCTACTTCGCCCGCGCGCTGTCGTTCGAGTTCTTCGGCTGGCCGTTCAGCTTCTGGGTCGGCTCGCAGGGCGCGCTGATCGTCTACGTGCTGATCGTGGTCGTCTACGCCGGGGTCATGAACCGGCGGGAGGCGGAGGCGCGGGAGCTGCCACCGGACCTCTCCGCCCAGCCCGAGCGCGCCGATCGCGGCGGTCGGATCTCGGGCTTCTGATCCGGCGCGTCCGGACCGGGGCGCTGTCGTCAGCCGGCAGTCAGCCGGCGTTCGCGAACTTGGCGGCGGCCAGTTGACCTTGCAGGTCCGAGACCTGGGCGCGCAGCGCGACGTTCTCTTCCTGCAGCGCCTTGACCTGCGCGCGCAGCAGCGCGACGGCCGGATCCTGCTCCAGCTCGCCGTCCTCGTTGACGGGGACGTCCAGCACGGCGACCGCGGCCTCGGCGACCGCGTCGCCGGCGGCCTTCTTGCCGACCTTGGATTCGCGCACCCGCTTCGCGGCCTGGCGCAGCTCCTTCTTGCCGCCGGCGGCGGCGGCGGCCTGCTCCTCGGCGGGCAGCTCGGCGATGACGGCGGCGGCGCTGATGGAGACCTCGCCCGACTTCACCGCGGCGACCAGCTCCGGCGCGGCGGCCTTCTGGATCTTCTCGATCTGGCCGACGGTCGCGCTGCTGATGCGCGCGGCGCGGGCGATGGCCTCGCGGCTCTTGAGCGGCGGCGCGGCGGGGACGGCGGCGTCACTGGCGTTGGCCGGGGCCTCGATCGCCGCGGCGGTCGCGTCGGGCGTGGGGTCGTCCAGCACGGCCAGGCGGCGGGCTTCCATGATCTCCTTCTTGCGCAGCGCGAGCACGCCGCGCTGGAAGTCCGAGACGCTGCGGCGGCCCAGGTGCTGGTCGATCATCCACAGGTGCACGTCCTCCATGGACTTGAAGCGCGTGTTCTGGATGGTCTGGAAGGGCAGGCCGTGCTTGGTGCAGATGCTGTGGCGGTTGTGGCCGTCGATCAGGATGTCGCCCCACAGCACCAGCGCGTCGCGGCAGCCCTCGGCGAGGATGCTGCGCTCCAGCGAGGCGTACTCGTCCTCGGTCAGGGGATCGATGTAGGCCTTGAGTTCTTCGGTGACGATGATGTTTTCCATGGGGACGACGGCAGCAGCGGGGGCAGGAACGACGGAGGGCGACGCGCGACGCGGCCCGGCGAGCGGGCGCAGGTCGCGCAGGCGACGGACGTCGCCGGAAAAGGGCGGCATTCTGCCCAATCCGCGGCGCTAAGCTGGCGCACCCCGACCTCGGCGGTCGGATTTCCACGATTTCCGGGACCTTCCCCGCGATGACCGCGACTCCTTCCTCCTCCACCACGACCGGCGCGTCCGGCGCCTCGGCCCCTGACGCATCGGGCGCGGACGCGCTCGCCACGGGCTGGGACTATCCGACGCCGCACTGCCTCGCGGTCAGCCCGCGCGCCGAGGACATCGACGGACTCAACCACACCAACAACGCGGTCTACGTCCGCTGGTGCGAGCAGGTGGGGTGGTCGCACTCGGTGGCGCTGGGGTTGGACCTGGACGACTACCGGCGGCTCGACCGCGCGATGGCGATCCGCCATGGCGGCTACGACTACCTGCTGCCCTCGTTCGAGGGCGAGGCGCTGGTGCTCGGGACCTGGCTGACGGCGGGGGACGGGAAGCTGTCGATGGAGCGGCGATTCCAGCTGCGCCGCCTGAGCGACGGACAGACGCTGATGCGCGGCAAGTGGGACCTCGTCTGCATCGACATCAGTGGCGGGCGGCCGAAGCGGATGCCGGCGGAGTTCATCGAGGCGTATCAGGCGGCGGTGGTGAGCCGGGCCACCACGGCCTGAGTCCGCTCAGCCCAGGAATTCCTGGACGGCGCGGGCGAGGGCCTCGGGCTGGTCGTGGTGCATCATGTGCGCCGCTTGCTGGAGCGTGACGCGTTGGAGGTCCTTCACGACGCTCAAGCGGGTGTCGAAGTCCTCGCGCGGATAGCGGTCGCCCCACCATTGCGAGAGGCGCGTCTCGCTGCCCTCGACCCACAGCGTCGGCGCGGTGATCGCGGACCAGCAGGCGAGGGCCTCGGCCTTGCGGTACAGCACGGGGTTGGTCCGCTTGTGTGCGGGGTCGCCGAGGATGTGCCAGCGGCCGTCCTCCGCCTGCCTCGACCAGCGCGGCGCGAGCCAGCGGGCCTTGTCGGCGCTCAGGCGCGGGTTGGTCTTCATGAGCCGCTGCGCGACGCCCTCGACGTCGTCGTAGGTCTTGAGCTGCTGCGGGGTCTTGAGCTCGTCCAGCCAGCTGGCGAGCCGGCCCGGCGCCATGTCGGACGTGGTCTCGGGGAGGCCGAAGCCCTCGAGGTTCACCAGCTTGCGCAGCCGTTCGGGGCGCACGCCGGCGTAGCTCATCGCGATGTTGCCGCCCATGCTGTGGCCGACGAGGTCGACCGGCGCATCCGGGCTGACCGCATCGAGCAGCGCGTCGAGATCGCCGAGGTAGTCGGGGAACCAGTAGGAATCGCCGCCGTTGCCGTCGGTGAGGCCGAAACCGCGCCAGTCGATGGCGACGGCGCTGCGATCCTCGTGGAAGGCGTCGATCATGAACTGGAACGAGGCGCCGACGTCCATCCAGCCGTGGACCATCACCAGCAGCGGCCGCGTGCCGTCCGGCGGCGGGCCCCAGCGCAGCAGGTGGTAGCGAAGGCCGCGCAGGGTGAGGAACTCGCTGCGGGGCGCGCGGCGGACGGTGTAGTCGGCGGAGGAGGGGGCAGGGCTCATGGATGAGCACTGTAGGGCGGAGCAGGGGAAAACGCTTTCGCCATGGAGACAACGGGCGGGCGTATGAAGCGAATGGCCCTTGAGCCCCTCGCCCACGAAGTGGGAGAGGGGTTGGGGTGAGGGCCGTGGCACACCAGAGCCCCAGAGCCCGGCGGTCTCGCGGATCCGCGCTCCCCACCGATTTCGCGCTCGCTGCCTGCACCGGCCCTCACCCCAACCCCTCTCCCGCAAGCGGGCGAGGGGCAGCGCAGGGCGTTCTCGTCGCGGGTGTACCCTCCGCGCCGACCGATCTCTGCCAAACCCCCGCCGACCATGTCCACCCCCTACACCCTGCGCCCCGCCCGTCCCGCCGACGTCCCTGCCATCGTCGGGCTGATCGGCGAGCTCGCCGACTTCGAGAACCTGTCGCATCTGATGGAAGTCACGCCGGAGAAGCTGCATCCGCATCTCTTCGGCGAGCGTCCCGTTGCCGAGGCCATGGTCGCCGAGCACGAGAGCGGCACCGTCGTCGCCTTCGCGCTCACCTTCGTCAACTTCTCGACCTTCCTCGCCAAGCCCGGCCTCTACCTCGAGGACCTCTACGTCCAGCCCGCCCATCGCGGCGCGCGACTCGGCACCCGCCTGCTGACCCGCCTCGCGGAGGTCGCCGTCGAGCGCGGCTATGGCCGCTTCGAGTGGTGCGTGCTGGACTGGAACGAGAACGCCATCCGCTTCTACGAGAAGATGGGCGCGACGATCATGCCGGACTGGCGCCTGTGCCGCGTCACCGGCGAATCGCTCGCCCAGTTGGGCGAGCGCGCCGGCGACTGATCACGCTCAGCTCGCGCCGCCGATCGTGCGGTCCCGCCCCGCCAGCACGCCGCAGACGCCCATCACCACGGACATCGCGGCCGCGATCAGCAGCACGCCGGTCCACGAGCCGATCGCGTCGTGCAGCCATCCGGCCGCCGACGGACCGCCCGCCGCGAGCAGATAGCCCACGCATTGCGCCATGCCCGACAGCGTGGCCGCCTGCTGCGGGCTGCGGGTCCTCAAGCCCATGAAGATCAAGGCCAGCACGAAAGTGCCGCCCGACGCGAAGCCGAACATCGCCGCCCACAGCGTCGCCGCGGCGGGCCACAAGGCCAGGCCCAGCAGGCCCAGGCCGAGCAGGGCGCTCAGCAGCGCGGCGATCAGCTTCTGATCCTTGAAGCGCCCGATCAGCGGCCCGAGGAACAGCCCCGGCACCGCCGTCGCCAGCTGCATCACGCCGTGCAGCGAGCCGGCCGTCGTGGCGGACAGTCCGGCCGCGGTCAGGATGGTCGGCAGCCAGGCGATGACCAGGTAGTACAGCAGCGAGTTCGTGCCGATGAACAGCGTCACCTGCCACGCGATCGCCGAGTGCCACACCGGTCCGCCGTGCGGCGCGGACGCGGTGCCGGGCGCCGGCGCGCTGCGTTGCGACAGCTGCCGGCTCCACACGAGCGCGGCCAGCACCGGCAGCACCAGCGCCATGCCCAGCGCCATCTGCCAGCCGGCGTGCGCCGCGACCGGCACCGCCGCCGCCGACATCAGCGCGGCCGAGACCCCCATCGTCAGCGCGCAGGCGCCGGTGATGGTCGCCACCCGGGCGGGGAAGTCGCGCTTGACCAGGCTGGGCAGCAGCACGTTGCCGACGGCGATGCCCACGCCGATCACCGCGGTCCCGAGGTACAGGCACCACGCCAGCCCCGCCGAGCGCAGCAGCACGCCGCCGGCGATCAGCAGCAAGGACGCAAAGAGCGAGCGCTCCAGTCCGTACTCCCGTGCGAAGAGCGCCGCGAACGGCGACACGATGCCAAAGGCCAGCAGCGGCAGCGTGGTCAGCAGGCCGGCCTCGGCGGGCGACAGCGCGAAGGCCTCGCGCAACTGGCCCAGCACCGGCGCCACGCCGGTGACCGGGCCGCGAAAGTTGGTCGCGACCAGCAGCAGGCCGATGAGCAGCAGGGCGGTGCGAGGGGCGGCGGGAAACTCGGAAAGGGATCGGTCGGCCAGATCGGAACTCACGGCACGGCTCCAGGAGACGGTGATGGGGAGGTGTGAAGTTACCGGGAAGCGCCTCGGCTGAATTTGGATAATCTGACGCCTGATCGCTGAATCCGGCCAAGATGCAGAAGACCTCCCGAACCCGCCAGCTCGACGCCGTCCTCGCCGGCTTCGACGAGCGCCATGTGCGCAGCCTGGTCGCGGGCTGGCGACTGGATGCGGGCGAGCAGAAGAGCGAGGTGCCGGTGCATGCGCATCGGCTGGGCCAACTGGTCTTCGCGGCCAGCGGGGGCGTCACCTGCGAGGCGCCCGATGCGGTGTGGATCGCGCCGCCGCTGCGGGCGATCTGGATCCCGTCGCAGACACCGCACAGCGTGCGCGCCACCGCGCGCGCGCAGCTCTGCTACCTGTTCGTCCAGCCCGGCGCGGTGCGCCTGCCCGAGCGCTGCTGCGCGCTGGAGCTCTCGCCGCTGGTGCGGGAGCTGATCCTCGACATGGCCGAGCAGCCCTGGGACTACGAGTCCGACGGCCCCGTGGGGCGCAAGGCGCTGGTGCTGCTGGACGAGCTGGCGCGGATGCCGGTCGAGGGCCTGCACGTGCCGACCTCGGAGGATCCGCGCATGCGACGCATCGCGAAGCTGCTGGCCGACGATCCCTCGGATCGGCGCACGCTGGCCGCATGGGGCGATCTGGTCGCGATGAGCGAGCGATCCCTCGCGCGGCTGGTCCGGCGCGAGACCGGCCTGACCTTCGGGCGCTGGCGGCAGCAGCTGCACCTGGTGACCGCGATGCGGCTGCTGGCCGACGGCGTGCCGGTGCAGCGCGTGTCGGAACAGCTCGGCTACGAGTCGGTCACGGCCTTCATCACGATGTTCAAGAAGGCCGTCGGCAAGCCGCCGGCGCGCTTCTTCGCGGATCTGGCCGCGCCGCGCTGAGCGTCCGGAACCCGCCGCGTGGAGCCCCTCTCCCGCTGCGCGGGAGAGGGGTTGGGGTGAGGGCCGATGCACGCAGCGAGCCCCCCTCGAAGTGGAATCCGGAAAGGCTCTGCGTAGCTTCCACCGCCCTCACCCCAACCCCTCTCCCACTTCATGGGAGAGGGGCTTCATTGCGCCGCGCCGTGTGAGGGCCGTGGCACGCCAGCGCCGACAGCCCGATCACTTCAACCAGTCGTCCAGCAGCGCCGGCGGACGGGCGATCAGCGCGCGGTCGCCGTCGATCACGATGGGGCGCTGCATCAGCCTGGGGCGTTCCGCGACGGCGCGCAGCAGCTGCTCGTCGCTGAGCGAGGCATCGGCCAGGCCGAGCTCGCGATAGTCGTCCTCACCGTCGCGCAGCATCGCGCGGACCGGGCCGCCCAGCCGGGCGTGCAGCGCCTGGAGCTCAGGCAGCGAGAGGGGGGTCACGAGGTACTCGACCACCTCGGGCGCGATTCCCCGGGCTTGCAGCAGGGCGAGCGCCTCGCGCGACTTGGAGCAGCGGGGGTTGTGCAGAAACTTCATGGGCATAGTCGGCGAGTGTAGGACGCGCCCCTCGAGCCCCTCGCCCGCGCGGCGCCTCGCCACGGTGCCCGGAGCGCGCCCTTGGTGCACGAGCCGGCGCTACGGGCTTTCCATGAAGACCATGCGGGACCCGCTCGCTAGCATCCACGCTCTTGTTCCAGTCCAGGATGGAGAGTCGCCATGGCCGGCACCACCGCCCCGGATGCCGGCGCCGCCGCCGGCATCGCTCTTTCCGCGCCGCCGCGTGGCGCCCCTGTCGACGCCTACTCGCACATCCACGCCGCCTTCCGTTGGCAGGTGCCGGAGAAGCTCAGCATCGCCGAGCTCTGCTGCGGCCGCTGGGCCCGCGAGACCCCCGAGGCCCCCGCCATCCTCTTCGACAGCGACAGCGGTTGCCGCGCCCAGTACAGCTTCGGCCAACTGCAGCGTGCCGCCAACCGGCTGTCCAACGCGCTCAAGCGCCTGGGCGTCGAGGCCGGCGACCGCGTCGCCCTCGTGCTGCCGCAGCGCTTCGAGACCGCCGCCGCGCACATTGCGATCAACCAGCTCGGCGCGATCGCGATGCCGCTGTCCATGCTCTTCGGTCCGGAGGCGCTGGAGTACCGCCTGAACGACAGCCAGGCCTGTCTGGCGATCGTCGACGGCGGTGCGCTCGAGGCCGTCCGCGCGGTGCGCGCGCAGTGCCAGGCCTTGCGCCATGTCCTGGTCGTTGGCGCGTCCGACGCGCGCGAGGGCGAGTCCGACTGGGTCGCCGCGCTGCAGGCCGAGGATGCCCGCTTCGCCGCCCGCGACAACGCGGCCGACGATCCCGCCATCCTCATCTACACCAGCGGCACGACCGGCGCGCCCAAGGGGGCGCTGCTCCCGCAACGCGCCTTGCTCGGCAACCTGACCGGCTTCATCGCCAGCCACGACTGGTTCGGCTTCGATCCCCACGACCCGGCCCAGCGCAGCGACGCCGTGTTCTGGACGCCCGCCGACTGGGCCTGGACCGGCGGACTGATGGACGGCTTGCTGCCGGTGCTCAGCTTCGGCCGGCCCATCCTGGGCTACCAGGGGCGCTTCTCTCCCGAGAAGGCCTTCGAGCTGATGCAGCAGTACCGCGTCACCCATACCTTCCTGTTCCCCACCGCGCTCAAGGCCATGATGAAGGCCATCCCGCATCCAGGCGAGCGCTACACCCTGCACCTGCGCGCGCTGATGAGCGCCGGCGAGGCCGTCGGCGACGCGGTGTTCGAGTGGGTCGGACGCGAGCTGGGCGTCACCGTCAACGAGATGTTCGGCCAGACCGAGATGAACTACGTGGTCGGCAACTGCCAGCGCCTGTGGCCCGCGCGGCCGGGCAGCATGGGCCGCGCCTATCCGGGCCATCGCGTCGCGGTGATCGACGACCGGGGACAGGTCTGCCCGCCGGGGCAGGTGGGCGAGATCGCGGTCCATCGGCGCGACGGACACGGGGACCTCGATCCGATCTTCTTCCTCGGGTACTGGCGCAACGAGGCCGCGACCGCGGCCAAGTTCACCGGCGATCCCATGGACAGCTGGTGCCGCACCGGCGACATGGCCCGGGCCGACGAGGCCGGCTACCTCTGGTACGAGGGCCGCGCCGACGACCAGTTCAAGGTCGCGGGCTACCGCATCGGGCCGGGGGAGATCGAGAACTGCCTGGTCAAGCACGACGCGGTCGCCAACGCGGCCGTCGTGCCCAAGCCCGACGCCGAGCGCGGCGCGCTGGTGAAGGCGTTCATCGTGCTCGCGCCGGGACGCCAGCCGAGCGCGCAGCTCACGGCGGAACTGCAGGACTTCGTGCGGCAGCGCCTCGCGCCCTACGAGTACCCGAAGGAGATCGAGTTCCTCGACAGCCTGCCGATGACGACCACCGGCAAGCTGCAGCGCCGCGTGCTGCGGCAGCTGGAGGCCGATCGCGCGGCGGGACGCGCGGCCTGAGCGCTCAGCTCGGGCGCGTCTTGCGCAGCAGCACCCACAGCTTGGTGTTGCCGCCGGCCGGTGGCATCAGTCGGGCCCCGTCGGGCCACTGCTCCTGGCCGGTGAGGGCGGTGCAGGGGCGCGAGGGCTGGTCCTTGGGCGTGCCGGACTCGCGGATCTTGGGATCGACCGGCAGGTCCAGGCGCAGACGCTGACCGCCCTCGGGCCATTCCAGCGCCCACTGCGGCTGATCGCTGCACATGATCACGCCGTCGATCTGCGGGAACAGCCAGCGCAGGTACCAGGGCAGCAGCTCGCCGCGCAGGCGCTGACCCACGGTGACGATGCGGCGCACGGTGTTCATGTCCAGCTGCTCCGGCGGCGTCGCGATGTCGATGCTCAGCTGGATGCCCATGGACTTGGGCGGCGTGTTGCTGCCCAGCTCCATCCCCTTGGCCTTAGCCTCGGAGAAGGTCGGCAAGTCGAAGCGGCCCTTCTCGTCGATGGGGATGGGGATGTACTCCTCGTCGCTCATCAGCGCGAGCTTGGTGCCGGCGGCGGGCGGCTTGTCGCGCTCCTTCAGGTCGTGCAGCTGGAAGCGCGTCACGAAGAGCCCCTCGCCCTCGGTGCGCAGCTTGCTCAGGATCTCGTTGAGCGTCTTGTAGGGCATGAAGGTGCCGCGCTTCATGTCGGTCTGCACGGTGGGCAAGGCCGTCGCGGTGGCCGTGGAGGTCGGCGCGGATGCCGCCTCGGCCGACGACTCGGCCGCCCGCGCCGACGGAGCGCCGAATCCGGCGGTCATCGCGGTGGCGAGCGCCATCGCCAGGAACGACGCCGACGCGCGGCGCCGTGGCGCGGGGACCGACGCCATCGAGGCGAGGACGCGCATCGGCGCGGGCGGCGGGGCGGATTCGCCCGTGGGGGTCAGGTCTTGCCTGTCGAATGGGCGTGAGGCGGAAGTCACTTCTGGAACTCTCCCTGGAATCGGATCGGCGCCGGGGCGCGTTCTCGCGCGAACGGACCGAGGGTGAACGGGGCCGCGCGAGGCGCGGTTGACCGGGGCCCGGTCACCGGTGAAGGGGACGCCGCGATGGGCCGAGCGCGCGACCGGACATGGGCTCAACGACGCGGTTGGCGCGGCCGATCAGCGTCGGCACTTGCCGCGGGCCTCGGCCAGCAGGAGGAAGGGCGCGCTCAGCAGGCCCATGCCGGCACCGGCGAACTCGCCCTTGAGGCAGTCGGTGGTCGCGCCTTTCATGATCTCCTTGCCCAGCTTCGCGGAGGCCTCGACGCGCTCCGGCGCCTGATTGGCCTGGTCGGCGCGCTCGCTGAGCAGCGGCTGCCCCTGCGTGCCCTGGCGGATCGCGCGCTGCGTCGCGGCGCCGTACATCAGGTCCCGACCGCTGGGCCCTGAGGCGGCCGGCGGCGGCGAGGTCGCCACCTGCGTCTCCGGCGATGGCTGGACCAGCGTTGTGCGGGGCTCGTCGGGCGGTATCGCGATCGGTGCGTGATGGCGGGGCGTCGCCTCCTCGCGCGGGTCCGTGTTCGTGCTCGAGCTAGGGGCAGGTGTTGCCTTGGCCGTCACCGCGCGCTTCGCCTCTGTGCGTGGGGCCGCTTCCTTCGGCAGCGGCGGCAGCTGGATCGTCACCATGCGGATCGACGAGCGGCGCTGGTCGTCATGGGGGGCGCCGCGATGCCACGAGCTCTGCAGCCAGAGTCCCAGCAGGACGTGAAGCGCCACGACCGCCGTGATCACCACGCCGCGGCCGCGTCGTGGCGCCGCGCCGAAGGTGTTCGCGAGGGGCGAGGCGGTCGTGGCGGATGCCATCGCGAGGGTCCCGAGGCTCATGGGCGGGGAGGCGATGTCCACGGCGGTCGAATGGCGGTCACTGGCCGTCATCGCCGTCTCCGGTGGGCTCGTCGCCGGGTTCATGGACGAGCAGGTCGCCCGGTTGGCACTGCAGGACGGCGCAGATGCGGGACAGCGTGTCGAAGCGCACGCCGCGCACCTTGCCGGATTTCAGCAGCGAGAGGTTGGCCTCGGTGATGCCGATGGCCTCGGCGAGCTCCTTCGAGCGCATCTTGCGCTGCGCGAGCATCACGTCGAGTCGGACGACGATGGGCATGGGGCAGGAATCCTCGTGGGCGCGCCGGGTTCAGATGAACTCGGCGTTCTCCTGGGCCATGCGCTGGGCCTCGCGCATCACCAGCGCGACGGCCGTCAGGACCAGTCCGACCAGCAGCACGATGTAGTGCTGGCTGCCCAGGTTGAGCCAGAGCACCCGCTGGCCCGGCGGATTCCCGGCGGTCAGGGCCAGGATGGTCGCGCTGTCGGTCAGGGGCATCACCAGCGCCATCAGCATCACCGACTGGCCGATGCGGCGCAGATGGCGCGTGGAGGCCTCGGTGAAGATCGCGCCGCGCAGGTAGGCGCCGAACAGGCGCCACAGCGTGACCAGCACGAAGAGCGTCAGCAGCGCCTGCGGGAGGTTGGCGACGAAGCCCCAGGCCCGCGCGCCCGCGTCGAACTGCAGCGCGCCCACCGAGCCGAAGTCCTTGCGCATGGACTCCGCGACCATGCTGGCGTCCGTCCAGAACACGGTGTGGAAGCCGATCAGCACGGCCACCGCGACCAGGGCCATCGTGCGCACGCAGTGCGCGATCCAGCGGATGCGCTGCAGGCCGGCGGGCAGGGCGGGGGAAGCAGGGGCGTCTTTCATGCGGAGGCGACAGACAGGTCATTACCGTGGATCGGCAAGAAATTACTGTAAAACAATAATTTCAGACTGGCAACGCTCCGATGCGTAAAGCCGGGGCGAGGGATCGCACGGCGACGGCGCGGCCTCATGCACACTGGCCGGCCGCCGCGCCCGGTTGACGAGGGCGCGGCCCTCACCTGGAGAAGAAGATGGAACGCGTCACCCTCGGCCAATCCGACCTGTCGGTGAGCCGGATCGGCCTGGGCACGATGACCTTCGGCGAGCAGGTCGACGAGGCCGGCAGCCAGGCGCTGCTGGACCGCGCGGTCGCCGCCGGCATCAACCTGCTGGACATCGCCGAGATGTACCCGGTCCCGGCCAAGGCCGCGACCTTCGGTCTGACCGAGGAGATCATCGGCCGCTGGCTCCGGGCCCGTCCCGGTCTGCGCGAGCGACTGGTCATCGCGACCAAGGTCTCCGGCCCGCTGCGCGGCTACGACTGGATCCGCGACGCCAGCCCCGACCTGACGGCCGCCGAGATCGTGCAGTCCTGCGAGGACAGCCTGCGCCGCCTGCAGATCGAGACCATCGACCTGTACCAGATCCACTGGCCCTCGCGCCATGTGCCGATGTTCGGCGCGGTCTACTTCGATCCGTCCAAGGACCGCCGTGTCGCGTCCATGCACGAACAGCTCGAGGCCATGGCCCAGCTGCAGCGCGCCGGCAAGATCCGCCACGTCGGCCTGTCCAACGAGACCGCCTACGGCGTGGGCGAGTTCGTGCGCCTGGCCGCGCAGCACGGCCTGCCACGCATCGCGTCGGTGCAGAACCCCTACAGCCTGGTGAACCGCATCGTCGAGAACGGCCTGGACGAGGCGCTGTACCGGCATCAGGTCGGGTTGCTGGCCTACTCGCCGCTGGGCTTCGGCGTGCTGAGCGGCAAGTACGACGCGCTGGGCATCGACGACCCGGCCAAGCCGGGCCGGCTGGCGATCTTCGACGGCATGAAGAAGCAGCGCTGGGCGCGACCCGAGACCCTGGCCGCCGCGCGCCGCTACAGCGCGCTGGCGGCGGAACTGGGCCTCAGCCCGTCCACGCTGGCCATCGCCTGGGTCGCCTCGCGCTGGCAGACCGCGAGCACGCTGATCGGCGTGACCAGCGCGGCGCAGCTGGACGAGGACATCGCCGCGATGAGCGTCCGGCTCGACGCCGAGACGCTCGCCCGCATCGACCGTATCCGCTGGGAGATCCGCGACCCGGCGCAGTGAAGCCCGGTGAAGACCGGTGAAGACCGGTGACGCGCGGCGAGGCGTCGTCAGGCGCCACCGAGCGTCCACCGAGCGCAAGCTCGTACAAGCGCGCGGCCCGGGGTCGCGCCGACAATCCGTCCCCATGAGCAAGAAATCCGCGCATGTCAGCGAGACCCCGGCGACCCAGGTGCTGCGTCAGCACCGGGTCGCCTTCGGTGAGCACGTCTACGACTACGTCGATCACGGCGGCACCGGCGAGTCCTCCAAGCAGCTGGGCGTGGCCGAGCACGAGGTGGTCAAGACCCTGGTGATGCAGGACGAGAAGGCGCAGCCGCTGATCGTGCTGATGCATGGGGACTGCACCGTCAGCCTGAAGGAGCTCGCGCGGCAGATCCCCTGCAAGAAGGTCGAGCCCTGCAAGCCCGACGTCGCGCAGCGCCACAGCGGCTACATGGTCGGCGGGACTTCCCCGTTCGGGACACGCAAGGCGATGCCGGTGTTCGTCGAATCGACCATCCTCGAGCTGCCGCGCATCCTCATCAACGGCGGCCGGCGCGGCTATCTGGTCAGCCTCGAACCCCGGGTTTTGACGGAGCTGCTCGCGGCGCGCCCCGTCCAGTGCGCGCTGAAGTCCGGGGCAGAATAGCGCCCCATGCAAGACACCCTGTTCCTCGTCCTGGCCGTGCTGGCCGGGTATCTGATCGGCTCGCTGTCGTTCGCGGTGATCGTCAGCCGGCTGATGGGCCTGTCCGATCCGCGCAGCTACGGCAGCGGCAATCCGGGCGCGACCAACGTGCTGCGCTCCGGCAACAAGGCCGCGGCCATCCTGACCCTGGTCTTCGACGCGCTCAAGGGCGTGGTCCCCGTGCTGCTGGTGCTCAAGTACGGCGCCCCGTACGGCCTGGAGGAGGGCAGCGCGGCGCTGGTCGGCCTGGCCGCGTTCATCGGCCATCTGTACCCGGTGTTCTTCCGCTTCCAGGGCGGCAAGGGCGTGGCCACCGCGGCCGGCGTGCTGCTGGCCATCAACCCTTGGCTGGGCCTGGGCACGCTGGCGGTCTGGATCGCGATGGCGGTCGTGTTCCGCTACTCGTCGCTGGCCTCGCTGACCGCGGCCGTCGCCGCGCCGCTGCTGCAGATGCTGGTCTGGGGCGTCGGGCCCGAGCTGCCGGCCATCGCCCTGATGAGCCTGCTGCTGATCTGGCGCCACGCACCCAACATCAGGAAGCTGATGGCCGGCACCGAAAGCAAGCTCGGCCAGAAGGCCGCTCCGGCCGCCCCGCAGACCGGCCACGGCCACGGGCATTCCCACAAGCATTCCAAACCCAAGCACCACAGCAAATGAGCAACATCGAACGCTTCGACGTCGGTCCCCGCCTGTCCGAGATGGCCGTGCACAACGGCGTGGTCTACCTGGCCGGCCAGGTCCCCGACGACGCCACCGCCGACGTCAAGGGTCAGACCGAGCAGGTCCTCGCCATGATCGACAAGCTGCTGGCCCGCGCCGGCAGCGACAAGACCAAGATCTTGCGCGCGCAGCTCTACATCGCCGACGTGGCCGATCTGGCCGGCATGAACGCCGCCTGGGACGCCTGGGTTCCGGCCGGCCACACGCCGCCGCGCGCCACCGTCGAGGCCAAGCTGGCCAAGCCGGAGTGGAAGATCGAGATCGTCATCACCGCCGCGGTGTGAACCTCGTCGCGCCTGGCGCCTCGCGCGCCCCATGAAGAACGCCGGCGCTTGCCGGCGTTTTTTCTTGGTGCGCCCGGTGGGGCGGGCTCACTCCTCGGCGTCGGCTTCCTGCAGCGCCAGCCCGAGGCAGGCCGGATCGCCGCAGCCGCGGCGCACCAGGACCGGCGGGTCCTCGGTCATGTCGACCACGGTGGTGGGGGTCATCGCGCAGGCGCCCGCGTCGATGATGAGCTGGATCAGCTTGTCGTAGCGGGCGGTGATCTCGGCCGGGTCGTTGATGGGCTCGTGCTCGCCGGGCGGGATCAGCGTGGTCGCCAGCAACGGCTGCCCCATGATGGCCAGCAGGTCCTGCGTCACGCGATGGTCGGGCACGCGCAGGCCGATGGTGCGGCGCGACGGATGCGACAACCGGCGCGGGACCTCCTTGGTCGCCTCCAGGATGAAGGTGAAGGGGCCCGGCGTGGCCAGCTTGATCATCCGGTACTGCTTGTTGTCGACGCGCGCGTAGCTGCCGAGCTCGCTGAGGTCGCGGCACAGCAGCGTCATGTGGTGCTTCTCGTCGACGCCACGGATGCGGCGCAGCGCCTCGGCGGCGGCCTTGTCGTCGAGCTTGCACACCAGCGCGTAGCTGGAGTCGGTGGGGATCGCGCCGATGCCGCCCTGGGCCAGGATCTGCGCCGCCTGGCGCAGGAAGCGGGCCTGCGGGTTGTCGGGGTGGACTTCGAAGGTCTGGGCCATGGTCCTCGCGTGGGGCAATCGGCGTGCGCGCCGGGGCGGCGGATGCCGCGGGGGGCCGGGAGATCGGTCCGGCGGGTCCTCGGGACCCGATCAGTCCGGCCAGTGGATGCGGTGTTCGAGCGCGTTCCACACGGGCTTGAGTTTGCCCGACAGGTGCTCGTCGAGCTGGCCGATGTCGACGCGGCTCTCCTCCGGACTGTGGAAATCCGAGCCGCGCGAGGCCAGCAGGTCGAATTCGAGCGCGGTCGCCGTGTACTGGACCGCGTCGGCGGTGGTGTGGCTGCCGGTGACCACCTCGATGCCGCGGCCGCCGTGGGCCATGAACTCGGTGATCAGCGCGTATTCCTCGGTCGGCGTGAAGCCGTAGCGGCCCGGGTGCGCGATCACCGCCAGGCCGCCGGCCCCGGTGATCCAGAGCACCGCGTCGCCCAGCGCCGCCCAGCGGTGCGGGACGAAGCCGGGCTTGCCCTCGGTCAGGAAGCGGCGGAAGACCTCCGGCACGTCGCCGCAATGGCCGGACTCGACCAGGAAGCGCGCGAAATGGGTGCGGGAGATCAGTTCCGGATTGCCGGCGTACTTGAGCGCGCCCTCGTAGGCGCCGGGGATGCCGACCCGGGCCAGCCCTTCGGCCATCTCCCGGGCGCGGGCGCCGCGTCCGCCGCGCGTCTCGCGCAGGCCCTGGACGATGCGCGGATCGTGGTGGTCGAAGCCCAGGCCGACGATGTGCACCACCTTGCCGGCGAAGGTCACGGAGATCTCGACCCCGGTGAGATAGGGGAGACCGATCGCGCGGGCCGCTTCCAGCGCGCGCTGCTGGCCGCCGACCTCGTCGTGGTCCGTCAGCGCCCAGAGCTCCACGCCGTTGGCCTTGGCCCGCTCGGCCAGCGCCTCGGGCGCGAGCGTGCCGTCGGACACGGTCGAGTGGCAGTGCAGATCCGCGTTGGTCTGCGGATGCAGGGCTGGTCGGGGTGTCGCTGGCAGCGCGGCGGACAGAGGGGTGTTCACCCAGTCGATTCTAGGAGCGCGGCCATGACCGCGCCGGCGCCGCAGGATCGTTCCTGTCAGCAGGGACGAGGAGCGCCCACCCGGCCGCCCGACCCCCGCGCCCCGCCGAGGGGCGGCGCCCCGCCGCGCCCCCGTCAGGCCGCTTCGGCGGCGGGCGGCGCCTCGACGGCCTCGTCCGCGGCGGCGGGCAGGCCGCGACGGCGATCGACGAAGTAGCGGCTCGGGCCGGTGCCGCACTTGGCGACGTGCTTGGGCTCGGCCAGCGCGGCGGACAGGGCGCGCACGCTCTCGAAGGCGCCCGGCTGCACCAGGATCACGCCCGCGCTCAGCGTCGGCAGCGGGTTGAAGGATTCCTGGTTCTGGCGGTTGAGCGTCACGTAGCCGCCCAGCCCCTGGTGCTCCGAGGAGAAGAAGGGCCGGACCTGGCGGTCGAACTCGCGGCAGACGCGGGTGATGCGGGCGGTCCAGTCGGGCGAGCCCAGCACCATCACGAAGTCGTCGCCGCCGATGTGGCCGACGAAGTCCAGCTCCGGATCGCCGGCCGTCTGCAGGATCTGAGCGCAGAGCTTGATGATGTCGTCGC
The DNA here is from genome assembly GCF_001598255.1 of Mitsuaria chitosanitabida ATCC BAA-476 = NBRC 102408. Lineage (GTDB taxonomy): Bacteria > Pseudomonadota > Gammaproteobacteria > Burkholderiales > Burkholderiaceae_C > Roseateles > Roseateles chitosanitabidus. Next base: position 130,801 of record NZ_BCYP01000036.1, read on the forward strand.
CCGCGGCATAGCCGTAGACATCGTTGAAGGGCTTGAAGTGGTCGATGTCCCAGGCCACGACGACGAACTCGCGGCCCTCGTGCAGCAGCGCGTCCAGGTGCTGGTCGGTGGGCACGTTGCCGGGCAGCAGCGTCAGCGGGTTGGCGTAGCGGGCGCTGTGGACCTGCAGGTCGGACACCGCCTTGAGCAGGTCGGTGCTGCGACCGGTGCCGAAGTACTCGCCGTTGCGGGTCACGATGAAGCCGTCGACCATGAGGCGGTCGTCCAGGCTGGCGATGGCCTCGCTCATCTCGCGCAGCGAGGTGCCGGCGTCGAAGATCAGCGGATGCGGATCCATCAGCGCCGTGCAGGGGCGCTTCTCGTGGATGTCCATGAAGTAGCGCTCGGCGCTGCGCTTGAGCACCTGCAGCGAGCGCAGGATGCCGATGGGCCGGTTCGAGTCGTCCAGCACCGGCATCGAGAACAGCTGCTCGTCGCGCTGGAACATGTCGGCCACGGTCTGGCAGTTGAGCTTGGGCGTGACCGTGTGACTGCGGCGCGCGAGCTGCGCGGCGGTGGTGATCGCGTCCGGCGGCAGTCGCACCCAGTCGGCGTTGCGGCGGCGGTGCTCCGGGGCGAGCAGCGCGTCCACCTCGGCCCGCAGCGCGGCGCGCGGGGCCGCGCTGGGGCGCGCGAGCAGGTAGCCCTGGCAGACCGGCACGCCCAGGCGGCGCAGCACGGTCAGGTCGCTGAGCTGCTCCAGCCCCTCGGCGACCACGGTGCAGCCGGAGGTCGCGGCCATCTCCAGGATCGAGCGCACGAACTGCTGCTTGAGCGGCTCCTGCGCGATGCCGTCGATGAAGTGGCGGTCGATCTTCACGAAGTCCGGGCGGATGTCCATCCACCGCTTCAGACTGGCGAAGCCCTCGCCCAGGTCGTCCAGCGCGACGACGAAGCCCAGCTCGCGCAGGCTGCGCATGCTGTCCTGCAGGCGCTCGGGCTCGAGGATGGGGCGGGTCTCGGTGAGCTCGATGACCACGCGCGACGCCGGCAGGTCCAGCTGCGCGAACTCGCGCGCGATGAGCGCGCCGCGGTCGCTGGTGGCGAGCAGGGTGTCGGCGGTCAGGTTCAGGAAGAGCTGGCCGGGGAGGTTGAGCTCCTTGAAGCGGCGCAGCGCGCGCCGGACCACGAGGCGCTCGAGCTCGACCAGGCGGCCCAGCCGGGCGGCGGTCTCGAAGAGCACGAGGGGCGAGTGCAGCGGCGTGTCGGCGGGCCCGCGGGTGAGGGCCTCGTAGCCGAGGATGTGCGCGCGCTCGACCTCGACCAGCGGCTGGAAGTGGATGTCGAGCGCCCCGTCGCGGATGATGGCGGACAGGGCGATGCTCAGCGGGTCGGGCGGTTGCAGATGCGTGGTGGGCATGAGAGGTGACCACGGCGGCCCCAACGCCGCGTGGTGTCCCCATTCTGGGTGGCCTCTATGTCATCGCTTTGACAAAGAGTTACAGCATGACCCCACCGTGAAAAACGACCGCCCATCGCCGTTCAGCAGGGGCCCAAGCGCCCCACCGCCGCGGTCCCCGGACGAATGCCATGGCGGTCGAGCAGAGCCAGGCCTGGCCCCCTCTCCCACCGCGCGGGAGCGGGGGTCAGGACTTGCCCCCTCTCCCGCTGCGCGGGAGAGGGCTGGGGTGAGGGCCGTCGCTGTGCTCAGATCTTCTGCCTCCGGAAGTCCCGTTCCGGGAAGAGCCGTGTGGTGAGCTCGCCGAGGCTCTCATGGACGACATCCACGTTGATCTCGTCCAGCACGATCTTCGCGATCTGCGGGCTGATCGCCTTGCGCAGCAGCCCCAGGAAGCGTGGGGCCGCGACGATGCGCAGCGCCGTGACCTCCCCGTTGTTGAAGCCGTCGTCCAGCGTCCGGGCCACCCGTGCCGCGAACCCGATGGCTTCCTGATGCAGCTCGTCCACGCCGGCCGAGGAGGTGACCGAGTTCCCCCGCCGCCCCTCCGCGTCGCGCCGCAGGTCGGCCTTGTCGGCATGGGCGGCGGCATCGGTCAGCGTGGTGACGTCCTCGAGGTCGCCGCCTTCTTCCGGCAGACGCAGCAGCCGCGCCACGCCCTCGTCGGCCACGAGGACCCAAAGTTTTCCGTCGTCCTTGTATGCAGGCATCTCGATTCCTTTCGATGGAACGGCCGTGTGGCCGGAGTCGTGTCGACAGGAGGGCGGCAATCGCCATACCTTGCCGCCGAGCGTGGCGCGCGCGCCATTCGGGCGATGCGCGACGGCGCGCGATGGCACATGATTTGCCGCCTGACTTGCCGACGCCCGCCGTGATGGTCATCGACGCGCGGACCGTGTCGGATCGCGTCCGTTCATCGAGGAGCTTTCATGGATACCTCCAGTACCCCCGCCACGGGCGTGACCAGCCTGCACATCGTCTGCCCGTCCTGCGGGGCGAAGAACCGCGTGCCGCGCGAGCGGCTGGCCGAGTCGCCCGACTGCGGGCGCTGCGGGACGGCGTTGATGCAGGCCAAGCCGATGGACCTCACGCCGGAGGTCTTCGACAAGTTCATCGCGGGGACCGAGCTGCCGGTCGTCGTCGATTGCTGGGCCGAGTGGTGCGGACCCTGCCGGATGATGGCGCCGCACTTCGAGCAGGCGGCGGCGATGCTGCCGGAGGTGAGGTTCGTGAAGCTGGATACGGAGGCCGCGCCGCAGCAGAGCGCACGGTATGGGATCCGGAGCATCCCGACCTTGTTGCTGTTCCTGGACGGTCAGGAGATCGCGCGACAGGCGGGCGCGATGCCGGCACAGGCGATCGTGGGCTGGGTGAGGGAGCAACTGGGCGCTTGAGGATCGCGCATCCTGTCGTCGCCGAAGAGCGCTCAGGCCGTGCGACGGCCCTCACCCCAACCCCTCTCCCGCAAGCGGGCGAGGG
>NZ_BCYP01000037.1 GCF_001598255.1 Mitsuaria chitosanitabida ATCC BAA-476 = NBRC 102408
GTGGGAGAGGGCGGGGGGTGAGGGCCGTGGCACCCCGGAGCCTCAATCCGCCATCGCCTCCACCACCATCTGCACGCGCTGCTGGCCCTGGTACTCGTCCAGGCTGAGGCGATAGGCGAGGGTGACCTGCTCGGGCAGCTGTTCGGTCCGGCCGAACCAGATCGCGTCGCGCAGCATCGCGCCCTGGCGCAGGCGCAGCTTCAGATGGCGCTCGCCGACCAGTCGCTGATGCACCACCTGCACGCGGTCGCAGAACAGGGGCGCCTCGAAGGACTGGCCCCAGACCTGCGATTCCAGCTCCTGGACCGTTTCGGCGCAGAAGGCCTCGGGCGGCAACGGGCCGTCGGTGCGCAGCGTGCGGGTGAGGGCGGCCTCGTCCAGCCACTCGCGCGCGACCGCCTCGAAGGCTGCGGCGAACTGCTCGACGCCGCCCGGCGCCAGCGTGCATCCGGCCGCCATCGCATGCCCGCCGAACTTGCGCAGCAGGTCCGGATGGCGCTTGGAGATCAGGTCCAGCGCATCCCGCAGATGGAATCCGGCGATCGACCGCCCCGAGCCCTTGAGCTGCCCGTCCGCGCCCTCGGCGAAGACGAACACCGGCCGATGCAGCCGGTCCTTGATGCGTGAGGCGACGATCCCGACCACGCCCTCGTGGAAGTCGGCGTCGAAGATCGCCAACGCCGGCGGCGGCTCGCCGTTCAGACGCGGATCGGCCATCAGGCGTTCGAGCAGGGCCAGCGCCTGCTCCTGCATGCCGGCCTCGATCTCTCGGCGCTCCCGATTGATCCGGTCCAGTTCGCGACCGAGTTCCAGCGCCTGCGCCTCGTCCTCGGTCGTCAGGCAGGTGATGCCCAGCGTCATGTCGTCCAGGCGCCCGGCCGCGTTGATCCGCGGCCCCAGCGCGAAGCCCAGGTCGAAGCTGTTGGCCCGCGACGCGTCGCGACCCGCCGCGGTGAACAGCGCCTGCACGCCCGGTTGCATCCGTCCCGCGCGCATGCGGCGCACCCCCTGCGCGACCAGCCGGCGGTTGTTGGCGTCCAGCTTCACCACGTCCGCCACGGTGCCCAGCGCGACCAGGTCCAGCAGCGTCGCCAGGTTCGGCGGCGCCGCTTCCCCGAACGCGCCGCGGCGGCGCAGTTCCCCGCGCAGCACCGTCAGCACGTAGAACGCCACGCCCACGCCCGCGAGGCTCTTGCTCGGGAAGGGGCAGCCGGGCTGATTCGGATTCACCAGCGCGTCGGCGTCCGGGATGGTGGCCTCGCCGTCGGCGGTGACGGCGGGCAGGTGGTGGTCGGTCACCAGCACCTTCACGCCCAGCGCGCGCGCGAAGGCCACGCCCGCGTGGCTCGCGATGCCGTTGTCGACGGTGACCAGCAGCTTGGGCTCGTGCTTGATCGCGAGCTCCACGATGGTCGGCGTCAGGCCGTAGCCGTGCACCGCGCGGTCGGGGACGACGTAGCTGACGGTGCCGGGCTTGGCGCCCAGCAGCGCCAGGCCGCGCAGCATCACCGCGCAGGCGGTGGCGCCGTCGCAGTCGTAGTCGGCCACGATGCAGATGCGCTCGCCGGCGCCGATGGCGTCGGCCAGCAGCTCGCCGGCGCGGGCGATGCCCAGCAGGCCCAGCGGACCTTCCGGCGGCAGCAGGTGCTTCAGATCGGGATCGAGCTCGTCGCCGCTGGTCACGCCGCGAGCGGCGAACAGACGCGACAGCAGCGGCGAGAAGCCGGCCTGCTGCAGCGCGAAGGCGGGATCCGGCGGGACGTCGCGGACGAGGATGCGGGGGGCGGTGCTCACAGGACCTCCAGGGCGGCGGGGACCGAGGCGGTCGGGGGAGAGACGCGTTCCTTCAGGCGCTGCCAGGCGCCGGCCGGGCGACGCGCCCAGCTGCGGGCGAGGCGCTCGCCGCTGAGGGTCAGCGTGACGGGGCGGCCCTCCTGGACCGCGCGCAGCGCGAGCGCCACCGGGCCCTGGTCCAGCGCCTTCCAGGCCTCGCTCCAGCGGTACAGGTCACCGGTCATCTGCGCGTCGCGCAGACGGTCGTCGACGATCAGGTCGGCGGGCAGATCACCGCCGCGATCCCGGCCGCAGCCGCTGATCCACGCCGCGTTCAGCGGGCGCAGGCGGCGTGCCTCGCGGGCCTGGTTGAGCGGATGCTCGTGCAGGACCATCTGCATCTCGTGCAGCAGGGTGCGCAGGCGGCGGGCGCGCGGCATCCAGGTCTCGATGCCGCGGTGGAGGATGCGATCGGGGCTGGCGGCCTTGAGACCGTCGAGGTCGTCATGCGCGATCGCCCATTCGTTCGTCGACAGCCAGGCGGTGCGCCAGCCTTCGGCGCCGGGAAACACCGTCTGCGCGAGCATGTCGAGGAAGGCGCGGGATTCGGCGTCCTCCAGGTCCAGCGTGGACGGGTCCATCGCGGTCACGCCCTCCGTGCCGATGGCGAAGTGGACGGGCGTCAGCAGGGCCCAGGCGGCGTCGCCGGGCGGCTGGCCGGCGGCGCGCAGGCGCCAGGCGGCCAGGGGCGGGTGGTCATCGGAAACGCCACGCAGGCGCGCCAGGAAGAGCTCGTGGGGCGGGCAGGGCGCGTGCTCGTCGCCATCGCCCGCGTGGCCGCCGACGTCGGCGCCGGTCGGGGTCAGCAGCCCCAGCAGGCGGCCGAGGGCGGGCAGTTCCAGCTCGCGCAGGGCCGCCTCGAAATGGGGGTCCAGCGAGCCGGCGTGGGGAATCATCAGGTGCATGGGCGGGATTATCGACGGGGGCTCGTGGTGGGCGTCGACCCTCACCCCAGCCCTCTCCCGCGCAGCGGGAGAGGGGGCGAAGTCTCGGGGCTGGTCATCAAGCTTTCATCCGCGGCGCGCAACCTGTGGGGCCATGTTGACCGACACCCTCATGGCCGCCGCCATCTCCAACGATCCGCCTGTGGCCGAGGCGGAAGACGGCGGCTCGCTGCGCGTGCGGACGGTGTGGATCTCCGATCTGCACCTGGGCACGCCCGGCTGCCAGGCCAAGGCGCTGCTGGAGTTCCTCCGCGAGGTGGAGTGCGAGCAGCTCTTCCTGGTCGGGGACATCGTCGACGGCTGGCAGCTGCGCCGCAGCTGGTACTGGCCGCAAGCCCACAACGACGTCGTGCAGAAGCTGCTGCGCAAGGCGCGCAAGGGCTGCCGCGTCATCTACGTGCCCGGCAACCACGACGAATTCGCGCGCAAGTACCTGCAGCACAGCTTCGGCGGCATCGAGGTCGCGCACGAGTGGATCCACGAGACCGCCGACGGCCGCAAGCTCTGGGTCACCCATGGCGACCTCTTCGACGGCGTGATCCAGCACGCCAAGTGGCTGGCCTACCTGGGCGACAGCGCCTATGAGTTCACGCTCAAGCTGAACCGCCATCTCAACTCCCTGCGCGCGCGCCTGGGCCTGCCGTACTGGAGCCTGAGCAAGTACCTCAAGCTCAAGGTCAAGCGGGCGGTGTCCTTCATCGGCGAGTTCGAGGAAGCGCTGGCCCGCGAGGCCCGCAAGCGCGGCGTGCAGGGCGTGGTCTGCGGCCACATCCACCATGCGGAGCTGCGCGACATCGACGGCATCCTCTACGCCAACGACGGCGATTGGGTGGAGAGCCTGACCGCGCTGGTCGAGCACGCCGACGGCCACCTCGAGATCCTCGACTGGGCCGAACGCCAGCGCGTCCAGGCCGCCGACGCCCAGGCCGCCGTGGCCGCGGCGATGCGCGCGCCGGCCTGATCCGCGCATCGATCCCGAACGCGGCGGCGGTGCCGATCCGCGGCCGGGCGGCCTGCCGCCCGACGACCGTGAGGGCCATGGGCTGACGCGGTCCTCACGTCCTCTTGCAATGACCCGAATGGGGGTCATCGGCCTGTCATGACAGCTTCATAGAATGAGTTCATGACTTTGCTCGATGTCCAGCTGCTCAATCGCGAGAACGCGATCCTCGAGTTCAACCGCCGCGTCCTGGCCCAGGCCCAGCGCACCGATGTCCCCCTGCTGGAGCGTCTGCGCTACATCTGCATCGTGTCGAGCAACCTCGACGAATTCTTCGAGGTGCGCTTCGCCGACATGCTGGACGCCCAGCGCGACGGCAGCGGGCTGGTCACGCCCCGTGACGTCGAGCGCGTCGGCCGCGCGGCCCACGACCTGATCGACCTGCAGTACGGCATCTTCAACGACCAGGTGATGCCGGCGCTGAAGGAACACAACATCCAGATCCTGAACCACGCCGACCGCACCGACGAGATGCGCGCGTGGGTCGCGCGCTTCTTCGAGCGCGAGGTGCGGCCGCTGCTGGTGCCCGTGGGCCTGGACCCGGCCCACCCGTTCCCGCAGGTGGCCAACAAGTCGCTGCACTTCATCGCCCGCCTGTCCGGCAAGGACGCGCTGGGCCGCGACAACCGCATCGCCATCGTCAAGGTGCCGCGCGTGCTGCCGCGCGTGATCAAGGTGCCGGCGCAGATCAGCGGCGGCAAGCAGAGTTTCGTGCTGCTCACCAGCGTCATCCGCGCGCATCTGGAGGAGCTCTTCCCCGGACGGCATGTGGAGGCCTTCTCGCAGTTCCGCGTCACGCGGGATTCGGACCTGGAGGTCGACGAGGAGGAGATCGCCAACCTGCGGCACGCGCTGCGCTCGGGCCTGACCACGCGCCACTTCGGCCGCGCGGTGCGCCTGGAGGTGGTGAACACCTGCCCCGAGGAGCTGTCTCGCTTCCTGCTGGAACAATTCGATCTGCCGGAGGCGGCGCTGTACCGCGTCAACGGCCCGGTGAACCTGGTGCGCCTGAACGAGCTCATCGACCAGACCGACGCCGACGACCTGCGCTTCCAGCCCTATGAGCCGAGCTGGCCCAAGGGCCGGCTGCCGCGTGGCAAGTCCATCCTGGACAAGCTGCGCACCAAGGGCGACGTGATGCTGCATCACCCGTTCGAGAGCTTCGATCCGGTCGTGCAGATGCTGCGCGAGGCGGTCGAGGATCCGGACGTGCTGGCGATCAAGCAGACCATCTACCGGACCGGCAGCGAGTCGGTGCTGGCGGACCTGCTGATCGAGGCGGCGCGCCGCGGCAAGGAAGTGCTGGCCGTGGTGGAACTCAAGGCCCGCTTCGACGAGGAGGCCAACATCAACTGGGCCGAGCGTCTGGAGGCCGTCGGCGCGCAGGTGGTGTACGGCATCGTCGGGTTGAAGACGCATGCGAAGCTGCTGCTGGTCACGCGCCGCGAGGGCGGCAAGCTGCGCCGCTACGGGCATCTGTCGACGGGCAACTACAACCCGAAGACGGCGCGGTTCTACACCGACCTGGGCTATCTGACCGCGGATGCGGACCTGACGGCGGACATGGATCTGGTCTTCCGCCAGCTGGCGTCCTTGTCGAAGTTCAAGGCGCCGAAGAAGCTGCTGCTCGCGCCGTTCAACCTGCACAAGACCATGTGCGAACTGCTGGTGCAGGTGGAGGAGGCCGCCAGGCGCGGCGAGCCGGCGCGGGTGGTCGTGAAGATCAATGCGCTGACGGATGCGGAGCTGATCAACGGCCTGATCCGGGCGGGGCAGGCGGGCGCGAAGATCGATCTGATCGTGCGCGGCGCCTGCATGCTGCCGCCGGGACTGCCGGGCGTGACGGACAACATCCTGGTGCGGTCGGTCGTGGGGCGCTTCCTGGAGCACTCGCGGATCTTCTACTTCCGCTGGGGGCAGTCCGACGAGCAGGAGGCGCTGTATCTGTCGAGCGCGGACTGGATGAGCCGCAACATGCTGCGTCGCATCGAGGTCGCGTGGCCGATCAGCGATCCGAAGCTGCGCCAGCGCGTGATCGACGAGGGACTGACGCCGTACCTGCACGACACGCTGGACGCGTGGCAGCTGGGGCCGGATGGGACCTCGCAGCGGATCGGGAATGAATCGAAGCCCGATGCGATCAGCGCGCAGCAGGCGCTGATGAGGATGTATCGGGACGAGTGACGGGCGCCCGAAGACCCTCACCCCCACCCTCTCCCGCAAGCGGGAGAGGGAGTAACTCAGACCCGATGACTTCGACGGCCCCCTCTCCCGCTTGCGGGAGAGGGTTGGGGTGAGGGTCTTCGGGGGCCCTCGACCAGCCCTCAGTCGTTGAGCGCCAGCTGGATCCGTCCCAGCTTCGACCACGCGTCGAGTTCTTCCCGCAGCAGGAAGTGGGCCCGGGGATGTCCCTCGGCCCATCCCTTGCGAAGCTCGATGGTGACCTGGTCCCCATCCCGATGGAGCTTCATCGCCGAGGCGTCCACGGCCGAGCGCGCATGGCACTTGATCGCGGCCAGGCGCAGCGCGAGAAGCTGCCACACCACCGACTCGTCCTGCAGCTGTTCCTCGAGCTTGCGGAGCCCACCGCGCTGGCCGAGCGCCAGATCCCCGAGCCGACGCAGCTGGTTCTGCGAGAACCCGGGCGCGTCGACATGCGACAGCAGATACGCGCTGTGCCGGTGGTGGTCGTGGTGCGAGACCATCATCCCGATCTCATGCAGGGCCGCGGCCCAGCCGAGTTCCCGGCGGTGCTCCTCCTCGGCCTTCGGCGAGAGCTGCGCATGCAGTCGCTGCGCGATCTGCTGGACGCGGGTGGCCTGGTCCCGGTCGACGGAGAAGCGGCGCTGGAGCTCGGTCACCGACTGCTCGCGCATGTCGCGCGCGCCGCCGAGCAGCAGGGGATCGAGACGCTCCGCGAGATCGAAGATCACGCCCTGACGCAGCGCGCCCTTGGCCGGATAGAGCCGGTCGATGTCGAAGTGCGTGAGCAGCGTGTACAGGATGCAGAGCCCGCCGCCGACGACCGCGCGGCGATCGTCCTTCAGGCCGGCGAGCTTGAGGGTGTCCACGCGGCCGGCATCGAGGCAATGCTCGATGCACCAGCGCAGCCCGTCCAGCGTGATGCTGCCATCGGCGCTGACGCCGTTGGCGGCGAGGATCTGCGACACCGCGCCCACCGTGCCCGACGAGCCCAGCGCCTGGCGCCAGCGCGGCTGTGCCGTGTGACGCGCGAACTGGGTCATCGCTTCCTCGAGCTCCGCGCCCGCCGCGACCTGCGCCGCGCGGAAGGCCTCGGACGTGAAGCGGCCTTCGGGGAAGTAGCGCATCGACAGGCTCACGCTGCCGATCTGGAAGGACTCCGCCCGCAGCGGCTGCGGCCCGCGGCCCAGGATCATCTCGGTGGAGCGACCGCCGATGTCGATCACCAGCCGCGGATCCTCCGCCGTCTGCATGCGCGCCACGCCCGCGTAGATGAGACGGGCCTCCTCGCGGCCGGAGATCACCTCGATCGGATGTCCCAGCACCTCCTGCGCGCGCGCCAGGAAGGCGTTGCGGTTGCGCGCCTCGCGCAGCGTCTGCGTCGCCACCGCGCGCACCTGCCGCGTGGGCAGGTCGGCGAGCCGGTCGGCGAAGCGCTTCAGGCATTCCAGCCCGCGCTGCGCCGCCTCCTCGGTCAGCATGCTCTGCGCATCCAGCCCCGCGCCCAATCGGACCGTTTCCTTCAGATAGTCGATGCGCCGGTATTGACCGTGCTGCAGCTGGGCGATCTCGAGTCGGAAACTGTTGGAGCCCATGTCGATGGCGGCCAGGATCATGGGGGCGTGCGCTTGATTCATGGGGGCCGATTGTCGGTGCGTTTGAGCCTGCCCCGAGCCTCGAAAGGGTGTCATCTTGCTGTCATCCTGAGCGCGCGGGCGCCCCGCGAGGCCTGACCCTAGAATCGTCCGCGCCCGATCCGGAACCCACCCACAGGAGCCGCAGATGACGAAAGCCGACCTTTCGACCACGACCGCGCCCGAGGTCTCCACCCCGTCCGGCGCCGACGTCGCCGAAGCCATCCGTGCCGACATCGACAGCCTGGCCCCGGGCCGCGGCTTCAGCCGGCGCGCCTTCGTCGGCACCGCGGTCGGGAGCGGCTTCGCCGCGGCCGTCATGCCGGTGACCGCGCAGACCATCACCACCGATGCCCAGGGCCTGGACGCGGGACCGGTGAGCATCACGTCCGGCGATTTCAAGGTGCCGGCCTACGTCGCCCAACCGGCCGGCAAGAAGCATGCGCCGGTGGTCCTGGTGATCAGCGAGATCTTCGGCGTCCACGAGCACATCGCCGACGTGGCCCGGCGCTTCGCCAAGCTGGGCTACCTGGCCATCGCGCCGGATCTGTTCGCGCGGCAGGGCGACGCCAAGTCCATCAGCGACATCGCCAAGCTGCAGGCCGAGATCATCAGCAAGACGCCCGATGCGCAGGTCATGGCCGACCTGGACGCGACCGTCGCCTGGGCGAAGGCCCATGGCGGGAATACCGCCAAGCTGGCGATCACCGGCTTCTGCTGGGGCGGCCGCATCGTGTGGCTGTACTCGGCGCACAGCCAGGCGGTGAAGGCCGGCGTGGCCTGGTACGGGCGCCTGCAGGGGCAGAGCAACGCGATGACGCCCCGGCATCCGATCGACGTCGTCGGGCAGCTGCACGCACCGGTGCTGGGCTTGTACGGCGGCCAGGACGGGGGGATTCCGGTCGCCAGCGTCGCGGCGATGCAGGAGGCGCTCAAGACCGGCAGCGCGGCGGCCAGGGCCAGCGAGTTCGTGGTCTATCCGGAGGTGGGGCACGCGTTCCACGCGGACTATCGGCCCAGCTATCGGCCCGAGGCGGCGAAGGACGGCTGGGCGCGCTGCCAGGCCTGGTTCAAGCAGCACGGGGTCTGAGCGGGCAACGCACCCTCACCCCACCCCCTCTCCCGCCTTGCGGGCGAGGGGACAGAGAGCGTCTTTGGGGGAGTGGTCCGTCAATCGCCCATCGGTAGCCCCCCGTGGGGCGTCCTCCCAGGGGGAGGGGGCTTGACGACTCTGAGACAATTTTGAGGTCACCCATCCGGCGCACCCCTTGCGGTGCGCCTTTTTCATCCATGACCCTGACCTACATCCTGCTGGTGACCTTTGCCGGCGGCCTCGCCTCCGTGTCGATCGCGGCGATGCTGACCGTCGGCCTGCTGAGCCGGATCGTCAAGCACCTGGTGAGCCTGTCCACCGGCGTCCTGCTGTCGACCGCGCTGCTGCACGTGCTGCCCGAGGCCTTCGAGAGCGGCGCCGATCCGCACCACCTGTTCCTGGCCCTGCTGGCCGGGCTGATGTTCTTCTTCCTGCTGGAGAAGGCGGAGCTCTACCGCCACACCCATCATCACGAGGGCGACGGGCATCACCATCACCACCACTTCGACCGCGAGCAGGCGGGCCGGGGCGGGCTGTCGGTGCTGGTGGGGGATTCGATCCACAACTTCTGCGACGGCATCATCATCGCCGCCGCCTTCCTGGCCGATCACCACCTCGGATGGGTGACCGCGATGGCCATCATCGCCCACGAGATCCCCCAGGAGGTCGGCGACTACATCGTGCTGCTGAACGCCGGCTTCTCGCGCGGCAAGGCGCTGTTCTTCAACGCGGTGTCGGGCATGGCCGCGGTGGTGGGCGGCATCGTCGGCTACTTCATCGTGGGGCCGTGGCAGGACCTCTTCCCCTTCCTGCTCGTGGCCGCGTCGAGCAGCTTCGTCTACGTCTCGGTGGCCGACCTGATCCCGCAGCTGCAGCGCCGGCTGCCGTGGAAGGACACCGTGCTCCAGCTGCTGTGGCTGGGCGTGGGCATCGGCTTCGTGCTGCTGGTCATCGGCGGCAAGCACGTGCACTGACGCGCCCGTCTCGGGCATGCGACGGAGGCGCCCCGCGGGGCGCCTCGTCGTTTCCGGCGCCGGTCGCCGGTCGCCTCAGTGCGACGACGCGGCCTGGTCGCCGTGCACCACCAGCACCGGGAAGGCGCAGTGCGTCAGCACCTTCTGCGTCTCGCTGCCCAGCAGCAGCGCCTGCAGTCCGCGCCGGCCGTGCGTGGCCATGACCAGCAGGTCGGCCTCGACGCGCTTGGCGTGCTCGATGATGGCCTCCCAGGCGTGCAGCGCCTCGACGCTGTGGGCCTGGATCTCAAGCCCCTGCGCGCGCGCCTTGGTCAGCACCTGCGCCAGGCGTTCCTGGGCGATGCGCTCCTGCGCGTCGAAGAACTCCTGCGGCGGGGTCGGCTGCATCTCCGACACGGCGCTGTAGGGGAAGGGCTCCTTGACGCTGATGGCGAACAGCTTCGCGTTGTGGAACTTCGCGAGCTGGATCGCCGTGTCGACCGCCTTGGCGGTGATGTCGGAGCCGTCGGTGGGAATCAGGATGCGCTGGAACATGGCGAGCCTCCTTTGCGGACGATGGTCGCTGGGTGGACCTGATGCCCCGGGCGATCATCGTGCCTGGGGTCAGGGCTTGCCGTCGCAGTCTGACCTCGTCATGGTGCTCCCGCCATGCGCAAAGTCAATACGGAGCCGCCGCCGGCCGGCGGCGGGGCGCCCGTCGTCCGCCTTTCGCCTCGGTCTTCGGCCTCAGCCCTTGGCCAGCGGATTGCGCGGGTTGGCGCTCCACTCGCTCCAGGAACCGGCGTAGAGCCGGCTGCCGGTCAGCCCGGCGTGGTGCATGGCCAGCAGGTTGTGGCAGGCGGTCACGCCCGAGCCGCACTGGTGCACCGTCTCGCCGGGCGGCTGGGCGCCCAGGATGAGCGCGAACTCCTCGCGCAGCGCGGCGGGCGACTTGAAGCGGCCGTCGGTCAGGTTGTCCTTGAAGAATCGGTGGGTCGCGCCCGGAATGTGGCCGGCCTGGGTGTCCAGCGGTTCCACCTCGCCGCGAAAGCGTTCGCCGGCGCGGGCGTCGATGAGGCGCACGCGGCCCAGGCGGGCGAGCAGGTCGGGGGCGCTGAGCGGCTCCTCGAGCGGCGCGGCGGGCTGGAAGCCGGCCTCGGGCGCGGCCGTCGCGGTGGGGATCGCGGTCGACACGGCGCCGCCGGCCTGCTGCCAGGCGGCGAAGCCCCCGTCCAGCACCGCGACCGCGTCATGTCCCAGCCAGCGCAGCATCCACCAGACGCGCGCGCCGTACATGCCGTCGGCGGCATCGTAGGCGACGACCTGGCGGCCCGGCGTCATGCCCAGCGCCCGCAGTCGGGCGGCGAAGGCCTCGCGCTCGGGCAGCGGATGGCGGCCGCGGAAGGCGCCGAAAGCGTCCTGCTTCGCGCCGCTGAGGTCGTGGTCCAGGTGGAGATAGCGGGCGCCGGGCAGATGGCCGGCGGCGTAGGCGCGCTCGCCGGCGCCGGTGTCGGCCAGATCGAAACGGACGTCGACGATCAAGGGCGCGCTCGCCGCATCGGCGGTCGACGCCATCAGCGCCTGGAGGGCGGCCACGGAGATCAGTCCGTCATGACGCGCGGCGTGGGCCGAGGCGTTCCCGTTCATCGCTGGGCTCCCTTCAAGATTCGCTGACCGAGTGCTGGGCGTCCTTGGGCGTGGCCTTGGCGCGGAGCAGGGTCGCGCCCAGTCCCGCGACCACGATCAGCGCGATGCCGATCCAGGAAGCCAACCCCAGCAGGTCGCCGAAGATCACGACACCATACAGCGCCGAGAAGACGATGCCCAGGTATTGCAGCGAGGCGTTCACCAGCGGCTTGCCGGTGCCGTAGGCGCGGGTCATGAGCAGCTGCGCCGTGGTGGCCAGCACGCCGACCGCCAGCAGCAGCAGCGCGCCCTGCCAGGTGTGGGCGTGCCAGCCGCCGTGCGTCGCGACCGTGGTCAGCGCGCCGGCGAGCACGCCGCCCATCGAGAAGTAGAAGACGATGCGGTACTCGGGCTCGCCCACGCGGCCCAGCGAGGTCACCTGCAGGTAGGCCATCGCCGAGAGCATCCCCGAGGCCAGGCCCGCGATCGCGTGCCAGACCTGCTGCTCCTCCATCGCCGGCTGCAGCACCAGGCCCACGCCAAGGAAGCCCAGCAGCACGGTCACGACCAGCCGTGGATCGACCCGGGCCGCGCCCATCAGCACGGCGCCGCCGATCAGGAACAGCGCCATCCAGACCGAGGACATGTAGTTGAGCGTCATCGCCGTGGCCAACGGCAGCTTGCTGATGGCGAAGAACCACAGCGACAGCGCGATCACGCCCGACAGGCTGCGCCAGAAGTGCATGGCCGGGACCGAGGTCTTGAGCGACAGTCCCCGCGAGCGCGCCATCAGGAACAGGAACGTGGTTCCCACCAGGCCGCGGTACATGACGATCTCGCCGGCGCCGTAGTAGGCCGAGGCCAACTTGACGCAGACGCCCATGGTGGCGAACAGCAGTGTCGCCAACACCATCAGAAGGGGTGCAGACATGGCGCGGATTCTCGCGCCGATCCCTCGTCGCGCCTGTTGCGCGGAGCCGCAAAAGCGAACGCCCCGCGAGAGCGGGGCGTTGTGCGCACCCGGCGGGCGGAACCGCCGGAGCGAGTCGAGCGCCGATGGGCTCGGCGCGAAGCGCGCGTCAGCGCTTCATCAGGCCGCGGTACCACTCGTGGAAGTGCTTCATGCCGTCCTCCATCGGGGTCTGGTACGGGCCGACCTCGTTGTCGCCGCGCTCCATCAGGGCCTTGCGGCCGGCGTCCATGCGCAGGGCGATCTCGTCGTCCTCGATGCAGGTCTCCATGTAGGCCGCCTGCTGCGCCTCGACGAACTCCCGCTCGAACGCCACGATTTCCTCGGGGTAGTAGAACTCGACGATGTTGGTCGTCTTCTGCGGGCCCTTGGGGAACAGCGTCGACACCACCAGCACGTTGGGGTACCACTCCACCATGATGTTGGGGTAGTAGGTCAGCCAGATCGCGCCCTGGTCCGGGGTCTCGCCACCGGAGAAGCCCAGCACCTGCTCGTGCCACTTGCGATAGATCTCGGAGCCGGGCTTGGCCAGGTCCTTGTTCACGCCGACGGTCTGCACCGAGTAGTCGCGGCCGAACTCCCACGCCAGGTCGTCGCAGGTGACGAACTGCCCCAGTCCGGGGTGGAAGGGGCCGACGTGGTAGTCCTCCAGATAGACCTCGATGAAGGTCTTCCAGTTGTAGTCGCACTCGTGGACGTGGACCTTGTCGAGCTGGTAGCCGCTGAAGTCCAGCGTGCCGCGCGGGCCGAGCTTGGACAGGTCGCCCGCGATGTCGCGGCCGTTGTCCTCGAACAGCAGGCCGTTCCACTCGCGGATCTTGTAGCGGTTCAGGTGCAGGCAGGGGTCCTGCTTGAAGTGCGGCGCGCCGACGAGCTCGCCCTTCAGGTCGTAGGTCCAGCGGTGCAGCGGGCAGACGATGTTGCTCTGCGTGTTGCCGCGGCCGCGCAGCATCACCGCCTGGCGGTGGCGGCAGACGTTGGAGATCAGTTCGAGACCCTGCGCGCTGCGCACGATCGCGCGACCTTCGCCTTCCTGGGGGAGGGCGTAGTAGTCGCCGACCTCGGGCACGGCGAGCGCGTGGCCGAGGTAGCGGGGGCCGTGCTGGAAGATCAGTTCCTGTTCGCGGCGGAACAGATCCTCGTCGAAGTAGCTAGTGACTGGCAGCTGAAGGTGGCTGGGGGCCGTGCTGCGTTCAAGAGGGCTGAGAGGGATGCTCAGGTCGGACATGATCCAAGAGGGTCTCCAAGAAACCAATGTCAACCGTCGCCGGCCGCCCCCCAGATGGGCGGGCCGGCATGTAGGACGGGCCCTTTTAGGGCATGGGTGCGTGCAGGGGAACCGGTGATTGTACCCGGTCGGTCCTTGCCGGGACCTTGCGATGCCTTCCCCGAGGAGGTAACACCGGCTGACGGTTGTGGCGCTCGGTTCACATCCCCCGACGGTCGGACGGCGGCCGGGCGAATCCCGGTGCTTACAATCGGCCTTTTCGCGTTTTGAAATGAGCAAGCCTTCCGCCAGCGCCAAGACGGCGCCCAACCAGCCCCCGGAGGGGTCGGAGCCCGCCAGTTATGAACTGGCGGTGGAGGAGTTGGAACGCCTGGTGCAAGCCATGGAGGCCGGACAGCTGCCGCTGGACCAGCTCCTGGCCAGCTACCAGCGGGGGGCGGCGTTGCTCAAGTTCTGCCGTGCGAGGCTGCAGGCCGTCGAACAACAAGTACAGGTCATCGAAGACAGCGGCGCACAGGCTTGGGGAGAAGAGTAATTGGATGCTGGTGTGTTCGATCGTTGGGTGAAGCAGTCCCTGGCGGACGTCGAGCGGTCCCTGGAAACCTGGGTGCCCGAAGGGGCGCCCGCGGGCCTGGGGGAAGCGATGCGATATGCGGTGCTGGGCGCCGGCAAGCGGCTGCGGCCGCTGCTGGTCCTGGCGGCCGCCGAGGCCGTGGGGGGCAACCGCGAGGCCGCGATGCGCTCCGCCTGCGCGGTGGAGCTGATCCACGCCTATTCGCTGGCCCATGACGACATGCCCTGCATGGACAACGACGTGCTGCGCCGAGGCAAGCCGACGCTGCACGTGCAGTACGGCGAGGCCCAGGCGATGCTGGCCGGTGACGCGATGCAGGCCCTGGCCTTCGACGTGCTGACCCCGGACACCGGTGTCGAGCCCACGTTGCAGGCCCAGCTGTGCAAGCTGCTGGCGCGCGCCAGCGGCTACGACGGCATGGCCGGCGGCCAGGCGATCGACCTGGCCAGCATCGGCAAGCCGCTGGACGAGTCGCAACTGCGCGACATGCACCGCCGCAAGACCGGCGTGCTGCTGCAGGCCAGCGTGCTGATGGGCGCGGCCTGCGGCACGATCTCCGACACGGCGCGCGACGCGCTGAGCCGCTACGGCGCCGCCATCGGCCTGGCCTTCCAGGTCGTCGACGACATCCTGGACGTCACGCAGGATTCGGACGTGCTGGGCAAGACCGCCGGCAAGGACCAGGACAACAACAAGCCGACCTACGTCAGCGTGCTGGGCCTGGAGCCCGCCCGCGCGTACGCGCTGCGGCTGCGCGACGAGGCCCATCAGGCGCTGGCCGACAGCGGCCTGGCCGACACCGCCTGGCTGAGCCTGCTGGCCGACAAGGTCGTCGAGCGCGACAACTGAAACGGGGACCCGGTTCATGAGCGACAACCAACATTCGTCGGCGCCGCAGGCCCCGGCCTCCCAGGCGCTGCTCGGCACGATCGACGGCCCGGCGGACCTGCGCCGCCTGTCCCGCAGCCAACTGCCCCAACTCGCGGACGAGCTCCGCGCGCACGTGTTGAACAGCGTGTCCAAGACGGGCGGCCACCTGTCGTCCAACCTGGGCACGGTGGAGCTGACGATCGCGCTGCACTACGTCTACGACACGCCGCGCGACCGGCTGGTGTGGGACGTGGGTCACCAGACCTATCCGCACAAGATCCTGACCGGCCGCCGCGACCAGATGGCCACGCTGCGCCAGCAGGGCGGCATCTCGGGCTTCCCGCGCCGGGACGAGAGCGAGTACGACACCTTCGGCACCGCCCACTCGAGCACCTCCATCTCCGCCGCGCACGGCATGGCGATGGCGGCGCGCCTGAAGGGCGAGTCGCGCCGCGCGGTCGCCATCATCGGCGATGGCGCGATGACGGCCGGCATGGCCTTCGAGGCGCTGAACAACGCCGGCGTCGCGCATGGCGGCCTGCTGGGCGACGTGCTCGTCATCCTGAACGACAACGACATGTCGATCAGCCCGCCCGTGGGCGCGCTGAACAAGTACTTCACCCGCCTGATGAGCGGCAAGTTCTACGCGGCTGCCCGCGAGGGCGCGAAGTCGGTGCTCAAGCACACGCCGCTGTACGAGTTCGCCCGCCGGTTCGAGGAGCACACCAAGGGCATGTTCGTGCCCGGGACCATCTTCGAGGAATTCGGCTTCAACTACGTCGGTCCGATCGACGGCCATGACCTGGACGCGCTGATCCCGACGCTGGAGAACCTGCGCGACAAGAAGGGCCCGCAGTTCCTGCATGTCGTGACGCGCAAGGGCCAGGGCTACAAGCTGGCCGAGGCCGACCCGGTGAAGTACCACGGTCCGACCCCGTTCAACCCGGCCGAAGGCATCAAGCCGTCGACCACGCCGGCCAAGAAGACCTTCACGCAGGTGTTCGGCGACTGGCTGTGCGACATGGCCGAGGCCGATCCGACCCTGGTCGCGATCACCCCCGCGATGCGCGAGGGCTCGGGCATGGTGGAGTTCCACAAGCGCTTCCCGACCCGCTACTACGACGTGGGCATCGCCGAGCAGCACGCGGTGACCTTTGCCGGCGGCATGGCCTGCGAGGGCATGCGGCCGGTGGTGGCGATCTATTCGACCTTCCTGCAGCGCGGCTACGACCAACTGGTCCACGACGTGGCGCTGCAGAACCTCCCCGTGCTCTTCGCGCTGGACCGCGCGGGCCTGGTCGGCGCCGACGGCGCGACGCACGCCGGCAACTACGACATCGCCTTCACGCGCTGCATCCCGAACATGAGCGTGCTGACCCCGGCGGACGAGAACGAGTGCCGCCAGGCGCTCTACACCGGCCATCTGCACGACGGCCCGGTGACGGTCCGCTACCCGCGCGGCGCGGGCGTGGGCGCCGAGATCCAGAAGGAGATGACCGCCATCGCCTGGGGCAAGGGCGAGATCCGCCGGACCTCGTCGCTGACGCAGGGCCGCGGCACGCCGAGGATCGCCATCCTGGCTTTCGGCACGCTGCTCTACCCGGCACTGAAGGCGGCCGAGGCCCTGGACGCGAGCGTGGCCAACATGCGCTTCGTGAAGCCGCTGGACACGGCGCTGGTCGCCGAGCTGGCGCGCACCCACGACGTGCTGGTCACGATCGAGGACGGCTGCATCATGGGCGGTGCGGGCAGTGCCGTCATGGAGTCGCTGCAGGCGCAAGGCCTGGCCCTGCCGGTGCTGCAGCTGGGCCTGCCCGACGAGTACGTCGAGCACGGCGAACCCGGCAAGCTGATGGCGCAATGCGGCCTGGACGCCGCGGGCATCGAGCAATCGATCCGTGAGCGCTTCCTGACGCCCGTGGCGCCGGTGCTGCGCTCGGTCGCCAACAGCTGACCCGGCGGCCCGATCGCGGCACGCGATCGAGCCTCAACGGCGCTGGCCTCGCGGTCAGCGCCGTTTTGCTTTGGCGACGCGCGGATCGGCGGCTTCGCCGGACATTCCCGGGAAGACGGCGCCAGGCGCGGGCCCGGGGGCGGCAGCCGGTGTGAACGCGGGCCGCGGACGATCCTCGGTGCGGGCGTTCTGCTCGGCCAGCGCGGGCGCGAGCGCCCGTCGCAGCGCCGCGACGAAGTCCTCCGTCAGCGCGTGGGCGGGGCGGTTCAGCGGTCGCAGCGCCTGGATGCGGAAGGGCACCGACACCGAGAACGGCCGCACGTGCAGCGCGGGTCCGGCGCAGGCCCGGGCAGTGAGCGGGTTCACCAGCGCGATGCCCAGCCCGTGCTGCACGAGCGCGCAGACGGCGATCGCGCTGTGCGTTTCCAGTTGCTCGCGCCGCCGCACGCCGGCGGCCGCGAAGATCGCGTCGAACTGGCGTCGGTAGGGGTCGTCCGCCGCGAGCCCCACGAAGCGCTCGTCCGCGAAATCGGCGGGCGTCAGCACCTGGCGCTCCAGCAGCCGGTGACCGGCGGGAAGCACGCAGACCTCGTCCAGCTCCGCCAGCGTCTCGCCCTGCGTGCCCGGGACGGCGGCGCTGACCTCGCTCAGACCCAGGTCGAATCGCTGCGCGGCCATCCATTCCTCCAGCAGCGGTGACTCCTGCGGCGTCAGCGTCAGCTGCGCCTGCGGATGGGCGGCGAGCCAGTCGGCGCTCGCCGCTGGCAGCAGCGCGTGCGCGAGCGCGGGCAGCGTGAGCACCCGCAGGCGTTCGTCCTCGGCTCGGCCCAGCGCCTGGGCCCGCGCGACGACCTGATCCAGGCCTTGATAGGCACGCTGGACCTCGTCGAACAGCGCCAGCGCGCGCGCCGTCGGGCGGACACGGCCCGGCGTGCGCTCGAACAGCGCGTAGCCGAGCAGCATCTCCATCCGCGCCAGCTCCCGGCTCACCGTCGGCTGCGAGGTGAACAGCAACTGCGCCGCCCCGGTCACGCTGCCGGCGGTCATCACCGCTCGGAAGATCTCGATGTGGCGATGGGTGATCGGCAGCGCTGGCGCCGACGGCGGTGCCGAGGGAGGGGGCAGGGGCCGTGAGGGGACGTTGGCGGACATGCGCGGCAGCATAGCAGTGCATATCCACAATGAATTCGCCACGGAAAACAAAGCATTTGATTGAATGAGGAGGGGCGGCGATGCTCTCGTCATTCCGGGATCGGTCATCTCCTTGATCGCCCTCCCTGTCCTCTATCGTTTCCCTCACCGCCAGGACCGACGGCCATGCCCCAAGCGCTCACCCCCGCCCGCGAACGACAACTCCAGGCACTTGCCGCCCAGCACGGCACGCCGCTCTGGGTCTACGACGCGGCCGTGATCCGCGAGCGCGCCGCGTCGCTGAAGGGCTTCGACACCGTCCGCTTCGCGCAGAAGGCCTGCTCCAACACGCACATCCTCAAGCTCATGCGCGAGCAGGGGGTGAAGGTGGACTCGGTCTCCCGCGGTGAGCTGCTGCGCGCCATCGCGGCCGGCTACACCGTCGGACGCGGCGCCGACGCGGTCCATTCGGACATCGTGTTCACCGCCGACCTGCTGGATCGCGAGACGCTCAAGACGGTGGTCGACCTGGGCGTGCCGGTGAACGCCGGCTCCATCGACATGCTGGAGCAACTGGGCGAGGTCTCGCCCGGCCACCCGGTGTGGCTGCGCCTGAATCCCGGTTTCGGCCACGGCCACAGCAACAAGACCAACACCGGTGGCGAACACAGCAAGCACGGCATCTGGCACGAGCAGCTGGGCGACGCGCTCGAGGTCATCGCCCGCCGCGGGCTGACGCTGATTGGCCTGCACATGCACATCGGCTCGGGTGTCGACTACGGCCATCTGGCGCAGGTCTGCGGCGCGATGGTCGAGCTGGTCCGCGTCGTCCAGGCACGCGGGCAGGATCTGCTGGCGATCTCGGCGGGCGGCGGCCTGTCGATCCCCTACCGGGACGGCGATGCGCCTATCGACGTCGCCCACTATTTCAGCCTGTGGGACGCGGCGCGCCAGGAAGCCGAGACCGTCGTCGGACACAAGCTGGAACTCGAACTGGAGCCGGGGCGCTATCTGGTCGCCGAGTCCGGCGTGCTGCTGGCGGAGGTGCGCGCGGTGAAGCGCCAGGGCGGTCGGCACTTCCTGCTGGTCGACGCCGGCTTCAACGAGCTGATGCGGCCGGCCATGTACGGCAGCTTCCATGCGATGGACCTGATCGCCGCCGACGGCCAGCGCCGCGCCCCGCGAGCCACCGTGGTGGCCGGACCGCTGTGCGAGTCGGGCGACGTGTTCACACAAGGCGATGGCGGTGTCGTGCAGACGCGCGAACTGCCGGAAGCCCAGGTCGGCGACCTGCTGGTCATCCATGACACCGGCGCCTACGGCGCCTCCATGTCCAGCAACTACAACAGCCGCCCGCTGATCGCCGAAGTGCTGGTCGACGGCGAGCAGTCCCGCCTGATCCGCCGTCGGCAGACGGTCGAGGAGCTGCTGGCGCTCGAGGCTTGATGGCGGGCCTGCTGGCCTGATCGCCGGAGGGGCGACGCCCGAGCGGCTCGGAGTCCCCCCATGAATGGCCCACCGACCGTGGGCCATTCGCGTTTCCGGGCGCCGGATTTGCCATCGCCCAGCGGGCATGGGCCGCCTGAAAAACCTTCAGACGATCGACCGCGCAACTGCCATTCGCACAAGGCCCATTTGATCGACGTTGACTATCAAATAAATGTCACTCAATAGTCTGGATCAATAGGCAATGGCAATAAGCCTCATTGGGGAATTCAACCCCGCCCCAGAGAGGCGGCCCCTATGATCCAACCCATCCCATCAACCCTCACTGCGAGAGAAGAGCAATGTCCCTGATCAACACCCAAGTCCAGCCCTTCAAGACCGAAGCCTTCCACAACGGCAAGTTCATCACCGTCACCGAAGAATCGCTCAAGGGCAAGTGGTCCGTGCTGATCTTCATGCCGGCCGCCTTCACCTTCAACTGCCCGACCGAAGTCGAAGACGCCGCCGACAGCTACGCCGAGTTCCAGAAGCTGGGCACCGAGGTCTACATCGTCACGACCGACACGCACTTCTCGCACAAGGTGTGGCACGAGACCTCGCCGGCCGTCGGCAAGGCCAAGTTCCCCCTGGTCGGCGACCCGACCCACACCCTGACCAACGCCTTCGGCGTGCACATCCCTGAAGAAGGCCTGGCGCTGCGCGGCACCTTCGTGATCAACCCGGACGGCGTCATCAAGACCGCTGAAATCCACTCGAACGAGATCGCCCGTGACGTGTCGGAGACCCTGCGCAAGCTGAAGGCCGCCCAGTACACCGCCGCTCACCCGGGTCAAGTCTGCCCGGCCAAGTGGAAGGAAGGCGAGAAGACCATCGCCCCGTCGCTGGACCTGGTCGGCAAGATCTGAGGATCAGCCAACCGCTGGAGCGGGCGGCCGGCAACGGCCGCCGCTCCGGACCGGTGAATCGGATGAGGACGACCCTCAACCCCTCACTGCAAACGCGCTGCTCGTGGACCGCACCGGTCCGCGGGTGGGCGCTCGGCCGCCCCTGCTCGAACATGACGGATCGACACGATCCAGGGAGGCCGGTTCTCGAAGTCGCTTGAAGCAATAGAAGCAATCGAAAGGAAGCAACGATGTTGGACGACAACCTGAAGGCGCAGCTCAAGGCCTACCTGGAGCGGGTCACGCTTCCCTTCGAGATCGAAGCTTCCCTGAGCGACTCCGAGAGCTCCGCGGAGCTCAAGCAGCTCCTGCAGGACATCGCCGCGATGTCCGACAAGATCACGCTGAGCCTGGACGGCAACGATGCGCGCAAGCCCTCGTTCAGCCTCAAGCGCACGGGCTCCGAGCAGAGCCTGCGTTTTGCCGGCATCCCGCTGGGCCACGAGTTCACCTCGCTGGTGCTGGCGCTGCTGTGGACCGGCGGCCATCCTCCGAAGACGGAGCAGGCGACGATTGACCAGATCAAGGGCCTGGACGGCGATTACCTCTTCGAGGTCTACATGAGCCTGTCCTGCCACAACTGCCCGGACGTGGTGCAGGCGCTGTCGCTGATGTCGGTGCTGAACCCGCGCGTCAAGACGGTGATCGTGGACGGCGCGCTGTTCCAGGACGAGGTCAATGCCCGCGAGATCATGGCCGTGCCCACGATCTACCTGAACGGCCAGGAATTCGGCTCGGGCCGCATGACGGTCGAGGAGATCGCGGCCAAACTGGACACGAACGCGGCGGCCAAGGACGCGGCCAAGCTGTCGGCCAAGGAGCCCTATGACGTGCTGGTGGTCGGCGGCGGCCCGGCCGGCGCGGCGGCCGCGGTGTATGCGGCGCGCAAGGGCATCCGCACGGGTGTCGCGGCCGAGCGTTTCGGCGGTCAGGTCAATGACACGCTGGCGATCGAGAACTACATCTCGGTGCTGTCGACCGACGGCCCGAAGTTCTCGATGGCGCTGGAGTCGCACGTCAAGGATTACGGCGTGGACGTCATGAACCTGCAGCGCGCGGACAAGCTGATTCCGGCGACGACGCCCGGCGGGCTGGTGGAGATCCAGCTGGCCAACGGCGGCGTGCTCAAGAGCAAGACGGTGATCCTGTCGACCGGCGCGCGCTGGCGCAATGTCAACGTGCCGGGCGAGCAGGAATACAAGAACAAGGGCGTGGCCTACTGCCCGCACTGCGACGGTCCGCTGTTCAAGGGCAAGCGCGTGGCGGTGATCGGCGGCGGCAACTCCGGCGTCGAGGCGGCGATCGACCTGGCCGGGTTGGTGGCGCATGTGACGCTGATCGAGTTCGGTGATCAGCTGCGCGCGGACGCGGTGCTGGTGAGGAAGCTGGAGAGCCTGGCCAACGTGACCATCGTGAAGTCGGCGCAGACGACCGAGTTCACTGGCGCGGGAGGCAAGCTCAACGGGCTGAACTACACGGATCGCGTGAGCGGCGAGGCCAAGCGGATCGAGCTGGAAGGGGTGTTCGTGCAGATCGGTCTGGTGCCCAACACCGAGTGGCTGCGCGGCACGCTGGAACTGTCCAAGCACGGCGAGATCATCGTCGATGCGAAGGGGCAGACCTCGCTGCCGGGCGTGTTCGCCGCGGGGGACGCGACGACGGTGCCTTACAAGCAGATCATCATCGCCGCCGGCGATGGGGCGAAGGCGGCGCTGAGCGCGTTCGATCACCTGATCCGGAATTGATGCTCGGCTTGAGCTGATCCTGAGACAACGCCCCGTGAGGGGCGTTGTCGTTTGGGCTCTGGCAGCTGAAGACCCTCTCCCCAGCCCTCTCCCGCAAGCGGGAGAGGGGGCACGCTTGCCCTCCCGCTGAAGCAGGAGAGGGGGCATTCAGCGCGGTGCTGGTTCACTCCCTCGCCCGCGGGGCGGGAGAGGGCAGGGGAGAGGGTGGGAGCGTTGCAGTGCGCTAGAGCTCGAAGCCGGCGAGGGCGCACGGCGGGGGTGATCCCCTCGCCCCCGGAGGGGGAGAGGGCTAGGGTGAGGGGGAGCGGGCTGCCCGCCGACCGCGCCACAAGCTCTCTGCGCTGTACACGATCAACGCCGACCAGATCAGCACGAAGCCCATCAAGCGCGCCCCCGCCAGCGGCTCGTGATACAGCCAGACGCCGAGCAGGAACTGGATCGTCGGCGACAGGTATTGCACCAGCCCCAGCGTCGTCAACGTGATGCGCCGCGCGCCCGCCGCGAAGAGCAGCAGCGGCACCGCCGTCAGCGGTCCGGCCATCAACAGCAGGCCGACTTGCGACGCGTCACCTTGCGCGAGCGCGCTCGTCCCCTGAGCGGTCCACCAGACCAGCGCGGCCACGGCGAACGGCGACAGGATCAGCGTCTCCAGTGTCAGCCCTTCGAGCGCCCCCAGATGGGCGGTCTTGCGCATCAGCCCGTAGAACCCGAAGCTCAGCGCCAGCACCAGCGCGATCCACGGCAAGCGTCCGGCGGTGACCGTCAGCCAGATCACGCCCGCCGCCGCCAGGCCGATGGCCAGCCACTGCACCGGCCGCAGCCGTTCCCGCAGGAAGACGAAGCCCAGCATCACGTTGACCAGCGGGTTGATGAAGTAGCCCAGGCTGGCCTCGACCACATGGCCGTGCTGCACGGCCCAGACGTAGACCAGCCAGTTGCTTGACAGCAGCAGCGCGGACAGCGTGCAGGTCGCCAGCAGCTTGGGCGAGCGCAGCACCGGGCCCAGCCAGGCCCAGCGCCGCAGCACCGCGAGCACGATCGCCACGAAGACCAGCGACCACACGGTCCGATGCGCGATGACCTCCAGCGCGTCGACGCCGGACAGCCGCTTGAAGTAGAGCGGGAACAGGCCCCACGCGATGTAGGCCAGCGCGGCGAACAGCATGCCGATGCGGGTGTGGGCGGCGTGGTCGGCCGCGATGTCCGCCGAGGCGGCGACGTCGACCGGGGCGGGCGTGGCGGCCGGGCTGGCGGGAGAGCGGGCGGCGGCCCGGGTGTCTTGAGTCATGGGTCTGTCGGGGGGGCGCGGACGACGCGGGGTCCGCGATTCTGCCCAAGCGTTCTTGCCCTTGCTGTCGCCCGGTCGTCGGCGCAGGATGCGGCCTCATGGCCACCGTCGAATTCACCTCCCAACTGCACCGCTACGTCGACACGCCCCGGCTCGACTGCGCGTCCGCGACCCTGGGCGAGGCGCTCGCCGTCGCCTTCGACAGCAACCCGCGCCTGCGCGGCTACATCCTGGACGACCAGGGACACCTGCGCACCCATGTGACCGTGTTCATCGACGGCCACAAGGCGCGGGACCGCGAGCGGCTCAGCGATCCGCTGACCTCGGCGTCCAAGGTCTACGTGCTGCAGGCGCTGTCGGGCGGCTGAAGATCTCCGGCGACCTCGGCGATGCCCTGACGCCCTCGATGTCCCGGGCGTTCACCGGCCCCCGGATGGCGCCCGATCAGCGTCGCCGGTCGCGCCCCCTGATGTCGAAATCCTGATCCGTCGAACGTCGATCCCTTGTCGGCCTCTGCATGTCCGCCGCCGATTTCCCGCATCCCCGCCTGGTCTTGCCAGGCCTCGCCAAGGAGACACCGATGACCGCCACCGCCTGGGTCGCCACCCGCAAGGGCCTGTTCGAGCTGCACGAGGACGCGCAGGGCGCCTGGACCATCGCCCGCCACAGCTTCGTCGGCGATCCGGTCAGCATGGTGCTGCCGCCACCGGGCGGTGGCGGACGGATGTTCGCCGCGCTGAATCTCGGTCACTTCGGCTGCAAGCTGCAGGCCTCGGAGGACGGTGGCGCCACCTGGCGCGAGCTCGCCCCGCCCAGCTTCCCGCCCCAGCCCGAGGGCGCCGAGGGACCGGCCTGGAAGCTGCAGCAGATCTGGTCCCTGGAGCGCGGCGGCGACGGCCGGCTCTGGGCGGGGACCATCCCCGGCGCGCTCTTCGTCAGCGACGACGACGGCGACTCCTGGCAGCTGGTGGACGCGCTCTGGCACCGTAGCGAGCGCCTGGGCTGGTTCGGCGGCGGCTACGACGCCCCGGGCATCCATTCGGTAAACGTCGATCCGCGCGATCCGAAGCGGGTGCTGCTGGGCATCTCCTGCGGCGGCGCCTGGCGCAGCGAGGACGGCGGCGCGAGCTGGCGCATCAGCGCCAAGGGCATGCGAGCCGACTTCATGCCGCCCGAACAGGCCGGCGAGGAGAACACCCAGGACCCGCATCGCATCGTCGCCTCCGAGGCCGATCCCGACGTGCTCTGGTGCCAGCACCACAACGGCGTCTGGCGGTCGGTGGACGGTGGCGCGAACTGGACCGAGATCAAGCCGCCGCTGTCCGGCTTCGGCTTCGCGGTGGCGGCGCATGCCGGCGATCCCGACACGGCCTGGTTCGTCCCGGGCATCAAGGACGAGAAGCGCCTGCCGGTCGGCGGCGCGCTGGTGGTGAACCGGACCCGCGATGGCGGGCGGACCTTCGAGACCCTGCGCGCGGGCCTGCCGCAATCGCACTGCTACGACCTGGTCTACCGGCATGGGCTGGCCGCGCATGCCGACGGCCGGCGGCTGCTGATGGGCAGCACGACCGGCAACCTCTGGTCGACCGCCGACGCGGGCGACCAGTGGCGCCTCGTGTCCGCCAACCTGCCGCCGATCTACGCGCTGCGATTCGGCTGAACGGCGGGCCGGGCCACCCCGCCCGGCCGGGAGGATCCTGGCTCCTGGCTCCTGGCTCCTGGCTCCTGGCTCCTGGCTCTTGGCTCTTGGCTCCTGGCTCCTGGCTCCTGGCTCGTGGCTCGTCGGTTGCCAATTGCCGATTGCCAGTCGCCAGTCGCTGGTCGCTGGTCGCTGGTCGCTGGTCGCGGGGCTCAGCCGATCATGGGCTGAGTCGGGACGGGGGTGTCCGTCGCGGCGCCGAGGAAGCGCGCCCACTCCGGTCCGGGCGGCGCCTCGACGCTGAGCGCGACGCCGGTGAGCGGGTGCGCGAGCGTCATCCGCTCCGCATGCAGCCACAGGCGCTGCAGCCCGAAGTGCGCCGCGAGCGCCCGGTTCAGCGGGCCCTTTCCGTGGTTCGCGTCGCCGACGATGGGGTGGGCGATGTGCTTCAGGTGGCGACGGATCTGATGCCGCCGCCCCTGCACCGGCTCGCACGCGAGCAATGCCAGCCGTGTCGTCGGGAATCGCCGGTCGGTCGCCACCGGCAGCTCGAGTCGGCGCAGGCAGGACCACTCGGTCTGCGCCTCGAGCATCGGCTGGCCGGCGGAGGGCAGCTCCGGATCGCGGGCCAGCGGGTGATCGATCACGCCCGCGTCGTCGGCCGGCCAGCCGCGCACCAAGGCGAGGTAGCGCTTGCGGGTGCGGCGTTCAGCCAGGGCGACGCCCAGCGCGCTCGCCACGGAGGCATCGAGCGCGAACACCAGCACGCCCGAGGTCCCGCGATCCAGCCGGTGCGCCGGCCACACCGGCCGGTCCAGCTGGTCGCGCAGACGCTGGAGCGCGGCGTCCTGCTCATGGGCGTCGAGCGCGGTGCGGTGCACCAGCAGCCCGGCGGGCTTGTCGATGATGGCGAGCGCCTCGTCGAGGAACAGCAAAGGCAGGGCGCGCGGCGGCGCGACCGGCGTCCGGCCCACGTCGGCAGGAGCCGGGGATGCCGGATCCGACACGGTGGGGGTCGTGGCGGCGGTCGCCGCGCTCAAGGGGGCGGCGTCCGCGGCCGAAGAAGGGGGAGGTGAAGCAGGTGTCGTCATCGTTCGATCGGAACGCGCATCGCACCGTGTCCCGTGTTTGAGCGCGTTCTTCCCCGTTTCGGGGGAGCGGGCCCCCACAGGAGGCCTCGCCAAAATCCTGTCATCTCGACTGCCCATCATGCGCGACAGGCAGTCCTCGGTCAGCACGCATCGTTCATCGGTCTCGGGTCAGCAGGAGCACGCCATGCCTCAGGAGTTTCACGTCGGTCACCGTTCCCTTCTGGATCGGCTGCTGACCGCGCTGGGCGCCGCCGTGCGGCGCCCCCCGGCCGTGCGGCTGGTCAATCGATCTGGCCGTCCACATACAGCCACGCGCCCCGCTCGCGCACGAAACGGCTGATCTCGTGCATGCGCTGCGCGCGGCCGCCTGACTTGCTGCGCGCGATGAATTCGACGGTCTCGTGGTCGGCGTCCTGGCGTTCATGCCGGCGCACTTCCAGACCCAGCCAGCGCAGGTCGGGCTGACCGCGCTCCAGCGATTCGGGCCGGGTGCTCGGATGCCAGGTGGCCAGCAGGTAGTCGATCAGGTCCAGCGTGTAGGCGCTGTAACGCGAGCGCATCAGCGCCTGCGCGTCGGGGGCGGCGAGGGTGCCGGACTCGGCGAAGGCGCGATGCAGGACGCCGCAGCAGGCGTCGTAAGGGCGGCCGCTGCCGCAGGGACAGGCCGTGGCGTTCGCCGCGGCACCGGATTTTTCAGGCTTCATGAGGGCGGCATCATGCCAGCCTCTCTAGAATGGCTGGATGAATTCCCAGGACTTCGGCGATCCCAGCGCCCAGCAAGACGATCTGTTCAGCAGCCCGCGCGTCCCGCGCGGCCTGCTCGACAACCTGAACCCCGAGCAGTACGCCGCGGTGACGCTCGGCCAGGAGCCGGCGCTGATCCTGGCCGGCGCGGGCTCGGGCAAGACGCGGGTGCTGACCACGCGCATCGCCTGGCTGATGAGCCAGGGCCTGGTGACCCCCGCCGGCGTGATGGCCGTGACCTTCACCAACAAGGCCGCCAAGGAGATGGTCACCCGCCTGTCCGCGATGCTCCCGGTGAACGTGCGCGGCATGTGGATCGGCACGTTCCACGGCCTGTGCAACCGCTTCCTGCGCGCGCACTGGAAGCTGGCCGGGCTCCCGCAGGGCTTCCAGATTCTGGACGCGGGCGACACGGTCTCCGCGGTCAAGCGCGTCATCAAGGCGATGAAGCTGGACGAGGAGCGCTTCGTGCCCAAGCAGGTGTCGTGGTTCATCGCCGGCGCCAAGGAGGACGGGCTGCGTCCCAAGGACATCGACCTGCGCGACGAGCAGACCCGCAAGCTGGTCGAGATCTACCAGGCCTACACGGACCAGTGCGAGCGCGAGGGCGTGGTCGACTTCGCCGAGCTGATGCTGCGCAGCTTCGAGCTGATGCGCGACAACGCGCAGGTCCGCGAGCATTACCAGCGCCGCTTCCAGTACGTGCTGGTCGACGAGTTCCAGGACACCAACAAGCTGCAGTACGCGTGGCTGAAGATGTTCGCGCCCCCGGGCCGCGGCCAGGGCGTGTTCGCCGTCGGCGACGACGACCAGAGCATCTACGCCTTCCGCGGCGCGCGCGTGGGCAACATGAGCGACTTCGAGCGCGAGTTCCGCGTGCGCAAGGTCGTCAAGCTGGAGCAGAACTACCGCAGCTTCGGCAACATCCTGGACGCCGCCAACGCGCTGATCAGCAACAACAGCCGCCGACTGGGCAAGAACCTGCGCACCGAGGCCGGGCCGGGCGAGCCGCTGCGGGTCTATGAATCGAGCAGCGACTTCGCCGAGGCGCAGTGGCTGCTGGAGGAGGCGCAGGCGCTGCATCGCCAGGGCCTGCCGCGCAGCGAGATCGCGGTGCTCTACCGGAGCAACGCGCAGTCGCGGGTGATCGAATCGGCGCTGTTCAACGCCGGCGTCCCCTACCGCGTCTATGGCGGCCTGCGCTTCTTCGAGCGTGCCGAGGTCAAGCACGCGCTGGCCTACCTGCGCCTGATCGAGAACCCCAACGACGACACCAGCTTCCTGCGCGTCGTCAACTTCCCGACCCGCGGCATCGGCGCGCGCACCGTGGAGCTGCTGCAGGACGCGGCGCGCGCAAGCGGGCGCTCGCTGTACCAGAGCGTGGGCGCGATCAGCGGCCGCGGCGGTTCCAGCCTGGGCAACTTCGTCGCGATGGTCGACCTGATGCGCGAGGCCACCACCGGCCTCACGCTGCGCGAGATCATCGAGCACGTGATCGAGCATTCCGGCCTGGCCGAGTTCTATCGCAACGAGAAGGAAGGCGAGGAGCGGCTGGAGAACCTGGGCGAACTGGTCAACGCGGCCGAGGCCTTCGTGACCCAGGAGGGCTTCGGCAAGGACGCGGTGGCACTTCCGGTGGACGAGCACTCGCCCGGCGCGATCGCCGAGGGCCTGCCCGCCGCCATCGCCCCGGCCGCGCCCGCGACGCCCGACGCCGAGACCGGCGAGATCATGTCCCCGCTGGCCGCGTTCCTGACCCACGCCTCGCTGGAGGCCGGCGACAACCAGGCCCAGGCCGGCCAGGACGCGATCCAGCTGATGACCGTGCACTCGGCCAAGGGCCTGGAGTTCGACGCGGTGTTCATCACCGGTCTGGAGGAAGGCCTGTTCCCGCACGAGAACTCGCTCTCCGACGCCGACGGGCTGGAGGAGGAGCGCCGGCTGATGTACGTCGCGATCACGCGCGCGCGCCAGCGGCTGTACATCAGCTTCTGCCAGACACGGATGCTGCACGGCCAGACCCGCTACAACATCAAGAGCCGCTTCATGGAGGAACTCCCCGAGGAGACCCTCAAGTGGCTGACCCCGCGCAACCAGGGCTTCGGCTCGGGTTTCGCGAAGGACTACCAGCAGGCCTGGCAGCGCGGATCGGGCCTGAAGTCCATGGTGGGCGCGGGCCGGGTGGACGCGGCCTCGTTCCCGCAGGCCCCGGTGCCCAGCGCGATGAAGCAGTCCGCCGCCGAGAAGACCGGCGACGAGCACGGCGGCCTGCGCGTGGGCAAGGGCGTGTTCCACAACAAGTTCGGCGAGGGCGTGCTGATGACGCTCGAGGGCAGCGGGCCGGATGCGCGGGCGCAGGTCAATTTCGGCCGCCACGGCACGAAGTGGCTGGCGCTGAGCGTGGCCAAGCTGACCCCCATCGACTGAGCGCGATCCGCCGGTGAGCGCGGGCCGGACGGGGTCACCCCGCCGGCCTGATACGCTCGCCGCGCGGAGGCATCAAAGATTCCAGCAAACAGGAATCACGATTGCCGGGAGGGAGATCCGATGAATGCAGTACCGATTCAGGAAGCTCCATGCGCACTGTTGTACCGATCGATCCTCCGGACGATCCCATGATTGAAGACGCGGTGGCGCTGGGCGCCGCCGTGCGCGCCGCGCGGACCACCTCGCGGCTGCCGCTGGTCGAGGCGGCCGAGGCGCTGGGCATGTCGCGCCAGACGCTGATCAACATCGAGACCGGGCAGGGCGGGGTGAGCCTGTCCACCGTGCTCAAGGCGGCGCGCGCGCTGGGCGTCAGCCTGTTCGCCGTGCCCGCGCAGGACCGGGAGGTCGTGCGGCGCGCCATCCGCACCGCGCGGGACTCCAAGTTCTCCGATCTCGACGAGGACGCATGAGGGGTCTCGAGGTCTGGTTGGACGAGCGTGAGGTCGGCTGGCTGCGGCCGGACCGCACACTGGCCTATGTCGAGCGCTGGGTGGCGGAGCCGCTCGCGTATCCGCTGGCGCCGGCCTTGCCCTTGCCGGCGCGCGGCGGGCCGGGGTCGGCGCTCGAGGGGGATGCCGTCCCCACCTTCTTCGAGCAGCTGCTGCCCGAGGGCGAGGCGCGCGGGGCGATCTTCGCGGCCCTCGACCTCGCGCCGGATGACGTGTGGCAGGCGCTGGGGCGGTTGGGACGCGAGCTCGCCGGCGCGGTACGGCTGGTCGGGGACGAGCCTCCCGCCGGCCGTGTCGGCGCGGTCCCGCGGAGCGCGACGCCGATGCAGCGCCGCATCGCCCGTGACGAGCTCTCGGAGCGCCTTCGACATCGCGACCTCCTGCCGCTCGCGGTCTGGGATGGCCAGGTGCGGCACGCGCTGCCGGGACGGCGCGACAAGCTCGGCGTGTACGTCGATCGCGGCGAGTGGCATCTGGTCGACGGACCGCAGATCGCCTCCACCCATCTGCTGAAGCCGGCGCCCGACTCGGCGGCGCGGAGCGAGCTGCCGTTCGACGAGTTCTTCTGCATGCGCCTGGCCGAACGGGTGGGCCTGGACGTCGCGCGCGTCGAGCTGCACCGCGTGCCCGAGCCGGTGCTGCTGGTCGAGCGCTTCGACCGGCGTCGCCTGGACGACGGCCGCGTTCAACGTCTGCATGCCATCACCGCGCGACAGGCCCTGGGCCGCGCCGCGGGCGAACCGGTCACCGACGGCGAGCGCTTCGCGCTGCTGCGCCACAGCCCCTTGCCCCTGGTCGACAGCCGCGCGCTGCTGCGCTGGACGCTGTTCCGCCAGCTGATCGGCGCCGAGGCCGGCGCGGACAACCTGTGCTTCCTCGTCGATCACGGCGGCCTGCGCCTGGCGCCGGCCTTCGGTCTATCCAGCGACGCGGACGCGGCGGCGCGCGCGGGCATCGAGGACTGGGCCGCGTTCGCGCGCGACGGCGACATCGCGCCGCGCAGCCTCGCGCTCGAGCTGAAGCGCATGAGCGAGCTGGTCCCCGCGCATGCGCGAGCGCTCGCCGACGAGCTCGCGGGCGAGCTGCCGTCGGCGCTCGTCGACCGGCTGCTCGAGGTCGTGAACGACAAAGCCCGCCGGATGGCGGGCTTCGAGCTCAAGGGCTGAGGCGGATCAGACGCCGATGTCGCCGTTGTCCTTGCGCGTGATCACGACCGTGGCCGAGCGCGGACGCTTCTTCGCGGTGGCGTCGGACTGGCTGGCGGGCCAGTAGCTGCCGAAGGTCTTGGCGGCGAAGTCCGGGGTCGAGTCCTCGCCCGGGTGCTGCACGTTGAAGAACAGCGTCTTGTTGTCCGGCGTCATCGCGATGCCGGTGATCTCGCACTCCTTGGGGCCGACCAGGAAGCGGCGCACCGTGTCGGCCGTCGCCTTGGCGCCGGCGATGGTCGACGTGCCGCCGGCCGCGTTGGCCTTGCCGCCGTCACCGACCTTGCCCGGGATGGCCGCCAGCATCATGCAGTTGGTGACGTCGGTGTAGGCGCCGTCGTCGGTCTGGATCCACAGCATGCCGCGCTTGTCGAAGAACAGGCCGTCCGGGCTGGAGAAGTCGTTCACGTCCGTCAGCGAGGACAGGTTCACGTCGGCCGCCGCGGTCGATTCCGCGCCGAACAGGTAGATGTCCCAGTTCAGCTTGGTCACGTCCGTCGCGCTCTCGCGCCAGCGGATGATGTGGCCGTTCGGGTTGCCCTTCTGCGAGGTCGTGCCGCCCTTGATGTCCTCGTAGTAGCGCGGGTTGGCGGCGTCCGGCTTGAGCTGGCTGCCGGTGGGCGTCGCGGTGTTGGCCACGCGGTTGCTGTTGTTGGTCAAGGTCATGTAGACCTCGGCGTTGGTCGGGTGCACCGCGCCCCATTCCGGGCGGTCCATCTTGGTCGCGCCCAGCTTGTCGGCGGCCAGGCGGGCGTTGATCAGCACGTCGCCCTGGTCGGCGAAGGCGTAGGCCGCGTTGGTCGCGTCCAGGCCGTTCTTGCCGTAGCTCAGCTCCAGCCAGTCGCCCGAGCCGTCGGCGTTGAAGCGCGCGACGTACAGGGTGCCTTCGTCCAGGTACTTGGCGCCGGCGGCCATGCCCTTGCCCACGTCGGCCGCGTCCCAGTTGGCCTTGGACACGAACTTGTAGATGTACTCGTTGCGCGAGTCGTCGCCCATGTAGATCACGATGGGCTTGCCGGCCACGGCGGGAGCGGGCCACGCGCCCTCATGGTTGAAGCGGCCCAGCGCGGTGCGCTTGGCCGGGGTCGAGTCCGGCGCGAACGGGTCGATCTCCACCACCCAGCCGAAGGTGTTGATGGTGTTGCGGTAGTCGGCCGTGGCGGCCGCGCCCGTCACCGAGGAGTTCCAGCGCGCGTACAGGTCGGTGCTGCCGGCGGTCTCCCACAGGTAGGGGCTCTTGCGGTTCTGCGGCAGGCCGTAGCGGTTCAGGCTGGCGATCTCCTTGGCGCTGCGCTGGGCGTCATCGCCGGCGGCGCGGCTGATCACGTTGAGGTAGTTCTCCTCGCAGGTCAGGTAGGTGCCCCAGGGGGTGTAGCCGTTGGCGCAGTTGTTGTTGGTGCCGCGGGTCTGCGTGGCGCCGGTGCTGAACAGCGTGGCCAGCTGCGCGTTGCCGCGGGCCGGGCCGGTGAAGTCCATGGTCGTGGCCGAGGTCACGCGGCGGTTGTAGCGCGAGCCGCGCACCATCGTCGTGTTGCCGCCGTCGCGCTTGACCTCGACGATGGAGACGCCGTGGGCGTAGATCTCCTTCTCGACCTCGGTGGCGTTGCGGGTGGCGCCGGCGGCGCGGCCGGCCGGGTGCAGCACGTAGGGGGCGACCACGTACTCGTGGTTCACCGCCAGCAGGCCGCGGTCGGAGCGGTCGGCCTGGTAGGCGCCGGCGTCGGACAGGCCGAACCAGTACATGCCGTCATGGCCGTCGCCGATGCGGCGGTTGTAGGAGTCGGCGCTCTCGGAGCCGTCGTCCTGCCAGGACAGGTCACCGAAGTGCATCGGGTCGCCGACCGCGTGCAGGATGGACACGTTGTAGCCGTCCGGCACGGTGACCAGGTCGTTCTTGTTCTTGGCGACGGCGTTGAAGCCGATCTTCAGCGCGGCCGGCGCGGGGGGCGGCGCCGGGGCCGGGGTGGGCGCCGGGTCGTCGCTGCCGCCGCAGGCGCTCAGGATCGAGCCGCCCAGCAGGGCCGCCGCCGTGGTGCTGATGCCGCCCTTGAGGGCGACGCGACGCGACAGGCGCGCGGCCAGGATGTCGTCGAAGTGCGGGTTGCTGGAGGGATTGACGACGACGTCCTCGTCGTACTCGTTGACCTGGCTGGCCACGATGTCGTGCTGCTTGCTCATGCGTGAAGGCTCCGCTAACGAAAGTGCGGGCGGATTCTGGAAAGCAGGCGTGACGGTGGCGTTAAAAAATCGTCAGGAAATGCGGAAGTCGATGATCCGTGCGAACTACGTTCCAACGCGCTCAGACGGGGTCGGTGGGGGCGGGCGGATCCTGCGGCGGCGGGGCGGCCGCGGGCGTGTCCAGGGGCAGGTCACGCGGGGCACCGAACATGAAGCAGTCGATGAAGGTGAAGTACAGCGAGCAGTAGAACGCCGTCGTCAGCGCCATGCCCAGCGGCACCAGCAGGTAGGGCAGCAGATTGCCCAGCCCCACGAGCAGGCCGACGATGGTCAGCACCAGGGTCGTGCCGAAGGTCAGGCCCACCCAGGCCAGGCCCGACAGGGCGAAGGCGCCCTTGTTGCGCCACACGCCCAGCGTGCTGGAGAACAGCGCCTGCAGCACGCCCTGGCCGCCCCAGTGGATCAGCGCCGGCGCATGCCAGAAGGGGATGGAGATCAGTCCGGTGAACAGCAGCCGCAGCGCGATGCCGCTGGTCAGCGAGGGATCGGTCATCGCGGCCTCGATGGCCTTGGGATCGCTCTTCTCGCCGGCGGTGGCCACCTGCTCGACGACGCGCGTCAGCGCGCCTCCATCGAGCCAGTGGGCCAGGAAGATCACCGCGATGGTCGACACCGCGTAGAGCGCGCCCAGCTGCAGTTGCGCGACGCGGCGCTCGCGCGTGAGCTGCAGCGGCTGCGCGAACACGGCGGCGGTGGGCGTGTGGGACTGCAGCACCTGGTGCGACGCCAGCATGAAGGCCAGCGACACCATCGGCAGCGCGCACAGCACCACCAACTGGCCCAGCAGCGGGATCAGCTGGAGCAGCGAGGACACCAGCAGGAACATCGCGAACAGGCCGATCAGCGCGATCGGCTTGCGTTGCAGCACCTTCAGCCCGTGGCGCACCCAGAGCAGGCCGTTGCGCGGCGGGACCGATTGGAGGTGCAGGATCATGGCAAGGACTCCAGCGCATGCCAGGGCTTGGCGATGCGCTCGCGCAGGACGCGCTCGAAATGGGTGGGATCGTGGGGTTTGAGGAGGCTGGCCTCGCGCGGCAGGTGGAAGTCCCACAGACGCGAGATCCAGAAGCGCAGCGCGGCGGCGCGCAGCAGGCCGGGCATCAGGCGATGCTCGGCGCCGCTGAGCGGTCGCACCGATTCATAGGCCCGGACGAAGGCGGCGGCGCGCTGCTCGTCCAGGCGGCCGCTGTCCAGGTCGATGCACCAGTCGTTCAGACAGACGCACAGGTCGAACAGGAAGCTGTCCACGCCGGCGAAGTAGAAGTCGAAGAAGCCGCTGAGCATCTCCCGGCCGGGCAGGCCCTCGAACATCACGTTGTCGCGGAACAGGTCGGCGTGCACCGGGCCGCGCGGCAGGGCGGCGGCGCCGGGAGCCAGATGCTCCTGGAAGGCGAGCTCGGCGCTCAGCAGCTCGGCCTGCGCGGGCGCGAGGTAGGGCAGCACGACGGGGACGGTCTCGCGCCACCAGGCCAGGCCGCGCAGGTTGTCCTGGTGCAGCGGGAAGTCCTGGCCGGCCAGGTGCATGCGGGCCAGGCCCGCGCCGACCTGCTCGCAGTGGAACTGGTCGGGCGCCAGCTGATGGCCGCCGCGCAGCTTGTCGACCACCGCGGCCGGCTTGTCGCCGATGCGGTGCAGGATGCGATCGTGCGCGTCGGGCTGCGGCGCGGGCACGGGCACGCCCTTGCGCGCCAGGTGGCGCATCAGCTCCAGATAGAACGGGAGCTGCTCGAAGCTCAGGCGCTCGAAGACGGTCAGGACGTAGTCGTGCGTCTGGCCGCCGCGGGCGGTGGTGACGAAGTAGTTGGTGTTCTCGATGCCGGCG
Source organism: Mitsuaria chitosanitabida ATCC BAA-476 = NBRC 102408 (assembly GCF_001598255.1). GTDB lineage: Bacteria > Pseudomonadota > Gammaproteobacteria > Burkholderiales > Burkholderiaceae_C > Roseateles > Roseateles chitosanitabidus. The sequence goes on from NZ_BCYP01000037.1 coordinate 35,111, forward strand.
GGAATGCCCCGGAGCGATTGCAGCTCGCCCAGGTCCAGCGTGTCGAGCAGGGCTTGCGCCTGCCCGGTCGAGACGTCGGTGAAAACGGCCATGAAGCGGAAAAAGAACGGGACCGGGGCCGACCCGCGCGGGTCGGGCCGCGACGGTCAGAAATTGAAGATGCGCCAGACGCGCGAGCCCGCGTTGCCGCGGTCGGCGCCCTGACGGGTGGGGATGTCGCGGCCGGTGTCGCCGAGCAGGATCTCGTACTCGGGCGCCTTGCTGTCCTTGTTCTTGACCACGACCTTTTGGGTCAGGCCACGCACCCGGGTCTCCTCGATGCGAACCTTGTCGTCTTCATTGACGAGCTGTTCGACCTTCACCTCGGGCACGTCGCGGAAGGTGCCGGGACCGGTGGAGGCCGGTGCCGGCGCCGACGCGGCGGCCTGGGCTTGCGGCGCGTCGGCGGCGCGCGCCTGGCCCGGCAGGGCGATCAGGGCGACGGCGGCCAGGCCGATGAAGCTCGACAGGGGGGCGAGGCGGGTGGCTTTCATGGTGGGGGCGATTCTATGCCCGCGTCCGGGAAATCCCCCGTCGGTCACGGCGTCTCCCCCTGGAGGCGGGGCCTGGGTCCGGCGGGTGCCCCGCGACGGAGGACGCGAGCGGCGACGGCCGGGGCGAGGCGCGGGCGCGGAGGCGACTTCTGCTGACAGGCGGCGCCCCTCGGCCTTGCGACAATGCGCGGATGAGCAAACCCCTGATGCTGCTGGTCGACGGTTCCAGCTACCTCTACCGCGCGTACCACGCGATGCCCGATCTGCGCGGACCCGACGGGCAGCCGACCGGCGCCATCCACGGCATGGTGGCGATGTTGAGGAAGCTGCGCGACGACTACGGCGCGGAGCACGCCGCCTGCGTGTTCGACGCCTCGGGCCCGACCTTCCGCGACGAGTGGTACCCCGAGTACAAGGCCCAGCGCGCCCCCATGCCCGACGATCTGCGCGCGCAGATCGGCCCCATCCATGAAGTGGTGAAGCTGCTGGGCTGGCCGGTGCTGACGGTGCCGGGCATCGAGGCGGACGACTGCATCGGCACGCTGTCGCGCGTGGCGGCCCAGGCCGGCCACCAGGTGGTGATCTCGACCGGCGACAAGGACCTGGCGCAGCTGGTCACCCCCGATGTCTCGCTGATCAACACCATGAGCAACGAGAAGCTGGACGAGGCGGGCGTGCTGGCCAAGTTCGGCGTCCCGCCGGACCGCATCATCGATTACCTGACCCTGATGGGCGACACGGTCGACAACGTGCCGGGCGTCGAGAAGGTCGGTCCCAAGACCGCGGCCAAGTGGATCGGCGAGCACGGCTCGCTGGACGGCGTGATCGCCAACGCGGACAAGATCAAGGGCGTCGCCGGCGAGAACCTGCGCAAGGCGCTGGACTGGCTGCCGATGGGGCGCAAGCTGGTCACGGTCAAGCTGGACTGCGACCTGTGCCTGCACGTGGCGGGCTGGCCCGCGCTGGAGTCGCTGGCCTTCAATCCGGTCGACGAGGCCGGCTTGCTGGACTTCTTCGCGCGCAACGGCTTCAAGACCTGGAAGAAGGACCTGGAGAGCAAGCTCGGCGGCGCCAAGCCCAAGCACGCGGCGGCCGAGGCCGACCTGGGCGGCGCGCGTCAGGTCGACGCCTTCGCCGAGCACGAGCCGCCGGCCCTCCCCGTCGACAAGCAGTACGAGACCCTCCTCGACTTCGCGCGTCTGGACGCCTGGATCGAGAAGCTCGACGCCGCCGAGCTGGCCGCCTTCGACACCGAGACCGATTCGCTCGATCCGATGAAGGCGCGCATCGTCGGCATCAGCTTCAGCGTCAAGCCGGGCGAGGCCGCCTACATCCCGCTGCGCCACGAGGGCCCCGACGCGCCCGAGCAGCTGCCGATGGACGAGGTGCTGGCCCGGCTCAAGGCCTGGTTCGAGGATCCGCTGAAGAAGAAGGTCGCGCAGAACGTCAAGTACGACACCCATGTGCTGGCCAACCATGGCATCGCGGTGCAGGGCACGGCCTACGACACCATGCTCGAGAGCTATGTGCTGGAGGCGCATCGCGGCCACGGCCTCGAAGCACTGGCCGATCGCGTGCTGGGCCGCAAGGGGCTGAGCTACGAGGACCTGTGCGGCAAGGGCGCGCACCAGATCCCGTTCGCGCAGGTCGAGGTGGCCAAGGCGTCGGAGTACTCCTGCGAGGATTCCGAGATGTGCCTGCATGTGCACCAGACCCTGATGCCGCGCCTGGAGGCCGATGCGGGCCTGAAGTTCATCTACGAGCAGGTGGAGATGCCGGTGTCGGCGCTGCTGGCGCGCATCGAGCGCACCGGCGTGCTGATCGACGCGTCCAAGCTGCAGGCGCAGAGCGCCGAGCTGGCGCAGCGCATGGTCGCCGCCGAGCAGGCCGCCTACGAGATCGCGGGACAGCCCTTCAACATCGGCTCGCCCAAGCAGATCGGCGAGATCCTGTTCAACCGCCTGGGCCTGCCCGTGGTCAAGCGCACCGCGACCGGCGCGCCGTCCACGGACGAGGAGGTGCTGGAGAAGCTGTCGGCGGACTTCCCGCTGCCGGCCAAGATCCTGGAGTACCGGGCCCTGTCCAAGCTCAAGAGCACCTACACCGACAAGCTGCCGCTGATGGTCAACGTGAGCACCGGCCGCGTGCACACGACCTACTCGCAGGCCGTGGCGGTGACGGGGCGCCTGTCCAGCAACGAGCCCAACCTGCAGAACATCCCCATCCGCACGGCCGACGGCCGCAAGGTGCGGGAGGCCTTCATCGCGCCGCCGGGGCACCACATCGTGTCGGCCGACTATTCGCAGATCGAGCTGCGCATCATGGCGCACATGAGCGAGGACCCGGGCCTGCTCAAGGCCTTCCAGGAAGGCCAGGACGTGCACCGCGCCACGGCGGCCGAGGTGTTCGGCGCCGCGCTGGACGGCGTGACGCCCGAGCAGCGCCGCTACGCCAAGACCATCAACTTCGGGTTGATCTACGGCATGGGGGCGTTCGGCCTGGCGCAATCGCTGGGCATCGAGAACAAGGCGGCGAAGGATTACATCGACCGCTACTTCACCCGATTCGCCGGCGTGCGCCAGTACATGGACGACACCAAGCAATTCGCCAAGGAGAAGGGCTACGTCGAGACCGTGTTCGGGCGCCGCCTGTGGCTGCCGGAGATCAACTCGGGCAACGGTCCGCGCCGCAGCGGCGCGGAGCGTCAGGCCATCAACGCGCCGATGCAGGGCACGGCGGCCGACCTGATCAAGCTGGCGATGATCGCGGTGCAGCAGGCGCTGGACGAGCAGGGCAAGCGGACGCGCATCGTGATGCAGGTGCATGACGAATTGGTCTTCGAGGTTCCTGACGCCGAACTGGACTGGGTCAAGTCCGAGATCCCGACCTTGATGGCGGGCGTCGCCGCGCTGAAGGTGCCGTTGCTGGCCGAAGTCGGAGTCGGCGCCAACTGGGACGAGGCGCACTGACGTCCCCTGGGACAAGCTCGGTGACGCGTAGCCAGAAGGGGCGGGGGCCCCGGCGGCCGGCGGAGGCTGAGCCCTTGTCATCTGACTGAGCGCCGTCTGTCTGAACGCAGCGAGCCGAAGGCGAGCGGAGTGAGTTGGCGCTCTGGGGCTCGGCCTCCGCCGGCCGCCGGGGCCCCCGCCCCGGATGGCTGCCGCTCGGTCCATCAGTCCGACCTAAGCCGAGCCCGCAAGGCGAGCGGTTAGCATCCACCCCCTATGAATTGGCCCTATGAGTTGCAGATCGGCTGGCGCTACACGCGAGCCGGGCGTGGGGGGCGCCGCAACCGCTTCATCTCCTTCATTTCCGGCGTGTCGATGTTCGGCATCGCGCTGGGCGTCGCGGCGCTGATCATCGTCTTGTCGGTGATGAACGGCTTCCAGAAGGAGGTCCGCGAGCGGATGCTGTCCGTCATCGCGCACGTGGAGCTGCTGAACTACAGCGGCGAGGGCCTGCCGGACTGGCAGGCGGTGGCCGCGAAGGCGAAGCAGAACCCGCAGGTCGCGGGCGCCGCGCCCTTCATCTCCTCGCAGGCGCTGATCGCGCGGGGCGAGGACATGCGCGGCGCGATCGTGCGGGGCATCGATCCGGCGCTCGAGCCGGCGGTCACCCCGATCGCGGCGCAACTGGGCAAGGAAGGTCTGCTGGACCTGCTCAAGCCGGGTGAATGGAACATGATCCTGGGCGTCGAGCTGGCGCGCCAGCTGGGCGTGCAGAAGGGCGACAAGATCACCCTGGCCGTGCCGGCGGGGCAGGTCACGCCGCTGGGCGTGCTGCCGACGCTGCGCCAGTTCACGCTGGTCGGCGTGTTCCAGGCGGGTCATTACGAGTACGACAGCGGTCTGGCGCTCATCCACGTCGGCGACGCCGCACGGCTGTTCCGCACCGGCACGCCGACCGGCGTCCAGCTGCGGCTGCACGACGTGCAGCAGGCCCGCGAGGTCGCCGCGCAGCTGCAGCAGTCGCTGGGCCCCAGCATCTACGTCCGCGACTGGACCCGCACCAACGCCAACTGGTACGACGCCGTCCAGGTCGAGAAGCGGATGATGGGCATCATCCTGACGCTGATCGTCGCGGTCGCCGCGTTCAACCTGGTCTCGACGCTGGTGATGACCGTCACCGACAAGCAGGCCGACATCGCCATCCTGCGCACCCTGGGCGCGAGCCCGCGCTCGATCATGGGCGTGTTCATGATCCAGGGCGCGCTGTCCGGCGTGATGGGCACCTTCGGCGGCCTGGGGCTGGGCCTGCTGGTCGCGCACAACCTCGATGTGATCGTCCCCTTCATCGAGCGGCTGCTGCACACCACCTTCCTGCCCGCCAGCATCTACGTCATCAGCCACATGCCCAGCGATCCGCAATGGGCCGACATCATCCCGATCACCGTGACCTCGCTGATCCTGGCCTTCGTGGCCACGCTGTATCCGAGCTGGCGCGCCAGCCGCGTCCAACCCGCGGAGGCGCTGCGCTATGAATGAGGTCAAGCAATCCGCGCCGGCCGCGCAGGCCGGCCAGGTGGTGCTCCAGGGCCTGGGCCTGGGCAAGCGCTTCGTCGAGGGACCGCTGGACGTGCAGGTCTTCAACGGCCTGGACGTGACCGTGAAGGCCGGGGAGACCTTGGCCATCCTGGGGGCGTCGGGCTCGGGCAAGAGCACGCTGCTGCATCTGCTGGGCGGGCTGGACAAGCCCAGCGCCGGCCGCGTCGAGCTGATGGGCCGCGACCTGGGCGCCCTCGGCGAGACGGCCCGCGGCGACTGGCGCAACCAGCACCTGGGCTTTATCTACCAGTTCCACCACCTGCTGCCGGAATTCAGCGCGGTCGACAACGTCGCCATGCCGCTGCGCATCCGCCGTGTCCCTCAGGAGCAGGCCCGCGCCCGTGCCGCCGAGGTGCTGGCCCGCGTCGGCCTCGCCGCGCGCGTCGACCACCGGCCGGGCGAGCTCTCCGGCGGCGAGCGTCAGCGCGTGGCCATCGCCCGCGCGCTGGTCACCCGGCCGGCCTGCGTGCTGGCCGACGAGCCGACGGGGAACCTGGACCGGACCACCGCCGCCACCGTCTTCGACCTCATGCTGGAGATGGCGCGCGAGTACGGCACCGCCTTCGTCATGGTCACCCACGACCAGGACCTGGCGCGCCGCTGCGAGCAGCAGCGCCGCCTGGTCGGCGGCGCGCTGCGGGCGCTGGACTGACACCCGGCGGGCGCGAGGGCCCGGCCCCTCGTCGCTCGCCGCCCTCGGCGACCGCGCCGACGTCGCGTTCGAGGCTGGGTTGCCCGATCGCGAGGGGCCTTCCGGGCCGCCGGTCCGGTCGCCGATGGCCGCTCGTTTACGATGCGTGCCACCATGATCGCCCCCATCAGTACCCCGGACACCCCGTCGACCCGCTTCATCCTGAAGCTCAGCTGCCCGGACCAGGCCGGCATCGTGCATGCCGTGACCGGCGTGCTGCTGGAGCAGGGCGGCAACATCCTGACCTCGGCGCAGCATGGCGACGCGGACCATCACCGCTTCTTCATGCGCATCGAGTTCGAATGCGCCCAGCCGCGCACCGCGGGTTCGCTGCGCGAGGCCTTCGCGCCGCTGGCGCAGCGCATGCAGATGGATTGGGAACTGGTGGACGCCGGCCGCAAGACCCGCGTGCTGCTGCTGGTGTCCAAGCTGGGCCACTGCCTGAACGACCTGCTGTTCCGCGTGCAGACCGGACACCTGGCCATCGAGATCCCGGCCATCGTCTCGAACCATCGCGACTTCTATCAGCTGGCCGCCTCGCACGACATCCCGTTCCACCACTTCCCGCTGCTGCAGTCCACCGACGAGCAGAAGCAGGCGCAGGAACGCAAGATCCGCGAGCTGATCGAGGAGCAGCGCATCGACCTGGTCGTGCTGGCGCGCTACATGCAGATCCTGTCGCCGGAGATGTGCCAGTTCCTCGAAGGGCGCGCGATCAACATCCATCACAGCTTCCTGCCCAGCTTCAAGGGCGCGCGCCCCTATCACCAGGCGCATGAGCGCGGCGTCAAGCTGATCGGCGCGACCGCGCACTACGTGACCTCGGACCTGGACGAGGGCCCGATCATCGAGCAGGACGTGGCCCGCATCGACCACAGCATGACACCCGACCAGCTCGTGGCCATCGGCCGCGACACCGAGTGCATCACGCTGGCGCGCGCGATCCAGTGGCACTCGGAACATCGGGTGCTGCTCAACGGCCACCGCACGGTGGTCTTCCGCTGAGCGCGTCGCGCGACGCGGCGTCTGCCGACCGGACCCCGCCGCCAAGCCCCATGTGGACCGATACCCACTGCCACCTCGACGCGGCGGAGTTCGATGCCGATCGCGACGCGGTCGTGGCGCGCGCGCGCGCGGCCGGGGTGACGCAGATCGTGATCCCGGCCGTCGTCGCCGGGAACTTCGAACGGGTGAGGGCGCTCGCGCACGAGCACGGCTTCGCGTACGCGCTGGGCATCCATCCGCTGTACGTGATGCAGGCGCGCGAGGAGGACCTCGCGCGGCTGGACCGCCTGCTGACCGAGCACCGCGATGACCCGCGGCTGGTGGGCATCGGCGAGATCGGCCTGGACTTCTTCGTGAAGGGCCTGGATCCGGCGATCCAGCAGCACTTCTATGTCGAGCAGCTCAAGCTCGCCAGGCGTCATGGCCTGCCGGTCATCCTGCATGTGCGGCGCAGCGCGGATCAACTGCTCGCCGGGCTGCGCCGCGTCGGCCTGACGACGGGCGGCATCGGCCACGCCTTCAACGGGAGCCGTCAGCAGGCCGAGGCCTTCCTCGAGCTCGGATTCCGGCTCGGCTTCGGCGGCACGGTGACCTTCGACCGTTCGCTGCAGATCCGGCGGCTGGCGCGGGAACTGCCGGAGGAGGTGCTGGTCGTCGAGACCGATGCGCCCGACATCCCGCCGCACTGGCTCTACCGCACCGCCGAGGAGCGCGCCGCGGGCGCGACCGCGCGCAACGAGCCGGGCGAGCTCGCACGCATCGGCGCGGTGCTGGGCGAGTTGCGCGGCTGGTCGCCCGAGCAGGCCGCGGCCGTCACGCGGCGCAACGCGATCGCGGCGCTGCCGAAGCTGGCGGCGCTCGAGGGCTGACCGGGCGATGACGACGGCCGACAAGGGGGGCGTGCCGCCGGATGCGCGCGCCGGCGACCCGGCCGAGGGCGAGCGCTGGCAAGGCCTGGCCCCGGTCCACGCGCCGGACGCGCAATGGCTGCTGCTGGGCAGCTTCCCGGGCGTGGCCTCGCTCAAGGCCGCGCAGTACTACGGCCATCCGCGCAACCAGTTCTGGCGCCTGGTCGGCGCGGTCTTCGATGTGGACCTCGTCGCGATGAGCTACCCGGAGCGCCTGGCCGCCTTGCGCCTGCACCGCATCGCCGTGTGGGACGTCATCACCGAGACCGAGCGCGAGGGCAGCCTGGACAGCGCCATCCGCAATCCCTTCGCCAGCGACCTGGCGGGGCTGATCGAGCGGCTGCCCGCGCTGCGCACCATCGGCTTCAACGGCGGCACCGCGGCCCGTTTCGGCCTGCGCCAGCTGGGGCCGCTTGCAGCCCGTTACCGCGTGCTGAGCCTGCCCAGCTCCAGTCCCGCCTACACGATGCCCTACGATGCCAAGCTGGAGGCCTGGCGGCAGCTCGCCGGGTCGTGAGGCCATCATGAGCCGGACCGCGCCGATCGATGTCGATCGCGACACGGATCCGCGCGGGAACGACACGTGAGCGACAAACGGGACAAGAAGAAGAGCAAGGCGATCGATTGGGTCGAGGCCACGCTGAGCGAATTCGACGGCGTGCGCTTCCTGCACCTGGACTCGATCTGGGTGCAGGGCGCCATGCGGGTCAAGAAGCCGGAGAAGCTCGAGCTCGAGTACGTGCAGCGCATGATGGCCTGGATGTTGTGGCGCGATGCGCGCGAGCTCAACCAGGGCATGGCGGTGCAGCTCGGGCTGGGCGCGGGCGCGTTGTCGCGCTTCTGCCGCAAGCAGCTGAAGATGAAGACCACCGCGGTCGAGATCAATCCGACCGTCATCTCCGCCTGCCGGCACTGGTTCCACCTACCCGAGGATGACGAGCGCTTCCGCGTGGTCAACGAGGATGCCGGGCAGTGGGTCGCGGACGCGGCGAATTGGGGGACGGCGCAGGTGCTCAACGTCGACCTGTACGACCACGAGGCCGCCGCGCCGGTGCTGGACGACGAGGCCTTCTACGCCGACTGCCGCCATGTGCTGGCCGACGGGGGACTCATGACGGTGAACCTCTTCGGCCGCAGCGCCAGCTTTGCGCGCAGCGCGGCGCGGATCGCCAAGGTGTTCGGGTCGGACCAGGTCTGGCACCTGACGCCGACCCGCGAGGGCAACACCGTCGTGGTGGCGGGGCGGGGCGTCGAGGTCCCGTCGCGCGAGGTGCTGGAGCAGCGCGCCGCTAACATCGAGCAGCGCCATGACTTGCCGGCGCGCAAGTGGCTCAAGCTGGTCCGGCCGCTGCCGATGAACATCATCAACCAGATCCGCGAGTGACCATGAAGAGCTCCTCGACCAAGGCCGACGCCGGAACCGCGCCGTCCAAGCCCGTGGCGCCGACCGCGGCCGGATCCTCAGCACCGGCCACCGCACCGCCGCCGGGCTCGAGTCCAGGCGCTGGATCGGGCACGGGATCAGGCGCCGCCGCGGACGCCAAGCTCGACTGGCACCGCATGCTGCGCTGGCTGGCCGAGGACGGCGTGATCGACGCCGAGCAGGTCCAGCGCACCGAGGGCCGCTTCGCCGCGGCCAAGAGCGCGCTGCATCCGCTGGTGCGGCTGGGCAATGCCGGACTGGTGCGCACCGCCACCGGCAAGCCGCTGGACATCGAGGGGCTCACCGAATGGCTCGCGGGGCGGCTCAAGCTGCCCTATGTCCGCATCGACCCGCTGAAGGTCGACGTCGGCCGCATCGCCGACGTGATGTCGGCCAACTACGCCGAGGCGCGCCGCTGCCTGCCCATCCAGGTCGGCCTGACCGACGTGACCATCGCGACCGCCGAGCCGAACGACACTGGTTGGGTCCCGCAGATCGAGTCCCACACCCGCAAGCGGGTCAAGCTGGTCCTGGCGAATCCGCAGGAGATCGCGCGCTTCACGACCGAGTTCTTCACGCTCGCGCGCTCGGTGAAGGCCGCGACCAAGAGCGGCGAGGTCAGCCAGCAGGCCAGCTTCGAGCAACTGGTCGAACTGGGGCGCAGCAATCGCCAGCTCGACGCCAACGACCAGGGCATCGTCCAGGTGGTGGACTGGCTCTGGCAGTACGCCTTCGACCAGCGCGCCAGCGACATCCACCTCGAGCCGCGGCGCGAGATGGGCGTCATCCGCTTCCGCATCGATGGCGTGCTGCACACGGTCTACCAGCTGCCCCCGTCGGTGATGGGCGCGATGACCTCGCGGATCAAGCTGCTGGGCCGGATGGACGTGGTCGAGAAGCGCCGCCCGCTCGACGGCCGGATCAAGACGCGCAACCCCGCCGGCGAGGAAGTGGAAATGCGTCTGTCGACGCTGCCCACCGCCTTCGGCGAGAAGATGGTGATGCGGATCTTCGACCCGGACACGGCCGTCAAGGATCTGGCGCAGCTGGGCTTTTCCGGTCATGACGCCGAGCGCTGGAATCGACTCACGTCGCGGCCGCACGGGATCATTCTGGTCACCGGACCGACCGGCAGCGGCAAGACCTCCACGCTGTACTCCACGCTCAAGCGCCTGGCGACCGAGGAGGTCAACGTCTGCACCGTCGAGGACCCGATCGAGATGATCGAGCCGGCTTTCAACCAGACGCAGGTGCAGTCGGCACTCGACTTCAATTTCGCCGAGGGGCTGCGCGCGCTGATGCGGCAGGACCCGGACATCATCATGGTCGGCGAGATCCGAGACCTGGAGACCGCCGAGATGGCGATCCAGGCTTCGCTCACCGGCCACCTGGTGTTCTCGACCCTGCACACCAACGACTCGGCCTCGGCCATCACGCGGATGGTGGACCTGGGTGTGCCCAACTATCTGATCGACGCGACCGTGATCGGCGTGCTGGCCCAGCGCCTGGTCCGGACGCTGTGCCCGACCTGCAAGCAGCCGGATCCGGACGTCACGCGGGACACGCTCAACGAGACGCTTAAGCCCTGGCGGCTGAACGGGGGCGTCAAGCCCTACAAGCCGGTGGGCTGCCTGGACTGCCGCAACACCGGCTACCGCGGCCGGGCGGGGCTGTATGAACTGCTGCTCATGAGCGACACCGTGCGCAAGCACCTGCACCCGGTGACCGACATGACGGCGCTGCGCCGCCAGGCCGTCCAGGAAGGCCTGCGGCCGCTGCGCCTGGCCGGCGCGATGAAGGTCGCCGAAGGGCTCACCACCATGGAAGAGGTGCTGCGCAGCACGCCGACCTGGGAAACCTGATCCCCAGGGCCGACGCCGGGACGGCTGTCGGCCCATCCGCCATCCGCGCCGTCCGCCCCCCGCCCGGGCGCGCGGCGCGAGCCTTCCCTTCGACCCACGGCCCCTGGCTCCGGATGGCCTCGGTGCGCCGAGACGCGTCAAGACATCGGCATGCGATGTGCGAATGGTGGTGAACGTCATTACGTGATACCCACAGCGCCTGACGGGAACCCCATTCCTAGAATCGCCGCCATTCAAGCCGCTAGGGGTTCCCTCGATGAAGATCAAGAGTCAACGCGACTTCTGGTCAGGGCTGATGTTCTTGGTCGTTGGCGTCGCGTTCGCGTGGGCTTCGATCAGCAACTACAGCTTTGGCACGTCCGCCCGTCCCGGGCCTGGTTATTTCCCGTTCGGGCTCGGCACGCTGCTGGCGCTGCTGGGCGCGGTGGTGGCGTTCAAGGCGCTCACCATCGAGTCCGACGACGGGCAACCCATCGGCGACGTCGCCTGGCGACCGCTGGCCATCGTGGTCGGCGCGATCGTGGTGTTCGGCTTCGCGTTGCCCCGTCTGGGCATGGCCGTGACGCTGCCGCTGCTGATCACCATCACCTCGCTGGCCGGCGACAAGGTCCGCTGGCGCGACGTCCTCCTGAGCTGCGTGATCCTGACCGTGGGCAGTTGGGCCGTGTTCATCTGGGGTCTGAACCTGGTCATCCCCGTCTGGCCCACCTTCCTGGGCGGGTGAGGAGACACACATGGAACTCATTGACAACCTGATGATGGGCTTCGCCACGGCGATGACCCTCAACAACCTGGGTTACGCCCTGCTGGGCTGCTTCCTGGGCACCCTGATCGGCGTGCTGCCGGGCCTGGGCCCGGTCGCGACCATCGCGATGCTGCTGCCTTCGATCTACGCGCTGGACGCGACGCCGGCGCTGATCATGCTGGCCGGTATTTATTACGGCGCGCAGTACGGCGGGTCGACGACGGCCATCCTGATCAACGTGCCGGGCGAGTCCTCCTCGGTCGTGACCGCGATCGACGGCTACCAGATGGCCCGCAAGGGCCGCGCCGGACCGGCGCTGGCCGCCGCCGGCCTGGGCTCGTTCTTCGCGGGATGCGTGGGCACGGTCATCATCGCCGCCTTCGCTCCGCCGCTGACGGAGCTGGCCTTCCAGTTCGGCCCCGCCGAGTACTTCTCGCTGATGGTGCTGGGCCTGATCGGCGCCGTGGTGCTGGCCTCGGGTTCGCTGCTCAAGGCGATCGCGATGATCGTGCTGGGTCTGCTGCTCGGCCAGATCAACACGGACGTGATCTCGGGCACGCCGCGTTTCTCGTTCGACATCCCGGAGCTGACCGACGGCATCAACTTCGTTGTCATCGCGATGGGCATCTTCGGTTTCGGCGAGATCATCGCCAACCTGGGCCAGCCCGCGGAGCACCGCGAGGTCTTCACCCGCGACGTGAAGGGCCTGTGGCCCACCAAGCAGGACTTCCATGACGCCTGGCCGGCGGTGATCCGCGGCACGACGCTGGGTTCCGTCCTGGGTGTGCTGCCAGGTGGCGGCGCGCTGCTGGCCTCGTTCGCGGCCTACACGCTGGAGAAGAAGGTGTCCAAGACGCCGGAACGCTTCGGCAAGGGCGCGATCCAGGGCGTGGCGGGCCCGGAATCGGCCAACAACGCCGGCGCGCAGACCTCCTTCATCCCGATGCTGACGCTGGGCATCCCGCCGAACGCCGTGATGGCGCTGATGGTGGGCGCGATGACCATCAAGGGCATCCAGCCCGGCCCGCAGGTCATGACCAGCAACCCGCAGCTGTTCTGGGGCCTGATCGCGTCGATGTGGATCGGGAACCTGATGCTGGTGATCCTGAACCTGCCGCTGATCGGCATCTGGATCAAGCTGCTGACGGTGCCTTACCGCTTCCTGTTCCCGGCGATCGCGGTGTTCTGCTGCATCGGCACCTACACGCTGAACAACAACAACTTCGACGTCTTCATGACGGCGGCGTTCGCGGTGGTGGGCTACGTCTTCTACAAGCTGAGCTGCGAACCCGCGCCGCTGCTGCTGGGCTTCATCCTGGGGCCGATGATGGAGGAGTACCTGCGCCGGGCGCTGCTGCTGTCGCGCGGCGACTGGGCCACCTTCGTGAGCCGGCCGCTGTCGGCGGGACTGCTGGTCGCGGCGGCGCTGCTGGTTGTGATCGTCACGCTGCCGTCCATCAAGAACAAGCGCGAGGAGGCATTCCAGGACGCCGACTGATCGGCGCAGGAATGCTCGTTCCGCCCTTCAGCCCCGCTTCGGCGGGCCTTTTTCATGGCGGTGACAGGGGAGGGCCAACAGGAATGCGAAGAGCCTTCTCATATGAATCAAGGGCTTGCCGGCCTCCTGTGCGATTCGCGGCAACGTCCTGAAAACTTTCCCTCGAACAGCTTGCGGCGAATTGAAAGCCGGTGCTATAGTCGCGGTCTTCGCTGCACAGACAACAGTTTTGCAGCGGCTCCCCGGAGGAACTGCCGGAGAGAAGTCAGGCGACGCGAACCAGGTTCTGTGTCTGCTTGGCGGCGAGATTCTCGCAGTCGACGATGAAAATAATTTCTCTGACTGCTTGACGAATTCAAAAGAAATCGTTCATAATCTCACTTCTGC
>NZ_BCYP01000038.1 GCF_001598255.1 Mitsuaria chitosanitabida ATCC BAA-476 = NBRC 102408
ACAGAAGTGAGATTATGAACGATTCCTTTTGAATTCGTCAAGCAGTCAGAGAAATTATTTTCATCGTCGACTGCGAGAATCTCGCCGCCAAATAAATATTCAGTCAAACCGCATATTTACTCGACTTCCTCGGCATATCCTCCGAGGCCGCTGTTCAAAACGTTTATCTTGAGCAGCGAAGGAGCGAGATTATGAACGATTTCTTTCGAAGTCGTCAAGCAGTCGGAGAAATTATTTTCATCACTGACTGCGAGAATCTCGCCGCCAAATGAAAACCGGGCAAAGCCCGGTTAATCACCTGACACCCCGGCATATCCTCCGAGGCCGCCGCTCAAAACGTTGTCGTGAGCAGCGAAGACATAGAGTCTAGCACGGCTTTTTCAGCTCGCGCAACTCCTTCGTCATGCACGCGTCATCGTTCGAGTGCGAGCACCGTGCGCGACTCAGTGCAGCCGCGACGGGGTCGCGAACGCCTCGCCCGCCGTGCGGGCCGGATCGTCGCTCTCCAGGATGCGGGGCAGGCCCGCCGCCAGACGCTGCGCGTCGGCGCGCAGGATCCGTTGCTTCACGGACGGGATCTGCGAGGGGTGCATCGAGAAGCAGGTCAGCCCCATGCCCAGCAGCAGATCCGTGAAGGCGGCGTCACCGGCCATCTCTCCGCAGACGCTCACTTCCTTGCCTGCGGCTCGTGCCTGCGCGATCGAGTTCGCCAGCAGCTGCAGCACCGCCGGATGCCAGGGGTCATAGAGATGGGCGACCGCCTCGTCAGCGCGGTCGATGGCCAGCGTGTATTGAATGAGGTCGTTCGTGCCGATCGAGACGAAGTCCACATGCTTGAGCAGCTGCGGGAGCATGATGGCTGCGGCCGGGACCTCGACCATCACGCCCAGATCCACCCGTCCATACATCTGGCCGGCCTCGTCGAGCTGGGTCTTCACCCGCTTGATGGTTTCCTGCACCTGACGGATCTCTCCCAGGTGCGCCACCATGGGGACCAGCAGCTTCACGCGCCCGAAAGCGCTCGCTCTATATATAGCGCGCAGCTGCTGGCGGAACATGCTGGGCTCGGCCAGGCTCCAGCGGATGGCGCGCAGGCCCATGGCGGGGTTGAGCACATGCTCATGGCGGAGCTCATTGACCGACATCCGGTCGAGCGGCTTGTCCGCGCCGATGTCCACGGTGCGGATCGTCACCGGGAGACCGGCCATGGCCTCGACGGCCGCCTTGTAGGCGGCGAACTGCTCGTCCTCGCTCGGCAGGTCGCCGTCACGGTTCATGAACAGGAACTCGCTGCGGAACAGGCCGACGCCCGTGGCGCCCGAGGCCAGCGCGGACACGGTGTCGCCCGGCCCTTCGATGTTGGCGTGCAGTTCGATGCGTTGACCGTCCAGCGTGATGGCGGGCGTGTGCCGCAGCCGGGCCAGGCGCGCGTTCTCGAGTTCCGCCTGCCGCTGCCGGAACCGGTACTCCTCGAGGATGATCGGCGAAGGGTTCACGATCACCGTGCCGGCATCGCCGTCGATGATCACCCAATCGTCCTGGCGGATCAGCCGCGAGGCCTCGCGCGTGCCGACCACGGCCGGGATGGCCATGCTGCGCGCGACGATGGCCGTGTGCGAGGTCTTCCCGCCGATGTCGGTGATGAAGCCCTGGAAGACGCTGCGCTTGAACTGGATCATGTCGGCCGGCGCGATGTCGGCGGCCACCAGCAGCAGGGGGTCCTCTCCCGCGAAGTCCCGCGCCACCACCGAGGCCGGCCCCGCGCCCGCGGAGGCGTCCTGCTCCATCGCCAGCGCGGACAAGACGCGCTCGACCACCTGTTCCAGGTCGGCCTTGCGCTCGCGCAGGTAGTCGTCCTCCATCTCGTCGAACTGGCGGGCCAGCACCTCGAGCTGCGCCGACAGCGCCCACTCGGCGTTGTAGTGCCGGTCCACGATCCAGTCGCGGGCCGCGTCGACCAGCGCCTCGTCGTTCAACAGCAGCAGGTGGACGTCCAGCAGCGCGTCGAGCTCATGCGGCGCGTCCTCGGGGAGGTCGGCCTTCAGGTCCTGGAGCTCCCGCGTCACGGCGTCGCGGCCGCGCACGAGCCGGGCGAACTCCTGCTCGGCATCGGCCGACGCGATGAAGTAATGGGCGACGTCGACGCGGCTGGACGCGACCAGCACCGCACGGCCGATCGCCACGCCACGAGACACAGGAATACCGAAGACCTGGAAGCTCATGCGCCGACTTTAGCAGCGGGTCCCGCCCCCTCGCCGACAGGGAGGACAAGGCGAGGAAAACGCACGTCAACGCCACGTGACGGCGGCGCGACTGTCACGGTTCATTCACCCCGAAGTCACCGACGCGTCACCCCGTCCGCTCAGCATCACGGCCATCACATCCGCGAGGCTAAGCCATGAGGGATCTGCCGCTGCCCACCCTGCCCTTCTCCGATCTGCGCTCCGCCGAAGCGCCTCGGAGGTCGCTTCCAGCAGGCTCGTCCGCCGAGGCTGTCGAGACTGCGCGCACTCGCTTCCATGTGGGTTGGGCGCGCACCGAAGAAGAAGTCCGCCAGGCCCAGCGTCTGAGGTACGAAATCTTCGTCGGCGAGATGGGCGCGCGGCTGAGCCCGCCCGCCAATGCGCCGGCCGGTCATGACGTCGACGTCTTCGACCCCTTCTGCGAGCACCTGCTGGTGCGCAAGCTCGACGCGCTGGGCCAGCCGGCCGAGGTGATCGGCACCTACCGCGTGCTGACCCCGGAGGCGGCGGGCCGCGCCGGCGGCCTGTACAGCGAGACCGAGTTCGATCTGACCCGGCTGCGCTCGCTGCGTCCGCGCATGGTCGAGCTGGGCCGCTCCTGCGTGCACCCGGATCACCGCAGCGGCGGCGCCATCATGGCGCTGTGGGGCGCGTTGACCGAGTTCATGGTCCGCAACGATCTGGAGATCATGATCGGCTGCGCCAGCATCAGCATGCGCGACGGCGGCCACTACGCAGCCAGCCTGTGGAAGCAACTCGAGGCCAGCCACATGGCCGACATCCAGTGGCAGGTGCGCCCGCGTCTGCCGCTGCCGGTCGACGAGCTTCGCCAGGATCTGGTCGTCGAGCCGCCGCCGCTGATCAAGGGCTACCTGCGCGTGGGCGCCCGCATCCTGGGTCGTCCGGCCTGGGATCCGGACTTCAACACCGCCGACCTGCCGATGATGATGCGCATCTCGGACATGCCGGCCCGCTATCGCAAGCACTTCCTGGGCGCGTGAGCGCCCGCCGGGACGCCGCGGCCTCCTCGTGAACCCTGGCGGTCCTTCGCTCTTTGGTTGATTTGGTTTTTTCTTGGTAGACGACAGACTCGGGGCCGCGATGCGGCCCCTTTTTTTCGCCCCTTCGCCACGTGCCGGTTCCGGGCGAATCGATCCCGATCCGCCCACGACGCGATCGCGCTGTAACAGCCTGGTTCCGATCGCCGTAATCCGGTAACCCGCTCGAAACGCCGACGCGCGCCGATCTGTTCAAATCGTGCGCTTCCGGCGCGAGCGGCCTGCCCCAAGGCGGGGCTCCACGCACCGGACCGAACACCTCCGCGGCACGCCGGCCTCCGAAGGGCGCCGGCGGGTCCATGACGTCATCGATTCATTTCACTCGCAGGAGACTTTCCTCATGACCATCAAGATCGGTATCAACGGCTTCGGTCGCATCGGCCGCATGGTGTTCCGCGCCGCCGTGGCGAACTTCAAGGACATCCAGATCGTCGGCATCAACGACCTGCTGGAGCCGGACTACCTGGCCTACATGCTGAAGTACGACAGCGTGCATGGCCGCTTCGACGGCGAGGTCGCGGTCGACGGCAACACCCTGATCGTCAACGGCCAGCGCATCCGCCTGACCCAGGTCAAGGACCCCGCCGAGCTGAAGTGGAACGAGGTCGGCGCCGACATCGTCGTCGAAGCCACCGGTCTGTTCCTGACCAAGGAAACCGGCGAGAAGCATCTGGCCGCGGGCGCCAAGAAGGTCATCATGTCCGCCCCGTCCAAGGACGACACCCCGATGTTCGTCTACGGCGTGAACCACAAGACCTACGCCGGCCAGGCCATCATCTCCAACGCCAGCTGCACGACCAACTGCCTGGCCCCGCTGGCCAAGGTGCTGAACGACAAGTGGGGCATCAAGCGCGGCCTGATGACCACCGTGCACGCCACCACCGCCACGCAGAAGACCGTCGACGGCCCGTCCAACAAGGACTGGCGCGGCGGCCGCGGCATCCTCGAGAACATCATCCCGTCCTCCACCGGCGCCGCCAAGGCCGTGGGCGTGGTGATCCCCGAGCTGAACAAGAAGCTGACCGGCATGTCCTTCCGCGTGCCGACCTCCGACGTCTCGGTCGTCGACCTGACCGTCGAGCTGAACAACGAGGCCTCCTACAAGGAGATCTGCGCGGAGATGAAGGCCCAGAGCGAAGGCGCCCTGAAGGGCGTGCTGGGCTACACCGAGGACAAGGTCGTCGCCACCGACTTCCGCGGCGATCCGCGCACCTCGATCTTCGACGCCGAAGCCGGCATCGCCCTGGACGGCACCTTCGTCAAGCTGGTCTCCTGGTACGACAACGAGTGGGGCTACTCGAACAAGGTGCTGGAGATGGTCAAGGTCGTCGCCCAGTAAGCGGCCCTTCCGCGGCCTCGAAGCCCCGCCTCGGCGGGGCTTTTTCATGTCCGGTCGACAGCCGTCGAGGCGCCGCCGCGCGACGGCGGACGATGCGCGCCGACCCGCCTCGGACATGGTGACCGGCGCCGACGAAAACACCTCGTTTCAAGTCAACGCCAGAGAGCGTGACGAATGCGCCAGAGACCCACTCTTTCTGGTGAGGCCCCCACGCAAATGTGTCAGGGGATTAGCAATCTTTTAGCAGGCTCCCACCTAAACTCGTTGGACGTGTTCCCTCGGAGCTGTTGATGCCTGCTCAATTTCTGTCGCTGCGTCTGCGGCATCTGGCGATTGCCACCGGCCTGGTCGCCGGTGCGGCGACTGCCCTGACCTCTCCCGCGATGGCGGCCGGCCCTTCGGCCACGAGCGCCGTCGCGCAGAGTCCCGATCAGCAATCGAACTTCGCGCGGGTCATCGTGCGCTTCAAGGAGCAGGCGGCCACCGTCAAGGCTCGGCCCCTGGCCGCGCGCGCGACCGCGCTCGAGGCCGCCGACGTCGCGCAGGTGCGCGCCACCACGCTGGGCCTGCGCCACAGCGCCGCGCTGCACGCACGCCGCAGCCTGGACAGCCGCACCCACGTCTTCACCGCCACCGGCATGAGCTCCGCCGAACTGGCCAAGCGCCTGGCCGCCGACAGCGAGGTCGAGACCGTCGAGGTCGACCACTGGTGGCGTCACACCTCGGTGCCCAACGACCCGCTCTACGCGACGGCCGCGGCGGGCGGCGTGACCGCCGGCCAGTGGTACCTGAAGACGCCGGACACGACCGTCGTGTCCGCCATCAACATGCCGGCCGCCTGGGACCTGTCGACCGGCAAGGACTCTTCCGGCAACAGCGTCGTGGTGGCCGTGCTCGACACCGGCGTGCGCCTGGACCATCCGGACCTCGCCGGCCAGTTCAAGCCGGGCTACGACGTGATCGGCTACGGTACCGCGGGCACGAGTTCCGCCGCGGAAGGCATCGCCGCGGCCAATGACGGCGACGGCCCCGACGCGGATCCCAGCGACCCGGGTGACTGGGTCAGCCAGGCCGACGTCGACAGCGGCAAGCTCGGCACCAGCTGCACCAAGGACGACATCGCCAACAGCTCGTGGCACGGCACGCGGGTCTCGGGCCTGATCGCCGCGCTGACCAACAACGGCCTGGGCATGGCCGGAGTCGCCTACAACGCCAAGATCCTGCCGGTGCGGGTGCTGGGCAAGTGCGGTGGCTGGCAGTCCGACATCGACGCCGGCATGCGCTGGGCCGCCGGTCTCTCGGTGCCCGGCCTGCCCGCCAACCCGAACCCCGCCAAGGTGATCAACATGAGCCTGGGCAGCGACGGGGCCTGCTCGATGACCTATCAGAACGCCGTCACCGCCGTGGTCAACGCCGGCGTGACCGTGGTCGCGGCCGCCGGCAACGGCATCGAGAGCACCGACCCGACCAAGGGCGGCGGCATCGCGGTGGGCACGCCGGCCAACTGCACGGGCGTGATCGGCGTGGCGGGTCTGCGTCACGTCGGCTCCAAGGTCGGCTTCTCCAACCTGGGTCCGGAAATCACGATCGCGGCGCCGGGCGGCAACTGCGTCAACACCACGGGCGCCTGCCTGTACCCCATCCTGTCGACCAGCAACTCCGGCACCACCACGCCGGTCGCGGCCGACAACGCCTACAACTACACCGGCGTCGGCACCAGCTTCTCGACCCCGCTGGTCTCCGGCACGGTGGCGCTGATGCTGGCGGTCAACTCGTCGCTGACGCCCGCGGACATCAAGAGCAAGTTGATGTCGTCCGCGCGGACCTTCCCGACGGTGAGCGGCGTGGCGCAATGCGTCGCCGGCAACAGCACGACGCCGCAACTGGAGTGCAACTGCACGACCGCCACCTGCGGGGCCGGCATGCTGGACGCCGCCGCGGCGGTGAGCGCCGCCACGCCGGTGGCACCGGCCCCGACCACGCCGACGACGCCCACGACCCCGACCACCCCCACGACCACCTCAAGCTCGGGCGGCGGCGGTGGCGCGATGAGCGGCCTCTGGCTGGCCGCGCTGGCGCTGGCCGTGATCGCGCTGCGCTGGCCCGCGCGCCGCGCCCGCTGAGCGACCGTCTCGATATCGCCACCGCGCCCTCGACCGAGGGCGCGAGGCGCCAAGCACAAGGCCCCGTCGAACGGGGCCTTGTCGTTTCGGCATCAGGCGCGGGACGAGGATCGGGACCGGCCAGGTCCCTCGGTTCAGCGGCTGGCGGCGGATCCGGTGGGGGCCGGTGCCGGAGGGGTCGCGTCGGCCTCGCAGCTCTTGCGGGCCGAACCCCAGGGCGGCGACGCGATCGCGTCGAGCTTGCCCACCTGCAGGCCGTCCAGACGCGCCAGGCGCAGCGTGGTGCTCGCCTGCGGCGCCTGCAGTCGCAGCACGCGCAGGCCCTTGTAGTTGCGCCGGGTCATCGCGTCGAGCGCGGCCTGCGCGGCGGCCTCGCTGTCGTGCTTGCTCAGCACCAGCGTCGGCTGCTCGTCGGGGAAGCCCTGCAGCGGCTCGAAGGCGATGCGGGCACTGCGGTAGGTGTCTTCCTTGCGCTCGCGGAAGTCCTTGCTGGGCATCTTGATCGTGGCCAGGGCCCACACGCCGGCGCCGTCGGCCGTGTGCATCTGCCAGGCCGAGGACGGGATGCCCGCCGTGGTCAGCGCGGCCGCGGCACGGCGCACCGGTTCCTCGCCGGTCAGCGGACCCAGCTCGACGCAGGACAGCGTCGCCAGCTGCGTCACCGCCTTCTGGTTGAGCAGGGAGAGCCGGTCCGGGTTCAGCTGCTGCTCGAGCCGCGGCGCGGGTTGCGCCGCGCCGGCGATCCAGCCGCGTTGCCAGGCCAGCACCAGCACGTTGGCGACGAACAGCAGGATGACCGCGGCGCGCAGCATCGGTCCCTTACCTGCCGGTCGAGCCGGCCGAAGTGCCCGGCACCGCCAGACGCACGCTGACTTCCCCGCCGCTGACGGTCTGGCGACCCGCGGGGGTGTCGATCTGCAGCTCGCCGCGCTCGTTCACGCCGGCGGCCACGCCTTCCAGCGGACCGGCCGTGACCGGCTGGCCGGCCAGCAGGTCGCGGGCCGAGAAGCGCTCGCGCCAGGCGCCGAAGCCCTCGCGCGGGAAGTCCGCCAGCGCCCGGATCAGCGCCGGCGCCAGACGTGCCAGCGCCTGCGGCGGCGTCACTTCGGGGAGCAGTTCCTGCAGGCAGGCGAAACCGGTGTTCAGCTGCGAGTCCGCGACCTTGGCGCGGTCCGACACGTTCACGCCCACGCCGACCACGGCCATGCGGGAGGCGCCAGCCGGCACGGTCTCGATCAGGATGCCGCCGAGCTTGCGCTCGTCCAGCCACAGGTCGTTGGGCCACTTGAGCTTGAGCCGCTTGCCCTCGGGGTCGAGCGCCTCGGCGATCGCCGCGCCGACGACCAGCGACAGGCCGGACCAGTCGGGGACGTTCATCGGCAGCGACAGCGAGAAGGTCAGCGACGCACCGGCCGTGCTGTGCCAGCTGCGCCCCTGGCGGCCGCGGCCGTGGGTCTGGTGCTCGGCGATGAGCAGGCAGGGATGCAGGTCATGCTGGCGACGGCCGTAAGGGCGCTGGCCGTCACGGGGCTCGCGGCCCGCGGGCGCGCCGCTGGCGCCGGCCGCCGCCGCGCCGTCACGGCGCACGCGCTCGACCAGCGTCGCGTTGGTGGACTCCACGCGCGCCAGCACCTCGATGCTGAGGCCCGGCAGCAGCGGTTCCAGGTCTTGCCACAGGGCTTCGGCGCCCCAGTTCTGATGTTCTTGCATCGCCGCGAAGTTGTGGATCTCGCGATCCGTCCTGATCGTCCCGGGCGGTCGCGCCCGGTGCTGAGAATCCCCGGAGTCTAGAGGGAGATCTCAGCGCTTGGGTGCGAGCATCGTTCCGCGGCAACCCGGATGGCCGCAGCGGCATTCGAAACGCTTCTTCAGCTTGGCCGTGTAGCGCTCGTCGATCACCAAACCATAGTCGTAGAACAGCTCCTCGCCAGGCGAGATGTCCGTCAACGCATGGATGAACACGCGGCCGCCGGTCTCGCGCGCCTCGCAGTTGGGCGCGCACGCGTGGTTGATCCAGCGCGCGTGGTTGCCGCCCACCGCCGCGTCGATCACGCCGTCACCCTCCTCCAGGTGGAAGAAGAAGGTGTGGTCGGGCTGGCTGGGATCGTGGGGGTGCCGCTCGATGGCCTCGTCCCAGGAGATGCGCTCGCCCTTGTACTCGATGATCTTGTCGCCCGCCGGGATGGACGCCACCGCGTAGACACCGCGGCCGTGCACGCCGGAGGCGCGGACCTGGATGCGCGTCGCTTTCCCCTTGGGGGACTTGGGGGCACTCGAAGCAGGGCTGTCTTGCGGCATGGAGCGAGTCCGGTACATTGAATTCATGGGTGCGCGCGCGCGTATACGTGTACGTAGCGTGGGCGCGCGCGAGGCCGCATTGTAGGCAGGCGCCCGGGAGGTTTCGGGTGACTGGACGATGAAGAAAGAAGCAATCGCATGAGCAAGGCATTGGTGATCGCGGAGAAGCCGTCGGTGGCGCAGGACATCGTCAAGGCACTGACTCCGCTGTCAGGCAAGTTCGACAAGCACGACGAGTATTTCGAGAACGACGCCTACGTCGTGAGCTCGGCCGTCGGCCATCTGGTGGAGATCAAGGCGCCGGAGGAATTCGACGTCAAGCGCGGCAAGTGGAGCTTCGCCCACCTGCCGGTGATCCCCCCGCATTTCGATCTCAATCCGATCGACAAGAGCAAGGGCCGGCTGAACGCGCTGGTCAAGCTGATCAAGCGCAAGGACGTCACGTCCCTGATCAACGCCTGCGACGCGGGCCGCGAGGGTGAACTGATCTTCCGCCTGATCGTCCAGTACGCCGCCGGCGCCAAGGCCCCGATCGCCAAGCCGGTAAGCCGGCTGTGGCTGCAGTCGATGACGCCGCAGGCGATCCGCGATGGCTTCGAGGGCCTGCGCACCGACGCCCAGATGCTGCCGCTGGCCGACGCCGCGCGCTGCCGCTCCGAGGCCGACTGGCTGGTGGGCATCAACGGCACGCGGGCGATGACCGCGTTCAACTCGCGCGACGGCGGTTTCTTCCTGACCACCGTGGGCCGGGTGCAGACGCCCACGCTGTCCATCGTCGTGGAGCGCGAGGAGAAGATCCGCAAGCACGTCTACCGCGATTACTGGGAGATCCGCGGCACCTTCGACGCCGAGGCCGGCCAGTACGAGGGCAAGTGGTTCGACCCCGCGTTCAAGAAGAACGCCGAGGACCCCGAGCAGCGCGCCGACCGCGTCTGGTCGCTGGCCGAGGCCGAGGCCGTCGCGGCCGCCGCCAAGGGCCAGCCCGCCACGGTGACCGAGGAGTCCAAGCCCAGCACCACCTCCAGCCCCGGCCTGTACGACCTGACCACGCTGCAGCGCGAGGCCAACTCGCGCTTCGGCTTCTCGGCCAAGACCACGCTGGGCCTGGCGCAGGCGCTGTACGAGAAGCACAAGGTCCTGACCTACCCCCGGACCGACTCGCGCTACCTGCCCGAGGACTACCTCAACGTCGCCAAGGAAACGGCGCGGATGATCGCCAACGAGGACCTGCCCGGTCCCCTGCAGGCGCTGGCCCCGCATGCCCGCACCGCGCTGGACAACGGCTACATCAAGCCGACCAAGAAGGTCTTCGACAACGCCAAGGTGTCGGATCACTTCGCGATCATCCCGACGCTGCAGGCCCCACGCAGCCTGACCGAGGCCGAGGCCAAGCTCTACGACATGGTCGTCAAGCGCTTCCTGGCGGTGTTCTTCCCGCCCGCGGAATTCCAGGTCACGACCCGCATCTCGACCGTCAAGACGGCGGCCAGGTCCTATGCGTTCCAGACCAACGGCAAGGTGCTGGTCAAGCCGGGCTGGCAGGCGGTCTACGGCAAGGAAGCCGCCGACGAGAACACCGAGCCCGGCACCAGCGGCGCGATGCTGGTCCCGGTCAAGGCCGGCGAACTGGTCCGCACCGAGGACACCGAGGTCAAGGCCCTGGTGACCAAGCCGCCCGCGCGCTACACGGAAGCGACGCTGCTGTCGGCGATGGAAGGCGCGGGCAAGCTGGTCGACGACGACGAGCTGCGCGAGGCCATGGGCGAGAAGGGCCTGGGCACCCCGGCCACGCGCGCGGCCATCATCGAAGGCCTGCTGGCCGAGAAGTACATGCTGCGCGAGGGTCGCGAGATGATCCCGACCGCCAAGGCCTTCCAGCTGATGACGCTGCTGCGCGGCCTGGGCGTGGAGGAGCTGACCAAGCCCGAGCTGACCGGCAACTGGGAATTCCAGCTGTCCGAGATGGAGAAGGGGCGCCTGAAGCGCGAGGCCTTCATGGCCGAGATCGCCGCGATGACCGAGAAGGTCGTGCGCAAGGCCAAGGAGTACGACCGCGACACCATCCCCGGCGACTACGCGACGCTCAAGACCCCGTGCCCGAAGTGCGGCGGCGTGGTCAAGGAGAACTACCGCCGCTTCACCTGCACCGGCAAGACCGGCCACGGCGACGAGTGCGGCTTCTCCATCCCCAAGATCCCGGGCGGCCGCAGTTTCGAGCTGCACGAGGTCGAGGCCTTCCTGCGCGACAAGAAGGTCGGCCCGCTGGAGGGCTTCCGCTCCAAGGCCGGCTGGCCCTTCACGGCCGAGCTGGCGCTGGTCTTCGACGCCGAGATCGACAACTGGAAGCTGGAGTTCGACTTCGGCGAGGACGCGAAGAAGGCCGAGGAGAACGGCGAGCCGGTGGACTTCAGCGGCCAGACCTCGCTGGGTCATTGCCCCAAGTGCGGCGGCAAGGTGTACGACTTCGGCAGCAACTACGTGTGCGAGCACGCGGTGGGCGACAAGGTCAGCTGCGACTTCAAGAGCGGCAAGATCATCCTGCAGCAGCCGGTCGAGCCGGAGCAGGTGAGCAAGCTGCTGGAGACCGGCAAGACGGACCTGCTGGAGAACTTCGTCTCCAACAAGACGCGCCGCAAGTTCAAGGCCTTCCTGGCCTACGACAAGAAGGAAGGCAAGGTCGTCTTCGAGTTCGAGCCGCGCGCCGCCAAGCCGGGCGCCAAGCCGCCCGCGAAGGCCGCGGCCAAGGAGGCGCCCGCCAAGGCACCGGCCAAGGCGCCGGCCAAGAAGGTCGCGGCGAAGAAGGCCCCCGCGAAGAAGGCCGCCGCCAAGTCATGACCTGACCCCGGGAGGATCCCGGAACCGCATGGACCGATCCGGACTTCGTGTCCGCCTCCGCGCCCCGCTGCCGATCTCGGCACGGGGCGCGTGTCATTGGGAGACCGGTGGACGCGGCAGCCGCAGCGGCCGCCCGGCGTGACCGGGGCGGGAGGCGCGCGGCGCGTCAGCGCATGAACGCGTCGCCGCCGAGCACCGGCTGCGCGCGCAGGCGCTCGGTCAGGAAGTCCAGCAGCAGCCGCAGCGTCGGCGGCACGCGTCGACCGGCGGCGTGCACGAGGTGCACGGGCGCGGCGGGGATCTCGTCGTCGGCGAGCACGATGCGCAGCTCGCCGCGCTGCAAGGCCTCCACCGCCTGGTAGAGCTGGCAGCGCACCAGCCCCACGCCCGCCACGGCCGCGGCGATCGCGGACGCGTTGTCGTTGACCATCAGCGTCGGTGTCAGCGCCTGGGAACCCTCGCGGAAGCGCCACGGGGTCATGCCTTGCCCGTCGAAGTAGCCCGCCACGATGCGGTGGCCGACCAGGTCGGCCGGCACCTTCGGCTCGCCGGCGCGGGTCAGGTAATCGGGCGAGGCCACGATCACCCGCCGCATCGCGCCCACCGGGATGGCCGTGAGTCCCGAGTCCGGCAGATGGGCGATGCGCACGGCCAGGTCCAGCGCCTCGTCGAGCAGGGGCACGACGCGGTCGACCAGCAGCAGCTTCATGCGAACGCGCGGATGACGCTGCATGAACTCCGACACCGGAGGCGCGACGAACAGCCGTCCGAAGGTCGTCGGCGCGGTCAGCGCCAGCAGGCCGGCGGGCTCGGCCTGGGCGCTGGTGAGCGCCATCTCCGATTCGTCCAGGTCGGCCAGGATGCGCCGGCAGTCGAGCTGGAACCGCTCGCCCTCGGCCGTCATGCGGACCGAGCGGGTGCTGCGCTGGAACAGCTGCACGCCCAGGCGCTGCTCCAGCGTGGCGATGGCGCGGGTCGCGGCCGGCGCCGAGCAGCCGATGCGGCGCGCGGCGGCAGCGAAGCTCTGCGTGTCGGCGACGGCGACGAAGCAGCGCAGACGGTCGAGGTGGTCCATCGTGGGCAAGCCGAAGCGCGGTGGCTCCGGCCCAATTATTTCGACAACTGCAATTCTGAATGATCACTCGAACAGATTCTCATCGGTGGATGCAACAGATACGGTACGGGCTCTGACCACGCCGCCTCCCGCGGCCTCCGCGACACCCCGGGTCCCCCTCGGATCCGGGGCCCCCTCTCCCCGACTTCGGAAGGAAGCCCGCCATGCCCCGTCCCGCCGTCCCGCTCAAGCTGCATCGCCTGGCCCTGTCCGGCCATTGCCATCGCGTCGAGCTGCTGCTCTCCCTGCTCGACCTGCCGCACGAGTTCGTCGACGTCGACCTGCCCGGCGGCGAGCACCGCCAGCCCGCCTTCCTCGCGCTGAACCCGCTCGGCCAGGTGCCCGTGCTGCAGGACGGCGAGCACGTACTGCCCGAGAGCAACGCGATCCTCGTGTACCTCGCCTCGCGCTACGCGCCGTCCTCGGACTGGCTGCCGCGCGATCCGGTCGAGGCCGCCGAGCAGCAGCGCTGGTTCGCGTTGTCCGTCGGGATGCTCGCGCCCGGGCCGGCCTCGGCGCGCTTCCAGGGGATCATGGGCCGACCGGTGCCCCCGGCGATAGTGGAGACCTCGCATCGCCTGTTCGCGCTGATCGAGGCGCACCTGGCCCAGCGCCCCTTCCTCGTGGCCGACCGCCCCACCCTGGCCGACCTCAGCTTCTACGGCTACACCGCGCAGGCGCCGATCGGCGGCGTGTCGCTGGCCGACTACCCGCGCCTGCGCGCCTGGCTGGCGCGCATCGAGGCCCTGCCCGGCTTCGTGCCCCTGCCCGACAAGCTCTGAGGCCCGCCATGGACACGCCCTCCTTCCCCGACCGGATCGACACGCCCGACACGACCTGGCACCCCGGCGAGCAGACCCTGCATCAGCGCCTGGGGTTGCGCGACCGGATGGCGGAGATCGGCGCCCAGGTCGTCCGCGACCACATGCCCGACCAGCATCGCGAGCTCTTCGGCAAGCTGCCGACGATGCTGCTGGGCGCGCTCGACGCCGGCGGCCAGCCCTGGGCCACGATGCTGGCCGGCCGGGCCGGCTTCGTGGACACCCCCGACGCGCGGACGATGACCATCGCCGCCGCCTTCGACGGGCAAGACCCGGCCCTCGCGGCGCTGCGGGCCCGGGGACCGGGCGCGCCGGTCGGCCTGCTCGGACTGGAACCCCACACCCGGCGACGCAACCGCATGAACGGCCGGCTGCTGGCGCTGACGGACGAAGCGCTGGCTGTGGGCGTGGTGCAGAGCTTCGGCAACTGCCCGAAGTACATCCAGGCCCGCGATCCGATGGCCTGGGACGACACGCCGCCCGCCATCGCGCAGCCGCTCGGCGCGGAGCTGGACGCGCGGGCGATCGCGCTGCTGAGCGCCGCGGACACCGTGTTCATCGCGAGCGCCTCGGCGCCGGTGCCGGGGGACGGGCGCTCGGAGGGCGTGGACGTGTCGCATCGCGGCGGCCCCCCAGGCTTCGTGCGGGTCCAGGCCCGGCTCGACGGCGGCATCGAGCTGCGCATCGAGGACTTCCCCGGCAACCGCTTCTTCATGACCTTGGGCAATCTGCTGCGGCATCCCCGCGCCGGCCTGCTGGTGCCTGACTACGCGAGCGGCGAGCTGCTGCACCTGGCCGCCCAGGCCGATGTCCATTGGGCGGGCGACACGCGTGAGCTGCGTCTGCGTGTCACCGCCGCGCTGCGGCGTCCTGGCGCGCTGCCGTGGCGCTGGAGCGAGGCGCGGCTGGCGCCGCAGTTCACGGCGTAGGAGACCGCCGCATCGCCACGGCTCGGAGGCGCCTCGCTCCCCCTCTCCCATCGGAGAGCGTGTGGTGGGCGTGTCCCCGGTTCGCGCCGTCCAGGCCGCACTTGTCTGGCGCGTGCATGGCGCCCTCGCCCGCCGACGGGAGCGGACGGGGAGCGACGGGGGCCCGCCCGCGGCGTGCCGGCTCCGGGAAGTCCCGGGGAAATCCGAGGAACTCCGCACATCGCCGAGGGCGAGAAGCCGCTCCGTTTGCGCGACACTCGACCGCAAACATCAGGAGAGGGCATGCGTTCATGGGCCGTTCGACGCTGAGCATCCAGACGCGGCTGGTGGCCGCGCTGAGTCTCAGCGCGACGCTGCTGGTCGGCCTGATCGGCCTGTACTGGGTCGACCGCCACGAGCACGAACTCAACGAGGCGCTCAACGAGCGCCAGCAGCGCATGGCGCAGCTGGTGGCGCGGGGCTTCGCCGAGCCGGTCTGGAACCTGGACAGCGCCGCCCTGTCGGAACTGCTGGACGCCGTGATGGCGGATCCGGAGGTCCACTCGATCACGCTGGCGGCGCCCGGCCTGGACACGCTGCGCCGCGCGCGCGCCGAGGCCGCCGTCCGGCCGCTGACGCTGGAGTTCGAGCTGAGCCACCGCGCCGGCGCGCAGGGTCCGGCGGGTGCGCTGGGTCGCGCGACGCTGGTCTACACACGGGCCTACATCGACCAGACCCTGGGCGAGACCCGGCGCCTGGTGGCCAGCCTGCTGGCGACGGTGCTGCTGGCCATCGGCCTGACGAGCTACTTCCTGGTGCGCCGCCTGGTGGAGCGTCCCGTGTCGCGCCTGCGCGGCCTGGCGCAGCGCGTGGCGGCCGGCGAGCTCGGCGCCCACATCGAACCCGAGCACGCCGACGAGATCGGCGACCTGACCGACCAGCTCAACGCGATGAGCGCGCGGCTGCGCGACTTCGCCGAGGGCCTGCGCAGCAGCGAGCAGCGCTATCGCAGCCTGTTCGAGAACGCCGCCGAGGGCATCTTCCAGGCCGACGGCCACGGCCGCCTGCTGCGCGTGAACAAGGCGCTGGCGCAGATGCTGGGCCTGGCGCGGCCCGAGGACGCGCAGGGCATCCGCCTGAGCCGCATGGTGCGCGTGGAGCGCGACGAGTACCGCCGCCTGGCCCGCGCGCTCGAGCGCCATCGCCTGCTGCAGCAGGTGCCGCTGCTGGTGACCACGCGCGACGGCCGCGAGCTGTGGGTGGAGCTCAGCCTGCATCTGGTGATGGACGGCGCGCCCCGCATCGAGGGCCTGGTCAGCGACATCACGCTGCGCCGGCTCGCGGAGCAGGAGCTGACCCAGCATCGCGACCACCTCGAGGACCTGGTCACCGAACGCACCGTGGAACTGTCGCAGGCCAAGCAGCGCGCCGAGGCCGCCAACCAGGCCAAGAGCCGTTTCCTGGCGACCATGAGCCACGAGTTCCGCACGCCGCTGAACGCGATCCTGGGCTTCGCGCAGCTGCTGCAGATGGACGCCTCGCTGACCGAGGCGCAGCAGACCCGCATTCGGCTGATGCGCGAGTCGGGCGAGCACCTGCTGGTACTGATCACCGACCTGCTGGACGTCGCCAGCATCGAGGCGGGCAAGCTCACGCTGCAGCTCAGCCCGCTGGACCTGCGCGCGCTGCTGGAGATCTGCAGCGAGTCCATGCGGCCGCGCGCGGCCGAGAAGGGCCTGGGCTTCGAGGTCCGGCTCGATCCGCAGCTGCCGACACGGGTGCGGGCCGACGGCCAGCGCCTGCGCCAGGTCCTGCTGAACCTGCTGTCCAACGCGGTGAAGTTCACCGACCACGGCCGGGTCGGCCTGGTGGTGGACGTGGTCGCGCAGGGGCCCAGCAGCCTGATGCTGCGCTTCACCGTCTCGGACACCGGCATCGGCATGGCGCCCGAGCAGGTCGAGCGACTGTTCCAGCCCTTCGAGCAGGTCGCGGACCTGTCGCGCCGGGTCGGCGGTACCGGCCTGGGGCTGGCGATCAGCCAGCAGCTGGTGCGGCTGATGGGCGGCGAGATCAGCGTCGACACGTCGCCCGAGGCCGGCAGCCGCTTCGCCTTCGCGCTGGAACTGCCGCTCGCCTCCTGAATCCACCACCACGGGCCTGCCTGTCGACGACATCGACCACGCCGGATCGCGACGTGCGCGTCCAGGCGTCGCGCGCGCGCATCGCCGCGGGCCGGGCGACCCGATGCCGTGCGCCCGCCGCGCGGCGCGCGGCGGCGGCGTCCGGGCCCGCGGGCATACTGCCCCGCTTATGACAGCCGTCCTGTTCTACAAGCTGCTGGCGATCTTCATCGCCGCCGCGATGGGCTGGTTCGTCGGGCACATGCGCTGGCTTGGCAAGGCCGGCGGAGAGAACGACCCGGCGCGCGTGCTCTCCAACCTGGCCTTCTATCTCTTCGTCCCGGCGCTGATGTTCCGCACCACGGCGCGGGTGGAGTTCTCCACCCTGCCCTGGCTGACGGTCGCCGCCTTCTTCGTGCCGGTGGTCATGATGCTGGTCGGCGTCTACCTGTGGGAACGCCGCCGCCATCCCGACAACCCCGCCGCGCCCGCGGTGCGCAGCATCACGGCCAGCTTCGGCAACACGCTGCAGGTGGGTGTGCCGCTGGTGGCCGGCGTGTTCGGCGAAAGCGGCCTGGCGGTCCACATCACCGTGCTCAGCCTGCATGCGCTGACGCTGCTCAGCGTGGCCACGGTGCTGGTCGAGATGGACCTGGCGCGCCACACCCACCACGGCGCCAGCCTGGGCCGCACGGTGCTCACCACCATGCGCAACACCATCATCCATCCGGTCGTGCTGCCGGTGCTGTGCGGCTTCGCCTGGCACCTGACCGGCATCGAACTGCCGGCCGTGCTGGACGAGGTGCTGCAGATGCTGGGCAGCGCCGTGGTGCCGCTGTGCCTGGTGCTGATCGGGATGTCGCTGTCCTACTACGGCCTGCCTTCGGGCGCGTGGCGGGCGCTGGCGGGCCTGATCGCGCTCAAGCTGCTGGTGCTGCCGGCGCTGGTGTTGGTGGTGGCCCACTGGGGCTTCGGCCTGTCGGGCATGCCGCTGGCCGTGATCGTGATGATGGCGTCGCTGCCGCCGGGGTCCAACGCGATGATGTTCGCGCAGCGCTATCGCACGCTGGAGTCCGAGGCCTCCGGCGCCATCGTGCTGGCCACGATGCTGTTCGCCTTCACCGCGCCGCTGTGGCTGGCGGTGCCCGCCTGGCTCGCCCCGACGCATTGAGGAGACCCCATGTCCCAGACGCACGCCCCCGCTCCGACTGCCCTGGTCCGCGGCGACGAGGTCGCCCCCGAGACCCTGCACGCGGCCTTCATCCGCGCCTTTTCGGACTACCTGATCGGCCCCTTCCAGGTGCCGATCGCGCAGTGGCCGATCTTCCTCGCGCGCCAGGGCGTGGACCTGCCGCTGTCGCGCGTGGCGCTGGACGCCGCGGGCGCGCCGCTGGCCTTCGCCTTCGTGGCGCCGAGGCCGCTATCGGGGCGCTGGCGCCTCGCGACCATGGGCGCGACGCCCGCCGCGCGGGGCTCCGGCGCGGCGCCGGCGCTGCTCGACGATGTCGTCGCCCGCGCCGCCGCATCGGGACTGCGCGCGGTGGAGCTGGAGGTCTTCGCCCAGAACGACCGCGCCCGCCGGCTCTACGAGGGCCGCGGCTTCACGCGGATCCACGACCTGTTCGGTTATCTCGCCGAGCCGGGTGCGCTGGACCGGGGCGCCGGCACGGACGTGCCGGAGGCGACCGAGGCGCCGACGGCCGTGACACTGTCGCAGGCGCTGGCCTGGCTGGATGCCGTCGAACGCCGCCTCCCCGACCTGCCGCTGCAGGTCACCGCGGCCACGCTGCGGCATGGCCAGGACTACCTCGCGTGGCAACTCGGCCAGGGCGGCCTGAGCGGCCGGGACGGCGAGATCGGTGGAGACGGTGACGGCGAGGCCCGCGCTCAGGTGGTGTTCAGCCTCCCCGACGAGACCGTGCTGGTGCACAGCCTGATCGCGCCGCGCGACGCGGACGCCCGCGCGCTGCTGCGCGCGCTGGCCACGGCGTATCCCGACCGCCGCGTGCGCGTGCCCCAGCTGCAGCGCGAGGACCTGGGCGGCGCCGCGCTGCGGGCGCTGGGTGCCGCGCCGCAGCCGCTGCACCAGCAGCTGATGGTCCGCGCGCTCTGAGATCCTCGGTTTCCCTCTGATCTTCAGCACTTGTGGGGCGCTCGCCGATTGGGTAGCGTGCCCCGCACCAACATTCCAGGGAAGCATCCCACCATGCGATTCACGCCCGCGGCCCCGGCCGCCATCACCCTCGCCGTCCTGACCGCCCTGGGCGGCCTGAGCGCCTCGCCCGCCGCCCTCGCCGCGCCGACCGCGGCCGGCGCCAGCGCGGTGACCGCCTCCGGCGGCACGCTCAGCGTCAAGCTGGAGAAGGTGAAGCTGGCCAACGGCTTCGAGCTGATCCTGGTCGAGGACCATCGCCTGCCGCTGATCGCCTTCAACATGTGGGTGCACGCCGGCCCCCGCAACGAGGCCAAGGGCCAGACCGGCTTCGCCCACCTGTTCGAGCATCTGATGTTCGCCGGCACCCGCCACATCCCGCGCGGCCAGGCCGACAAGATCATCGACGCGGCGGGCGGCACCGACTCCAACGGCTCCACCGACTTCGACCGCACGAACTACTTCTTCACCCTGCCCTCGAATCAGCTCGAGCTGGGCCTGTGGCTGAAGTCGGACATGCTGGGCTACATGATCGACGAGGTCGATTCCGTGTCCCTGGCCAACCAGCAGGACGTGGTGCGCAACGAGCGCCGCCAGTCCGTGGAGAACCGCCCCTACGGTCTGACCGAGGAGGCGATGTTCCAGGCGCTGTACCCGGAGGGCCACCCCTACCGGGCCTCGGTGATCGGCTCGCACGAGGACATCCAGTCCATCAAGCTGGCCGACGTGAAGGCCTTCGCCCGCAGCTACTACCGGCCCAACAACGCGACCCTCGTGCTGGCCGGCGACTTCGATCCCGCGCAGGCCAGGAAGCTGGTCGAGAAGTACTTCGGCGCGCTCAAGGCCGGCGACGCCGTGCCCCCGGTCAACGTCGCGCAGCCCAAGCTCACGGAAGAGAAGCGCGTCGCGGTGACGGACCGCATCGAGCTGCCGCGCCTGGACATCGCCTGGCACACCCCGGCGGTCTTCCAGCCCGGCGACGCGGAGCTGGACATCGCTTCCCACGTGCTGGGCGGCGGCAAGTCCAGCCGCCTCTACAAGACGCTGGTCTACGACAAGCAGCTGGCGCAGTCGGTGCAGGTGCAGCAGTACTCGCTGTCGCTGGGCTCGGTGTTCAGCATCGAGGTCACCGCGCGTCCCGGCAAGTCCATGGAGGAGATCGAGAAGCTGGTCGACGACGCCGTGGCCGAGCTCTCGCAGAATCCGCCCACCCCGGAGGAGCTGGCCCGCGCCCGCGCCTCGATCGAGACCGCCACGCTGTCGCACCTGGAGAAGGTGCAGGGGCTGGCCGACCAGATCAACTACTACAACCAGCAGGCCGGCGATCCCAACTTTATCGGCAAGGACCTGGCCCGCTACCAGGCCGTCACCGCCGCGGGCATCCGCGACGCGGTCGCCGCGCAGCTGAAGAAGAACGCGCGCGTGGTCGTGCTGACCACGCCGGGCGAGAAGGTGCTGGCGCCCGAGGTCGCGACGCCGCCGATCCCCGCCAAGGCCGCGAAGAACGAGCGTGAATCGCTGAACGCCGACGTCGCCTGGCGCAAGACGCAGCCCAAGGCGGGCAAGGCCAAGCCGCTGTCGCTGCCCGACGGCAAGCGCCTGACGCTGGCCAATGGCCTGACGGTGATCCACGTGGCCAACCCGGGCCTGCCGCTCGTCAGCGCCAGCCTGGTGGTGCGCGCCGGCCAGACCGCCAATCCGGCCGACCGCCCGGGCCTGTCCAGCTTCGCCGCCGGCATGCTGCAGCAGGGCACGCAGACGCGCACCGCGCAGCAGATCGCGGACGAGGCCGCCGGCCTGGGCGCGGCCCTGACCAGCGGCGCCGCGCGCGACGAGGCCCGCATCGAGGTCAGCAGCCTGAAGCGCAACTTCGGACAGTCGCTGGCCTTGCTGGCCGACGTGGCCCTGCATCCGGCCTTCTCCGAGGGCGAGATCGCGCGTCAGCAGAACCAGCGCCTGGCGGCGCTGGCGCAGCAGCGCGACCAGGCGCCGGCGGTGGCCTCGGTCGTCGCCAACCGCGTGATCTATGGCGAGGGGCATCCGCTGGCGCAGGCCGGCCTGGGCGACGAGACCTCGATCAAGGCCACCGACGCGGCCGCGCTGCGCCAGTTCTGGTCGACCTACTACCGGCCCGACCAGGCCGCGCTGGTGGTCGCGGGCGACATCTCCGAGGCCGAGGTCAAGGCGCTGGCCGAGCAGCTCTTCGGCGGCTGGCAGCGTCCGGGCACGGCCGCTCCCGCGCTGAACACCGCCGCGCCGTCGCCGGCCGCCGCGCGCGTCGTGCTGGTCGACAAGCCGGGCGCGCCGCAGACCGCGCTGGCGGTGGTCTCCACCGGTCCGAAGTCCGGCACGCCGGACGCCTCCGACCTCAAGGTGCAGAACGCCGCGCTGGGCGGCCTGTTCACGTCGCGCATCAACACGCAGCTGCGCGAGGTCAAGGGCTACACCTACGGCATCTACTCGGTCTACACGATGAACCGCGACAGCGGCATGTTCGGCATCCGCGGCAGCGTGCGCACCGACGTGACCGGCGCGGCGATGGTCGACCTGTTCAAGGAAGTGGACGGCATGCGCGCCAAGCCCATGGGCGCGGCCGAGCTGAACCGCGTGCGCAACGCGCAGCTGCTGGCGCTGCCGGGGCTGTTCGACACCAACCGCGTGGTCGCCTCGACCTACGCCAGCGAGTGGGCGCTGGGCCAGCCGGCCGACAGCATCA
Source organism: Mitsuaria chitosanitabida ATCC BAA-476 = NBRC 102408 (assembly GCF_001598255.1). Classification (GTDB taxonomy): domain Bacteria; phylum Pseudomonadota; class Gammaproteobacteria; order Burkholderiales; family Burkholderiaceae_C; genus Roseateles; species Roseateles chitosanitabidus. Next base: position 21,728 of record NZ_BCYP01000038.1, read on the forward strand.
CCTCGCTGCCGCGCAAGTACGGCGCGGTGACGGCCGCGAGCGCCTACAAGGCCACGCGCACCTACGTCGACCCGGCCGCGCTGATCGTGGTGGCCGTGGGTGACAAGGCCAAGGTGCTGCCGCAGCTCGAGGCCCTGGGCCGCAAGCCGCTGGAGATCCGCGACGCGCAGGGCGCGCCGGTGGGCGCCACCGCGCCGTCGCAGCCGACGACCTCGGGCGCGAAGCCGTAAGCGGCACTCCCCCGGCGGCTCCGCGCGCGGAGCCGCCCATGCAGACGGGCGCCCTGAGGCGCCCGTCGTTCATTCCGGCCTCGGGGGCCGGCGCGTGGGAGTTCGCTCGCGCCGGTAGCGCGAGCGGCGAGGCGCTTACTGGCCTTCGCCGAACTTGTCGTTGACCAGCGCGGTGATCGCGTCGTGGGCGGTCTGCTCGTCCTCGCCGGCGACTTCCAGCTCGACCTCCGAGCCCAGACCCGCGGCCAGCATCATGACGCCCATGATGCTCTTGGCGTTCACGCGGCGGCCGTTGCGGCTCATGAAGACCTCCGACTTGTAGCTCCCCGCCAGTTTGGTCAGCTTGGCCGATGCACGGGCATGCAGGCCCAGCTTGTTGCTGATGGTGAGCGTCGTCTTGATCATGAGGGCGTGGTCAGGGCGTGGGGGGATGGGTCAGGGGTGTCGATGCCGCGGCGGCCGGGGCCACCGCCTTCACCGAGGCGGAACAGGACGCGGGCGGCGGCGCGCAGGCGGGCTGGTCGCAGAGGATGCCCTGGGCGCCGCCTTGCGTGGCGCGCTGGACCAGCGCGTCCAGGCTCTCGCCCGCGTAGCAGAGCGAGCGCCACAGCATGGGCACGTTGACGCCGGTCACCACCCGCACCTGCTCGCCCTGCAGGCGCAGCGCGGCATTGGTCGGGGTGGCGCCGTAGACATCGGTCAGCACCAGGGTCTGCGCATGGGCCGAGGCGTCGATCAGCGCGCGGGCGGCGGACTCGACATCGTCGGCGTTCATGTCCGGCGTCACGTCCAGCACGCTCAGCTGCAGCGAGCAATGCGGGAAGGTGTGCTCGGCCACCTGCTTGAGCGCGGTGGCCAGCGGGGCGTGAGCAATCAACAGCAGGCCGGACATGGGGCGCATTATCGTGCGGCGCAGCAGAGCGGGGGCGGCGCTCGCACAAACCCGTGATCGCGGGGAGGGCAGCGGTCGCGCCCCGGGGGGACCGGCCGCCCCGCGTCGCCGGCGCGCCGGGCACCGGCCGGAGGCCCGAAGGAGGCGACGGCCTCAGGTCGGCGGCAACTGGACCGAGCCGACGAACACGTCCCAGGCCGCGGCATCCGCCCGCTCGCCCTGCAGGAGCAGCTGGTACAGCCGGCCGCCGCGGGAGAACACGGCCTGCCGGACCTGCTGGGCGGGCTGGCCGGGTCGATGCTCGAAGACCTGCTGGAAGGCCTCCGGGTCGCTGTCGATGCCGCGCACGCCCAGCGGCGCCGAGGCCCCCGGCGCCAGCCGGCGCGCCAGGCCCTCGTGCATGCGGCGCATCGCGGTGGAGGTCGCCCCCGTGTCGCCCAAGTCCGTCCAGGTGAGCGAGTACTGGCCTCCCTGCGCCTTGCAGCTCAGCGTGCGCAGCGTCACGGGCTGTCCGGCGGGGCCGGGCTGGGCGCGTTCCTCGCGCTCGGGCTTGCAGGGGAACATGAGTTCCAGCTGCGCGCCCTCGGGCTGCACCTTGCGCCAGTTCAGCGCGGGGCTGCAGGCCGTCAGCGCGATCGTGGCGGCCAGCGCGATCGTCGCGAGCGGGGGGATGACGGGGCGCGGGGTCGGGGCGGGCATCGGGCGATTATGGGCGGCGGCTCGCACAAGCCCGGGGCCATGCCGGAAGGGCTTGGCCCACAATGCCCCGATGAGCGAAGCGAACCCCTCCCGTCCCTCCGCCATGGCCCTGCAGGGCGTGCGCGTTCTGGATCTCTCCCGCGTGCTGGCCGGTCCCTGGTGCACGCAGACGCTGGCCGACCTGGGCGCCGACGTCGTCAAGGTCGAGCGGCCGCCCCAGGGCGGTCACCCCGGCGGGGACGACACCCGCGGCTGGGGCCCGCCCTATCTGAAGGACCGGGACGGCCAGGACACGGCCGAGGCGGCCTACTACCTGGGCGCCAACCGCAACAAGCGCTCCATCGCCATCGACATCGCCAGCCCGCGGGGTCAGGCCTTGATCCGTGAGCTGGCGCTGCGGGCCGACGTGGTGGTCGAGAACTACAAGGTCGGCGACCTGACGCGCTACGGGCTGGACGCGGCCGCGCTGCGGGCGGTGAATCCGCGGCTGATCTTCTGCTCGGTGACCGGCTTCGGGCAGACCGGGCCCTATCGCGACCGCGCGGGCTACGACTACGCGGTCCAGGGCCTGGGCGGCCTGATGAGCGTCACCGGCGAGCGCGACACCCTGCCCGGCGGCGGTCCGCAGAAGGTGGGCGTGGCGGTGGCCGACCTGTTCACCGGCATGTACGCGACGGTCGCGATCCTGGCCGCGCTGCGCCACCGTGACGCGACCGGCGAGGGCCAGGTCGTGGACATGGCGCTGCTGGACACGCAGGTGGCGATGCTGGCCAACCTGGGCGCCAACTACCTGACGACCGGCGTGGCGCCGCGCCGGATGGGCAACGCGCATCAGAACATCGTCCCCTACCAGGTCTTCCAGGCCAGCGACGGCCATCTGATCGTGGCGGTCGGCAACGACGGCCAGTTCATCAAGTTCTGCGAGATCCTCGGCCTGCCCGAGCTGCCGAAGGACCCGCGCTACGCGACCAACGCCCAGCGGGTGCGGCATCGCGAGGCACTGGTCCCGCTGCTGGCCGAGCGCGTCGCCGCGCAGCCGCGCAACCATTGGCTCGAGGCCATGGAGGCGGCCAAGGTGCCGGGCGGCGCCATCAACGATCTGAGCGAGGTGTTCGAGGATCCTCAGGTGCGGCACCGCGGCATGGTGGTCCCCATGGATCACCCGCTCAGCGACGGGCTGCGCGTGGTGGCCAGCCCGATCAAGCTGTCGGGCACGCCGGTGGCCTACCGATTGCCCCCGCCGATGCTGGGACAGCACACCGACGAGGTGCTGGGCGAGCTGGGCCACGGTCCCGACGCGATCGCCGCCTGGCGCAAGGAAGGGGTCATCGCATGAGCACCGATCAGGACGAAGGACGCGCCGGCCCCTCGGCCGGGAATGGCGGCACCGCCATCGTGCTGGTGCACGGCGCCTGGCTGGGCGCCTGGGCGTGGAAGCGCGTGCTGGCGCCGCTGCGGGCGGCGGGACATCGCGTCTTCCCGGTCACGCTGAGCGGCGTCGGGGAGCGCGCGCATCAGCCGCAGGACGGCATCCGGCTGCAGACCCACATCGACGACGTGAAGGCGGTCATCGAATGCGAGGAGCTGACCGAGGTGCTGCTGGTCGGCCACAGCTACAGCGGCATGGTGATCACCGGGGTGGCGGATCAGATGCCGGAACGGATCGCAAGGCTGGTCTATCTGGACGCGGTGGTGCCGGAGCCGGGCGAGTCCTGGTCCAGCCGCCATACCCCGGAGACGCAGGCGCAGCGCCGCGCGCTGATCGCGGAGTTCGGGCACCTGCCGGTCACGGAGCCGCATGGCATGGGACTCAAGCCGGCGGATTTCGACTGGATGATGCGCTGCCAGCGGCCGCAACCGGGCGGGGTGTATGACAGCCCGCTGAGCTTCGACAAGGCCGCATGGCTGGCGCGCCCGAGGACCTTCATCGATTGCAACCGTCCGGCCCTGCTCACCATCGCCGCGGCGCGCGAGCGGGCGCGCGCGCAGCCGGGATGGGAGCTGTTCGAGATCCCGACAGGGCATCAGGTGATGGTCTCGGCGCCGGAGGCGCTCACCGAGCGGCTGCTCATGCTGGCCGACCGGCAGCGCGCGGGCGGCTGAGCCCGAAGACCCTCACCCCAGCCCTCTCCCGCAAGCGGGCGAGGGAGTCGGGAGGCGCGCTGCCTTCCCATGAGCGGGACCGGCTCTCACTCTGCGTCCCCACTTGCGCCGTATCTCCCTCTTGCGCCGCTTCTCCCTCTTGCGCCGCTTCTCCCACTTGCGCCGCATCTCCCTCTTGCGCCGCTTCTCCCTCTTGCGCCGCTTCTCCCTCTTGCGCCGCTTCTCCCTCTTGCGCCGCTTCTCCCACTTGCGCCGCCTCTCCCTCTTGCTCCCTCTCCCGCAGGGCGGGAGAGGGCTGGGGTGAGGGTGGGAGGGTGGAGCCACTCGGTCCCCCACGGCGCCTGACGGCAGGCGGGCGATTTGCCCCGCCCCGGCATGCCCTCGCCACCACCGTCCGGAATTCGCCCCGACCCATCCCCCAACCGTGAGCCATTTCACGGCATTCAGGCAGGTGGGGCCGCGCCCCCGACTCACGGGATGGCCGGGGTTGTTACAGCTTGGAACCATGGCGCTCCCAGGCCCCGGCAATCCGCCGAGGGCCTACAAAAACGACGAGAGAGCATGTCCACCCCGCCTTCCCAGTCGGCCGCCGCCCTGGCCGCCAACGACATGGCGCAGCGCCCCAGCGATTCGCAATGGGGCGACATCGTCCAGCAACTCGGCGCCGAGATCGCCGGGCCGCTGAGCGCTGCGCTGGAGCGGGTGAACCAGCTCATGAGCACCGGCCAGATCGACCGCCAAGGGCTGCGCTCCCTGCGCGACGCCGTCGCCCAGGCCCGCGAGGCCGGCATGGTCAGCCAGCAGCTCTCGCGCCTGGCCTCCGGCCGCCTGCGCCTGTCCCGAGAGCGCGTGCACCTGACGCAGGTGCTGCGCGGCGTCCTGACCCAGCGCAGCCGCGAGACCCAGGCCCGGGGCATCCAGATCCGCCAGCTGCTGCAGCCGATCGAGATCATGACCGACGCCTCGCTGCTGTTCTCGCTGCTGAACGCGGTGATGGACTGGGCACTGGCCAACACGCATTCCTCGCTGGAGATGCGGCTGGACCTGACCCCGTGGCCGGCCAAGGCGCGCCTGATGTGCCGCTTCGCGCATCGCTCGCTGGACCTGGGCACCGCCCCCGCCTCCGCGATCGCCGAGGCGCCCGAGGCGCTGAACTCGCTGACCTGGCGCCTGATCGAGCAGACCGCCCTGACCATGGGCGTGCTGCCACTGCGCGAGGACGAGGCCGGCATCACCATGCTGACCCTGGAGTTCGCCAACACCGTCGGCGACGAACCGGGCCTGCAGGCCGCCCCTCAACCGCAACCGCGCCCGGATCGGCCCGAGCTCGAGGACCCGCAGCCCTCGCACAGCTCCAAGCCACTGGCGGGCTGCCATCTGCTGATCGTGTCCCCGCGCCGCGAGATCCGTCAGGAGATCCAGGGCGCCGTGCGCCACATGGGCCTGATCATCGACGCCGTGGCCTCCATGGACGAAGCCCTGCAGTTCTGCGAGGAGGGCCTGCCGCATGGCATCGCCTTCGAGCAGTCGCTGCGCGACGCCTCGTTCGAGCGCCTGCACGCCGACATCACCGCCGAGGTGCCCAACTTCAGCTTCATCGAGGTCCGCGACGGGGAGCAGCAGACCCAGCTCTCCACCGCCACCCCGGACCGCATGGCGCGCATCTCGCGCCAGAACCTGCCCGACGCCCTGCCCTCGGTGCTGCTGTTCGAGCTGTCCAAGGCGCTCTGAGCGGCCGCCGGCCGGCCCGGGAGTCCCCGGGATCGATCGGGCTGGGCCCTGGGAATCCCGTCGAGCGACGCTCGCCCGACCGGCGCGTCGGCCTTGATCCCGGCCCTGGCGGGGCTTTTGGCCGGGGACTACACTCCGGCGCCATGAAGCTGCCTCGCTGGTCCGGACTCCTCCTGCTGGTCGCCGCCATCGGTGCGGGCGCCGGTCTCGCCTACGAAGGGCTCAAGCCCGAGGCCGCCCCGAGCATCGACTACGTGCTGCTCGACGGCACGCACAAGAGTTCGACCCAGGCCTGGACCGGCAAGGTGATGCTGGTCAACTTCTGGGCGACCTCCTGCACCACCTGCGTCAAGGAGATGCCCAACGTCATCTCCACGTACAACAAGTACAAGGACAAGGGCTTCGACACGCTGGCCATCGCGATGAGCTACGACCCGCCCGCGTACGTCGCCAACTACGCCGAGACCCGCGCCCTCCCCTTCGGTGTCGCCATGGACAGCACCGGCGAGATGGCCAAGCGCTTCGGCAAGGTCCAGCTGACCCCGACGACCTTCCTGATCAACAAGCGCGGCGAGATCGTCAAGCGCTTCGTCGGCGAGCCCGACTTCGCCGCGCTGCACGGCACGATCGAGAAGCTGCTCGCGGAGAGCTGACTTCCGGCACCCAGCCGATTCCACCCCTCGCACGATGCCGCTCACGAGCGGCATTTTTCATGGTCGCCCGTCGCGATTCCGCGGGTTACTCCCCCCGCTTTGCGATTCTTTTCGCCGCCGACACCACCCTGCTGTCGCCGGATACTACGGTGTCGACATGCCCAGCCGACCGCGCGCCCTGACGGTGACGCGGCGAGCCGGTGGCCCGTCTGCCGAGCAGTACCACGCAGTCCTCGATCTCCGCACTCGCGAGCGCATCGCCCGGCCTTCCGGCGGCGACGCCTTCGCGGCGTCCGACCCGGCCCTTCACCGGGGCCTCATCGCCAGTCCGAATGAACACGAACAAGATCCTGCCCCGTCCGCCGGTGTCCGGCGCCGCTGCCGCGTCCAGCATGTCCACCGAAGCGCGCTCGCGCCGACAGGCACGCTCGAATCGACAGCACGGTCGCGCGACGCCCTGGATCCTGGCGATCGTCGTGCTGGCCGCGGCGGCCGGCGGCTGGTGGTGGTTCAAGGGACGCGCCGATGCCGGCGCCGCGGGCGGCCCCGCGCGCGCGGCCAGCGGCGCCGGTGGACAAGCCGGTCCCGGCGGCGCAGGCGGCCGCGGCCCCGGCGGCGGACGCTTCGCGGCCAATCGCGTGCAGCCGGTCTCGGTGCTGCCGGCGCGGCTGCAGGACATCCGCCACACGGCCTCGGCCATCGGCACGATCACCGCCTCCAACACCGCCGTCGTGCGCGCGCAGGTCAGCGGCGTGCTGCAGCAGATCCACTTCACCGAAGGCCAGCAGGTCAAGGCCGGCCAGACGCTGGCCCAGATCGACCCGCGCGCCTTCCTGGCCACGCTGGGGCAGGCCGAGGGCCAGCTCGCCCGCGACAAGGCCACGCTGGACAACGCCCGCATCGACCTGGCCCGCTACAAGGACCTGCTCGCCAAGGACGCGATCGCGCGCCAGCAGGTCGACACGCAGCAGGCCACGGTCCATCAGCTCGAGGGCACGGTCAAGGCCGACCAGGCCACCGTCGACAGCGCCCGTCTGCAGGTGACCTACACCAAGGTGCTGGCGCCCATCAGCGGCCGCGTCGGCCTGAAGCAGGCGGACATCGGCAACGTGGTCCAGACCGGCGACACCAACGGCATCGTCAGCATCACGCAGACCCGCCCGATCGCGCTGACCTTCGCCGTCCCGTCGGCGCTGCTGCCGCAGATCACGGAAGGCCTCAAGGGCTCGACCGCGATGGTCGTCGAGGCCTGGAGCCGCGACGGCAAGACCCGCCTGGCCACCGGCAAGCTGGCCACCGCCGACAACGCCATCGACCTGGCGACCGACACCATCAAGCTCAAGGCGCTGTTCCCCAACCAGGACGACGCGCTCTATCCCAACCAATCGGTCAGCGTGAAGCTGCAGCTCACCACCGAGCAGAACCGCCTGGCCGTGCCGGCCGCGGCGGTGCTGCGCGGCTCGCAGGGCTTCTACGTCTACGTCGTGAATCCGGACAACAGCGTGAACACGCGTGTCGTGCAGACCGGCGCGGTCGATGGCGACTGGATGGCCGTCGACGGCAAGATCGAGCCGGGCGAACGCGTCGTCATCGACGGCGTCGACCGTCTGCGCGAAGGCGCCAAGGTCGAGGTCATCGCCAACGATCCCAAGCAGCGCGCCGGCGCCAACGCGGCGCCGCGTCGCGGTCGCGGCGCGAGCGCGCCCGGCGGCGGCGCCAGCGGTGCCTGGGGCGCGGGCCGCGCCGCCTCGGGCGCTTCGTCCCCGGGCGGCCAGGGCCGCGGCGGGAAGACCGGCGACTCCGGCAATCCGGGCGACGCCGCCGAGCGCGCGCCGACCGCGGCCGCGCGCAACGACGCGCTGCAATCGGGCGGCGAGCGTCCGGCCTGGCTGGACCGTCTGCCGCCGGACGTGCAGGAGAAGGTCATGAAGATGAGCCCGGCCGAGCGCGAGGCCTGGATCGCCGAACGCCGCGCCGAGCGCGCCAAGCGCCAGGCCTCGGGCGGCAACTGATCGTCGAGCGGGTCCACGTCCATGAATCCCTCACGTCCCTTCATCGAGCGGCCGGTCGCGACCTCGCTGCTGATGCTGGCCATCCTGCTGGCCGGCCTGCTCGCTTACCGGCTGCTGCCGCTGTCGGCGCTGCCCGAGGTCGACTACCCGACCATCCAGGTGACCACGCTGTATCCGGGCGCGAGCCCCGATGTCATCTCCACCACCGTCACCGCGCCGCTGGAGCGCCAGTTCGGCCAGATGCCGGGCCTGGGCCAGATGACCTCGTCGAGCTCCGGCGGGGCCTCGGTGATCACGCTGCGCTTCTCGCTGGGCCTGTCGCTGGACGTGGCCGAACAGGAAGTCCAGGCGGCCATCAACGCCGGCAGCAACCTGCTGCCCAGCGACCTGCCCATGCCACCGGTCTACAGCAAGGTCAACCCGGCCGACGCGCCGGTGCTGACCATCGCGGTGACCTCGCCCTCGCTGCCGGTGATCAAGGTCCATGACCTGGTCGAGAACCGCCTCGCGCCCAAGCTGTCGCAGGTGGACGGGGTCGGTCTGGTCAGCATCGCCGGGGGCCGCAGGCCCGCCGTGCGCATCCAGGCGAATCCGCGCGCGCTCGCCGCGCTGGGCCTGTCGCTGGACGACGTGCGCAGCGCCATCGCGGCGGCCAACGTGAATCAGGCCAAGGGCAGCTTCGACGGCTCGCAGCGCGCGTCCACCATCGACGCCAACGACCAGTTGCGCTCCGCCGCCGAGTACCAGAACCTGATCATTGCCTGGAAGAACGGCAACCCGCTGCGGCTGAGCGACGTCGCCGAGATCGTCGACGACGCCGAGAACCTGCGGCTCGCGGCCTGGGCCGACACCACGCCCGGCGTGATCCTGAACGTGCAGCGCCAGCCCGGCGCCAACGTGATCCAGACGGTCGACCGCGTGAAGGCGCTGCTGCCCAAGCTGCAAGGGACGCTGCCGGCCTCGGTCGACGTGCAGGTCCTGGCCGATCGCACCACCACCATCCGCGCCTCGGTCGACGACACCGAGATCGAGCTGCTGCTGGCCATCGTGCTGGTGGTCGCGGTGATCTTCCTGTTCCTGCGCTCGGGCAGCGCCACGCTGATTCCCAGCGTCGCGGTGCCGCTGTCGCTGGTGGGCACCTTCGGCGTGATGTACCTGGCCGGGTTCTCGATCAACAACCTGACGCTGATGGCGCTGACCATCTCGACCGGCTTCGTCGTCGACGACGCGATCGTGATGATCGAGAACATCGCCCGCTACGTCGAGGAAGGCGACTCGCCGATGGAGGCCGCCTTCAAGGGCTCCAAGCAGATCGGCTTCACCATCATCTCGCTGACGGTCTCGCTGATCGCGGTGCTGATCCCGCTGCTGTTCATGGGCGACGTGGTGGGCCGGCTCTTCCATGAATTCGCGATCACGCTGGCGGTGTCCATCCTGATCTCGGCCTTCGTCTCGCTGACGCTGACGCCGATGATGAGCGCCCGCCTGCTCAAGCCCGAGACCGAGCAGAAGCACTCGCGGCTCGGCAGCTGGTTCGGCGACAAGTTCGAGGCCATGATCCAGGCCTACGGCCGCGGCCTCGATTGGGTGCTGGACCGCCCGGTGCTGACGCTGCTGGGCTTCGCCGCGACGCTGGCGCTGACGGCGCTGCTCTACGTGATCGTGCCCAAGGGCTTCTTCCCGGTGCAGGACACGGGCTTGCTGCAGGTCATCACCGAGGCCACGCAGAGCACCTCCTTCGACGCCATGAGCGAGCGCCAGCAGAAGCTGGCCGCGGTCTTCCTCGAAGACCCGGACGTGGACCACATCGCGTCCTTCATCGGCGTGGACGGGGCGAACGCCTCGCTCAACACCGGGCGCATGCAGATCACGCTCAAGCCCTTCGCGCAGCGGCACGCGTCGGCGACCGAGATCATCGCGCGCCTGAACGAGGCCAACCGCAAGGTCGCCGGCATCACCGCCTACATGCAGCCGGTGCAGGACCTGACCATCGAGGACCGCGTCTCCAAGACGCAGTACCAGTTCCTGCTGAGCTCGCCCGATTCCGGCGACCTGCAGAAGGCCAACGACGCGCTGCTGGAGCGGCTCAAGCAGCTGCCGCAGCTGGCCGACGTCGCCAGCGATCTGCAGAACCAGGGCCTGCAGGCCTGGGTGCAGATCGACCGCGAGGCGGCCGGCCGTCTGGGCGTGACCGTCGCGGCCATCGACACCGCGCTGTACAACGCCTTCGGCCAGCGCCTGATCTCGACCATCTACACCCAGTCCAGCCAGTACCGCGTGGTGCTGGAGGCGGCGCCCGAATTCCGCAACGGGCCGCGCGCGCTGGACGGCCTGTACGTGCCCGGCAGCACGGCGACGACCAACGCCGCCGGCAACACGGTGAACACGACGGTGCAGGTGCCGCTGAGCTCGGTCGCGCGCATCGTCGAGCGCCCGACCGCGCTGGCGATCAACCACGTGGCGCAGTTCCCCGCCGCGACCATCTCCTTCAACCTGCCGCCCGGCGTGGCGCTGGGCGACGCGGTCAAGGCGATCAAGACGGAGCAGGCCAATCTCGATCTGCCCATCAGCGTCGAGACCAGCTTCCAGGGCGCGGCGGAGGCCTTCAGCAACTCGCTGTCGAGCACGCTCTTCCTGATCCTGGCGGCGGTGGTCACGATGTACATCGTGCTGGGCGTGCTCTACGAGAGCTACATCCATCCGGTGACCATCCTGTCCACGCTGCCCTCGGCGGGCGTGGGCGCGCTGCTGGCGCTGCTGCTGGGCGGGCTGGACCTGGGGATCATCGCGATCATCGGCATCGTGCTGCTGATCGGCATCGTCAAGAAGAACGCGATCATGATGATCGACTTCGCGCTTGAGGCCGAACGCGAGCAGGGCCTGGAGCCCCGCGCCGCGATCCACCAGGCCTCGCTGCTGCGCTTCCGCCCCATCCTGATGACGACCATGGCCGCGCTGCTGGGCGCCCTGCCGCTGATGCTGGGCACCGGCGTCGGCCATGAGCTGCGCCATCCGCTGGGCGTGACCATGGTCGGCGGCCTGATCGTGAGCCAGCTGCTGACGCTGTTCACCACGCCGGTGATCTACCTGGGCTTCGCGCGCCTGTCGCTGCGCTGGAAGGCGCATCGCGCGCGCAAGCAGACCGAGCGCGACGCGCACGAACACCGCGGCCCCGATGCGCCGCAGGTCGCCGATCCGTCGGGCGCCGCGCCCGGGGAGTCGTCATGAACATTTCGGCGCCGTTCATCGCCAGACCCGTGGCGACGACGCTGATCACGATCGGCGTCGCCCTGGCCGGCTTGCTGGGCTATCACTTCCTGCCGATCGCGCCGCTGCCGCAGGTGGACTTCCCGACCATCTCGGTGTCCGCCTCGCTGCCGGGCGCGAGCCCCGACACCATGGCCGCGACCGTGGCCACGCCGCTGGAGCGCGCGCTGGGCAGCATCGCCGGCGTGACCGAGATCACCTCGCGCTCCTCGCTGGGCTCGAGCAACGTGACGCTGCAGTTCGACCTGAGCCGCGACATCGACGGCGCGGCACGCGACGTGCAGGCGGCGATCAACGCCGCGCGCACGCTGCTGCCCTCCGGCCTGCCCAGCAATCCGACCTACCGCAAGGTCAACCCGTCCGACGCGCCGATCATGATCCTGGCGCTGACCTCGCAGACGCTGACGCGCGGCCAGATGTACGACACCGCGTCGACGGTGCTGGCGCAGCGCCTGGCGCAGGTCAGCGGCGTGGGTCAGGTCAACGTCGGCGGCGGCGCGCTGCCGGCGGTGCGGGTGGAGCTCAATCCGGACAAGCTGGCGGCCAACGGCATCTCGCTGGACCAGGTCCGGCAGGCCATCACCAACACCAATGCGAATCGGCCCAAGGGCTCGGTCGAGGCCTCCGGCCGCTACTGGCAGATCGGCGCCAACGACCAGGCCCGCACCGCGGCCGAGTACGCGCCGGTGGTGCTGTCCTATCGCGACGGCGCGGCGCTGCGGCTGCGCGACGTGGCCGATGTCGTGGACTCGGTGCAGGACGTGCGCAACTACGGCGCGTCCAACGGCCAGCCGGCGATCCTGCTGTTCATCCAGAAGGAGCCCGGCGCCAACATCATCGAGACGGTGGCCCGCGTGCGCGAGCTGCTGCCGCGTCTGCAGGCCTCGATTCCCCCGGCCATCGAGCTCAAGGTCATCAGTGACCGCACGCCCACGATCCGCGCCTCGCTCGACGAGGTGCAGCGCGCGATGGCGATCGCGGTGGGACTGGTGATCCTGGTCGTGCTGCTGTTCCTGCGCAGCTGGCGCGCGACGCTGCTGCCGGCGGTGGCGGTGCCGGTGTCGCTGGCCGGCACCTTCGGCGTGATGTACCTGTGCGGCTACAGCCTGGACAACCTGTCGGCCATGGCGCTGACGGTGGCCACCGGTTTCGTCGTCGACGACGCGATCGTGGTGCTGGAGAACATCACCCGCTACATCGAGCAAGGCCTCAAGCCGGTCGAGGCCGCGCTGCGCGGCGCGCGCGAGATCGGCTTCACGGTGATCTCGATCAGCCTGTCGCTGATCGCCGTCTTTATCCCCATCCTGCTGATGGGCGGCGTCGTGGGCCGCCTGTTCCGCGAGTTCGCGGTCGTGCTGTCCTCCGCCATCCTGGTGTCGATGATCGTGTCGCTGACGACGACGCCGATGATGGCCTCGCGCGTGCTCAAGGCGCGCAAGGAACCGGAGCCCGGCGCGACCCGCCGCAAGGGCTGGTTCGCGCGAGCGGCCGGTCGCTTCAATCGCGGGCTGGCGCGCGGCTATCGGCGCTCGCTGATGTGGACGCTGCGGCATCAGCCGGTGGCGCTGCTGTCGCTGGTGGCGGTGATCGCGCTGAACGTGCATCTGTACGGGATCATTCCCAAGACCTTCTTCCCGCAGCAGGACACCGGCGTGCTGATCGGCGGCGTGCAGGCGGACCAGGGCAGCTCCTTCGAGATGATGCGCAAGCGGGTCGACCGCTTCATGGAGATCATCCTGTCGGATCCGGCGGTGGAGAACGTCAACGGCAACACCGGCGGCGGCCAGCGCAACGGCGCCAACTTCTACATCACGCTCAAGCCGCTGAAGGAGCGCAAGGTCTCGGCGGACCAGGTGGTGGCGCGGCTGCGGGACAAGATGTCGCACGAGCCCGGCGCGAATCTGTTCATGGTGCCGGTGCAGGACATCCGCATCGGCGGGCGGCAGGCCAACGCGCAGTACCAGTACACGCTGCAGGCCGACGACCTCAACGTGCTGCGCGAATGGGAGCCGCGCGTGCGCAACGCCTTCTCCAACCTGAACGAGCTGACCGACGTCAACACGGACCAGCAGGACAAGGGCGTGCAGACCTCGCTGGTGATCGACCGCGAGGCCGCGGCGCGGCTGGGCGTGACGGTGAGCACCATCGACACGACGCTGAACAACGCCTTCGGTCAGCGCCAGGTCGGCGTGATCTACAACCCGCTGAACCAGTACCGCGTGGTGATGGAGCTGGCCTCGCCCTATCTGCAGGGACCGGAGACGCTGCGCAAGCTCTACGTGCTGAGCAGCTCGGGCGCGCAGGTGCCGCTGTCGGCCTTCAGCCGCTTCGAGACGACCAACACGCCGCTGTCGGTCAATCACCAGAGCGGCACGCCGGCCTCGACCATCAGCTTCAACCTGCCCGAGGGCGTGTCGCTGTCGCAGGCCACGGACGCGATCAACAACGCGATGGCGGAGCTGGGCGTGCCGGTGTCGATGCGCGGGACCTTCTCGGGCACGGCCAACGCGTTCCAGGACTCGCTGAAGTCGCAGCCGATGCTGATCCTGGCGGCGATCGTGGCGATCTACCTGGTGCTGGGCATGCTCTACGAGAGCCTGGTCCATCCGGTGACCATCCTGTCCACGCTGCCCTCGGCGGGCGTGGGGGCGCTGCTGGCGCTGATGATGTTCAACACGGAGTTCTCGATCATCGCGTTGATCGGCGTGATCCTGCTGATCGGCATCGTGAAGAAGAACGCGATCATGATGATCGACTTCGCCATCGCCCGACAGCGCACCACGGCGCACCTGACGGCGGGCGCGGCGATCTTCCGCGCGGCCAAGCTGCGACTGCGGCCCATCCTGATGACGACCTTCGCGGCCATCTTCGGCGCGGTGCCGCTGGCCATCGGCAGCGGCGACGGCGCGGAGCTGCGCCAGCCGCTGGGCATCGCCATCGTGGGCGGGCTGATCCTGAGCCAGCTGCTCACGCTGTACACGACGCCGGTGGTCTTCGTGATGATGGAGCGGCTGCGCCAGCGCGTGATGCGCCGCCGCGCGGCCAGGAAGGCCCGCCGGGCCGACCGCGCCGCGACCCCGATGAATCCCGAGCCGCCCGCGGCTCCGACCCTGCAAGGCTGAAACATGCCGACCTCGATGCATTCGATGACCTCGACCCCCTCCCGCCGCTCGTCCCTCGCGGTGCGCGATGACCGCGACGGACGCGACCTGCCCGTGCCGCGCGACGCCGCGCCGCTTAGCCGCCTCGGACCGCGGCCCGGCCCTGTCACCCGCGTCGCCGCCGCGGCGCTGCTGATCGCGCTGATGAGCGGCTGCGCGGTGACGCGCGTCGACCCGCCGGCCCCGGTGGCCGCGCCGGCGCAGTTCAAGGAGGACGGACTCTGGAAGAAGGCGCAGCCCGGCACGGCCGAGGTCGTGCCCGAGCAGTGGTGGACGCTGTTCGACGATCCGGTGCTGAACGATCTCCAGCACAAGCTGGTGATCGGCAACGAGAACCTGAAGGCGGCCGTCGCGCAGGTGGCCGGCGCGCGCGCCGCGCTGGAGGCCAGCCGCTCGGCGCTGTTCCCGACGCTGTCGGCCGGACTCTCCGGCTCGCGCAGTGCGAGCCCGGACGGCAACGTCACCAACGGCGCCATCAATCGCGGACCGACCAACAGCGTGCAGGCCTCGTTGAACGCCAGCTGGGAAGCGGACCTGTGGGGCAAGCTGCGACTGGCCAGCGAGGGCGCGACCAGCACGCTGCAGGCGACCGCCGACGATCTGGCCGCCGCGCGGCTGAGCGCGCAGGCGACGCTGGCGCAGAGCTATTTCTCGCTGCGCACGGCCGAGGCGCAGGAGGCGCTCTACGAGCGCAGCGTGAAGTCCTATGAGCGCTTCCTCGACATGACGCAGGCGCGCTATCAGAGCGGCGTCGCCGCGCGCAGCGACGTGCTGCAGGCGCAGACGCAGCTGCGCACGGCCCAGGCGCAGCTGCTGGAGACGCGCACCACGCGCGGCCAGCTGGAGCACGCAATCGCGGTGCTGCTGGGATTGCCGCCGTCGGCGCTGGAGGTGTCCAGGAGCGCGACGCTGCCCAGGCCGCCGGAGGTGCCGACGCTGCTGCCCTCGCAGTTGCTGGAGCGCCGGCCCGACATCGCGGCCGCGCAGCGCCGCGTGGCGACGGCCTATTCGCAGATCGGCGTGGCGGACGCGGCCTACTTCCCGTCGCTGACGCTGTCGGCGAGCGGCGGCTATCGCAACAGCTCGCTGTCGA
The DNA here is from genome assembly GCF_001598255.1 of Mitsuaria chitosanitabida ATCC BAA-476 = NBRC 102408. Lineage (GTDB taxonomy): Bacteria > Pseudomonadota > Gammaproteobacteria > Burkholderiales > Burkholderiaceae_C > Roseateles > Roseateles chitosanitabidus. Next base: position 37,569 of record NZ_BCYP01000038.1, read on the forward strand.
ATCTGCTCACGGCGCCGAATCTGTTCTGGTCGCTGGGCCCGTCGCTGGCGCAAGCCATCTTCGATGGCGGCCAACGCAAGCTCGCGAGCGCGCAGGCGCGCACCAGCGCGGAGGTCGCGACCTCGACCTATCGCCAGACCGTGCTGACCGCGCTGCAGGAGGTCGAGGACAACCTCATCCTGGCCGACCACCTGCGCGAGGAAGCCAAGCTGCAGCAAGAGGCGGTCGAGTCGGCGCAACGCAACCTCGAGCTGGTCACCGACCAGTACCGCGCGGGCACCGTGTCCTTCCTCGAGGTCACCACCGCGCAGAACAGCGCGTTCACCGCGGAAGCCTCGCTGCTGTCGGTCCGCAACCGCCAACTGGCCGCGATCAACCTGCTGCTGAAGAACATCGCGGGACGGTGGTCGGCGGCTTGAGCCCGCCTTGATCCACTCGTCGGACAGGCGCTCAGGCCGTGGTCGTCCGTCGACGAGCAGCGATCGCGGCGCCTAGGGCCATCAGGGACAGAGCCAGAGTGAACGGCTCGGGGACGGTGAGCGCTTCGTTGTAGCTCAAGTTGTCGATGGCGAAATGGCGCCCCGATCCGTCCGTGTAGCCCGGATGAACGCCGGCATCGGCGATCGACTCGAAACGGATCTTGTCGACGCCGACCCAATCCAACAGGTAGTAATTCGAAGCCGTCGCGGACGGCATCAGTTGGGTCGAGTACAGCACCTGTCCCTGGTACGAACCGATGATCGAGACGACCAGACCGTCCATCCAGGCCGCAGTCATGTAGAAACCGTTCAACGTGAACGCCAACGGTGAGAGGATCTGTGCCGTCGCTCCACTGCGGTTGTAGGCGACCACATGCCCGCTCACCTGCCCGGCCCAATAGCCGGAGGGGATTCCCGTCGCGTTGGCCGCGCCGAAGTTGTTCCAGATCAGCCCCTGATAGTCGTCGGGCAAAGGCTCCCCGAAAATGCCGGGGTTTTGATCGTCGAAAGTGACGACCACCGCGTTCGCATGGCTTGCCGCAATCGCCAACACCAATGCGCCCAAAAAGGCGCAAACCTTCCTACGCATGGTCTTCTCCCTGTGATTACCTTGACAGCGAGCGCCGATGCTAGCGACGCGGTCAAACTCCGCATCTCCCTAGGCTGAAGCGCGCCCCCGCGTCACGATTGCTAGTGACTGCCAGGGAGCGCGATGGGGCGGTCGTTCGAACGCCTGAGCCGGCTCGCACAAATGCAAACGGCCGCGTGAGCGGCCGTTCTCTTCATTGCGCGCAGCGCCTGTCAGGCGGCCGAAGCCTTCTCCGCTTCCGCCTTCTCCAACGCGGCGTGGGCCTGCTGGTCGGCGTGGTAGCTGGAGCGCACCATCGCGCCGACGGCGGCGTGGGTGAAGCCCATCTTGTAGGCCTCTTCCTCAAACATCTTGAAGGTGTCCGGGTGCACGTAGCGGCGCACCGGCAGGTGGTGGCCCGACGGCGCCAGGTACTGGCCGATCGTCAGCATGTCGATGTTGTGCTCGCGCATGTCGCGCATGACCTGGAGGATCTCCTCGTCGGTCTCGCCCAGGCCGACCATGATGCCGCTCTTGGTCGGGACGCCCGGAACCGCTTCCTTGAAGCGCTTGAGCAGGTTCAGGCTGAACTGGTAGTCCGAGCCCGGACGCGCTTCCTTGTACAGGCGCGGCGCGGTCTCGAGGTTGTGGTTCATCACGTCGGGGGGAGCGGCCTTCAGGATGTCCAGCGCGCGGTCCATGCGGCCGCGGAAGTCGGGCACCAGCACCTCGATCTGCGTCAGCGGGCTCAGCTCGCGCACCTTGCGGATGCACTCGGCGAAGTGGCCGGCGCCGCCGTCGCGCAGATCGTCGCGGTCCACGCTGGTGATCACGACGTAGTTCAGCTTCAGCGCCGCGATGGTCTTGGCCAGATTCAGCGGCTCGTCCACGTCCAGCGGATCCGGCCGGCCGTGGCCGACGTCGCAGAACGGGCAGCGGCGGGTGCACTTGTCACCCATGATCATGAAGGTGGCCGTGCCCTTGCCGAAGCACTCGCCGATGTTGGGGCAGGAGGCTTCCTCGCAGACCGTGTGCAGCTTGTGCTCGCGCAGGATCTGCTTGATCTCGTAGAAGCGCGTGCTGGGGGAGCCCGCCTTCACGCGGATCCAGTCGGGCTTCTTCAGCTGCTCGGCGGGCACGATCTTGATCGGGATCCGCGCCGTCTTGGCCTGGGCCTTCTGCTTGGCGGTCGCGTCGTAGTCGGACGCGCTCTTGGCTTCGTGGGTGACGTTTTCGGTTGCCATCAGGCGTTCTCTCGGTTGCCGTGGTCGGGCCTCAGGGTTCCAGCTGCGCGGCGAGCCGTTCAGCGAACCGCTGGGCCACCGTGGCCCAGTCCGTGAAAACCCCGAGTGTACCGAGGTCCACCGTTTGGAGCCCTGCGTAGCCGCACGGATTGATGCCCAGGTAGGGCTTCAGGTCCATCGCGACATTCAGCGCCACGCCGTGGTACGTGCAGTGCCGGCTGATCTTGATCCCGAGCGCCGCGACCTTGCCCAGCCCCCGGAACGGGTCCGCCGGATCGGCCGGCCCGGTCAGGGCGGCATGCGCCCCCGGATCGTCCACCCGCACGTAGATGCCGGGCGCGCCGGCCACCCGGTGACCGGTCACGCCGAAACCCTCCAGCGTCTGGATGACGGCGGTTTCGAGGCGGAAGACGTATTCTTTGACGAAGATGCCGAGGCGTTTGAGGTCGATCAGCGGATAGGCGACCACCTGGCCCGGCCCGTGATAGGTGACCTGGCCGCCGCGGTTGGTCTGGACGACCGGGATGCCCTGGGCATCGAGCACGTGATCGGCCTGCCCCGCCAGCCCCTGCGTGTAGACGGGGTCGAACTCGCAGAGCCAGAGTTCATCGGGGGTGTCGGGGCCGCGGGCGTCGGTGAAGGCGCGCATCGCCTCCAGCGTGGCCGCGTAGTCGACGCGGCCCAGGGTCTTGATCAGCATCCCGGCATGCTAGCCGCGATGGGCCTAGCATCGCCCGCATCCGGACATTCAGGAGTGCGCCATGTCGCGCCGCATCCCCGCCTTCACCCCATCGGTGCTCGCCCTCGGACTTGGCCTCGGACTGGCGCTCGCGGGGCTCGGCTCAGCGTTCGGGGCGACCGCCGTCCATGCGGCGACGGCGACCATGACGGCGACGACAAACGCGACGGCGGTCCCGTCGTCGAAGGCCGCCGCCTCGGCACCCGCCACGGGCCTCACACTGGAACAGGCGCTCGACACCTACGAGCGCGGCGACCTGCTGCGGGCGGAGCGTCAGTTCCGGACGCTCTCCCAGCGCGGCTTGCCACTCGGCGACTACAACCTGGCCATGATGCATCTGCGCGGCGAGGTGTCCCGGCCCGATCTCAAGCTGGCCCGGGAGCTGCTGGTGCGCGCCGCGGGACGCGGCCTGGTGCGCGCGGAGTTGGCGCTGGGCTCGTATCACGAGCAGGGCGAGGACGGAAAGCCCGATCTGGTCCAGGCCCAGTCCTGGTATCTGAAGGCCGCCGAGCACGGCAGCGTCGATGCGCAGGTCGCCGTGGCGACCGCGTTCTATCTGGGTCGAGGGGCGGAAAAGGATCCGACGCAGGCCGCGACCTGGTACCGCGAGGCGGCCAAGGGCGGCGATGTCGGCGCGCAATACCTGATCGCGTCGATGTACGAGACGGGCTTGGGCGTGGACCGGGACCTGCGCCTAGCGCGCTACTGGTACGACATCGCCGCGCGCAACGGGGACGAGGCGGCGCCCTACAAGCTCAAGGCCGTCGACGACGCGATCGCCGCCGCGGCCGGCGCGGTGTGAGCCTCGCTCAGAGGACCACCTTCACCATCGGGTGGGTCGTGAGCGTGCGGTACAGCTCGTCGAGCTGCTCGCGGCTGGTCGCCGTGACCGTGATGGTCACGCCCAGGTAGTTGCCGCCCTTGCTCGGGCGCTGCTCGACGGTCCCGGCATCGAAGGCCGGATCGAACTGTCGCGCGACGCTGACGATGGCCTCGACGAAGCCCTCGACATGCGCCCCCATCACCTTGATGGGGAACTGCGAGGGGTACTCGATGAGCGACTGCTCGGGCGGGATCGGCGCGTTGGTGTAGTGGGTCATGATGGGAAATTCAAATAGGGGCGATCAGCGGCCTTGCAAGAGCTTGGCCCGCTGGTAGGCCTCGTAGAGCTTCGAATAGACGGGCCCGGGCTTGCCGCGCAGCGCGCCATGACCGACGGGCTCGTGGTCCAGCCGCGTCACCGCCGCGATCTCCTTGCTGGCCGAGGTCAGCAGGATCTCGTCGGCCGTGGTCAGCTCGGTCTCGGCGATGGGGCGCAGGTTGCAGGCGATGCCCAGCTCCTCGCAGAACTCGCGCAGCAGGCCCACGCGCACGCCCTCGAGCAGCAGCTCCCCCGGAGGGGGCGTCAGCAGCGCGCCGTCGCGCACCACCCACACATTGCTCGCCGAGCCCTCGGTCAGGAAGCCGTCGCGGATCAGCAGCGTCTCGTCCGCGCCCTGGTCCGCCGACATCTGCCGCGCCAGCACATTGCCCAGCAGCGAGGTGCTCTTGATGTCGCCCCGCTGCCAGCGGAAGTCGCGCGCGGTCACGCAGGCCAGGCCCTGATGTCGCTTCTCCGCGCTGATCGCCACCAGCGGCTGCGTGTAGGCGAGCACCGTGGGCTCGATGTCCCTGGGCATCGCGTGATCGCGGGGGGCGACGCCGCGCGTGACCTGCAGGTAGATGGTCTGGTCCTCGACCTCCGGCAGGTGCGCCACCAGGCTGTGGAACAGGTCCAGCCAGGCCTCGCGCTCGTAGGGGTCCTCGATGCGCAGCGACCTCAGGCTGTGGCTCAGGCGGTCCAGGTGGGCCTCGACGCGGAACAGCCGTCGGCCGTAGACCGGGATGGCCTCGTACACGCCGTCGCCGAAGAGGAAGCCGCGGTCCATCACCGGCACCTTGGCATCGCCGAGGCGGCCGAGGTGGCCGTTCAGGTAGCAGGGCAGATCGGTCCAGGGCATCGTCATCGCGGGCTCCCGTGGCGTCATGGAAAGAATCGTCGCGACCCGGCCATCGACTGTACGCCGCTGGCCCGGCCCGCCAACCCCGGCAAGCGAGGGGCCTTGGCCGGCGCAAAACAAAGCCGGCCCCGAAGGGCCGGCGCGGACATCGAGCGATCGCTCGATCAAGCCGTCAAGCGATCGCTCCTGGAAGCGACCTCATCGCAGGCTCACTTGATCCACAGACGGATCGCGTCCCAGGCGCGGCCGAAGATGCCGGCCAGCGGGACTTCCTGCAGCACCACCAGCGGCACCTCGGCCACGGGCGCGCCCGAGGCCGTGGTCACCTTCAGCGTGCCCACGCGCTGGTTCAGCGCCAGCGGAGCGACCAGCGGATCGGTGCGCTGGATGTCGGTCTTGAGCTTGCCGCCCTCGCCGCGCGGCACGGCCACGAACACGGCGTCGGCCGCGCCCAGCTTGGCCTCGGGGCTCGCGCCCTTCCACACCTTGACGGTCGTGATGGGCTGGTTCTTCTCGAACAGGCGCACCGCATCAAAGGCGGCGTAGCCCCAGTTCAGCAGCTTCTGGCTCTCGGTCGCGCGGGCTTCCTTGGAGGCCGTGCCCATCACCACGCTCAGCAGACGGCGCTTGCCGTTGGGCACCTCGCGCTGCGCGCTCACCGCCAGGCAGTAGCCCGCGGCATCGGTGTAGCCGGTCTTGCCGCCGTCCACCGACGGGTCGCGGCCCAGCAGCATGTTGCGGTTGAACTGGCGGATCTTGTTGAAGGTGTACTCGCGCTTGGAGTAGTACTCGGCGTAGTACTGCGGATGGTCCTGGATCACGTGGGCGAAGACCACGGCGATGTCGCGCGCCGAGGTCTTGTGACCCGGAGCGGTGATGCCGGTGACGTTGGTGAACGAGGTGTTCTTCAGGCCCCAGGCCTGCGCCTGCTTGTTCATCATGGAGACGAACTGCTCGACGGTACCGCCGACGGCCTCGGCCAGCGCGACGGAGGCGTCGTTGCCCGACTGGATGATCATGCCGCGGATCAGCTCGTCGACCTTGGGCGTCATCGTGGTGTCGATGAACATCAGCGACGGATCGCCCTTGCGCTCGTCCCAGGCGCGCTTGGACACGGTCACCGTCTGGTCCAGCGTCAGGCGCTTGGCCTTGATCGCGTCGAACACGATGTAGGCCGTCATCAGCTTGGTCAGCGAGGCCGGATCCTGCGGGACGTCGGCGTCGCGCTCGGCCAGGGTCTGGTGCGTGGTCAGGTCCAGCAGGACGTAGTTGCGGGCCGCGATCTCGGGCGGCGTCAGCGCCTGCGCCGAGGCGCCGTTCATCAGGAAGCCGGACAGACCCACGCCGAGGGCCAGGGAAGCAAGGAATCGTTTCATTCGGAGGAAGTCCTCAGATGCGCGCGACGCCGGCGGGATGCCAGCTGCGCAACACCAGGTTCTTGAGCAGCGGCAACTGCCCATGGAAGAAATGCCCGACACCGGGCACCACGATGACCGGCAGCGCCTGCGGGCGCGCCCAGTCCAGCACCGCCTGCAGCGGCACCACATCGTCCTGTTCGCCGTGGATCACGACGGTATCGGCGGGCACGGTGGCCACGCCGAAGCGGCTCGCGGCCGGGCCCACCAGCAGCAGGCGCTCAGCCGGCTGCGCCAGCTGGAGCGCCGCCTGCGACGCGACGAAGCCGCCGAAGGAGAAGCCCGCCAACGCCAGCGGCTGCGCCGGATCGCGGAACTCGGCGATCACGGCCGAGGCGTCGTCGACCTCGCCGCGGCCCTCGTCCCAGCCGCCCTCCGACTGGCCGATGCCGCGGAAGTTGAAGCGCACCGCGCGGTAGCCCAGATGGACGAAGGCGCGCGCGATGGTCTGCACCACCTTGTTGTCCATCGTGCCGCCCTGCGTGGGATTGGGGTGGCAGATCACCACCACGCCGCGCAGCGGGCCGGCGTCGACCGCGGGCTCGTCGACGGCGCATTCGATCGCGCCGGCCGGACCGGCGATCAGCCGGCGCTGGGTCTGTGCATTCATGACGCGCCCTTCCTCAGCGACCGATCGAGTCGTCCAGCACCAGGCGCTCGACGACCTGGCCGTTCTTCAGATGGCTCTCGACGATCTCGTCGATGTCGGCCTTGTCCACGAAGGAGTACCAGACCGCCTCGGGATACACGACCGCGACCGGGCCCCCGGCGCAACGGTCCAGGCAGCCCGCCTTGTTGACCCGCACGCCGCCCTTGCCGGCGAGCTTCTCGGCCTTGACGCGCTGCTTGCAGTGGTCGAAGGCCTCCTGCGCACCGTGCTGGGCGCAGGCGTTCTCGTTCTCGCGCTGGTTCAGGCAGAAGAAGATGTGGCGTTGGTAGTAGCTGGGGGAGCTCATCGGGCGATTGTAGTTTCAGGGTTTCCACCAAGCGCCGGATCGTGCGCTTCTTCACGATCGACGGGCGAAGGCGAAGCCGCAGCTTGAGGCGGCGATGACGTCGGCGTCGCGGGCGGGGAGGTCGGTGGGGACGTCGGCGGCGTCGGTGGGGGATCGCTCTGCGTCACGCCGTAGAGCAGCCAGGCCAGCGCGGCGAAGGGCCACACCCAGCCCACCCACTGCGCCAGCCCGTACATGTTGACGAAGCGCCCCTGCTCCCAGAACTGCAGGCTCTCGGTGAGGTAGGGATCCGAGGGCGCCTCGGCCACCAGGGCGATCAGCGCGGTCAGCACGACTAAGCCCCAGGCGGCGCTCGCGCGGCGTGACATCAGGGCGGCCAGCAACGCCAGCACCCCGCCGATGGCCAGGCCCGGCGTGGTCGTCGGCGTCAGCCAGGCCCAGGCGTGATCGGGGCCGAAGTTCAGCAGCGTGGACCAGGCCGTCGACAGGATGCCCAGCAGCAAGGCGCCCAGCACCAGCAGGATCCGGCGACGCCCGGGTCGCGCGACCGACAGCGCCAGCAGGCAGGGCGCCAGCAGGCCCATCGCGATGGCGATGGCCTCGAGGCCGGGCGGCAGGGGGAGGTCGTCGGGCAGGTCGCGGGGGACCAGTTCCCACGGGGTGTCAGCGAGCAGCAGCTCGGCCCATTCGCGCAGCCGCGGGAAGAGCTGCCCCAGTCCCAGCGGCAGCGGCGCCGGATAGAGCAGCCCGATCGGCCACAGCGCCAGCAAGGCCAGCGCGCCCGCGCTGTGCGGCACGAACCAGCGCTCGCGCCAGCCATCCCAGCGCTCCAGGCCGCCGAAGCGGTACAGCGCCCAGCCGCACAGCGCGCCGGCCCAGGCCCCGCCGCTGTTGAGCAGGAAGTCCGCCAGCGAAGGCACGCGGCCGGGCAGGAAGTACTGCAGCGTCTCCATCGAGAACGACAGCAGCGGCAGCCCGACCACCGCCAGCACCAGCGCGCGCCAGAGCCCGCCGCCGCTGCGGATCACCGCCGCGAAGCACAGCAGCCCCAGCGGCCAGTAGCCGACGACGTTGATCCAGATGTCGAACTTGCCCCAGTAGCGCGGCCAGGGCAGGCCGACCACGCCGGGCCAGGGCAGGCTCGGAGGGAGCCGCCAGGGCCAGAAGGGGTAGAGGCTGGCGTAGACGACCAGCACGGCGTAGCACAAGGCCAGCCAGGTGGCGGAGCTGCGCCGGCTCATCGTGTCGTCAGATCGGCTTGACGACCACCAGGATCACGATGGCCGCGAACAGCAGCACCGAGACCTCGTTGAACACGCGGTACCACTTGTGGCTGCGGCGATTGGCCATGAGCTCGAAGCGGCGCAGCATCGCGCGGCACATGTGGTGGTAGCCGATCACCAGCACCACCAGGGCCAGCTTGGCATGCATCCAGCCGTTGCCCGGGCCGCGGCCGATGCCGTAGTACAGCCACAGCGTCAGCCCGAAGAGCAGCGCCAGCACCATGAGCATCGAGCTGAAGCGGTAGAGCTTCAGGCCCATGAGCAAGAGGCGCTCGCGCTCGGCGTGGCTGTCCTGCGGGACCATCGCCAGATTGACGAAGATGCGGGGAAGGTAGAAGAGGCCGGCGAACCACGCGGCGACGAAGATGATGTGTAGCGCTTTGATCCAGAGCATCGCGGCATTATGGACGGCGCGAAAAAAAACCCCGGCTTCACAGCCGGGGTTGGAAAGCCTTATCGCTGTCATCACGTTAAGGCTCCTGCTCAGGGAGGAAAAGCAGGGAATGACAACCGAGCGGCTATCATTCAGGAGCGACTTTAACAGATCTGCCGAATTTCGGAATCTACGTCCTTCCACGTAGCGCCCCCCCATCCCGGTGGTATTTCTCGAAACCCATGCAACTGCCTGCCCCCCATCCCCTGAGCCGTCCGCGCCGTCTGCGCCGTGACGCCTTCACCCGCGCGCTGGTCCGCGAACACCGCCTCCACGCCAACGACCTCATCTACCCCGTCTTCGTCCACGAGGGCGAGAACCGCGTCGAACCGATCGCCTCCATGCCCGGCGTCTCGCGCCTGAGCCTGGACAAGCTGATCCCGGTGGCCGAGGAATGCGTCGAGCTGGGCATCCCGGTGCTGGCGCTGTTCCCGGCGATCGACCCGGCGCTGAAGACGCCCGACGGCATCGAGGCGACGAACCCCGACGGCCTGATCCCGCGCGTGGTGCGCGCGCTCAAGGAGCGCGTCCCCGGCCTGGGCGTGCTGACCGACGTCGCGCTGGACCCGTACACCAGCCACGGCCAGGACGGGGTGCTCGACGAGCAGGGCTACATCCTGAACGACCGTACCGTCGAGCTGCTCAAGGCGCAGGCGCTGGTCCAGGCCCAGGCGGGCGTGGACATCGTCGCCCCCAGCGACATGATGGACGGCCGCATCGGCGCGATCCGCGAGGCGCTCGAGGCCGACAGCCACATCCACACGCGGATCATGGCGTACAGCGCCAAGTACGCCAGCGCCTTCTACGGCCCGTTCCGCGACGCCGTGGGCTCGCGCACGAATCTGGGCAAGGCCGACAAGAAGACCTACCAGATGGACCCGGGCAACACCGACGAGGCCCTGCGCGAGGTCGGCCTGGACCTGGCCGAGGGCGCCGACATGGTGATGGTCAAGCCCGGCATGCCTTACCTGGACATCGTGCGCCGCGTGAAGGACGAGTTCCGCGTCCCCACCTTCGCCTACCAGGTCAGCGGCGAGTACGCCATGATCAAGGCCGCCGCCGCCAACGGCTGGCTGGACCACGACGCGGTGATGATGGAAGCGCTGCTCGCGTTCAAGCGCGCCGGCGCCGACGGCATCCTGACCTACTTCGCGATGGACGCCGCCCGCCTGATCAAGGCCGGCGCCTGACCGGGGCGCTCGCCCCGCGGCACGCCCCCTGCCCTTCCGGACGCATGCGCATCTTCCATCTCGGCGACAGCCTCTACGAAGAACTCGCGACCCTGCCCGAGGCGCTCCCCGCCGAGGGCTTCCTCTGGATCGGCCTGCCGCGGCGGGAATTCGAGCTGCAGCTCGCGACTTTGCAGCAGCGGCTGCAGCGCTGGACCGGCGCGCAGCTGCTGGACCTGCATGTGTCCGACCTGATGAACCAGCAGCTGCCCTCGCACTTCGACTACACCAGCTGGTATGACCTCATGGTCTTCCGCCGGCTGGCGACGATGGCCGGCAGTCAGCACACCATGGCCGACGAGGAGCCCCACCGCCCCGCCGCGGTCGAGGAGGCCCTCAAGTCCATCGACACCAGCCCGGTCGGCTTCGCCGTCTTCGACCGCGTGCTGATCACGGTGCATCCCGGCGAATGCGCGCTGCGCGACTACTTCGCCAGCAAGCTGGGCGCGCAGCAGGAGGGCCGCGATCTGCGCGGCTCCACGCGGCTGCCCACCAGTCCGGCGGAGCTGATGCTGCGGATGGTCAACCACATGGTGGACAGCTACCTGGACCTGCGGCGCCTGCTGACGCGTCAGCTGACCGCGCTGCAGAACCTGCTGCTGGATCGGCGCGGGCATTTCCGCGACTGGACGGTGGTGCTGCTGGCGCGGGACACGCTCTCGCGCCTGGAGGACCTCTGCGAGGACCAGCGCAGCGCGGTACAGGAATGGATCGACGCGCTGGGCGAATGGCCGGTCGGCGACGCCCATGCGGAGCGCGAGCGCGAGCTCTTGCGGGTCCGCTCTCGGGACGTGCTCGAGCACGTGGAGCGGGTGCTGTCGCATGTGCGGCGGCTGGAGACCTCGGCGGAGACCTCGGTGCAGATGCACTTCTCGCTGACGGGCGAGCGCACCAACAACATCATGCGGACGCTGACGGTGCTGACCGCCATCTTCCTGCCGTTGAACCTGATCACCGGCATCTTCGGCATGAACTTCGACACCCTGCCGCTGATCCACCGGGCCACCGGTTTCTGGATCGCCGCGGGCCTGATGCTGGTGCTGGCGATCGCGCTGGGCGCCTTCTTCTGGCGCAAGCGCTACCTCGGCACGCAGCAATGAAAAAGCGCGCCGAGCGGCGCGCTTGACCGTCCGGGCCCGATCGCCGTCAGCGCTTCCTGGCCGAGGCCTTCTTGGCGACGGATTTCTTGGCGACAGGCGTGGCCTTCGCCTTCGCCTTTGTCGTTGCCTTCGCATACGGATCGGCGAAGCCCAGTTCGAGCATGATCTCGGTCTCGCGCGCCTCCATGAACTCGGCCTCGTCGTCTTCCTCGTGGTCGTAGCCCTGCGCGTGCAAGGTGCCGTGGACCAGCATGTGCGCGTAATGCGCGGCCAGGTCCAGGCCCATCTCCTTGGCTTCGCGCTCGACGACCTCGGCACAGATCACCAGATCCGCGGCGACCACCGGCTCATGCGCATAGTCGAAGGTCAGCACGTTGGTCGCGTAGTCCTTGGCGCGGTACTCGTTGTTGAGCGACCGCCCCTCCTCCGCGTCGACGATGCGCACGGTCATCTCGCCGGGCAGCTCCAGCGCGGCGCGCATCCAGCGGATGACCTTGTGACGCGGGAGCTCCGCCTTGTGGCGAGGATCCGCGAATTGCAGCGAGAGGCTCAGTTCGGGACGGCTCATCGTGCGGCTCCCTTCCGGGTGGCGGGCTTGCGCGCCGCGGGCTTGGCGACGGCCTTCGCCGCCGCCTTCTTCGCGGGCACCTTCTTGGCGGTCGGCGCTTTCGCGATCGGCTTCTTCGCCGTCGCGGGCTTCGTGGCCACCGGCTTCGGGCTCGGCTTGGCGACGGTCTTCGATGCCGTCTTCTTCACGACAGCCCCTTTCACGGCGGGCTTCTTCGCCGCGGGCTTCGCGACAGCTCTTGCGATCGGCGCCGCCGGGGCGATCGGCCGTTCGTCGAAACGCAGGGCCTGCTCGCGCAGCACCAGCGCGCGCAGCCGGCGCTCCTCGCGCTCCTCGGAGAAGCGGGCCTCGCGTTCCTGCTGCTCGCGGGCCTCCTCCTCGGCCTGCGCTTCCGCGCGGGTCTCGTAGGCCTGGACGATGCGCGCCACCAGCGGATGCCGCACCACGTCCGCACGCGTGAAGCGCGTGATCGCGATGCCATCGACGCCGTCCAGCACCTGCTCCGCATCGACCAGTCCGCTGGCCATGCCGCGCGGCAGGTCGATCTGGCTGGTGTCGCCGGTCACCACGCACTTGCTGCCGAAGCCGATGCGGGTGAGGAACATCTTCATCTGCTCGGGCGTCGTGTTCTGCGCCTCGTCCAGGATGACGAAGGCGTGATTCAGCGTCCGGCCGCGCATGAAGGCCAGCGGCGCGATCTCCAGCTGGCCCTTCTCGAAGGCCTTGGTCACGCGGTCGAAGCCGAGCAGGTCGTAGAGCGCGTCGTACAGCGGGCGCAGATAGGGGTCGACCTTCTGCGTCAGGTCGCCGGGCAGGAAGCCCAGGCGCTCGCCGGCCTCCACGGCCGGACGCGTCAGGATGATGCGCTGCACCGACGAGCGCTCCAGCGCATCCACCGCGCAGGCCACCGCCAGGAAGGTCTTGCCCGTACCGGCCGGCCCGATGCCGAAGCTGATGTCGTGCGACAGGATGCGGCGCAGGTACTCGTGCTGGTTGGGCGTGCGGCCGGCCAGGTCGGCGCGGCGCGTGCGCAGCACGACGTGGCCCTCGGCGTCGACATCACCCGGCGCGCCGCCGGCGCGCATCGGCGCGGCCACGTCGTTGGCCGCCTCGACGATGGCCAGCCGCAGGCTCTCGCCCGGGATGGCGCGATCGGCGCGCGCGTACATCGCCTCCAGCAGGACCAGCGTCCGCTGGGCCGCGGCGCGCTCGCCCTCGATGTTGAAGTGCTCGGCGCGATGGGTGATGCGCACCGACAGGGCCGCCTCGATCTGGCGGAGATGCTCGTCCAACGGGCCGCACAGATGGGACAGGCGGCGGTTGTCGGCGGGGGTGAAAGCGTGGCGCAGGTTCAAGGCGGCACGGGCTCCGTATTCAGGGGGGTTGAGGGCGGTATTGTCGCGCGCGGACGCGCCGCGCGCTGGTCGTCACTGCACAATCGCCCCCCATGCAGCGGACCACAGAACAACAAGGGACTCCAGGGATGGACCCGCGGGAGGCGGGCCCGACCAGCACGATCGACGGATCGGTGCTCGCGCCCCGCGCGGCGCGCGGCGGCAGCAACGCCGTCGCGCTGGCCTGCGGCATCGCCGCGACGCTCGCGCTGATCGCGCCGACCTGCCTGGCGCAGGCGGCCGCCGACGCTCCCCCCGGCTCGCCGAACCGCTGGGCCCTGGTCGCCTCGCAACTGGGCTACGGCCTGCAATCGGCGCTGGTGCTGATGGCATTCGTGCTGGGTCTGCTGATCTGGCAACGCCGCGCGCAACGGCACATCGCCTGGTTGCTGGCACTGATGCCGGGCTGGGTGCTCATGGTCGGCCTGGCCCGGCTGACCCCCTGGCCGGCGGCCATCGCCGTCGTGCTCGCGCCCTGGCTGCTGTGGTGCGGCGTCCATTACCTGATGCGACGGCTGCGCCGGCGCGACCGCCGCCTGCACCGCGCGCTGCTGGCGCAGGCGGTGCTCTTCCCGATCGCGCTGCTGCTGCCCGTCCCGAGCGCGCAGATCGCCGCCTTCGCCCTGTGGTGGCTGGGTGCGCAACTGCTGATCGCGATGGCCTGGCATGTCTGGCATCTCTGGCAGGACATGTTCCTGCCCACGCTCGAGGAGCGCTATCCGCGCGCCGACTTCGCCCTGAGCTGCGGCCTGATCGGCCTGGGCGCGCTGGCCGTGCTGGCGGCCTGGCTGCTGCCGGGCAGCGGATTGGCGAGCGTCCTGGGCCCGCTGGCGCTGATCGGGATGGGGCTGCACCGCGTGCGCGACTTCGCCCGGGCGCTGACGCAATCCGAGCTGGCCGTGCTGCAAGGCGAGCTCCGCCTGCAGGAGCGCATCGCCGAGCTGGAGCGCCACTTCGACCAGGTCGCCGAGGCCAAGCTCGAGCAGGTCACCGAGCGCGAGCGCAAGCGCATCGCCGCCGACCTGCACGACGACCTGGGCGCCAAGCTGCTCACCATCGTCCACACCAGCGAATCGGACCGCATCTCCACCCTGGCCCGCGAGGCGCTGGAGGAGATGCGCCTGTCCGTGCGCGGGCTGACCGGCAAGCCGGTGGTGCTGCTGGACGCGCTGGGCGACTGGCGCGCCGAGGTGGTGTCGCGGCTGGCCCAGGCCAACATCCTGGCCGAATGGAAGTCCCCGGCCGAGGACATCGAGCACACCTTCCCCGCCCGCGCCTACGTCCAGACCACCCGCATCCTGCGGGAGTCGGTCAGCAACATCATCAAGCACTCGGGCGCGACGCACTGCGTGATCAGCTGCTCGGCGCAGGACGGCTACTTCTCGGTGGTGATCCAGGACAACGGCCAGGGCATCCCGCTGGAGCTCGAGGGTCGCCTGGACAAGGGACATGGCATGGCCAGCATGAAGGCGCGCGCCAAGCAGATGCACGGCCAGTGCCTGGTCGAGTCCGGCCCCGGCTGGGGCACGGTGATCCGCCTGACCATCCCGCTCTGATCCGCGACCACCGGCGCGGCAAGCCCGCGCCCATCGCCGATCGCGGCGGCCGGGCGCCGCCCGCGCCGGCGGGAAATGGCCCGGGGCGTGATCCATTGCCGGGCGCGCCACACTCGGGCGTTGATCGGGATGGTCAGCCCGCCCGGAAAGCCGTACCGTTGCAAACACCCGCCAGCTTTCCTGTGGCTGTCGCTTTCCTGAGCAAGAATCCCGCGCCATGAACCACATCCTGCTGCTCGAAGACATTCCCGAAATCCGCGCCTGGCTCAAGGTCCTGGTGAAACAGGTCTTCGCCAACGCGGTCGTCACCGAGTGCTCGCGCGTGCAGGACGCGCTGCAGCAGGTCAACTCGCAGCGCTTCACGCTGGCGCTGCTGGACCTGGGTCTGCCCGACGGCTCCGGCGTGGACGTGATCTCAGCGCTGCGCGAGAAGCAACCCGAAGTCCAATCCGTCATCGTCACCATCCACGACGACGACGAGCACCTCTTCCCCGCGCTGCAGGCCGGCGCCTTCGGCTACCTGCTCAAGGAACAGTCGCGCGAACTGCTCGTCGAGCAGCTTCAGCGCATCAGCCAGGGCGAGCCGCCGCTGTCTCCGTCGATCGCCCGCAAGGTCATCGCCTACTTCACCTCGCAGCGTCGCCCGCAGGCGGCGCAGGTGCTGCACGAGGTCTCGCTGACCGACCGCGAGACCGAGGTCCTGCTGCGCGTGGCCAAGGGCTTCACGCTGCCGGAGATTGGCGTGCAGCTGGGCCTGTCGCGCCACACCATCGCCGACTACGTCAAGCAGATCTACCGCAAGCTCAACGTGAGCTCGCGCGCCGAGGCCGCGCTCGAAGCGCAACGCCTGGGCCTGTTCGGCCGGAACTGAGGCAGCCCGGTCCGCCCGCGCGCGGACCCGGGAAAATACTGGACAAACATCCAGCAAAATCCGCTCGACGCCTCGCCGAACGCGGATAATCCGCGCCCATGATCGGCAAGCTCAGCGGCGTCATCGCGGAAAAATCGCCCCCGCAGGTCCTCATCGACGTGCAAGGCGTCGGCTACGAAGTCGACGTCCCCATGAGCACCTTCTTCAACCTGCCGGGCCTCGGTGAGAAGACCTCGCTGCTGACCCACCTGAGCATCCGCGAGGACGCCCACGTCCTCTTCGGCTTCCTCACCGCCGAGGAACGCAACACCTTCCGCCTGCTGATCAAGATCAGCGGCGTCGGCCCGAAGATGGCGCTGTCCCTGCTGTCGGGCATGTCGGTGGGCGACCTGGCACAGACCGTCGCGAAGCAGGAAGCCGGCCGCCTGGTGAAGGTGCCCGGCATCGGCAAGAAGACCGCGGAGCGTCTGCTGCTGGAGCTCAAGGGCAAGCTCAGCCCGGATCTGGCGCTGCCGGTCTCGGTGGCCAACGACGCGCAGGCCGACATCCTGCAGGCGCTGGTCGCCCTGGGCTACAGCGAGAAGGAAGCGGGCACCGCGCTCAAGTCCCTGCCGCCGGATGTCGGTGTCAGCGAGGGCATCAAGCTCGCGATGAAGCACCTGTCGTGACCCGCCGCGCGCCGCCGCACAATCCCTCGCCATGAGCATCCAGACCGACGACTTCACCCCGCGCCCGCAGCAGGCACGGCTGATCAGCGCGCAGCCGGCCTCGCCCAACGAGGACGCGATCGAACGCGCGTTGCGGCCCAAGCTGCTCGACGAGTACGTCGGCCAGGCGAAGGCGCGCGAGCAGCTGGAGATCTTCATCGGTGCCGCGAAGAAGCGCGGCGAGGCGCTCGATCACGTGCTGCTCTTCGGCCCGCCCGGCCTGGGCAAGACCACGCTGAGCCACATCGTCGCCGCCGAACTGGGCGTCAATCTGCGCCAGACCAGCGGACCGGTACTGGAGAAGCCCAAGGACCTGGCCGCCATCCTCACCAACCTCGAGCGCAACGACGTGCTCTTCATCGACGAGATCCACCGGCTCTCGCCCGTCGTCGAGGAAATCCTGTATCCGGCGCTCGAGGACTACCAGATCGACATCATGATCGGCGAGGGCCCGGCGGCGCGCTCGATCAAGCTGGACCTGCAGCCTTTCACCCTGGTCGGCGCGACCACGCGGGCCGGCATGCTGACCAACCCGCTGCGCGATCGCTTCGGCATCGTGGCGCGGCTGGAGTTCTACACCTCGGAGGAGCTGCAGCGCATCGTGACGCGCTCGGCCCAGCTGCTGGGCGCGGCCATCGAGCCGGCCGGCGCGCTGGAAGTGGCGCGGCGCTCGCGCGGCACGCCGCGGATCGCCAACCGGCTGCTGCGCCGGGTGCGCGACTACGCCGAGGTGAAGGCCGACGGCACCATCACCCGCACGATCGCGGAGAAGGCCCTGGCCATGCTGGACGTCGATCCGCTGGGCTTCGACCTGATGGACCGCAAGCTGCTGGAGGCGGTGGTGCACCGCTTCGACGGCGGCCCGGTCGGGCTGGACAACGTGGCGGCCGCCATCGGCGAGGAGCCCGGCACCATCGAGGACGTGATCGAGCCCTACCTGATCCAGCAAGGCTTCCTGCAGCGCACGCCGCGGGGACGCATCGCGACGCTGGCCGCGTACCGGCACCTGGGCGTCGCCCCGCCCAAGCAGGCGGGGCAGTTGTTCGACGAATAGGCTGGGGTCTCAGCGAGCGGGCCATGCGGGCCCGCCCATCGATGCCTTCACCGTCGGCCGCGGTGGCGCCGCCCATGAACGCGACAGGCCAAAGAAAAAGGCGCTCCGAAGAGCGCCTTTGTCGTTCCTGATCCGGAGGATCAGAAGTTGTGGCGAACGCCCAGAGCGAAGGAGTTCAGGTCGTCGCGCTTGTTGGCCGTGGTCGCATCGACCGCCGTGTAGAAGGCGTAGACCTTGGTGCGCTTGCTCAGGTTGTAGTTGTAGGCCAGCGTGTACTGCTTGCCGCCGTTGCGACCACCGTTGAACGAGTAGGCGCCGGCCTTGGTGCCGCCGACGTTCAGGTGGAATTCCGACTGGCCCAGCGTGTACATCACGGCGGCACGGCCGATCCAGCGCGCGTCCTTCACGCCTGCGGGCGCGTTGCCCGCTTCTTCGCGCTGCGCGTAGCCGCCGAAGGTGAAGGCGCCCAGTTCGTACAGGCCGCGGATCGCGTACTGCTTGGCCGGGCCTTGCTTGCTGTAGCCGGCGCCCAGGTGCATCGGGCCCTGGTCGTAGTTCAGCGCGACGTCGTAGCCACGGGGATCCACGCCCTCGCCGGCGTGCACGGTGAACTCACCGTTGAAGCCGTTGATGTTGGGGGTGAAGTAGCCGACCTTGTTGGTCTGCGTGAAGCCGGCGCCGGAGTACAGCTTGTCTTCCGAGGTGCCGGTGTCGTGGTTGTGCATCGACACGTAGTCGGCGGTGGCGTAGTACGAGCCCGGGGTCCAGCGGCCCAGACGGATCGCGCCGAAGTCGTTGCTGCCGATCTGCACGCTGGCTTCACGGTTCCAGAACGCGGGGTTGGTCTGCTTGCCGTCGTCGGAGTTCAGGCCGTGTTCCAGCGCGAAGCTGGCCTTCAGACCGCCGCCCAGGTCTTCGGTGCCCTTGAAGCCCAGACGCGAGTTGTTGTTGATCACGGAGGCGACGCGGTCGCCGTTGCCGGTCTTGATGCTCTCGACCGAGGTGTTCAGTCGGCCCCACAGCGTGACCGAGCTCTGGGCGAAAACGGGAGCGGAGAGCGCCGCGATGGCAGCTGCAATGGCAATCTTTTTCATGTCCACCTTCGTGTGTTGGAGGTTTCGGCCAGGTAAATCTGGCGCTTCGGGCGTTGGGTGTACTGCAGGGTGTGCGGAGTATAGAAGTGCGATGCACGCCCCCATGACGCCCGACGCGAAATCGCAACAGTTCCCCGTTAGGGGTGTCCCCGGGTGGACGACGAGGGACTTGGAGTGAGCAGGCGCGCGGTCAGCGCCTGGCCGGCGAGCAGCCCGGCGAGCACGCCCAGCTGGGCCATGGGCCCGAGCCGGTGCGCGTTCCAGAGGAACAGCGCGACCCCGCCCAGCAGCGCCACGAAGAGCGCCGCCGCGGCGATCCGGTGCGAGGACGGGACCGGCGGGTCGAATAGCGGCCGGGCCCGCGGGTCGTAGCCGGGCGCTATGCGGGCGCCGACGCCGGGCTCCCAGTGGGCCGGCTCCCACCACAACCGCAGCTTGTCGCGCCAGCGCGGCGTCCGGCGGGCCTTGCGCAGCAGCTTGGCATAGACCTGCACGTTGGCGGTCCACGGATCCCAGCTGGCGAGCGCGTCACGCGTGCCGTAGACGCAGGGCTCGCGCTCGAGCTCCTCCTGGAACGAACCGAACATCCGGTCCCAGATCACGAGGATCCCGCCGTAGTTGCGGTCGAGATAGGGGTCGTTGACGGCGTGATGCACGCGGTGGTTGGACGGCGAGCAGAACCAGCGGTCGAACCAGCCCAGCCGCCCGACCTGCTGGGTGTGGACCCAGAACTGGTAGAGCAGGTCGACCAGCGCCACCACCGCGAAGACCAACGGCGGGAAGCCGAGGATGGCCATCGGGAGGTAGAAGATCCACCCGACCAGCCAGCCGCTGCCGGTCTGGCGCAGCGCGGTGGACAGGTTGTAGTCCTCGCTCTGATGGTGCACCGCGTGCGCCGCCCACAGCAGCGCGGTCGTGTGGCCGAGGCGGTGATGCCAGTAGTAGAGGAAGTCGTAGAGCAGCAGCCCGGTCAGCCAGACCCACCAGGCGCCGGCGTCCAGCCGCATCAGCGCGGCCCGCTCGAAGACCCAGGTGTAGATGCCCAGCGTGAACAGCTTGGTCAGCACGCCCACCACCTGACTGAGCATGCCCAGGGCGATGCTGCTGACCGCGTCGTTGAGTCGATAGGTGTCGCGGCCTCGGCGCACGCCGATCCAGTACTCCAGCCCGATCAGGGCGAAGAACACCGGCGTCGCCAGCACGATGATCTGTGCGTCGGTCATGGGTCTCCTCCAGGGGCGCTCGATGCGGCGCCTCCATTCAGCTCGTCGGTCGTCCGCGCCACGCGCCTCGCCCGCCCCTCCTCGGGGAACGGGAGCGGGCTCGCGCCCTTGTCGGTCCCGCTGGAGGCGGGTGGACGTCAGGGCGTCGCGGCCCTCAGGCCTTCGCGGTCTGCGACGCGGAAGGCATGAAGCCCGGCACGCCCGGATCGTCCAGCGTCAGGCCGTGCAGATGCTGGTCGTCGTTCCAGCCCACCAGCGTGAAGCCCTGCGGCGAATACAGCAGGCGGTTGACGCTCGCATTGCCCAGCACCCAGCTGCGCGGCGCCTGCAGGTCGATGCGGGTCGCGGCGCGATAGAGCGCATCCAGCACGCCGCCATGCGCCACGACCGCGATCGTCTGGCCCGCGTGGGCGGCGGCCAGCTCCGACACCACGGCGACGACGCGCGCGGACAGCTGATCCAGGCTCTCGCCGCCGGGCGGCCCGAAGCTCGGATCGCGACGGCGCCAGCGCAGCGCGTCCTCGGGAGATTCGGCCTCGATCTCGGTCCAGAGCTTGCCCTCATGGATGCCGAAGGCGCGTTCGCGCAGCCGCTGATCGAGCCGCACCTCGAGGCCGTGCGGCGCCGCCAGATGGCGCGCGGTGACCGCGGCGCGATCCAGGTCGCTCGAGTAGATCGCGTCGATGGGCTGGTCGGCGAGCGCGGCGCCGAGGCGCTCGGCCTGGCGCTCGCCCAAGGCGTTCAACGGCAGATTCAGGTGGCCTTGAAGCCGGCCCTCGCGATTCCAGGCGGTCTCGCCATGGCGGATCGCCAGGATCAGCGTGGGGTCGGTGGCGGCGCCGATCGCGGCGCGCCCGGCGTCATCCGCGGGCGCGAGGCTGGCAGGGCTGGCGGACATCGGGGTCGTCGGGCTGGCCGTCATTCAGACGCCCCAGGCCACGTCGGTGCCGGCGGCCTGGGCGGCGCGCATCAACTCCAGCAGCGGCCACAGGCGCTGGCGCAGCATCACCTCGGGTTGCGGCGGCGGCTTGCGGCCTTCGGCCTCGGCGTCCTTGACGGCGCGCTCGTGGGCCGACTGCTCGTCAGCGATCGCGGCGTCGCCGCGCGCGATCAGCGCCGGCAGGTCGCCGGCCTGGAAGATGCCCTGGGCGGACGGACTGCGGCCCAGCGCTTGGAGCGCCTGGTCGCCGTGGGCGGCCAACATGATCACATCGGCGCCGGCCTTCGACTTGAACTTGTACAGCACGCGGGTCTCCCGGCCGTCGACTGCGGCCAAGCGCGCATTGTGCCGCCGGCTCGCGCGATGCAGTGGAGAGGACTCCCGAGGGGCGAGAGTCGACGGCGAGGGCCGACGACTCGGCCGCATCGGCGGCGGCGCGCCCGTTCACGCCGGGCCACGACCGATCGGCGCTCAGCCGTTGGTGCCGCCGCGCAGCAGGTGCACCGACGCGCGCGCGCCGCGCGGCGACTGCGCGGCCTGGGCGGCACGCGCGGCCTTGCCGGCCTCGGCCTGCGCGGCGATCTGGGTGGCGCGCTCCTCGAAGGCGCGCGTCTCCAGCGCCGGCGCGCAGAGGAAGCCCTGGAACTCGTGGCAGCCGCAGCGCTCGAGGAACTCGCGCTGGGCCTCGGTCTCGACCCCCTCGGCGATGACCTTCAGATTGAGCGCGCGGCCCATCTGGATGATCGCGTTGACGATGCCGGCGTCGCTGGCGTCGCCGGGCAGCCCCTTCACGAAACTGCGGTCGATCTTGAGTCGCTGGATCGGGAAGCGCTTCAGGTAGCCGAGGCTGGAATAGCCGGTGCCGAAGTCATCGATCGCCATCAGCACCCCCAACTCCGACAGCGCTTCCATGCGATGGAGCGCCTCCTCGGCGTCGCGCAGCAGCACGGACTCGGTCAGCTCCAGCTCCAGCAGCGAGGGCGGCAGGTCGTAGGCGCGCAGCGCCTGCGCGACCTGCTCGACGAACTTCGTCTGCTGGAACTGCAGCGCGGAGACGTTCACTGCCACCGGCACCCGCAGGCCCTGCTGGAGCCAGGCGGCGGCCTGCGCCACCGACTGCTGCAGCACCCATTGGCCGATGGCGACGATGAAGCCGCTCTCCTCCGCCACGGGGATGAATTCCGACGGCGGCACGTCGCCGCGCAGCGGGTCGCGCCAGCGGATCAGCGCCTCGGCGCCGACCAGCTCGCCGGTCTCGACCGACAGCTGCGGCTGGAAGTGCAGGCGGAACTCGTGTTCCTGCAGCGCCTGACGCATCGCGTGGTCCAGCCGCATGCGCGACAGCAGGTCCACGTCCTTGCGCGGCTGGTGGAAACGGAAGGCGCTGCGGCCGCTTTCCTTGACCCAGTGCATCGCGCGCTCGGCGCTGGCCAGCAGCTCCTCGGCGCTGGCGCCGTCGCCGGGGAACAGCGCGATGCCGATGCTGCAGGTGACGGTGAAGCTCAGCGTGTCGAAGCAGAAGGGACGCGACATCGCCTCCTGCACGCGCCGCGCCGCATGCTCGGCGCCGCGGGCGTCGGCCTGATGGATGAGCAGCGCGAACTCGTCGCCGTCCAGGCGGGCGACGGTGTCGACCTCGCGCAGCGATTCCTTCAGGCGCAGCGCGACTTCCTTGAGCACGCGGTCGCCGTAGGAATGGCCCAGCGTGTCGTTGATCTGCTTGAAGCGGTCCAGGTCGACGTTGAGCAGCGCGAAGGGCGTGGTCTCGCGGCGCGCCATGGCCTGCGCGTAGTCGACGCGCTCCATCAGCGCGCGCCGGTTGGGCAGCCCCGTGAGCATGTCGTTGTGGGACAGCTCCTCGATGCGCTGATGCGCGGCGAGCTTCTCGCTCAGGTCGCGGAACGAATAGACCCGGCCGATCGGACGGCCACGGCTCCACTGCGGCAGCGACACGCGCTCCAGCACGCGGCCGTCGATCAGCTTGAGGTTGTCGCTGGTGTGCAGCAGGGGCGATTCCTGGATCGCGCCCAGGCGCATCGCGTAAGCGGCGCCGTCGACGACGCTGCGCCGCATCCAGGCCTGCACGGCCTCGTCGTTGCGATCGTTGAGCAGATCCTCGGGGATGCCCCACATCGACGCGAGTCGCTGGTTGAAGCTGCGGATGCGGCCGGCCAGGTCGGTGACCAGGATGCCGTCGGCGGTCGATTCCAGCGTGGCGCGCAGTTCGGCGAGCAGCGTCTCGCGCTCCTCGTCGTGATGGCGCTGCTGGGTCTGGTCGCGCATGGCGATCAGCCACAGACCGTCGCCCTGGGCCTGCGCCACATGGCTGATGCGGCGCGACACCCACAGCATGCGGCCGTCGGCGTGACGCATCATCGTGTCGGTGTGCAGGCTCTCGCGACGTCCGATGGCGGCGTCCATCCAGAACAGCGCGTCCTCCGGCGTGGAGGCCAGCGACTCGACGCTGGCGCCGACCAGGTCGCGCGAGGGCAGGCCCAGCAGCTGCTGCGAGGCGGTGTTCACCGCGACCACGCAATGCGTGCGCGCGTCCACCAGCCACACGGCCTCCTGCAGGCCGTCGATCAGCGGCAGGATGGCGGTGTTGAGCGCCGCGACGGGCGCGGCGGGCTGGCGGGTCGGCGCGTTCACGCGGCCATCTCCCCGGGCGGACTCGGCGGTGTCGGGCCGGCGGATTCGAAGAAGTAGGCGATGCGGCTGCGCGGGCTCAGGTAGTCCAGCGACGCGCGCGGCAGCTGCTGCGGCTTGACGCTGCGGCGGATGCCCAGGTCGGGCAGCTCTTCCAAGTTGAGCACCAGCGCCTCGTCGCGCGGCACCTTCGGGTCATGGACCATCACCTTGGGCTTGAGCGGCCGCGAGGAGTTGACCGCCACGACCAG
This sequence comes from Mitsuaria chitosanitabida ATCC BAA-476 = NBRC 102408, assembly GCF_001598255.1. Lineage (GTDB taxonomy): Bacteria > Pseudomonadota > Gammaproteobacteria > Burkholderiales > Burkholderiaceae_C > Roseateles > Roseateles chitosanitabidus. The sequence continues at coordinate 61,319 of NZ_BCYP01000038.1, forward strand.
CGCATAGCGGTCGTCGGTCAGCTGCACGGCGGAGCCGGGGGGATACACGCCCATCATCCGGATGAAGGCGTTGAGCATGGTCGCGTCGAAGCGGCTGCGACCTTGCGCGAACATCAGCGACAGCGCCTCGTGGGGCGTCATCGCCTTGGAGCTGAGCAGCGGATTGCACAGCCCGTCGAAGCGGTTCACCAGGGCCACGATGCGCGAGCCGATGCTCATGCGGTCCGCGTTCAGGCGCTGCGGGAACCCGCTGCCGTCGGCGTGCTCGTGGTGCTGCGCGATGATCAGCAGCGGCCCGGCGCCCACCCCCATCTTCTGGCCCAGCACCACCCCCTTGGCGACGTGCTGCTGATAGGCGGCGACCTCGGCGGCGGTGAAACCGTCGTCGCGATGTCGGAAGCGGGGCGTCAGCTCCATCTTGCCGATGTCGTGCAGCAGGGCGCCCTGGCCCAGGTCCAGCATCTCGTCGCGGCCCAGGCCGAAGGCCCGGCCCAGCAGCATCGCGACCACGGCCACGTTCAGCGCGTGGGCGGTGGCGCGCTCGCCGGCGCCCTCGTTGAGCAGGCGGATGTTGATGTCGCCGTCGACCAGCATCTTGTCCAGCAGCGCGCGGGACAGCGCGGCCGAGCGGTCACGGGCGTCGGTGGGCTCGCGCGGCACCAGGTCCATGACCTCGCGCAGCGCAGTGGCGGCTTCGGCGTACTGGCGCTCGCACAGCAGCAGCGCCTCGCGCTGCTCGGCCAGCAGACGGCGGTGGCGCTCCCGGGCCTCGTCCTCGGCCTGCGGCTCGGCCGTGGTGGCCGCGGGCGCCGTGGCGGGCGGGGGCATGGGGGTGGCGTCCAGCGGCAGATCGCTCTTGCCCGGACTCCAGCGCACCTGTTTCAGGCCCAGCCGGCGCAGGATCAGCAGCTGTTCCTCCGAGCTCAGCTTGAAGCTGCTCAAAGGAAACGGATGTGACATCCAGCCCAGGTCGAGATGAATGAACATCCCAACTTTGAGCTGGCTCACATCAATTAGCGGATCGGCCGATCTGTCCTTCATTCTTGTAGTTCCGCGCCTTGGGTTGAGGCGTCCTCGTCAGCACCATCGGCTGGCGAGGGGCGCAACTTAAGCGAAAACCGAGTCACCTGGACGGCAGGCTGCATGTTCGCGAAGCAAGCGTGCAACTTGTCACAGGTTTTTCCAGGGGACCTCTATGATCCCTCGAACCCCGCATTCTCATAAAGATTCTGGAGACATTGAATGCATGCCTTTATTTGCGACGCCCAGCGCACGCCTTTCGGTCGTTACGGCGGTGCCCTGTCGTCGGTGCGCGCGGACGATCTGGGCGCGATCCCCATCCAGGCCCTGATGGCCCGCAATCCGTCGGTCGACTGGGCCGCGCTGGAGGACGTCTTCTACGGCTGCGCCAACCAGGCGGGCGAGGACAACCGCAACGTCGCGCGCATGTCGGCCCTGTTGGCCGGCCTGCCCCTGGACGTGCCGGGCGTGACGCTGAACCGCCTGTGCGGCTCCGGCATGGACGCCGTGGGCACGGCGGCCCGGGCGATCCGCGCGGGCGAGGCCCAGCTGCTGATCGCCGGCGGCGTCGAGAGCATGAGCCGCGCGCCCTTCGTCATGCCCAAGGCGGAGAGCGCCTTCTCCCGCAGCAACGCGATCTACGACACCACCATCGGCTGGCGTTTCATCAACCCGAAGATGAAGGCGCAGTACGGCGTGGACGCGATGCCGGAGACGGCCGAGAACGTCGCCGTCGACTTCGGCATCGAGCGCGAGGCCCAGGACCGCATGGCCCTGGCCAGCCAGGTGAAGGCCCTGGCGGCCCAGCGCAGCGGCTTCTTCGACGCCGAGATCTGCCCTGTCACCATTCCCCAGAAGAAGGGCGATCCCGTCGTCGTGCGCCAGGACGAGCATCCGCGCGAGACCTCCATCGAGGCGCTGGCCAAGCTCAAGGGCGTGGTCCGTCCGGACGGCAGCGTGACCGCGGGCAACGCCTCGGGCGTGAACGACGGCAGCTGCGCCCTGCTGATGGCCGGCGAGGCCGCCCTGTCCCGGCACGGCCTGACCCCGCGCGCCCGCGTGCTGGGCATGGCCACCGCCGGCGTGGCCCCGCGCATCATGGGCATCGGCCCGGCCCCGGCCGCGCGCAAGGTGCTGGCCCAGGTCGGCCTGACGCTGGACCAGATGGACGTGATCGAGCTGAACGAAGCCTTCGCCGCGCAAGGCCTGGCCGTGCTGCGCGACCTGGGGCTGCGCGACGACGATCCGCGCGTCAACCCGAACGGTGGCGCGATCGCGCTGGGTCACCCGCTCGGCGCCAGCGGCGCCCGGCTGGTCACCACCGCGATCAACCAGCTGCATCGCAGCGGCGGCCGCTACGCGCTGTGCACCATGTGCATCGGCGTGGGCCAAGGCATCGCGGTGGTCGTCGAGCGCGTCTGACGCGACGCCCTCCCCGCTCCTCGCCCCAGGCGCCGGCGCCGCGATCCGCGGCCCGGCGCCTTTGTCCTTGGTCGGGCGACCGGCTGCGTCGGGCCGCGTGTCGCGGCCAGCCCCTGTTCCGCCGTCGATCCGGCGCTAGCAATTCGGTGTCAGACGATCTCGCTAGAGCTGCCAGATTCGCTAAAAACGCCAACTATTCCCGCGTTTCACCAATAGTCAGACTTTTCAACGCTTGCCAGCCCTGGCGACATCCAGGCTGGGCGGATTTCCGCACAGCACTCGCACCATTCAGGTGCAAAAAAGCGGCAATCGACCCATATCCAAAAGTTGGGGGCGATTGAAAAATAGTCATGGGCGGACGTAGGACCACGTAGGCGCCAATCGCACAGCCCCTGGCATACTGGCCGCGTTTGATGGCGCATACCGCTCATTTATGTCGGTGGATGCGCTGACAAGCATGATGTCTGACTATTGACGCCCTGCCTTAGCGAAGAGCCGATTGCGGTTTCACGCACTTTTTTCCCGCCGAACGCACGATCACACCGCCTGACACCGGGCCGTGGGGCGTTCTGCGCGCAACGTTCACCATCTTGGTGCATCGTGGTGCGAATTGCAGCCAAAACGATTGCCTTGGCAAAGATTCTTCACCGGGTTGTCCCTATAGTTCTGGACATCACCTGCTTACGCCCAGCAGATTTGGGCGTCAAACGCACGTTTTGTCTGCCATGTCCGCTGCTCGAGCCCACGATGACGAATTGACCGCGATGACGGTCGCCTCCTCCCCCGCCACCTCCGAAGCCGAAGTTCGCACCGGTCCGCTGAAGCGCGATCTGGTCGCCGGTCTGGAAAAGGGCCTGGCCGTGATCGAAGCCTTCGATCAAGAGCGCCCCCGCCTGACCATCAGCGAAGTCGCCGGCCGCACGGGTCTGACCCGCGCCGCCGCGCGCCGCTACCTGCTGACGCTGACCCACCTGGGCTTCGTCTCGCAGGACCGCAAGATGTTTGCCCTGACCCCCAAGGTGCTGCGCCTGGGTCAGAGCTACATGCACTCCGCCCGTCTGCCCCGCATCATCGAACCCGAGCTGCACAAGCTGGCGTACGCGATGAAGGAAGCCTCGTCGGCCGGCGTGCTGGACGGGAACGACGTGATCTGCATCTCCGCGACCAGCGCGGGCCGCGTGGTCTCCCCGACCCTGCAACCGGGCACCCGCGTTCCCGCGTACTGCACCGGCAACGGCCGCGTGCTGCTGGCCGCGCAACCGCAAGCCGAGGTGGACGCCTTCATCGCCCGCCAGGAGCTGACCGCCCTGACCCCGCACACGATCACGCATCCCGAGCGCCTGCGCATCGAGATCGCCCGTGCCCGCGCCCAGGGTTACGCCCTGATCGACCAGGAGCTGGAGCAAGGCCTGCGCACCGTCGCCGTCCCGCTGAAGAACTACAAGGGTGACACCGTCGCCGCGATGGCCATCAGCGTGCACGCCACCCGCATGAGCATCGAGCAGATGGTCGAGCACTGCCTGCCCCCGCTGCTGCAGGCGCAAGCCCACCTGCGCATGCTGCTCTGAGGCCCGCCGAGCCCCAGAAGAAAAGCGACCCGCGGGTCGCTTTTTTCATGCGCCGGACTCAGGCCCAGACGCGCTGGAGGAGCAAGGGGCTGATGCGATAGCGCTCGCTGCGATAGGCGGCGAAGAGGCCGTCCAGCGCGTCGACCACGACCGGCGCGCCGAGCAGCGCAAGCCATTCGAAGGGACCGGCCGGGTAGTTGACGCCCAGCTTCATGGCCGTGTCAGCGCCGGCCTCATCGCAGACGCCTTGCCAGACCGCGTCGGCGCCTTCGTTGACGAGCATCGCCACGGTGCGGGCGACGGCAAGACCTGGCACATCGCGCAGGACCAGCGGCTCCCATCCCAGGCGGAGGAGCAGGCGCTCGGCGTGGGCTCGCTGCTCCGGCTCGACACGCGGTCCGAAGGCGACGGCCAGCCCATCGAGGCGGTCGGGCGCGATCGGCCAGTCGATCACCGCGAGTCCTGGCTGACCGCGCTCATGCGCGAGCTGCGCCGCGCAGCGGCCGCGCGTGAAATGCAGTTCCACGCCCTCGATCGCGACGCCGTTCCAATCCGTCGCCTCGTCGCGCGTGAACGCGACACCGCGCGTCGCCATCCAGCCGCCGAGCCGATCGACCAGCGCGCCACGGCCGGCCAGCGTCACCGCGCCGACCTCGCCATCGACCGCCGCCACGGCCTGCGCCGCCGCGGGCGTGCCTTCATAGAAGCCCTTGCCGACCTTGCGGCCGAAGCGCCCGCCATCGACCAGCGCCTTCTGCACCAGCGAGGGCTGATAGCGCTTGTCCCCGTAGTTGGCCTCGAAGACCGACTGCGTGACCAGGTAGTTGGTGTCGTGGCCGATGAGGTCCATCAGCTCGCAGGGCCCCATGCGGAAGCCCGCGCCGCGCAGCGCGCGGTCCAGCAGCGCCGGGCTGCCGGCCTGTTCCTGCAGCAGCTGCAGCGTCTCCGCGTAGTACGGGCGCGCGATCCGATTCACGATGAAGCCCGGCGTGGACTTCGCGTGCACCGGCGCCTTGCCCCAGCGGCGTGAGATCTGCTCGATCGCCTGGGCGGCGGAGGCGTCGGTCTCCGCGCCCCAGACGACCTCGACCAGCTTCATCAGCGGCACCGGATTGAAGAAGTGCATGCCGACCAGGCGACGCGGTGTGGTCATCCCGTTGGCCAGCGCGGTGATGCTGATCGACGAGGTGTTGGAGGCGATCAGCGCATCGGCCGGCAGCAGCGCGTCGAGCTCCCGCAGCAAGGCCTGCTTGGGCTCGAGCTTCTCGACGATCACCTCGATCACCAACGCCGCGTCCCGGAGATCCGCCACCGCGCCGGCGGGCGAGAGCCGACCCATGACGGCCTCGCGCTCGGCCGCCTCCAGGCGGCCCTTGGTCACCAGGCCGTCGAGGGCCTTGCCGATCTGCGCGATGGCCGCCGCGGCGGCGCCCTCGCGCAGGTCCATCAGCTGCACCGGATGGCCGGCCTGCGCCGCCACCTGCGCGATGCCCGCGCCCATCACGCCCGCGCCGATCACGGCCACCGGCGCTTGCGCGGCCGGGGCGCTCGCGACACGCCAGGATCCCGTCGTTTCCGTCATTGCTGTCTCCGAGTCGTCGTTCTGAATTGCTGTCGTGCCCCTGAGGGGCCGCGTGTCCGTCGCCTTCCTTCCGGACCTCCGGTCCTGCCCGGTCTGCCCGGGCAGGGCGCGCTCAGTCCGCGCCGCCGTCCTGGCCTGGCACCCAGGCCGCGGGCCGCTTGCCGAGGAAGGCCGCGAAGCCCTCCCTGGCCTCGGCGCCCATGCGCACGCGGGCGATGGTCTGGGCGGTGAGCTCGCGGACCTCGCCCGTGATCGGTCCGACCTCGAGCTGCGCCATCAGCGCCTTGATCTCCGCCTGCGCGTTGGGGCCGTTCATCAGCAGCTCGGCGATCCAGCGCTCGACGGCCCCCTCGATGCCGCCCGCGTCGTCGCTCTGGACGATCTCATGGATCATGCCGATGCGCAGCGCCTCGGCGGCCGGGATGCGGCTGGCGGTGAGCGCGAGCCGGCGCGCCTCGCGCGGGCCGACGGCGTTCACGACATAGGGGCCGATCACCGAGGGCAGGATGCCGAAGCGCGCCTCGCTGACGGCGAACTGCGCGCCAGCCGCGGCGACGGCGATGTCGCAGGCCAGGGTCAGGCCGACCCCGCCGCCCAGCGCCACGCCGTGCACCTGGGCGATCGTCGGCTTGGGGCACCGCGCGATGCGATCCAGCATGCCGGCGAAGCGGCGCGCGTCCGCGACGTTCCAGTCCTGCGTCGCCTCGGAGGCGCGCTTCATCCACTGGAGGTCGGCGCCGGCGCTGAAGGCCTTGCCCGCCCCGTCCAGCACGATGACGCGCACCGCGTCGTCCCGGCCCAGGCGCTCGAAGGCGGCATCCAGGTCCGCGATCATGGCTTCATCGAAGGCATTGAACACGGCGGGCCGGTTCATCGTCACGCGCGCCACGCCGCGCGCATCGGTCGCAATCTGCAGGGTCTCCACGTTGCCACTCTCCGTAGTGATCGGCGGAGTATCGCAGCCCGACCGGTCGGTCGAAGAATGGGCTTACGCCGCGCCGGGCGGAGGCCGCCACCGCGATCCGGATGGCGCGGGGGGCGGCGTCCCGTCCCGGGGCAGCGGCGGGGCAGGCGGGATCGAGGCCCTCCCGGCCTAGTCCTGCCAGGCCTCCATGACCAGCTCGCGCAGCGCGGTCAGCGCGGGATCCTCCGGGCCCTCCTTCTGGAGCCAGCACAGCCAGGTCTCGTCCTGCCAGTGCGGCCAGATGCGCAACTCGCCGGCCTTGGCGGCATCCTCGGCCTGGTCGATGCGCAGCACCGCGGCGCCCAGGCCGCTGGCGACCATGCCGCGCACGGCGGCCTCGGTCTCGGCCATCAGGCTGTGCGCGGGCTCGCGGCCGGCGCTCTGGAACAGCCGCTCCGCCGCGGGGCGCAGGCCGCAATCCGGCGGCACGCCGATCCAGGGGAGCGACAGCAGCGCATCGCGCGACACCGGCCACTCCCGGTCCGCGAAGCGCCTGGGCACGGCCACCGCCAGCGCCATGCGACGCAGGCGCTGCACGACCAGGCCATCGGCGGACTCGCCGTCATAGAGCACGTAGGCGCAATCGACCTCGCCGCGGCGCAAGGCCTGCACGCTGTGCAGCGACAGCCGCTGCATCAACTGCAGGCCGATGCCGGGATGGCGCTCGGCCAGCTTGACCAGCACTTCCCCCAGGCGCAGCGACAGCGGGTCCGTCACGGTGCCCATGCGCAGCACGCCCTGCACCTCGCCGCGGATCTGCGCGGCGGCCTGACGCAGGCGCTGGGCCGCGTCCAGCGTGCGGCGCGCCTCGTCGACGAGGCGCTCGCCCGCGGGGGTGAGGCTCATGCCGCGCGAGCTGCGCTCGAACAGCTGCACGCCCAGTTCCTCCTCCAGCGCCTTGATCTGGGCGCTGACGGCGGGCACGCTGGTGAAGACCTTCTCCGCGGCGCGGGTCAGGTTCCGTTCGGCCACGACGGCCAGAAAACTCTTCAGCTGGTAAAGCTCCATGGGTCGTGATTGTGGCGAGCCCGTGTGGCCGCATCGTTCGGTTTCTCCAAACGCCCGTTCCAAACTTGCACATGGACCCCGCGCGGGGCGCCGCCCAGACTTCGCTCCATCGAAGTCCCGAAGCGAGTGCCCTCATGAAATCCGCCAGCCCGGCCGCCTCCGGCCTCACCGCCAGTCCCCTCGCCGCCACCGTCGCGATGCTCTTCGCGGCGATCTCGTGGGGCAGCCTCTTCCTCGTGGGCAAGCCCGTGCTGAGCCGGCTCGATCCCATCTGGTTCACCGCGCTGCGCTACCTGCTCGCGGGCATCGGCATGACGCTGCTGGTCATCCTCTTCGGTGAGAAGCCCTGGACCAAGCTGCGCGCGCACTGGGGAACGCTGACGGGTTACGGCGTGCTCGGCTACGGCTTCTTCGGCGTGCTGGTGCTGGAGGGTCTCAAGCTGTCGCTGCCCTCGCACGGCGCGGTGCTGATGGCCACGCTGCCGCTGACCACGATCCTCCTGCGCTGGCTGCTCGACGGTCATCGCCCCGGCCTGGGCGTGCTCGGCGCCGCGGTGCTCGCGATGGCCGGCGTGGTGCTGGTGTCGGGCGTGCTGGGCCATGGCGACGGCCCGCCGCACCTGCTGCTGGGCGATGCGTTGACGCTGGTCGGCACGCTCGGCTGGGCGCTCTACACGCGCGGCGCGGCCAAGGTCCCCACGCTCAGCCCGCTCGAGTACACCGGCCTGACCGCGATCTCCGCGCTGCCGTGGCAATTGCTGTTCGCCGTCGTCGTCACGGCGGCCGGCTGGATCGACGCGCCCCGTTGGCAAGACCTGCCCCCGATCGCGCCGCATCTGATCTACATCGCGGCCGTGCCCACGGTCGCCGCGGTGATCGCCTTCAACTTCGGCGTGCGCCGCCTGGGGGCCTCGCACGGCACGCTGTTCCTCAACGGGGTGCCGGTGTCGGCCCTGCTGATGAGCGTCGCGCTGGGTCAGCATCCGGCGATGCAGGAGTGGATCGGCGCCGCCCTGGTCATCGCGGCGCTGACGCTGAGCACCCGCTCCCCGGGCAAGGCGCCGGCCGCGTCGGCCTCGAGCGCGCCTTCGGCCGCCGCCAGGAGCGCCACGCCTCACGACACCGTGAAGCCGAGGGCGCCCCTCGTCGTCGGCGGGCGTTGCCCGGCCGCCTGATCGCGGCGCCGATCCGGCCGCTCCCCTGGAACCCCGCGGCATCGTGGAATGCCCGGGGTTCATGGCTTTTGGCACGCCATGTCTTTTGACATAGCCTGTCGGGTCCGTCGGGCCGCGGCCCACGCCAGTCACAAGCTTGCAATGAAGAACGTTTTCCGTCTGACCACCCTGGCCCTGCTGATGACCCTCGGCGGTGGCGCCGCGATGGCCGCGCCGCCCGCGTCCGGCCTCACGCTGAAGGATTTCGACAAGAGCGTGCGCCCGCAGGACGATCTGTTCCAGGCCGCCAACGGGCACTGGCTCAAGACGACCGAGATCCCCGCCGACAAGTCCTCCTTCGGCGCCTTCCACGAGCTGGCCGACCTGTCCGACAAGCGCGTGCGCGCCATCATCGACGCGCTGGCCAAGAAGAAGGCCAAGGCCGGCTCGGTGGACCAGAAGGTCGGCGACTACTACGCCGCCTACATGAACACCGCGGCCATCGACAAGGCCGGCCTGACGCCGGTCAAGCCGCTGCTGGACAGCATCGCCGCGATCCAGACCCGCGCACAGCTGGCCACCTGGCTGGGCGCGCAGACCGGCGTGGTCGACAGCCCGTTCCCGTTGGCCATCGAGGCCGACTACCAGGACCCGACCATCAACCGCCTGCAGACCTGGCAGGGCGGCCTGGGTCTGCCGGACCGCGACTACTACCTCAAGAAGGACGACGAGCGCCTGTCCAAGGCCCGCTCGGCCTACGCGACCTATCTGCAGGCCCTGGCCCGCGCCGCCGGCATCGCCGATCCCGAGGGCAGCGCCCAGCGCGTGATCGCCTTCGAGGAGAAGCTGGCCGAGGTGCAATGGGACAAGGTCTCCAACCGCGACCCGCAGAAGACCTACAACCCGATGACGCCGGCCGAGCTGGCGCAGAAGGCGCCGGGCTTCGACTGGACGGCCTTCCTCACCGCGGCCTCGCTGCCGGGTCTGGACAAGCTGTCGGCCTCGCAGCCCAGCTACCTGACCGGCGCGGCCAAGCTGCTGGGCGAGGCCTCGCTGGACGACATCAAGCTGTACCTGAGTTTCCGCGCGCTGGACGCCAACGCGACCGTGCTGCCCAAGGCCTATCGTGACGCGCACTTCCAGTTCCACGGCGCGGCGCTGACCGGCGCCAAGGCGCCGCTGCCGCGTTGGCAGCAGGCGGTGGGCAACGTCAACGGCGCGCTGGGCGAGGCCGTGGGCGAGGTCTATGTGCAGCGCTACTTCCCGGCGGCCGACAAGGCCCGCATGCTGGAGCTGGTGCACAACCTGCTGGCCTCGTACAAGGAGTCCATCGACAAGCTGAGCTGGATGACGCCCGCGACCAAGGCGCAGGCGCAGGACAAGCTGTCCAAGTACATGATCAAGATCGGCTACCCCGACGTCTGGCGCGACTATGGCGCGCTCGACGTGCGCGCGGGTGACGCCGTCGGCAACGGCCTGCGCGCCGCGGCCTTCGAGTGGAAGCGCCAGGCCGCGAAGGCCAGCAAGCCGGTCGATCGCCGCGAGTGGCTGATGACGCCGCAGACCGTCAACGCGTACTACAACCCGACGATGAACGAGATCGTCTTCCCGGCGGCGATCCTGCAGCCGCCGTTCTACAACACGAAGGCGGACGACGCGGCGAACTACGGCGCGATCGGCGCCGTGATCGGTCACGAGATCAGCCACGGCTTCGACGACCAGGGCAGCCAGTTCGACGGCGACGGCAAGCTGCGCAACTGGTGGACGGACGACGACCGCAAGGCCTTCGACGCCATCGGCGCCAAGCTGGTCGCGCAGTACGAGGGCTACGAGCCGATCGCGGGCAAGCACCTGAACGGGAAGCTGACGCTGGGCGAGAACATCGCCGACCTGTCGGGCCTGCAGATCGCCTACAAGGCCTATCTGCGCTCGCTGGGCGGCAAGCCCGCGCCGGTGATCGACGGCTTCACGGGCGAGCAGCGCTTCTTCATGGGCTGGTCGCAGGCCTGGCGCGAGAAGGCGCGTGACGAGCGCAAGCTGCAGCTGCTGACCATCGACCCGCACTCGCCGCCGGAGTTCCGCGCCAATGGCGCCGCCATCAACCATGACGGCTTCCACGACGCGTTCAAGACCAAGCAGGGCGACAAGATGTACAAGGCGCCGGAGGATCGGATCCGCATCTGGTGAGAGCCCGAAGACCCTCACCCCTGCCCTCTCCCGCAAGCGGGAGAGGGGGTAGGCGCGAAAGAGGGCGACCAACGACGGCCGGGGATTCCCGGCCGTTTTTTTATCAATGCGTGGGCGTGTCTCGATCCAGGGCCCGCCCCGCGCCGAGCAGCGCGGCCTGCTCCGTCTCGTGCACGACGAAGGTCGGGATGGCTCGCAGGTAGGCAGTCAATCGCCCGGCCGACTCGAAGCGCGCCCGGAACGGGCTGCGGTCGAACCACTCCCCCAGCCGCGGCACGATGCCGCCGCCGATGTAGAGCCCGCCACGCGCGCCCAGCGTCAGCGCGACGTTGCCGGCGACATCCCCCAGCAGCGCGCAGAACATCGTCACCACCTCGCTGCTGAAGGGCTCACCGGCCAACGCCGCCGCGGTGATCGCCGGCGCGGCGCGGCCCTCGCCGGGCGCGAGCTTCAGCCCGCGCAACTCGGCCAGCGCCGTGTAGAGGTTCTCCAGCCCCGGTCCCGAGACCGCGCGCTCCGCCGACACGTGGCCGAAGCGCCGATGCAGCAGATCCAGCACCGCGCGCTCCTCCGGGTCGTAGGAAGCGAGCGTCATGTGCCCACCCTCGCCCGCGACGGCGACCGGCGTGCCGCCGTCCTCCGACGGCAGCAGACCCGACACGCCCAGGCCGGTGCCCGGTCCCACCAGCCCCATCGGACCGCCGACGACCGCCTCGCCGCCGCCGATGCGGCGCGTGGACCGCGGCCCCATCGCCGGCAGCACCGGCAGCGCCAGCGCGAGCGCCGCGAAGTCGTTGATCACCAGCAGCCGCTCCGCCCCGAGCGCCGATTGCAGCGCGCGCGTCGAGAAGCTCCAGTGGTGATTGGTCATCCGCACGTGATCGCCGGTGACCGCCGTCGCGATGCCGATCGCGCAGCGCTTCGGCTTGGGCAGGCCCTCGCGATGCAGGTGATAGAAGATCGCGTCGGCCAGCGAGTCGAACTCCCGGCAGACATAGCGGGCCACGTGCGACAGCGGCGAGGTCGCCGTCTCCTGGCTGGCGAAGCGCACCTGCGTGCCGCCGACGTCCACCAGCAGCCGCGACGGCGCGTCGCCGCGCGCCGGCATGTCCTGGTCATGCCCCGCGCCGTGATCCACGCCCTGCCCCATGCCGTCCACTCCTTGTCGCTCGTGCCGCGCCGGCGGGCGTTGCTGCCCGCCCTGCGCGAAAGCCCAGGATGTTGCCACGGTCCGGTGCTCGCGCCAGGAAGTACCGGGAGGGGTCGGAAGGGGCGGTGATCCGCGCGGGCCGGCGATCAGGGGCGCGCGGCCTTGAACGCGCCGATCATGTCGCGGTACCAGTGCGCGCTGTCCTTGGCCAGCCGCTGCTGCGTCGCGTAGTCGACGTGGAACAGACCGAAGCGCTTCTCGTAGCCCGAGTTCCACTCGAAGTTGTCCAGCAGGCTCCAGTAGAAGTAGCCCCGCACGTCCGCGCCCAGCGCCACCGCCTGCGCCAGCGCCTCCAGATGGCCGCGCAGATAGGCGATGCGCTGCGCGTCCGGCACGCGGCCGTCGACGACGCTGTCGGCGTTGGCCATGCCGTTCTCGGTGATGTAGATGGGCGGCGGCGTGTACTCGCGGCTGATGCGCAGCAGATGCTGGGTCAGCGCCTGCGGGTAGATCTCCCAGCCCATGTCGGTGAAGCCCAGCTCCCCGGGCGGGGTCACGAACTGCTGGCGGCCGTTGAGCACGCTGCGGGTGTAGAAGTTGACGCCCAGGAAGTCCAGCGGCTGCTGGATCAGCGCCAGGTCGCCAGCCTCGATGACCGGCGCGTCGGCGCCCAGGTGCTCGACGATGTCGGCCGGGTACTGGCCACGGAACACCGGGTCCATGTACCAGCGCACATTGGTGCCGTCGTCGATGCGCGCGGCGCGGCGATCCTCCTCGTTGAGCGGATCGGCGGGGAACGAGGGCGTGTGGTTCAGCACGATGCCCAGTTGGGCCTTGGGCCCCACCGCGCGCATCGCCTGGATCGCCGCGCCATGCATCATCAACAGGTGATGCGAGACCTGGTAGGCCTCCGCGCGGTTCGTGTGCCCCGGCGCGAACTGCGCGGTCTCGTAGCCCAGCGTGGCCGAGCACCAGGGCTCGTTCAGCGTGGCGATGGTGGACAGCCGATCGCCGAAGCGGCGGGCGATCTCGGCGGCGTACTCGGCGAACAGCGCCACCACCTCGCGCGACAGCAGCCCGCCGATCGATTCATCGAGCGCCTGCGGCAGGTCCCAGTGATAGAGCGTCGCGTTGGGCCGGATGCCGGCCTCGAGCAGCGTGTCGATGAGCCGGTCGTAGAACGCGAAGCCGGCTTCATTCCACGCGCCACGACCCTGCGGCCGCACCCGCGGCCAGGAGAAGGAGAAGCGGTAGGCCTCCAGGCCCAGCCACTGCATCAGCTTCACGTCCTCGGGATAGCGGCGGTAGTGGTCGCAGGCCACGTCGATGTTGGACGCGTCCTTGATGCGGCCCGGCTGGGCGCAGAAGCGGTCCCAGATGGACTCGCCCTTGCCGTCCTCGCGGGCGGCGCCCTCGATCTGCGCGGCGCTGGTCGCGGAGCCCCATTCGAAGCCCGCGGGCAGCGACTGGATCAGGGTCTGGAAGGTGGCGGTGTCGGCGGCGGGGTGGGCGTCGTTCGCGTGCATGGTGGCGGAGGTCGTCGAAGGAGTCGAGGAAGGTGTCGGAATGATCGATCGGGTCGGGTCCTGCGCGGCTGTCGACGCGACCGGATCGGGTTGGTGCGGGGAGGTCATGGCGGCTCCGGCGTGAGGGTCCGCGCGGTTCAGCCGCGCACGGCTCCCGAGGTGAGCCCGGCGACGAGCCGCCGGGCGCTGAAGAAGTAGGCGACGAGCAGCGGCAGCATCGCGATGGCGCTGCCCATCATGAGCGCGCCCCACTCGGTGTTGTTGGGCGCCTGCATCGACCGCAGGGCCAGCGGCAACGTGTAGTTCTCCGCCGAGCGCATCACCACCAGCGGCGCGACGAAGTTGTTCCAGCTGGCGATGAAGGTGATCAGGCCCAGCGTGCCCAGCGCGGGCCGCAGCAGCGGCAGCACGATGCTCCAGAAGATGCGCAGTTCCCCGCAGCCATCGATGCGCGCGGCGTCGAGCAGGTCATGCGGGATCGCGGAGCCGATGTACTGGCGCATCAGGAAGATGCCCAGCGCGCTGGCCGCCGCCGGCACGTAGAGCGCGCGCGGCGTGTCGATCCAGCCCAGCGCGTCCATCACCATGAAGCTCGGGATCATGTGCAGGAAGCCGGGCAGCATCATCGACCCCAGCACCACCGCGAAGAGCGCCCGCTGGAAGCGGAAGCGGTAGATCGCGAAGGCATAGCCCGCGAGCGAGCACAGCAGCAGGTTGAGCGCGGTCGTCATCGTGGCGACGTACAGGCTCATGCCCAGGTTGCGCCAGAAGGGCAAGCGCTCCTCCAGCAACCGGAGGTTGGACGCGGCCGCGTCGCCGAACCACAGCGGCGGTGGCGTGTTGAAGATCTCGGTACGGCCATGCGTCGCGAAGACGAAGGTGAAGTACAGCGGCGCCACCAGCACGATCGCGCCGCCGATCACCAGCAGCCAGGCGAGCACCGTCGACGCCGGTACAGAACGGCGACGCCGCGGCGTCCAGAGGCGCGGCGCGGGCAACAAGTCAGCGCGCGACATCGGCGCCTCCCTGGCGGCCACGTCGGCCGGTTCCCGTGGCGCTGCCCTTACCGCTGCCGCCGCCGCTTCCTTTGCCGCTGCGAGGGGACGCCGTCTCGTGCCCGAAGAGCTTCGCGTTGACCCAGGTCAGCGCGGCGATCAGCACGAACATCAGCCACGACACCGCCGACGCGGTGCCGAAGTCGCCATCCGAGAACGCGGTCCGGTACATGAAGATCGCGCTGGTCATGACCGACGAGGCCACGCCCTTCTCGCCGTCCACGAGGATGAAGGGCTCCTCGAAGAGCTGCAGGTTGCCGATCAGCGTCAGCGTCACCGCGAAGAACATCATCGGCTTGAGCAGCGGCAGCGTGATGTGGCGGAACTGCTGCCACTCGCCGGCGCCGTCGATGGTGGCGGCCTCGTAGAGGTCCTTGTCGATGACCTGGAGCGCGGACAGGTAGAGCACCACGTTCCAGCCCAGGTAGCGCCAGAACACGACGAAGGCGACCGCGGGTCGCGTGTAGTCGGCATCGCCCAGCCAGTCGATGCCGCCATCCTTCATCGCCTGCAACGAGGCCAGCGGGCTGCCGAGGACGGGGATGCGTGTCAGCTCCGACAGCGCCGCGTTGATCAGGCCGTAGTCCTTGGAGTACAGGGTGCTGAAGATCAGCGCGATCGCCACGCTCGACGTGATGTAGGGGACGAAGTAGGCCCCGACCAGCAGATCGCGACCGCGCTTGACGCGTCGATGGATGAAGAAGGCCAGCGGCACCGCGACCAGATGCTGCGGCAGCCCCGAGACCAGCGCGAACCACGCGGTGTTGATCAGCGAATCGTGAAACCACGGATCGGTGAGCGCGTACCAGTAGTTCTCCAGCCCGACCCAGTGCATGGTGTGCAGACCCTCGGCCGGATTCCATTGCTGCAGCGAGAGGTAGATCGAGAACAGCAGCGGGAAGGCCGAGAAGACCAGGAAGAGCGCGAAGAACGGCGCGATGAAGAGATAGGGCGCGGCGCGGCGGGGCAGTCTCATGACGGGACTCCTCAGCGGCGGCGCGCGCGGCGCTCGATCAGCGCGCGGGCGTCCTGCAGGGCCGCGGCGATGTCCTTGCCGCGGGCGATGACGCGCTCGAACTCGTCGCGGATGATCTGCGTCGCGATCGCGTCGAAGCGGTTGACCGGGATGGCCGGAATGCGGCGCGCGGTGTCGCGCCACAGCCGCCGGGCGCGCTGGCCGCCGAGGAAGGCGATGGGCTCGTCCATCACCGCGTCGTCGTAGGTCGCGCGCATCGCGGGGAAGCTGTCCAGCACCTTCAACGACTGCAGCTGGACCTGCGCGTCCGCGCTCATCAGGCGGATGAAGTCCCAGGCGGCGGTCTTGTTGGCGGCCTTCTTGGGGATCGCGTAGAACGAGCCGCCGAACGCGGCCTGCACCCCGCCCGGCAGCGGCGCCGAGCGCCACAGACCCGCGGTCTCCGGCGCGACCCAGTTGCGCAGCTGGCCGACCAGCCAGGCGCCCATCATCTGCGTGGCGATGCGGCCCTGCTTGAAGCCGGCGGCCCAGTCGTTGGTCCAGGCGATGGCGCGCGCGTCGAGGCCGGCGCGTCGCGCGGCCCGGCCCAGCTCGAAGGCGCGGCGGAAGCGCTCGGAGTCCACCAGCACGCGCCCCTCGGCATCGAAGTACAGGCCCTCGCCGTCGCGCAGTCCCTGGCGCAGCGCGATGTCGCGCAGGTCGGCGGCGTCGGCCATCAGATAGGCGCCGGTGGCCTTGCGGATGCGCTGGCCGGCGGCGAGGTAGGCGTCCCAGTCGCGGGTGACCTCGGCTTCGCTCACGCCGGCCTTGTCCAGCAGGTCCTTGCGGTAGATCAGCGTGCCGGGGCCGATGTCGGCGGGGATCGCGACCTGCGTCCCGTTCGGGCCCGCGCCCTGCGCGAGCGCGAAGCGGACGTAGTCGTCCGCATGGGCGGCCGCGCGGTACGGCGGCGGATTGAGGTCGACGAAGCCGCCCGAACCGGCGAACTTGCCGATGTAGCGCAGGTCGATGGCCATCACGTCGGGCAGACCCGAGCCGGTCGCCAGCGCCGTCGTCATCGACAGGTGGTGGTCCGCGTACTGCATCGACAGGATCTTGAGCTCAACCTCCGGATGCAGCGCGCGCCAGCGCGGCGCGGCCGCGATGGCGGCGCGGTCGAGATCGGGGAAGGTGGCGACGCGCAGCACCGATCGCGCCGGGGGCGACGGCGTGGCGTCGGTGGGCGCGGCCTGGGCCTGCCCGGTGGTCGCGCCGCCCGCCGCGATCGCTGCGAGCAGGGCACGGACCGCGCCGCGTCGATTCACGCCGCCGCCTGCGGCCGGGTCACGTCGATCGAAGGACGGCATCGGACGTGACCGGGGCGAGGCGGGACGGATCGACAAGCGGCGCCCGGCGTCAGAAGTTGTAGCCGGCGTTCAGGCCGAAGGTGCGCGGCGGCGCGTACTGGGCCGTCCAGATCGCGTTCGGATAAGTCCCGGCGCTGCCTGCGCTGGTCTTGATCTTCTCGTCCGAGACGTTCCGCACGAAGGCATCCACGTACCAGTTCTTCTTCGACGAGTAGCGCACGCTGATGTCGGCCGGGGAGTAGGCCTTCTGACGGTCACCGTCGCCGAAGTTGAAGACCGACAGCCAGTTGGCCGTCTGGTAGTGGAAGCTGATGCGCGGCGCGACCTGGTCGCCGTTGGGCAGCGCGAAGGTGTGCTCGTACATCAGCTGGAGCGCGAACTTGGGCGCGTGCGGCAGCGTGTTGCCGCTGACGTTCAGGCAGTTGCCGCCCAGCGTCGCGTCGAAGCACGGCGGCAGCGCGTAGTCGTTGGACGCCGCCACCAGCGCCCCCAGCTTGGTCTTGGTGTACGAGGCCGACACCGACAGCTTGTCGTCGTTGGTGATGAGCACGGAACTCTCGAGCTCCACGCCCGAGACCTTCGCGCCCTCGGCGTTGGAGTACGCGAACTCGCGATTGCCGTTGACCATCACCGGCGCGCTGAACTGGAAGTCCTTGAACTTCATGTGATACGCGCTGGCATTGAAGGTCATGCGGCCGTCCAGCAACGAGGTCTTGTAGCCGACCTCATAGTTGGTCAACGACTCCGGCCCGTAGGGACGGCCGTTGTCGCCCGTGCCGCCGGACTTGTAGCCGGTGGACACGCTGGCGTAGGCCATCGCGTTCTTGCTGATGTCGTAGGTCGCGCGCGCCAGCCAGGTGGTCTTGCTCCCCTTGTAGTGCGCGTCGTTGATGTTGCCGGCCTGATAGCCGTTCGCGGGATCGCTCGGGTCGATGGTCGGGTTCAGCGGGATCTGCGGCGCCGCGGGATTGCCGGCCCAGGTCCAGCCGCGACCGCCGATGTTCTTGCGATCGTCATTCGTGTAGCGCAGGCCGCCGGTCAGATGCAGGGCCTCGGTGGCATTCCACGTCGCCTGGCCGAACACGGCCTTGGAATCGACGGTCTCCTTGGGCTGGATGAACGAGCCTTGCCAACTCACGGTGCCCTGCTGGGTGCCGTTCATGATGGGGATGTCGAAGCGGATGCCGTTGTCCTCGGCCGCGTAGTACAGGCCCAGCACCCAGTCGACGGCCTGCTTCTGCGTGCTCTGCAGCGTGACTTCGTGGCTCTGGCTGCGGTAGCTGGTCCACACCGTGTTGTTGGCCTGGTAGGGGCCGCCGGTGGTGAAGCTGGTCGGCGTGTTGACGCCAAAGTCCTGGTCGTAGGTGCCCGAACCCTTGAAGTGGGTGTAGCCCGCCACGTAGGCCAGCGCCATGCCGCTGAAGTCGTACTCCATGCGGCTGCGGATGGAGGTCGAGTCGCGCTTGAGCGAGGGGGCGGTGTCGATCAGCGCGGACCAGAACTTCTCGCCGGCGCGCGGCGTCTGCATCAGGCTCATCGACGGCGTGCCGCGGTCGGCGAACTGCTCCAGCGACAGGTCCCAGCGGAAGTCCTGGCTGGGCTTGAACAGGAAGCTCAGGCGCGCGGCGGTCTGGTCCTGCGCGTTGTACTTCTGCCCGCCCAGGACGAACTGGTTGTAGTTGATGGGCTGGAAGGGCGGCAGGTTGCCGGCGGTGTTGGCCGCGTTGTAGGCGGCCTGCTGCTGCGCGATCGTGTACTGGGTCGGCTTCTGGTAGCTGACGTAGCCGTCGTGCTGCTCGTGGATGAAGGCCACGCGCGCCGCGAGCGTGTCGCTCAGCGGGATGTTCAGCGCGCCTTTGACGCCCAGGCGGTTGTAGCTGCCCACGCCGCCCTCGACGTAGCCGGAGCTGTCCTTCAGCACCGGCTTGGCCGTCTTCATGTTGATGGTGCCGACGGTGGAATTGCGGCCCCAGAGCGTGCCCTGCGGGCCGCGCAGCACTTCGACGCCGTCCAGGTCGAACAGCATGGTCGCGGCGCCCTCGGGGCGCGGCGCGAAGACGCCGTCGACGAAGAGCGCGACCTCGGGGTCGGCGTACTCGGTCTTGGCGGAGTCGTTGCCGATGCCGCGCAGCGTGATGCTGACGATGCCGTGGTCGCCCTGCCCCGTGCCTTGCATCGAGGGGACGAGGTTGAAGACGTCCAGCAGGTTCTGCACGTGGGCGTCGTCCAGCGTGGACGAGCTGATCGCGGTCACCGCGATCGGGGTCTTCTGCAGCGAGGTGGCGCGCTTGGTCGCGGTCACGACGACCTGCGGCAGCGCCTTGGAGTCCTTGCCATCAGCCGCGGTGCTGGCGGCGGGCGGGGTGTCGGCCTGCGGCGCCGGGGCCTCGGCGCTCTGCGCATGGACGCTGCCGGCCACGAGGGCGAGCACCGCGAGCTGGACGGGAGTGGCCAGGCCAAGGCGCGGCCGGCGGGGCGAACGATCGGTCATGTTGTCTCCTAAGGGGCTTTTCGAATCAAAGCTCTGTACGGGGCGTCGATGGCTCAGGACTGTCCTCGACGCTTCTCGACTTCTTCTGGACGTTCGAGCCGGCGCGGTCAGGCCGCGCGGCGACGCCGTTCTTGTGATTTGAGCGGATGGTAGGCAAGGCATGACAACGTTGTCAACGGCTTGACTGACATCGTTGTCATTTTGCTCATCGAGATTTACCCGTAGTGCCGGGAAGCCCCATTGCGACGGAGGATTCGCGACGCGGGAGCGCGTGGCGACGGGGCGTCGCCGACGCAATCCGCGGCTCATCACATCGAGCCGGCGCCGCCTCGCGCGGCCGTCGGCCAGGACCAGGAGACCAGGTCATGACAGCAGTCCGGGACGTTCTCATCGTCGGCGGCGGCACCGCCGGCTGGCTCACCGCCGCCTTCCTCGCCAAGCAGCTCGGCACCGCGCACGGCGGTATCCGCGTCACGCTGGTCGAGTCCAGCGACATCGGCATCATCGGCGTCGGCGAGGGAACCTTCCCCTCGATACGCGGGACGCTGTCGGCCATCGGCATCAGTGAGGCACGCTTCTTGGAGGCCTGTTCCGCGACCTACAAGCAGGGCATCCGTTTCGAGCACTGGGTGCGCGAGCCTGGCGCCGTCGGCGCCGATCACTACTTCCATCCGTTCAGCCTGCCGAGTCAGCGCCCCGGCGCGCCGGAGCTGCTGCCCTACTGGCTGATGGGCGAGGCGGGACAGGGGCGCGCGTTCGCGGAGGCGGTGACGCTGCAGAAGGCGGTGGTCGATGCGCGTCATGGCCCCAAGCGCGCCAGCGATGGCGACTTCATGGGGCCGCTGAACTACGCCTATCACTTCGACGCCGGCCGCTTCGCGGCACTGCTCGCGGAGCAGGGCCAGGCGCTGGGCGTGAAGCGCGTGATCGCGACGGTGGATCGCGTGGACCTCGATGAACACGGGGCAATCGCGGCAGTGCACACACAGGAGGCCGGCGCGCTGCGGGCGGACCTCTACATCGATTGCAGCGGCTTCCGCGCGCGGCTGATCGGAGAGGCGTTGGGCTCGCCCTTCAAGTCGACGAAGGACGTGCTCTTCGTCGACCGCGCGCTGGCGATGCAGGTGCCCTATGAACGACCGGACGCGCCGATCGCCTCGGTCACGATCGCGAGCGCGCAGCGCGACGGTTGGATCTGGGACATCGGACTGCAGGAGCGGCGCGGCATCGGCCACGTCTACAGCAGCCGACACTGCGACGACGAGGACGCGGAGCGCGTGCTGCGCCGCTATGTCGGCCCGGCGGGCGACGCGCTGACGCCGCGCAAGCTGATGCTCAACATCGGCTATCGGGAGACGCAGTGGGTGCACAACTGCGTGGCGGTGGGGCTGTCGGGCGGCTTCCTGGAACCGCTGGAGTCCTCGGGGATCGGCCTCATCGAGACGGCGGCTTATCTCGTGGCGCAGCTCTTCCCCTTCGACGGCGAGATGGCGCCGGCCGCGCGCCACTTCAACGTCTTCATGCGCGAGCGCTATGCGCGGATCGTCGACTTCATCAAGCTGCATTACGCGCTGACGCAGCGGACCGACACGGCGTTCTGGCGGGACAACGCGGATCCGGCCAGCTTCACGGACACGCTGAAGGACAAGCTCGCGATGTGGCGCAGCAGGCCGCCGCAGCGGCTGGACTTCATCACCGACGTGGAGATGTATCTGCCGGCCAGCTGGCAATACGTGCTCTACGGGATGGAGTTCAAGACGGAGCTAGGCGCGGCGAGGGCGGCGCTGACGCGCGCGGAGGAGGCGCGCCGGGAGTTCCAGACCATCGCGCAGCTCGGCACGCATGCGATCCGGGATCTGCCGACGCATCGCGGGCTGATCGAGCAGATGCTCGGGCGCGGCGGGATGGCAAAGGCGGCCTAGCGCCGGGTCGAACCGCCGCGGACCGGGCCGGCGCGGCCTTGCGGCGTCGCGGCCGCCTCAGCCCTTCTTGGGCCGCGCGGTGGCCTTGGCGCCCAGCGCCGCGGTGGAGTCCCGTACCACCAGCTCGTGCGGGAGCACGCGGTGGCGGGACTTGGGCTCCTCCCCTTCCGCGGCTTCGGCATCGCGCGGCGAGCCGACGAGCAGCTCCACGGCGGCACGCGCCATGTCGTCCATGGGCTGGCGCACCGTGGTGAGCGGCGGCCACACGCGCGCGGCGGCGGGCGTGTCGTCGAAGCCGGCGATGGAGAGATCGCCCGGCACGGACAGACCCAGCCGCTGCGCCGCGGCCAGCACGCCCAGCGCCATCTCGTCGTTGCTGGCGAAGACGGCGGTCGGGCGCTGGCGGCGGCTCAGCAGCTGATAGGCGGCATCGACGCCGGTATCGAAGGTGAAGTCACCTTGGACGACGAGGTCCTTGTCCAAGGCGATCTTGTGAGCCTTCAGTGCCGCCGCGTAGCCCTGGTAGCGGCGCTTGGAAGCGACCTGGTCCTTCGCGCCCTTGATGATCGCGATGCGCGTGTGGCCCAGGCTGATCAGCAGGTTGGTGATCTCCTCGGCCGCATGCACATCGTCCATGCGGACGCTGGCGTGCTCGGGATCGTCGGCGGCGGGAGAGATCAGGACGCAAGGGGTCTGGCTCTCCTGCAGCGCGGCCAGGACCTGCGGGTTGTCGCAGAGCGGCGGGGTCAGGATCATCCCGTCGGGACGCAGCGCGGAGACCATGCGGTCGACCTGCATGGGGAGGTCGGGCGCGTCGTTGTGGAGCGACTCCACGACGAGGTGGTAGCCGGCTTCGCGACAACGCAGCGTCGCGCCTTGCTGGACGCCGCCGACGAAGGCCGCGGACGGGTCGTAGTACAGCAGGCCGATGAGGAAGGAGCGGCCGCCGGCCAGGCTGCGAGCGGATTGCTTGGGGCGGTACTTGAGATCGGCGACGACCTTCAGCACCGCTTCCCGCGTGTCGCTGTGGACGCCTGGCTCCTGATTCAGAACCCGGGAGACCGTCTTGATGGAAACGCCCGCTTCGCGCGCGACGTCAATGATGGTGGCGGGTTTCGGTGGTGGCATGGAACGGATCAAAAGCTCGTTCGACTTTGCCACAGCGTCGGCCAATCGGGAGAGGGAGAGCACGGAGCGCCGCGCCAATGAGAAAAGCCGGCGAGAAGCCGGCTTTTCGTATTTGGTGCCCAGGAGAGGACTCGAACCTCCACGGAGTTACCCGCTAGTACCTGAAACTAGTGCGTCTACCAATTCCGCCACCTGGGCTTTCAGGATTTATCTCCGTCGCAACTTGCGTTGCAGCGAAGAATTGGACTTTAGCACGGTTTTGGATCTTGGCAAGTACTTTCGCCTGCCCAAGACACTTTCCCCATACGAGCGTGCGCATCCCACAACTTCTGTACGCGGCCCGCCCAATCTAGGATTCCCGGCTCCACCCGCGCCCAATGCGCGCGATACGCCGCCTGCAGTTGAGGCCCGACCCCATGCTCCGCGCTGATGGAGCCGCCCAGCTCCGCGACCAGCGCGTAGAGCCCCTCGCGCAGGGTCAGTTCTTGCGCGGCCGTCAGCGGCCCGGCTTCCACCGGCCACACCATGTTGAAGTGCATGCCGCCGTCGCCCAGGTGGCCGAAGTCGGCCAGCCGCACTTGCGGGAAGTGCTCGGCCAGGAAGGCGGCCCCACGCTCCCGGAAGGCCATGAAGTGACGTCGAGGCAAGGAGAGATCGAGCCCGATCACCTTGCCCTGCACCCGCAGGCCCTCGCTGATGCGATGGCGCAAGCCCCAGATCGCCTCGTCGGCATCGAGGACGGCATCCCGCACCCGGCCCGATTCGAACTCCGCTTCCAGCCAGCCCTGCAGCAGGCCGTTCAGGTCGAGCTGATCCGCCGGCAGCTCGCTGCTGAGCTCGATGAGCATCGCGTAGTCCGGCAGTTGGCCGTCGAACCAGCGTGCCAGGTCTTGCCCATGCAGGCCGGCCTCCAGCGCCGCGCGGCTGATGCCCTCGAAGGCGGACACCAGCACGCCCCAGCGCTGCATCACCTCGGCGTAGAGCGGGAAGACCTCGCCCAACGCCGACGGCGCCACCAGGGCGACCGCGCGTTGACGCGGCAAGGGCGCAAGCTTGATTGTGACCTCGCTCACCAGCCCCAGGCTGCCCGAGGTCCCGATGAACAGTTGCCCCAGCGCCAGCGCCGAGTTGTCCTTCTGCAAGCCTTGCCCGAGACGCAAGACCTGACCCGCCGGCTCGGGCAGCACGACCTCCAGCGCCAGCGTGTTGGCCCGCACGTCGCCGTAGCGCAGCATGCGCGTGCCGCCGGTGTTGTGCGCGACCATGCCGCCGATCGAGGGATCGGCGCTCAGGTCCACCGGGAACCAGAGCCCGTGCGGCGCCAGGCGCTCATTGATTTCAGAGAGCTTGAAACCCGCCGACACGCGCAGCGTGCGGTCCAGCAGGTCCAGCTCGAAGACCTGGCGCAGGCGCTCGGTGCTGAGCAGCAGATCGCCGGCGGCGTCGTCGGGCGTGCCCGCGCGGACCAGACCGGTGTGCGCGCCTTGCAGCACGACGCGCAGCCCGTGCGCCGCCGCGAGGCGGATCACGCCGGCCGCTTCATCGCGCGATCCGGGCCGCGCCAGCGCGGCCGCCTGGCCCGCGGCATAGCGCGCGGGCTGCAGGTAGCGCGGCTCGATGGCCGCGCCGTCCTGCACGAAAGCGTCGCCGCACAGGGCGCGCGCCTCGGCCAGGAACTCGCTCAGCACGCGGCGGCCTCGGCGGTGCCCGCATCCTTCGCGGCGCCGGCCGTCATCTTGAAGATGCCGGTGGCGTTGCCCGCGTCGAAAGCCAGATCCAGCGCCCCCGACGCATCCAGCGGCGCGCGCTGGATGAATTCGTGGAAGCTGCCCGGCACCTCCAGCATCACGCGCTGGCCGCGGTCCTGGAACTCGCGCATCACGCGCGCGGCCTTGAACGCGGTCTGACGCACGCGGCCGGTGGCCGAGGTCTCGATCGCGTCCTTCACCGGACGCTCGAGCGCGCGCTGACGCGCGACCACCGTCTCGATGTCGGCGACGCGATCGGTCGCATGGTTGAACGCGTTGCCCTCGGTCGAGATCCAGGCCATCTCCGCCGACTCCCTCAGCAGCCGCTGATAGTCGTCCGCCTCGAAGAGCCCATGCTGACGCGCGAAGCAGCCGATCAGTTTGGGCAGCAGCGCGGCGGCGGCTTCGGTCGGCAGATCGCCGTCGCGGGCGAGGTGTTCCAGAGTCGCCAGATCCGCCGGGGACAGCGGATCGACCGAGCTCTCCAGCACCCGCGTGACCGCGTCCTGGAACTCGGCCGAGAAGCGCTCCGGATGCAGCTCGGAGACGAAGAACTGGGCGATGTCCTCGGGGAAGTCGGCGTGACGCCAGGCGCGGCCGGTCATCTTCAGACGCGGCAGCGGATAGACCGCGGCCATGCTGAAGCCCAGCGGACGCAGCACCCGCGTGATCGCGGCCTCGCCCGGCGGCAGCTGGCCCGAGGGCCAGGCCACCGTGCGCAGCGCGCCGTGGTCGAAGACCAGCTGCGCGCCGTCGCGCTGCAGATCGGCGACGTAGGCCGCCGCCATCGGCACGCGCTGCGTGACGTCCAGGAACAGCGCCATGTTCAGCGCCTGCGCCAGCTCGGCGCGCGTCACGCGCTCGCCCAGCGGGCGCAGCAGCGCCGGCACCACGTCCAGCCGCGCGAACGCGGCGCGGGCCGCGGCGTCGTCCAGCGCGCTGCTCAGCAGATGGAACAGGCCGGAGCCGGCCGCCGCGTCGACGCGGCGCTTCAGGTCGGACGCCGCCTCAGACATCGAACTTCACGCCCTGCGCCAGCGGCAGCTCGCGCGAGTAGTTGACCGTGTTGGTCGTGCGGCGCATGTAGGCTTTCCACGCGTCGGAGCCGGACTCGCGGCCGCCGCCGGTTTCCTTCTCGCCGCCGAAGGCGCCGCCGATCTCCGCGCCCGAGGTGCCGATGTTGACGTTGGCGATGCCGCAGTCGGAGCCGCTCGCGCTGACGAAGGTCTCGGCCTCGCGGATGTCGTTGGTGAAGATCGCCGAGGACAGGCCTTGCGGCACGTCGTTCTGCAGCGCGATGGCCTCGTCCAGGGTCTTGTACTTCAGCGTGTACAGGATGGGCGCGAAGGTCTCGTGCTTGACGATGTCCGTCTGGGCCGGCATGCGGGCCAGCGCGGGCGCGGCATAGAAGGCCTCCGGATACTGCTGCGCCAGGGCGCGCTCGCCGCCGGTGACCTCGCCGCCCTGCTCGCGCGCGGCGGCCAGCGCCGCTTGCATCGCGTCGAAGGCGGCCTTGTCGATCAGCGGGCCGATCAGGTTGCCGGGCTCGACCGGGCTGCCGATCTTGAGCTGCGCGCGGGCGCGCTCCAGGCGGGCGACCAGCTCGTCATGGATGGACTCGTGGGCGATGACGCGGCGCGTGGTCGTGCAGCGCTGGCCGGCCGTGCCGTAGGCGCCGAACAGGATGCCGCGCACGGCCAGGTCCAGGTCGGCGCTGGGGGTCACGATGATGGCGTTGTTGCCGCCCAGCTCCAGCAGGCAGCGGCCGAAGCGCGCGGCGACGCGCGGGCCGACCGCGCGGCCCATGCGGGTCGAGCCGGTGGCCGAGACCAGCGCCACGCGGGCGTCGTCCACCAGGGCCTCGCCGACGGCAGCGCCGCCGTTGAGCACTTGCGACAGATGCGCGGGCGCGCCGGCATAGCGGGTGACGGCCTTCTCGAACAGCGCCTGCGTGGCCAGGGCCGTCAGCGGGGTCTTCTCGCTGGGCTTCCAGATGCAGGTGTCGCCGCAGACCAGGGCCAGGGCGGAGTTCCAGGCCCAGACCGCGACCGGGAAGTTGAAGGCCGAGATGATGCCCACCACGCCCAGCGGCAGGTACTGTTCCATCATGCGGTGGCCGGGGCGCTCGCTGGCGATGGTCAGGCCGTGCAACTGGCGCGACAGGCCCACGGCGAAGTCGCAGATGTCGATCATCTCCTGCACCTCGCCCTCGCCCTCGCTGGTGACCTTGCCGGCCTCCAGCGACACGAGGCGGGCCAGCGCGGACTTGTTGGCGCGCAGCTCCTCGCCGAACAGGCGGACCAGCTCGCCGCGCTTGGGCGCGGGCACGGTGCGCCACTGCAGGAACGCGGCCTGCGCGCGCGCGATCGCGGCGGTCATGTCGGCGGCCTTGGCCTCATGGACCGCGCCGATCACGGCGCCGTCGATGGGGCTGCGGACGGTCATCGAGCCGCCGGTCACGGCGGCGGCCGGCACGCCCAGGGCGGCCAGCAATTCAGAAGTGGTGGAAGTCATCGAAGCATTCTCTCTCTGAGGCAAACCCTCTGTCGGCCGTAGCGAGCGGGGGCCAGGCTAGGCGGACGGAGCGCAGGGACCGGAACGTACTCCCTGTACGTGAGGATCCCGAGCACCGCCCAACGACGCCTGGCGCCCGCGCAGTAGGCCCGCTCCTTCAGCCGATGGATTCGACTTGGCGGGATTGTTGATACGCCTTGCCGAAGCGGTTGGCCAGGAAGTCCGGCAGCGCGACTTCTTCCTGACGGATGAAGCCCTTCTGCGGCAGCTTGCCTTCGCGGAACAGGTCGACCGCGGCGCAGATGCCGGCGGCGGTGGTGATCTGGATGGCCGACAGCGGTTGCTCGCCGTCGCGCTCGGCGAAGATCTTGCGGGCGAAGACTTCCTGCATCAGCACGCCCTTCTTCATGCCCGACACGGTCACGAAGACCAGCACCACGTCCTGCATGGTCGCGGGCATGCTCTTGCGCATGATGTCCTTGAGCTTCTCCTGATCGCTCTTGAGCGCCAGGTCGTCCAGCAGGAACTTCATCAGGTCGCGGTGACCCGGATAGCGGACCGTCTTGTAGTCCAGGTCGCGGACCTTGCCGTCCCAGGTCTCGCACAGCGTGCCCAGACCGCCGGAGGTGTTGAAGGCCTCGTACTCGACGCCGTCCAGCGAGAAGTGCTCCAGCCCTTCCAGCGGCAGCGCGGCGATGGACGCGCCGTCATGGATGGCTTCGCAGGGGTGGCAGTACTCGTTGATCAGGCCGTCGACCGACCAGGTCAGGTTGTACTTCAGCGCGTTGGTCGGGAAGGCCGGCAGCGCGCCCACGCGCATCTTCACGTCCTGCAGCGAGTCGAAGCTCTTGGCCAGGTGGTGGGCGACGATGCCGATGAAGCCTGGCGCCAGGCCGCATTGCGGCATGAAGGCGGTCTTGGCGCCTTCGGCGATGCGCTTGATCTCCTTGGTCGCGGCCACGTCCTCGGTCAGGTCGAAGTAGTGGCAACCCGCTTCCAGCGCCATGTGCGCGGCGGTGATGGCCAGGTGATACGGCAGCGCGTTGACGACCACGTCGTTGCCGCGCAGCGCGGCGGCCAGCTGGGTCTTGTCCTCGGTGTCGACGGTCCTGGTCGCCAGGCCGCGATCGGCCAGCAGCTTGAGCGCGCCGGCGTTCTTGTCCATCACGGTGACTTGGTAGTCGCCGCTGCCCTGCAGCAGGGAAGCGATGGTTTGGCCGATGTGTCCGGCGCCCAGCAGTGCCACTTTCATGTCGTACTCCTTGTTCCCGAGGGGATCGATGCGATGAGCCGCAGTCTCCCCATGGGCTCTGACGAAAGAAAGCGCGAGTCCGTCGAAAAAGACTGCTATGGTGACGATTCGTCAGCCGATTCATTCGATTCGGCGAAAACGAGGGTTTATCACTAGGTCATGAACGCCCGCAAAGTCCCCGCCGAGTCCAGTCCGCCCGAGACCGCGCCGGCCATGCTGCGCGACCGCGTCGACCGCGACCTGATCGCGCTGCTGCAGGCCAACGCGCGCGAGAGCACCGCGGATCTCGCACGCAAATTGGGCGTCGCCCGCACCACGGTGGTGGCCCGGCTGGCGCGGCTGGAAGCGGACGGGCTGATCGCCGGCTACACCGTGCGGCTGGGGGGCGAGGCGGTGGAACGTGGGGTGCAGGCATTCGTCGGCATCACGGTGCAGCCGCGCGCCGGACGCGAGGTGGTCAAGCGGATGTCGCGTCTGCCGGAGCTGCGTCAACTGGCCTCCGTCAGCGGCGAGTTCGACTACATGGCCACGCTCCGGGCCGACAGCACCGCAAGACTGGACGCGCTCCTCGACGAGATCGGCGAGATCGAGGGCGTCATCAAGACGCACACCTCGGTGCTGCTGGCGCTGCGGGTGGACCGCAGCGCCTGAGTCCGTCGGCGGCTAGGCGGCGCCCGTGCGCTCGCCGGCCCCGTGGCGAGAAGCCCGCGTGAGCATCCCGTGAAGGGGGTCATGCCAGCTTGGTGAACGTGCGTAACTCCCCGTGACCGGAGGCGGCGCGCGTCAACGCGCGCAGTTGGCACGCCGTTTGCACGGAGTCGTCGCCAGCTTCAGGAGCGCACCATGATCAAGCCGTCCATCCATGCCAAGCACGTCCCGCCCATGGCCGTCGGCCTGAAGGCCGTCGCCGTCGTGGCCGTCGCCTGGGGCGCCGTCTACCCGGCGCTGCTGTGGGGCCTGGGCGCCCTGCTGCCCTGAGCGGCCGACGACACCCCGTCGCCACCAAGGTCCGCCATGAAAGCCCCCGCCCGCCTCGGCGGCTCCACGCCGCTGCCCCGCCCGGACGACCGCTTGTCCGGTTCCTCCCCCGATGTCTCCGGCCATGCCTGGCGCCGCGCGCTCTTGCGCGCCGGCGGCGTGGTGCTGGCCGCCCTGCTCGTCTGGGCCGTGGTCACCCTGCTGGACCGCGCCGAGGGCGACCTGAGCCTGGTCGCCTCGCCCGCATTCGAGACCGCCGCGACAACGCTCTGTTGATTCGAACGGCACTGGTGAGGGCCTCCGTCGGCGGGCATAGTCCGCCCGGCAACGACGGAGCGACCTCATCATGTGGCCCTTGATCCTCGGATTGATCCTCTTCCTCGGACCGCACTCGGTGCGCGTCGTCGCGCCGGCCTGGCGCGAGGCCCGGCTCGCCGCCTGGGGTGAAGCGCGCTGGAAGATCACCTACAGCCTGCTCTCGGCGCTCGGGCTGGTGCTGATCGTCTGGGGCTACG
Source organism: Mitsuaria chitosanitabida ATCC BAA-476 = NBRC 102408 (assembly GCF_001598255.1). Taxonomy (GTDB): domain Bacteria; phylum Pseudomonadota; class Gammaproteobacteria; order Burkholderiales; family Burkholderiaceae_C; genus Roseateles; species Roseateles chitosanitabidus. The sequence continues at coordinate 90,825 of NZ_BCYP01000038.1, forward strand.
GCCAGGCCCGGATGACGCCTCAGGTGCTGTGGGCGACGCCGCGCGGCCTGAGCCACCTGACCGCGCTGCTCATGCTGCCGGCGCTGATCCTGATCGCGTCGGCGCACGTGCCGCGCAACCACGTCAAGGCGGGTCTAGGGCACCCGATGGTGATCGGCGTGATGCTGTGGGCCACGGCCCATCTGCTGGCCAACAACACGGTCGCGGACCTGGTGCTCTTCGGCGCCTTCCTGGCCTGGGCGACGCTGGATTTCCTGTCGGCACGTCGCCGCGTGCTGCCCTCGCCGCCGCCCGGCACCGCACGGGGCACCGCGATCGCCGTCGTCGCAGGAACCGCGGTCTGGATCGCGCTGATCCTGGGGCTGCACCGGCTGATCATCGGCGTCCGCCCCTTCCCGGACCTGGGCGCCTGAAACGAGATCGGGAGCCGACAGGCGGCTCCCGATGCGGGGTGGGGGTGGTCGCTCGACCGGCGCTCAGAGGTTGCGGCGGCGCTGCAGCACCAGCAGCCAGAAGCACAGCCCCGCCACGGCCAGGCCGACGAAGAAGCGCGGTTGCATGGCCAGCTGGATCGCGCTGATCAGGTCCTCGCGGGCCCCGCCGGGGAAGCCGTAGAGCATCTCGTAGAAGCGGTCCAGGCTGAAATGGCTCTCGTCGTTGGTCTGGAAGACCAGGCTCTGACCCGCGAAGATGACCGAGCGTCCGACGCCGGCCATCTGGGCGCGCAGCGTCTCGGAGACGAAGACCGCCGCGGGCTCGCCCTTGTAGATCTTGAGGAAGGCCGACACGGCGATCACCAGCAGCGGCGCCCCCCAGCGCTTGACCCAGGCCGAGGCGGCCATCAGCGCCAGCGCGATCGGCGAGAACCACAGCACGGCCAGCGCCAGGCCGACGCCCAGGCGGATCACCAGCCAGATGGCGGCCTCGAACACCGCGGCCCACTGCATCTGCTGCAGCGAGGCGAAGCCGAGCTCCCGCACCGACATCGCGGCGCCGACCAGCAGGCCGCCGGCCACCGCCACCACGATCGCGACAATGGGCACGAGCAGTCCGTGGGCCAGCAGCGGCGCGGCGACGCTCGCGCCGTGACTGCCCGGCAGCGAGGCCCAGAACTCGATGGAGCGGTCCTGCGAATCGCGACGGGCCAGGCTCATGAGCATGTAGCCGCAGGTGGCCAGCACCAGCGCCAGGACCAGGCCCAGCGTCAGCGCCATGGACACCAGCGCCACCGGCTCGGGCGACAGCACGTTCAGGCCCTCGACCTGGCTGATGGGGACCAGCGCCAGCAGCACCAGCACCGGTCCCAGCGTCAGGCCGATCCAGGACCGCCGGTATTGCAGCCACTCGCGCAGCAGCAGCGTGTTGAAGAGCTTCATGGGGAATCCTTGTTCTCTCGCACTTGGGGCGTTGGGCGGGCGCGCCGGTCAGGCGCTGCGCGCCTCGTTCTCGGGCTTGCGGGTCAGCGCCATGAACAGGTCGACCAGGCTGGGACGCATGCGCTGGCCCAGGTGGGCGACGGCCTCCGGCGCGACGCCGTCGAACAGCGCGGCGGGCCGGCCCTGCAGGCGGTAACGCAGCAGCGGATGGACCGCGGCGATGGCCTCGGCGGCCTCCGCGTCGTGCGACAGCGCGACGAAGCGCGAGTCCATCTCCGCCAGCGGGATGTTGAGCACCAGTCGACCCTCGTCGAGCATCATCACGTCGGACAGCAGCGACTCGACTTCCTCGACCTGGTGGGTGGAGATGATCACGCTGCGCTCGCCGTCGCACCACTCGTCGATGAGCATCTCGTAGAAGCTCTTGCGGGACATGACGTCCAGACCCAGGGTCGGCTCGTCCAGGATCATCAGCTTGGCGTCGATGGCGGCGACCAGGGCCAGGTGCAGCTGGGTGACCATGCCCTTGGACAGGTGCTTGACGCGGTCGCGCTCGCCGACGGAGGTGCGCTTGAGCAGTTGCCGGGCACGGTCCGCGGAGAAGCGCGGCTGCAGGCCGCTCATCAGCGTGATCAGCTCCGACACCCGGGCCCAGCGCGGCAGCACGGCGACGTCGGGGATGTAGCAGAGCGAGGTGAGCAACTGGCTGCGGCTGGCGTGCGGCTCCAGCCCCAGCACCCGCAGCTCGCCCTGGGGGCGCTTCAGACCGACCAGGGTCTTCATCAAGGTGGTCTTGCCGGCGCCGTTGTGGCCCAGCAGGCCGACGACGCGTCCGGCGGGCACGGTGAAGGACAGGTCCTGCAGCGCGGGCTTGCGTCCGTAGTTGAGGCTGAGGTTCTTGGCCTCGATGAGCGTGTTCATGCGTCCTCCCAGGTCAGGTCCTTGGGGCCGAGGCCCAGGCGGCGGAGTTTCTCTCGAAGACGCGGCCATTCGTCCTCGAGGAACTGCTCCCGCTCGCTGCGCAGCAGTCGGATGCGGGCGCCGTCGCGGACGTACATGCCCAGGCCGCGGCGGCTCTCGAGCAGGCCGTCGTCGACGAGCGCCTGCAGGGCGCGGCTGACGGTCAGCGGGTTGATGAGATAGCGGCTCGCCAGCGTCCGCACCGAGGGGAGCGCCTCGCCTTCCGGCGGATCGCCGTCGAGCAGCTGCGCCGCCAGTCGATCGGCGAGCTGCTGATAGATCGGCGCTTGATCGTTCCAGCTGTGCATGTCGCGAGGCGCCGGAGCGCCGGTGTGTTGCTGATGTAGCACACCATATCAACCCCTCCCGGGGGCCCCAAGCCGGGGGCGACGGACTGCAGAAAAGGGGGGATGAAACGTCGACGGCCGGGGACCCCCCTCCTGGGAGCGCCCCGGCCGTCGGTCCGTCCGGTCGACACGGACGGGTCAGATCGCGCGGATCAGATCTTGTAGTCCAGCGTCACCGCGAAGGTGCGCGGCGCGCCGTAGGTCGCGCCATAGGCCAGGCCGCGGATGTACTTGCGGTCGAAGATGTTGTTGACGTTCAGGCGCACCGTCGCGTCCCGCGTCAGCTCGTACGAGGCGAAGGCGTTGGCGGTCATGAACGCGCCCTGATGGGTGCCGTTGGTCGCGTTGGTCTCGGACTGCCAGCGACCGCCCACGCCCAGGCGCAGGGCGGGCAGCACCGGCACGCGCGTGTCGACGCGGAAGTTCAGCGTGTCGCGCGGGATCCAGAGGTAGGTGTCCTTGCCGTCCGGGCCGGTCAGCATCAGGTGGGTGTAGCCCACCGTCGCCTTCGCGTCCGCGGTGATGCGGCCCGTGACCTCGACTTCCCAGCCCTTGGACTTGACGTCCTGGCCGACGTAGTAGTCCTGACCGTCGATCGCCGTGCCCGGCGCCGAGATCTTGCCCGCGTAGGTCGCCAGACCCTGCTGCTTCGCGCTGAAGACGGCGAAGGTGGTCAGCAGCGCCTTGTTCAGCCACTCGGCCTTCACGCCGACCTCGGTGTTCACCCCCTTCATCGGATCCAGGTAGGCGCCCTTGATGTCGGTCTGATCCTGGTTCTGGAAGATGTTGGAGTAGGACACGTAGCCCAGCACGTCCGGCGTGAAGTCATAGGTCAGGCCGACGTACGGGCTGGTCTCCTTCGTGTCCGGGTAGGTGGTGTTGGTCGCCGCGTTGCCGTAAATCGAGGCGCCGTCGCGCGCCAGCTTCACGGCATTCACGCCAACCACCGCGTGCAGCGCGTCCGTCAGCGTCAGGCGCGAGGCGGCGTACAGGCGCGTCAGCGTCTGGCTGCCCCGCGTGGAGGGCGAGCGCGGGCCCCAGGTGGGCTCTGTGTAGACGTTGCCGCCATACGGGAAGGCCGGCAGCGGATCCAGCATGTGGGTCGTCGCGGCGAAGGTATCGACCGCGGTCTTCTCGCGCGACTGGCTCAGGCCCACCAGCAGCGTGTGCTCGCGGCCGAAGGCCGAGAACTTGCCGTTGAGGTTGGCGTCCAGCACGTTGTTGTCGGTCGCGCCCAGGCTGCGGTAGGGCCAGCCGACCAGGCCGGTGTCGTCGTTGTTGAGCACGCCGGTCAGGGAGTACGCGTACAGCAGCTTGGTGGCTTCGTTGCTGTGGCGGTAGTTGTAGGTGACCTTGGCTTCCCAGTCCTTGGACAGGCGATGGGTGTACTCGGCGAAGGCGTTGTAGGACTTGGTGTTCCAGTAGGTCCAGTCCTGCGAGGTCGACGAGCCCACCGGGAAGTCGGCCTGCGTGCCGTTGGCGCGCAGCAGCGTCAGCGAGCCCCAGGTGGGCGAGTCCTGCTTGGAATCCACCGCCGTGATGCCCAGCGTCAGCACGCCGTTGTCGCCGATCTGGCCGTCCACGACGCCGTAGATCGAGGTGCGCTTGTCCTTGAGGCCGCGCAGGTAGGAGTCCTTGTCCTCGGTCACCGCCACGAAGCGGCCGGCCCAGGCGCCGTCCTGGGTCAGCACCTTGTTGTAGTCGATGGCCGCACGCTTGAGGCCGTAGGAGCCCAGGCTGAAGCTGACTTCGCCGCCGTCCTCGTTCTTGGGGCGCTTGCGGATGTAGTTGATGGTGCCGGAGGCGTTGCCCACGCCGGTCAACAGGCCGTTGGCGCCGCGGATCAGCTCGATGCGCTCGAACAGATAGGTGTCCTCGCGTCCGACCACCGTGCCCCAGGAGTTGGTCATCCCGAGGCCGTCGACCTGGGTCAGCTGGATGTCGAAACCGCGCGCGTTGAAGGTCGCGCGGTTGGTCTCGTACTGCTCGACGTTGATGCCGGTGGCCAGGCCCAGCGCCTCGTTGCTGCCGGTCAGGCCGAAGTTGGTCAGGTCTTCCCGGTCGATGGTGCTGATGGTCTGCGGCGTGTCCTTGATGTCCATCGCCAGGCCGGTCGCGCCCTTGGAGACGCGCTTGGCGCGCTTGCCGGCGACGACGATCTTCTCGAGCGTGCCGTCCGCGCCTGGAGCCGCGGTCTGGGTCTGCGATTGCGTCTGCGATTGGGCGAAGGCGGAATCGCCCAGCGCCAGGACCGCCGCCAGCGCGCAGGCGGTCATCAGGAATTGCTGCTTCATCGGGAGTGCAAGAGGAGTGGAACCTTGGCGTCGAGAACGCCACCGCCTCGCACTCTAATCGCAATGCGAGGAATTCGCATTTACAAACAGACAAAGTCGGCGTTGAACGTGGTAGCGATACCACGGGCGGCTCGCCAGCCGCCCGCCCTGATGACCGTGGGGATCACGCGACCCGGAACACCGACACCACCTGCGACAGCCGCTGCGCCTGCTCCTGCAGCGAGGTCGACGCGGCGCTCGATTCCTCGACCAGCGCGGCGTTCTGCTGCGTCATCTGATCCAGCTGCGCGACCGCCTGGTTGACCTGATGGATGCCGTCGCGCTGCTCGGTGGCGGCGGTGGCGATCTCGCCCATCAGATCGGTGACACGGCGCACGCCGGCCACGATCTCCTCCATGGTCCGGCCCGCCTGCGCCACGTCGGCGCCGCCGGCCTCCACGGTCTCCACCGAGTTGGCGATCAGCGTCTTGATCTCGCGCGCCGCTTCCGCGCTGCGCTGCGCCAGCGCCCGCACTTCCGAGGCCACGACCGCGAAGCCCTTGCCGTGCTCGCCCGCGCGTGCCGCCTCGACCGCCGCGTTCAGCGCCAGGATGTTGGTCTGGAAGGCGATGCCGTCGATGGCGCCGATGATGTCGGCGATCCGGCGCGAGGCCTCGCTGATGCTGGCCATGCGCTGCACGACCTGCGCCACCACCTCGCCGCCGCGGCCGGCCGCGTCCGCCGCATGCCGCGCCAGCTCGTTGGCCTGGCGCGCCGTGTCGGCCGACTGGGCGACCGTGCCGGTCAGCTGCTCCATGCTGGAGGCCGTCTCCTCCAGGTTGGAGGCGGTCTGCTCGGTCCGTGCCGACAGGTCCAGGTTGCCGGTCGAGATCTGCGCCGACGCCGTCGACACCGATTCCACGCCCTGCCGCACCTCGCCCACCACCTGCCGCAACTGGCCGACCATGCGCGCCAGCGCGGTCTGCAATTGGGCGACCTCGTCCTGCCCCTGCGCCTTCAAGGTGCCGCGCAGATCGCCGTCGGCGACCGACTCCGCCAGCGCCACCGACGCCGTCAGCCGGCCCACGATCGCACGCGTGATCAGCAGCGACAGCCAGGCGCCCAGCACGATCGCCGCCACGGTCAGCGCGCCGATGGTCCAGCGGCTGCGCTTGTAGATGTCGACCGCCGAGGCATTCGCCCCCGCGCCGCCGGCCACCTCCAGCTTCACCAGGTCCTCGATCGCGTTGATGACGACGTCGTAGCCGCCCTGCGCGTCCTTGAGCGCCTTCATCGCCGCGGCCGTGTCGTTGCCGCGGTTGACCTCCACGGCCTTGTCGCTCAGCCCGGTGTAGGCATTCCAGCCCTCGTGGATGCGCTTGACCAGCACGCGCTGCTCGGGCGTGACGGCAAGCTGCTCCTCGTCCACGATGCTCTTGAGCAGATCGGCGCGCACGTCGAGCAGGCTCTTCTCGTTGGCCGCGCGATCGGCGTCGGTGGCCAGCAGCAGGCGGTACTCCTTCATCCGATGCCGGATGAATTGATAGCGCACCACCTGCGCCCCCGAGAGCGACGGCATCCAGTGCTCGCCGATCTCGGTGGCGGACGCGCTCACGCGCGAGAGCTGATAGAGCCCCAGACCGCCGGTGACGGCGGTCAGCAGCAGCACGCTCACGAATGCGAGGCCCAGCTTGGCGCCCACGCTCAACTTGTCGATCCAGTTCATGCCGGATTCCTCCCTGATGGTGTTGGTTTCAGATTTCCTTGAGCAGCGTGTCGGCGATGCGCAGGCTCAGCGCGGCGCCGGTCAGCGTCGGGTTCATGCACGAGGCCGAGGGCATCACGCCGGTGCCGGCGATGAAGAAGTTCGGGTGGTCGTGCGTGCGGCAGTCGCGGTCGACCACCGAGTCCTTCGGGTCGTCGCCCATCAGCGTCGTGCCCATGATGTGCTGGCGGTCCTGATGCTTGGTGTCCATCTTGAGGATGTCCGCGTCCATCAGCTTGGCCATGCGCTCCAGGTCCTTGACGGCGAAGTCACGGCCGGCGTTCCAGTAGTCGTTGACGCTGTAATAGATCTCCGGCACCGGGATGCCGATGGCGTCCTTGTGCGTCTTGCTGGGCACGATGCGGTTCTGCGGCTGGGCCTCGGTCTCGAAGTCCACCGCCACGTTCAGCGAGCGCGCCGAGCGCTTGCGGATCTCCTCGTCCAGCTTGGAACCCATCACGCCCTTGGCCAGCAGCTCCGACGCGATCTGCTGCGTCGGCACCGTGTTGCGGAACTTGGTCTTGTAGCTGGGGATGTCCTTGCGGAAGGGACCGTCGCGGTAGTTCAGATAGACGAGCAGCTCGGTCGGGCCCTGACCCGGCCAGACGTCCTCGTTCATCATGATGTTCATGCTGATGCCGGTGTGGCCCATCAGGTTGCGGCCCACCTGGTCGGAGCTGTTGGCGATGCCGTTCGGGTACTTCTCCGAGGTCGACATCAGCAGCAGCTTGGGGCCCTCGATCGCGTAGGCGGCCAGCACGAAGTGGCGCGCGGTCAGCGCATGCGAGCTGCCGTCGGGCTTCTTGTAATGGACGCGCGTGATCTTGCCGTCGTCGCCGGCCTCGATGCGATAGGCCACCGCGTTGTCCAGCAGCTTGGCGCCGGCGCGCTCGGCCACGTCGATGTGCATGGAGCCGTCGTACTTCGCGCCGATCGGGCAGACCGGGTTGCAGTTGTTGTTGCCCGCGCAGACCGGCCGGTTGCCGTAGGGCCGCGAAGCGCGCCCGTGCGGCTCGATCACCGGGTGGTAGCCGCCCGGCTTGAGCATGTCCGTCACCCGCTTCATGAAGTAGGGCTCGGCCAGCGGCTTCATCGGGAAGGGCTTGGAACGCGGCGGGCTGGGCTCGGCGCCGTGGCCGCTCTCATCCTGACCGTCGACGCCGGAGACGCCCAGCTCTTCCTCGGCCTGGCAGTAATACGGTTCGAGCTCGTCATAGCCGATGGGCCAGTCGCGGCCGCGGCCGTAGAGCGACTTGAGCTTGAAGTCGTTGGGGATCATGCGCCACAGCGCGGAGCCGAAGTGCCAGGTCGTGCCCCCGACCACGCGCAGGTACTTGGTCGGGTAGGAGACCGGCCCGGTCTGGCGCAGGTAGTCGCCGTAGGTCGACGGGATGTGCGGCGGATTGGGGAACGGGGAGCCCGCGCCCTGCAGCTTCATGTTGGCCAGCGAGAGCTTGACCGGCGCATTGCGGAAGGTCTCGACGATGTCGGCGCGGCGCACGCGCGGACCGGCTTCGAGAATGATGACGGACTTGCCCGCCTTGGCGACGCGGCTGGCGATCAGCCCGCCCATCACCCCGGACCCGATGACGATCAGATCGGCGTCGTACTGTGTGCTCATGAGGATTTGCGTTCGTTGGAGGCGCTGATGGGCGCCGTGGCGGGCGCGCTCGTGGGCGCGGTCGCGGAGGAGGCCGGCTGCTCGCCCCAGGAGTCGGGGCCGGCGCCATAGGTCGGCACCACCAGGACGTCCTTGGTCGGCCGGTACATCAGGGCCTCTGCGTAGCTGATGAGCTCGGCGTCGGCGTCCTGGCCGACGATGCCCAAGTACCAGGCCGAGACGATGCGCGTGGTCAGCGCGCGCAGCGTGTCCTTGAGCTCGGGCGCCTCCAGCAACTGGTCGATGCTGGCGGCCTGGCTCGATGCGATCAGCGTGAGCAGCGCGCGGGCGCTGTCGCCGAACTGCGGATCGCGCTTGGCCAGCGCCGCCTGATAGCGGCCGGCGAGCGTCGCATCCAACGGCTGGCCGCCGGTCAGGAAGACCGACAGTCGCAGGAAATCCGCGGCGGGCAGCGCGGCGGCGTCACCGGCTGCCGACGCGGTCGCGGCGATGCCTTCGCGCGCGGCCAGCAGGCCGGCGCCGCCGAGCGCCAGCGCGGTGCCCGCCAGCGAGGCCATCTCCAGCAGGCTACGGCGCGAGAGCGAGCGGCTCAGCGCTTGCGAGGGGTCGTGTTCATGGGTCATGGGGGAACTCCGATCAGAGCGAGCGGCGCGCGCGCTTGGCGCGGCGGCTGCGCAGCACGAGGGCGATCAACGCCAGCAGCACCAGCACGGCGGCCGGCACCAGGAAGGGCTGCGCCTTGGCGAGCAGGGGCTTGGGGCCGCCGGCGCGGGCGACGCGCACGTCCTCCAGGCTGACCTTGACGGCGGCATTGCCGTAGCGGCTCAGCACGTAGTTGGAGAGGTCGGCGATCTCCTGATCGCTGAGGCGATCGGTGAAAGAGGCGTCGTCGCCGAAGGCCGGCATGAAATGCGGCTTCCCGGCGACCGTGCGGTCCACGCCGTGGAGGATGGTCGCGATCAGGTTGTCGGCGCGATCGCCTCCGGTGGCGGTGTTGTGGAACAGCGAGGGGTACTCGCCATTCCGGGTACCGGTACCATTCTCCTGATGACAATGGGCGCAACTGGCGCTGAACACCCGCCATCCGGGATCGACGTCGTTCAGGCCACGCAGCGCGACTTCATCGCGCGAGGCGTCGCCGAAGGCGTGACGCGGCCGGATGTCGGTCGACGTGCCGCCGCCCACCACCGCCGGGGTCTGCTTCAGGTAGGCCACGATGGCGCGCAGATCGGCTTCGGGCAGGTGCTGCAGGCTGTGCTCGATCGCCTCGGCCATCGGACCGGCCGCTTGCGCCTTGCCATGGACCTGACCGGTCTTGAGGTACTGCACCAGCTCGTCGTCGCTCCAGCCGCCGATGCCGTGGACCTTGTCCGAGGTGATGTTGGGCGCGAACCAGGGACCGACGTTGGCGCCGGACAGGAAGGGCTTGCCCAGGTCCTCGGCCATCAGCGTGTTGCGCGGCGTGTGGCAGGTGCTGCAGTGCGCCAGCGCGTTGGCCAGGTAGGCGCCGCGGTTGACCTGCTCGGTCTTGGCGGGATCGGGGGTGAAGCGCTGGTCCTTCAGGAACATCGCGTTCCAGGCGGCCATCGAGGCGCGCACGCTGAAGGGGAACGGCAGATGCGTCTCGGCGACCGGCGTGTCGACCGGCTTCACGTCGTGCATGAAGTAGGCGTAGAGGGCCTGGGTGTCGGCGTCGCTCAGCTGCGTGTAGGCGGTGTAGGGCATCGCCGGGTACAGGTGGGCGCCGTCGCGGCGCACGCCCTGGCGCAAGGCGCGCTGGAACTCGGCCAGCGTGTAGGCGCCGATGCCGTGCGTGGTCGAGGGCGTGATGTTGGTCGCCACGATGGCGCCCATCGGCGACTCGATCGCGTAACCGCCGGCGAAGGGCACGCCGCCCTTGGGCGCGGTGTGGCAGGCGGCGCAGTCGGCCGCGACGGCCAGTTGCCTGCCGCGCGCGATCAGCGCGGCGTCGGGCGCGGCGCTCTGTGCGGCGCCCGGCGCGGCATCCGGCCGGACGTCCTGCGCCCGGGCCAGGCCCGGGCAGGCGCACAAGGTCCACAACAGCAGCGACAGCGCCGTCGTGCCTCGTGACTTGAAGCTCATCGATCTCATGGTTTGGATTCCCCAGTCGTGGTTCGTGCGTGACCGTCGCCGCGCGGATGACGGCCGCACTGTGGTCGGCGCGCCAGAGCGGCGCGTCTCCCGTTCGGAGGAGTTTCCCCAGCCCGCGCTCGAATAAACCGAAACGCGGCGCCGGTCCTCGCACGGATGCCGGCGGATGGTCGACATCCCGCACACGGCCGGAGAAAAGATCGGAGATCGCCCGTTTGGGGTCAGGTCTTGCCTGGCGCGCACGGATATTGTTGCAACGCAACATCAGCCCAGCGTCAGGTCTTGCCTGGCGAGCCGCCGTCCGCGAGCAATCTCCGAGTCCAGTTGTCGGACAACTGCCGCATGGCGGAGCGAATGCCCCAAGGCGGGGCTTGCTGCCTGCGCTTGGAGGTTTGGGCTCGTTGCCGTTCGAAGACCCTCTCCCCCGCCCTCTCCCGCAAGCGGGCGAGGGAGTTGTCTGGGCGCTGCGCCGATCTGTGCGCCGATCTGTGCGCTGATCTGTGCGCTGATCTGTGGGCTGATCTGTGCGCCCATCTATGCGCCGCTCAGTCAGGCCCCCTCTCCCGCTTGCGGGAGAGGGCGGGGGAGAGGGTCTTAGATCAGGGTCCGGGGTGCACGCGGTTCGCGCCTTATCTGTTCACCATCACGATCCCCGCCGCCAGCCCCGCGAGCGCCAGCATCAGACGAGGCGTGATCGGTTCGGCGAGCAGCAGCGCGCCGGCGAGCAGCCCGAACAGCGGCGTGCTCAAGGTGAAGCTGGAGAGCTTGGTCGCCGGGTAATGGCGGATCAGCCAGAACCACAGCAGGTAGCTGACGAACGAGACGATCACCGCCTGGAACCCGAAAAGTCCCAGCAGGCGCCACGACCACGCGATCGGGAAGCCCTCCCCCGACACCGCGGCACCCGCCGCCAGCGCCACCGCGGAGATCGCCAGCTGGTACAGCAGCGTCTTCTCGGCGCTCGCCGACGACAGCTTCGTGCCACGGATCGCCAGCGTGGTCCCGCCCCACAGCAGCGCGGCCGCGACGCCCAGCGCGTCACCGATCCACTGCAGCGGCTTGCCACTCGACTGCAGGCCCTCGCCGAATGCGAAGGCCACCGCGCCGAAGGCGATCAGCAGGCCGAAGGCCTGGCGCGGGCGCAGCTTCTCCGACGGCGAGATCAGCGGCATGCCCAGCGCCACGACGAAAGGCGCGAGGTAGATGAACACGACCATGCGCGAGGCCGTCGTGTACTGCAGACCGAGGAAGATGCAGGCGAACTCCGCCGCGAAGAGCAGCCCCGCGAGCAGACCGCCCTTCAGGCTGCCATCACGGGTGAAGAGCGCGATGCCGCGCGCGGCCGCGAAGCCCCACACCAGCAGCCCCGCCACGCCCGAGCGCAGCGCCGCCTGCCACAAGGGGCCGATCTCCGTCAGCGCCGCCTTGGCGGCGACCTGGTTCAGGCCCCACAGCAGGCAGCATCCGAGCAGGATGAGCACCGCCGTTCCGTCGAGTTGCTGCTTGCGTTCCATGGCGCCAGATCATGCCCGGCACGATTCCCGCGATCGCCCGGCGCGCGCGAGCAGCGCACAGGCCAGCGCCACCGCCAGCGCGCAGACCACCCCGGACACCACGCCGGTCAGATGCGCCAGCGGCGCGATCGAGATGTTCCAGCCCTCCCATTGGCGCAGCGGCGGTCCGGCCAGAGGCCGCTCGGCCGCGACCTTGGCCAGCAGGCCGATCCCGATCATCAGACCGATCACCCGCTCCCGCCCATGCGACGCGCGCATCCGCAGCATCGCGATCACCGCGACCGCCACGCCCGCGTGCAGCACGCCGGACAGCCCGCCGAAGCGCTCGAGCCCCGGCTCGATCAGCAGGCCGAACTGCGTCAGCGGCCAGGCCATCAGCCAGGCCAGCGCCTCGCGCCAGGTCAGGCGCGCGGCCAGGCCCAGCAGGCCCACGACCGCGCAGCCCGCGAGGTTGGCGATCAGGTGTTGCGGGCTCCAGTGCAGCAGCGCGGCGGTGAAGGCCCGCCAGGGCTCCCGCCCGGCGAGTTCAGGCCGCCATTGCAGCGCCGCCTGCACCGCGGGCGGCTGCACCCAGACCAGCAGCGAGCCGGTGGCCAGCAGCAGCGCCAGCAGCATCCATGCGCGTCCCCGCATCCGACGCGCCCGCCCTCGTCAGCCGAAGACGGCGCGCCACAGCGCCAGCACCGCGTCGCGCTGCGGCGCCAGGGCCTCCGCGGCTTCGGCGTCCAGCGCGGTCGATTGCTCGTTCAGGCGCGCCCGGTGCTGGACCCGGCGCAGTTCGCGATACGCGTCGGCCGCCGCACGGCCCACGTCGGCCGGCAGCAGGCCCTGGGCCTCGGCGCGTTGCAGCAGCGCGATGTTGCCGGCGTTGGCCAGCAGGTCGGGATGCGCGCCGGCGTGCGCCAGGATCAGGTATTGCAGCGTGAACTCGGCATCCACCATGCCGCCCGGACTGTGCTTGACGTCGAAGAGTCCGGCCTTGACCGGCCGTGCCGCGCGCAGCTTCTCGCGCATGGCCACGACCTCCTCGCGCAGCGCCACAGGGTCGCGCGGCGCGGTCAGCACCGCGCGTCGCGTCGCTTCGAAGCGCTCGGCCAGCGACGTGTCGCCCGCGCAGAAGCGCGCCCGCGTGATGGCCTGGTGCTCCCAGGTCCATGCGGTGTTGCTGCCGCGGCCGCCCTGGTAGTTCTCGAAGGAACTCAGCGAGGTCACCAGCAACCCCGAGTTGCCGTTGGGCCGCAGCGCGGTATCGATGTCGAAGAGCTCGCCCGCCGCGGTGCGGATGGTCAGCCAGGTGATCAGCTTGCGGACGAAGGCGCCGTAGATCTCGGACGCGTTCTCGTCCTCGTCGTCGAACAGGAAGACCAGGTCCAGGTCGCTGCCGTAGCCCAGTTCCTTGCCGCCCAGCTTGCCGTAGGCGATCACCGCCAGTCGCGGGGCGTCCCGGTGCTTCTGCTTGAGGCGCGCCCAGGCCCAGTCGATCACGCATTGCAGCGTCGCGTCGGCCAGCAGCGAGAGCTCGTCGGCCACCTGCTCGACGCTGATCTGGCCCTCGACGTCGCGCACCAGCGTGCGGAAGACCTCGGCGTGATGCGCGCGGCGCACGCTGTCCAGCAGCGCGTCCTCGCTCGCCTCGCCGTGCTCGGCCCAGGCGTCGTGGCGCGCCTGCAGATCCTGGATGAACGCGGGACCGTCGAAGCGCTCGTGCAGCAGCCGCGCATCGGCCAGCTCGTCGATCACGCCCGGGTGCTGCATCAGATAGCGCATCGGCCAGCGCGCCAGCCCCAGCAGGCGCAGCAATCGCCCCTGGACCGCCGGCCGCTCGACGAGCAGCGCCAGGTAGCTCTCGCGCCGCAGCAGCGGCTCGATCCAGTCCACGAAGCGCTGCGCCGCTTCCAGCGTGCACTCGCCCTGGCGCACGGCCAGCGCCGCGCGGCCGACCAGCTTGGCCAGCCGCAGCCGCGATTCCTCGCGCAGGTTCTGCACGCGCGGCTGCTGCGCCCAGCGGCGCACGCTGGCGGCCAGTTCCGGCTGCAGCTTCTCGAGGAAGTCCTCGCTGTCGATCGGGAGCGGCGGCCCGCC
>NZ_BCYP01000039.1 GCF_001598255.1 Mitsuaria chitosanitabida ATCC BAA-476 = NBRC 102408
GGCGGCCCGCCGCACATGCCGTTCTTGCAGCCGCCGTTGCTCGGCGCGACGCCGTCATGCAGGAGTGCGTCGAACTCGGTGGCGACCAGCTCGCGCACCTCCATCAACTTGTCCAGCAGCGGGCAGGCGTGGCTGTTGCAGGTCAGGCAGAGGCTGCGCGCGATCCAGCCGATGTCCTCGTCGGCGGCCGGCAGGCAGTGCGTCTGCTGGTCGTCCAGATACTGGATGCGGTGCTCGACCCGGCGCAGGAAGTCGTAGCCCTGGGCCAGCGCGGTGGCCGTCTCCGGCTTCATCAGGCCGCGCGCGGCCAGACGCGTCAGCGCCTTGAGCGTGGAACGGGTGCGGATCTCGGGGAACTGTCCGCCGCGCACGACCTGCAGCAGCTGGACGATGAACTCGATCTCGCGGATGCCGCCGCGCGACAGCTTGACGTCGTTGGCCCGCTCGGGCCGGCCGGCGGCGCGGCGCTGGGCCTCGTCGCGGATCTTGCGGTGCAGTTGCCGCAGGCCCTCGAAGACGCCGTAATCCAGATAGCGCCGGTAGACGAAGGGCGTCACCAGGCTGCGCAGCTGCAGCGCGCGACCGCTCTTGACGCTCTCGCGCGGCGCAATCACCCGGCTCTTGAGCCAGGCGAAGCGTTCCCACTCGCGGCCCTGGACCAGGAAGTACTCCTCCAGCATGCCCATGCTCACCGCGGGCGGGCCGGAATTGCCGTTCGGGCGCAGCGCCAGGTCGACGCGGAAGACCTGACCGTCCTCGGTCACGTCGCCGATCAGCGTCGACAGGCGGCGCGAGAGGTGGGCGAAGTACTCGTGCGCGGAAATGCGGTGACGGCCGTCGACCCCGTCGGTCTGGCCGTCGTCCTCGTAGACATAGATCAGGTCGATGTCGGACGAGACATTGAGCTCCCGTCCGCCCAGCTTGCCCATGCCCACCACCCAGAAGTCGATCTCCTGGCCGGCGGCGTCGCGCGGCGCGCCGTACTGGGCGTCGAGCTCGGCGCGGCAATGCGCCAGGCCGATGTCCAGCGCCACCTCGGCCAGATGGGTCATCGCCTGGGTGACGTCGGTCATCGGCGCGCCCTGCTCGACGTCGAGCACGGCCAGCCGCTCCATCACCAGCTGGCGCATCACGCGCAGCGCGGCGGGGAGCGGGCGCCCTTCTTGCCGGAAGCGCCCGACCAGTGCGCGCATGGCCACGTCATCGGGCAAGCCCGGTGGCAGCAAGGGCAACTCGGCCGCATAGCGGCGTCGGATGCGCTGAACGAATCGGCTGTGGTCCGCGGTCGCGGCGGGGGCCGGAAGGCCCGTCGCGTCGGCGCTTGCCTGGGCAACTGAATCCATCGGTAAAGAAAGCTCTCGCTGGCTCGTGGCCGGAAATGCCTGTGCTAGATTCGGCGTCCGCCGTTCCCTCTTACATGTCTTCGTCCGCCGTCACCAGTTCTGACTCCGGTTCCGCGGTCGCGACGCGACGCTTGTGGACACGCTGCGCCCTCTGGGTCGGCATCCCTCTTCTGGGTCTTGTCACCCTGCTGATGGCGGCCTGGCTGGCGTTGCACTGGGCGATTCTGCCGCACATCGACGACTGGCGGCCCGAGCTCGAACGACAAGCCACCAAGGCATTGGGGGTACCGGTCCGGATCGGCAGCATCAGCGCCAACTCGTCGGGCTGGATCCCCGCGATGGACCTGCGCGACGTGCGCATCGTCGACGCCAACGGCCGCGACGCGCTGCGCCTCCCGCGCGTCAGCGCCGCGGTCTCCCCCCGCTCCCTGCTCGCCTTCGAGCTGCGCTTCTCCCAGCTGCTGCTGGACAGCCCCGAGCTGCTGCTGCGCCGTGACGCGCAGGGCCGCGTCTTCGTCGCCGGCCTGAGCGTCGACGGCGGCGGCGACACCCCCACCTCCGAGGCCGCCACCGACTGGTTCTTCGAGCAGCACGAGTTCGTCATCCTCCACGGCCGCATCCGCTGGGTGGACGAGCTGCGCGCCGCGCCGCCGCTGGAGCTCTTCGACCTCAACCTGGTGCTGCGCAACGGTCTGCGCCGCCACCGCCTGCGCCTGGACGCGACCCCGCCCACCGGCTGGGGCGAGCGCTTCACGCTGCGCGGCGAGTTCACCCAGTCGCTGCTGGAGCGCCCCGGCGCGCTGCAGCACTGGAGCGGCCAGCTCTACGGCGACCTGCCCCGCACCGACGTGCGCGAGCTCCGCCGCTACGTGGACCTCCCCTTCGAGCTGACCGAGGGCGACGGCGCTCTGCGCGCCTGGCTGGACCTGGACAAGGGCCAGCCGCGCAGCCTGACGCTGGACATGGGCCTGCGCTCGGTGCAGTTGCGGGTAGCCCCGGACCTGCCGGAGCTGTCCCTGGCACAGATCGGCGGTCGACTGATCCTGAAGCAGTCGCCGCAGTCGGTGTCGCTGGAAGCCAGGCAGCTCGGCTTCAAGGGCGGCGACGGACTGGACTGGCCGCGCTCGGACTGGGCGCTGGAGCTCAGGCGCGACGCCAGGACCGGCGCGCTCACGGGGGGTGATTTCAACGCGCAGCAACTGGACCTGGCGCTGGGCGCGCAGATCCTGGCGCGATTGCCGCTGGCCGAATCGCAGCGGCAGCTCGTCGCCGACATGAATCCGGCCGGTCTGCTGAACGCGCTGCAGCTCCACTGGGAAGGCCCGGTCGAGGCCCCGCGCGCCTACCGCGCCCGCGGTCGCCTGCAGGGCCTGCAACTGAGCGCCGCCGCGCCCGAGTTGCCCGCATCGGCCGGCGCCGCGCCGCCGACCGGCCGCCCCGGTCTGGCCGGCGCGGACCTGCAGTTCGACGCCACCGATCAGGGCGGCACCGCCACGCTGGCGATCCGCAATGGCCAGGTGACGCTCCCGGGCATCTTCGAGGAGGCGACGGTCCCGCTCAAGCAGGGCGACGCGACCCTGAGCTGGCGCGCCCTGCGCCCCCTGCCGATCGCGCCCGCCGGCAAGCGCGCGCCGGCCACCGTGCCGATCGTCAATCCGCTCGCAGTGGCCTCGCCCACGGCGGTCCGCATGGTGGCGGACGCGTCGTCGGCGGTGCCCGCCGCGCTGCCCGCGAAGGCGCCATCGGCCTCCGTCGCCACGTCGACGGCCGTTCCCGCCGTGCCGCCCACCCAGTGGACCGTGCAGTTCAGCGGCGTGCGCCTGGTCAACGACGACCTGAGCGCCGAGATCGACGGCTCCTGGCAGAGCGGCGACGGCAAGCGCCCGAACGACTCCGGCAAGCTGGACCTGACCGGCCGCATCGAGGAGGTCCGCGCGCCGCGCGTGCTGCGTTACCTCCCCGTCACCATGGGCGCCGAGGCGCGCCGCTACGTGCGCGACGCCATCCGCGACGGCACGGTGCACAAGATCCAGGCCCGCTTCCAGGGCCCGGTGGACGAGTTCCCCTTCGACCAGCCGCGCAGCAAGGGCCAGTTCCACATCGCCGGCCAGGTGCGCGACCTGACCCTGGCCTACGTGCCCAGCCACCCCGCCGAGAACGACCAGCCCGCCTTCGCCTCGCCCTGGCCGGCGATGGAGCAGCTCAACGCCGAGCTGGTCTTCGACCGCGCCTCGATGGCCATCCGCAACGCCCGCGCCAGGCTGATGGGCGTGGAGCTGACCAACGTCCAGGGCCTGGTGGCCGACCTGTACCACCACTCGCCCGTGCTGGAGATCGACGGCCAGGCGCGCGGCGCGCTCGTCGACGGCCTGCGCTACGTGAAGGCCTCGCCCGTCGCCGGGCTGACCGGCCATGTGCTGGACAACACGACGGCCACGGGACCGATGGCGCTCAAGCTCAACCTGCGGCTGCCGTTGATGAACATCGACAGTTCCACCGTCAAGGGCCAGGTCACGCTGACCGGCAACGATGTGCGCATCCGCCCCGACACGCCGCTGCTGGCCCAGGCCAAGGCGCGGGTGGACTTCGACGACAAGGGCGTGCAGATCCGCGGCGGGCAGGCCCGGGTGCTGGGCGGCGACGCCAGCTTCGAGGGCGGCAGCCTGCCGGACGGCAACATGCGCTTCGTCGCCCAGGGCGCGGTCACGGCGGAGGCGCTGCGCAACGCGCCCGAGCTGGGCCTGCAGCGCGTGGCCTCGGCCATGACGGGCCAGACCCCGGTGCGCTTCGAGCTGGGCATCGTCAAGGGCCAGACCGAGATCACCGTGACCAGCCCGATGCAGGGCATCGCGGTCGACCTGCCGGCCCCGATGCGCAAGACGCCCGAGGAATCCTGGCCGCTGCGCGTGACGACCCGTGCCGTGAGCGCGCCGGCTGGCACCTCGCGCGACGAGCTGCGCGCCGACGTCGGCCCGCTGTCCGCGCTGTACCAGCGCGACATCAGCCACGATCCCAAGGTTCTGCGCGGCGCGATCGGCATCCGCGAGAAGCTGCCCGAGCTGCCGGCCCAGGGCGTGGTCGCCCGGGCGACCTTCGACCAGTTCAACGCCGACGCCTGGCAGACCGCCCTGCCCGCGCTGACCGGCAACAAGGACACCGACCTGGAAAGCAGCGCCGAGGACGGCTACGTCCCGAACCAGCTGACGATCAAGGCGCAGACGCTGCAGGCCGCCGGACGCACGCTCAACCGCGTCACCGCGGGCCTGTCGCACGACGCGGGCGCGGGCTGGCGGGTCTCGGTGGACGCGGAGCAGCTCAGCGGCCTCATCGAGCTGCGCACCGCCAAGCCCAACCAGCCCGGCCGCATCTACGCGCGGCTGTCCCGGCTGTCCGTCCCCAAGAGCGACGCCGACACCGTCGACCAGTTGCTGGACAAGCAGCCGCGCTCGGTGCCGGCGCTGGACATCGTCGTCGAGGACTTCGAGCTGCGCGGCAAGCACCTGGGCCGGCTGGAGATCGACGCCCGCCAGCAGGGCGACGCGCGCGAGTGGAAGCTCAACCGGCTGCTGCTCAAGAGCGCCGACGCGACGCTGTCCGCCAGCGGCCAGTGGGCGCCCGAGCCCGGCCGCGCGCAGCGCCGCACCGAGCTGGACTGGAAGCTGGACATCGCCGACGGCGGCAAGCTGGCCGAGCGGCTCGGCCAGGGCCAGGTGCTGCGCGGCGGCAAGGGCCAGGTCGTGGGCAAGGTCTCGTGGCAGGGCTCGCCGCTGTCCCCGGACTACGCGAGCATGAGCGGCGAGCTCAACATCGCCGTCGATTCCGGCCAGTTCCTGAAGGCCGAGCCCGGCGTGGGCCGCCTGCTGGGCGTGCTGAGCCTGCAATCCATCCCGCGGCGCCTGATGCTGGACTTCCGCGACGTGTTCTCCGAGGGCTTCGCCTTCGACAACGTCACCGGGGACATCCGCATCGCCAAGGGCGTGGCGCGCAGCGACAACCTGCGCATGAAGGGTCTGCAGGCGGCGGTGCTGATGGAAGGCAGCGCCGATCTGGCGGCCGAGACGCAGGACCTGCACGTGCTGGTGCTGCCCGAGATCAATGCCGGTGGCGCCGCGCTCGCCTATGCGGCGGTGAACCCGGCCATCGGCCTGGGCGCCTTCCTCGCGCAATGGCTGCTGCGCAAGCCGCTGGCCGCCGCCAACACCGAGGAATTCCGCGTCACCGGCACCTGGACCGATCCGCGCATCGAGCAGCTGCCGCGTCGCGCGCAGCCGCAGGGCAGCTACAACGGCGCGGCCACCGCGCAAGGGGAGTCCGTCCAATGAGCACCAGCACCCACACCCCCGCGGCCCCGACCTCCGGCGCGGGCGCCTCGGCGAAGGCCGCGCCCGTGACGATCGCGGCCATCCAGATGGTCGCCGGCACGCGGCTGGAGGAGAACCTCGAGCGCGCGGCGCACTGGATCGGCGAGGCCGCGCGCCAGGGCGCCCGGCTCGTCTCGCTGCCCGAGTACTTCTGCCTGATGGGTCACAAGGACACCGACAAGCTGCCCTTCGCCGAGCGGCCCGGCGACTTCGGCGCGCCCATCCAGGGCCTGCTCGGCCGCCTCGCGCGCGAGCACGGGATCTGGATTCTGGGGGGCACGCTGCCCATGGCGCTCGACGGCGCCCCCATTCCCGCGGACCGTGTGCGCAACACCACCTGCGTGTTCGCGCCGGACGGCACGATGGCGGCGCGCTACGACAAGCTGCACCTGTTCTGCTACGACAACGGCCGCGAGCGCTACGACGAGGCCCGCGTGCTCGAGGCCGGCGAGACGCCGACCACCTTCCACGCCGGGCTGCCGGGCGGGCCGTCGTTGCACGTCGGCCTGTCGATCTGCTACGACCTGCGCTTCCCGGAACTGTTCCGCGCGATGAGCTTCGGCCCGGGCGGTCCGCTGGACCTGATCAGCGTCCCGGCGGCCTTCACCTACACGACCGGCCAGGCGCACTGGGAGCTGCTGCTGCGCGCCCGCGCGGTCGAGAACCAGGCCTACGTGATCGCCTCCGCGCAGGGCGGCACGCACGAGAACGGCCGCCGCACCTGGGGCCACAGCATGATCGTCGACCCGTGGGGCGAGGTGCTGGCCTGCGTGCCCGAGGGCGAAGGCCTGGCCATCGCCGCGCTCGATCCCGCGCGCATCGCGCAGGTCCGCGAGCAGCTGCCGGCGCTTCAGCACCGCCGGCTGTGATCGCCGGCACCCGCCGGCCGCGCCCGCGCGCGGCCGGCCCGGTGCGGCTCTGACCCTCGATTCCGGTCCACTTCCGGGGATCTCCCCGGCGTCCAGGGAGGCAAGATGCCCGGCATGATCGACCGCCGCCCCGCCCCTTCCATCCGTTCCCCACGGCTGGCCCTGCTGGCCGCCGCGGCCTGCGCCTGCGCGGCGCTCGCGGGCTGCGGCTCGCCGGCGCGGCCGCTGGAGTCCTCGCTGACGGACATGGACTCGCTTCAGCTGCGCTCCTGGCTGAGCCCGGCCCTGCGTCGCAACATCGACCTGCTGCCCGTGCAGGGCGGCGAGGAAACCTCGCGCTGGTGGGGCAGCCGCATCAACGCGATGACGCTGAACCAGACCTACCAGGAGTCGCTGCGCCGCCTGGGCCTGATGCCCGACGTGCCCGACACCGGGCGCTACCAGCTCAAGGTCGAGATGCTGGCCCTGGCCCAGCCCAACGTGCCGATCGCGCCGGAGGTCGCCGTCTCCGTCCGCTACACGCTGACCGAGCGCGCGGCCGGCGGCGGCAACGTCATCTACCAGCGGGTGCTGCGCACCACGCAGAAGGCCGGCATCGACGACAGCCTCAACCCGACCGAGCAGCTGCGCATCGCTACGGAATCGGCGCTGCGCAACAACATCGCCGAGCTGATGCGGGAGCTGGCCTCCCTGCCGCTGCCGAACTGAGGCCGGTGACCGGCCCCGCTCGCCGGGCCGTCGACCCGCCGCTCCCGGCGGAGCCGCCTCGCGCGCCCTCCGCCCGCGCGAGGCGAACCGCGCGTTCTCCATATTCGAAATCAGCAGATTTCCCACGTCGGCATATGCATATAAGCATTCAATGCTTGCCAAATTGCGGGTAATCCCCAAGGATCACGACTTTTCGGCGACTGCCGCCCACAAGAGACGCATGCGGGCTTCTGCCTCCAGCGTCCTTCATCGTCCGTGATCCAGCTCGAACAACTCCACAAATCCTATGACGTCGACGGACGCCGCGTGCCTGCCCTGCAGGGCGTGGAACTGCGCGTCGAACCGGGCGAGGTGTTCGGCATCATCGGCGCCTCGGGCGCCGGCAAGAGCACCCTGCTGCGGGTGATCAACCTGCTGGAGCGCCCCGACAGCGGCCGCGTCATCGTCGACGGCGAGGACCTCCAGGCGCTCGACGCCGCCGGCCTGCGCGCCGCCCGCCAGAAGATCGCGATGATCTTCCAGCACTTCAACCTGCTGAGCTCGCGCACCGTCGCCCAGAACGTGGCCTGGCCGCTGCGCATCGCCGGCTGGGACGCCGCCCGCATCGCGCCGCGCGTCCAGGAGCTGCTGGCCCGCGTCGGCCTGAGCGACCAGGCCGACAAGTACCCTTCGCAGCTGTCCGGCGGCCAGAAGCAGCGCGTCGGCATCGCCCGCGCGCTGGCGCTGGCGCCGCGCGTGCTGCTCTGCGACGAGGCCACCAGCGCCCTGGATCCCGAGACCACGCGGTCCATCCTCGACCTGCTGGCCGAGCTCAACGACGAGCTCCGGCTCAGCATCGTGCTGATCACCCACGAGATGGACGTGGTGCGCCGCGTCTGCGACCGCGTCGCGGTGCTCGAGGCCGGCCGCATCGTCGAGCTGGGCCCGGTCGCGCAGGTCTTCCTGCACCCGCGCTCCGACACCGCCCGCCGTTTCGTCCTCGCCTCCGAGCACGTCGACGAAGGCGCCCAGCGCGACGACTACGCCCATGTCACCGGCGCGCTCTGGCGCCTGACCTTCTTTGGCGAACGCACCTACGAGCCGCTGCTCGGCGAGGTCGCCCGTCACGCCCATCTGGACTTCGGCATCCTGGCCGGCCGCATCGACCGCATCAAGCGGCAGCCCTACGGGCAGCTGACCATCGCCATCAGCGGCGGCGACCTTCCCGCCGCCCGCAAGCTGCTGTCCGATCGCGGCGTCCAGGTCGAGGAGCTCCGCGCATGAGCCTCGCCACCGCACCGACCTGGCTGGAGACCCTCCAGGCCATCGACTGGACCGAGATCTTCCTGGCCGGCGGCGACACGCTGCTGATGCTGGGCGGCTCGCTGCTGTTCACCGCGCTGCTGGGCCTGCCGCTGGGCATCGCGCTGTACCTGTTCGACCGCGGCCGTCTCGTGTCCTCGCCCAAGGTCTACGGGCTGCTCTCGTTCGTCGTGAACGTGCTGCGCTCGCTCCCGTTCGTCATCCTGCTGATCGTGCTGATCCCGCTCACGCTGCTGATCACCGGCACCTCGCTGGGCGTGGCCGGCGCGATCCCGCCGCTGGTCGTGGGGGCGACGCCCTTCCTGGCGCGCCTGGTCGAGACCGCGCTGCGCGGCGTGGACCGCGGCATCGTCGAGGCCGGCCAGGCCATGGGCGCGACCACCCGCCAGATCGTCACCCAGGCGCTGCTGCCCGAGGCCCTGCCCGGCATCGTGTCGGCGCTGACCGTCACCGCGATCACGCTGGTCGGCTACACCGCCATGTCCGGCGTCATCGGCGGCGGCGGCCTGGGCGACCTGGCCATCCGCTTCGGCTACCAGCGTTTCCAGACCGAGGTCATGGTCGTGACCGTGGTCGCGCTGCTGGTGCTGGTGCAACTGCTGCAATCCTTCGGCGACTGGCTGGTGCGAAAGGTCTCCCACCGCTGATCGTCGGATTTTCCGAACCCCGCCTCCCCCATCACCGCCGCGCGTTCCGACGCGCTGCATCCGCCACCGGCCGCACGCCATCGCCACGGCCGCAAGACCTGACCCTCGTCAGGTTCGTTCCCACCGATTCGACATCGATCGAAGTCTTCAGAGGAGTTTGAGCACATGAAGAAGCTGTTCGCCGCCACCATCGCCGCCCTGTCGCTGGCCGCCACGGGCGCCGCCTCCGCCGAGAAGCTGACCGTCGCCGCCACCGCGGTGCCGCACGCCGAGATCCTGAACCTGGTCAAGCCCGAGCTGGCCAAGCAGGGTGTCGAGCTGGACGTGAAGGTCTTCACCGACTACGTGCAGCCCAACGTGCAGGTCGCCGAGAAGCGCCTGGACGCCAACTTCTTCCAGCACAAGCCCTATCTGAACGAGTTCAACAAGGGCAAGGGCACCCACCTGGTCGGCGTCGTGGCCGTGCACGTGGAACCCTTCGGCGCCTACTCGACCAAGCACAAGACCCTGGCCGCCATCCCGGCCGGCGGCACCGTCGCCATCCCCAACGACCCGACCAACGGCGGCCGCGCGCTGCTGCTGCTGGACAAGGCCGGCCTGATCAAGCTCAAGGACAAGTCCAACATCCTGGCCACCACCAAGGACATCGCCGAGAACCCGAAGAAGCTGAAGTTCCGCGAGATCGAGGCCGCCACGCTGCCGCGCATCCTGCCGCAGGTGGACCTGGCGCTGATCAACACCAACTACGCGCTGGAAGCCAAGCTGAACCCGGCCAAGGACGCGCTGGCCATCGAGGGCGCCGAGTCGCCCTACGCCAACTGGCTGGTCACCCGTGACGACAACCAGAACGCCCCGGCCGTGAAGAAGCTGGCCGCCGCGCTGCAGAGCGACGCGGTGAAGCGCTTCATCCAGACCCAGTACAAGGGCGCCGTCGTCCCGGCCTTCTGACGACTGCCGCGCGGGCCGATCCCGGTCCCGCTCGCCACGCCGTGAATGCGTGGCAAATGTGTTGCTAAGCGCCCTGCATCGCAGGGCGCTTTCATTTGGGGCTGATCAAGCGCGTATTTGTGCCTCGTGGTCCGGGGTGCTTCGCGGCACCATGTCGGGCCACTTCCTCCGCCCCCTCCCGTGTCCGACCTCACCGCGCTGCTCCCGCAGTTCTTCCTGTTCCGCGACGGCGCTCCCACGATGCTGCTGACCGGCCGCTACGACCTCGGCCTGGTGCTGCTGTCGCTGGCGGTCGCGGCGCTGACCTCGGCGCTGGCGCTGCAGGTCGCGGGCATGGCCAAGGTCACCACCGGCTGGCGCCGCCAGTCCATGCTCGCCACCGGCGCGCTGGCGATGGGCGGCGGCATCTGGGCGATGCACTTCATCGGCATGCTCGCCTTCGAGCTCTGCGCCCAGATCAGCTTCGGCGCCGGCATCACCGCGCTGTCGATGATCCCGGCCCTGGCCGCGTCCTGGGTCGCGCTGGCGATGCTGGCGCGCAAGACGCTGGAGATCTGGCGCCTGATCCTGGGCGGCGTGCTGGTGGGCGCCGGCATCGGCACCATGCATTACATGGGCATGGCGGCGATGGAGATGAGCGTCGCGCTGCGCTACGACCCGGCCTGGTTCGCCGCCTCCATCGTCGTGGCGGTGCTGCTGGCCATGCTGGCGCTGTGGATCCGCTTCGGCCTGGCGGGCGTGCTCAGCCGCCGCTGGGCGATCGCGCTGGGCGGCGTGGTCATGGGCGGCGCCATCGCCGGCATGCACTACACGGCCATGGGCGCGGCGCGCTTCGTCGGCCTGCCCGACGGCCCCTGCAACACCAGCATCGAGAACGCCGGCTGGCTGGCCCTGGCCGTGACCGTCATGGCGCTGGCCATCAGCGCCATCACCGCCGGCGCCAACGGCCTGCTGATGCTGCGCCGGCTGAACGCCGACCTGCTCGAGGAACGCGCCCGCAAGGCCGTCATGGAGCAGGCCCTGCGCGACAGCGAGGCCCAGTACCGCACCGTCATCGCCAACAGCCCCGGCGTGACCTTCCGCTGCCGCATCGACTCGGACTGGAGCATGCTGGTCATCAACGACGCGGTCGAGGAACTGACCGGCTGGACCGCCCAGGACTTCCTGGAAGGTCGCCAGCACTTCGCCGCGCTGATCCATCGCCATGATCACGACCGCGTCAACGACGCCGTGTCCACCGCCCTCGCGGCCGACGCGCCCTACTCGGTCGAGTACCGGGTCCACACCCGCGAGGCCGGCGAGCGCTGGGTCTCCGAGCGCGGTCGCGCGGTGCGCGACGCGCAGGGCGCGCCGCAGTGGATCGACGGCGTGATCCTGGACATCACCGAGCCCAAGCGCCTGCAGCGCCAGCTCGAGGACGCCAAGGAGCGCGCCGAGGCCGCCGCCGCCGCCAAGAGCGCCTTCCTGGCCAACATGAGCCACGAGATCCGCACGCCGATGAACGCCATCCTGGGCTTCACCGAGCTGCTGCTGGACACCACGCTGACCGAGGCGCAGCGGCGCCACCTGACCACGGTGCGCGGCTCGGCCCGCTCGCTGCTGGGCCTGCTGAACGACATCCTGGACACGGCCAAGCTGGACAAGGGCGCGATGGAACTGGAGTCGGTCGACTTCTCGCTGCGCACCGTGTGCGAGCAGGCGCTGAACTCGCTGCGCCTGCTGGCCCAGCGCAAGGGCATCGGCCTGCACCTGGACTATCCGGACCACGAGCCCCGCTTCTTCAAGGGCGACCCGCTGCGCGTGCAGCAGGTGCTGCTGAACCTGGTCGGCAACGCGATCAAGTTCACCGAGCAGGGTCAGGTCACGCTGAACATGCGCCAGGAGGGCGGCCACATCCACCTGGCCGTGATCGACACCGGCATCGGCATCGCGCCGGACCGGCTGGACCGCATCTTCGACGCCTTCGCGCAGGCGGACGCCTCCACCACGCGCCGCTTCGGCGGCACCGGCCTGGGCACGACCATCTCGCGCCAGCTGGTCGAGCGCATGGGCGGCCGCATCACGGTCGAGAGCGAGCTCGGCGCGGGCAGCGTCTTCCACGTGTGGCTGCCGCTGCCGGCCGGCGAATCGGCCCAGGCCGAGGCCGCCGAGCAGGACGAGGTCGTCCACCTGCCGCCGCTCAAGCTGCTGGTGGCCGACGACGTCGCGCAGAACGGCGAGCTGCTGCAGCTGATCCTGGGTCGCGAGGGTCACCAGGTCACGCTGGCGCAGGACGGCCTGCAGGCGCTCAAGGCCTTCTCCGACCAGCGCTTCGACGCCGTGCTGATGGACGTGCACATGCCGCTGCTGGACGGCCTGGGCGCGACGCGCCGCATCCGCAACTTCGAGGTCGCGCAGGGTCGCGGCCACACGCCGGTGGTCGCGTTGACCGCCAGCGTGCTCGAGGAGGACCGCCAGGCCGCGCTGGCCGCCGGCATGGACGGCTTCGCGGTCAAGCCGGTGGAGCCGGGCCGCCTCTTCGCCGAGATCGCCCGCGTGCTCGGACTGAAGCCCGGCCTGTCCGCGGCCTCGGCCGGACCGGTGCCCGCCACGCGCCACTCCGCTTTCACCAACCTGGACGAGGCCGAGAACGCCGAGACCCACGCCATCGACTGGCAGCAGGGCCTGCGCCTGTGGGGCGGCGTGACCGCCTGGCAGCGCGGCCTGCGCCGCTTCGCCGAGGACCAGCGCGACGGCGTCGCGCGGCTGCACCAGCTGACGCAGGCGCGCCAGTGGATCGAGCTGCGCGGCCTGGTGCACCGCTGGCGCGGCGTGGCCGGCAGCCTGGCGCTGCCCGCGCTGCTGAACGCCGCCCAGCCGGTGGAAGCCGCGCTGCGCCTGGGCCGTCAGGACGACCTGATGGCCCTGATCGACACCCTGGCGCTGACGCTGCAACGCACGCTGGACGCGATCGCCGCGCTGGACGGCACCAGCGCGGCCACCCCGGTGGCCGCCGCGCCCAGCGAGGCCGCGCGCCGCGAGGACGGCGCCGAGGTCCTGATCGAGCGCCTGGCCGGCGCGCTGCGCCGCAGCGAGCTGGACGACGACACCTTCGCCGCCCTGCGCGGCGTGCTGGGCGAGGCGCGCGTGGCGCCGCTGGCGCGCGCGCTGGACGACTTCGACTTCGACGCGGCGCTGCTGGCGCTGCAGTCCCTGCAGCAGCAACTGCGGCAGGGCATCCCCTCCTGAGGCCATGAGCGATTCCCTGAACGCCCCGCTCGCCGCGACCGGCTCGGCCGCCGGATCGGGCACGCCCGCGCCGGCCGACCGCCGGCCCAAGCTGCTGCTGGTCGACGACGAACCCGCCAACCTGCAGGTGCTGCGGCACGTGCTGCAGGACGACTACCGGCTGCTGTTCGCGCGCGACGGACAGAAGGCGCTGGAGCTGGCGCGCACCGAGGCGCCGGCGCTGATCCTGCTGGACATCATGATGCCGGGCCTGTCCGGACTGGACGTGTGCCGGGTGCTGAAGTCGCAGCCGGCGACGCGGCAGACGCCGGTGATCTTCGTCACCGCGCTGGCCGACACGCGCGACGAGACCGAGGGCTTCGACGCCGGCGCGGTCGACTACATCGCCAAGCCGGTCAGCCCGCCGGTGGTGCGGGCGCGCGTGCGCACCCACCTGTCGCTGGTGCGCGCCGAGGAACTGCGCGAGACGCGGCTGCAGATCGTGCAGCGGCTGGGCCGCGCGGCCGAGTACAAGGACAACGAGACCGGCTGGCACGTGGTGCGCATGAGCCACTACTCGCAGCTGCTGGCGCTGGCGGCGGGCTGGTCGGCGCAGGAGGCGGACGACCTGCTGCACGCCGCGCCCATGCACGACATCGGCAAGCTGGGCATTCCCGACGCCATCCTGCAGAAGCCCGGTCCGCTGGACGAGGCCGAATGGACGGTGATGCGGACGCACCCCGCCATCGGCGCCGAGATCCTGGGCGAGCACACCGGCGGCCTGCTGGGCATGGCGCGGCGCATCGCGCTGGCGCACCACGAGAAGTGGGATGGCAGCGGTTATCCGGAAGGACTGGCGGGCGACTCGATTCCCATCGAGGCCCGCATCGTCGCCATCGCGGACGTCTTCGACGCGCTCACCAGCATCCGCCCCTACAAGCCGGCCTGGCCGGTGGAACAGGCCGTCGAGCATCTGCGCGCTCAGGCCGGCCGGCACTTCGACCCGGCGCTGGTGGAGCTCTTCGTGTCGGTGCTGCCCAAGGTGGTGGAAGTCCGCGAGCGCTTCCTCGAGGAAGCCTGACCCTCTCCCCGTCGCCGTCGCCGGCGGCGCCCACGCGGCCGACGCGCCCCGCGAGACCCCGGCGGTTATGGCCGCCCACCACAAGGTGATGCTCGCAATCCCCAGTCGCGCGGCCCGGGCCCTCCGGCGCCGGAATAATGCGCGCCCATGGTGCTGAACTTCATCTGGATCGGGTTCTTCCTGATCGGCTTCGCGGTCGCCGTGGTGCGGCTGTTCCAGGGCGACACGACCATCTTCACGCAGGTGCTGACGGGGATCTTCGACACGGCCAAGACCGGCTTCGACATCTCGCTGGGCCTGGTCGGCGTGATGAGCCTGTGGCTGGGCCTGATGAAGGTGGGCGAGAACGCCGGCGTGATCCAGCTCTTCGCGCGGGCGATGGGGCCCTTCTTCGCCAAGATCTTCCCCGGCGTGCCGCGCGGCCATCCGGCGGGCGGCTCGATGGTCATGAACTTCTCGGCCAACATGCTCGGCCTGGACAACGCCGCCACGCCGCTGGGCCTGAAGGCGATGAAGGAGCTGCAGGACCTGAACCCGCAGAAGGACACCGCGTCCAACGCGATGATCATGTTCCTGGTGCTGAACACCGCCGGCATCACGCTGATCCCGACCTCGGTGATCGCGATCCGCCAGGCGATGGCGGTGGACCAGGGCCTGGTGGGCTTCAACGCGGCGGACATCTTCCTGCCCACGCTGATCGCCACCTTCATCTCCTTCATGTCCGGCCTGGTCGCGGTGGCCTGGGTGCAGCGCATCAACCTGTTCAGCGCGCCGGTGCTGGCCTTCGTGGGCGGCTTCGTCGCGATCATGGGCGGCGTCTTCGCCTGGCTGCACAGCTATCCGCCGGAGGTGATGTCCAAGCTGATCGGCCTGCTGGGCAGCGGCGTGATCCTGAGCATCATCGTGATGTTCATCGCCGTGGGCGCCTGGCGCCGGATCAACGTCTACGAGTCCTTCGTCGAAGGGGCCAAGGAGGGCTTCGGCGTCGCGGTGCAGATCATTCCCTACCTGATCGCGATCCTGGTGGCGATCTCGGTGTTCCGGGTCACCGGCTGCATGGACTACATCGTGCGCGGCATCGCCGCCGGCGTGGGCGCGCTGGGTCTGCCGACGGACTTCGTGCCCGCCCTGCCGATCGGGCTGATGAAGACGCTGTCGGGCAGCGGCGCGCGCGGCCTGATGGTGGACGTGCTCAAGACCTACGGGGTGGACAGCTTCGAGGGCAAGCTCGCCGCGATCATCCAGGGCTCGACCGAGACGACGTTCTACGTGCTGGCCGTGTACTTCGGCAGCGTCAACATCAAGAAGACCCGCTACGCGCTGACCTGCGGCCTGCTCGCGGACCTGGTCGGCCTGGTCGGCGCGATCGCGGTGGGGTACTGGTTCTTCAAGTGAGGCGGTCGGCGCGCTGAGCGCCCGCGCGGCCACACCGCGCATCACCCGCCTCGCCGATCACTCGACGCGGTTGCGGCCCTGGGCCTTGGCCCGGTAGAGCGCCTCGTCCGCGCGCGCGAGCAGCGCGTCCAGGCCCGTGTCGCCGGGCTGCGACCAGGCCACGCCGATGCTGGCCGAGCACGGCGGAACGCCGGGCGCCGGCTCGTGCGCCGCCAGCGCGGCGCGGATGCGCTCGGCCGAGGCCCGCGCCGCGTCCGCCGCGGTGGAGGGCAGCAGGATCACGAATTCCTCGCCGCCGTAGCGACCCAGCCGGTCGTTGACGCGCAGTTCCTCGCGCATCGTCGCCACCGACGCCGCCAGCACGCGATCACCGGTCAGATGGCCGTGGCGATCGTTGATCTGCTTGAAGTGGTCGAGGTCCAGCAGCAGCAGCGACAGCGGCTGGCCGTAGCGCAGCCAGCGGCCGAACTCGTCCTCGCCCGCCTGCAGGACCGCGCGGCGCGTCAGCGCGCCGGTGAGCGCGTCGCGGGTGGCGAGCAGCTCGAACTCCTCCCGCACCCGCTCGCTGGCCATCAGCAGCACGCCGACGCTGAGCAGCAGCACGCTGAAGCAGTAGCTGGCGATGTAGACGGTCTGGACCGTCGTCATCGCGAAGCGCGAGGACGCCGCCCCGTCGACCCAGAACGCCGCCAGACCGCGCAGCACCAGCACCGCGGCCTGGAGCAGCAGGGTGACCAGCACCAGCCGCGCCGCGAAGCCGCGCCCCTCGCGTGCCAGCAGCCGCGCGTGCGCGAACACGCAGGCGCTCATGGTCGC
Source organism: Mitsuaria chitosanitabida ATCC BAA-476 = NBRC 102408 (assembly GCF_001598255.1). Classification (GTDB taxonomy): domain Bacteria; phylum Pseudomonadota; class Gammaproteobacteria; order Burkholderiales; family Burkholderiaceae_C; genus Roseateles; species Roseateles chitosanitabidus. The sequence goes on from NZ_BCYP01000039.1 coordinate 16,678, forward strand.
GGTGAAGACGACCAGGCGGACCCGGTAGTCGGGATGGATCAGGAACCAGGTCAGCACCGCCAGCGAGGCCAGCCCGATCGCGCCCCAGAAGCGCCAGGTCACGCGCCGCCCGTGGAAGCGCTGAGTGCCGAAGTAGAAGAGCCCGCAGCCGGTCAGCAGCAGCGCGTTGCCGGTCTGCGCGACGACGAAGTCCGGCGCCAGCCCCTGCATCGCGTAGACGCCGGCCGCCGCCGCGCAGGCCATGGGCGCCAACGCCCAGGGCAGCAGGCCGCGGATGCCCGCCGGGTAGTTGCGGCGCACGCCGAGCAGCACCGCGCCCAGCACCGCCGCCATCAGCGCGGTCATGACGGTGATCGAACGGGGATCGAGGGACGACTGCATGAGGCCGGCAGTGTAGGCGGGCCGTGTGAAGGCCCGGCACCCGGCGCGGGCGGGACGCGCGCCGGGCGATGCGCCGAGCGGTGCGCGCGCCGGCCGTCGCTCACATCGCCTTGAAGAGGTGTACGTAGGCGCGGCTGACCGGGAGTTCACTCGCATGCCCGCGGATGCGGACGAACAGCCGGCTCAGCTCGTCGCGGCGGGTGCCCGCGACGTGGTCCAGGTTCACGATGGTCGAGCGGTGCACCTGCCAGAAGCGGTCCCCGTCCAGCTGCGCGGCCAGTTCATGGATGGGGGTGCGGATCAGGTACTCGGTCGTCGCGGTCTGGACACAGGTGTACTTGTCGTCGGCGCGGAAGAACATCACCTGGTCGACCGGCACCTGGTGCGTCACGTCGCCCTGGGTCGCACGGACCCAGCGCATCGGCGCCGCACGGGACGAGCCTGCAGCGCCGGCCGCGCCGCCGGGGGACTGCAGGCGCTGCAGGGCCGCGAGCAATCGCGCGTCGGCGTCCGACGCCGTGTCCACCGCCTTCGCCAGCGCGCGCCGGATCCGCTCCACCGTGCGGCCCAGGCGGTCCGCCTCCACCGGCTTGAGCACGTAGTCGATCGCCTCCTGCTCGAAGGCCTGCACCGCATACTGGTCGTAGGCGGTCACGAAGACCACCCGCGTCGCGCCCTCGATGCCCTCGGCCACCTCCAGCCCGGTCAGGCCCGGCATCTGGATGTCCAGGAAGGCCAGGTCCGGTTGAAGCTCGGCGATGCGCTCGGCGGCCTCCTGGCCGTTGCGGGCGACATGCACGATCCGGAGCTCCGGCCAGACCGCCTCGAGCTGCGCGGCGAGCGCGCGGGCGAGGTGGGGTTCGTCGTCGGCGATCAGCGCGGTCGGCGCAGTGGCGGTGGCAGTGGCGGCGGTCATTGCAGTCATGGCTTGTGAAACGAAGCAGTCAATCGTCGGCGACGCGGTCGGGGACCGGTCGGGCGGGCGTCCAGGGGTCGATCGGATCGTCGGGAAGCTGGGGTCGGTCGAGGCCGGCGCGTGGGTTCAGGACGCAAGCGGTACGCGCAAGGTGACGAGGCAACCGGGGTCGGCGGGTTCGAGGCTCAGCGAGGCCGCGTCGCCGTACTGCGCCATCAGGCGCTCGCGGATGTTGTCCAGCGCGATGCCGTTGCCGCCGCGGCGCGAGGCGCCCGGCCCGACGCCGTCGTCGCGCACCTCGACGACCAGGAAGCCCTCGCGCAGCGAGGCGTCGACGCGCACCGTCCCGCCATCGATCTTGGGCTCCAGGCCGTGGTGCACGGCGTTCTCCACCAGCGGCTGCAGCAGCATCGGCGGCAGCGCGACACGGCGCGCCTGGGCATCGGCATGGATCTCGAAGCGCAGCCGATCCTCCATGCGCGTGCGCAGCACCGTCAGGTAGGCCTCGGCCAGGGCCAGCTCGTCCTCGAGCGGGCCGCTCTCGCGCCGCAGCCCGCCCAGCGAGGCCCGCAGGTAGGCGGTGAAGGCTCCCAGCATCGCCTTGGCCTTGGGCGCGTCGTAGTCGATCAGCGAGTGCACGTTGGCCAGGGTGTTGAACAGGAAGTGGGGCTCGATCTGGCCCTGCAGCAGGCGCAACTGGGTCTCGGTGGCGCGGCGCTCGGCCACCAGCTCGCGGTTCTTGGCCGCGAACCAGTGGTGCATCAGGAAGGAGATGACCAGTCCCATCAACGCCGTCAGGCCGATCACCCGGCCCCCTTGCGACCAGTCCAGCCGCACCCAGCCGGCCATGCCCGCCAACCACATGCCCGGCACCCAGCCGATCACCACGCCCACCAGCGGCAGCCCGGAGAAGAACATCGTGCGACCCCAGCGCGGCCACTGCAGGATGCGTTCGCGGCCACCGACCAGCGGGATCAGGATCGAGAACATCACGTGGATGACGGCGCCGATGGTCACGCACACGACCAGGTTGCGCCAGTACCAGGTGGCCCAAGAGCCGGCGTTGAGCCAGTCCGAGAGCTTGCGGGCGTTCATGACGAAGCCCAGCACCGTGAACCCGACCGCCAACCCCGCCGAGAACAGCAGCGTCCAGACCCATTGCAGCCATTCGGGGCCGCTGGGCATGGCCTCGGCGCTGATCCAGGCGTGCCAGGAGGCACGCAGGCGGCGGGAGTCTCGCCAGAGGGAGGGCTTGGGATCGGCAGTCATGCGGCGCAGTTTAGGGAGCCCGGGTGACGCCCCGGGGCCGGGAAACGACGGATGGCCAGCCCCCGGCGCGGATCGACAGGGGGAGGCGTGATCGGCTGCCGACCTCATGACCGGCAGAGGCGAGGCGAGCCAGGAGCGTGAGGCGAGCGGCGCGATGCGTGCCCTGGCCGGGGTGGCTCCCTCTCCCGCTTGCGGGAGAGGGCGGGGGTGAGGGTCTTTCGCGCCCGCCCCCACCCGCATGGTGTCCAATGGCCCGCGCACGCCATCCGGCGACACCGATCCGGCATCCGCCAGGGAGACATCCGATGAGCTACATCCTGCTGATCAACGAACCCGTGGGCCAACGCGAGGCCCGCACACCGGAGGAAGGCCAGGCCGCCTACGCCGCGATGACCGCCTATGCGGAGCAGCTCGCGGCGCAAGGCCTGCTGCAGGGCGCGCAGTCGCTGCAGTCGGTCAACGGCGCGACCCGCGTCACCAAGCGCGCCGGCCGCGTCACCACCATCGACGGTCCCTTCGCCGAAGCCAAGGAGATGGTCGGCGGCTTCTTCTGGCTGAACGTGAAGACCCGCGAGGAGGCGCTCGCCATCGCCCGGGAGTGCCCGGCGGCCGAGTGGTGCGAGGTCGAGGTGCGGTCCCTGGTGCCCTGCTTCGCGGAGTCGAACGCGCCGGCCAAGGTCTGATCCGGTCGGATCCGGGAGGATCCGCCGGCCGCAAGCTTTTTTCCGGCTGCTGTCGAAACCGGCGGCCCTGCATCGTCGTCCCCGTGAAGACGCCCCGAGCACGGGGCGCGATCACCGGAGGACACCATGCCCTCATCCCGACCGGACCCTACCACCCAGGAGCGACGCCATGCGCCATCAACAGATCTTCGTGAACCTGCCCGTCAAGGACGTGGAGCGCAGCAAGCGCTTCTACTCGGCCATGGGCTACGCGTTCAACCCGCAGTTCTCGAACGAGCAGGCGCTGTCCATGATCATCTCGGACGACATCTACGCGATGCTGCTGGTGGAGTCCTTCTTCCAGACCTTCACGCCGCGGCCGATCTCGAACGCCCACGAGGCGACGGAAGTGCTGACCTGCCTGTCCTGCGAGAGCCGCGCCCAGGTGGACGAGCTGATCGCCAAGGCGCTGGCCGCCGGCGGCACCGTGCCGCGCGCGCCGCAGGACATGGGCTTCATGTACTCGCAGGCCTACGCGGATCCGGACGGGCACATCTGGGAGCTGATGTACATGGACATCACGCAGCTCCCTGGCGCCTGACGTCCGGCGCGCCGGAAGGCGCGTCGTACGATCGCGCGCATGACCCAGGACATCCATCGCGCGATCACCACCACCTGGCGGCAGGAGTCGGCCAAGATCATCGGGGCCTTGACGCGCCTGATGCGAGACGTCTCGCTGGCCGAGGAACTGGCGCAGGACGCGCTGGTCGCGGCGCTGGAGACCTGGCCGGATCAGGGTCTGCCGGACAAGCCGGCGGCGTGGCTCATGACCACGGCCAAGCACCGCGCGCTGGACCGGCTGCGGCATGTGAAGCTCAGCGGCGACAAGCTGGAGCAGCTGGGTCATGAGCTCGACGCGCGCGAGGCCATGATCGTGCCGGACTTCGTGGACGACCTCGACGACGACCGCGCCGCGCGCGAGATCGGCGACGACGTGCTGCGGCTGATGTTCTGCGCCTGCCATCCGGTGCTGTCGCTGGAAGCGCGGGTCGCGCTGACGCTGAAGATGGTGGCCGGCCTGACCACGGCCGAGATCGCCCGCGCCTACCTGCAACCCGAGCCCACGGTGGCGCAGCGGCTGGTCCGCGCCAAGCGCACGCTGGGCGACGCGAAGGTCCCCTTCGAGCTGCCGCTGGGCGCGCAGCTGGCGGAGCGGCTGGGGGCCGTGCTCGAGGTCATCTACCTGATCTTCAACGAGGGCTACACCGCCACCAGCGGCGAGCAGTGGATCCGCCAGGACCTGTGCGACGAAGCGCTGCGGCTGACCCGCATGCTGGTGCGCCTGGCCCCGCGCGAGTCGGAAGTGCTGGGCCTGCTGGCCCTGCTGGAGCTGCAGGCCTCGCGCAGCGCGGCGCGCGTCGATGCGCTGGGGCAGCCGGTGCTGCTGCTGGAGCAGGATCGCTCACGCTGGGATGCCGAGGCGATCGCGCGCGGGCTCGAGGCGCTGGTCATGGCCGATCGCCTGGCCGCCGACGCCGGCGCGTCGCTGGGTCCCGGACCTCGGGTCGGCCCCTACGCGCTGCAGGCGGCGATCGCGGCCTGCCATGCGCGGGCACGGCGCGCGGAGGACACCGACTGGCAGCGCATCGCCGCGCTGTACGAGGAACTCGCGGAGCGCATCCCGTCGCCGGTGATCGAGCTCAACCGCGCGGTGGCGCTAGCGATGGCCTACGGTCCCGCCGTGGGGCTGGAGCTGGTCGATCAGCTGAGGGACGAGCCGGCGCTGAAGCAGTACCACTGGCTGCCGAGCGTCCGCGCGGACCTGCTGGCCAAGCTCGGCCGCAACGCCGAGGCGAAGGAGGAGTTCGAGCGCGCCGCCGCGATGACCGGCAACGCGCGGGAGAAGGAGCTGCTGCTCAAGCGGGCGCGGGAACAGGGGCACTGAGGCGCCCCTGCCGACACCGCTCAGAAGACCGGCACATTGAATCGCTCGGCGGCAGCTCGCAGCCCTTTGTCGACCGTCGCGATCGCGGCACCTGTCTCCATGGCGAGCGCCAGGTAGTGCGCGTCGAAACCCTGCACGTGGTGCTCAAGGGCAAAGCACACTTGCTCCGAAACGGAGCGCGGGTTGCGACGAAGCCGGACCGCGTGCTGAACGATCAGCTCCGTGGCCGATACGAGCCGCGTGCGACTCCAACTATCTCGGCGGCTTCGTCGAAGCAACGCATGACTGCACTCCGCGGTCATCACCGCAGGAGCAATCAGCGAGTGCGGCGTGTTGCGTCCATGTTCGGACACCCGTGCGCCGTACTCCTCATCCGCCTTCGAATGAGGTGCCACCCAGCTCATGGCGACGCAAGCATCAACGACAACCATAGAGCTCCCTCCCTTCGTTGATCCACTCGGCGGCGCTCTTCGCATCGTCGGGAAGGGGGTGTTGCATGTCGGGATAACTGGCCACGTAGGCGGCCATGCGCTCGGCCAAGTCGGGGGCAGGCAAGCCGTCACCCACCCATTCGGCATCGTCATCGCCGGCAGCGGCGAACGCGGGATGCTGTGCATTCACGGGAAGCTCCAAGAAGCAATGAGAGAGGGAAGTCTAGGCAGCGATCCGCGCCTCGACGCCTGCAGGAGTTTGCGTTTCACCGCGTGTCTCCAATCGCCACAACCCCGATGAACACGGCCATCCCGGCCGCCCCTCCCTCAGAACCGTTGGCTCGATTCAGTCAGGCGAGTCGCCCTCGCCCTCCCCGTCGTCGCTGAGTCGGACCTTCTCCGGCGCCGCGCCCTGGCGTTCCCGCTTGGCGGCGTACATGGCGGCGTCGCTGCGCGCCATCAGCGTCTCCAGCGTGTCGCCGTCCTGGCGCTGCGCCGCTCCGATGCTGATGCTCACGCGCAAGTCCTCGGACACCGACGTCCAGTCGTGCTTGCGCACCGCCTCGTCCAGGCGGCGGCAGGCCGCCTGCGCGATCTCCTCGCTCGCGCCTCGCAGCAGCAGCACGAACTCGTCGCCCGCCAGACGCGCCGCCACATCGTGCTCCCGCACGTGCTGGCGCATCAGCCGCGCGATCTGGCTCAGCACCTGATCACCGACCAGATGCGAGTGCCGGTCGTTCACCTGCTTGAAGTGGTCGACATCGATCAGCGCCAGGCTCACCACGCCGCCCGCCTGCAGCTGCGCGCGCGCATGTGCCTCGAAGCTGCGTCGGTTCGCGAGGCCCGTCAGCGGGTCTTCCATCGACAGCTTCTCCAGCCGCTGCGCCTCGTCGGCCAGCTGCGCGCGATCGCGCTCGCTGCGGCGCGCGTCGAGCTGCCATTGCACCGCCTCCTCGCGGCTCGCGAGACTGGCGATCCGCACCCGCGTCTCGCGCTCGCGCAGCGCGCGCATGCGCTGCAGCGCCCGCTGCGGCTGGCCCTGCTGTTCCTCGATCTGGCTGGCGATCAGCTCGCCCAGCTGCGCCAGCGGCTCGTGCTGCACGGCATCCGCCTGCGTCACCAGCTGCGCCGCCGCGCGCCGCGCCTGCGGCCACAGGCGCCGCGCCCAGGCCAGCTCCGCCTGCACCCAGCCGGCCAGCGCGGCCAGCCAGTGCCGCTCCTGCTCGGGGAGCAGCGTCAGCGCCTGCTGCAGCTCCGGCTGCGCCAGCGCCGACGCGCCTTTCCAGATCTGCGCCAGCGTCTGCATCAGGGTCCACCAGCACTGCGTCTCCGCATCGCCCTCGGGCAGCAGATGACGCGCGTTGATCAGATGCCCCTCCAGCGCGCCCAGGGGCGGCAGCTGGCCGCGCTGCTCGCGCTCGCCGGCGTACGACAGCAGCGTGCCCATCGCCAGCCACAGGCAGGCGCCGAGCGGGCTCAGCCGCGGCTTGCAGGCGTTGGCCGCGTCGGCCGCCTGGCGCAGCACCTCGGCCGCCTTGTCGAAATTGCGCGCCCACACGTGACAGGCGCCCAGGTCCTGCAGCGCGACGACCAGCGCCGCGCCGTCGCCGCGCAGCTGCGCCAGCCGCAGGCCGAGCAGCGCCGCCTCGATCGCTTCCTCGTGGTGGCCGGCCAGCGAGGCGCTGTGCGCCAGCACCGACAGCGCGCCCGCCTCGCCCGAGGCGTCGCCCAGGTGCCGGAACAGTCGCGCCGCCAGCTCGCTGCGGCCGCGCGCGTCGCCGGGGCGATGCAGCGCGCGATCGCAGCGCGCCAGATGCAGCAGCGCCTGCGCCTGGGCCGCCGCGTCCTGGGCCTCGAGCGCCAACAGCAGCCATTCCTCGCCGGGCGCCTGCGCGGCGGCGGCATCGCCGGACTGCAACGCGGCGCGAGCGAGCTGGGAGAGGTGATGCAGGTCCAAGGCGATCGACGGAAGGCTGACGCTGGGGAGGCCCGACCCGCGCGGGCGCGGGACCGGAGGGAACGGGGATCGGTGTCGGCAAGCGGCGACCCGGTGGGGATCGCCGCCGGCGACGGTATCAGGACGCCGTGACGTCCGAAGGGGCAGAGGATAGCGGCAACAGCCGCGGGCCCAGCAGCTCGGCCAGCCATTGCATGAAGACATGGACCCGCCGCGGCAGCTGGCGCCGGTGCGGATAGAGCAGGTGCACCGGCATCGGCGCGGCCAGGAAGTCCGGCAGCAGCTCGCGCAGCCGGCCGTCCAGCACCTCCCGCTCCAGCCCGTGACGCGGCACCTGGATGATCCCCAGCCCCGCCAGGCAGGCGGCCGTGTACGCGCCGGAGTCACTCACCGTCAGCGTCCCGGCCATGGGCAGGAAGTGCGTCACGCCGGCCGCGTCGCGCCACTCGAAGCCCGGGCAGCGCTGGCCCAGCGTGGTCGCGTACTGGACCAGGCGATGGGTGGCCAGGTCCTCCAGCATGCGCGGCTCGCCGTGCCGGGCGAGGTACTCGACGCTGGCGAGGTTGACCATCTCCATCGCCCCCAGCGGTCGCGCCACCAGCGTCGAGTCGCTCAGCGGTCCGACCCGCAGCACGCAGTCGAAGCCCTCGCGGACCAGGTCCACGCGCCGATCGGTACTGCTGAGCTCGATCTCCAGCGCCGGATGCGCGGACAGGAACTCCGGCAGCCGCGGCATCACCACGTCATGCGCGACGCGCATCGGCATGTCCACCCGCAGCCGGCCGCGCAGCCCGCTGGCCGCCGGCTGGAACAGGGTCTGCATGTCGTCCAGGTCCGCCAGCAGGTCCTTGCAGCGTTCGTAGCAGGCCTGTCCGTCCTGCGTCAGCTGCACCCGGCGCGTCGTGCGATGGAACAGCCGCGTGCCCAGGCTGGCCTCCAGCCGCTGCACCGCGGTGGAAGCGCTCGCCTTGGGCAACCCCAGGCTCTGCGCCGCCTGCGTGAAGCTGGCCAGCTCCGCGACGCGGACGAAGACCTGCAGCGTCTCGATCGACGGAACGGGCGTCGTGGAAGACGACGAAGCGGAGGCGAGATCGCTCATTTGTTCACCCTGGACGAACGGTCAAATCGTTCCAAGGCGATTTATACGCCATTGGACGATCAATACAGTGCATCCCATCGATTCGGCGCCGTGACACGGCCCCGCCGGACGACTCGCCCTCCCCGATCACCCGGCCACATCGGCCCCCCCAAGGATCCGTCATGAGCATCACGACCCCCACTTCCGCTTCCCGCGTCGCCCTGATCACCGGCGGCAGCCGCGGCCTGGGCCGCAACGCCGCGCTGCACCTGGCGCGCCGCGGCGTCGACAGCGTCATCACCTACCGCAGCCGCGCCGACGAGGCGCAGGCGGTGATCGACGAGATTCGCGCCTTGGGCGGCCGCGCCGCCGCGCTCCGGCTGGACACCGGCGACAGCGCCTCCTTCCCCGCCTTCGCCGAGGCCCTGCGCGGCGCGCTGCGCGAGCACTGGCAGCGCGACCGCATCGACCACCTGGTCAACAACGCCGGCATCGGCGCCCACGCCTCGATCGCCGAGACCACCGAGGCCCAGTTCGACGAGCTGATGCGCGTCCACCTGAAGGGCCCGTTCTTCCTGACGCAGACGCTGCTCCAGCTGATCAACGACGGCGGCAGCGTCCTGAACGTCTCCAGCGGCCTGGCCCGATTCGCCCTCCCGGGCTACGGCGCCTATGCCGTGATGAAGGGCGGCGTCGAGGTGATGAGCCGCTACATGGCCAAGGAGTTCGGCGCCCGCGGCATCCGCGTCAACACGCTGGCCCCCGGCGCCATCGAGACCGACTTCGGCCATGGCGCCGTGCGCGACAACGCCGAGGTGAATCGGATGGTGGCCTCGGTCACCGCGCTGGGCCGCGCCGGCCTGCCGGACGACATCGGTCCGGTCGTGGCCTCGCTGCTGGCCGACGACAACCACTGGATCACCGCGCAGCGCATCGAGGCCTCCGGCGGCATGTTCGTCTGAGCGGGTCCGCGGCCCTCGCCGGCGGCGCGCCCGTCCCAGGTCACCGGGGGCCCGCGAGGCTCAGGACTTGGGCGCGGCGGGCGTCGCGGCGGCCTGCCCGGCCCGGGCCTCGGCCCGCTCGCGGCGCTTCCAGCGCCGCCGCGCGTTGAGCCCGCGCAGCGCCAGCATCAGCCGGTCGCGCCAGGCCGGCTGCACGAGCCGGATCCCGCCGTGGAACTCGTACTTCGCCCGCACGCGCGTCCCCTCGCAGCCGTACTTGGCCAGGAGGCGGCGCGCGTCGCGCATGGGATCCGCGTCCGGGTTGTTCTTGTAGAGGTCCCCGCCGCCGATCGGCCGCGTGTGCCACACCGGCGTGTCGTCGATCACCGCGATGCGGTGACCGTCCGGGTTGTCGATCAGCGTGGGCCAGACGAAATCCAGCCCCCAGCCGATGCGGCTCTCATGGAAGGTGGCGCGGCAGCGCCGCATCGCGTCGCGCGAGAACAGGGGGGCCATCACCTCGACGAAGCCCATGTAGCGCAGCAGGTAGCCCGGGTGCCGAAGCAGCGTGTCGAAGCTGAAGTAGGACTCGCGCGTCAGCGCGGGCTGCGCCAGCTGCAGGCCGTGCGCATGGAAGAGGTCGAACATGCGCGACACGGTGGCCGTGTCCACGGCCAGGTCGTCGTCGGGCAGCCAGATCGCGTCGTAGGCGTCCACCAGCTCGGGCTGCTCGTCGAGCAGTTCCGCGATGCAGGGCCACTTGGGGCCGCGGCGCGCCTCGTAGAGATCGGCCGCGTCCCGGTACAGGTCGGGCACCGCGCCGTAATAGGAGACCAGCAGGTCGAAGTTGCGATCCTCATCCGCGATCCATTGCGAATGCAGGGAGCGGTCGCCCGCTCGCAGGATCACCAGATTGCGGCGGGGGCGGTGGGGCAAGGACAACTTCGGCATCACGGTCAGCGCTTGCACGGCGGGGGCCGCGCGACATCCGCGCATTCAAGCCGCAAAGCGTATCCCTGATATCGCCGCCTGGTACCCGAACTGACACTTTTGGAGGCAAAAGTATCAGTTTGGACTCATTGATCCCGCGAACCGGGGAGTCCCAACGCACCACGCTGTGGCGTGCGGCGTACACCGCACGCCCCCGTCAATGCCCGCCGCCCAGGTAGGCCGCCTTGACCGCCGGGTCGGTGCGCAGCTTTTCCGCGGGCCCATGCAGCGAGATGCGCCCGTTCTCCAGCACGTAACCGTAGTCGGCCACCGCCAGCGCCGCCGCGGCGAACTGCTCCACCAGCAGCATGGTCACGCCCTGCCCCTTGAGCCGCTCGATGATGCGGAACACCTCGTCCACCAGGATGGGCGCCAGGCCCATCGAAGGCTCGTCCAGCAGCACGACCTCGGGGTTGAGCATGGTCGCCCGCGCCATCGCGAGCATCTGCTGCTCGCCACCGGACAGCGTGCCCGCCAACTGCTGACGCCGCTCCTTCAGTCGCGGGAACAGCTCCATCGCCTTCTCGAGGTCGGCCTCCACATCCCCCTTGGGCCGCGCGCCGGTGTAGCGTGGGAAGGCGCCCAGCCGCAGGTTGTCGGTGACGCTCATGGTCGCGAACACGCGCCGGCCTTCCGGCGAATGCGCCAGCCCCAGCCGGGCGATGTGGTACGACTCCAGCCCGTCGATGCGCTTGCCGTTGAGCGTGATCTCGCCCGAGGTGGGCGCGATCATCCCGGACACCGCGCGCATCGTGGTCGTCTTGCCGGCGCCGTTGGAGCCGATCAGCGTCACCACCTTGCCCTTGGGCACTTCCACCGAGATGCCGTGCAGCACCTCGACCTTGCCGTAGCCGGCCTGCAGCTTGTCGATCTTCAGCATGTCGTCGCGCCCTCCTCAACCCGCCTGGCCGCCGAGGTAGGCCTCGATCACCTTGGGATCGGCCTGCACCTGCGCGGGCTTGCCCTCGGCGATCTTCTGGCCGAAGTCCAGCACCGACACCGTGTCGCAGATGCCCATCACCACGTCCATGTGGTGCTCGATCAGGATCACCGTGATGCCGTGGTCGCGGATCTTGCCGATGATGCGCATCAGCTCCTTGATGTCGGGCGCGGTCAGCCCCGCCGCCGGCTCATCCAGCAGCAACAGCTGCGGATCCAGCGCCAGCGCCCGGGCGATCTCGAGCAGACGCTGCTTCCCGTACGGGAGGTTGCGCGCCTCCTCGAAAGCCAGGTCGGCCAGGCCGACGAACTCCAGCAGGCTGAGCGCGCGGGCCCGCGCCTTGGCGTCCTCCGCGTTGTAGCGCGGCGAGTGCAATGCCACCTGCAGCAGGTTGGCGCCGAAGCTGTGATGCAGCGCCACCATCACGTTGTGCAGCGCGCTCATCTCGCCGAAGAGCTGCACGTTCTGGAAGGTCCGCGCGATGCCCGACAGCGCGATGTCCGACGACGTGCGCCCCACCAGCGAGCGCTCGCCGAACTTCAGGTCGCCCGCGGTGGGCACGTAGATGCCGGTGAGCACATTCATCATCGTGCTCTTGCCCGAGCCGTTCGGCCCGATCAGCCCGTGCACCGTGCCGCGCCGCACCTGCAGGTCCACGTTGTTCAGCGCCTTCAGGCCGCCGAACTGCATCAGCACGCCGCGCGCGTCGATCAGCACCTGGCCCGCGCCGCGCCCCTCCCCGGCGGCAGCGATGGCGTCGGCGGGCTTCTCGGCCACCGGGCCGCCCTCGCCCACCGGCTTGGCCTTCATGTGGAAGGCGCCGCGCACGAAGCCCACGATGCCGTCCTGCAGGTAGTACACGACGAACAGCGTGATCAAGCCGAAGATCGACAGCCGCCAGTCGGTCATGGTCTGCAGCACGAAGGACAGCGCCGCCAGCGCGATGCTGCCGATCACCGGGATGGCCGCCTGCGTCGCGCCGATCTTGCCGCGCCGCAGCGCGATCACCGTCACCACCGTCACCAGCACCGCGAAGGCCACCGACACGTAGCGGAACAGCTGCAGGTCGTCGAGCAGCTTGGGCAGCAGCACGATGATCGCGGCGCCCAGCAGCGCGCCGGTGCGGGTCTTGCGGCCGCCCATGATGATGGCCAGCAGGAACATCACCGTCAGCTCGAAGTTGTAGGTGTTGGGCGAGATGTACTGCTCCGAATAGGCGTACAGCGCGCCCGCCAGCCCCGCGAGTCCGGCACTCACGACGAAGGCGTAGACCTTGTAGCGATAGACCGAGACCCCCATGCAGTCCGAGGCCACCGGGCTGCCGCGCAGCGCCTCGAAGGCCCGGCCCAGGTGTGATCGCAAGACCCGGTGAACGAAGACCAGCGACGCGATCAGCAGCACGGCGACCAGCCAGTAGAACTCGGTCTCGTCGAGCTGGTGTCCGAGCAGCTTGGGCTTGGTGAGCGTGATGCCCATGGGCCCGTTGGTCAGGAAGTCCATCTCGTTGATCAGGATCTGGATGATGGTGCCGAAGGCCAGGGTCACCATCGCCAGATAGGGGCCGGTCACGCGCAGCGCCGGCAGCGCCAGCAGTGCGCCGAAGCCCGCGGTGACGCCGACCGCCACGGGCAGCGTCACCAGCACCCAGAGGTTGAACTTGGTGATCAGCACGCCGGCCGTGTAGGCGCCGATGCCGAACAGACCCGCGTGACCCAGCGACACCTGACCGGTGTAGCCCACCACGATGTCCAGACCGAACAGCACGATCGCGTAGATCATGATGGTCTCGACCAGGTGGATGTAATACGGGTTGCCTGACACCAGCGGGAAGGCGAACAGCGCGATCACCGCGAGGATCGCGCCGACCGCCTTCTTCGGATCGATGCGGGGACGCGCGGCGGTCGGGCTCGCGGTGGCCGTGGACGACGACGAGGAGTTGGAGGACGTGGTGCTCATGTCGTCAGACCTTCTTGATCGCGGTCTTGCCGAACAGGCCGGCCGGCTTGAGCGCCAGCACGATCAGCAGCAGCACCAGGCCCGGCACGTCCTTGTAGCCGGTGGAGAGATAGAAGCCGGTGGTCGTCTCGGCGATGCCCAGGATGATCCCGCCGACGATGATGCCCATGCCCGAGGTCAGCCCGCCGATGATGGCCACCGCGAAGGCCTTCAGCCCCAGCACCGCGCCCATGGTGGCGCCGGTGAGCGTGAGCGGCGCGATCAGCACGCCGGCGAAGGCCGCGGTCAGCGAGGACAGCGCGTAGGAGAAGGTGATCACCATCCCCGTGTTGATACCCATCAGCTTGGCGGCGTCGCGGTCGTTGAAGGTCGCGACCACCGCGCGGCCGTAGATCGAGCGGCGGTTGAAGAGCTCCACCGCCAGCATCATCAGCAGCGCGCCGACGACCACGAGGATCTCCATCGGCAGCACGTTGGCGCCGAGGAGCTTGATCGGGGCTTCGGGCAGCGGGGAGGGGAACTTCAGGTCGTCGCGGCCCCAGACGTTCTCGGCCACGTTCTTGAAGATGATGCCCAGCGCGATGGTGGACATGATCCAGCCGAACTCGGACTTGATCTTGATGGCGGGCCGCACGCCGATGCGTTCGACGAAGGCGCCCTGCAGCGCGCCGAACAGGCACACCAGCGGGATCATGAGCCAGTAGTTGACGCCGTGGCCGACCAGGGTCAGGCCCACCAGGGCGCCCAGCATCAGCGCGTCGCCCTGGCCGAAGTTCAGGGTGTCGGAGGTGGAGAAGGTCAGCTGGTAGCCGAAGGCGATGACCGCGTAGATCATGCCGAGCGCGATACCGCTGAACACCAGTTGGGTCAGGATCTGCATGGGAATCCGGAACTGCTGGATTGAACGAAGGAGCCGTCGCGAGGACGGCTCCCGGAATCATGGCCCGGGACGGCGGCCGAAGCGGACACGGCCGCGCGAGGCGGCCGTTCCTGGAATCACTTCTTCTGGGTCAGGGCGCCCTTGGCGTTGACGTCCTTGACGCGCACCTCGGAGGCCTTCTTGAAGTCGTCCGGATAGGCGTAGACCACGCGCTGGCCCTTGACCTCGCCGAACACCGGGATGTTGGCGGTGATGGCCTCGTGGTCGGTCTTGGAGAAGGGCTTGTTGTAGGTCGTGACCACGCCGTCCACCGGGGCCTTCAGGTCCTCGAGCGCGGCCTTGATCTTGGGGCCGTCGGTGCTGCCGGCCTGCTTGATCGCGGCGGCCAGCAGGTAGATCGAGTCATAGCCCTGCGCGGCCGAGACCGGGGAGTCGATGCGGCTGTTCTTCGGGTTGAACGTCTTCAGGTAGTTGACGATGAAGGACTGGCGCTTGGGCGTGGTCGGTTCCTGGATGAAGGTCTGCGGCATGCGCGCGCCCTCGCCGCCGGGGCCGGCGTTGTCGATGTAGTTGGCCATCGAGAGCGTCCAGCTGCCGATCATCGGGACCTTCCATCCCAGCTTGGTCATGCCGTTGGCGATCTGGGCCAGCTCGGGGCCGATGCCGTAGGTCAGGATGGCCTCGGCGCCGGCCTCCTTGGCCTTGAGCAACTGGGCCGTCATGTCGACGTCCTTGATGTTGAACTTCTCGACGGCGACCGGCTTGATGCCCTTGAGCTCCAGCGCCTTCTCCAGATCCTGGCGGCCGAGCTGGCCGTAGTTGGTGGAGTCGGCCAGGATGGCGACCTTCTTGAAGCCGCGGCGGGTGATGGCCTCCTCGACGATCATCGGCGCCTGGATGGAGTCGTGGGCCGCGTTGCGGAACACGTAGTTGTCGGGCTGGTCCTTGAACTGCTGGGTGATGACGGAGCCGGTGGCCACGTTGTTCATCACCGGGATCTTGGCGTCCTGATAGAAGCGCTGGGCCGCGAGGGCCACGCCGGTGTTGATGAAGCCGACGGTGGCGACGACCTTCTCGCGGTTGATCATCTCCTGGGCGATCTGTACGCCGCGCTCGTTCTTGGCCTCGTCGTCGCGTTCGACGAGCTGGATCTGGCGGCCCAAGACCCCGCCGCTCTTGTTGATTTCCTCGGTGGCCAGTCGCACGCCGTCACGCATGCTGACGCCCATGGAGGACGAGCCCCCGGTGAACGGACCGGCGACGCCGATCTTGATCGGGTCGGCCGCGAAGGCGGCGAAGCTGGCGGCGGCCAGGGCGGTAGCGGTGATCCAACGCGCGCTGAACTTCATGTTTGTCTCCGTAGATCTGGGTCACGTGGGGGTCGGAAGCCAACCCGAGAGCGTCGGTACAACAAACAGCCGGACGCCCGGCGTCAGCCTTCTTGAAACATGGTGCATGAAGCACCGGGAATTGCACGCATGCGATTACGTACTCGGAAACCCCGAGCAGCGCATTCAGCCTCGTGTCAGCTAGGTGGACAGGGTGGCCGTCTCAGCCGAGGAAGCCTGCCGCCCAGGCGTCGGACGGCCCCTGTCCGGTATCGATGTAGGCGATGAGCGCCTCGCCGATGGCGTCGAGGTCCAGGCCGATCCGGATCTCGGCCGGCAGACTCGCCCGCACGATCGATCTCACGTACGCGCGAAGGAAGGTCCGCTCGATGATGCGGGTGCTGCCCAGCTCGTAGAAGGCGACCATCCCGCGCAGGTACTCGGCCTTGTCGACGTCGACATAGGACAGCGGCAGCATGCCCGACTGCAGCAGCGGCAGATTGGCTGCGATGCGCGCGGTGCGCTTGTTGCCATTGGAGAAGGACTGGATGTAGGCCATCCGCGTCAGCAGGTAGAAGGCCGCCTGCACCGGATGCAGCGTCCGCGCGATCGCCAGCACCCGCTCCAGCAACGCGGTCGCGTGCCCCGTCCCGGGACGGAACGGCGGCAGGTAGGCCGACTGGTGCAGGCTGATCTCCTGGTACTCGCGCGGCCGGCCGCGCTGCTCGACGGGCAGGAAGTGGTCGCAGTCGCAGAGTTCCGACAGGCCGTGGTCGTCGGTCAACAGGGCATGCATCCGGCAGACGTTGTCCAGCGTCAGGTTCCGCTGCGCCCACAGGTACTGCGCCGCGCGCTGATGATTGAGCGCGAGCACGGCCTCATCCATGCGCTTGGCCGGATTTCGCTCGCCGCACTCGACCAGCGCCGCCGTGTCCAGCACCGAGTAGCTGCTGCCTTCCAGCAACGAGGACGCCCAACTGAAGTCCACCAGGAACTCGGCGAGGAATCGCTGGTCCAGCGGCCGGGTGAAGGCCTGGATGAAGGCGCAACGCCCCGCCCGCATTGGATCGAGGCCGGGCTCGGGATCGAGCAGTTCGTCCCGGAACGGAGCGGCCGGGCGAGCGTGCGCGGGACGGGAGAAGTGACGCGCTTCCTCGGGGAACAACGCCGCCCAGGCGCTGGGCGGAATCGCCGCGATTGGCGTGATCGGCGCGATGGTGGCGCGCGTGGATTGGGCCGCGGCCGGCCGGGTCAGGAGCGCGTCGTGGGGCATGGGCGTCTCGCGAGTCGTGAGACGCCGGATTCTTCAAATCGCGAGCGGATCCGAAATGACCTGTTCTTGCGTCAATTCACCTGCATGGACTGGCGCGCGCGCAGCGTCCACGCCGCCGCCGCCGCGACGGCCAGCAGCGTCAACGCATAGCCGGCCAGCGCGGCCCAGCCGCTGTGGTCCCAGAACCAGCCGCCCATCGCACCCAAGGTGCTCGAGCCGACGTAGTACGCGAGCAGGTAGAGCGAGGCCGCGTGGCCCTTGCTGCGCCCGCCCAGCGCGCCGACCCAGGCGCTGCTCACCGAGTGCGCCACGAAGAATCCGATGGTCAGCAGCACGATCCCCAGGATCACCGCGGGCAGCCAGGTCGACAGGCTCAGCAGCACGCCGCTGATCGCCAGCGCGATGCCCGACAGCAGCGCCGGCGCGCGACCGAAGCGGTCCGACAGCGTCCCCGCCGTGGCCGAGGCCACGATCCCGAACAGGTAGGCGCAGAAGATCAGGCCGATGGCACTCTGGCTCAGCGAGAACGGCGGCTTCATCAGCCGGAAGCCGGCGTAGTTGTAGACCGCGACGAACATGCCCATCATCAGGAAGCCCATCGCGAACAGCAGCGGCAGCGAGCGATGCGTCAGGTGCCCGCGCCACACGGCCACGTGCTCCGAGAACTTCACCCCGGTGCGCCGCACGAAATGCCTGGACGGCGGCAGCAGGAACCAGAAGCCCGCGGCCGCCGCCAGGCCGATCACGCTGACGATGAACAGCGCCGGTCGCCAGCCGAAGTGATCGCTGAGCAGGCTCACGCCGACGCGGCCCATCATCCCGCCGAAGGCCGTGCCGCCGACGTACTGCCCCATCGCGCGGCCCAGGCCGCCGGCATCGATCTCCTCGGCCAGGTAGGCCATCGCGACAGCCGGCACGCCGCCCAGCACGAGGCCCTCGACCGCGCGCGCCAGGAGCATCGCGTGCCAGCTCGGCACCACGGAGGCGATCAGGTTGAGCAGCGCCGCCATCGCCATCGAGCCGAACATCAGCCGGCGCCGATCCATGCTCTCCGACAGCGCGCCCGCGCAGAGGATGGCGAAGGCCAGCGCGCCGGTGGCCAGCGACAGCGACAAGGCGCTCGCGGCGGCGCCGACGTGGAACTCGGCGGCGAACAAGGGCAGCAGCGGCTGCACGCTGTAGAGCAGCGAGAAGGTGGTGAAGCCCGCCAGGAACAGCGCGAAGGTGATGCGGCGATAGGCCGGCGTGCCCGGCCGGGCGTGGTCCGTCGGGGACGCGGACATCAGCGCCGGCCGAACATCATCTGCCCCGCCAGCGCGCGCTTGAGCGGCGGCAGCGCCTGCAGCGCGGCCAGGCCCAGGCCGCGCGCGGCCGGCAGGCCCGGCCAGCGCCAGGCGAAGGTGCGGGCGAGGAAGTCGGTGGTGACGATGGTGGTCCAGCGGTCCGGCGCGCGCTGCCATTCGACGCGGCGCAGCGCGGCATCGATCCCCGGGTCGCGGCGCAGCGCGTCGACCAGCGCGAAGGCGTCGCGCAGGCCCAGGTTCAGGCCCTGTCCCGCCACCGGGTGCAGCGTCTGCGCGGCGTTGCCGATGCGGATGCGGCGGCCCTCGACCAGGGTGCGCTCGGCGTTCAGGCCCAGCGGGAAGCACTTCAGCGGGGAGATCCCCAGCAGCGGGCCGACGCGGGCGGGCAAGTGGTGCTGGATCACGGCCAGACGCTGCGCGTCGTCGAGCTCGGCCACCTCGTCCTCGCCCTGCGGCTGGCACCAGACCAGCGCGGCGCGGCGCTGGCCGTCGCGGTCGGGCAGCGGCAGCAGCGCCAGCGGCCCGCGGCGGGTGAAGCGCTCATAGGCGACGCCGGCCGGGCTGGTCGGCGACAGCGTCACCGTGCCCACCCAGGCGTTCTGTTGGTAGTCGTGGGTCACCGCCTTGCGGGCCTGGTCGGAGAACACGCCGCCCTCGGCGACCACCGCCAGGTCGTAGCGCTCGACGATGCCGGCGTCGACCTCGATCTCGTCGGGCCGGTCCTGCTTGATGCCATCGACCGGCTGGCCGAAGCGGCTGATCAGCCGCCGCGGCTCACGCGCGGAGGCCTGCTGCCAGGCGGCCTGAAGCGGGGCGACGAGCTGGCCGTAGGCGAGCACCGCGCCCAGTTGCGGGACGCGCTGCTCGGTGGCGGAGATGCTGACCTCGGGCTCGCCCGAATCGCCGAACCAGGCGCCCGACAAGGTCGGGGGCGCCTGGCTCACATGGACTTCACGGATCGCCTGGGCCTGCGTCGCGGGCCACACCCGCAGGCGCTGCAGCAGCTGCACGCTGCCCAGCGACAGCGCCAGGGTGCGCGGATCGCCGGAGACGTCGCGCTCGAGCGGACGGGCGTCGAAGAGACTGATCTGCGCCCGCGGCAGGTAGCGCGCGGCCAGCAGGGCCAGCGCGAGTCCGGCCGGTCCCGCGCCGATCACCGCCAGGCGCAGCGCCGGGGCGGCGGCATCGAAGACGGGGGACGAGGCGCCAGGGGTCGGCGCATGGGCGTGACCGGCGAGCGGACCGGAATCGTGAGGCTGGGACATGGCGGTGGGGCGATCGGGCGATGGACCCTGGAACGGCGACCGGCCGCGTCGGGCGGCCGGCACGGGCACTATAGCGCCGGCCCCTCCGGACGCGCATCCCCGCGCGTCGCGGAGCGCCCCGCGCCGTGGCGCGCGCTTGACCGGACCGGACAGTGCCGAGGCGGGGCGGGGCGGACGCGCAAGCCGGCGCGCCGAGCCGGGGCTTTTCCCGCCGGAGACAGACGCGCGCAGGCGAGTCCGTTACCCTCGCGCGCTGTCCGCAGAACCCGCATCGCGCAGAGCGCCGCACAGAGAGGATTCCCCATGCAATACCGTCGACTGGGCCGCAGCGGCCTGCAAGTGTCCGAGCTGTCCCTGGGCTCCTGGGTCACGTATCACAACCAGGTCGACACCCGGTCGGCCACCGAGATGCTGGCCGCCGCCTTCGACGCCGGCGTCAACTTCTTCGACAACGCCGAGGTCTATGCCCAGGGCGAGAGCGAGGTGGTGATGGGCCAGGCCTTCAAGGCGCTGAAGTGGAACCGCCTGGACTACATCGTCTCGACCAAGTTCTTCTGGGGCCTGAGCCGCGAGAGCAACACCACCGTCAACCGCAAGGACACGCTGAACCGCAAGTACCTGATGCAGGCGATCGACGGCTCGCTGCGGCGGATGCAGCTGGACTTCATCGACCTGATCTACTGCCACCGCCCGGATCCGCACACCCCGATCGAGGAGACCGTGCGGGCGATGAGCGACATCATCACGCAGGGCAAGGCGCTGTACTGGGGCACCAGCGAGTGGAGCGCCGCCGACATCCGCGCCGCCTGGGAGATCGCCGAGCGCCACCACCTGCACAAGCCGGTGATGGAGCAGCCGCAGTACCACCTCTTCCACCGCCAGCGCGTGGAGCAGGAGTACGCCCGCCTGTACGACGAGACCGGCCTGGGCCTGACGACCTGGAGCCCGCTGGCCTCGGGCCTGCTGACCGGCAAGTACCGCGACGGCATCCCGGCCGGCAGCCGCGGCGCGCTGGAGAGCATGTCCTGGATCCGCGAGCAGCTTCAGGATCCGGCGCGCAACGCGGCGGTCGGGCAGTTGGACGCCATCGCGAAGGCGCTGGGCTGCACGCTGGCGCAATTGGCGATCGCGTGGATCAACCGGAATCCGCGCGTGTCCACCGTGATCCTGGGCGCGAGCAAGCTGTCGCAGCTGCAGGACAACCTCGGCGCGCTCGCCGTCACGCCCAAGCTGACGCCGGAGATCGTGGCGAAGATCGACGCGATCACCTTGCCGCTGGCGAAATGAGGAGGGGCAAGGCCTGACCCTCTTCGGCTCGGGTACTGCCACCCTCCCACCCTCTCCCCTGCCCTCTCCCGCCCCGCGGGAGAGGGAGTGAACAGGCCCCGCGCCAGACCCCCCCTCGCCCGCTTGCGGGAGAGGGCTGGGGTGAGGGTCTTCGAGCGCTCCTACGGGTTTGTCCGCAGACCGCCCCCGAAGCCCCCCATCAAAGGGGCGTGCCTGTCGCGCCTGCGCCGCATTTCAGGGGCGTGCCGGGCTAGCATGCGCCGCGATGCTGCGACGACGTGCCGTTTCCCTTCTGCCTGTCCTGTGCACCGTCGTCGCGCTGGCCTTCGGTCCCGTGACGCGGAGCCTTGCCGCGCCCCTGTCGCCCGGCGAGGAACGCGCCGCGCAAGCACTGGCCGAACCCCGCTTCGAGACCGTCGGCATCGACGCGCCCGTCCCGCTCAACGTGATCTCCGCGCTGGCGCAGGACCGCGCCGGCTTCCTGTGGATCGGCACCGGCGCGGGCCTGGTGCGCTTCGACGGCTACCACTTCCGCCTGCCCGGCGCGCCGCTGGAGAACGGCGTGCGCTCCGCCCGAAGCCTGGGCTTCATCCGTTGCCTGCTGGTGGCCCGCGACGGCCGCATCTGGATCGGCACCGAGGCCGACGGCCTCGCGGCCTACGACCCGGCCAGCGAGAAGCTGTCGCTGTTCCGCTCCGACGCCAGCCCGCAGCAACCGCGCGGCGCGGTCGCCGCCGGCACCATCCGCGCGCTGGCCGAGGACAGCGAAGGCAAGCTCTGGATCGGCACCATCGGCCACGGCCTGGACCGCTACGACCCGGTCGACGGCCGCTTCCAGCATTTCCGCCACGACGCCCAGCCCGGCAGCCTGCCCGACGACCGGGTGCAGGCCCTGGTGGTCGACCACGAGGGCACGCTCTGGGCCGGCACCTGGCAGGGGCTGTCGCGCAAGCGCGCGGGGTCGGAGCGCTTCGAGCCCGTGTTCTCCACGCCGGGCCAGACCGGCCTGGCCGGCCGCATCGTGCTGAGCCTGTTCGAGGCGCCCGACGGCCGCATCTGGGCCGGCACCCAGCAGGGCGATCTGGTCATCGTCGATCCGAAGACCGGCGCCGGCACCTTCGTCGAGCGCGCGCAGGACGCGGTCAACGGCTCGGTGAACAGCGTCGTCGCGCTCGACAAGGAACACCTCTGGCTGGGTCGCAACGGCGGCGTGGAGCTGCGCCGCGTCGAGGACGGCGAGCTGCTGCGCGCGATGAAGCACGACCCGCTGAATCGGGCCAGCCTGGGCGGCAACGAGGTGCGCGCGCTGCTGCGCGACCGTGCCGGCTGGATCTGGACCGGCGGCTACGGCGGCGGCCTGCAGCGCCACGACCCGACCAACACCAGCACCTGGATCCGCGGCCGCGACCCCGGCACCCAGCCGCAGCTGATCGATCCCAGCACCCGCGCGATGGTGCAGCTCGACACTGGGGAGATCTGGCTGGGCAGCAACGAGAGCGGCGTCACCATCCTCGACGAGCGCCTGCATTCCATCGCCGTGCTGAGGCCCTCGCCGGGCCAGCGCGGCGGACTGTCGGGCGGCCGCATCTCCAGCCTCGTCCAGATGAAGGACGGGACCATCTGGCTGGGCAGCGACGGCGGCCTGCACCAGTACACCCGCGACCGCCACCTGCTGCGCGTGATCCAGGCCGGCGCCGGGCGCGCGCGGCGGCTGCTCGCGGGCCGCGACGGCATCCTGTGGATCGGCACCCAGGACGGGCTCTACCGGCTCGACCCCGGCGCCGCGCTGCCCACGCGGCTGACCCAACAGGGCGGCGTGCCGCTGACCGGCGACGTCAACGCGCTGTCCGAGACCGAGGACGGCGGCCTGTGGGTGGGCACCGAGAAGGGGCTGTACCGCCTCGACCCCGACGCCAAGGAGCTGATCGCCGCCCGCGCCCGTCCGGGCCACGACATGAGCCACCACTCCATCGTCGGCCTGCTGGTGGACACCCAGCGGCGGCTGTGGATAGACACCGCGTCCGGGCTGCACCGCCTGACGCGCTGGGACGGCAAGGAAGCGGAGTTCGAGCGCATCAGCGAGCGCCACGGCGTGATCGGCCGCGCCTTCGGCGCCAACCTGCTCGAGGACCGCGACGGCCGCATCTGGACGCAGGACTTCGTCTACGACCCGCGCCGCGACAGCTACTACGAACTGACCAACGCGGACGGCGTCGACATCGGCACCGGCTGGTTCCGCGCCTACCTCAAGACCCAGGACGGGCGGCTGCTGTTCGGCGGCAGCAAGGGCGTGCTGGTGGTCGCGCCGGAGCGCTTCGAGCCCTGGGCCTACCAGCCGCCGCTGGCGGTGTCGGAGCTGCGCGTCGACGGCCAGCGCCTGGCCGCCGGCCGGCTGCCCGAGCAGGGGCTGACGCTGGACGCGCACAACCGCAGCTTCAGCCTGGAGTTCGCCGCGCTCGACTACAGCGAGCCCGAGCGCAACCGCTACGCCTACCGGCTCGAGGGCTTCGATCCGGTGTGGATCAGCACCGACGCGACGCTGCGCGTGGCGGGCTACTCCAACCTGGACCCGGGCCATTACGTGCTGCGCGTGCGCGGCACCAACCGCAACGGCGTGTGGAGCCCGCTGGAGCTGAGCATCCCGGTGCGGGTGCTGCCCGACTGGTGGCAGACCTGGTGGGCGCGCACGCTGGGCGGCGCGGCGGTGATCGGGCTGGTCTACCTGCTGGTGGCGATGCGAACCTCCTACCTGCGACGCTCGCAGCTGGCGCTGGAGCTCAAGGTGCGCGCGCGCACCGCGGAGCTGGAGCGCGTGTCGGCCGACCTGCGCGTGAAGACCGCGGCGCTGGAGGAATCCAGCCTGTCGGACCCGCTGACCGGCTTGCGCAACCGGCGCTTCGTGACGCAGCACATCGACGCGGACGTGGCGCTCTCGGTGCGCCGTCACGAGCAGACGCGCGCCACCGGCGCCCCGGTGCCCGACGACGCCGACCTGATCTTCTTCCTGCTCGACCTGGACCACTTCAAGGCGCTGAACGACCGCCTCGGCCACGCGGCCGGCGACGCGGTGCTGGCGCAGATGCGCGAGCGTCTGGCCGAGGTGTTCCGCGAGGCCGACTATCTGGTGCGCTGGGGCGGCGAGGAGTTCCTGATCGTGGCGCGCGACACCTCGCGCGACCATGCGGCCGAGCTGGCCGAGCGGGCTCGCACGCGCGTCTGCGAGCGCCCCTTCGACCTGGGCGACGGCCGTCGCATCGAGGTCACCTGCTCGGTCGGCTTCGCGGCCTTCCCGCTGTCGCCGGCGCATCCGCGCGCGCTGGACTGGGCCACCGTCGTCGGCCTGGCCGACGAGGCGCTGTACGCGGTCAAGCGCGGCGGCCGCAACGGCTGGCAAGGCATCCTCGAGGCGGCGCGCGGTGACGAGCTCGACCTGCGCCGCCATGCCGGCGAGCCGCTGGCCGACTGGCTGGCCGGTGGCGAGCTGACGACCGTGCGCTCCGCGTCG
This sequence comes from Mitsuaria chitosanitabida ATCC BAA-476 = NBRC 102408, assembly GCF_001598255.1. Taxonomy (GTDB): domain Bacteria; phylum Pseudomonadota; class Gammaproteobacteria; order Burkholderiales; family Burkholderiaceae_C; genus Roseateles; species Roseateles chitosanitabidus. The sequence goes on from NZ_BCYP01000039.1 coordinate 40,986, forward strand.
CTGTCGAACCCCGCGCCGGACGGCATGAACTGACCCTGCGGTGCACACTCGACGGCACCGGGCCTTGCCCGTGGGTCCCGCGGGACGCCGCCCCCGGTACCGCCGTTTGCCATGCGCGAGACCGGAGAGACGTCGCACGGCACCGCTGGCGCAAGGAGGGAGCGCCCTGGGAGCCGATGGATCTGTCCGTCATGGACATGACGGCGGCATTTCTTGCGCGTCCCATGCCTGAACGCATCTGATCGATCGGTAAAGACTGCCGACGCGGAGCGCGACCCGCACAAAACCCGAAGGACCTGCGGCCTAGAATGGCCCGCCGTCCACGAACCGAGGAGAACCTCCGTTTTGATGAACGACCTTGCGACCTTCCTGCAGTTCAGCGCCTGGCCTCCGCGGCCCGACTGGCTGTTCTGGGCCTCGCTCACGATGGTGGCCGCCGGCCTGCTCGGCGAGTTCGTCAACCGTCGCCTGGGCCTGCCCCGCGTCGTCGGCTACAGCGTGATCGGCATGGTGCTGGCCGCGATGGGCCACGGCATCTTCGCCAACGGCGCGCTCGACGCGCGGCTGCGTCTGGTGGTGGACCTGGCGCTGGCGCTGCTGCTGTTCGAGATGGGCTCGCGCGTGAACCTGCGCTGGCTGCGTCACAACAAGGCCCTGCTGGCCGCGAGCGCGGCCGAGGCCACGCTGAGCTTCGTCGCCGTCGGCTACGGCCTGACGCTGCTGGGCGTGAGCCCGCTGCTCGCCATCAGCTGCGCGGTGCTGACCACCGCGGCCAGCGCGGCGGTGATCGGGCGCGTCGGCGCCGAGCTGCGCGCGGCCGGACAGGTCAGCGAGCGCATGCTGGCGATGGCCTCGCTCAACACGATCTACGGCGTGCTCGCGCACAAGCTGCTGCTGGGCTGGCTGCAGCTGGACACGAAAGGCGACTGGCTGGAAGCCGTCGCGCAGCCGCTGTACGCGTTCATCGGCTCGATCATCGTGGCCTTCCTGCTGGCGCGTCTGACCGCGTGGCTGATGCGGCGCCTGGACCTGCGCAACGAGAACTCGGTGCTGATGCTGCTGGGCCTGGTGCTGGTGGCGCTGAGCACCGCCCGCGTGCTCAACCTGTCGACGCTGCTGGTGCCGCTGCTGGCCGGCATGATCCTGCGCAACACGACCGAGCGTCCCTGGGTCTGGCCGCGCCACTTCGGCACCGCCGGCGGGGTGCTGGTGCTGATGCTGTTCGTCGCGGTCGGTTCCGCGTGGACGCTGCAGGCGCTGGCCTCGGGCGCGGTGCTGGCCCTGGCGCTGCTGCTACTGCGCCTGCTGGCCAAGTCGCTGGCGCTGGTCGGCACGGCCCGCATCAGCGGCATCGACGCGCGCCAGGGCATCGCGCTGGCGGTCTGCCTGAGCCCGGTGTCGGGCACGATGCTGGTGCTGTTCTCCGAGATGCAGGCGCACCACCCCGCCATCGCGGCGCAGCTGGCGCCGGTCATCCTGTCCACGATCGCATTGATGGAGCTGATCGGGCCGATCGCCGTGCAATGGGGCTTGCGCCTCGCGGGCGAGCATCAACCGCATGAAACGCCGGCACGGGAGGCCAAGCGATGAGTCTGGAAGCCTTTGCCACCTCGAAGCCGCTGACGATGGGCGTGGAGCTGGAGCTCCAGATCGTCAACCGCAACGACTACGACCTGATGCCGGGCTCCAAGGACCTGCTGCGCCTGATGGCCGGCGAGACCGTGCCCGGCGACGTGACGCCCGAGATCACCGACAGCATGATCGAGCTCTGCACCAACGTGTGCACGAGCTACGAGCAGGTGCTGGAGCAGCTGACCATCACGCGCGACGCGCTGGTGCGCTCGGCCGACAAGCTCAACCTGGGCCTGTCGGGCGGCGGCACCCACCCGTACCAGCACTGGAGCAAGCAGCGCATCTTCGACAAGCCCCGCTTCCAGGAGATCTCCGGCCTGTACGGCTACCTGAGCAAGCAGTTCACCGTGTTCGGCCAGCACGTGCACATCGGCTGCGAAGGCCCGGACCACGCGCTGCGCCTGCTGCACGGCCTGTCGCGCTTCATCCCGCATCTGATCGCGCTGTCGGCGTCCTCGCCCTATGTGCAGGGTAACGACACGGGCTTCCATTCGGCGCGGCTGAACTCGGTGTTCGCCTTCCCGCTGTCGGGGCGCGCGCCCTTCGTGCTGACCTGGGACGACTTCCTGGTGTTCTTCGAGAAGATGACGCACACCGGCGTCGTGAAGAGCATGAAGGACTTCTACTGGGACATCCGCCCCAAGCCGGAGTACGGGACCATCGAGGTCCGCGTGCTGGACACGCCGCTGACGATCGAGAAGGCCTCCGCGCTCGCGGCGCTGATCCAGTGCCTGGCGCGCTGGATCTCGCACGACCAGCCCTTCGCGCTGGCCGAGGACGACTATCTGCCCTACACCTTCAACCGCTTCCAGGCCTGCCGCTTCGGCCTCGACGGGACCTTCGTCGATCCCAAGACGGGGGAGCACCGCAGCCTGCGCGAGGACCTGAACGTCACGCTGCACGCGCTGGAGCCGCACGCGGTGGCGTTGCGGGCCGAGCCGGCGCTGCGTTTCGTCCGCGAGGAGATGCGCTGGCAGGGCAACGACGCGACCTGGGCGCGCGGCGTGGTGGAGCGGGAGCAGCTGCTCAACGAGCTGGTGCGCCAGCAATGCGAGCGCTGGGCGGGCCGTCCGGCCGCGTCGCGCTGAGCGCGGGCGCCGGGCCGTGAACGCCCGGCGTCACGCCTCGTCCGCGCCGATCCGCCACAGCACGCCGGAGGGATCGAAGACGAGGAAGTCCCGCATGCCCCAGGGCTGCGACTCGATCTCGGTGACGCGCACGCCGTACTTCTCGGCGATGCCGCTGTCCACGACCCGCTGACGCCAGGCGTCCACGTCCTCGACCACCATGTGCATCATGAAGTTGGAGGCGAACGACGGTTGATTGAAGTCCTGCAGCAGGAAGCAGACTTGATCGTCGAAGTGGAAGTACGCGAGTTCGCCCTCGGACCAGTCCATCGTGAAACCGAAGTCCTGATAGAACTGCCTGGACCGCTCGAAGTCCGTCGCGGGGACGAACGCGCGAAGTTCCGAGACGCGGAGATTGCTCATCAGCTGCCTTTCAGGTCGAGGATGCGGGGCCTCGCAGCATAGAGGCCATGAGCCCTCGTCAGCCGGCCTGTCACCTCATTCGATCGCGCCGGCGCTGAGCGCCGGTTGGCGCCCCATCCGCGTGACCCGCCTCGTCGATTCGGTGAGCAGCCCGCCCTCCTCCAGCGCTTCCTTGATGCCGAACTCCTCGAGCGCGTAGGAGCCGTGGACGGAGCGCCAGAGGAATCCCTTGTCCTTCAGCGTCTCCAGCGCCTGGCGCACGCTCGCCAAGTCGATGGCTTCCGCGCTGGCGTTGCCATCGTCGACCTCGATGACCATCCGATAGGTCTCCATCGTCCGGGTCCAGAAGGGCACGAAGTTCTGACCTTGCGCGGCCATCACGCGCAACACGGCCGACTCCAGCGGGCTGAGCAGCCCCACCTGGCCCAGCAGGTTGTGGACACGCGCCCTTGCCCTCGCCTCGACCACCTGGGCGAACACCTCATGTGCATGGCCCGGCGTCCAGTCCTTGCGACGCTCCAGTGCCATCAGGCCGGCGTGCATCCACTCCGGTCGATGGCCGGCACGCTCGAAGATCGGCGCCAGCCCGTCGACGGTCAACGCGGCCGATGCCGGGGCCAGGCCGCAGATCCAGTCCAGGTAGTCGACGCCCAGCGGCGGGAACTCCTGCATGGGCGCGCAGAAGAAGGCCTGGTCCTTCCAGTCCACGAGCACCGCCAGCTTGTCGCGACTCGATCCCGTGGCCACGATCCGCAAGCCGTGATGCGGGCCCATGTTGAGCTGGTCCCGCGCGGCCTTGAGCGCGTACATCACGTCGATGCCCTGCGGCGTGGCTTGCGCGTGATGCGCCTCGTCGATGATCAGCACGATCATGCGTCGCGTCTCGTCGGACAGCGCCGCCAAGGCGTCGGCAAGAAACACGTCGCCGCCCAAGCCCACCCGGTCCATGGAGAAGGCCAGCCCTCCCACGGCGACCCGCTCCAAGCCGGACAGCCGGGCGAGGCGCACGACCACACCGTCGTGCCTCTCCAGCTCCGCGCGGATGGCCTGCGTGATCACGAGGGCCGGATCCTTTGCCCGCTCCTTCCACAGGTCGGCATAGATGACGATGGCGTCACGCCTCAGCAGCTCGGGTTCGAGGTCGTAGCGGAGGAAGGTCGACTTCCCGGTTCGACGGCGTGCGGAGAGAAAGAGGCCGGAGCTGGCCGGTGCCAGACGGTCATCGAGGACGAAGGTCGCCAGCTCTTCCGCCAGCGAGGTGCGATGAAAGATCTCCACGGGACTTCTCCAGACAAGGTCGAAAGAGAAGGCCATCGTGCAGCCGATCGCTCGGCGGATCCATGACTCAAAGTGCTGCCCCACCATCAAGGGGAGCGAAGGGGGTGTGGCCTTCCCCAAAGGGGTCAGGCCTTGCCGCACCCGGCCTCAACGCACCGCGTTGAGCTCCTCCAGCTGGTCCACCGACCCCACGTTCACCCAGGGCCCTTCGTAGATCTCCGCGCTGACCGCGCGGGCTGCGATCGCACGATCCAGCGCCACCCGGATGCGCTCATGCACGCCCGGCTTCACGCCGTCGAAGAACGCGCGCTTGTACAGCCCGATGTTGCTGTAGACCTGCTTGTCGCCATCGAGGGTCGCGAAGCCCTCGGCGTCGATCCCGAAATCCCCGGCCGGATGCCGCGGCTGCTTGGGCACGAACCACAGATGCGCCAGCAGCGCGCTCTCGGCGAAGGTCTTCGCCTGCGCCATATCGAACACGAACTCCGGCATGAAGATGTCCGCCGAGACCGCCCAGAACGCGTCGTCGCCGTCGGCGCACAGCAAATCCAGCGCGGTCGCGATGCCGCCGCCCGTCTCCAGCGCCTGGCCGAATCGCTCGCCCTCGTGGCTGTAATGCAGCCGCACGCCGAAGCGCGATCCATCGCCCAGCGTCGCCTCGAACTGCTCGTGCAGCCAGGCCGTGTTGATCACGATGTCCCGGACCCCGGCGCGCGCGAAGGCCTCGATGTGCCACTCGATCAGCGGCTTGCCGCGCACCTTCAGCAGCGGCTTGGGCGTGTGGTCGGTCAACGGCCGCATGCGCTCGCCGCGCCCGGCCGCGAGGATCATGGCTCGCATCAATCAGGTCCTGAGATAAGGACCGGCAGTTTAGGTCCGCCAACAGGACGCAGCAGGCCCCTTCGCCACAGGCTCGGTCCAGTGACTCCCCGCGGACTCGCTTTGGGATGCGGCGCTAGGCGCGAACCGGAGCCATAGCCCAGCTATGGCGAGGATTCGCAACAACGCGATGCGCCCAAAGCGAGTTTGCGGGGAGTCACTAGAATGCCGGGTTTGCCCCAACTCCTGCCCGAGCACACCATGGCCGAAACCGCCGCAGTCGTCGCGTCCACCCCGAACACCACCCAGATGGCCAACGCCATCCGTGCCCTGGCGATGGACGCCGTCCAGCAGGCCAACTCCGGCCACCCGGGCGCCCCCATGGGCATGGCCGACATCGCCGTCGCGCTGTGGAAGCGCCACCTGCGCCACAACCCGGCCAATCCGCTGTGGGCCGACCGCGACCGTTTCGTGCTGTCCAACGGCCACGGCTCGATGCTGATCTACGCCCTGCTGCACCTGACCGGCTACGACCTGCCGATCGAGCAGCTCAAGGCCTTCCGCCAGATGCATTCCAAGACCCCGGGCCACCCGGAAGTCGGCATCACCCCGGGCGTCGAGACCACCACCGGCCCGCTCGGCCAGGGCGTCACCAACGCCGTCGGCCTGGCCCTGGCGGAAAAGCAGCTGGCCAAGGAATTCAACCGCGACGGCCACGCCATCGTCGACCACCACACCTACGTGTTCCTGGGAGACGGCTGCCTGATGGAAGGCATCAGCCATGAAGCCTGCTCGCTGGCCGGCTCCTGGAAGCTGAACAAGCTGATCGCCATCTACGACGACAACGGCATCTCCATCGACGGCCAGGTCGGCCCCTGGTTCGGCGACGACACCGCCAAGCGCTTCGAGGCCTACGGCTGGAACGTGGTCGGCCCGGTGGACGGCCATGACGTCGACGCCGTGGACGCCGCCATCGCCCTGGCCAAGACCAGCAAGGACAAGCCCTCGCTGATCATCGCCAAGACCCACATCGGCAAGGGCAGCCCCAACCGCGCCAACACCTCCAAGGCCCACGGCGAGCCCCTGGGCGCCGACGAGATCAAGCTGACCCGCGAAGCCCTGGGCTGGACCCACGAGCCCTTCGTGCTGCCCGCCGAGGTCTATGCCGACTGGGACGCCAAGGTCGCCGGCGACGGCTTCGAGAAGGCCTGGGACGACAAGTTCGACGCCTACGCCACGCAATTCCCCGAGCTGGCCGCCGAGTACTCGCGCCGCATCGCCGGCGTGCTGCCGGCCAACTTCGCGGACGTCGCCGCGCAAGCCGTCATCGGCGCGCACGACAAGGCCGAGACCGTCGCCACCCGCAAGGCCAGCCAGATCGCGCTGGAAGCCTTCACCGCCGCCATGCCCGAGCTGCTGGGCGGCTCGGCCGACCTGACCGGCTCCAACCTGACCAACACCAAGAGCACGCCCGCCTTCCGCATCGAGGCGGACGGCAGCACCAACGGTGGCCGCCACATCAACTACGGCGTGCGTGAGTTCGGCATGGCCGCGATCATGAACGGCGTCGCGCTGCATGGCGGCTTCATCCCCTACGGCGGCACCTTCCTCACCTTCAGCGACTACAGCCGCAACGCCATCCGCATGGCCGCGCTGATGAAGCAGCGCGTGATCCACGTGTTCACGCACGACTCCATCGGCCTGGGCGAGGACGGTCCGACGCACCAGTCCGTCGAGCACGTCTCCAGCCTGCGTCTGATCCCGGGTCTGGACGTCTGGCGTCCGGCCGACACGGCGGAAACGGCCGTGGCCTGGACGATGGCCCTGGCCAATGGTCAGCGCCCCAGCGTGCTGGCCCTGAGCCGCCAGAACCTGCCCTACGCCGCCAAGACCGGCGAGGCCGTGGACGCCATCACCCAGGGCGGCTACGTCCTGAGCGAGCCGGCCGCCGTCGGCCTGAAGAAGAAGGCCCAGGCGGTGATCATCGCCACGGGCTCGGAAGTGCAGCTGGCGCTGCAGGCCCAGCAGCAGCTGGCCGTGGCCGGCATCGCGGTGCGCGTGGTCTCCATGCCCTGCACGCAGATCTTCGACCGCCAGGATGCCAAGTACAAGCAGAGCGTTCTGCCGGCGGGTCTGCCGCGCGTGGCCGTCGAGGCCGGCGTGACCGACTACTGGTGGAAGTACGGCGTGTCGGCCGTCGTCGGCATCGACACCTACGGCGAGTCGGCGCCGGCCAACGTGCTGTTCAAGCACTTCGGCTTCACCGCCGAGAACGTCGCGGACACCGTCAAGGTCGCGATCGGCGAAGCGCGTCTGAAGCGCTGATCGGCATGTGGGCTCGAGGGCCCGCCGCCATCGACGAGGGGTGCCCGGGGGCACCCCTTTTTCATTTCCGGAGCCGGCTTGAGCGGCGGCGGCGATCCCAAAGACCCTCTCCCCCGCCCTCTCCCGCAAGCGGGCGAGGGAGCAAGAGGCGCTCTGGCTTGCACGCAGGGCGACGACGACCTCTCAGCGCATCAGCGCATCAGCGAGTCAGGAGTCAGGAGTCAGCGGGTCCGCGCATCAGCGCGTCAGCGGGTCAACGCGTCAGCGGCAGCGCGGCGCCCATCGCGCCGAAGAGCACGCCGCAGACACGATTGAAGCCGCGGCCCGAGCGCTCCAACCAGGGGCGCACCCGGTGGGCGAGGCTGGCGATCACGAACTCGACGAGCGCCTCGATGAGGACGAAGGTCACGGCCAGTTGCGCGAACTGGATCCAGAGGTCGCGCTGCGGGTCGATGAACTGCGGGAGGAAGGCGCCGTAGAAGAGCAGCACCTTGGGGTTGGAGACCGCCGAGAACAGCCCCTGGCGGAACAGCACGCGGCCGCGGACGTGGGTGTCGGCATCGGCCTGCGCGGGTCGCAACTGGATGGCGGGGGAGCGCCACAGCTGGATGCCCAGCCAGATCAGGTAGGCGCCACCGGCGATCTTGAGCACCAGCAGCGCGCTCGCGGTCGTCTGCAGCAGCGCGCCGATGCCCAGCATCGACAGCCCGATCAGCGACATGAAGCCCAAGGCGCCGCCCACGATGGTCCACAGCGTCCGCCGACTGCCGTGCGACGCGCCATGCGCGAGCACCAGCAGGCTGTTCGGGCCAGGGGTGAGGGACAGGCCGAGGACGGCCAGCAGATAGAGGGTCCAGGTGTGCAGCGCCATAGGGTGCATTCTGGACCAACCCCTCTCCCTCTTCGTGGGCGATGGGAGCCCTGGCGCCAATCTTGTGCCGAACGATCACGCCTGAGCGCCGGCGGCCCCCTCTCCCGCTTGCGGGAGAGGGCGGGGGTGAGGGTCTTCGCGACGCCCCTCAGGACGGCGTCAGCTGATCCAGCGCTTCCTCGACGCGCCCACGATCGTGGGTGTTCAACCCACGCGCCGCATGCCGGCATTGCGTGACCAGCGCGGGATCCGACGGCATGTGCGACGCCAGGCTCGTCAGCACCTCGGCGCGATCGAAGCTGCCCATGCCTTCCACCGCGCGCAGCACCTGCGTCACGACCTCGCGATCGACCTTGCTCCCCTCCAGCAGCGCCGTCAGCGACACCCGACGGTCGAAGTCGCTGGACATGGCCCGCACCGCCTCGGCATAGCGCGCGACGTCGCCGGCAGCGACGCCGCCCTCGCGCTGGCTGACCGTCTCCAGCACGGTCCGGCGATCGAAGTCGCCCTGCACGAGCTGCGTCGCGTCCAGCGCCGCCCGGATGCGCTCGGCGCGCGTCGCCGGCGTCCCCTCCTCGATCAGCGCCACGATGGCCGTGCGCTTGTCGAAGTCGCCATCGACGCCCTGAACCGTCTGCCGCCAGGCCGCGAGCACCTCGCGGTCCATCGACAGCTGGGGGGCCAGCGCGACCAGCACCTCGCGCCGGTCGAACGCGCCATGCAACTGATCGGCGGCCAACAGCAGCTGCCGCTGGTGGGCCGGCGTCAACGCCTGGTGCTCGATCAGCGCGGTCAGCGCGGTGCGGCGCTGGAAGTCGTCGCTGCCGAACTTGCTGGTCAGCGCGATCAGCCGGGTCATCGTCTCGTCCGCCTGCGGGCCGGTGGCGAGCAGCCCTTCGATGCGGCTGCGCCGGGTCATCGGATCCTGCGCCTTGTCCACGTCGGTCAGCACCGCATCGACACCGCCCCGAGCGAGCAGCCGGCGCGCGCGCTTCTCGCTGCCCTGCGCCGATTCCGCGACCAGGGTGAGCTGCTCGCCGATCCAGCGGCGGGCCTCGTCGTCGATGGGCTTGGACTCGCCGTCGACCCAGTACTTGCGGGTCATCGCGTTCTGGCCGTCGCGGGTGATCTCGAACTTGCGCGTGACGCCCCCCGCCCGTTCCGACACCACCAGCTGGTGCTCCAGCGACACGAGGTCGTTGTCCTCGTCGTTGAAGACCAGCTCCCCGTCGTAGGTGACGTGGCGCTCCAGGCTGCCGATGCGGGTGATCTGGCGCGTGACCTTGGCGCCAGAGAGGCTGGCCATCGCGCCGCCGATGTCCAGGCTGATGCGCGGCACCTTGCCGATCACGATCATCGGCACGGCCAGCGCCACGGCGCACAGGCCGCCGGCCATCAGCCAGCGCCCGACGCGGCGCTTGGCGGCGGAAGGGGAATCACTCATCGGTCCATCCTCCAGCAGCGCGTGCATGCGCTGCATCAACGGGGAGCGGGCGGCGGCCATCGCGCTGGCCAGCGCCGGCATCGGGGCCGCGCCGCGGGTGGGCAGCCAGCGCAGCAGCGAGGGCCCCTGCTGGCGACGCGCGTCGCGGCGCGCGGCGTGCTCGACGCGATCGCTCGCGCAGACGTACAGGCCCTGCGCCAGCGGCATCGCGCCGGCCTCCTCGGCGGCCCAGGTGTCGCAGGCCAGCTCGGCCAGCAGATCCAGGCGCCGCAAGGCCAGACGGTTCAAGGGCTGCAGCCAGCCGATCTGCGCGACCAGGCGGGCCGCCAGCCGCCAGGCCACGTCGCGGCGGCGCAGATGGGCGATCTCGTGAGCCAGCACGGCGACGCGCTGGCCGGCCTCCAGGCGGCGCATCAGCGTCGCGGGCAGGCAGATCTGGGCGCCGGGCGCGACCAGCGGACTGGGCCACAAGGGGCTCACGCGCAGGGTCGGCACCGCCACCCCGGCGCGCTGCGCCAGATCGGCGGCGGCGGCCTGGAGCTCGGCATCTTCGACCAGCGGCAGCGCCCGCACCTGGCGGCGCAGCGCGATCCAGCGCGCCAAGGTCAGCAGCAGGCCCCAGGCGGCCAGCAGCGGCCAGGCCAGCGCGAAGGCGGCCACCACGGCGCGCAGGCTCTCCCAGCGGCGCATGGCGTTCTCGCCCGAGAGGTCGAAGAGGCCGTCGGTCACCACGGTCATGCGATCGGCCACCGTGGTCGGCACCGCGGCGTCGGCGCTGGCGGCCTGATCGATCTCGTCGGTCGTGGCGTCGATGCGCGCGGTCGTCCTACCTGGCTCGGCCTCGGGTTGGGGACTCGCTTCGGGCCGGGGCTGCGCCCGCACGAACGGTGCCGGCGAAGCGGTCGATGCGCTCGCCTCGCGACGAGCCGTCGCCGAGACCGGCGCGGCCCTCTGCGCCTGTGGAGCTTGCGGGGCTTGCGCGGCCGGAGCGGCTTGCGGGGCCTCGAGGCTGGTGCCGAAGCCCTTGACGGGGAGGTCCACACCCGAGACCTGGAGCAGCGGCTGCGCGCTGGCGGTCAGCACCGCGCCGAAGAAGGCCCAGCGCCAGCAGAGCTCGCGCCATGCGGGGTGCTGGAGCGCGCCGGCGCGTTCCAGCGCCCAGACGCAACCCAGCAGCACGGTGCTGTGCAGCAGGTAGTTCAGCAACCAGCTGGTGAGGAGTTCAAGCATGGCGCCCGCCCTTCTTGTTCAGCAGCGCCCGCATCTGGGCGAGGTCGTCGTCGCCGAGCTCGCCCTCCGCCACCAGATGGCTGAGCAGCGCCGCCGGCTGGCCGCCGAAGAGCGTGCTCAGCAGCCCCGACACCATGGAGCGCTGCACCTCTGGCTCGCTCACTGCGGGGCGGTAGACCAGCGCGCGACCGTCGCGCTCGCTCAGCAGCAGGCCGCGCTTTTCCAGCCGCGTCAGCAGCGTCGCCACGGTGGTGTGGGCCAGCGGCCGCTGCTGCTCACGCAGCGCCTCCGCCACCTCGGCGGTGCTGGCCTGCCCGCGCGTCCACAGCACGCGCATCAGCGCGAGCTGCAACTCGCTGAGCGAGACGTCGCCCTTGCCGTCGCTGTCGTTGATCTCGTCCATCGCCATCCCTACGCTTCTACAGCTGTCGTACTACGACTGTAGAAGATGCGCTCGCACCGAGGCAAGGACCACCTTCCTGGGACATTCCCGGGGTGAGAAACGGCACCCTCGCCCGCTTGCGGGAGAGGGAGCCAGATGGGGCGGTTCGCGGGTACGGAGCGCATGTGCCAGGACATGGGTAACACCCGTGCCAGGACATGGGTAACACCTTTCCCCCCACGCACGAAGGCTCCACTTTCCGCTTGCGATGGCCCCGCCGGAGGGCGCCTCCGGCCCATCGGTCAGAATCGACGCCCTATGACCGACCTCAACGCCTACATGACCGGCGTCGGCGAGGCGGCCCGCGCGGCCGCGACGCTGATGGCCGCCGCCCCGACCGCCGCGAAGAACACCGCCCTGCTCGCGCTCGCCCGCCGCCTGCGCGAAGCCGGTCCATCGCTGTCCGCCGCGAACGAGCGCGATCTCGCGGCCGCCGTCGAGGCTGGACTCGACGCCCCGATGGTCGACCGCCTGCGCCTCACCCCCAAGGTCCTGGCCACCGTCGCCGAAGGCTGCGAGCAGATCGCCGCCATGCCCGACCCGATCGGCGAGATCACCGGCGTGAAGCGCCGCCCGACCGGCATCAGCGTCGGCCAGATGCGCGTCCCGCTGGGCGTGTTCGGCATGATCTACGAGAGCCGCCCCAACGTGACCATCGAGGCGGCGTCGCTCGCGATCAAGAGCGGCAACGCCTGCATCCTGCGCGGCGGCTCCGAGGCGCTGCACAGCAACCTGGCGCTGGCCGCGCTGGTGGCCGATTCGCTCGAGGAAGCCGGCCTGCCGCGCGACGCGGTGCAGCTGATCAACACGACCGACCGTGCCGCGGTCGGTCTGCTGATCGCGATGCCGGCCTTCGTCGACGTGATCATTCCGCGCGGTGGCAAGGGCCTGATCGAGCGCATCAGCCGCGAGGCCCGGGTGCCCGTCATCAAGCACCTGGACGGCAACTGCCACAGCTACGTGGACGCCGAGGTCGACGTCGACCTGGCGGTGACCGTCGTCGACAACGCCAAGACGCAGAAGTACAGCCCCTGCAACGCGACCGAATCCCTGCTCGTCCATGCGAAGCAGGCGGCGGACTTCCTGCCGCGCATCGGCATGGTGTTCGCGGCCAAGGGCGTCGAGATGCGCGGCTGCGAGCGCGCGCTGGCGCACCTGGAAGCGGTCCCGCGCGAGCTGCTCAAGCCCGCCACGCCCGAGGACTGGGACACCGAGTACCTGGCCCCGGTGATCAGCATCAAGGTGGTGGACTCGCTGGACGAGGCCATCGCCCACATCAATCGCCATGGCTCGCACCACACCGACGCGATCCTGACGACGAACCACGTCCACGCGATGCGTTTCCTGCGGGAGGTCGACTCCGCCAGCGTGATGGTCAACGCCAGCACCCGCTTCGCCGACGGCTTCGAGTACGGACTGGGCGCGGAGATCGGCATCTCCACCGACAAGTTCCACGCCCGCGGTCCGGTCGGGCTGGAAGGCCTCACCTCGATGAAGTGGGTGGTGCTGGGACAGGGCGAGATCCGGGGCTGATCCGGTCAGACGCCCGCGACCGAGCGCCCGGGCGGCCCCTCCTCAGGGCATGCCCGTCACGATCGCATCCTTGGGCACGCTGATCCTGTACGTCGCCTGGAAGCGCTGCGTCTCGTTGGGCGCCAGCGGCAGCTCCCACATCTGGATGCCGCGACGATCGCGCCAGTCCGCCTGCGTCACCGGAGGCGCGTACTGCGCCTGCACGCGGATGTCCTCGTGCTGCGGCACCGGAGCGGCGGTCAGCACCTGCAGCGTCACGGGCCGACCGCGCAGGTTTTCCACCTGCCACTGGCGCGTCAGCACCACCTCGCGGCGCGCACCGATGAAGCCGGTGTCCGCGCCCTCGCGCTTGTCCGGCTCGACCCGCACGCGGATGCGCTCGTCCAGCCCGAACGGCACGGTCCAGGTCGACTCGCTTCCGAAACGCAGCAGCACCTCGCCGATCAGCGCGCCATCTCGGAACAACTGCAGCGGGCCGGCCGGCCACGAACCCTGCGGTCGTGGCAGCTCGGCGAGCAGATAGGCGGCGGCATCGGTCGCGGGTTGCACCCGGACCAGCACGCGCGAGGTCGCCGCCGTCCGCCCCAGGTCCACCGTCGACATCGCCCCGTTGGCGCGCAGCGTCACGCGCTGCGGCAAGTCGTACTCGGTGCCGAACTCGCCTTCGAAGACGCTGGGGTCGAAACGCACCTGTCCGACGGCGGAGCCGGTGATCTGGACCGAACTCAGATCCGGCGCGGCCGGAGCCGCCGCCGCCACCGGCGCGGCGTCGTCGAGGAACGTACGGGAGCGAGCGGACGGCTGGTGCAGCCACATCGTCCAGGGCTGCAAGGGCGCAAGCTCCTTCGCCTGCCGCGGTCGGACCGTCGACAGCTTGAGCTTCACCTCGTTCCAGTCCTCGCCACTGGTCTGCGCGATCTGGGCCAGGCGCTCAAGCACCAAGCCGCCGGTCGCCGTGTCCAGACGGGCTCGGTACTGCGGCTGCCAGCCGGCGCTCGAGAGGCGGTAGCTCAGCCCGATGTCGGCTGCTTGAGCGGTCGACAGACGCAGCGTCGCCACGGACACCTGCGTCGACGCGGTCGGCGCGGCGGCTTTCGCGGCGGTCAGTTCGTGGCCGAGGTCGGTCAGTCGCTCCTGCAACACCTGCTTTCGTGAGGTCAGATCCTGCGCGTTGCGGCGCAGCGCCTCCAGACTGGCGGCCAACGCCGGACCCGGCCGGGCCTCGCGGTCCGAGAGCCCCTTGAGATAGCCGAGCGAGACGTCGACGCCGGCGATCTCGGCCTCGACCGCGGCACGCTGCTGCTCGATCTCGCGCACGCGCGGATCGCGCTGGCGGCACTCGGGCAGAGAGTCGCGGGCGACGCGCTCGATCTTGAGCTCGCCAAGGTTCACGCCCGTGGGTGCCTGCACTTGCAGCGCGTCGCGCTCCAAGGCCGCCGGCAGGCAGGCGAAACGCGCCTGCGTCGCGCCAGCCGGCACGCGCAAGCTGCGGTCCACCTGCGCGCCGCCGGGATACAGCAGCACCTGAGTGATCGAGGACGACTGCGCCGTCTGCGCCGTCTGCGCGAAGGCGGCGGGCGACGCGACGCAGGCGGCGGCGATGGCAGCGGCCAGCCCCCTCCGGGACATGCGATGACCCTGGGTCGGGCCCGGCTTCGGGACACGTCGTTGCATTGGATTTCCTCCCTGTGGCCGGCGACGGTAGCACGGTGCTGGCACACTTCCGGCTGCCCAAGAATCCCTGATCAACCCGCCGTTCCCCATGTCCGACGCCACTTCCCCGATCCCGCCCGTCCACGCCTCGCGCCGCAAGGCGCTGGTGCTGTTCTCCGGCGGCCAGGACTCCACCGCCTGCCTGGCCTGGGCGCTGGACCGCTTCGCCGAGGTCGAGACCCTGGGCTTCGACTACGGCCAGCGCCACCGCGTCGAGCTGGACTGCCGCAAGACCGTGCGCGCCGAGATCGCCGCCCGGTTCCCGCACTGGGCGCCCAAGCTGGGCGAGGACCACCTGCTCGACCTCAGCCTGCTGGGCCAGATCTCCGACACCGCGCTCACCCAGGAGCGCGCCATCGAGCTCCAGGCCAACGGCCTGCCCAACACCTTCGTGCCCGGCCGCAACCTGCTCTTCCTGACCTTCGCCGCGACCCTGGCCTACCGCCGCGGCGCGTCGGTGCTGGTGGGCGGCATGTGCGAGACCGATTTCTCCGGCTATCCCGACTGCCGCGACAACACGCTCAAGGCGCTGCAGGTGGCCCTGTCGCTCGGCCTGGACGCGCCGATGACGCTGGACACGCCGCTGATGTTCCTGACCAAGGCCCAGACCTGGTCGCTCACCGAGACCCTGGGCGGCGAGGCGCTCAACGACCTGATCGTCGAGCACACCCACACCTGCTACCTGGGCGAGCGCAGCACCCGCCACGACTGGGGCTGGGGCTGCGGCCACTGCCCGGCCTGCGAGCTGCGCGCCAAGGGCTGGCGCGAGTTCCAGCAGGCCAAGGCCGCGGGCCTGTCGCTGGGGACGTGATGCACTGGAACTGGTGGCTGTGGGGCCTGGGCGCGGTGCTGCTGTTCTGGTGCATCGGCGCCTACAACCGCGTCATGCTGCTGCGCGGCGACATCGCCAAGGCCTTCGCGCAATTCGACGACGCGCTGACGCGCCGCTTCACGCAGGCCGATCTGCTGCTGGAGAAGCTGCGCGAGCGCCTGCCCAGCGAGCAGGCCAGCCTGGACGCGCTGGCCGCCGCGCAGGCCGAGGCCAAGGCCGCCGCGCAGGCGGTGCGGTCGCGTCCGCATGCGGCCGATCCGGTGGCGCAGCTGGCGGTGGCCGCCGCGGTGCACGGCGCGGCGCTGACGCGGCTGGTGTCGCTGGTCGAGCATCACGCCGAGCTCAGCGCCGACCCGGACCTGGGCGGCGCGGTCGACGAGCTCAAGCTGATCGAGCGCCAGCGCGCGTTCTCGCGCCAGGTCTTCAACCAGGCCGTGACGGCCTACAACGAGGCGGTGCGCCAGTTCCCGACGCGGGTGCTGATGAGCTTCGTCGGCTTCGGCGAGGCGCGCAGCCTCTGAGCACGCGCCGGGCCCGCGACGGCATCCCGCCGTCGCCTCGGCCCTCGGGCCCTCCCGCGGTTCCGGACTTCAGCCCTTCTTGCGGATCAGCGAGAGGAACTCCGCCCGCAACGTCGGATCCTTCAGGAAGGAGCCGCGCATCACGCTGTTGATCATGGTGGAGTCCATGTCCTTCACGCCGCGCCAGTGCATGCAGAAGTGGTCCGCGTCCATCACGATGGCCAGGCCGTCGGGGTTCACGCGGGACTCCAGCTCGTTGGCCAGCATGACGACGGCCTCCTCCTGGATCTGCGGGCGGCTCATGATCCATTCGGTCAGGCGCGCGTACTTGGACAGGCCGATCAGATTCGAGTGCTCGCTGGGCAGCAGGCCGATCCAGACCTTGCCGATGATCGGGCAGAGGTGGTGCGAGCAGGCGCTGCGCACGGTGATCGGGCCGACGATCATGAGCTCGTTCAGGCGCTCGGCATTCGGGAACTCGGTCACCGCCGGGGCCGCGGCGTAGCGGCCCGCGAAGACCTCGCGCACGAACATCTTGGCCACGCGCTTGGCGGTCTCCTGCGTGTTGTGGTCGCTGACGGTGTCGATCACCAGGGCCTGCAGCACTTCCTGCATCTTGGCCTGGACCTCGTCCTGCAGCTGCTGGAGCTCGCCGTCCTCGATGAAGCCGGCGATGTTGTCGTTGGCGTGATGGCGGCGTCCGGCCTGGACCAGGCGATAGCGGATGCGGTCGGAGGCCGGCAGCGCCGCCAGGTCCTCGGGGCTCAGGATGGGAGTGCCTGTCATGAAGTGCGTGTCCGGCGCGCCGTCGCGGCCGCCGGCATCGGGTCGTCGTGAAGGAAGGCCGCGATTGTCCCCGCTTCCGGATGCCGTAGCGAAAGCAAGGCCGTCCCGGGCGATCCCCGCCGTCCGGCGGGCGGCCCGCGTCCGCGTCGGCCCGGTCGTCGGGCGGGCCAGGCGGCTTCGGCGGACGAGCCCCTTAAACTCCGCCGGTGTCTTCCGTACCGACTTCCTCCCCGCCGCTGCACCGCCTGCTGGCCCAGTGCGCCGATGCCGTCCAGGCCGTGCGTGACGGCCACTCGCTGACCGACTGGCTGTCCCGCTGCCCCGCCGAGTTGCGCCCCGGCGCGCAGGCGCTGAGCTTCACCGTGCTGCGCCGCCTGGGCGCGGCGCAGGCCGTGCGCGCCAAGCTCGCCCCCAAGAATCCCCCGCCCCGCGTGGACGCGCTGCTGGTCACCGCGATCGCGCTGCTGTGGCCCGGCGAGACCGCCTACGCCGAGCACACCCTGGTCGACCAGACCGTGCACGCGGTGCGCCAGCGCGCCGCCAACAGCGCGGGCTTCGTGAACGCGGTGCTGCGCCGCTTCCTGCGCGAGCGCGACGCGCTGGTCGCCCAGGTCGAGGCCGATCCGGTCGCCCGCTACAACCATCCCCGCTGGTGGCAGGAACGGCTCTCCGCTGACTGGCCGGCGCAGTGGCAGGGCCTGCTCGACGCCAACCAGCAGCGTCCGCCGATGACGCTGCGCGTCAATCCCGCCCATGGCGACGCCGCGGCCTACCTGGCCCGGCTGGCCGAGGCCGGCATCGCGGCCCGCCCCGCCGGCGACCTGTTCCCGCAGGCCCTGGTGCTGGACGAGCCCCGCCCGGTCCAGGCCCTGCCCGGTTTCGACGCGGGCCATGCCTCGGTGCAGGACGCCTCCGCCCAGTTGGCCGCGCCGCTGCTGCTGGGCCAGCGTCGCCCGCAAGACCTGGCCCCGGGCGAGGACTGGGCGGTGCTGGGCGCCGGCGCCCGCGTGCTGGACGCCTGCGCGGCCCCGGGCGGCAAGACCGCGCATCTGCAGGAACTGGGCGGCAACGCCCTGGATCTGCTGGCGCTGGATGCCGACGCCAAGCGCCTGGAGCGCGTCAGCCAGAACCTGGGCCGGCTCTCGCTCGAGGGCTCGGTGCGCGCCGCCGACGCCCGCGACACCGCCGCCTGGTGGGACGGCCGCCCGTTCGACGCCATCCTGCTGGACGCTCCATGCAGCGCCTCGGGCATCGTGCGCCGCCACCCCGATGTGCGATGGCTGCGCCGCCCGGGCGATATCCCGTCGCTGGCGAAGATCCAGGCGGAGCTGCTGGACGCGCTGTGGCCGCTGCTCAAGCCGGGCGGCCGGCTGCTGTACGCGACCTGCTCCGTCTTCAAGGCCGAGGGCCAGGACCAGATCGACGCGTTTTTGCAACGTCACGGCGATGCGCGTTCACGAGAGTTCACCCGGGGCGCCGGCCATCTGCTGCCTCTGGCCGACAATGCCGCGCAGGAGGACGCGCCGCGGGGCGCGCCGGCCGTCACCGACGGCTTCTATTACGCCCTGCTGCAGAAATCGCCGTCCTCCGCCCCTCTGTAATCCCCGACTCGACCCCGCGTGAGCCGTTCCGTCCGTCCCGATTCGCTGCGTGCCTGGTGGCGGCGCCTGACCCTTGTCGGTGCGCTGCTGCTCCTGCACGGCTGGGCGCTGGGGCAAGGCGTGGCGCTGCAGCTGCTCAACGCCGAGCGGGTCGAGGACGGCCTGGCGCTGAGCTTCAGCACCCGCTTCGAGCTGCCCAAGGCGGCCGAGGACGCGCTGCTCAAGGGCGTGGCGATCTACTTCGTCGCCGATGTCCAGGTCTTGCGCAGCCGCTGGTACTGGCGCGACGCGCGCATCTCGCAGACCAGCCGCACCTGGCGCCTGACCTGGCAACCCCTGACCCGCCAGTACCGCGTCAGCACCGGCGGCCTGCACCAGAGCTTCGACACGCTGGGCGAGGCCATCGCCTCGCTGCGCGGCGTCTCGGGCTGGCGCGTGGCCGACGCCAAGGACATCGAGGACGCGGGCCGCTACTACCTGGAGTTCAGCTACAAGCTCGACACCACCCAGCTCCCCCGCCCGATGCAGATCGGCCTGGGCGGCAGCCAGGGATGGACGCTGTCCGCGGACCACACGCTGACGCTGAACCTCGAGGCGCCCGCCACGCCTCCACCCAACAAGCCGCAGCCCTGAGCGCGGCCCCGTGCTGAACACCAAGGACCCTGACCAGTGACCAAGTCGGCACGCCTGGCGTGGTTGATCTCCGTGGCCGCGATCGCGGGCGCCAGCGGCATGCTGGCCTTCCTGCTCTCGATCAGCACCACGGCCCAGCGCGGCTTCCTGGAACGCCACTACCTCTGGCTGTTCTGGGTCAACGTCGCGGTCGCGACCGCGCTGATCATCGTCATCGGCGTGGCTGGCACCCGACTCGCGCTGCGCGTCAAGCGCGGGCGCTTCGGCTCCAAGTTGCTGCTCAAGCTGGCCGGCATCTTCGCCTTCGTCGGCGTGGTGCCCGGGCTGCTGATCTACACGGTCAGCTACCAGTTCGTGAACCGCAGCATCGAGAGCCTCTTCGACCAGCGCCTGGCCAGCGCGCTCGAGGCCGGCCTGGCGCTGGGCCAGGACACGCTGGAGAACCTGCGCAGCGAGCTCGTGACCCGCACCCGCGCCGCGGCCGAGCGCTGGGAGGACGGCGCCCTCGCACCCCTGGCGCTGGAGCGGCTGCGCGACCAGATGGGCGCGCGCACGGTGGCGCTGGTGGGCAACAACGGCCAGGTGCTGCTGTCGGCCGGCGGCGAGTCCAGCGAGCTCCCGCAGCGGCCCGCCGCCGCGCTGCTGTCGCAGGCGCGCGCCAACGGCGTCGCCTCGCGCCTGGAGGGCCTGGAGGACGAGCAGCAGGCGGTGCTGGGCGAGGCCCGCATCCGCGCGCTGGCGCTGCTCCCCAGCAGCGCGCTGCAGCTGACCAACAGCGACCGCTACCTGATGGTGGTCAAGCAGATCTCCGGCAAGGTGGTCAGCAACGCGCTGAACGTGTCGACCGCCAACCAGGAATACCTGCAGCGCTCGCTGCTGCGCGACGGCCTGCGGCGCATGTACCTGGGCACGCTGACGCTGGTGCTCATCCTGGCGGTCTTCGCGGCGCTGCTGCTCGCGGTGGCGCTGTCCAACCAGCTCGTGCAGCCGCTGCTGCTGCTGGCCGAGGGCATGCGGGAAGTCGCCACCGGCGACCTGAAGGCCAAGCCCGTGTTCCGCTCGCGCGACGAGCTCGGCGGCCTGACGCGCTCCTTCGCCGACATGACGCAGCAGCTGGCCGACGCGCGGGCGCAGGTCGAGCTCAGCGTCACGCAGCTCGAGAGCGCGCGCACCCATGTGCAGACCATCCTGGACAACCTGACCGCCGGCGTCATCGTGTTCGACCGCGAGCGCCGCATCGAGACGGTCAACCCCGGCGCGACCCGCATCCTGAAGCTGCCGCTGTCGGCCTACGTCGGGCGACAGCTCGACGACCTGCCCGCGCTGGCCGTCTTCTCCCGCGACATCTGGCAGCGCTTCGAGCTGCAGACCCCCGAGTCCGGCGAGCGCGAGCACTGGCAGGATTCCTTCGAGCTGCAGCTCGACGAGAAGACCGCGCTGACGCTGCTGGTGCGCGGCGCGACGCTGCCGCTGGACGCGCGGCTGCTGGTCTTCGACGACATCAGCGAAGTGGTCTCGGCGCAGCGCTCGGCGGCCTGGAGCGAGGTGGCCCGCCGCCTGGCCCACGAGATCAAGAACCCGCTCACGCCGATCCAGCTCTCGGCCGAGCGGCTGCAGTTCAAGCTGGAGGCCAAGCTCGAGGGCGCGGACCAGGCGATGCTGGTGCGCGCCGTGGGCACCATCGTGAACCAGGTGCAGGCGATGAAGCAGCTGGTCAACGAGTTCCGCGACTACGCGCGGCTGCCGGCGGCCAAGCTGGCGGCGCTCGACCTGAACGAGCTGGTGGCGGAAGTGCTGACGCTCTATGCGCCGGCGCAGGAGGCCGGTCAGCTGGTGGCGGACCTGGCGGCGGAGCCCCCGCCCATCCTGGGCGACGCGCCGCAGCTGCGTCAGGTCATCCACAACCTGGTGCAGAACGCGCTGGACGCGGTGAGCGAACGCCCGGACGGGCGCGTCACGGTCCGCACCCAGAAGGCGGTGAACGAGGCGGGCGAGCTGCGCGGGTTGCGGCTGGTCATCACCGACAACGGCCACGGCTTCGCGGAGAACGTGCTCAAGCGCGCCTTCGAGCCATACGTCACGACCAAGACCAAGGGAACCGGGCTGGGGCTCGCGGTGGTGAAGAAAATCGCCGACGAGCACGGTGCCCGGATCCGGATCGTGAATCTGCACCCCGGGAGCGACAGCGAACAGCCGCCGAGCGGCGCGCAAGTTTCGTTATCATTTTCAAAACTCGCGACTGCACCGAGCCCTGCGCAGGACGCGCCTCGGCCCGCGTGAACAGTAGGCATACATGGCAACCATTCTTGTTGTTGACGACGAACTGGGCATCCGTGCCCTCTTGTCTGAAATCCTCTCGGACGAGGGGCACACGATCGAGCTGGCGAAGAACGCGCAGGAAGCGCGCGCCAGCCGCGAGCGCAGCCGGCCCGACCTGGTCCTGCTGGACATCTGGATGCCGGACGTGGACGGTGTGACGCTGCTCAAGGAGTGGGGCAGCACCGGCCAGCTCACGATGCCCGTCATCATGATGAGCGGCCACGGCACGATCGACACCGCCGTCGAGGCGACCAAGTTCGGCGCGATGGCCTTCCTCGAGAAGCCCATCACCCTGCAGAAGCTGCTGCGCGCGGTGGAGCAGGCGCTGGTGAAGACGACGCCCCGGCCGGCCCCGGCGGCCCCACCGGTGCTCGGCGTTCCGGCCAGCTATCCGCGCCCCGAGGCGCTGCCCCCCGCGGCGCCCGGCGTGCTGCCGATGGCCTCGGCGGGCCTGGCGCCCGTCACGCCGCTTCCCCATCAGCAGGGCCTGGCCTCGGAGCAGGTGTTCGAGCTGGACCGCCCGCTGCGCGAGGCGCGTGACGCCTTCGAGAAGAGCTACTTCGAGTTCCACCTGGCCAAGGAGAACGGCTCCATGACCCGCGTGGCGGAGAAGACGGGGCTGGAACGCACCCATCTGTACCGGAAGCTGAAGCAGCTCGGCGTCGATCTTTCGCGAAACAAGCGCGGGACCGGAATTTAGTGTTATAGTCGCGGTCTTCGCTGCTCAACAACGCGTCGCAAGACTCGGAACAGCGGAGACAGAGACCCAGTCTCACGGCCAAGTAGCTCAGTTGGTAGAGCAGCGGATTGAAAATCCGCGTGTCGGTGGTTCGATTCCGCCCTTGGCCACCAGATTCAAGAAAGCCCGGCTCTGCCGGGCTTTCTGCTTTGTGGGCGCCGCTCGCCGGGATGGCCGGGCGCTCCGACGGGCAAGACCCCGCCAGCGATCACTTCGTGATGATGTCCCGATGCATCGGCGCCAGCAGCGCCAGCAGCTTGTTCTGCACGGTGAAGGGAACCTGCTGTTCGTCCATGGCAGCTTGCAGGTCCTCGACCAGCGCATTGAAGTCGGCCTTGGTCAGCGCCAGCTGCGCATGCGAGTTCCTCATCGTCTCGCCGTCATAGACGCACGGGCCACCGCTGAGCTGGCAGAACTGCTTGCGGATCGATTCCTTCAACGCCGCTTGCTTGACGCCGTCGAACTTGGCCTTGATGCGGTCATCCAGGTAGGCGCGATCGATCAGGCCGTCAACGATGCGGGCGATGCCAGCGTCGCCGCCCAGCGCCCGGAAGAGCGTGTCATCCGCGGCCCAGGACGCGGAGCCACTCCACAGCGCCAGGGTCACGAGCGCGGCCCGTAGCGGCAGCCCCAGCGAAGGGCCAGCTTGAACGATGCGTGTCATCTGCGACCTCCCCGATCAATAGGCCAACTGGATCGAGCCGTACACCCCGCGCTGCCGCCGCGGCTGGATGCCCGGCACGATGCGGCCCAGATCCACATAGGCCGCCGTCAGCGAGAGATGCTTGTTCGGCGCCCAGGCGACGAACACGTCCTTCCAGTCGTCCTCACGCAGCGCGTCGCCCAGGATGGACGGATTCAGCTTGTCGGGCTTGGCGCGGTACTCCACCCCCACGGCCCACTGCTTGTTGATCAGGTAGGCCACCGAGACCTCGGGCAGCAGCGAGTAGCTCTTGCTCGCCGTCCCGCCAAAGCCCAGCAGGCCGTTCTGGTTCGCGCGGCTGCCGCGCAGCGTCACGTTCACCAGCGTGCTCTGCGCCAGGAAGATCTTGGTGGCGCTCACGTAGACGTCGACACCATTGCGTCTGGCGCCCAGCGCCGTCAGCGTCGGATCGAGGCCTCCCGCATCCAGATGCTTGTACTCGACGCCCAGCGCGATCTGCGGCATCCAGGTGTCGGCGTCCAGCACCGCATCCCCTATCAGCCGGACCTTCGCGCCGAGGATGGTCTGCTTCAGGCGCAGCCCCGGCAGGCCCAGCGCCGCCCCTGTCGACGAGGCGGAGAAATCCTGCTTCGCCAGCGACAGCTCGGCGCGGTCACCGAAGGCCACCGCGGCGCCGTAGCCGGTGAGGCTGTAGTCCTGCACCGGCAGGCGCGTGAAGTACGCGGTGGCGCCGACCTGACCGTTGGTCGCGTAGCTGCCGGTCAGCGCCCAGGGCGACAGACCGCCGCCGGCGGCGCCGTCGATGCTGCTCACGCCGCCCGTCAGGAGCAGCTTGCCCTGGGCCTGCGCCGCGCAGGCCAGCGGAACGGCGAGCAGCATCGGAATGAGGGATCGAAGCAGGAGCTGTTTCATGGCGGAAGACAGAGCGGCATCGATGGGGGCATCGCCAGACTTCAGCGACGGACTGAAGCGGGGCCGGGGATCACCAGGCGCCGGTGTTGGGCATCGAGATCCAGGGCTCGGCCGGCGGCAGCGCCGGGCCGTCCTGCAGGAGCTCGACCGAGATGTTGTCGGGCGAACGCACGAAGGCCATGCGGCCGTCGCGCGGCGGGCGATTGATCAGCACGCCATGGTCCATCAGACGCTGGCAGGCCGCGTAGATGTCCGGCACGGCGTAGGCCACGTGGCCGAAGTTGCGACCACCGGCATAGGCCTCGGGGTCCCAGTTGTAGGTCAGCTCGATCTGCGCGTCCTCATCGCCTGGCGCGGCCAGGTAGATCAGCGTGAAGCGACCCGCCTCGTGCTCGCTGCGGCGGACTTCCACCAGGCCCAGCGCGTCGCGGTAGAACTTCAGGGAGGCGTCGACGTCGGTCACGCGGACCATGGTGTGCAAATACTTCATGAGCGCTCGGCGGATGGCGGAGTGAAACAAATGGATGCCGCATTGTGGCCAAGACCGGCCTCGCGCGCACCACCCGGGGCCTTGTGCGATCCGCGATCCTCCGGGCAAGACCCGGCCCCTGGGGCGGGGCCGATCCGAGGAACGTCCGTCGCGCCCGCCAGAAAGGACAAAGGCCCGCATGAGCGGGCCTGGTTCAACGAGCGAGAGCGAAGCTCAGGTCGCCTGCGGCGCGGCGCCTTCGCCGCCCTGGGCAGCCTGCGCCAGACGCTGCGTCAGCTCCTTGCGGAAGCGGTTGAGCTCCTGGACGCTGGCGAAGCTGCGCTCCATCAGCAGGCTCATGTTGTGCAGGATGCGCTCGACGACCTTGTTCTCCCAGACGCTGTCGAACTGGATCTGCTTGTCCAGCCAGGTCTCCAGCCATTCGGGATCGGGCAGGCGGCTCTGGATGGTGTCGCGCGGGAACAGCTTGGCGTTCACGTGCAGGTTGGTCGGGTGCAGCGCCTGGGCGGTGCGACGCGCGCTGGCCATCAGCACGCCGACCTTGGCGAACGCGGCGCGGGCCTCGTCACCGAACTTGGTCATCGCGCGCTTCATGTAGCGCAGATAGGCGCCGCCGTGGCGGGCTTCGTCGCGCGACAGGGTTTCGTAGATGGCCTTGATGACCGGCTCGGTATGCCATTCGGCGGCACGGCGGTACCAGTGGTTCAGACGGATCTCGCCGCAGAAGTGCAGCATCAGCGTCTCCAGCGCGGGCGCCGGGTCGAACTCGAAGCGGACCTCGTGCAGCTCGGCTTCGGTCGGCACCATGTCCGGACGGAAGCGGCGCAGGTATTCCATCAGGACCAGCGAATGCTTCTGCTCCTCGAAGAACCAGACGCTCATGAAGGCCGAGAAGTCGCTGTCGTCCTTGTTGTCGCGCAGGAACATCTCGGTGGCGGGCAACGCCGACCACTCGGTGATCGCGTTCATCTTGATCGTGCGCGCCTGGTCGTCCGTCAGCATGGAAGCGTCGAACTTGTCCCACGGAATATCCGTGTCCATGTTCCAGCGCACAGCCTCGAGCTGCTTGAAGAGTTCGGGGTAAAGCATCGTCAGCGTCCTGTTAAGCGCGGCGGATTCTACCGGTCGCACCATGACAATCCCTTACGGCCCTGATCCCGTGGGGCGATCTGGCCTAATGCCGCTTCCGCCGGATCTCATGCCAGCTTCGGTTGTTACGCAGTCGGCACGGGTCCGGATCACGTCGAATCAGGAGATCCCCATGTCCGCCACCCTCGGTGCCTTCGTCCGTCGTCTCGCCGGCGGCTCCGCCCTCGCCGCCGCCACGCTCGTCACGGTGCTCGCGTCGCTGCCGGCCTCGAGCGCGTACGCCGCGCCCGCCGCCGAAGCCTCCACCGCCCCCGCCGCCTGCCCGGAACTCCTCCAGCGGCAGATGCCGCGCCTGCAGGACGAAAAGCCCCAGGCGCTGTGCCAGTACGCCGGCAAGGTGGTGCTGGTGGTCAACACGGCCAGCTTCTGCGGCTACACGCCGCAGTACAAGGCACTGGAAGCCATCTCCGCGCGCTATGCGGACAAGGGTCTGGTGGTCCTCGGTTTTCCGTCCGGTGACTTCGGCAACCAGGAGTACGGCTCCAACAAGGAGATCGCCGAGTTCTGCGAGAACACCTTCAACGTGAAGTTCCCGATGTTCAGCAAGAGCAGCGTCGCCGCCGGCAAAACCGACCTGAACCCGCTGTTCGCCGACCTGGCCAAGCGCACCGGCCAGTCGCCCAAGTGGAACTTCCACAAGTACCTGATCTCCCGTGACGGGAAGCAGGTGATGAGCTTCGCGTCGGGCGTCTCGCCGGACAGCCAGCCGTTCACGCAGGCTCTGGAAAAGCTGCTGTCGCAGCAGTGAGATCGGCCGCCGCGGGCCCATGGAATCGACCCTCGATCCGCACGGGTCGGGCCTGCTGTCATCGGCCTGAAAACTGTCCCGGCTAGCCGGGACACCGGTGACAGTTGCTCACTTTTTCCTTCATCGACGGGATGACAGGGCCCGCGATGCGTTGCACCATGAAGCCCTGCTGAGCACGGCACCGCGATCACGACACGAGGAGACATCGATCGCGCCAGGTCCGCGCCGACACCGGGAACACCGGTTGCCACGACCGATGCAGGGACCCGTATCAGGGCTGGCTTTGACCGACCTTAAGAGGCCGGAAGACGAAGTCGGGGCTACGGGTTTGCACCGATCCTGGGATCGACCGGAGTACATTCAGCACACCATTTCAGCCGCAAGACCTGCTTCCTCGTGAAGCTGCAATCCCGAGGCCTTTCTCCTCCTCCTCCCTCCCTCCCTCGTTGGCCCGGGGCGTCTTGATGGCTTCTTTTCTTCTCAAGGGCTTCCGTCATCGCGGAAGCCCTTTTTTCATGGCCCTGCGCCACCGTCAGGCCCGTCTCAGGCCAGCCACCCCTTGCGGCGGAAATAGATGAAGGGCGCGGCCACCGAGGCCACCATCAGCCCGATGGCGAAGTAGTAGCCGTACTTCCAGTGCAACTCCGGCATCCCGTCGAAGTTCATGCCGTAAACGCTGGCGATCAGCGTGGGCGGTAGCAGCGCCACGCTGGCCACCGAGAAGATCTTGATGATCTTGTTCTGGTTGATGTTGATGAAGCCGACCGTGGCGTCCATCAGGAAGTTGATCTTGTCGAACAGGAAGGCCGTGTGCGAGTCCAACGAGTCGATGTCGCGCAGGATCTGGCGCGACTCCTCGAACTGCTCGGCGTTGAGCATGCGGCTGCGCATCATGAAGCTGACCGCGCGGCGCGTGTCCATCACGTTGCGCCGGATACGCCCGTTCAAGTCCTCCTCGCGCGCGATGGCCGCCAGCACCTCGCCGGCCTCGGTGTCGTTGACGTCCTTCTTCAGCACGCGCGCGCTGACCTTCTCCAGGTTGTCGTAGATGCCCTCGAGCACGTCGGCCGAGTACTCCGCGTCCGCGTCGTAGAGCTTGAGCAGCACGTCCTTCGCATCCTCGATCAGCGCGGGGATGCGGCGGGCCCGCAGGCGCAGCAGGCGAAAGACGGGCAGATCCTCGTTGTGGATCGAGAACAGCACGTTGCCATGGAGGATGAAGGCCACGCGCACGTTGCGCGGCGATTCCATGTCGTCGATCAGGAAGTCGGAGCGGATGTGCAGCTCGCCGTTGTCTTCCTCGTAGAAGCGGGCGGATTCCTCCAGGTCCTCGTCGACGATGTCCTCGGGGATCACCAGGCCGAAGCGCTCGCGGATCCAGTCCTTCTCCTCGGGCGTCGGGGATTCCAGGTCGACCCAGACCGGGGCCCGTTCGGCGCCGGCCACGGAGGCCAGATCGAGCGCGGTCGAGATCTCTTCCTGGACCATGCCGCCCTTGAGGCGGCCGTTATCCAGTGTGAACACATTCAGCATGCGGGTCCTTCGTCGGCGTGGGCTCGCCGGGGCGAACGCACACGCTCGAATGCGCGTTGACGGACCCTGGAGGCGGTGTGCGGGTCGCGACGCGGCGCGGAGTTGTCTGGGCAAGGACGGCCGGCGAGCGCGGCGGTCCGGGAGCAAGGGCTTTGAAGGTGGCCCGTCTCACTCCGGACAAGCGCCGCGGCGGCGCTGCAGATGGCCAGGAGCGCGGAACGCGAGGTTCGGCGCCGTCATCGGCCAGGAACGCTTAGGGAAGGCGGCGGATTGACGCTGGAGTGGACGGCCACCGAGGGTGGTCGCTGTCCAAGAGGGACTCCAGGAATCGGGATGCGGGATTATCACATCGCCCCGAGAACACCGGCAACCGGACCGGCCCCGCCGCGCAACATCCAGCATTCGAGCA
Organism: Mitsuaria chitosanitabida ATCC BAA-476 = NBRC 102408; assembly: GCF_001598255.1. Taxonomy (GTDB): domain Bacteria; phylum Pseudomonadota; class Gammaproteobacteria; order Burkholderiales; family Burkholderiaceae_C; genus Roseateles; species Roseateles chitosanitabidus. The sequence continues at coordinate 69,099 of NZ_BCYP01000039.1, forward strand.
CGGACCCCGCCATGCTGCAAGGCGGGAATATTCGCCCCCAAACCTTGCTTTTGATCACTTGCCGGAGCCTGTTTTCGGGAGCAGACTGGACTCGTCCCTTCTCACCAGATCCTTCGGAACCCGCATGCCATCGGCCCTCGCGGCCCTTTCATCCTCAGACCCGCGCGACGCGACACGAGCCACGCCGCCGCCTTGAGCCTCGATTCCCGACGCCCCGCGCGTCACGTTGAAGCCCTCTCGTTCTTTCCGTTCCCCCTCCCCTCCACCCACTTTCCGAGCACACCCACCCCCAGACACCTCCGCTCTTTGCTCCGGCCCCCGCGGCCCCTCTCTTGTTTCCGACCAAGCCCTTGTGAAAGGAGGCTTTATGAACCTGACCATCAGCGGCCACCATCTCGAAGTGACTCAGGCTCTGCGCGAATACGTGCTGAACAAGCTCAGCCGGGTGATCCGCCACTTTGACCAGGTCGTGGACGTCAACGTCCTGCTGACCGTGGAGAAGCAGAAGGAGAAGGATCGACGTCAGCGCGCTGAAGTGACGCTGCACGTGAAGGGACGCGAAATCTTCTGCGAGCACTCGCATGAAGACCTCTACGCCGCGATCGACGAGCTGATGGACAAGCTGGATCGGCAAGTCTGCCGACACAAGGATCGGGTGCAGAACCACCATCACGCGTCCGCCAAGCGGCTGGACATGAACGCCGGCTGAGCCCGGCCCGTCCGATCCGACAGACGCGCGAAAGACCCTGGGGCTTTCCCCAGGTTCGCAGCAGAGGCGGCCCCCGAGGCCGCCTTTTTGTCGAGAATTGTTGCAATGCAGCAGCAACGGCGACGTTTTCACAGCTCCGTCGCATCCGTCACGCCCGTCAAGGCGACGTGATTCCTATAATCTCCGCCTTCAACCCCCGGATCTGCGCGCCGACCTGGTGCGCAGTGCTTCCCCAGCCCCGCCGATCCGTACCGATCGGCGCTCTGCCCGATGAACCGTCTCGCCGCCATCCTTCCCGCCAGCAACGTGCTGGTCGATGTGGACGCTTCCAGCAAAAAGCGGGTCTTCGAGCAGGCCGGGTTGCTCTTCGAGAACAACCACTCGATCTCCCGCGCCTCGGTCACCGACAACCTGTTCGCCCGCGAGCGACTGGGCTCGACCGGCCTGGGCCATGGCGTGGCGATCCCGCACGGCCGCATCAAGGGCCTGAAGAATCCGCTGGCCGCCGTGCTGCGCGTGCAGCAGCCCATCGGCTTCGACGCCCCGGACGACGAGCCCGTCACCCTGCTGATCTTCCTGCTGGTGCCCGAGGCCGCCACCCAGCGCCATCTCGAGATCCTGTCCGAGATCGCCGAGATGCTGTCCGACCGCGAGCTGCGCGAGCGGCTCAAGACCGAGTCGGAGGCCGCCACCGTGCATCGCCTGATCGCCGACTGGGAACCGATGAAATCGGTCGCCTGAGGCCCGCGCACTCTCTCTCCCCGACCGATTCGTGAAAGCCACCTCCATCAGCGCCGACCGGCTGTTCGAAGAACACCGCGAGGCCCTGCGTTGGGAGTGGATCGCCGGCCATGCGCACCCTGAGCGCCGCTTCGACGAAGCCGCGCTGCGCGACGCCCAGTCGGCCGCCGACCTGGTCGGCTACCTGAACTACATCCATCCCTACCGCGTCCAGATCGTGGGCCGGCGCGAGGTCGGCTATCTGAGCCAGGCCTCCGGCGACGTGCTGGACCGCCGCATCGCACGCATCGTCACGCTGGAGCCGCCGGTCATCATCGTGGCCGACGACCAGGTCCCGCCCGACCGTCTGGTCGCGATGTGCGACCGCGCCGAGATCCCGCTGTTCACGACCGCCGAGTCGGCCGGCCATGTCATCGACCTGGTGCGCGCCTACCTGGCCCACGTCTGCGCGAACCGCACGACGCGCCATGGCGTGTTCATGGACATCCTGGGCCTGGGCGTGCTGCTGACCGGCGAGTCCGGCCTGGGCAAGAGCGAACTGGGCCTGGAACTGATCAGCCGCGGCCATGGCCTGGTGGCGGACGACGCGGTCGATTTCTTCCGCATCGCGCAGGAGGCGATCGAGGGCCGCTGCCCCGAGCTCCTGATGAATCTGCTGGAAGTCCGCGGCATCGGCCTGCTGGACATCAAGGCGATCTTCGGGGAGACGGCGGTGCGCCGGAAGATGCGGCTCAAGCTGATCGTGCACCTGGTCCGCAAGGAGACCATGGAGCGCGACTTCGAGCGCCTGCCCTACGAGCCGCTCTACGAGGACGTGCTGGGCATGCCGGTGCGCAAGGTGGTGATCGCCGTGGACGCGGGCCGCAACCTCGCGGTGCTGGTCGAGGCGGCGGTGCGCAACACCATCCTGCAACTGCGCGGCATCGACACCTACCGCGAGTTCGTCGAGCGCCATCAGCGCGCCATCGAGCAAGGGCTCAACGACGCGGGCTGATCAGGGGCCGGAGCGCCTCAGCGCATGCCCGACTTGTTCGGGCAGTCCTTCTTCACGCAGTTCGCATACAGGGCCAGCGAGTGCTCCTGCAGCTGGAAGCCGCGCTCCTGCGCGATGGCGTGCTGGCGCTCCTCGATCTGCGGGTCGTAGAACTCCTCGACAAAGCCGCAGGTCAGGCAGACCAGGTGGTCGTGGTGATGGCCTTCGTTGAGTTCGAAGACCGCCTTGCCCGACTCGAAATGATTGCGCGAGAGCAGGCCGGCCTGCTCGAACTGCGTCAGCACGCGGTAGACCGTGGCCAGACCGATGTCGGCGCGTTCATCCAGCAAAGCTTTGTAAACGTCCTCGGCGGTCATGTGCCGCTGTTGGGCGGTCTGGAAGATCTCGAGGATCTTGATGCGGGGCAGCGTGGCCTTGAGCCCGCTGTTCTTGATTTCGTCTGACCGGTTCATGGGGATTGCGCCTGCGGAGAGCGTGGGTGCGTGCCGCTAGAATCCGCGGATCATAGCCCTTGCGCCTAGGCCCGGTTGCGCCATGTCATTGAATTCCCGTATCGCCCGCCTTGCCCGCCGGACGCCCGTCCGCGGCACGACCGCCGGCCTGATCATCGGTCTCCTGGCGCTGGGCGGTTGCTCGCAGATGCCCAAGTTCGACGCCCTCTCCGTGAGCGGTGACAAGGTGCTGGGTCTCGTGACCCCGTACCGCGTCGAGATCGTCCAGGGCAACGTCGTGACCAAGGAGCAGCTCGCCCAGGTCAAGCCGGGCATGACCCGCGCCCAGGTCCGCGAGGCGCTCGGCTCCCCGCTGCTGACCGACGTCTTCCACGAGGCGCGCTGGGACTACGTCTTCACGATCCGCCGCCAGGGCGCGGCCCCGCAGAACCGGCACATCCTGCTGAGCTTCGACGGCGACAAGCTGTCCAAGATCGACGCTCCCGATGACCTGCCGACCGAGAAGGAATTCATCGCCTCGATCAACACGCTCAAGCTCAAGGGCGCCGAGCCCAAGCTGGAGCTGACCGAGGCGGAACGCCAGGCGCTGCCGCCGCCCGCCAAGGTGGCGACCGCCGCCTCCGCGGCCGAGCCGATGGGCGCCACGCGCGACTACCCGCCGCTGGAAGCCCGTCGATGAGCCGCCTGCGCATCGCGATCACCGGCGCGTCCGGTCGCATGGGCCGCATGCTCATCGAGGCCGTGCTGGCCTCGGACGACCTGCAGCTGAGCGCCGCGCTCGACCGTGACGGCAGCCCCGCGCTCGGTCAGGACGCCGGCGCCTGCCTGGGCCAGACCACGGGCATCGCGATCACCAGCGACGTCCGCGCCGGACTCTCCCGGTCCGACGTACTGATCGACTTCACCCGCCCCGAAGGCACCCTGGCCCACCTGGCCCTGTGCGCGGAACTGGGCGTGAAGACGGTCATCGGCACCACCGGCTTCAGCCCGGACGAGAAGGCCAAGATCGGCGAGTACGCCCAGCGCGCCGCCGTCATGATGGCGCCCAACATGAGCGTCGGCGTCAACGTCGTGCTCAAGCTGCTGGAGCAGGCCTCCCAGGCGCTCTCGCACGGCTACGACATCGAGATCGTCGAGGCCCACCACCGTCACAAGGTCGACGCCCCCAGCGGCACCGCGCTGAAGATGGGCGAGGTCGTCGCCCAGGCGCTGGGCCGTGACCTGAAGACCTGCGCGGTCTACGGGCGCGAAGGCGTGACCGGCGAGCGCGACCCGTCCACGATCGGCTTCGCCACCGTGCGTGGCGGTGACGTCATCGGCGACCACACCGTGATGTACCTGGGCATCGGCGAGCGCATCGAGATCAGCCACAAGGCGTCCAGCCGCGCGACCTTCGCGCAGGGCAGCCTGCGCGCCGCCCGCTTCCTGGGCACCCGCGCGACCGGCCTGTTCGACATGAACGACGTGCTCGGCATCGCCTGAGCACGACCTCCGCGACCCGATGCGCGAGCTGATCTCTCTCTGGCAAGCGGGCGACGGTGTCGCCCGTTTCGTTTCGCTGCTGCTGCTGGCGATGTCGGTGTGCAGCTGGGTGCTGATCTTCTGGCGCGGCTGGACGCTGGCCCGCGCCCGCCGCGACCTGGTCCGCGCGCTGCCCGTGTTCTGGGCCGCGCCCGCGCTGGCCCAGGGTCGGGACCAGATCCACACGCTGGACCGCGAAGGCCTGCTGGCGCCGCTGGTCGACGCCGCGGTCGCGGACAGCCCCGCCGGCACGCTGGCCGCCTCGGCGCAACGCCAGGCCCAGCTCACCCGCCGCCTGCGCGACGCGTTGCACGCGGTGATCGCCGGCCTGAGCCGCGGTCAGGTCCTGCTGGCCACCATCGGCAGCACGGCGCCCTTCGTCGGCCTCTTCGGCACGGTCTGGGGCATCTACCACGCGCTGCTGAGCATCTCCTCGACCGGCAACTTCAGCCTGGACAAGGTCTCGGGCCCGGTGGGCGAGTCGCTGATCATGACCGCCGCCGGCCTGGCCGTGGCCATCCCGGCGGTGCTGGCCTACAACCTGTTCGGCAAATGGGTCGGCGCCTGCGAGGCCGAGCTCGAGGGCTTCGCGCACGACCTGCGCGAGCTGCTCGCCGGCCCGTCGGCCTGAGCGGCCCGGCCCCGTCACGGATCCGGTCGCCATGAAGTTCGGCCGCCTCGAACGCCGCGAAGCGCCCAAGCCCATGGGCGAGATCAACATGACGCCGCTGATCGACGTCATGCTGGTGCTGCTGGTGATCTTCATCATCGCGGCCCCGCTGATGGGCAGCGCGCTCAAGCTGAACCTGCCGCGGAGCGACGCCGCCGCGCCCGGACCGGGCGCCCGCTTCATCGCGCTGTCGATCACCCCCGGGGGCGACTACCAGGTCGGCGAGGAGAAGCTCGACGCCCCGGCCGTGCGCGAGCGCCTCCAGCAGGTCGCCGAGCGCCAACCCGACGCGGAGCTCCGCCTGAGCGCCGACCGCGACGTGCCCTACGGCCGCGTCGCGCAGTTGATCGGCTGGGCCCAGTCGGCCGGGCTGAACCGGATCGCCTTCGTGGCCGAGAACGGCGAGGGCGCGGACGCGCCCCGCGCGCCCGCCGCGACCGGCAAGATCAAGCTGCCCGCCGAGCCCGCGCCGGCAGTCAAGCGCTGAGCTCCCCCGGGTCTCGACCTCGCCCAACGCCCGCCGAGGCCGTGGCCGCGGCGGGTCTGTCTCCTACAATCGCCGGCTACGTTTGCCCGAGCACCATGAACGAGAAATACGCCCCCTCCGAGGTCGAACAGGCCGCCCGCGATCACTGGAACGCCCGCGACGCCTATCGCGTCGTCGAGGACGCGTCCAAGCCCAAGTTCTACGCCTGCTCCATGCTGCCCTACCCCAGCGGCAAGCTGCACATGGGCCATGTCCGCAACTACACGATCAACGACATGTTGACCCGTCAGCTGCGCATGAAGGGCTACAACGTCCTGATGCCCATGGGCTGGGACGCCTTCGGCCTGCCGGCCGAGAACGCGGCGATGAAGAACAAGGTCCCGCCCGCGCAGTGGACCTACGACAACATCGCCTACATGAAGTCGCAGATGCAGGCGATGGGCTTGGCCATCGACTGGTCGCGCGAGATCGCCACCTGCAAGCCCGACTACTACCGCTGGAACCAGTGGCTGTTCCTGAAGATGCTGGAGGCCGGCATCGCCGAGCGCCGCACGCAGGTCGTGAACTGGGACCCGGTCGACCAGACCGTGCTGGCCAACGAGCAGGTCATCGACGGCAAGGGCTGGCGCTCGGGCGCGACGGTCGAGAAGCGCGAGATCCCCGGCTACTACCTGAAGATCACCGATTACGCCGAGGAACTGCTGGCCGCCGTGGCCGACCCCTCGGACAAGAACTACCTGTCCGGCTGGCCCGAGCGCGTGCGCCTGATGCAGGAGAACTGGATCGGCAAGAGCGAGGGCGTGCGCTTCGCCTTCCCGCACGACATCCAGGGCGCGGACGGCCAACCGATCCAGGGCGGCCTGCTCTACGTCTTCACGACGCGCGCCGACACCATCATGGGCGTGACCTTCTGCGCCGTGGCCCCGGAGCACCCGCTGGCCGCGCACGCCGCCGCGACGAACCCGGCCCTGGCCGCGTTCATCGAGGAATGCAAGCAAGGCGGCACGACCGAGGCCGAGCTGGCGACGCAGGACAAGAAGGGCTTGGCGACGGGCCTGTTCGTGACGCACCCGCTGACCGGCGAGAAGGTCGAGGTCTGGGTCGGCAACTACGTGCTGATGAGCTATGGGGACGGCGCCGTCATGGGTGTCCCCGCGCATGACGAGCGCGACTTCGCCTTCGCCAACAAGTACGGCATCGCGCTCAAGCAGGTCGTGAAGGTCGGCGACGAGCCGTGGAGCGCCGACGCCTGGGCCGAGTCCTACGGCGACAAGGTCAAGGGCGTGTGCATCAACTCCGGCGCGCTGGACGGCCTGACGCACAAGCAGGCGGTGGACAAGGTCTCCGAACTGCTCGGCGCCAAGGGCCTGGGCGAGAAGAAGACCACCTGGCGCCTGCGCGACTGGGGCGTGAGCCGCCAGCGCTACTGGGGCACGCCCATCCCCATCATCCATTGCGAGACCTGCGGCCCCGTGCCGGTCCCCGAGAAGGACTTGCCGGTCGTCCTGCCCGAGGACTGCATCCCCGACGGCAGCGGCAATCCGCTGAACAAGCGCGCCGACTTCCTGAACTGCGCCTGCCCCAAGTGCGGCGCACCGGCCAAGCGCGAGACGGACACGATGGACACCTTCGTGGACAGCTCGTGGTACTTCATGCGCTATTGCGACGCGACCAATCCGGAGCAGATGGTCGCGAACGGCACGGATTACTGGATGCCGATGGACCAGTACATCGGCGGCATCGAGCACGCGATCCTGCACCTGCTGTACGCGCGCTTCTGGACCAAGGTCATGCGCGACCTCAAGCTCATCAAGTTCAATGAGCCGTTCACCAACCTGCTGACGCAGGGCATGGTGCTGAAGGGCGCCTTCTTCCGCAAGCCGGAAGACGCCGGCAAGCTCTACTACTGGGAGCACGAGGTCGACGTGGTCCGCAACGAGCACGGCCAGCCCACCGGCGGCACGCTCAAGGCCGACGGCCAGCCGCTCGAGTACGAGATGACGACGATGTCGAAGTCGAAGAACAACGGCGTCGACCCGCAGGCCCTGATCGACGAGTACGGCGCCGACACGGCCCGCCTGTTCGTGATGTTCGCGTCCCCGCCCGAGCAGACGCTGGAGTGGAACGACGCCGGCGTCGAGGGCGCGCACCGCTTCCTCAAGCGCGTGTGGGGCTTCGGCTCGAAGCAGGCCGACGCGATCAAGAGCGGCGGCGCGGACTTCGCCGCGCTGAACGACGACGGCAAGGCGCTGCGCCGCGAGGTGCATCTGGTGCTCAAGCAGGTCTCGTACGACTACGAGCGCATGCAGTACAACACCGTGGTCTCCGGCGCGATGAAGCTGCTGAACGCACTGGAGGGCTTCAAGGCCGAGGGCCAGTCGGCCGCGGTGCGCGAGGGCTTCTCGGTGCTGCTGCGCGTGATCTACCCGGCCTGCCCGCACATCGCGCACGCGCTGTGGAACGAGCTGGGCTTCTCTTCGGAGCTCGGCGAGCTGCTGGACGCGCCCTGGCCCGCGGTCGACGAGTCGGCCCTGGTGCAGGACCAGATCGAGCTGATGCTGCAGGTCAACGGCAAGCTGCGCGGCTCGATCAAGGTCGCCGCCTCGGCCGACAAGGCGGCCATCGAGGCCGCCGCGCTGGCCAATCCCGAGTTCGAGAAGTTCGCCGAGGGCAAGACACCGAAGAAGGTCGTCATCGTCCCGGGTCGTCTCGTCAACGTGGTGGTCTGAGCCATGAAGCGCCGCGATCTGCTGTCGTTCGGAACCTTCGGCGCGCTGGGCGCCGCAGCCCTGCTGTCGGGCTGCGGCTTCGAGCTGCGCAAGGAACCGGTGTACCACTTCAAGACGCTGGCGCTGACCGGCTTCATCCCGCACTCCCCGCTCGCGCAGGAGCTGCGCCGCCAGGTGGCGCGCAGCACCGTCCAGCTGGTCGAGGATCCCAACCGCGCCGACGTCATCATCGACGCCGAGCGCGAGATCCGCGACAAGACCTCGGTGGCGACCACCGCCGCCGGGCAGATCACCGAATGGCAGCTGCGGCTGTCGCTGGACTACTCGCTGCGCTCGGCCGGCGGGGACATCCTGCTGCCCCGCACCGAACTGCGCCTGACCCGCGACATGAACTACAGCGAAAGCGCCGCCCTGGCCAAGGAGCAGGAGGAAGCCTCGCTGCAGAAGGCCATGCAGGTCGAGGCCGTGGGCCTGCTGCTGCGCCGCCTGGCCGCGGTGCACCTGCCCAACTGAACGCGGGGCGGCACGCGGCATGCAGATCAAGGCGGAGGCCCTCGCGGCCCACCTGGCCAAGGGCCTGAAGGCGGTCTACGTCGTGCACGGCGACGAGCCGCTGCTCGCGCAGGAGGCCGCGGACGCGCTGCGCGCCGAGGCCCGCAAGCAGGGCTACAGCGAGCGCCAGGTCTTCACCGTCGTCGGCGGCTACTTCGACTGGGCGCCGGTGATCGCCGCGTCCCAGGCGATGAGCCTGTTCGCCGACAAGCAGTTGATCGAGATCCGCATCCCCGGCGGCAAGCCCGGCAAGGAGGGCTCCGAGGCCCTGCAGCGCTACGTCGAGGGCCTGCCCCCCGACGTCCTGACCCTGGTCACGCTCCCCCGCCTGGACAAGACCCAGCTGAGCAGCGCCTGGTTCACCGCGCTGGACGCGGCCGGCGTCTCGATCAAGGTCGATCCGGTCGAACGCCGTGAGCTCCCCGCCTGGATCGCCCGGCGCCTGCAGCAGCAGGGCCAACCCGTCGCGTCCGGCCCGGAGGGCCAGCAGGCGCTGGAGTTCTTCGCCGACCGCGTCGAGGGCAACCTGCTCGCCGCCCACCAGGAGCTGCAGAAGCTGGCGCTGCTGCACCCGCCGGGCGAGCTCAGCCTGCAGCACATCGAGGCCGCCGTGCTGGACGTGGCCCGCTTCGACGTGTTCAAGCTCAGCGAGGCGCTGCTGGGCGGCCGCGTGGGCCGCGTGCTGCGCATGCTCGAGGGCCTGAAAGCCGAGGGCGAGGCCGCGGTGCTGGTGCACTGGACCATGGCCGAGGACATCCGGGCGCTCAAGCGCGTCCAGGACGCGGTGGGCGCGGGCAAGCCGCTGCCCATGGCCTTGCGCGAGGCGCGCGTCTGGGGCGCCAAGGAGCGCCTGTTCGAGCGCATCGTCCCGCAACTGCACGGCGCGTCGCTGGCGCGTCTGCTGGTGGCCGCGCAGATCTGCGACGGCATCGTCAAGGGCCTGCGCCACCCCGAATGGCCCGCCGATCCCTGGGAAGCCCTGGCCCGATTGGCCCTCATGCTGGAGCAAGCCCTCCGACCGCCGGCCCAGAAAACCCGCTATGGTTGACGCCTTGTCGTCCATCAGGCGCCGTCGATGAGTCTGCTCCGCCGCTTCAGCCTGCGCGCCGGCCCTTCCGGCCGCGCTCCCGCCCCCGAGGGCCGCTTCTTGCCTCGCCCGGGCGTCCTCCACGTGTTCCTGTCGTCCGCCCGGCGCGCGCTGCCGGTGCCGATCGTGGCGATGTCCGGGTTCCTGGCCGTCGCCGCCCAGGCCGCTCCGTGGACGATCCAGGTCCGCGATGCCGGCGGCGCGCCGGTGCCGGACGCGGTCGTCGCGGTCGAGCTGCGCGGCCAGCCGGCCAAGGCCGGGGCCGGCGTCACCGCCACCATGGGCCAGAAGGACCGCCAGTTCCAGCCGCAGCTGCTGATCGTGCAGACCGGCACGGCGGTGAACTTCCCGAATTTCGACACGGTCCGGCACCACGTCTACTCGTTCTCGCCGACCAAGCGCTTCGAGCTGAAGCTGTACTCCGGCACGCCGGCCGAGCCGGTGGTCTTCGACAAGTCCGGCGTGGCCCAGCTCGGCTGCAACATCCACGACCGGATGAGCGCCCACATCGTCGTCGTCGACACGCCGGTGTTCGGCCGGGCCGACGCGCAGGGCGAGGTCAAGCTCGACCTGCCACCGGGCGAGCACCGCGTGCGCCTGTGGGCCACGCGCATGGGCAACGCCGCGCCGACCGCGCAGCCGCTGACCGTGGCCGCCGGCGCGCCCGGCGTGCTGAAGGTGGAACTGCGCGACTGACGCCATGCCCATGCGCTGGCCCGACTTCCTCAACCTGCGGCGGCTGGAGGGGCGCATCGTCGCGCTGTTCCTGGCGCTGCTGGTAGTCGTCCAGCTGATGAATCTGGCCCTGATCAACCAGGGCATCGGCCGCAACGCGCGGGCCTCGGTCGCGGAGGAGCTGGCCGCGGGCGAGCGCATCTTCACGCAGCTGGTCGAGCAGGACGCCGAGCAGCGCGGCCTGATCGCCGACCTGCTGCAGTCCGACTACGGCCTGCGCCAGCTGGTGGGCGCCGGCATCGAGGGCGACGAGCTGCGCGTCACGCTGCAGGACGTCTTCAAGAACCTGAGCGAGCGCGGCGAGGCGAGCTTCATCGGCTACGCCAACGACGCCTTCCAGCTGGTCACCGCGACCGATCCCATCGCCGGCCGGGTCGCGCCGATGCTGCGCGGGGTGAGCCGGCAGCAGCAGGGCCGCACGCAGAGCCAGATCGTGCTGCTGGGCGACAGGGCCTATCAGGTGGTGGTGGCGCGCATGCGCGCCGCGGGCCTGGGCGGCTGGGTGTTCATGGGCTTCGAGATGCGGCAGGACCAGCTGCGGGAGCTGCGCCGCATCGCCAACATCGAGGGCGTGCTGCTGAGCCGGCCCGAGCACGGCGCCTGGACGGTACTGGCCAGCGTGCTGGATGCCGCCAACACCGAGCTCGTCCTGCGCGAGCTGCCCGCGATCGCGCAGCCGGCGGCGGGCACCGCCGACCGGGCCGAGCAGCCGCCCGCGCAGACCTTCCAGTTGCGCCTCGACGGCGAGCAGTTCCAGGCCCGGCTGCAGCCGCTGGCCCACGGCGGCGACGACAAGCGCCTGATGGCGGTGCTGCTGCTGCGCTCGGTCGACGACGCGCTGGCGCCCTACCGCCAGCTGCAATGGATGCTGCTGGGCCTGAGCCTGGCGGGCGTGGCCGTCTTCGCGGTCGGCGCGGTGCTGACGGCGCGGCGCATCAGCGGTCCGGTCAAGGCACTGGCGGGCGAGGCGCGCCGGCTCGGCGCGGGCGACTACGCGCGGCCGGTGACGCGGCCCTCGCGCGACGAGATCGGCGATCTGGCCGAGGCCTTCGAGGCCATGCGCCAAGGCATCCGCGCGCGCGAGGAGGAAGTCCACCGCCTCGCCTTCTGGGACCCGCTGACCGACCTGCCCAACCGCGAGCAGTTCAGCCAGGCGCTGGCGCGGCGCATCGCCGACAGCAACGAGCGCTTCGCCCTGCTGATGCTGAACCTGGACCGCTTCAAGCACGTCAACGACGTGCTCGGCCGCGGCTTCGGCGACCGGCTGTTGCGCGCGGTGGCGGACCGGCTGCAACACCTGCTCAAGGACGAGGTCCGCCTGATCGCGCGGCTGGGCGGCGACGAGTTCCTGCTCTTGATCGAGGGCGCCGGCGCGACGCGCGCCGAGGCCGTCTGCAAGCGCATCCAGCGCGACTTCGAGCGCGCGCTCAGCATCGACGACCAGACGGTGGACCTGTCGGCGGGCATGGGCGTGTCGCTGTATCCGCAGCATGGTCACGACCCCGCGATGCTGCTGGCGCGCGCGGAGCTGGCGATGCACGCGGCCAAGCGCGGACAAAGTGGCTGCGAGGTCTACGCGGCCAGCATGGACGCGGCCAGCCAGGAGTCCCTGTCGCTGCTGAGCGAGCTGCGCCACGCGATCGACGCCGGGGAGCTGCGGCTCTTCCTGCAGCCCAAGGTCGACCTGCACGGCCAGCGCATCGCAGGCGCCGAGGCGCTGGTGCGCTGGCAGCATCCGTCGCGCGGCATGGTGCCGCCGATGGAGTTCATCCCCTTCGCCGAGCAGACCGGTTTCATCCGCCAGATCACCGCGTGGATGCTGCACGCGGCGGCGCAGGCCTGGATCGGACTGGAGCGCGAGGGCCTGGCGGTGCCCATCAGCGTGAACCTGTCGACCCGCGACCTGATGGACCAGGACCTGGCGATCAAGGTCGCCGACCTCGCCGCCGGCGTGCCGCCGTCGGCGCTGTGCCTGGAGATCACCGAGTCCGCGATCATGGACGACCCGCAGCGCGCGCTGCAGACGCTGGAGCAGCTGCATGCGCTGGGCTTCAAGCTGTCCATCGACGATTTCGGGACGGGCTACTCGTCGCTCGCGTATCTGAAGCAGCTGTCGGTGGACGAGCTCAAGATCGACCGCAGCTTCGTGATGAACATGGAGCGCGACATCGACGACGCCAAGATCGTGCGCTCCACCATCGAGCTGGCCCACAACCTGGGGCTGAGCGTGGTCGCCGAAGGGCTGGAGACGGCCAAGGCCTGGACGCTGCTGCAGACACTGGGCTGCGACCAGGGCCAGGGCTATCTGCTGGCGAGGCCCATGCCCGGGGACCAGTTCCCCGAGTGGCTCAAGAACTGGCGGCCGCCGGATCTGGGCGACGCGCGCGCCAGCACCATCCTCGCGAACCTGTGAGCCCGGCCTGGCCTGCCGCCCGCGCGAGCACGCGCGGCGACGGCAGGGGGCTCGTGCTCAGCGGCACACCCCGTCATGCCACGCCGATGTCCCCCGCATCACCGGGATCACGCGCCGTGCGCCCGCGGCGTCGACGGCCAGGCAGAACTTCGCGGCATAGCCCCGCGTCGCATCGGACGGATCCGACGAGCGTCCATTGAGATAGACCTCGTAGACCTTGCCGGTCTGCAGCACCGCCGGCGGGGGATCCTCCGGCCGGGCGGGCAGTTGCCCGTAGGCGATGCAATCGGCGGCGGAACTCGGCGCGGCCGGCGGATCGATCCACGCCCGCCACACGCTGACCACCGGCTGGGTCGACGCATCGCTGACCGACACGGCCCGCACCCGCACGTTCGGCCCGCGCGCCAGCTCCCTGGCGGGCACGACGAAGCACGGCAGGCCGTCCTTCTCCAGCACGCCGGCCTCGCCCATCCGGGACATCGCGCCGGCGCTGCCCAGCGCCGCGCAGAGCGCCAGCGCGACGAGGCCTTGCAGGCAGATGGATCTGGTCCGCGGGGTGCTCGGGAAAGACATGCTGCGCCTCGTCGACAAGTGGCTCCGGCCCTTCGGCCAGGCCCCGGTCAGGTGTCGCGGTCCTCGAGCGCGTCGCACAGCGCCTCGAGCCCGGCGCGCACGGTCTGCGCGCGCACCGAATGCCGGTTGCCGGGGAAGAGCTCCTTCCACACCCGGACCGGCTTGCGGCCGTGCAGCAGCGCCAGCCACACCGTGCCGACCGGCTTGGCCTCGCTGCCGCCGCCGGGGCCGGCCACACCGGTCACCGCCAGCGCCCAGTCCACCGGCGCATGCGCGATCAGGCCGCGGGCCATGTGCTCGGCGACCTCGCCGCTGACCGCGCCGTTGAGCGCGATCATCGCGGCGGGCACGCCCAGCAGCTCGGTCTTGGCCTCGTTGCTGTAGCTGACCACGCCGCGCTCGAACCACTGGCTCGATCCCGCCAGCGAGGTGCAGGCCGCGGCGATCAGGCCGCCGGTGCAGGACTCGGCGGTGCCCATGCGTTCCTTGCGCTGGATCAGCGCGAGGGCGATGCGTTCGATCAGTTCGGACTCGTCGGGAAACAGCATGGGGCCTCCAGAGGAATGATCAGCCGCCCAGGTGCGGCCACGCGGCCTTGGCGATGGCCAGCACCACGAGCGTACATCCGGCCGCGACCAGATCGTCGAACAGGATGCCGAAGCCTTGCCAGACCGTCACCGGCTTGCCGGGCTCGATCTTGAACAGGCCGTCGGCCCAGCGCACCGGACCGGGCTTGGCGGCGTCGAAGTAGCGGAACACGCCGAAGGCCGCCAGCTGCCACCAGAAGCCCGCCGGCATCACCAGCCACAGGATCAGCCAGATGGCGACGATCTCGTCCCAGACGACCGCGCCGGGATCGCAGGTGCGCATGTGGCGCGCGGTGACCGTGCAGGCCCACCAGCCGACCACCAGGCTCGCCGCGATCAGCAGGCCCCATTGCGTCGGGCTCAGCCACAGGTTGAGCACCGCGAACGAGGCCCAGCCCCACAGCGTGCCCACCGTGCCCGGCGCCCGCGGCGACAGCCCCGAGCCGAAGCCGATGCCGATCCAGTGCGCCGGATGGCGAAGCATGAAGCCGAGCGTCGCGCGCACGGGCGGAAGCGGAAGGTCGTCGCTCATGGGAGGCTCAGGACTTGAAATGATCGAAGCCGCGCAGGGACGCCAGCGACACCGTCGCGCCGGCGCCGTCGACGACGCGCAAGCCCGGCTCGGCCTCGATGCGGCCGACGCGGTACACGGGCGTCGCCGCCGCATGCCCGGCCTCGATGACGCGCTCGCGCTGGTCGGCGGGCGCGGTGAAGACCAGTTCGTAATCGTCGCCGCCGGTGAGCAGGCACAGCTGCTGGACGGCCTCCGGCTGCGCGCCCAGGATCGCCGAGCGCGGCAGATCCGCGAGACGCAGCGTGGCGCCCACGCCGGAGCGTGTCAGCACATGGCCGATGTCGCCGATCAGGCCGTCGGACACATCGACCGCCGCGCTCGCGATGCCGCGCAGCGCGCGACCGAGCGCGACGCGCGGCTCGGGCAGCTCCATGCGCAGACGCGCCTCGTCGAATTGTTGCCCGGGCAGCGACAGCGTGCCGCGGAAGACCTCCAGCGCCAGCCGCGCATCGCCCAGGGTGCCGCTGACCCACACGTCGTCGCCGGGGCGCGCGCCCGAGCGCAGCAGCGCCTGACCCGCGGGCGTCTCGCCCATCACGGTGATGTTGATGTTGAGCGGCCCGGCGGTCGTGTCGCCGCCGGCCAGCACGATGCCGTGCGCGTCGGCCAGCTCGAACATCCCTTGGGAGAAGCCGGCCAGGAAGGCCTCGTCCACGCGGGGCAGCGCCAGCGACAGGAGGAAGGCGCGCGGCGAGGCGCCGCAGGCCGCGAGGTCGCTCAGGTTCACCGCCAGCGCCTTGTGGCCCAGCCGGCGCGGCGACACGGTGCTCAGGAAGTGCCGGCCCTCGACCAGCATGTCGGCCGAGACCAGCCACTGGTGGCCCGGGGTGGGCGTCAGCACGGCGCAGTCGTCGCCGATGCCCAGCGTCACCGCGCCGCCCTCGATCCGCCCGGCACGCGCGCCGCGGCCGAAGTAGCGGTCGATCAGGTCGAACTCGCCCAGCGGACGGCGGGTTCCGGGGTCATGCGATGCCGCTGGCGATGTCGAGGACGATGCGGGGGATTCAGCCATGGGCGGCATTGTCGCCGCGCAGCAGGTTGGAGAGTTCGACCGCGGACTTCACGTTCATCTTCTCGAAGACGCGCGCCCGGTGGACCTCGACGGTGCGCACGCTGATGTTGAGCTGGTCCGCGATCAGCTTGTTGGGCAGGCCCTGCACCACCAGCTGCATGACCTCGCGCTCGCGCTCGGTGAGGTCGCCGACGCGCTGGTCCAGCGCCTTGTGGCTGTCGCGGGCCTCGATCGCGGCGGAGCTCACCGCCAGCGCCTGCTCGACGCGATCCACCAGCGCGTTGTCCGAGAACGGCTTCTCGACGAAGTCGTAGGCGCCGCGCTTGACCGCCGCCACCGCCGTCGGCACATCGCCGTGACCGGTCAGGAAGATCACCGGCAGCGTCTGCTGCAGGCCGCGCTCGATCAGGCGCTCGAACAAGGCCAGGCCGCTCATGCCGGGCATGCGCACGTCCAGCAGCAGGCAGCTCGGCGCGGTCGGCCAGTCCACCCCGCCGCGCGGCAGCGCGTCCAGCATCGATTCGAAGGCCTCGGCGCTGCCGAAGCCCTCGGACAGCAGCCGGCGCGAGCGCAGCAGCCAGGCCAGCGCGTCACGCACGACCTCCTCGTCGTCGACCAGATAGACCATGGGCAGGGACTGCGGCTTCATGCGGACGATTCTCCAGAAAGCGTGTTGCGGCTGCCGGCCGCGCGGGGCGATCCGGCGCCATCCTCGCAGGGGAGGCTGAAACGGAACTCGGTGCCGGTGGGCGATTGCGGCGCGACGCGGCTCTCGAAGTCCATCGCGCCGCCGTGCTGCTCGACCACGGTGCGGCACAGGCTCAGGCCCAGGCCCATGCCCTCGGTGCGGGTGGTGAAGAAGGGCGTGAACAGCTGGCGCGCGACCTCGGGCGGGATGCCCGGGCCATGGTCGATGACGGCGAAGCTCAGCCACTTGGGCTGCAAGCGGTGCACGCGCAGGATCAGCGCGCGATCCGCCAGCGGCGTGGGGCCATCCATGGCCTGGATCGCGTTGCGGGTCAGGTTGAGCAGCACCTGCTCGACCATGGTCCGGTCGCAGCGCACCCGCGGCAGGCCGCGCGGCACGTCGAGCTCGATGCGCGCGCCGCTCTTGCGCGCCTGCAGCCGCACCAGCGGCAGCACCGCCTCGATCAGCTGGTCGACGGCGGTCCATTCGCGCGCGGCCTCGCGGCGGCGGACAAAGTCGTGCACGCTCTTGATCACGCGGCCGGCGCGCTCGGCCTGCTCGGCGATGCGGGTGACGGCCTGACGCACCATGGCCGGTGTCTGCGGGTCGTCGGCCTCGCGCACCATCAGGTTGATCGACGCGGTCGCGTAGCTGGCGATCGCCGCCAAGGGCTGGTTCAGCTCGTGGCTCAGCAGCGAGGCCATCTCGCCCACCGTCGCCAGGCGCGCCGTCGCCTGCAGACGGTCCTGCTGCTGGCGCGACAGCTCCTCGACCTTGCGCTGCGCGCTCAGGTCCAGCACCGCGCTCATCCAGCCGGTCTGCTGACCCTCGGCGTTGAGCAGCGGGGCCTCGTAGATCATGACCGGGAAGCGCTCGCCGCTGGCGCGCGCGAAGACGGTCTCGAAGCCCTCGCGCGGCGGCAGGCCGGCTTCCCAGCGCGCCTCGCGGTCGCGGTGGCGGCGCCAGTACTCGTCGGTGAACTCGGGCGGCCAGTACAGCGGCGGATTCGGCGGCCGGCCGCTGCCCACCAGCTCCTCGGCCGGATAGCCCACCATCGCGCAGAAGGCCGGGTTCACGTAGCTGATGTTGCCGTCCAGATCCCGGGCGCGCAGGCCCGTGATCAGCGAGTTCTCCATCGCCTGGCGGAAGGCCAGCGACTCGGCCAGCGCATGCTCGGCCTCGGCGCGCTTGCGGCCGTCGCGCGCCAGCACGATGACCAGCGCGAACAGCGCCAGCGACAGCCCGATCACCAGCGCGGTCGCCAGGTTCGGGATCAGCTGCGGCCGCCCGGTCGCGTTGTCCACGCGCAGCTGCAGGCTCAGGCCGGGCAGGTCGAGCAGGCGCTCGGACAGGTAGAAGCCGCTGCCCCGCGTCAGGCCGGTGCGCGCCAGCCGCGTGCCGTCGCCCTCGACGAAGGACATCTCGAAGCGGCGCGCCTGGTCCTGGGAGATGGACTCCTCCAGCAGCGGCCGCAGGCCCACGGTGGCGACGACGTAGGAGGCGGGTTCGCCGGCGCGCACGCGCGGCAGGCACAGGTCGGTGACCTCCAGTCCGTCGCCGCCCGAGCCCGGCACGAAGTACGAGCGGGAGAACAGCGGCGTGCCCTGACGCAGCGCGGCGATGCAGGCGAGCTCGGTCTCCAGCTGCAGCTGGTTGCGTGACAGCGTCGAGAACAGCGGCGGCGCGTAGGGCGTGTCGACGGCGCGGATCACCTCGCGGTTGCGGTCGCGCAGCTCGATGCGCAGCAGCACCCGGGTCTGGCGCATCAGCGCGGCGGCGTTGGTGCGCCACTCGTCGTCCTGCGCCCAGAGCAGGCCCTGCAGCGCCTGCAGGTCACGGCTCACCAGCTGCTTGCCACGGGCGGTGACCTCGGCGGCGGCCAGGTCGGAGGCCTCCTGCGCGCGGGCGGCCTCGTGGCTCACCGTCAGGGTCAGCAGCAGCGACTGCGCCACCAGCAGCAGCCCGACCAGCGTCCCCCACAGCAGCGCGCGGCGCCAGCGGCGCGGCCGCGCGGGCGTGAAGGGAGGCGGAGCGACGGCGTGCATGGGCGGACAGCGGAGGACGGAAAGCGGATTGAAAGCCGCGCGCGGCGAGGATCGCCCTCCGGCACGAAAGCGGGGCAGGCAGTATGGCCTCGCGAGGCGCCGGGGCGATGCGCAGTTTCGCGTATCCGGGGCGGACGCGCGGGACCGGTGCGCGGGACCGGCACGTCATCCGCGCGCGGCTGGCTCGCATGCGGCATACGCATAGTCCGCACTGTCCCGCGACGGTCGGACTCCTACAATGCCCGACCCGGCTTCCGCCGTGCCCCGAGCCCTTCGACCCCTGGTCGGAGCCCTCGTCGCCCGCGCATCGCCATCGTTTGAGAGACAGCCCGGGACCCCCATCGAGAGGTCGCGGCCAACCTGACTGAGCCCTTATGACCACGTCCGAAGAAAAACGCGCGCAACTGCGCCAGGCCGCTCTCGAATATCACGAGTTTCCGACCCCGGGCAAGATCGCGATCGCCGCGACCAAGCAGCTGATCAACCAGCGCGATCTGGCGCTGGCGTACTCCCCCGGCGTGGCCGCCGCCTGTGAAGAGATCGTGGCCGACCCGGCCAACGCCTTCCGCTACACCTCGCGCGGCAACCTGGTGGCCGTGATCTCCAACGGCACCGCGGTCCTGGGTCTGGGCGACATCGGGCCGCTGGCGTCCAAGCCGGTGATGGAGGGCAAGGGCGTCCTGTTCAAGAAGTTCGCCGGCATCGACGTCTTCGACCTGGAGATCGACGAGAAGAAGGACCTGGACAAGCTGGTCGACGTGATCGCCGCGCTGGAGCCCACCTTCGGCGGCATCAACCTCGAGGACATCAAGGCCCCGGACTGCTTCTACGTCGAGCGCGAGCTGCGCAAGCGCATGAAGATCCCGGTCTTCCACGACGACCAGCACGGCACCGCCATCGTCGTGGCCGCCGGCCTGCTCAACGGCCTGAAGGTCGCGGGCAAGGACATCAAGTCGGTCAAGCTGGTGACCTCCGGCGCCGGCGCCGCGGCGCTGGCCTGCCTGAACCTGCTGGTCAAGCTGGGCCTGCCCCGCGAGAACATCTGGGTGACCGACCTGGCCGGCGTGGTCTACCAGGGCCGCACCGAACTGATGGATCCGGACAAGGCCGTCTACGCGCAGCCCACCGAGCAGCGCAGCCTGCGAGACGTGATCGCCGGCGCGGACATCTTCCTGGGCCTGTCGGCGGGTGGGGTGCTCAAGCAGGACATGGTCGCGACCATGGCCGCCAAGCCCATCATCTTCGCGCTGGCCAACCCGAATCCGGAGATCCAGCCCGAGGACGTGCACGCCATCCGCGACGACGCGCTGATGGCCACGGGCCGCACGGACTATCCGAACCAGGTCAACAACGTCCTGTGCTTCCCTTACATCTTCCGGGGGGCCCTGGACTGCGGCGCGACCACCATCAATGACGAGATGGAGATCGCCGCGGTGCACGCGATCGCCGAGCTGGCGCAAGCCGAGCAGAGCGAGGTCGTCGCCGCCGCCTACGCCGGCGCCAACCTGAGCTTCGGCCCCGAGTACCTGATCCCCAAGCCCTTCGACCCGCGCCTGATGATGAAGATCGCGCCGGCGGTGGCCCTGGCGGCCGAGGCCTCCGGCGTGGCGCTGCGCCCGATCCAGGACATGCCGGCCTATCTGGAGAAGCTGCAGAGCTTCGTCTACGCCTCCGGCACGACGATGAAGCCGATCTTCCAGATCGCCAAGAAGGCGCTGCACAAGCGCGTCGCCTACGCCGAGGGCGAGGAAGAGCGCGTCCTGCGCGCGGTCCAGGTGGTGGTCGACGAGGGCGTGGCCCGTCCGACGCTGATCGGCCGCCCGCAAGTCATCGCCCAGCGCTGCGAGCGCTTCGGCCTGCGCCTGCAGGAAGGCCGCGACTACGACGTCGTGAACACCGAGTTCGACCAGCGCTACCGCGACTACTGGCAGACCTATCTGGCCATGACCGAGCGCAAGGGCGTGACCCAGCAACTGGCCAAGATCGAGATGCGCCGCCGCCTGACGCTGATCGGCTCCATGCTGCTGCACAAGGGCGAAGTGGACGGGATGCTCTGCGGCACCTGGGGCAACACCGCCATGCACCTGCAGTACATCGACCAGGTCATCGGCAAGCGCCCCGGCGTCAAGAACTTCGCCTGCATGAACGGGCTGATCCTTCCCGGCCGTCAGGTCATGCTGGTCGACACCCACGTCAACTACGACCCCAACGCCGAACAACTGGCCGAGATCACTATCATGGCCGCCGAGGAAATGATGCGCTTCGGCCTGCGCCCCAAGGCGGCGCTGCTGTCGCACAGCAACTTCGGATCGAGCAACTGCCCGTCCGCGGTCAAGATGCGCGACGCGCTGGCGCTGATCCGCGACACGGCTCCCTGGCTGGAAGTCGACGGCGAGATGCACGGCGACACCGCGCTGGATCCCAACCTGCGCGCGCAGCTGATGCCCAACAGCACGCTGTCCGGCGAGGCCAACCTGCTGGTGATGCCCAACATCGACGCGGCCAACATCAGCTACAACCTGCTGAAGACGGCCGCCGGCGGCGGCATCGCCATCGGCCCGGTCCTGCTGGGCGCGGCCAAGCCGGTGCACGTGCTGACGGCCTCGGCCACGGTGCGGCGCATCGTCAACATGACCGCGCTGACGGTCGCGGACGCCAACGCCGCCCGCTGATCCGGCGGGCCGCCGACCGCGTCGCCCCTGGGGCGCGGCGGCCGATCGGCCCGGTTCCGGGGCCTCGCCCGAGGCCTCCTCGAACGCCCTCGCGCCGTCCGGACGAGGGCGTTTCTGCGCGTACACTCCCCGATTCGGGCGCCCAATGCCCGACCTCGGCTTACGCCTATAGAAAAAGTTTGTAGTGGCTCACCAGTGGATTTCTGCGTGATGACTACGCGGCTTTACAGGCCCTCCAGCGAATGTGTGCGCATGCTAACAATGCCGCTTTTTTGAGCATTGTGGCAGACCCCGGCTTGAGCATTCGAGGCCCTTTCTGTACCATCTTGGCTTCAGGATTCAGGGTTAACCCGTGCTTTCGCGGGCCGCTCCAGCCTCACAGCGTGAGGATTCAGCCCCCCTGCGACACCCGTTCCGAGTTGCCCCGACCGCAGGTCCCCAGCTCGCCGGACTCTGGATCCTGACGCTTGAATCGACACCGACGACCACGATCTGATCCGCTTGCGCGGTGGATCCGTGAACCGGCGGCGCCACCGAATCTGTGACCATCAAGGAGGAACGCGACCATGCTTTTGCAGACAGTCCGTCCCAACATCGTGCAGGCGATCAGAGCCTACCGGGTAGAGGACTTGATGCAGGCCGCCCAAGATGCCGGCCAGCATTTCCTGTACGCCAACCTGTCATCGGCGGAGACGAAACAGGACGTGTTGGAATTGCTCGCCAGCAGCTTCCTGTTCCCGGCGCATTTCGGCAAGAGCATGGACGCGCTGTTTGACTGCATGACCGACCTGGTTCACAAGTCGGGCGCGCAGCCGGGCTTCGTCGTCGTGCTGGACCAGCTTCCGGATCACGCCCGCTTCGACCGCGAAGCGCGCGAGCAGCTGCTGGACGTCTTCCGCGAGGCCGCCGACTTCTGGGGCGAACGGAAGATCTCATTCCGGTGTTTCTATTCTTTTCAGTAGCCCGCTCTCAGGACCTCGCGTCCTGGGAGCGGGCGACCGAAGTGGCCCCCGAAGCGAAGCCGGTGATCAAGAGCACCAAGGCGAACCCGAACCCCAACTTCGGCATGAACATGCCGATGATGTGCAGCGCGTTCGACACCTCGATGTGGCTGAGCGCCGCCTGACGACGAAGCGATCCCGCTGATCGCGACACCGCCAAGAAGAAAGGCCTTCCGCAAACGGAAGGCCTTTTTTGCTTTCTGGTCCGCCCGCTGGCGGCCGGGCGCCCGCGCCGGTGGCTCAGAGCGACTGGGCCAGCGCGACGAATTCCTCGACCGGCACTTCCTCGGCACGGCGCTGCAGGTCGAACTGACCCTGGAAGCCGCGGGCCTCCAGCCAGCGCCCCAGCGAGTGGCGCAGCAGCTTGCGGCGTTGCGAGAACGCCGACTGGACCATCTCGCTGAACAGCGCCTCATCCAGCTTCGGCGGCGCGCTGCGCGGCGTCATGCGCACGATGGCCGAGTCCACCCGCGGCGGCGGATCGAAGGCCTCGGGCGGCACGTCGAACAGCGCCTCCACCTCGTAGCGCCACTGCAGCATCACGCTGAGCCGGCCGTACTCCTTGCCGCCCGGTCCCGCCGCCATGCGGTCGACGACTTCCTTCTGCAGCATGAAGGTCTGGTCGACCACGTGGTCGACGAAGCCCAGCAGGTGGAAGAGGATGGGCGAGGAGATGTTGTAGGGCAGATTGCCCACGACCCTGAGCTTGCGGCCGCGCTCCGCGGCCAGGGCCGCGAAGTCGACCTTCAGCACGTCGGACTCGACGACCGTGACGTCGCCGCGCTTGCGCATGCGGGCGGCCAGGTCGCGGTCCAGCTCGATCACGGTGAGCGGCTGGCTCGACGCGGGAAGCCGCTGCAGCAGCGGCAGCGTCATCGCGCCCAGGCCTGGGCCGATCTCGACCATGGACTGCTGCTCGCCTGGCGCGATCGCGTCGATGATGCCGTCGATGATGACCTTGTCGGTCAGGAAGTGCTGGCCAAAGCGCTTGCGCGCGACGTGTCCCATGTGTACTGCCCGGTCCGCGTGATCAGTCCAGCCACTCGCGGGTCTCGATGAAGGCGCGCGCGCGCAGTTCCTTCATCCACTCGTTGTAGGCCTCGTCGTACTTGCGCTCACGCAGCGCGTTGCGGGCCTGCTCGCGCAGTTGCTTGCTGTCGAGCACCACATCGCGGCGTTCCAGCACCTGGATCAGGTGAACGCCGAAGCGCGACGGGACCGGATTCGAGATGCCCTTGAGCGGCAGCGCGTCCATGGCTTCCTCGAACTCGGGCACGAAGCCGCCCGGAGACACCCAGCCCAGGTCGCCGCCTTCCTGCGCGCTGCCGTCCTCGGAGTTCAGACGGGCCAGTTCTTCGAAGGTGGCGCGGCCGGCCTCGATCTGGCGCTTGAACTCGCTCAGGCGGCGGGTGGCCTGCTCGGGGCTCAGTTGTTCGGAGGGACGCAGCAGGATGTGGCGGGCATGGGTCTGCACGACCACGTTGATCGAGGCCTTGCCCGTCTCGCGGTCCAGCAGCTTCATCACGTGGAAGCCGGCCGCGCTGCGCAGCAGCTCGGGGCGCAGTTCCCCCTTCTGCAGGCCCTTGACCGCCTCGACGAAGACGTCGGGCAGCTTGTCGGCCGAGCGCAGGCCGATCTCGCCGCCGCGGTCCTTGTTGGCGTCCTCGGAGAACTCCTTGGCGACCTTGGCGAAGTCCTCGCCCGCCTTCACGCGGGCCAGGGCGGCCTGGGCGCGGGCGCGGCGTTCGCCCTCGACCACGGGACCGGCGCCCTCCGGCACGGTCACCAGGATCTGGGCGATGTTGAGCTGTTCGCGGCCTTGCAGCGCCGCCTTCTTCTCGTCCAGGTACTTGTCGATGTCGCCGTCCGTGATGCGGATGCGGCCCTGCACCTCGCGCTCGCGCACGCGCTCGCTCAGCATCTGGTCACGCAGGTTCTCGCGGAAACGCTTGAAGTCGATGCCATCGGCGGCCAGGCGCTTGCGCAGCTCGTCCATCGTCAGCTTGTTCTGCGTCGCGACGTTGGCCACCACGCGGTCGAGCTCGGGCTCGTCGACGCGGGGACCGTTCTCGCGGGCGTAGGTGACGACCGCGCGCTCGTCGATCAGGCTGTCGAGCGCCTGCTTGTGCAGCAGCTCGTTGCTGACGTTCTCGCCGCGACGGCGCGCCTCGTCGCGCATGCGCTCGGTGCGCTGCACGACCTCGGACGCCGCCACGATGTCGGAGTTGACCACCGCCGCGATGTAGTCGCCGGGCTTGAGCTGGCGCTGCTCGACGGGCGGTCGGCTGGGCTGCGCGGGCGTCGCCGCGGCGGCCGCGGCGGCCGCGGCCGCCGAGGACTGCGCCCAGGATGCCGTGCCGGCCAGGGCCGCGGTCAGGAGAATCATGGCGGCCGCCACCGGCTTGAGATGTCGCATCGAACGCAGTTCAGTCATATGTGCCAAAAGCCGAGCGTTCCGAGCTCAGCGAACGGTAACCCGGAATATTGTCTCTCAACACTTTCAGGGCGTTGGATCCGAGCGGGGACAGGCCGACCAGCTCCAGCTGGAGGATCAGACGGGTGTTGGTCTCGGCACGACCGGTGGCCTGGCGTTCCGCGCCGACGCGCAGGATCCAGCAGCCGGAGTCGTACTCGGCGCCGATGACCGAATCGGTGAAGCGCTTGTCGCGCATGCTGTACTGCAGCCGGCCTGCGCCGTACCAGGCCCCCGCGCAGCCCGCGCCGCCGGTGATGGCCTTGCGGTCCGGACCGAACAGCGGCCACTGCCAGGCCAGCTCGACCTGCTCGCTCTGCCCGCGGGCGAGGCGATAGGACGCGCTCACCGTGCGGAAGGGGCCGGGGGAGTAGCGCAGCCGCAGCACGGTCCGCTCGACGGTGCCGTCGGAGGAGTTCAGCTGCAGCGTGCTGTCCGTCCACCAGGCCTGGTTCAGGTGGGCCGAGGCCAGCAGCACGACGTCGGAGAGCTTGTGCGTCTGCGGCGTGCCGTCCGGCGTGATGCGCTGGTTGCGCAGCAGGTAGCGCTGGACCATGCCCAGGCGCAGCTGTTCCTCGCCGCGCTCGTCCTCGATCCAGCGCGTGGTCGCGCCGAAGGCCACCATGTGCGCGTCGCTGACACGGTCCACGCCGGAGAACTGGTTCTCCGCGAAGACCGAGTCGAAGTTGTAGTCGCGCGGCGCCGAGTCGAAGTTGGGCATCGCGCTCTGGTCGCGATACGGGGTGTTGACGTAGAGCACGCGCGGCTCCAGCGTCTGGCGCATGGCCTGGCCGAAGAGCGTGGTGTTGCGCTCCAGGATCCAGCCGTGGTCGATGCTGAAGGTCGGGATCGAGCGCCCGATCGAGCGGCGGCCGCTGGCGTCCAGCGGCTGGTCGACGTTGTAGCTGGCCGAGTTCAGCGACAGCTTGGGGATCAGCCACCAGGCCGCGCCGCTCATGGGCAGGCTGACGTGGCCCAGCAGGTGCACGCGCTCGCCGGTCTGGGTCTGCGAGCCCAGCTTGCCGCTGGGCAGGTCGAAGCGGTTGTACTCGACCTCCACGCCACCCTCCAGGCGCGCGCGGCGGCCGGTGGGCAGGTAGCCGGCCAGCACCGACTCGTCCGCGCCGGTCTGCAGGCGCATGCCGATCTGCGGCGAGCGTTGGTAGGGCGCCAGGAACTGGTCCTGGGTTTCCGCCACCTGCAGCGGCTGCCAGTGCTGGACGCGGGCGTAGGTCTGCAGCTCGCCCCAGTTGAAGTTGAAGTCGCGCTGGGTGCGCACGTCGGTCGACAGCAGACGCGGCGTCTGGCTGGTCATGCGGTTGCGCATGTCCTTCCAGTAGTCGTTGTCGGAGACGCGCTCGGTGTTGATGTTGTAGCGCCACTCGGGCGTGATGTCGCCGCTGTTGTTCAGGCGCAGGTCCCAGCGCGAGCGGCCGGTCACCTGGTCGTGCGGCAGCAGCGCGTAGCTGATCGTGCCGCGGTGGCTGGGCTCGAGGTAGCGGAACTCGCTGTCCACGCCCGCGCCGCGGCGGGTCATGATGAACGGGCTGATCGTCGCGTCGCGGTTGGGCGCGATGCTCCAGTAGAAGGGCTGGCCGAACTCGAAGCCGCTGCGGTTGTCGATGTTGACGTTGGGCGGCAGGAAACCGGACTTGGGCTGGTCGCCCAGCGGGAAGCTCAGCGAGGGGGCGGCCAGGATGGGCACGCCCAGGAAGCGCACCACCGCGTTGGTGGCCACGCCCTCGCCGGTGTCGAAGTCCAGCTTCAGGCTGCTGGTGACCAGCTCCCAGTCGCGCTTGCGCTCGCCGACCTCGGAGACCGGGCAGGTCGAGTAGGTCGCCTCGTCGGCGCGCATGCGCTGGTCGCCGAGGAAGTGCAGCGCCTTGGCGCTGCCGCTGCCGCCGGTCGTGGCGAAGAAGTACGTGGGGCTCTCGAGCTGGCCCTCGAAGCGATCGACGAAGAGCTCCAGCTTGGGGCCGCGCAGCACGGCGCCGTTCTGGTTGAGCTCGACATCGCCCTCGGCGGTGGCCAGGTCGCGCGGATAGTCGTAGCGCAGCGTCTTCGACTTCAGCAGCATGTTGCCGTAGCGCAGCTGGACGTCGCCCTCGGCGGTGGAGGTCTGGTCGAGCTCGCTGGTGATGCGATCGGCGCTGAGCGCCATCGCGGGGCGCGTGTCCTGGCGACGCACCTGGTGCAGCTGCTTGACGGGCCGCAGGACCAGCGCCTCGCCGGAAGTCTCCTGGGCCTGCGCCGAGAAAGCGGGCAGGGCCACCGCGAGCGCGGCGGTCAGGGTGAGCGGACGGGGACGGAAAACCGGAGGGCGCATCAGGCGGGCAGCGTCGTCAGAGGTCAGGCGGCCGCGCGTGGAAGGCGCCGCGCTGCCCGGGGTTTGTAGAATCATTATCCACGAGGCTCGCGCGCCGGCAGGACCGCCGCGACCGCCACGTCGACCATCCCCGGGGCCGCTCCAGCAGCGGCCCTTCTGCTTCCCCGCCTTCCGCGCCCGATGACGACCGCTTCCGCTCCGCACGCCCCCCCGGTGCCCTGGCCCGACGCCGACCGGGCCGCCCGCTTCGACCGCTGGTTGGCGCCGCTCGTCGCGCGTCACGGCCTGCGCCCCGAGACCCTGGCCCCCGCCAGCAGCGACGCGGGCTTCCGCCGCTACCTGCGCATCACCACCTCGGACGGCCGCACCCGGATCGTGATGGACGACCCGGCCCAGCCCAACCAGCTGGCGCCCTTCGTCCAGGTCGGCGCGCTGATGGCCGGCTGCGGCCTGCACGTGCCGGCGGTCCTGGCGCACGACGCGGCGCTGGGCTTCGCGCTGATGGAGGACCTGGGCAGCCAGTCCTACCTGGACACGCTGCTGCGCGCGCAGCGCGAGGAGGACCTGCCGGCCGCGAACGCGCTGATGCGCGACGCCACGGCCGCGCTGCTGCGCTGGCAGGCCTGCCCCGCCGCGCGGGCCGAGGGCGCGCTCCCGACCTTCGACGAGGCCTTCGTGCGCCGCGAGCTGCAGATCTTCGTGGACTGGTGCGTCCAGGCCCATCACGGCAAGCAGTGGGACGAGAAGCAGCGCGGCTACTGGGACCGCACGGTGACGCTGCTGGCAGCCAACATCGCGGCCCAGCCCCGGGTGCCGATGCACCGCGACTACATGCCGCGCAACCTGCTGGTCGTCCCCGCGGGCGCCGAGGGCGCCAATCCCGGCGTCATCGATTTCCAGGATGCGGTGATGGGACCCATCACCTACGACATCGCCTCGCTGCTGCGCGACGCCTTCATCTCCTGGGACGAGGCCGAGGAGCTGGACTGGGCGGTGCGCTACTGGGAAGGCGCGCGCAAGGCCGGCCTGTTCGGGATGGACCCGGCCGATCCGACGGGCGAGGACCCGCACGAGATGGCGCTGGACTTCGGGCTGTTCTGGCGCCGGCTGGAGTGGACCGTGCTGCAGCGCCAGCTCAAGATCCTGGGCATCTTCTGCCGGCTCAAGCATCGCGACGGCAAGCCGCAGTACGTCGAGGACCTGCCGCGCTTCTACGCCTACGTCGTGAAGACCGCGACGCGCTATGTCGAGCTGTCGCCCCTGCTGCGCCTCATCGAGGATCTGCAACCGCAGTTCCTCCAGACCGGCTTCACCCTCCGCTGAGCCGCGCGGTCGGCGGGTGCCGCGGTCAGTCCGCGCTGGGCGCGGGCTCGGCGCTGGCCTTGGCGGACTGGGCGGCGAGGAATTCCTGCGCCGCGCGGTAGCTCGGGCAGCCGGCGGCGGCCAGCCACGGGTCCTCGTCCTTGCCGCCGAAGATCTCCAGCAGGAAGTCCATGAAAGCGCGCGTGCGCGCCGGGACGAACTTGCGGGTCGGCATCGCCGCCCACAGCGAGTAGCTGTAGATCCGCCACTGCGACAGCACGCGCTCCAGCGCGCCTTCCATCAGCGCGTCGCCGACGACGAAGGACGGCAGACCGGCGATCCCCAGCCCGTGCAGCGCGCAGGCGTACTTGGTGTCCACCGACGAGGTCGTCATCACCGGCCGCGACGGAATCGCGAAGTAGCTCTCGGCGGTCAGCCCGTCCGCGCCGCAGCGCTCGAAGGTCACGCCGCGCGACAGCTCGTGGATGGGCGGCAGCATCAGGTCGTGCTGCTTGAACTCCGACGGATGCTGCGGCCGGCCGCGCCGCGCCAGGTACTCGGGCGAGGCGCACATGATCACCTCGGTGCGGGCCAGCTTGCGCGCGATGAAGTCGCCCTGCAGCGGGCTGCGCGTGGAGATGACGGTGATGTCGAAGCTCTCGTCCAGCGTGTCCACCGGCCCGGGAGCGACCAGCTCCACGCTGACCAGCGGGTACATCGCGTGGAAACGCGCCATGTGGCGGGCGAGCTGGTGGATCGCGATCGCGGGAGGCATCAGCACGCGCAGGTTGCCGCGCGGCTCGTTGGTGGCGGCGGAGGCCAGCGCCTCGGCTTCCTCGATGTCGCTGAGGATGCGGCGGCAGCGCTCGAGGTAGGACTCGCCCACGTCGGTCAGCGAGAGCCGCCGCGTGGTGCGGTTCAGCAGCCGCGCGCCCAGGTGCTCCTCCAGATCCGCCACCAGCCGCGTCACCACGGCGGGCGCCAGGTCCAGCGCCCGCGCGGCGCCGGCCAGACTGCCCTCGTCGATCACGCGGGTGAAGACCCGCATCGCCTTGACCTGATCCATCCCGTCTCCTCCGGGCGGGTGCCGCGGGACCGAGTCCCGCGTGCCAGGCCGCCTCTCTATGACTTCGCGATGCGCCGGGGACCGGCTTCAGGGGCCCGCGGCCGGCGCGCCGCCGCGGAGGGGCCGCCGAAGCGGCCCGGAGAACGTCAGCGCGGGTTCACGGATGCGCCGCCACGACCTGCGCGACCGCGGCGGTCAGGCGCTTGCCGTAGGGCACGTGCAGGAACTCGTTGGGGCCGTGGGCATTGCTCTTGGGGCCCAGCACGCCGCAGACCATCATCTGCGCCGCCGGGAAGCCCTTCTGCAGCATGCTCATCAGCGGGATCGTGCCGCCCTGGCCGATGTAGCCGACCGGCTGGCCGAAGTGGGCCTGGCTGGCCTGCTCCAGCGCCGTGCTCAGCCACGGGGACAGCTCGGGCGTGTTCCAGCCGGTGGCGCCGAAGGCGCCGGCGCGGCCGTCCGGCACGAAGCTGACCTTGGCGTTGTACGGGGCGTTGTCCTCGAGCAGGGCCTTGAGCTTGAGCGCCGCCTCGTTGCCGTCGATCAGCGGGGGCAGGCGCAGCGACAGTTTGAAGGCCGTGTACGGGCGCAGCACGTTGCCGGCGTTCTTCAGCTCGGGGAAACCATCCACGCCGGTGACCGACAGCGTCGGGCGCCAGGTGCGGTTCAGCAGCACCTCGACCGGGTCCTGCGTCACCGGCAGCACCGGGCCGCCGTCGCCGCCGCAGGCCCAGGGCAGGCGCTTGTAGACCTCTTCCTTCAGGATCGCGGCCGTGGCCTGCGCCTGCTCCAGGCGCACGCCGGGGATGTCGCAATGGAAGGACTCGGGCAGCAGGCGGCCGGTCTTGGAATCCTCCAGCCGGTCCAGCACCTGGCGCAGGATGCGGAACGAGGACGGGACCACGCCGGAGGCGTCGCCCGAGTGGATGCCCTCGGTCAGCACCTCGACCTTGAGCACGCCGGAGACCATGCCGCGCAGCGAGGTGGTCATCCAGAGCCGGTCGTAATCGCCGGCGCCGGAGTCCAGGCACACCACCAGCGACACGTTGCCCAGGCGGGGCTTGAGCAGGTCGATGTAGGCGGGCAGGTCGTAGCTGCCGGATTCCTCGCAGGTCTCGATCAGGCCGACGCAGCGCGGGCGGGCGATGCCCTGCTGGTCCAGCGCCATCAGCGCGGTGATGGAGGCGTAGATCGCGTAGCCGTCGTCGGCGCCGCCGCGGCCGTAGAGCTTGCCGTCCTCGTACTTGGGCGTCCAGGGACCCAGGTCGGCGCGCCAGCCGTTGAACTCGGGCTGCTTGTCCAGGTGGCCGTAGAGGACGACGGTGTCGGTGCTGTCGGCCTTGGTGGCGGGCAGCTCGAAGAAGATGACCGGGGTCCGGCCTTCCAGGCGGATGACCTCCAGCTTCAGGCCGGGGATCTTCTTGCTCTCGACCCACTGGGCGGCGTCGCGGATGACACGCTCGATGTGGCCGTTGGACGCCCAGTCCGCGTCGAACATGGGGCTCTTGGCGGGGATGGCGATGTAGTCGGTCAGCGCGGGGACGATCTGCTCGTCCCAGACCTTGCCGGCGAAGGTGCCGAGGGCGTCGATCTCATCCTTGTGCAGCGGCAACGACGGGTCACGTGCGTTCATGCGGGTCTCCTGCGCGGCGGGTGCGCCGCTGATGTCGTGTCCGGCGGCGCGGGAGCGGCCGCGGCGGACGGAAAGGGGCGGATCGGCCGATTCTAGGAGCGCGCGCCCAGCCAGGGGCGCAGCCGGGCGAAGACCTGTTCGCGCTCGGGCTCGTTCAGGATCTCGTGGAAGAGTCCCGGGAAGCCGATCGCCTGGACGGCGCCGTTCCCGGCCGCGGCCCGGGCGAAGGCCGCGCTGCCGGCAGGGTTGACGCAGCGGTCGGCCTCGGCCCACATCAGCAGCGTGGGCGTGGTCCAGCGCGCGACGAGGGGCAGGGTTTCGGGGCCGAAGCTGGCGATCATCTTGGCCAGCGTGGGCGTGATGCGGTTGTGGACCAGCGGATCGTCCTGGTAGGCCTGAACGACCTCCGGGCTGCGCGAAACCCAGGACGGGTTCAGCCCGTTGCCCACCGCCAGATGCGGCACCAGCGGCAGCGTCGCGCCCAGCAGGCCGCGCTGGAAGGCCGACAGGCCGGCGTCCAGCGCCGGGGAAGTCAGCACCAGCCCGTCCACCGGGCGCGACCAGGGCGCCTGCTCCAGCGCGCCGGCCACGAAGCGGGCCGCGATCGCGCCGCCCATGCTGTGGCCCAGCAGCACCAGCGGGCCGCGACCCTTGCGGTCGTCGGCGCGCAGACCGTCGATGGCGGCGGCCAGGTCGCGCAGCAGGCTGTCGTGGGCCGGGATGTCGCCGCGGGGGCCGCCGGAGGCGCCATGGCCGCGCTGGTCGAAGCCGGCGGCATGCCAGCCCCAGTCGTTCAGGCGCTGGGCCACGTGCTCGTAGCGGCCGATGTGCTCGCCCAGGCCGTGGACGATCAACACGGTGCCGCGGGTCGGGAGCGACAGGTCGGCGCCCCACTCGCGCCAGTGCAGCGGCAGGCCGTCATGGCCGGAGAGAGTCTTCATGGGGGCGAAGTGTAGGATCGGCCGCCATGACCGCCACGCTGCCGTCCCCCGACTCCGGGGCCGCCCCGACGTCCGCCCGGGCCACCGCTCCGGGCGCCACCGACACCGCCCCGGCGGTCGACACCGAACTCCCGGTCTCCGCGCTGCAGCTCGCGCCGCCCGACATCGAGCGCTGGCGCGACGGCGGCAGCGGCATCCCCTTCGTCCACGTGCGCGACTCCGGCCGCCCGGGACCGACGGCGATGGTGCTGGCGCTGACGCACGGGAACGAGCTCTGCGGGGCGATCGCGCTGGACTGGCTGCTGTCGGAGCAGGTGCGGCCGACGCGGGGCCGGCTGATCCTGGCCTTCGCCAACATCGAGGCCTTCCGCCGCTTCGACGCGCGCGCCCCTTTCGCCACCCGCTGCGTCGACGAGGACATGAACCGCGTCTGGGCCGACGAGGTGCTGCTCGGCCCGCGCGATTCGGTCGAGCTGCGCCGCGCGCGGGTGCTGGCGCCCTTCATCGATTCGGCGGACGCGCTGCTGGACCTGCACTCGATGCAGGAGGCCGGGGCGCCGGCGCTCACCATCTGCGGCATGACCGACAAGAGCGTGCCGCTCGCGCGCGCGCTGGGCCAGCCCGAGACCCTGCTGGTCGACACCGGCCATGCGGCGGGGCTGCGGCTGATCGACCGCGGCGGCTTCTCCGATCCGGACAGCCCGCGCAAGGCGGTGCTGGTCGAATGCGGCGCGCACTGGGAGCACGCCTCCGCCGACATGGCCATCGACGTGACGCTGCGCTTCCTGCTGCAGCTGGGCATGGTGGAAACGGGCTGGGCGACCTCGCGGCTGCGCGTCGCGGCGCCGGCGCGGCAGCGGCTGGTGCGCGTCGGCGAGGGCGTGACCGCGCGCTCGCCGCGCTTCCGATTCCTGATGCCGACGCATCACCTCCTGATCGTTCCCCGGGCCGGCACGCCGCTCGCGGAGGACGACGGCCACCAGTGGCTCACGCCGCACGACGACTGCGTGCTGATCATGCCCTCGCGCCGCGCGGGACGCGCCGGACAGACGATGGTGAGGCTGGGACGCTACGAGGACTGAGCGGCGCGATCGCGCCGCTCAGGCGCTCAATCCCGATCGAACTTGAACACCGCCATGCTGGACATCAGGTTCGGCATCACGCGGACCTGACGGCCGTCCTGCACGCCGAAGCTGTCCAGCACCCGCAGCCCGCACTTGCGCGCGAGGACCTGGAAGTCCGCGTAGGTGCCGACGCGGATGTTGGGCGTGTCGTACCACTGGTAGGGCAGCACGCGCGTCACCGGCATGCGGCCGGCGAGGACCTGCAGCCGGTTCGGCCAGTGCGCGAAGTTGGGGAAGCTCACCACGCCCATGCGGCCCACGCGCGCGGTCTCGCGCAGCATCGCTTCGGTGTTGCGCAGGTTCTGCAGCGTCTCCAGCTGCAGCACCACGTCGAAGCTCTGGTCCTCGAAGATCGCCAGGCCCTCTTCCAGGTTGAGCTGGATCACGTTGACGCCGCGCTGCGCGCAGGCCAGCACGTTCGCGTCGTCCAGCTCCACGCCGTAGCCGGTGCAGCCCTTGGTCGACTGCAGGTGCGCCAGCAGCTCGCCCTTGCCGCAGCCCAGGTCCAGCACCCGCGAGCCCGCCGGCACCAGCGCCGCGATCATCTCCATCACCTTGAGGTCGCTCATACCGCCACTCCCGTCAGGCGATGGGACTGCGGCGCGACGGCTCCGGCGCCCGCGGGGCGCTCGAACTCGGCGGCGATGCGCTCGAAGTAGGCGCGCAGCACGCCGTGATAGCGCGGGTCCTCCAGCAGGAAGGCGTCGTGGCCGTGCGGCGCGTCGATCTCCGCGTAGGAGACGTCGCGCTTGTTGTCCAGCAGCGCCTTGACGATCTCGCGCGAGCGCGCCGGCGAGAAGCGCCAGTCCGTCGTGAAGCTCACCACCAGGAACTTGCACAGCGCGCTCGCGAACGTGCGGCTCAGATCGCCGCCGTGATCGCGCGCCGGATCGAAGTAGTCCAGCGCCCGCGTGATCAGCAGGTAGGTGTTGGCGTCGAAGTACTCGCTGAACTTGTCGCCCTGGTAGCGCAGGTAGCTCTCGATCTGGAACTCGATGTCCGAGGTCGAATAGCCCAGCTCGGTCGCGCGCATCTGGCGGCCGAATTTCTCCTCCATCACGTCGTCGCTCAGATACGTGATGTGGCCGATCATCCGCGCCACCCGCAGGCCGCGGCGCGGGATGGCGCCGTGCTCGTAGAAGAAGCCGTCGTGGAACTCGGGGTCGGTGATGATGGCGCGGCGCGCCACCTCGTTGAAGGCGATGTTCTGCGCCGACAGGTTGGGCGCCGTCGCCACCGCGATGCAATGCCCCATGCGCTCGGGATAGCGCAGCGACCAGTCCAGCGCCTGCATCCCGCCCAGCGATCCCCCCAGCACCGCCGCCAGGCGGCGGATGCCGAAGCGGTCCAGCACGCGGGCCTGCGCGTCGACCCAGTCGTGCACGGTGACGACCGGGAAGTCCGAGCCGTAGACGCGGCCGGTCTCGGGGTTCTGATGCATCGGCCCGGTCGAGCCGAAGCACGAGCCCAGGTTGTTCACGCCGATGACGAAGAAGCGGTCCGTGTCCAGGGGCTTGCCGGGGCCGACCAGGTTGTCCCACCAGCCCTCGCTCTTCTCGACGCCGGCATGCGTGCCGGCGACGTGGTGGCTCGCGTTGAGCGCGTGGCACACCAGCACCGCGTTGGACTTGTCCTCGTTCAGACGGCCGTAGGTCTCGACCATCAACTCATACCCGGCAATGCGGGCGCCGCTGCGCAGCGTCAGCGGCTCCTCGAACAGCAGCCGCTGCGGTGTGACCTCACCGACAGAACCCATGGAACACCTCGATCGCATCCAGAAAAAACAAAACCCGGCGCCGCTGCTTGAAGCGGAACACCGGGTCTCGATCCGTGGATCGGGTGTCCCTCTTTAGCTGCATTTCTTGGGCGCCCGCAAGCCGGACAAATCGGCGCCATGAGTCGCGGAGTATAGCCACGCCGCCGGATTCCGAAGGTCCGGCGGCGCCACGGGCGCGTTCAGCGCCCGCGCGTGGCGGCCGTCGTCAGGGGGCCGTGCACAGGCAGTGCACGATGGCCTTGACCGGCGCGCGCGTGCCCGCCGGGCCGGCCTGCGCCTGCTCGGAGAGCCAGGTCATGTCGGCCTGCGCCTCGCGCAGCGGCGCGGGAATCGACGGGATGCCGCCCAGCGCGTGCATCACCATGCCGCGCAGCGACGGGGCCGCCGCGTCGCCCACGCTGCTCAGCAGGCGGTCGACGGTGCTGCGCTCGGGCTCGACGTAGCGCACGGTCGGGTCGTCGCTCAGCTTGGCGCGCTTGGCGGCGCTGGCGATCGCGTCGGCCAGCAGGCCGTTGCGGTCGATCAGGCCGCGCTCCAGCGCCTGCGCGCCGGTCCACACCCGGCCCTGGCCGACGGCGTCGATCTGCTGCGGCGTCTTCTTGCGGGCCTGCGCGGCCTTGCCGGTGAACTCGGCGTAGATGTTCTCGATCGAGGACTGCACCACCTGCGCCAGGCGCGGATCCAGCGCGCGACGCGGGTCGTAGCCGTTGGCCAGCCAGGTCGTCGTGTAGCCGCCGGTGTGGATGGACAGCTTGTCCATCAGCTTCTCGCCGGTGGGCAGCACGCCGAACACGCCGATGGAGCCGGTGATCGTCGACGGATCGGCGATGACTTCGTCCGAGGCCATCGAGATCCAGTAGCCGCCCGACGCGGCCACGCCGCCCATGGAGACCACGACCGGCTTGCCGACGGCGCGGGTGAGCTCGAGCTCGCGGCGCACCAGCTCCGAGGCGAAGGCGCTGCCGCCCGGCGAATTCACGCGCAGCACGACGGCCTTGATCTTGTCGTCCTCGCGGGCCTGCTTGATCAGGCGCGACATGGACTCGCCGCCGATCTTGCCCGGCGCGGCGTTGCCGTCGACGATCTCGCCCTCGGCCACGATCACGCCGATCTGGCCTTCCGGCTTGGGCAGCTGCGCGGGCAGTTGCGCGACGTAGGCGCCCAGGTGGATGGCGCGCAGGTGCTTCTCGTCCTTGGCGCCCTGCTTCTCGAGCAGCGTCTCGACCTCGTCCTGCGTCTTCAGGCCGTCGACCAGCTTCTCGGCCAGCACGAACTTGCCGGGGTTGCCGCCGACCGCGGCGAGCCGCTGCGGCAGCTCGTCGATGGCCTTGGCGATCGAGCCCTTGGGCAGCTTGCGCGCGGCCTCGACCTGGGTCTGGTAGGTCGCCCAGAGCGCGTCGTAGAGGTAGCTGTCCGCCTCCATCGTGGCCTTGGAGGGCTCGTTGGCGAAGTAGGGCTCGACGGCGTTCTTGTAGGTGCCCACGCGCAGCACGTGCGCGGTGATGCCCACGCGGTCCAGCGCGTCCTTGTAGTAGTTGCGGTAGCGGCCGTAGCCCTCGATCATGACCTCGCCCATCGGATGGACGTAGACCTGATCGGCCTGGGCGGCCAGGTAGTAGGCGCGCTGGCTGTACGCGTTGGCGTAGGCGATGACGGGCTTCCTGGACTGCTTGAAGCGCTGGATCGCGACCTCGATCTCATGCAGCGACGCGGGCGTCGCGTTGCCGACCTGGTCCAGGTCCAGCAGCACCTGCGTGATCTTGTCGTCCTTGGCCGCGGCGTCCAGCGCGCGCAGGATGTCGCGCAGACGCGTCTGGGCGCGGTTCTCGCCCTTGAGCTGCGCCACCGCCTGGTCGCGCGCGGACCCGGCGAACTGCTCCACCACCTCGCCCTGGATGTCCAGGACCAGCGTGGTCTTCTCCTTGAGCGGCTTGCCGCCATGGATCGCCGCCCACACCAGGGCGATCACGATCAACAGGAACAGCAGGTTCAACACCACCCGACGGGTCCCGTCGACGAACCACCACAGCTTGCCGAAGAAGCGCCCGATCGGCGCCAATGCTCGCTTCACGCCCATCCAATCCTCCCTTGGGGAACTTTGGGACCGGCGCGGATCCTCGCGCCGGAACCGGGCGATTGTGAGCCCAGTTCGCCCTGGTTTCGCAGCCGGAAACGACGAAGCCCTCCGAAGAGGGCCTCGATCTCTGCCGAACGGAGGAGGGGCGGCGCCCCGGCGCTCACGCGTTCGCGGGGGGCAGGGTGTCCTGGAAGCTCGCGCGGGTCATGAGCTTGTCGAAGTGGCGCGCCAGGTTGGGATAGGCGGTGCGCCAGTCGATGTCGGGGAAGCGGAAGTCCACGTAGCCCAGGGCGCAGCCCAGCGACACGTCGGCCAGGGTGAAGTGGTTGCCGGAGCACCAGGTCTTCTCGCCCAGGCCGTGGCCCATCGCCTGCAGCGAGGCGTGGACCTTGGCCATCTGCCGGTCGATCCAGGCCTCGGAGCGCTCGCCGTCCTGGCGTCCGGCCCAGGTGCGTTCCAGGCGCGCGGCGACGCAGGCGTCGATCAGGCCGTCGGCCAGGGCCTCCCAGGTGCGGACCTCGCAGCGTTCACGGCCGCGCTCCGGGATCAGGCGTCCCACCGGGGAGAGCGTGTCCACGTACTCGACGATCACCCGCGAGTCGAAGACCGCGCCGGTGATCGAGTCCTGGCCTTCCATCACCAGGCACGGCACCTTGCCGAGCGGGTTCATCTTGAGGATGTTGTCGCTGCCCCAGACGTCCTCCAGCTCGAACTGGTAGTCGAGCTTCTTCTCCGCCATGACGATGCGGACCTTGCGGACGTAGGGGCTGGTGAGGGAACCGATGAGTTTCATTCGTATCCGGAACGAGGACAGAGCGAGGGCCTCGGGTTTCTGAGCGGCGATTCTAACGAGTCGCCCTCTGCCGCCCGCGTCACGGATGCAACGCTCGGGAGGGCCCTCGGAACGGGGATTGCCGCCGTCCGGACTTCCCGCTTCGCGTCCGGCCCACCGGGATTCCCCGCCTCGATCCGGCCT
Source organism: Mitsuaria chitosanitabida ATCC BAA-476 = NBRC 102408 (assembly GCF_001598255.1). Taxonomy (GTDB): domain Bacteria; phylum Pseudomonadota; class Gammaproteobacteria; order Burkholderiales; family Burkholderiaceae_C; genus Roseateles; species Roseateles chitosanitabidus. Next base: position 107,036 of record NZ_BCYP01000039.1, read on the forward strand.
GCGATCATCCCCACGAACAGGAGCGCTCATGACGACCTCGCCCCATCCGCCCCACGCCGGAACCGCCGCGGGCTACGTGCTGTATGGCACGCGGGGCTCCGGCTCCGCGATCGCGGAGATCGCGCTGCGCTGGTGCGGCCAGCCGTACCGCACGGTGCATGCATCGTCATGGGAGGAACAGTCCGCGCGCGACGAGCTGCGCGCGGTGAATCCGCTGATGCAGATCCCCACGCTGCGCACGCCCGAGGGCGAGGTGCTTAGCGAGAGCGCCGCGATCCTCATGCATCTGGGGCTGCGCTTCCCCGACGCGAGGCTGCTGGGCGCGGACGAGCGGGCGCGTGACCAGATCCTGCGCGGCCTCGTCTACATCGCGGCGAACTGCTACAGCTGCATCAGCATCACGGACTATCCCGAGCGCTACACGACCAGCGGGGACCCTGCCCAGCACGAGGCGGTGCGGCAGGGCGGCCGCGCGCGGCTGCATCGGCATTGGGCGCTGTTCGCCGACATGTTCCCGGCGCGGCCCTGGCTGTGCGGAGCGCAGCCAGGCGCGCTCGACGTGATGGCGGGCATCGTCTCGAAGTGGTCAGGCACGCGGCAGCACCTGCAGGCGCAGCGGCCCGAGTTCCTGGCGCTGCTCCAGCGCATCGAGGCGCTGCCGCAGGTCGCGGACGTGCACGCGGCGCATTGGCCGCCGACCTGAGCCCCCGGCGAGGCGTCCCCGCGCTCAGGCGGCCTGGTACTGCGGCAGCAGGCGCGCGTGGGTGTAGCGGGCGGGACGCTCGGCGGGTTCGCCGGCCGCGATGGGCGCGAAGCCGCAGTGGGTCCAGAACTCCGCGGACGCGGCGCTCTCGCAATTCACGTGCAGGCGGCTGAAGTGCCCTTGGGCGCTCGCCAGCACCGCGTTCACGAGCCGCCGCGCGAGGCCATGACCCCGCCAGGACGGATGCACGTAGAAGCGGCGCATGCGGCCGGTGCCCGCGCGGCCCGGGGCGGGCTCGCGGTTGAGGCCGCCCACCGCGACCACCTGGCCGTGGTCGTCGAACCAGGCCCAGAGCGATTCGCCCGGCTGCTCGTAGCGGTTGGCGCCGCTGCGCCACTCGTCCATCAACCGGCGCAGCATCCGCCAGCCTTCCGCCTCGCTGGCGGCCAGCAAGGGCGCCCAGGCGAGCGGGTCGATCTGATGCACGCGGACAAGGCGCGGTGCGGCGCCATCGGAAGCCAGGGACAACATCTCAGAGAGCGGTAACCAAACGTCAACCGAGCGGGAAAGGCCGGATTAAGCAGCAAGCGCTTGACACCGGCATCAGGGACAACCCGCCCGGTGCCGATCAGCGCGCCGGCTCCGGCTTCTTCGCCGTGTCCGGATGCTCCACCCAGGCCTTCAGCTCCGGTGCGCGCGGGTGCTTGGGCGAGAGCTCGATGAAGGTCCGGTACGCCGCCTGCGCCTGCGCGTCCTCGCCGGCGCGCAGCAGCGCGTCGCCCAGGTTCAGGTGCGCCAGCGCGCGGCTGCCGTCCATCTCGATGGCCTTGCGGTACCAGCGCGCGGCCTCGACCGGCTTGTCGCGCTTGTAGTAGATGAAGCCCAGGTTGTTGGCCGCGAGCGCGAACTTGGGCTGCAGCTTCAGCGCCTCGGTGAACGCGGCCTCGGCCTCGTCGTAGCGGCGCTCCTTGTAGAGCTGCAGGCCCCGGTCGTTGGCGCGCTGCGCGGCGACACGCGCCGGCACGGCCGCGGGCGCGGCGCTCGTCGCGATCGCCGTGTCGGTGCCGTCCAGGTTCTTCAGCGTGACCTGCACCGCCGTGGCGCTCGCGGGCGCGGCACCGGCGGGCGCGGAGGCGCTCGCCACCGGCTGCAGCTGCGCGTCGCGCGCGGCGTCGGCCTGCTTGGCCAGCGCGCTGGCCTTGGCGTCGAGCTGGTTGCTGTCGCCGCTCAGGGCCTGCTCCTGCGCGGAGGCCAGTTCGAAGATGAACTCGCCGCCCTCGCTGCCCGGCAGGCTGCCGAAGGCCGGCGTCTGGTGCGCGATCGCGGAGACCGCCGGCGCGACGTAGGCGGCCAGCTCGGTCGCGGTGATCAGGCCGTCCCCGTTCAGGTCGGCCTTGCCCGACAGCGCCTGCAGCAGCGTCCACGTGAACACCGAATGGCCGCCCGGACCGTCGTCCGCGACCTGCTGGTCGGCGCCGCCGGCCGTCATCATCTGGCGGCCCAGTCGACGCGCGTTGTCGCGCACGAAGTTGTTGCCGCCCGGCGCGCCGCCGCGCGTCAGGCCCAGGCCCGAGTAACAGGCGTCGATCACGAAGAACGCATGCTTGGCGGGCAGCGCCTCGCCCAGCTCCTGCAGCTGCGGCATCGCGATCGCGTCGGTCTGCAGATCGTCGGTGCCGGCGTCGACCGGAATGATGTAGCCCACGTCGCGGCCGCTGGGCAGCTTGCGCGTGCTGCCGTGACCGGCGAAGAAGACGAAGACGCGGTCGTCGCGCTTGAGCTTGCCGTCGGTGCCCTTGCGCGTCATCGCGTTGAGCGCGCGCAGGATGTTGGCGCGCGTGGCCTCGCCGTCGGTCAGCGCGGTGACGTTCTCCGGCTTGAAGCCGAACTGCGTCTGCAGCGTGTCCTGGATGGCGCGGGCGTCGCGCACGGCGTGCTGCAGGCGCGGCCAGCTCTTGTACTGGTCGATGCCGATCACCAGCGCGTAGCTCTCGCGATAGAGGTTGGCGCCGGCCAGATCGGGCGCGGCCGCGTCGGCCGCGGGCGGCTCGACCGGGACGATCTTGCCGTCCTTCCAGGCCGCGAACTTGTAGCCCTCGGCCTTGAGCTGGTCCAGCACCAGCGGCAGCGCCTCGACGGTGCGGGCGTGGATGTCGTGGAAGAGCACGATGCCGCGCTGCTGCTTGCCGAGCTCGCCCAGCACCCGCGCCGCGATGGACTTGGGAATCGGGTCGGACCAGTCCAGCGAGTCCACGTTCCACATCATCGAGCGCAGCTTGAGCGCCTCGATGGTGCTCAGCGCCGCGTCGTTGCGCGCGCCGTAGGGAAAGCGGAACAGCGCCTGGCCGCTGCGACCGGCGGCGTCCAGCAGCGCCTCGGTCGACGAGGCCTCCTGCTTGACCCTGTCCAGCTCGAACTTGGACATCACGCCGTGGCTGAAGCTGTGGTTCGCGATCGGATGGCCGGCGGCCAGCACGCGCTGCGCCACCTGCGTGCCGGGACCCGGCTTGATGTTGCCCTTGGCGTCCACCGTGCCCAGGTTGCGGCCCAGCTCGAAGAACACGGCCGGCGCCTGGTAGCGCTTGAGGATCTCCAGGATCTCGTCGGTGTAGCGCGGATGCGGGCCGTCGTCGAAGGTCAGCAGCACGGTCTTGGGCGGCAGCTGGCGGCCGAAGAACTCGCGCTCCTCCTTGCTCGGGCCGCGCGTCGCGCCGGAGGCGGCGGCCTCGGCGGGCACGGTGATCTCGGTCACCGTGGGGCGGGCCTGCAGGTCGGGGAGGATGGTCGCGTAGTCCTTGAGGATGCGATCGCGGCCGTACAGGGCCTTGAGCTTGGCCACGTAGTCGGACCACTTCTCCCGCTTGGGCACGATGCCCCGCTGCGCGAAGCGGCCGAAGGTGTCGCGCAGCTCCTGCTCGTAGGTCTGCTCGATGTCGGCCAGCACGGTCAGGTCCTCGCCGGCGCGCTTGGCCAGCTTCAGCCCGGCCAGGCTCTGGGAGGTCGAGAACTGCTGCGACAGCTGGCTCAGGAATTCCTTGAACGCCAGGCGGTCGGCGTCGAACCAGGAGGGCTCGCCCTCGATGCGGTCCAGCAGCTCGGAGATCGCGGCGATGCCGGCCGGATCGGTGCTCCGGGCGATGCCCGAGGCGGTGCCGCCCAGCGCGTTGATGCTCTCCTGCATGTCGTGGAAGAGCATCAGGCCGACGGCGTGCACGGCGTCGCGCTCGGCCGGCTTGAGGGCCGCCTCGCCGTCCATCAGCACGATCATCTGGCGGTAGCGGGCCAGCACCTCGTCGCTCTGCTGGCGCAGCGTCGCGCTGACCGTGGGGCTGGCGGAGGCGGCTTGCAGCGGCGCCAGCGCTTGCGGCGTCTCGGCGGCGGGCTTGCAGCCGGCCAGCAGCGTCAGCACCGCCAAGGCGGCGGCGGTGCTCGTCGCGGCGGCGCGGATGGTGATGCGTCCGGTCGCGCGGCGATGGTTCTTGTCCTTCATGCCTTCCCTCAGCCTTCCCTCTGGCAACTTCAAAGCGGGGGCTATTGTGACCCTCTCTGTAGAATCCCCGGGTTTGTCCCACCCCAGTCCCGGCCGGATCCCTGGCCGCAGCGCGCCATGAACCTCTCCGCTCTCTCCGCCCTGTCGCCCCTGGATGGCCGCTATGCGTCGCGCATGGCCGCGCTGCGCCCGCTGCTGTCGGAATTCGGCCTGATGCACCGCCGCGTGCAGGTCGAGATCGAGTGGTTCATCGCCCTGTCCGACGCCGGCCTGGCCGAGCTGCAGCCGCTGCCGGCCGCCTCGCGCGAGTTCCTGCGCGCCCTGGTGGCCCACTTCTCCGAAGCCGACGCGCAGGCGATCAAGGACATCGAGAAGACCACCAACCACGACGTCAAGGCGGTCGAGTACTGGATCAAGAAGCAGTTCGCGGGCAAGCCGGAACTGGAGAAGGCCGGCGAGTTCGTGCACTTCGCCTGCACCAGCGAGGACATCAACAACACCAGCCACGGCCTGATGCTCAAGGCCGCGCGGGACGAGGTCATCCTGCCCGCGCTGGACCGCGTCATCGCCAAGCTGAGCGACATGGCCAAGACCATGGCCGCGAATCCGATGCTGAGCCGCACGCACGGCCAGACGGCCAGCCCGACCACGGTGGGCAAGGAAATCGCCAACGTCGTGGCCCGCCTGCGCCGCGCGCGCACGGTGATCGCGGACGTGAAGCTGCTGGCCAAGATGAACGGCGCGGTCGGCAACTACAACGCCCACCTGTCGGCCTATCCCGAGCAGGACTGGGAAGCCTTCAGCCAATCGGTCATCGAGCAGCAGCTGGGCCTGACGTTCAACCCGTACACGATCCAGATCGAGCCGCACGACTACATGGCCGAGCTGTTCGACGCCGTCACCCGCGCCAACACCATCCTGGTGGACTGGTCGCGCGACGTGTGGGGCTATGTGTCGCTGGGCTACTTCAAGCAGAAGACGAAGGCCGGCGAGATCGGCTCGTCGACGATGCCGCACAAGGTCAACCCGATCGACTTCGAGAACGCGGAAGGCAACTTCGGCCTGGCCAACGCGGTGCTGACGCACCTGAGCCAGAAGCTCCCCATCTCGCGCTGGCAGCGTGACCTGACCGACTCGACGGTGCTGCGCAACATGGGCGTGGCGCTGGGCTATGCGCTGCTGGGCTACGACTCGCTGAGCAAGGGGCTGGACAAGCTCGAGCTCAACCAGGAGGCGCTGGACGCGGATCTGGATTCGTCGTGGGAAGTGCTGGCCGAGCCGATCCAGACGGTGATGCGCCGCTATGCGCTGCCCAACCCGTATGAGCGGCTGAAGGAGCTGACCCGCGGCAAGACGATCACGCGGGAATCGATTCAGCAGTTCATCCAGGGGCTGGAGTTGCCGGAGGCGGAGAAGCAGCGGTTGCTGGCGATGACGCCGGGCAACTACACGGGCAAGGCCGAGGAACTGGCGAAGCGGATCTGAAGACCCTCACCCCCGCCCTCTCCCGCAAGCGGGAGAGGGAGCAAGAGAGCTTGCTGACTTCAGTCCAGCAACGACAGATCGCGGATCGCGCCCTTGTCCGCCGACATCACCAGCTTCGCGTAGGCCTTCAGCGCCGCCGACACCTTGCGCGGCCGCGGCTGCTCAGGCTTCCAGCCCTTCGCGTCCTGCTCCGCGCGACGACGCGCCAGTTCCTCATCCGACACCAGCACGTCGATGGTCCGATTCGGGATGTCGATGCGGATCCGATCCCCGTTGCGCACCAGCCCGATCGCGCCACCGGCCGCCGCTTCCGGCGAGCAATGCCCGATCGACAGCCCCGACGTGCCGCCGGAGAACCGGCCGTCCGTCAGCAGCGCGCAGGCCTTCCCCAGGCCCTTGGACTTGATGTAGCTGGTCGGGTACAGCATCTCCTGCATGCCCGGGCCGCCCTTCGGGCCTTCGTAGCGCACCACCACCACGTCGCCGGCCTTGACCTTGTCGGCCAGGATGTTCTCGACCGCCTCGTCCTGCGACTCGGTCACGTGGGCGTTGCCCTCGAACACCAGGATGCTGTCGTCCACGCCCGCGGTCTTCACCACGCAGCCGTTGCGCGCGATGTTGCCCGTCAGCACGGCCAGGCCGCCTTCCTTGGAGAACGCGTGGTCATACGACCGGATGCAGCCCTCGGCGCGATCCAGGTCCAGCGAGGGCCAGCGCGTGTTCTGGCTGAACGCGACCTGCGTCGGGATGCCGGCCGGGCCGGCCATGTAGAACTGGCGCACCGCCTCGTCCTGCGTGCGCACGATGTCCCACTGGTCCAGCGCCGCCTTCAGCGAGGGCGCGTGCACCGTCGGCACATCCGTGTGCAGCTTCCCGGCGCGGTCCAGCTCGCCCAGGATGGCCATGATGCCGCCGGCGCGGTGCACGTCCTCGATGTGGTACTTGTTCGTGTTGGGCGCGACCTTGCACAGCTGCGGCACGATGCGCGACAGGCGGTCGATGTCCTCCATCGTGAAGTCGATCTCCGCTTCCTGCGCGATCGCCAGCAGGTGCAGGATGGTGTTGGTCGAGCCGCCCATCGCGATGTCCAGCGTCATCGCGTTCTCGAAGGCCTTGAAGCCGACGGCGCGCGGCAGCAGGGTCGCCTCGTCCTGCTCGTAGTAGCGGCGGGCCAGATCGACGATCAGATGACCCGCGCGCTTGAACAGCTGCTCGCGGTCGGCGTGCGTCGCCACCACCGTGCCGTTGCCAGGCAGCGAAAGGCCCAGCGCCTCGGTCAGGCAGTTCATCGAATTGGCGGTGAACATGCCCGAGCACGACCCGCAGGTCGGACAGGCGGAGCGCTCGATCTCGGCGACGTCCGCGTCCGAATACTTCGGATCGGCCGCGGCGACCATGGCGTCGATCAGGTCCAGCTTCTTGATCTCGATCTTCTGCGTCACCGGGTTGGCCAGGCGCGTCTTGCCGGCCTCCATCGGGCCGCCCGAGACGAAGACCACCGGGATGTTGAGCCGCATCGCGGCCATCAGCATCCCCGGGGTGATCTTGTCGCAGTTGGAGATGCACACCATCGCGTCGGCGCAGTGCGCGTTGACCATGTACTCGACCGAGTCCGCGATGATGTCGCGGCTGGGCAGCGAATACAGCATGCCGTCATGGCCCATCGCGATGCCGTCGTCGACGGCGATGGTGTTGAATTCCTTGGCGACGCCGCCGGCGGCCTCGATCTCGCGCGCCACCAGCTGGCCCAGGTCCTTGAGGTGGACGTGGCCGGGCACGAACTGCGTGAACGAGTTCACCACCGCGATGATGGGCTTAGAGAAGTCGTCGTCCTTCATGCCGGTGGCGCGCCACAGGGAGCGCGCGCCCGCCATGTTGCGGCCGGAGGTGGAGGTCTTGGAACGGTATGCGGGCATCTTGATCTCGGACTGATCGAAGGGAAGGGGCGTTGCGGTGATGTCGTCGGGCCTGGGAGTAGAGGCCCCTTCTCAAGCCCTCGCGTACAACCTCTTGAGCGGCGCTGCGGGCGGACAGACGCCGATTATTCCCCAGGCCCCTTCGCCCGTGGGGCGCCGGGCCTTCGCAATGAAAAAAGGGCGATGCATCGCTGCATCGCCCTGTGCGCCTTCCGGCTTCGGGGGGTATCGGGGTGTCGCGTAGGAGCGCGTCCCGGAAGGCACCCGGCGTCTGGTCAGGACGCCGTAACCGGTCATCGGTCGATCAGAACTGGTAGGCCAGGCCCACGCCCAGGCGGTCGGTCTTCTTGTTGAAGCCGTTGGCGTCGGGCATGTTGTTGAAGCGGGTGGCCTCGGCGCGCAGCGACACGTTCTTGGTCAGCGCGTAGTCGACGCCCACGCCCAGCTTCAGGCCGGTCTTGTGCTCGCTGCCCAGGCCGCTGTCGAACTTGCGGTCGGCGTAGGCCACGCCCACCTTGCCGTAGACGCCGAAGCCGGCGCCCAGCGGGGCACGGGCGATGCCGTCCAGCGAGTACACCTTGTTCTTGGCGTTGATGCCGTTGAAGTTGATGCTGCCCAGGTCGGTGTAGTTGGCTTCCACGGCGAAGTTCTCGTTGAACTTGTAGCCGCCGAAGATGCTGTAGCTGTCGGCGCTGCGCTTCTGGCTGTCGCCGCCCACGCGCTGCGAGGACTTGGCCACGTCGCCACCGATGTAGTACGGCGTGTCGGCGGCCTTGGCCAGACCCGAGCCCAGGGTCAGAGCCAGCGCGGCGGCGGCCAGGAGAGCGGTGCGATTGTTCTTGGTCATTCGAAACTCCTTCGAGAGCTGTCGTCCGTCGGGCTCCGCGATCACCGTGACCGCTGCTCGTTCGACATGGCTCTCATTGTGGGAATCGAGACCTCTCGCGTCTGTGGACCGAGTTGGGGCCTTCTGTGACGGTCCATGACAGTCCGGGCGATGGCGCTTGACGCAGCTTCACACCCGGCGCCGCCTGTTGCGCGACGTTGCTGTCAGCCGACCGGCCAGTACAGCAGCAGCCGCGCGCCGCCCAGGCGGGGCGCCTCGCCCAGCCGCGCGTGACCGCCGTGCGCATGCGCGACGTGACGCACGATCGCCAGCCCCAGGCCGAAGCCCCGCGTGCCGCCACGGCCCTTGCGCTCGAGCCGCTTGAAGGGCTCGAAGGCCGCCTCGCGCAGCGCGGGCGGCACGCCTTCGCCGTCGTCGTCGATGGCCAGCCACAGCTGGCCGGCCTCGACCCAGGACGACAGCATGATCCGCCCCTTCGCGTAGCGGGCCGCGTTGCGCAGCCCGTTGCGGATCGCGTAGGGCAGCAGCCGCTCGTCGAAGGGCAGCACGGCGGGCAGCCGCAGATCGGTGTCCAGCGCCTTCCCGTCCAGCAGAGGCGCCAGCGAGCGCGCCTCCCGCGCCAGCATGTCGCCCAGATCGCCCTGGGACAGATGCGGCTGCAGCGCGCCCATGTCCAGCCGCGCCAGCGTGAGGCTGGCGTCGATCAGCTCGTCGAGCTCGTCGATGTCGCGCTCGCAGGCCTGCACCATGCGCTCGCGCTCGGCGCGGTCGTCCTCGTCGACCAGCGCGTCGATCGCGAAGCGCAAGCGCGCCAGCGGCGTGCGCAGCTCGTGCGAGACCGCCCCGGTGAGCTCGCGCTGCGTGGCCATCGCGGCCGCGAGCCGCTCCAGCATCGCCCGCGTCGCCGCGACCACCGGCGCGAACAGCCGGCTCTTGAGCGCCGGCATCTCCGTGTCCAGCCGCCCGGCGCTGAGCCGCTCGGCCGCGCGTTGCAGCCCGCGCAGGTCGCGCCACAGCGGTCGCAGCTGCCACCAGGCCAGGATGGCCACCGCGAGCGCCAACACCACCGCCACGCCCAGCTGCGCGGCCAGTTCCTTGGGCAGCTCGCCGCCGCGCTTGGAGTCCAGCGGCCCGAGCAGCAGCAGCTGATCGGGCTCGCCGGGCAGCGCCGCGTAGATGCGCCGGTTGAAGCCGGTGACGAGGATCTCGCCCTGCGCGAGCTTGCGGCGCTGGTCCGCGCTGAGCTTGGCCAGATCGGTGCGGATCAGGCGCACCGGATAGTCGAACTGCGCATCCAGCTCCTGCACCCGCTCGCGGCGGGTGGAGGGGTCCAGCGGCGAGAGATCCCGCACCAGCAGGTCGACGGTGCCGCGCATGAAGTTGCGCACGTAGTCGTCGGTGACCTCGGAGGCGCCGATCAGCACCAGGCTCTCGACCAGCAGCGCCAGCGCGAGCACCGCCAGCCCCAGTCCCAGCGCCATCCGCAGCAGCGAGGCGCGCAGCGACATCGCGGCCATCAGTCGATCGCGAACAGATAGCCCTGGCCGCGGACCGTCTTGATGCGGGCGGGCGCCTGCGCGTCGTCGCCGATCTTCTTGCGCAGGCGCGAGATGCGCGCGTCGATGGCGCGGTCCAGCCCGTCGAACTCCAGGCCGCGCAGGCCTTGCATGATGTCGTCTCGGCTCACCACCTGGCCGGCGCGATGCGCGAGGAAGTTCAGCAGCTCGTACTCGGCGGTGGTCAGCGGGACCGGCTCGCCGTTGACGCGCAGTTCGCGCGACTGCGGCAGCAGCGTGAGCGGACCGAAGTGCAGCGCCTCGCCCACCGGTTGCGCCGCGGGCAGCGCGTCACGGCGCAGCAGCGCCTTGATGCGGGCCAGCAGCACGCGCGGCGCGACGGGCTTGGTGATGTAGTCGTCGGCGCCGCCCTCCAGGCCGAGGACCTGGTCGATGTCGTCGTCGCGGGCGGTCAGCATCACGATGCGGCCGGCGAAGTCGCGGCGCGTGTCGCGCAGCACGTCGAAGCCGTCCTTGCCGGGCAGATGGCCGTCCAGCAGCACCAGATCGAAGGGTTCCTGGCGGATCAGCGCCTCACCGGCGAGGCCGTCGCCGCAGAGGGTGACGCTGTAGTTGGCCTTCTCCAGCGCGTCGGCGACCAGCTGGGCCAGGCGCTCGTCGTCCTCGATGAGCAGGATGCGGACGGCCGCCGGCGATGCAGAAATTTCCATCCCGCGAGCATAGGCGAGGCGCCCGGACGCTGCCTTCAGGGATTCTTAAGCGCGCCCACGCGTGCGCTCACGCGCGTGGAGGTCGGGCTCAGCGATCCGCGGGGATGTCCAGCCGCCATCCCAGCGGCGTGCGCACCGCCCGCAGCGCGGGGTCCTCCGCCAGGGGGAGCCAGCGCCGCGCCAGATGGTCGAGCGCGGCCGGCGACAGGTCGGTGCGCGAGGCCATCACGCGCTCGACGGTCTCGGGCGTGACGCAGGCCATCAGCGCCGGCCGCGCGGCCCCCCGCAGCGCCGCGCGCCAGCGCAGGCGCAGCGCGGCGACGTCCTCGGCATCGGACCGGGGCGCGGGGTCGTGCCAGCTGTAGACGTGGGAAGGCCCCTCGTGGGCCTCGGTCTGCCGGACGCCGTCGTCGCTCATGCCGATGGCCAGCAGCACGCGGCCGGAGGCGTGGTTCTCGGGCGAGGTCGTCCCCAGCAGGTCGCGCAGCCCCAGCACCTGACGGCAGTAGTCGAAGGTGCCCGAGGCCGCCTCCCGCGCATAGCCGTGGCCCCAGAAACGCGCCGGGAAGCCGTACCCGATGTCAGGGTGGTCGAGCCCGTCGCGCTTGATGACACCGGCCAGGCCGACCGTCTCGCCGTCCTCCAGCCGCTCCACGGCCCAGAAGCCGTAGCCCAGCAGCCAGTAGCGCGCCTCCAGCCGCTCGCGGATCCAGGCCGCGGCCTGCTCGTCGGTGCGCACCTGCGCGTCGTAGATGTTGGCGATCCAGGCCGGCTCGTTGAGCAGGCCGCGCACGAAGGGCGCGTCCTCCCCCCCGAACCAGCGCAGGCGCAGACGCGCCGTCCTCAGCACTTCCATCGATCCCGGCCTCCCGCGGCTCCCCGTCCGCGTGGGTGGGACAATACCGCACCCCGGCGGCCCGCCCGCCAGTCACCCCAACGCCCGGACCCTCCATGAAATTCATGCAGAAACTGCAGGCCGCCGAACGCCTGAACGACTCGCTGCTGTGCGTCGGCCTGGACCCCGATCCGGCCAAGTTCCCCGCCCCGTGGAAGGGCGACGCCGGCCGGATCTACGACTTCTGCGCCGCCATCGTCGACGCGACCAAGGACCTGGTCAGCTCGTTCAAGCCGCAGATCGCCTACTTCGCCGCGCACCGCGCCGAGGACCAGCTCGAGCAGCTGATGGCCCACATCAAGCGCAACGCCCCGCACGTGCCGGTGATCCTGGACGCCAAGCGCGGCGACATCGGCGCCACCGCCGAGCAGTACGCCCGCGAGGCCTTCGAGCGCTACCAGGCCGACGCGGTCACCCTGTCGCCCTTCATGGGCCGCGACAGCGTCGAGCCCTACCTGCGCTACCCCGACAAGGGCGCCTTCCTGCTGTGCCGCACCTCCAACCCGGGCGGCGACGACTGGCAGATGCAGCGCCTGGCCGACGTCCCCGGCCAGCCGCGTCTGTTCGAGCACCTGGCCGCCATCGCCCAGGGCGACTGGAACACCAACGGCCAGCTGGGCCTGGTCGTCGGCGCGACCTATCCGAAGGAGATCGAGCGGGTGCGCGAGCTCGCCCCGACGCTGCCGCTGCTGATCCCGGGCGTGGGCGCCCAGGGCGGCGACGCGGCCTCGACGGTCGCCGCGGGCTGGCGCCGAGGCGCCGGCACGGTCATCGTCAACTCCTCGCGCGCGGTGCTCTACGCCTCCTCGGGCGAGGATTTCGCCGCCGCCGCCCGCAAGGTCGCCCTGGCGACCCGCGACTCGCTGCGCCCCGACGGCGGCCTGTGAGGCCCCGGCCGGGTCCACCGCCGGCCGCCAATTAATTGGCAGAAACCCCAAACGCCTGTCGGGAGGCACGCGTTTCGGGTTTCCTCTGCCCTTCAGAACGGCCGCCACTCGCCGAGACTGTGCGTAACCGGACGTTGCAAGCCGGGCCCTGGGCGCGTGCGTCGTCCCGGGCCAGGCCATCGCGACGCCATCGAACGACCACACGTTCCAGTTGGGCATCAGAGTGAGCAAGGTTTCCCAGGACGATCTGAGCAGTCTGGTGGGGCAGGAGCTGTCGCCAGGCGACCGCCTGCCCCCGGGTCTGCAATGGCGCGCCGCGCGGCTGTTCATCGCCGCGTGCGTGGTGCTGTGCGCCTTCAGCGGGGCGCTGCTCGCGCTCAGCGCCTCGACGGCCGAGCCGCTCGGCGGCTGGCTGCCCCCGCTGACCGCGCTGGTCGGCACCGTCGCCGGCCTGGCCCTGCTGTGGCGCCTGCCGTCCGACCGCGGGCCGCTGGGCGTGATGTTCATGATGTGCCTGGCGATCGCGCTGGCGCTGACGGTGGCGGTGTCGCGCCAGCTGGGCCTGACCTCGAGCAGCCTGGGAATCATCGCCTTGATGGTCGCGCTGGGCACCGGCATGGTCGGCCTGGGCGCCGGGCTGTCGCTGTTCGGCCTGGGCCTGGCGGCGCTGGGCGGACTGGCCACGGCCGAGCTCAGCGGCTGGGTGCAGGTCGGCAACGCCAGCGCGGGCCTCACCGGCCGCCTGCTGACGCAGCTGATGCTGCTGATCTCCGGCCTGGTGGTCGGGCTGGGCACCGCCAAGCTGATCCGCCGCGCGATGCAGGAGGTCAACGAGCGCCATGCCCGCTTCCGCCACCTGCTCAACATGGCGGCGGACTGGTACTGGGAAATGGATCGCCAGTTCCGCTTCACGCATCTGGCCGAGCACAACCCCGGTTCCTCCGGCCTGTCCGCCTCAGAGCGCCTGGGCCGCGCGCCCTGGGAGATCGAGCACCTGGGCCTGTCCGACGAGGACCTGGACGCGCACCGCGCCGACCTGGAGTCGCACCGCCCCTTCCGCGGCCTGGTGATGCGCCGCGCCGGCGAGGACGGCGTGCTGCGCTACGTCTCCATCAGCGGCGAGCCGCGCTTCGACGCCAAGGGCAACTTCCGCGGCTACTGGGGCGTGGGCCGCGACGTCACCGACGAGGTCCAGACCGAGCAGGCCATGCTGGCCACCGAGACCCGTTACCGCGAGCTGTTCCGGCGCTCGCCCTCGCCGCTGGTGCTGCACCGCTGGGGCCGGGTGATGGACGCCAACCCGGCGGCGATGGCGATGTTCGGCTACACGCAGCGCTCGTCGATGATCGGCCAGGACCTGTTCTCGCATTACGAGCCCGGCGACGAGGAGCGCGCCCGCCAGCGCGCCGCCAAGATGGAGGCCATGCCGGTCGGCGCGATGCTGCCGATGACGGAATTCCGGCTGCGCACGCTGTCGCGCCGCCGCCGGCTGGTGCAGGCCACCAGCGTGCGGGTCGACGCCGCCAGCGGCGCGGCCACGCTGTCCTTCTTCATCGACCAGACCGAGACCTCGCGCGCGCAGGACGCGTTGCGGCGCTCGGAGGCCTTGCTGTCGCACCTGTTCGCGACCAGCCCCGACGTGGTCACGCTGACCGAGACCGCCAGCGGCCGCTACGTGATGGTCAACAAGACCTTCGAGGAGATGAGCGGCTACGGCGCCGACGAGGTGCTGGGCCGCAGCACCGAGGAAGTGGGCATCTGGCAGGACCTGGCCGACCGTGAACGCCTGATCGAGGCGCTGCGCCTGCACGGCCGCGTCAGTGACATGCCCGCCACCTTCATCAACCGGCGCGGCCAGCCCATCCCGATGCTGCTGTCGGCGGCGCCCTTCGTGATGGACGGGATGTCCTACCTGGTCGTGAACTCGCGCGACGTGTCGGACAGCGAGCGCACCCGGCTGGTCCACGCGGCGATCCTGGAGAACGCCTCCATCGGCATCGCGCTGACGCGCGACGCGCGCTTCGTGCAGGCCAACCGGCTGGTCGAGGAGATGTTCGGCTGGCCCGCGGGCGAGCTGATCGGGCAGGCGGGCAGCGTGGTCTGGCCCGGCCTGGAGGACTACGAAGCGGTCGGCCGCGAGCTGGGTCCGCGCCTGGCCGCGGGCGAGCAGGTCGAGGTGGAGCGCCTGATGCGGCGCCGCGACGGCAGCCGCTTCCTGTGCCGGATCCTGGCGCGCGCGGTGGACCCGAATCACCCCAGCCGCGGCGGCACGATCTGGATCATGGAGGACGTGACCGAGCGGCGTCGCGTCGAGGCGGCGCTGGCGCAGGCCAAGGACGAGGCCCAGGCGGCCAACCGCGCCAAGAGCGCCTTCCTGGCCAACATCAGCCACGAGATCCGCACCCCGCTGAACGGTCTGGTCGGCCTGGCGCGTCTGCTGCAGCAGCCCGACCTGGGCGACGACACGCGGCGCCACTACCTGGACCAGATGCTGGACAGCGCGGAGAGCCTGTCGGGCTTGATGTCCGACATCCTGGACCTGTCCAAGATCGAGGCCGGCCGGCTGACGCTGGAGACCGTGCCCTTCGCGCTGCGCGACATGCTGGCGACGATGCGCATGGGCTATCTGACGCTGGCGCAGGCGCGCGGGCTGGGCTTCAGCATCGACGTCGAGGACGAGGTGCCGGCCTGGGTGGTGGGCGATCCGGTGCGCACGCGCCAGATCCTGAGCAACTACCTGAGCAACGCGCTGAAGTTCACCGAGCAGGGCGCGGTCGCGGTGCGCGTGCGTCGTCAGGACGAGCGCCGCATCCGCATCGAGGTCAGCGACACCGGACCGGGCATCGCCGAGGCCATGCACGAGCGGCTGTTCCAGCCCTTCACGCAGGCCGACGAGTCCACCACGCGCCGCTACGGGGGCACGGGACTGGGGTTGTCGATCTGCCGGGAGCTGGCGACGCTGATGGGCGGCTCGGTGGGCGTGGACAGCCGTCCCGGCGCGGGCGCGACCTTCTGGGCGGAGCTGCCCTTGCCGGCCGCGCCGACGCCGCTGGGCACGCAGCGCCGCGCCCCCGCCGAGGAGCCGGGCCTGACGGGCCGCCGGGTGCTGATGGTCGAGGACAACCCGGTGAACATGATGATCGCCGTGGCGATGCTGGAGCAGTGGGGGGCCGAGGTCTCGCAGGCCAGCGACGGCAGCCAGGCGGTGGAGGCGGTGCACGCAGCGGCCAGCATGGGCAAGCCCTTCGACGCGGTCCTGATGGACGTGCAGATGCCGGTCATGAGCGGCCACGAGGCCACGCGCCAGCTGCGCCAGCGCTACGACCCCGAGCAGTTGCCCATCGTGGCGCTGACGGCCGCCGCGCTGGTCCAGGAGCGCGACGAGGCGCTGTCGGCCGGCATGAACGAATTCCTCACCAAGCCCATCGACGCGCAGCGGCTGCGGCAGGTGCTGGAGCGGCTGACGGCGGATTGAACGGCCCTCCCCGGAGCCTCGCGGCGGCCTGGACAGGCGGCACGGCCCGGGCTCAGCGCAGGCTCAGCGTCGCGCCCTTCCACTCCGGCGCTTGCCAGCGCTGGAAGGCGCCGAGCATCGCGGCCTCCGCGGCTTGTCGACGCGTCTCCAGCGTGTCGAGGTCGATCAGCTCATAGGCCTTGCGATAGCGGCCCTCGGCGCGCGACTCACGGGCGACCAGCATCTCCTTGCCGCCGGGCACGAAGCCGGCGAACTCCGCGTAGCCCAGGCCCGGTTGGGCCGGCGCCGGCGGCAGCACCGACAAGGTCCAGCCCTTCGCGCCGCGGCGCAGCAGCCACAGCTCGCGCCAGCCGTCGGCGGGGACCGAGGCGATCGCGATCGCGTTGCCCTCGCGGTTCGCCCGCACCGAGGCCGCGACCACCAGTCCCCATGCGCAGCGGCGCAGCAGCGGCGCCGCGTTGTCGGCGCCCGTCGAGCCGGCGACGAGGCGCTGGCCCTTGCCGTCCTTCGCGGTGGCACCGTCGAGCGTCAAGGTCACGCACGTCTCGCCAGGTTGACCGGGACGAACGTCGACCTTCAGCCCGGCCAGGCGCTGCGTCGTCGCGGGCGACGGCAGCGTGGCCCAGCGCATGGCGTTGCCCCGCATGGCGGCGTCGTTGTAGGCGGGTTGATCGTCGTCGGAGAGCTCCGCCGGCACGATGCGGGCGAAGGCCTCCAACGCGCGGCGAGCGGCCGCCGACGAGGCATCGACCTGCAGCATCGCGGGCATCGACGAGGTCGCACCGGCGGCGTTCGGGGTGGCCGACAGCGCCGCCGGCAGGCCGACGCCCATCGCGGCACGGCGGGCGCGGATGAAGGCGAGACTGCTCCACACGCCGGTCTGCCGCATCAGCACGCGGTTGCGCCAGTACGCGGTCAGCAGCGGATCCTTCAGGTCCACCTTGTCGAGGACGTCGGCGCGCCATTGATCGAGCGCCTCCCGCTGCGGCGGCGGCGCCGTCGGATCGACGCAGTCCTGCCGCGTCAGCGCGAGCGCCGCGCGCGCCTTCTGCTCCGGGGTCGCGGCGGGCATCGCCAGCACGCGACGGAAGGCGGCGCCGTCATAGCAGAGCTGCACCGCGCCCGAGTCCCGCTCCAGCGTGACGAAGCGCAAGCCGTAGCGCGCGGCCACGTCGAGCTGCGCCGCCATCTGCGCGTCGGCCGCGGCGGAGGCCGGTGTCGGCGCCACGTCCGTGCGCGGCTGCGTGCGCGAGGCCCGATCGGCGAGCCGCTCGGCCAGCGTGCCCATCGCGTCGAGTGCCTCGGCGCCGCTGGCGGCGTTCATCTGCTCGCCGCTCGCGGCCTGCACGTAGGCGGCGGCCAGGCCGACGCCCAGCGACTCGCCGCCCGTCTGCTGGCGCACCACGCGCAGCGCGGCCAGGATCGCGTCCGGCTGCGCGGCCGGGCCGGCCAGCGGCAGCAGCGCGCTCTTGCGGACGAAGCCGCCGCGCTCGCGGCGGTAGTCGTAGACCTGGAAGTGGTCGGGGCGCTCGCCGCGGATCTCCAGCGCCTCGCCGCGCCAGAGCTGCGCCTGCGCCGGCGCCGAGTCCTTCGCCGCCGCGCGCATCGCGACGTTGTCCCAGAGCACGATCGCCGTGCGCAGCGGCGCGGCGTCCTCCACCGCGCCGCGCTTGATCGGCGGCTTCGGTGCGGTGTCATCGGCGACGGCGGTCGGCACGGCGGCCGCCGCCTGCTTGATGGGCGGCTTGGGCGAGGCGGTCTCGGCGGCCGGCGTCGCCGCATCGGCGGAATGGACGCACATCAGTTGAACGGCGACGGCGGCGATGGCGGCGGCCATCACGAGCTTCAGGCGGCACATGTCGGTCCTCCTCGGGAGCCGGGACGGGGTGGTCATGAACGTGGACGTGGACGTGGACGTGGCGAGGGGGCGATCGGCGCTCACTGCGCGCCGGCGCCCTGCGGCACAGCCTCGCCCTCGCCCGGGGGCTTGTCCGCGGGCGCGTCGCGGCCACCCAGCAGCGTCTTGCCGATGAAGCCGCCATCGGCCGGCGGCGGGGCGATGATCACCTGCACCTTGTCCGACAGCTTGTCCGCCATCGCCTTCTGGATCAGCAGCGGGTGGCGGCTCAGCAGCGCGCCCTCGGCGGCCATCTGCTCGACCGCGACCTTGCCGATGCGCGTCTGCCGATAAGCCTCGGCGTCGGCCAGCTTCTCGCGCGCCTTGGCCTCGCCGTCGGCCTCGATGCCCCGCGCCTGCGCGTTGCCCTCGGCCATGCGCACGCGCGCGACGCGTTCGGCCTCGGCCTCCAGCTGGCGCTGCTCCACCTGGCGCTGCTTGAAGGGCAGGACGTGCTTCATCGCCTCCTCCTGGCCCTTGGCGGCGATGACCTGCTCCCGCGCCGACGCCTCGGCGGCGGTCTCGCGGCGCACCTTGTCGGCGGCCGCCTCCAGCTCCGTCTGCTTGACCTGCTTCTCCTTGAGCTCCAGCGTGTAGCGCATCTTCTCGGTCGCCAGCCCCTCCGACAGCAGGCGCTCCAGGCCCTGGCGGTACTCGGCGGGCAGGTCCACGTTGCCGATCTCCAGCCCGCGCAGCACGATGCCGTCGGCGGCCAGCTTGCGGCGCAGCTCCCCCTCGAGCGCCGCCTGGATCGGACCGCGCTGGGTCGAGAAGATCTCCCGCACCGTGTGCGTCGCGATCTGGCGATAGACGATGCCCTGCAGCGCCGGGGCGATGACCTCGCCCTCGATGTCCTCCGGCAGCGAGGCGGCCAGCTGCGGCAGGCGCGTCGCGTCCACCGTCCAGCGCACCGTCAGGTCCAGGCCCAGCGACAGACCCTCGACCGATTGCAGCGGGGCCTCGCCGTCGGCACGGGCGAAGCGGGTCGGGTGGTAGCTGCGATCGCGCAGCGGCAGATCGCGGACCTCGTGCAGACCCGGGATGGCGAGCATCGATCCCCCGTGGGCGATCGACTGGCCGCCGGTCAGCGCGTTGGTCCGCAGGCTGACCTCGCCGCGCGGCACCTCATGGACAGGCGGATGCGCCACCAGCAGCGCCACCGCGCCGGCCACGGCCGTCAGGCCAGCCAGCCAGGGCAGCGCGCGCACCAGGCCCGACCCGGCGCGGCGCATCGGCGCGCCGAAGTCGGCGCCGCCGCGCGGGCCGCCATCGTTGCCGTTGCCGTCCGCGTCGGCGCGGCGGGAGAAACCGGGCAGCCGAGCCCTCAGCCGGGCGGCGGCGTCGCGGATCGATTGCAGGCGGTCGTTCATGAGGTCCTCCGGGGTTCCCGTGTTCGGGTGTTGGGATGGGACGCATGGTCCGGCGCCCGGCCCGGAAGCCTCAATGCGGGCGGCGGCGCCTCCCTTCACGGTCCGGAAGAAAGCTTCCGCGCGCCGTCGCGACGAGGGCACGGGAAAGTCGTCCAGGCTGTCCATAATCCGGCGCCATGGTCACCCCCGCCCCCGGAAACAAGGTCGCCGTCATCGAGGACGACCGCCCCACCAGCGAGCTGCTCGCCGGCTGGATCCGCGCCGCCCGCCCCGAACTGCAGGTCGACCAGTGGTTCGACCGCGACGCCGCCGAGGCGGCCCTGGCACGCGAGCACTACGAGATGGTCGTGCTCGACATCGAGCTCGGCCGGGAGCGCCATGCCGGCGTCGCGCTGATCAACGCCATCAACAAGCTGAACGCGGGCACGCCGGTCCTGGTGGTGTCGGCGATGCCGGCCGCGATCTACCGCGGGATCATGAAGGCGCTGGACGCCTGGGACTATCTGCAGAAGACGGCCTTCGACGAGGCCGAGTTCATCGACACCTTCCTGGACATCCTGCGCGCCGCCCGGGCCCGCGCGCCCGCCGTCCCGGCCGTGCCGGTGGCGGAGGCGCTGCAGCTGGATCCGCTCTGGCAGCGCAGCCCGCTGTGGAAGGGCCAGCGCATCAACCTGCCGCTGACCGCGCAACGCATCCTCGCCACGCTGCACCAGCGCGCGCCGCAGGTCGTGTCCTACGAGGAGCTCTACGACGTCGTGAAGAGCGGCCGCACCCGCGACAACGTCCGCAAGCACGTGTCCACGCTGCGCGAGGCGATCAAGGAGGTCGATCCCGACTTCGACGCCATCGAGAACGTGCCGATGCGCGGCTTCCGCTGGACCGGCCCGCAATGACGGCGGGCGACGGATCGCGCGATCGGGTCGAGACGCGTCCGATGACGATGACGATGGCGATGGCGATGGCGATGGCCAGGGCGACGACGCGCGCGAGGGTCTCCGCATGAGGCTGGGGCCCGTCGAGTTGCCCGCGCTGGCCGTGCCGCGGCTGGGGCCCGCCGCCTTCCGGCGCCGCGCGGTCGTGCACCTGGCCTTCCTGCTGCTGGCGCTGGCGACCCTCGGCCTGGTGGCCACCGTGCTGACCGACCAGAAGCAGCGCGCCTACCAGCGCTACGCGCAGGGCTTCCGCCAGTCACTGGCCGAGATCGTCCTGCAGCTGCGGCATCCGAGCGGCCAGCTCGCGCTGCTCAATCCGACGATGACCCCGGGCGACCGCGCCGGGCAGGCGCCGGTGCTGCTGCCGTTCGCCGCCATCGACTTCGACGACCAGAACAAGGCGCAGCGCGCCGTCGAGATGGCCGGCTGCGGCCTGCGCTGGCCCGACGGGTCCAGCCTGTGCGCGGCCGTCGGCGCGAACGCCTACGCGGGTGGCTTCCTCTACCTGGTGGGCAGCCTGGACAGCGGTCCGCTGGTAGGCCGCGAGCATGGGGCGCTGGCGCTTTCCGGCGTGCACCGCATGCGGGTCACGCTGACGATGCGCGGCGAGACCCAGACCTGGATCGCGCCCTTCGAGGGCATGGCCGCGCGCGACGGCGCGCAGCGCGGCCGGCTCACCGGCTTCGTCGGCGCGGGCCCGCAGCTGCCCGGCAAGGCGCGGCCCTCGCGCGAGTTCCGCGGCTGGCTCTGGCGCGAGGGCGCCTGCGTCGAGTCGACCACCGGCCCGGCGTGCGTCCGCCACGCCTTCTACTCGGTGCGTCTGCCGGTGGAGGCCTTTCAGGAAGCGCTGTTCGAGCGCGCCCCGCCGGTCTGGCCGCCGGCCGACCTGGACCAGGCCCGCGTGCGGGTGGAGCTGCTCGGCCCCGCGCCCGAGGGCGAACCGGTGCCGGTGCTGTTCGACAGCACCCGGCCGGGCGCGTCGCTGGCCTTGTCGCTGGATCGCATCGGCGCCGCGCTGCAGCCCGGCGAGACCCTGCGGATCGAGAAGACCGGCCCCCGTCCCCAGGTGATCGCGGAACGCCGCGGGCCGGAGCTGTCCGAGCGCGCGCTGCCCTGGCTGATCCACGTGATCCGGCGCCTGCCGGTCGTGGGCGTGGGCGCCGATCGCGGCGACGTGGAGGTGCGCTGGCTCACCGCCTCGGACGAGGTCGCGACGCCCAACGGCCGCTACCGGCTGGAGCTGCGCGGCGACCTGCGCAGCCTGGACCGGCAGCTCGCGCTGGAGGCCCGGCCGCTGGCGATGCTGGCCGGCGCGATGCTCGCCGCCATCGCGGCCGCCTGGCTGATGGTCGAGCTGGGCCTGATCCGCGGCATCGCGGTGCTGACCAAGCGCGCGGCGGCGGTCTCCTACAACATGCAGGACCCGCGCGCGGACCAGCGGCTGGGCGAGCTCGAGGTCGCCGACCTGCGCGGCGGCGACGAGCTGGGCATCCTGGCGGGCTCGCTGGCCGACGCGCTGCAGCGGGTCAAGGACGGCCTGCGCCGCGAGCAGCTGCGCGCCGAGCGCGAGCGCGAGATGTGGCACGCGGTGGGCCACGAGATCATGTCGCCGCTGCAGTCGCTGATGGTGCTGCACGGCGGCGCGGACGATCCCAGCCACCGCTACGTGCAGCGCATGCAGCAGGCGGTGAAGGTGCTCTACGGCAGCGCGCCGCCCAGCGAGGCGCTGGCCTCGGCCGACCTGCATCCGGAGGCGCTCGACCTGGCCGCGTTCTGCCGCGAGGTCGCCGCCAACGCGCATTACGCGGGCATCGACGACGTGAGTTTCGAATCCACGCTCCCCGAGCCGCTGCTGGTGCGCGCCGAGGCCTACGCGCTGGAGGACGCCGTCACCCACGTGCTGCGCAACGCGGACCGCTACCGGCCCGCGGGAACGCCCATTGCTCTGACGCTGGAGGCCGGCGAGCCGGGCGCGGTGCTGCTGCGCATCCGCAACCAGGGGCCGACCATCGATCCCGCGATGCTGGACAGGATCTTCGAGTACGGCGTGTCGGACACCGCGCCGCAGGCGGCCGGCGAGCGCCGCGGTCAGGGTCTGTTCGTGGCCCGCAGCTACCTGGCCAAGATGGACGGCGCGATCCGGGCATTCAACCTGCCGGATGGGGTGGTGTTCGAGCTCACGCTGCGGCGCCTGCCGGCTTGAGCCATGCTGGCGGCGATCGCCGCCACGTGCCCCGCGTCGCCCCTCGGACGCCCGCCCGGACGGGTCCGGCGCGCCGCGAGGCCATTTCCAAGGAGTTCCCCATGCCGATGAATCCCCATTACGCGCTGACCGAGCCCCTGCGCGACGCCGTCGACTCGCTGTCGGCGCGGTGGCCGGTGCTGGTCGAGTTCGGCGCGCCCTGGTGCCCGCATTGCATCAACGCGCAGCCGCTGCTGGAACAGGCTTTCGAGGACCGGCACGAACAGGTGCAGCACATCAAGGTCGAGGACGGCAAGGGCCAGGCGCTGGGGCGCTCGTTCAAGGTCAAGCTGTGGCCGACGCTGATTTTCCTGCGCGACGGCGCGGAAGTGGCGCGGCTGGTCAGGCCCACGAACGCCGAGGACATCCGGACCGCGCTGCGACGCGTGGACGGGGATTGATCGACAATCCCGCCCCATGATTCAAGCCCACGTGCTGCTGCCCAAGGACGGGCAGCCCGACCTGCTCTTCGTGCTGCTGCACGGCGCCGGCGCCGACGGCCTGCAGATGCGGCCGCTGGCCGAGGCGCTGCATCGGCAGTACCCGCGCGCGGCGCTGGTGCTGCCGGACGCGCCGGACGCCTTCGATGCGATCCCTGGGGGCGGCGCGGGCTTCCAGTGGTACTCGGAGCAGGGCGACGACGCCGCGCGCGCGGCCGGACTGACGCAAGCGCTGCCGGCGGTCGTCGAGCTGATCCGCTACTGGGCCGAGCGGCTGGAGCTGTCGTGGGAACGCGTCGCGCTGGGCGGGTTCTCGCAGGGCGCGATCCTGGCGCTGGAGGCGCTGCAGCAGGAGGAGCAGCTCGCGGGCCGGGTGCTGGCCTTCGGTGGCGCCTACGCCTACTGGCCGCAGCACGCGCCCAAGGACGTGAGCATCCATCTGTTGCATGGGAAGAACGACGAGGAACTGCCCTACGTGCCGCTGCTCAACGCGGCGCGCGAGCTGATGGGGCTGGGCGCGGACATCACCGCGGACGTGATGCCCGACATCGGGCATGAACTGCATCCGGCGCTCATCGAGCGCGCGATGGAGCAGCTGCGGACGTTCATTCCCGCCAGGCTGTGGCGCGAGGCGGTGGTCGCCGCCGCCGAGCAGGAAAAGGCCCCCAAGCACTGAGAGTGTGAGCGCCCGATGGGCGCTCAGTTTCACGCGGCTCCCTCTCCCGCTTGCGGGAGAGGGTGGGGGTGAGGGTCTTAGGGCTGTCAGTCCAACGTCACTTCCGTCCGAACGGTGCCCGCCCGATCCGCCCAAGCGACGAGGCTCAGCCGCGTCCCCTGCGGCGCGCGCACCACCCACTCCCCATACGCCCGATCCCCGGTGATGTCCCGCTCCGGCAGGAACGCCAGCTGCGTCTGCTTCGGCGCATGTCCCTCGAGCTGAGGCCCTTCCATCCGCGGCTTCCCGCTGATCAGCCCCACCTCCGGATCCACCGGCAGGAAGATCTCGAACATCACCCCGCGGACCTGATCCCGCGCCAGCGCCTGCTTGGTCACGTAGGCCGGCAGCCAGCCGCTGTTGCCCACCGCCATCCGCACCCGCCACGTGTCCGGCCCCAGCGCCCGCACCTCCGTGCGCAGCAGCTCCAGCTTGGGCAGGCTCAGCGCGATCTGGTTCATCCACGCCGGGAAGCGCGCGGCCTCGCGCTCGCGCAGATGCGGTGGCGGATTGCGCCAGTAGTTCATCTTGTCCCAGCCGCCGATCTCCACCTCGCCCAGCTGCGGATGCTTGAACGCCGTCCACTCGACGTGCGCGTTGCCGCCGCAGTGCTCGTCGCTCCACTTGAGCAGCTTCAGGTCGTCCTCGACGGGATGGTCGCGGAACCAGTCGATCCACTTGTAGCCCTCGATGCCCGCCTCCTTGTTGGGCGACCACAGCTCCACCACCCAGAACAGCGCCCCCAGGTGCTCGTAGACCCAGTCCTGCGTGCCGGTGATGACTTCCTTGGGGTGGTACTTGAACTCGTGCCAGATGCTCACCGACGGGTAGCCGGTGTGCTGCTCGCCGAGCTTGGAGAAGCGCTTGAAGGTCCACAGGTCCTCGGGCGCCATGTCGTCGTCGCCGCGCGTGCCGCAGGGGCGCAGGATCACGCCGCTGTGGGTGTGGAAGCTGATCGCCGCGCCGATGTTGGGATGGCCGACCATGAAGTCCACCATCGCCCGCACCTCGGGCTCGCTGGTGGGATAGGGGCCGGCGCCGACCTGCTCGAACTCCTGCCGCCAGCCGGCCGGGAAGTTGCGGTTCAGGTCCAGGCCCTCGCTGTCCTTGTTGACCTTCACGGTCAGGCCGTCGTGGTTGATGACCAGGCCCTCGGGCATCAGCCGGTAGTACTCGCCGCCGAATTCGCCGGGCTCGCGCGGCACCATCAGCCGCGGATCGCCGGCGTGCTTCTTGTAGCCGCCATGCGGGTCGGGAATACGCATCGTCAGGATGCGGCCGTCGCCGTCGATGTCCTCGACGCTCAGGCCCTCCACCGGCTCCTCGTCGAAGGGATAGGGCCGCGTCGACGAGCGGATGTGGCGCGGCCGGTCCGCCAACGCGAGCTCGGCGCCGTCGGGATTCAGGCGCGGGACCAGGTAGACGGTGCGCGTGTCCAGCAGCTGCGTGACCTGCGGGTCCGTGCCGTACTTGCTGACCAGCTCGTGCAGGTAGTACAGCGCGGTGGTGCAGGCGGTGAGCTCGGCGGCGTGGATGTTGCCGTCGACCCAGAAGGCGGGCTTGTCGACGTCCGCGCCGGTGGCGGTGTTGGTCAGGATGGCGACCCAGATCTCGCGGCCCTCGAAGCTCTGGCCGATGGAGCGCACCGACACCAGGTTGGGGCAGGCCTCCGCGTAACCGAAGAGCAGTTGCGTCAGGGCCTCGTAGCGGGGGAACTCGTCGAAGCGCGGACGGGGCAGCGCCGGGGTGGGCGCGGCGGGCGGGAGAGCGGTCATGGGCGTCCCTGCGGGCGGTTGGGTGCGGCCGATTGTGCATGCGCCATCCCCTGCGACCGAGAGGCCTCTCCACAGGGTGACAGCGCGTTTACCCTGAGACCGGTTAAATTGGCGCCCTTGCGGCGCGCGCCTCGTCGGATCGAGGGCGCGGATCGCACGGTTTGACGACTTGTCGGGCGGCCCGCAGCGGGCGGTCGCGATGCACTCTGGAGATGGCTGTGAATCACTGCGAGAAGATCCCGCTAGGGACGCAAGGGGCGACCGACTGGGAAGTGGTGCATCTGCCGTCGACGCTGGGCGATTTCCAGGCCCGCGCCTTCCGCAGCCCGGTGACGGGCTCCGAGCACATGGTGCTGTCGGTCGGCCCGCTGAAGGAGCGCGGCGGACTGCTGCGCATCCACAGCGAGTGCCTGACCGGCGACGTGTTCCAGTCGCTGCGCTGCGACTGCGGCCCGCAGCTGCAGGAGGCGCTGGCGCTGCTCAAGGACGAGGGCGGCATCGTCATCTACATGCGCGGACACGAGGGTCGCGGCATCGGCCTGGTGGAGAAGCTGCGCGCCTACGCGCTGCAGGAAGCCGGCGTCGACACGATCGACGCCAACCTGCAGCTGGGTCATGGCGAGGACGAGCGGGACTACGCGGACGCGATCGACATCCTGTGCCTGCTGGGCGTGAAGAGCGTCCGGCTCATCACGAACAACCCGCAGAAGCGGGACGCGCTGGTGCAGGGCGGGGTCGAGGTCGAGGCGCTGGTGCCGCTGCTGATCCCGTCGAACCCGCACAACGAGCGCTACCTCGAGACCAAGCGCAAGCGCATGGGGCACTACCTGGGCTGAGGCCCGGGCCGGTCGTCCTCGAACGCACGACGGAACGCGGGAGCGGACATCGTGTCGTCGTCCATCTTCACGCTGCACGCCGGCCCCGCGGCCGGCTTCGACGCGCCCTTCGAGCTGATGGCCGCCTGCCACGAACGGATGGCGCGGACGCTGGCGCTGCTGCTGCGCCTGGGCGAGCATCTCGCGACGCACGGTGGCGACGATCAGGCCCGCGACGCGGCGAGGGACGTGCTGCGCTACTTCCGCGTCGCCGCGCCCCTGCATCACCAGGACGAGGAGCTGCACGTCGTGCCCCGCCTGCGGCTGCAGGGACGGGAGGCGCTCGCGGATCGCCTGCTGGTCGAGCATCGGGACCTGGCGCGCGCCTGGGCCACGATCGAGTCGGATCTGGAGGCGGTGCTCGACGACGCGCTGGGCGGCATCGCCTTGACCGCCGCACGCGAGCGCTGGGCGGCCTTCTCGGCGATGTACCGGCAGCACATCGAGGTCGAGGATGGCGAGGCCTATCCGGCCGCGAGCGACTCGTTGGCCGAGCCGGCGCTGCGGTCGATGGGCGAGGAGATGGCCGCCCGCCGTCGCGTCTAGCGGCACCGGCCGCGTCGTCCCCGAGGCCGACACCGAGGTCGGCTTCGCCTGCGGCGGCGGCCCGACGCGTGCGCGACGCCCGGGCATCCCGCTTGCCGGGCTGGGTCGTGCGCCGCGTCACCGTCCTGCGATGACGCGGTTTTCCCCTGCCCCCACGCCCGCATGCCGCCATGTCCCCCGACCGTCTTCAGGCACTTCTTGTCGAAGATCACGCCGACTCGCTGGAGTTCCTGACCGCTCTGCTGGATGCCTGGGGCTGCGAGGTGCGCGGCTGCAGCAGCGCGCAGGACGCGCTCGACCTGCTGGACACCTGGGCGCCGCAGGTGCTGATCACCGACATCAACATGCCGGGCATGGACGGGCGCGAGCTCGCCCGGCGGGTGCGGAGCGCCCACGGCCAGCAGGTGGTGATCGTCGCGGTCAGCGGCGAGGGCTTCAACCGCGGTCCGCAGCGGGACGACGACGAGTTCTTCGACCATTACTTCGCCAAGCCCATCGATCTGGACGGGCTCGGGAAGCTGCTGGGCGTGGACACGCGGTGACGGCGCGGCCCGCCCGCCCTACCGATTGAGGATGTCCCGCGATCGCGGTCGCCCGTAGGCTGCCGGCTCCATCGACGCCCACCGGGAGCGCCTCATGACCACGATGCCGCCGTACCTCGACCCGACGAAGGTCTTCAGCTGGATGCAGTCCTTCGCGCCGCAGTCGCTGTACCAGCCGATCCTGCCGACCTACAACGTCACCAACATCAATTCGAGCGCGCCACAGACCGAGGCGCGCATCGTGACGCAGCACAGCTATGGCCGCCAGATCGGCCGGCTGTCCGACGCGGTGCACGCGCTGATCGCGGCCCAGTACCCCAAGGGCGCCCCGGCCGGACCGCTCCGCCG
This sequence comes from Mitsuaria chitosanitabida ATCC BAA-476 = NBRC 102408, assembly GCF_001598255.1. Classification (GTDB taxonomy): domain Bacteria; phylum Pseudomonadota; class Gammaproteobacteria; order Burkholderiales; family Burkholderiaceae_C; genus Roseateles; species Roseateles chitosanitabidus. The sequence goes on from NZ_BCYP01000039.1 coordinate 134,643, forward strand.
CTTCGAGGAGCTGTGGCGCGAGATCGAGGCCCTCAAGGTCGAGGACGCCGCGTCGCGGCTGGAGCGCGTCGCGCAGGACCTGAAGACGCTCAAGCAGACCGACGGCCCGAAGTACCTCGAGGCGAAACGGGCGATCGAGGAGGCGTTGAAGGGGGTTTGAGGGTCCGAGCGACGCTGGACGGGATCAGCCCCAGGTCTCCCGCAGCAGATCGCGGAACAGCGCCGACAGCATCGGCTCCACTTCCGGGCGCTCCGCCCGCGCCGGCTGCAATTCCTCGAGACGGACCAGCTCGCGCTCGATGAAGCGCTGGATGGGCTCGACCTGGGGCGACAGCCCGAGCTCCGGCGTCCGACGCTTGAGTTCGAGCAAGTCGTGGATGGCCGCGAGCAGACCGGGCTCGCCGTCGACGGTGTGGAGCAGCCGCTGGAACTCGATCGGCGCAGGTTGCTGCTCGCGCTCCAGCCAGCGGACCGACAGGAGCGGGCGCAGGACATAGAAGTACTTCTTCAGAGGGACCCGCTCCGCCTGCAGATAGCCGCGGAAGTTGGTCTTCGCCATGCTCCGGTAGTGATGGACGCCCCGCTCGATCGAGTAGACCTGTGGCAGCAGCTCCCGCACGCGGTCATGGAATCGGCCTTGGGTCGCATACACGATGGGGGATTGGATCCACTCGACGAAGCCCGGATTCGATGAGCGGAAGAGTCTCAGCGCCTTGCGCAGGTCCCAGCCATTGATGTCCATCTCGTCGACGATCGGGTACTCGATGACGTCGCGCTGCTCTTCCAGGCCGACCGACAGATACCAGTCGGGCCGATTCACATAGATGAAGCGCGCATCGAAATCGCTGTTGGGAGAGGCGAATCCCCACGCGCGGCTGCCCGACTCGACGGCGAGTAGAACCCGGACGTCGTGCTCCGCTTGAGCGGCCTGCAGGCGCGATTGGATTTCCCGGTGGGCGTCGGGAGGAATCGGGCCAGGCTTGGTGTCGCGATCTGAAGTCATCTGAATCGTTTCAGGCATCGTTGCGTCGTCAAAATGGGTTGGCTGAGATCTGCCAGAGAAGGCGGCGGCATGGCGTCCCCAGAATCGTTCCATGCCGATCGATCTCGAACACAGCCTCCGCGTCCATGGCCCGCTGCAAGCGGGTCGCTTGGCCACGCTGAGCGGCCTCAGCCGGGCGACATTGTCGCGGGCGGTTCATGCCGCTGGCGACACGCTGATCATCCGAGGCCATGCGCGTCGAACCACCTACGCCGCCCGTCGGACCTTGCGCGGCTCGCGCGCCTCGCTGCCGGTCTTCGAGATCGATCCGTCCGGCCAACTCCGTGACGCCGCACGGCTCGATCTCGTCCATCCTCACGGCTGCGCCATGGCATATCTCGGCCCCTTCGCCTGGCCGATGGACGCCGCGATGCGCGACGGCTGGCACGAGGGGCTTCCATATCCCTTGCAGGACATGCGTCCGCAGGGCTTCCTCGGCAGGAACCTAGCGCGGCACTACGCACCGGTCCTGCAGGTCGGCGACGATCCGACCTCCTGGTCCGACGACGATGCGCTGCATGTGATGTCGCTGCTGGGTGATGACACGCCCGGCAATCTCCTCGTCGGCGAGCCGGCCTGCCGTCGCTGGCTAGACCGGGTCCGGCGTCTGAAGACGCACGGCCCGGATGCGGTGGACGATGACGCGCTCGAAGCCGCCTACCCGACCAAGGCTTCGTTCGTCCTGCTGGACGGGCTCCCCGACTCTTCCGCCGGCGGCGAGTTCCCCAAGTTCACCGCCCTGCGTCGCTTGCGCGACGGCAGCCATCGACACGTGATCGTGAAGTTCTCCGGCAACGACGACGCGCCGGGCACCCGCCGCTGGTCCGACCTGCTGGTCTGCGAGCATCTGGCCGGACGCGTCCTCGCGTCCCACCTCGGCATTCCCGCGGCCGATTCCCGCATCCATCGGCACGGCGACCGCACCTTCCTCGAGGTCGATCGGTTCGACCGGCATGGCGTGCTCGGTCGGTCGCCGCTGGTGTCATGGTTCACGCTCAACGCCACGACGGTGGGCAGCGCCGGCCATCCATGGCACGAAGCGGCGCGCCCCCTGGTCCAGAAGGGATGGATGAGCGCGCAAGACCTGGCCCTGATTCATCGCGTGTGGCTCTTTGGTCGGCTCATCGCCAACAACGACATGCACGACGGCAACCTCTCGCTGCGACCGGTCACGCGCGCGGACGGCAGCGTCGGTTTCGCGCCGGCGCCGGTGTACGACATGCTCCCGATGGCCTATGCCCCGTTGCGCGGCATGGAGTTGCCTCCGCGCGAGTACGCGCCCATGCTCCCGATGCCGTCGGAGCTCGACGCCTGGTCGGCCGCCGCGGACGCGGCCGTCGCCTTCTGGCGAGCCGCCGCCGGCGACGCCCGCATCACTCCCGCGTTCCGAGCGCTCTGCGGCCGCAACAGCGATCGCTTGGCGCGGTCCCGGTGACAACATACCCCCACGGGGTATACACTCCGCGCCGACACCTCATACCCCCACCCGGTATCCGCCATGCCCCATTCCCCGCAGGACAAGAAGAAGGCGCTCACGCGCGTGAAGCGCATCCTGGGCCAGACCGAGGCGCTTCAGCGCGCGCTCGAGGAGGGCGCGGACTGCGCGCCGGTGCTGGTGCAGATCGCCGCGATCCGGGGGGCCGTGAACGGCTTGATGTCCGAGATCCTGGAGTCCTACATTCAGGAGGAACTCGGCGCCGTCGCGGATGAGGAGGGTCGATCCGCGCGCCTCGCGGCGGACATGACCGCGCTCGTGCGCACCTATCTGAAGTAGCCCTCGCGCCACCTCGCCCACATCCCCCAAAGGAGCCCCCATGAAGTCCCGTGCCGCCGTCGCCTTCGAAGCCGGAAAGCCATTGCAGATCGTCGAGATCGACGTCGCCCCGCCCCGCAAGGGCGAGGTGCTGGTGAAGATCACCCACACCGGCGTCTGCCACACCGACGCCTTCACGCTCAGCGGCGACGATCCCGAGGGCCTGTTCCCGGCGGTGCTCGGCCACGAGGGCGCGGGCATCGTCGTCGAGGTCGGCGAGGGCGTCACCAGCGTCAAGCCCGGCGACCACGTGATCCCGCTCTACACCGCCGAATGCGGCGAGTGCCTGTTCTGCAAGTCCGGCAAGACCAACCTGTGCGTCGCCGTGCGCGCCACGCAGGGCAAGGGCGTGATGCCCGACGGCACGACGCGCTTCAGCTACAACGGCCAACCCATCTATCACTACATGGGCTGCTCGACCTTCAGCGAGTACACCGTGGTGGCCGAGGTCTCGCTCGCCAAGATCAATCCGGACGCCAATCCCGAGCAGGTCTGCCTGCTGGGCTGCGGCGTGACAACCGGTCTGGGCGCGGTGAAGAACACCGCCAAGGTGCAGCCGGGCGACAGCGTCGCGGTCTTCGGTCTGGGCGGCATCGGCCTGGCGGTGATCCAGGGGGCGAAGCGGGCCAACGCCGGCCGCATCATCGCGATCGACACCAACCCGTCCAAGTTCGAGCTGGCCAAGGTCTTCGGCGCGACCGACTTCGTGAACCCCAAGGATCACGACAAGCCCATCCAGCAGGTGATCGTCGAGATGACGACCTGGGGCGTGGACCACACCTTCGAGTGCATCGGCAACGTCAACGTGATGCGCGCGGCGCTGGAGTGCGCGCACCGCGGCTGGGGCCAGTCCATCGTCATCGGCGTGGCGGGCTCGGGTCAGGAGATCTCGACGCGTCCGTTCCAGCTGGTGACGGGCCGCAGCTGGAAGGGCACGGCCTTCGGCGGCGTGAAGGGACGCTCGCAGCTGCCGGGCATGGTCGAGGACGCGATGCGCGGCGACATCCAGCTCGCGCCCTTCGTCACCCACACGATGCCGCTCACCGACATCAACGAGGCCTTCGACCTGATGCACGAGGGCAAGTCGATTCGGAGCGTGGTGCACTATTGATCGGCTGATTCTCTGATCCACCGATCGGAGGCTCACATGAAGAATGCCCGGCACGAGCCGGGCATTCCTCCTTGCGGAAGCCGAGAGGCCGCTGAGATCAGCGCGCCGCCACACCTTCATTGGCCACGCCCTTGGCGCCCTTGCCCTCCAGGACCGCGTACTGCTGCACCAGCATCGCGAATCGCGGCGACGCCTTCAACTCCTCGTAGCGAGCCTGCGCCTGCGCGCGGCGGCCGTTCTCGAAGCTGAGTCCTTCCGGGCGGTCCGCCTCGGCCAGGCCGGACTCGCGATAGATCTGCAGGTCGGCCAGGACTTGCGCGCGAGGGACGACGGGGTGCGAGGTCGACGCGGACTGCGCCGCGGCGGGCATCGCGACGGCGCCGAGCGCGGCGGCGAGCAGCGTGGCGGAGAACAGGACGGTGGACAGGGACTTGGACATGAGAGGCTCCTTGAATCGGGTGGTGGGAACACGTGGTGATTGCGTGGAATGAATTTGATGCCTCGGAGGTATCCGGCATTTGTCATCCACTCCGTCCGTTCGCATGAGCCTGTATGGCCCGCGCTTGTCGACACACAGTCATACAAACGCGTCGTCTCCCAACCGCTCAGCCCTGTCGGTTCCTCGCTTCCAGCAGCGCCTCGCTCATCAGGCGGAACAGCCGGCCAGATGTCCTGCAGGAGCCCGGGACCGCGCGGGCAAGGCCCGGCAACAGCTCAGCTGCTGTTTTTTGCATTTACAGCCTGTAATTGGTATTCTGAATAAACAGATCAAACGCTGTAAATCAAAAATACAGCCAATAACCTGTATGCCTCGATTCACCGTCCGTACGACCGATCAGTTGCCGATCCTGTTGCAGGCCTTCCGCAAGGAGGCCGGCCTGACCCAACGGGAAGTCGCGTTGCGTCTGGGCGTGACCCAGCAGACCTACTCCGCGCTGGAGCGCAACGCGGACACCGTCGGCGCGGTCAGGCTGTTGAAGCTGCTGAACATCCTGGGCGTGTCGCTGGTCCTCGACAAACCGGCGACGACGCCCAGCGACGCACCGGCGCCATCCGGCGCGGATCAGCCGGACTGGTGATTCCATGGGACGTCGCTCGCATACCCGGACCCTCGGCCTCTGGATGAACGGGGACCGTGTCGGCACCTGGAGCCTGACGCCCCAGGCGCCGGATACGCTCCAGTACGACCCCACATGGATCGAGTCCCGCCAGGGCCGTCCCCTGTCGCTCTCCCTGCCCTTTGCGCCGGGCAATGCCCCGCATCGCGGCGAGAAGGTCCACACCTACTTCGAGAACCTGCTGCCCGACAGCAAGGACATCCGTGAACGCTTGGCGCGTCGCTTCCAGACGGGGTCGACCGAAGCGTTTGAGTTGCTGGCCGAGATCGGTCGCGATTGCGTGGGCGCGCTTGAGATCCTGCCCGAGGGTCAGGTCTCGCCAGGCATCACGGCGACACACGCAGAGCCTCTGAGCGACGCCGACGTCGCCCGAGTGCTGCGAAGCGCGACCACGCCTCAGACCCTGGGACGCGGTGACGAGGACGACGAGTTCCGCATCTCCATCGCAGGAGCGCAGGAGAAGACCGCCCTGCTGCGGCTAGACGGGAAGTGGTGCCTGCCCCGCGGCGGCACGCCCACCACGCATATCTTCAAACTGCCGCTCGGACTGATAGGCGGCATGAAGCTGGACATGCGGCACTCGGTCGAGAACGAATGGCTGTGCGCGCTGATCCTGCGGACGTACGGGCTGCCGGTGGCCGCCTGCGAACCGATGCGCTTCGAGGACATCAAGGTCCTGGTCGTCGAGCGCTTCGACCGCCTCTGGTGGACTTCTCCTGCCGGGGACAACCGCCTCGTCCGCCTCCCGCAGGAGGACATGTGCCAAGCCATGGGCGTCGCCCCCGACGCGAAGTACGAGGCGGACGGCGGACCCGGCATCGACCGCATCCTCGAGCTGCTCGACGGCTCCATCGCTCGCGAGCGCGACCGGCGCGATTTCTTCACGACGCAGTTGCTCTTCTGGATGCTCTGCGCCACCGACGGCCACGCCAAGAACTTCAGCCTGTTCCTGCGCCCGGGCGGGGGCTACCAGCTCACGCCGCTCTACGACGTGCTGTCGGCCTATCCGGTGCTCGGCACCGGACCCGCCAGCATCTCACCGCACAAGGTCAAATTGGCCATGGCCGTGCGCTCCCGGAATGCCCACTGGAAGATGCGAGACATCCTCCGTCGCCATTGGGTCGCGCTGGGGACTCGGCATGGCGTGCTCACCGAGGACGGCCGCCCCGTCGACGCCCTGATCGATGACGTCGTCGCACGCACGCCCGATGTCATCCAGGCGGTGCGCCTCCAGTTGCCGGAAGACTTCCCCGCTTCCATCGCCGACAGCATCCTCGGCGGCCTCCAATCGGCCGCGAACCGTCTTGCCGCGAGCGCTCCGTCGCCGCTTTGATCTCCAGGACCGCCCCATGCCCCTCCGCTACCACACCGTCCCCGTCACCCCCTTCCAGCAGAACTGCTCGATCGTCTGGTGCGATGCCACGAACGAGGCGGCCGTCATCGATCCGGGCGGCGAGGTGCCGCGTCTGCTGGCCGAGGTCCGGCGGCTGGGGTTGACGCTCAAGGCGATCTGGCTGACCCACGCCCACATCGACCATGCCGGCGGCACCGGCCAGCTCGCGCGCGAGCAGGGCTTGCCCATCGTCGGCCCCCATCAGGGCGACCAGTTCTGGATCACCGCGCTCCCGCAGCAGGCCGCGATGTTCGGCTTCCCGCCCGCGGAGATGTTCAGCCCCACGCGCTGGCTCGAGGACGGCGACACCGTGCAGATCGGCCGCGAAACACTGTCCGTGCGGCATTGCCCCGGTCACACGCCCGGTCACGTGGTGTTCCACTCCGCGAGCGCGCAGCGCTGCTTCGTCGGCGACGTGCTCTTCGCCGGCAGCATCGGCCGCACCGACTTCCCCGGCGGCGACCACGACACGCTGATCCGCTCCATCAACGAACGCCTCTGGCCCATGGGCGACGACACCGTCTTCATCCCCGGCCATGGCCCCGAAAGCTCCTTCGGCGAGGAACGCCGCAGCAATCCCTTCGTCGGCGGCCGCTGGGGCTGAGCGCGCGATCAGCCGCGTCGTCCCGCGCCACCGGCCGCGCGACGCTCACCGCGCCGATGAAGCGAACGGCGCGGACCGGGTTCACAGCGGCGCCAAGCCGCTGTCCAGGAAGCGCGTCTCTGGGAAGCCGCGCAGCGCGCGGGCGGCCAGCTCGACGAGTTCCTCGAAGCTGCGCTCCTTCTGCAGCACCGCCACGTCGCCCAGGCGGTCGGCCTCGGAGGTCAGCTCGTCGGAGATGTAGCCCGTCGTGATGATCACCGGCACGCGCGGCAACGTCGCGCGCACCGCCGTCGCGAGCTCCATCCCGTTCATCCCGGGCATGGAGAAGTCCGTGATCAGCAGCTGCACCGTCACGCGGCCCGCCTCGATGTCGTCCAGGCAGGCGCGGGGATCCGCGTAGGTGCGCAGGTCGTAGCCCGCTTTCCTGAGCAGCGCCTCGACCATCATCAGCACGATCGGATCGTCATCCACATAGACGAGGTGCTCCCCGTCGCCGGGATCCGCCACCTTGACCAGGGCCGCCGGATCCAGCGACGCCGCCTCGTCGACGATCGGGAGATAGATCGAGAACAGCGTGCCCTTGCCTGGCACCGACTGCAGGTCGATCGCGCCGCCATGCGCGTGCACGATGCCGTTGACGATGTGCAGGCCCAACCCGGTCCCCTGCCCGCGCGGCTTGGTCGTGAAGAAGGGCTCGAACAGGCGCTTGACGACCTCCTCCGGCATGCCCTGGCCGTCATCGCGCACGCTGAGCTCCGCGTAGCGCGTCGGCGCCACGCGGCCGATGGCGAAGGCATGCGGCACGTCGAACTGCACCGCCCGCAAGGCCACGTGCAGATGCCCATGGCCGCCGACCATGGCCTGCCAGGCGTTGGTGCACAGGTTGAGCACCACCTGCTGCACCTCCGACGGGTTCACCGTCGCGATGCAGCCGTCGCCGCTCAGGTCCACGGTCAGGCGCACCGTCGCGGGCAGCGTCGAGCGCAGCAGCGCGATGCTGTCCTCCACCAGTGGCCGCAGCTGATGCTTGGACAGCTCGTTCGTGCCGCCGCGCGCATAGGCCAGGATCCGCTGCACGATCTCCCGCGCGCGGTCGCCGGCCCGCTTGATCTGCCGCATGTGCTCGCACAACGGCGAGTCCGCGGGCAGGGCGTCCAGCATCATCCCCGCGTGACCGAGGATGGCCGCGAGGATGTTGTTGAAGTCGTGCGCCACGCCACCGGCCAACGTGCCGAGCGACTCCATGCGCTGGGCCCGCACCAGCTTCTCCTCCAGGTCCACGCGGGTGAGCTCGTCCGACTTGCGCATCGTCACGTCGATGAACAGGATCAGCAGACCGGTGTCGCAGGGATAGGCGCGGCACTCGTACCAGCGGTTCGCGCGCGGGCTGAATTCCTCGTAGATGCGGGCGAGGCCGGCCGTCATCGCGGCCTGGGCCTCGGTCTCGAAGCGCGTGCCCCGCAAATGCGGGAAGGCGGCCCAGTAGCCGCGGCCCAGCAGGGCTTCGCGCGACTGGCCGCAACCGCGCTCGAAGGCGACGTTGATGTAGGCGATGGTCCAGTCGCGGCGCAGCAGGATGACCGCGTCGGACGCGTAGTCGAGGGCCGCGCCGACCTGCGCGACCCCATCGGCCAGCGCGGGATGCGCGCCGGCCCCGCTGGACTGGACCTTCTTGGACATGCTGGCCTCCCGACTGCCCGAGGCGTGATCGTGGACCACCCGCCCGTCAGGCAATCGCGGCGCCACGGGCCTAAATGTAGGGGGTACGGCTGACGAGGGGCAGGCCCGGCAGGGTCGATGCCATCGGGGTGTCCGACGATCGGTGCCCGGGCGGGGGGCGGACGGTCGGCGCCGCGCGCGGGGGCTCAGCGGCGGGACGCCGGCAGCGGCATGGGCTCGAAACGTTGTGTCGGCTTGGGGGCGCGCTCGTAAAGCCCCTCGACACGCGGCAGGTTGCGCTCGATGTCGCGGATGCGGGTCGGTCCGGCCGGGTGCGTGGACAGGAACTGCGGCGGCGCGCCCTTGCTGGCCTGGCCCATCTTCTGCCACAGCGTCACGCCGGCCCGCGGGTTGTAGCCGGCGCGTGCCGCGAGCTCCATGCCGACCAGGTCGGCCTCGCTCTCGTCCTCGCGGCTGAAGGTCAGCTTCAGCAGCTGGCCCCCGATGTTGGCGACACCCCGTCCCAGGTTGCCCAGCCCGAACAGCGCGGCGCCCAGCTCGATCGCGCCGTTGGTCGCCATGGTCTTGCCCATGCGCTCGCGCGCGTGCTCGCGCAGCGCATGGGCGACCTCGTGGCCCATGATCATCGCGACCTCGTCGTCGTTGAGCTGCAGCTGCTGCAGGATTCCCGAATAGAACGCGATCTTGCCGCCCGGCATGCAGAAGGCGTTGAGCTCGCGGCTGTTGATCAGGTTCACCTCCCAGCGCCACTGCTGCGCGCGCGGGTTCCAGGGCCCGGTGAACGGGATGATGCGTTGCGCGATCGCGCGCAGCCGGATCACCTGCGGATCCCGGTCCGAGCCCAGCACGTTCTGGCGCTGCGCCTCGCGCATCATCTGCGTGTACTGCTGCTGCGCGCCGGCCTCGACCTGCTCGGCGGACACCAGTTTCGTGAAGCCGCTCTGCTTGCCGACGTTCACACCGTCCTGTGCCCAGGCGGGCGCCAGCGCGGTCGCGCCGCCCAGGCCCAGCAGGCCGGTGAACAGCCGCCGGCCGGCGCTGCGCGGCGCGCAGCCGCGGCAGTCGCAGCGGCCGAAGCCGTAGGACGGCGCGGAGGGCAGGTGCGGCGTGGCTTCGGCAGCGCCAGTCCCATGATCGGAGGAGAAGTCAGCATCAACCATGCCGGCATTCTAGGGAGGCGACAATACCGGCCATCATGTCCCAGCCGCCCTCGTCGTCCGCCCCGTCGCCCGTGATCACGCCCTCTCCCGCGTGCGCGACCTCGCCGCTCGATCCGCAACAGTTCCGCGCCGCGCTGGGTCTGTTCGCCACCGGCGTCACCATCGTGACCGCGCGCGCCGACGACGGCACGCTGGTCGGGCTGACCGCCAACTCCTTCAACTCGGTCTCGCTGTCCCCACCCCTGGTGCTGTGGAGCCTGGCGCGGCGCGCCGGCTCGATGCCGGTCTTCAGCCGTGGCTCGCATTACGCGATCCACATCCTGGCCTCGGATCAGAAGGACCTGGCGCAGCGCTTCGCCACGCGCGACATCGACCGCTTCGCCGGCGTGCGCTTCCGTGACGGCTGCGGCGGCGCCCCGGTGCTCGAGGGCTGCGCGGCGGTCTTCGAATGCGCCAACCGCAGCCAGTACGAGGAGGGCGATCACGTCATCTTCGTCGGCGAGGTCGAGGCCGTCACCCGCGTCGAGCAGGCGCAGCCGCTGATCTTCCACGGCGGCCGCTACTACACCGAGCTGCCGCTCTGACCGGCCCCGGCCGGCCCGATCGGGCCTTTGCCGGGACCACGATCCCCTCCGGGGTCAGGCGTCGCGACCCGTCGGCCAGAACGGCGCCATGCGCCGCACCGCGCGCCAGCGCCAGGCGGTCAAGCCCGCCGTCAGGACCACCGAGCCGGCCAGCACCGACCAGGGCGAGACGCCCGTCAGCGCGCATCCCGCCAGGCTGAGCGCCACAAGCAGCATCACGATCAGGATCACCAGCGAGACGCGACCCGACGACGGCGCGCCCTTGGCGGCCCAGTCCTGCCAGAGCAGCAGCCCGAAGGGCAGCGTCACCGCCGCGAAGTGCAGCCCCATGACCGGGAGATCCTTGGGGCCGCCGTGCGGCGCCAGCAGGACCATGGCCGACATCGCCGCCACGCCCACGGCCCATGCGGCCAGGAAATTGCCGAACAGCCGCGGCGCCAGGTGGCGGTTCATGGCCTCGCCGCGTGGCATGCCGGGCACCAGCAGCAGCAGCGCCTGCTCGCGTCGCGTGCGGTGCTGCGTGGTGGCGATGCCCATGGCCGGGCCGATCAGCGAGCACATCAGCCCGAAGGTCACGCCCGGCAGCGCGGCGGCCAGCGCCTCGGGGCCGCGATCCGAGCCCAGCCACAGGCGCAACACCACGCCCGCCAGCACCAGCGCGGTGAACAGGACGGTCACCATCCCGGCCAGCGTGGTCCAGTGCAGGCCGCGCAGCACGGCAAGCTCGGCCCGGGCCAGCACGCTGGCCGGCGTCGGCCGCGCATGGCGCAGCAGATGCTCACGCCACAGCGGGGTCGCCCAGTTGAAGAAGCGGCCCAGGCGATCGCCCACGCTGCCCGGGGCATGGGCGCAGCGCCCGCGCTCCAGGTGGGACAACCGGGTGCGCATGACCCGGTTCGCCTCCCAGGTCCGGGCATGCGCCGCGCCACCGTCCTGGAACAGCCCCCACAGCAGCCCGCACATCGCCAGCATCAGCACCGCGGCCTGCGTCAGCGGCTGGTGCGCGTGCCAGTCGACCATCGCGGCCAGCAACAGGCGCCAGGCCTGGGTGTCCTTGAGCTGCGCGTAGAGCAGCGAGGGCACGATCCACACGATGAACCACAGCACCGGCCAACGCAGTGCCGTCGAGAACACCAGCATCACCAGCGCGAACGCCGGCATCCAGCCCCAGACATCCCCCAGCAACGCCGACATCAGCCACCCGGACAGCGCCGAGATCACGATGAACAGGCCCAACGCGGTCTCCCGCAGCTGACGCACGTGGCCGGGCACCAGGCGCGCGAGCTGCGGATGGTTCTGCGCCGTCAGGCCGCTGGCGATCACCCACCAACCGAACTGCAGCGTGATCGCCGCCGTCACGCCGAACGCGGTCATCGCCGCCGACGGCGAGCCGATCCCCCCGATCGCGCCCATGGCCAAGGGCGCCAGCGCCAGCCAGCGCACACCCCGCAGCGACCGTCCGAGCGCCCGCAGCACGGCGCCATGACCGCCCGTGCCCGGCAGCGACAGCGCGGCGCTCATTGCGTCAACTCCAGGAACAGGTCCTCCAGGCTGAGCGATTCGCAGCGCAGCGCCGCGTCGTCGGCGGGCAGGGAGCCCCCCTGGAAGCGCACCAGCCAGCGCGACTGCTCCCGGGCCTCGCGTCGACGCAAGACCTGGCCCCCGTGCGCGGCCACCGCGGCCTCCAGCGCCGGCACCGCGCCGGCGAGCAGGCGAACCTCCTCCGCCAGCGCGTCCTGCGGCGCCTGCAGCGCGATGCGACCCTGGCTCAGGAAGGCCAGGTTGAAGGCGACCCGCTCCAGGTCCGACAGGATGTGCGTCGAGAACACCACGGTCGTGCCCCGATCCAGCACCTGATCCACCAGCTCGCGCAGGAAATCGCGGCGACCGGCGGGATCGAGGCTGGCGACCGGCTCGTCCAGCACCAGCAGGTCGGGCTCGTGCGCCAGCGCGCGCACGATGGACAGCCGCTGCTGCTGACCTTGGGACAGCGCGCCGATGCGGCGGTCGCGCGGAATGTCCCAGCGCGACATCAGGCCGTCGACCTTGGCGTCGTTCCAACGCGGATAGAAGCTGCGGAAGTAGCGCAGCAGGTCACCGACGCTGAACTCCTCGAACAGCGCGGCCTGCTGCGGCACGTAGCCCAGGCGGGCGCGCAGGGCGTCGTCGGGCGTCAGCGCCGGCTGGCCGAACAGCCGCACCTCGCCGACCTGCGGCGCGCGCAGCCCCAGCAGGGTCTCGAGCAGCGTGGTCTTGCCGGCGCCGTTGCGGCCCAGCAGCCCCACGACCTGGCCCGGTTCCAGCGTCCAGTCCAGGCCCGAGAGCACCCCGGGATGGCCCTTGAAGTCGACCCGCAGCCCGCTCGCGCGCACCGGCGGCGCGCCGAGCGCGGAGACCGCGTCCCGCGCGCCGGCATCGACGGTCTGGGCTGAATGGGTGGCGCCCGCGGCGCCGAAGGTGTTGGTCATGCTCATCGCTTCACTCCCTGTTCCTCCAACAGCGCCTCGAACAGCGCCAACGCCTGATCGGCAGGCAACTCCAGCTGGCGCGCCTCGGCGGCGGCCTTCTCCAGCGTCGGGCGCAGCAACTCGGCGCGCGACTTCGTCTTCAGGGCCTTCTGATGCTGGGCGGCCACCACCATGGGCAGGCCGCGGCGGCGTTCCACCAGGCCCTCGGCCTCCATCAGCCCGAAGGCCTTGGAGATCGTCATCGGATTCACCGCCAGCGCCTGCGCCAGCTCCCGCGCGGACGGGATCTCCTGCCCCGCCACCAACTGGCCGCTGGCGATGCGCCGGCGCAGCTGGTCCACCAGCTGGCGGTAGATCGGCTCGGCCGATCCGGGGTTGATGTGAAAAAGCAGATCGCTGTCCATGGTCGCGTGTCCCGTCTCCCTGGACGCCCGGGTCCGGGGCCTCCGTCGTTCGCGTCGGCGTCGCCAGGCGATGCTGACGACGTGTATGCATACAGTAATACACGTCGTCGGAAGGGGTCAAGTGCGGGAACGCATGGGCGCTGGCGACCGGCGGCGGCTGTCGAAAACCGTTCATCTTTGAACTTTGTTCGTTCATCTCTGAACTTTCCGGAAGTCGGCGAGCTGCGCGAGAGCGCCTGTCGGTTCTCGCTGAATTTGGAGCTGTCTGCCCTTAGCTGGGCACGACGGCCCAAGCAGCCCGAGCGAGCCGCATTGATCAACGGAATCGAAAGACGGTGTCTGCGGCACGCGAACCGGCTCTTCGGCCGAAACGTCCCGAAGCCGCGTCACACAATCATTCGCCTTGCTTGAACATACGTTTGTTTGCAATAACACAAACAGGCTAGAATGAGACGTGTATGGCCGAGAACTTTTCCTATGTCTTCCCTGCGATTCGGGGTGTGCAGGCGGGGCGTGAGTACTACGTCTCGATGTGCCCGCTTCGCCTGTTGACGCGGCTATTCACCTTCGACGAAGAGGAGCTGGTTCCCGAGCTGCGCGCCCAACGGACCCTCAACCGGGCCCGGGTTCCCGACATCGCCCGGTACGTCCTCGACAACAAGGCGAGCTACACCTTCTCTGCCATCACCGTGTCCATCGATGGTGAGATCCGCTTCGATCCGGTCGGCCTGGAGGGCCCGGCCAATTTCCGCATGGGCTCCCTTTCCGTGTCGATGATCTCGAAGTTCATCGTCAACGATGGCCAGCACCGGAGGGCGGCCATCGTCCAGGCGCTGGAGGCTGCACCGGAGCTCGGTGACGAGACTATCGCGGTCGTGTTCTTCCTGGATCGCGGGCTGGAGCGCTGCCAGCAGATGTTCGCGGACCTTAACCGTCATGCCGTCAAGCCTTCGGCATCGCTCGGGGTCCTGTACGACCATCGCAGCGCCGCAGCCAGCCTGGCGCGCCATCTAAGCCTAACGTCGTCCGTGTTCAAGAACTTGATCGAGACCGAGCGCTCGTCCTTGTCACCCCGATCCCGCAAGCTGTTCACGCTCAGTGCCGTGAACTTCGCGACGTCGGAGCTACTGCCCGACAAGGAGCTGGAAAATTTCGGCTCGGCTAGCAAGAAATGCCTGGAATTTTGGGAGCTCGTAGGCGAACAAATCCCCGAGTGGACGTACGTGCGAGAGTCGAAGATGACGTCGGGCGAGGTCCGCCGCGACTTCATCCACTCGCATGCCATCGTGCTGCAGTCGCTGGGCCGCGCCGGCCGCGCGCTCTATAAACTGTCCGCCGCAGAGCGGCAACGCCGCATTAAGCGCCTGCGTGGCGTCGACTGGTCGCGACATAACGCGAGTACCTGGGAAGGCCGGGCGATGGTGGGTGGCGCCATGGCCAAGTCCAGCCAGAACATCACACTGACATGCAACGAGATCAAGCGCGTGCTGGGTCTCGACTTGACCGCGGATGAACGCACCGCCGAAGCGGCCTGGCAGGTCGCCCGCGCGCCCAGCCGCGGAGCGAAGAGTAACAAGAGCAAACCATGAGTACCCCCGAGCAAATCGTCGCTGAGATTCGCGACCTGTACCAGCAAGACTCGATCCCCTGGATCGTCGGTTACAGCGGCGGCAAGGATTCGACCGCGTCCCTGCAACTGTTGTGGATGGCCCTGTCCTCCCTCACACCGGAGCAGCGGAGCAAACCCGTCCATGTCATCAGCACGGACACGCTGGTGGAGAACCCGGTGATCGCCGCATGGGTGGAGACGTCGCTCATGCGAATCGGCATCTCCGCGAGAGAGCAGGGCCTGCCCATCACGGCACATCGGCTGGTGCCTGCCATGGAGAACCGGTTCTGGGTGAATCTGATCGGCAAAGGCTATCCGGCCCCTCGCCCCAAGTTCCGGTGGTGCACCGATCGGTTGAAGATCAGCGCGTCAACCAAGTTCATCCAAGAACTGTCCGAGAACAACGGCGAAGCCATCCTCGTCCTCGGCCAGCGCCGCGGCGAGAGTCAGGCGCGTGACAAAGTAATGGAGCAGTACAAGGAAAGCACGCGCGCGCGCCTCAGCAAGAACAAGGACCCGCGCTTGTCGCGGGTCTGGGTCTATCCTCCGATCGAGAGCTGGACTAGCGACGATGTGTGGGAGTACCTGATCACCCACCCGAACCCCTGGGGCATCGACAACCAGGAGCTGTTCGGCATCTATCGCGGCGCCACGCCCGATGCCGAGTGCCCAATCGTGGTGGACACCTCGACTGCCAGCTGTGGCGACAGCCGTTTCGGCTGCTATGTCTGCACCATGGTCGCGCAGGACAAGTCCATGCAGGCCATGATCCAGAACGACGAGCAGAAGCAATGGATGCAGCCGATCCTGGACTTCCGCAACAAGCATCTGGCCGTTGAAGATCGAGACGTACGCGATTTCCGCCGGATGAACGGTCGCTTGACGGTCTTCCATGGAGAGCTGGTGCATGGTCCCTACAACCAGTCGCGTCGCGCGCAGCTCCTGCGTGAGCTGCTGCTCACCCAACGACTTGTTCGCGGCGCGGATCAGGCGCAGGGCACGCAGCTGATCGAGCTCATATCCATCGACGAGCTCGACGAGATCCGACGCATCTGGGTGGAAGAGAAAGGCGAAATCGAGGACATCGTGCCCCGCATCTACGCCGACGTCTTCGGAGCGCCCTACCCCGGCCGAGAGCTCGAGCAGTCGCCGCTGGATGCGACGGATCTGGGGCTGCTCGAAGCGGTTGCATCAGAGGTCGACCCCGAAGCGGCGGACGAGCTCTACAAGCTCACGCGCAGCCTGCTCGCGGTGCAGTTTCAGTCAATGGAAACACACAAGCGATCCAAGCACCTGGATCAGCTGGAGAGCGTCCTTCAACACTATGCCTTCCGCAACGAAGGCGAGGCCCTGGAGTTCGCACTGTCGAGCTCTGCGGTCAAGGAACAAGATGGAGACGCACCGGACGCGTCGACGTTGATTGCGTGATTCATGGCAAAAATAACAATAACGAGTCTCTCTGTAGAGAATCTGGGACCTTTTCGGGAACGGCAGACACTGGACCTCTCGACAACCGGCGCGCGACCCGTTGTCCTGGTGAAGGCTCTCAACGGCAGCGGCAAGACGACCCTGCTGACCGCGCTGCAGATCGGGCTGTATGGACAGAAGGCGCTGGACGGGCTGAAGCGCGCTGAGTATGAGCAGTTGCTGCTGGGACTGCAGCGGAAGGACGCCGTGGGCAATGCGGCGGTGGAGATCAGCGTCACTGTCGAGGTGGGCGGTGTCCTGCGACAACTGGAGGTGCGACGAGAGTGGCATCGCAAATCCGAGGGCCTGACGGAAGCGCTCGACATCTTCGAGAGCGGCAGCAAGGATCTGGACTTCTCTCAGACCTGGGACGAATTTATCGGATCGATCCTGCCTGCCGAGCTCGTGCAGCTCTTCCTGTTCGACGGCGAAAAGATCGAAGCCTTAGCCAATCCGGAGAGGCTGCCCGCCTTGCTACGGCAAGCCACCGAGGTGTTTCTGGGCATCGGCGGCATTGACGCTCTGGGCAACGACCTGAAGGCGCTGGAGCGCCGCGCGGCGCTCAAGAACAGGGACAGCTCGGCCGAGTTCGAGTCGGTCCGCAGCAGCGTGACCGAATGGGAAGCGCAGGTCCAAGCACTTGAGGAGAAGGTGCAGGGGTTGACGCAAGAGCAAGCGGGCGCCAGGAATGAGGCCGAGCGAGCGCAATTGACCCTCGACAAGTTCACCGCGGAGGCGCAGCGCCGTGGCTTGACCGCCTATGAGCAGGCGGCGGTGATCCGCAACGCCGTCGTCGCAGGCAAGGAGCGCGTGGATTCGGCTAGATCGACCCTCGCGGAGATCATGTCCGACCCGGTGCTTCCAGTTGCATGGCTGGTCAAGCAATGGGGCCAGTACCGTGAGGCCTGGGAGCAGGATCAGCACGCTCGCCACTCTAAACTGCTAGGGCAGGAGTTCAAGAAGCGTGATCAGCGCGTGATCGCCGCGATCTCTGAGGCCGCCCCCAGGGCCGCGGTCGAAGCGCTGCGCAAAGCGCTCGCGGACGATCTGCAGGCGTACACAAAAGCGCGCTCAACGACCGTGCCGCCTCTGCAGGATGCTCCGCCGAAAGAGGCCGAGCGACAGTTGGAAGACGCATCGGAACGATTGCGAGGCGAGCTGTCGCGGCTCCAGAGCGCCCAAGGAGCGCTGGACAAGGCCGAACAACGCATCGGGCAGATCCCCGCAGAAGAGCAGATTGGCGAGATCCTTAAGTCGCTCCAGGACAAGTCCAAAGCAGCATCGCTCGCCGACGCCCGGCTCGCCGGCATCACGGAGCGCCTAGAAGAGGCGCAGAGCAACCTGGCGCACACCAAGATCCGACTCAACGCCGCTCAAGAACGTCTGCGCACGCAGTTCCGGGACCGTTCATTGGAGGCCAAGGGACTGGATGCCTCTGGCCGGGCTCGTCGAGCCCTGGCGATCTTCAAGGATCGACTACTCGCTTCGAAGGCGCACTGGTTATCCGACATGATCACCACCGAGTTCCGCAACCTCTTGCGCAAGCGCAACTTGATCGCCAAGGTCGTGGTGGACCCAAAGACCTATCGGGTCTTCATCGAGGATGGGAAGCATCAAGAGCTGCCGATGGACCGACTGTCCGCGGGCGAGCGGCAACTACTTGCGATCTCCGTGCTCAGCGCCTTGATCAAGGAGCGCAAGGGTCGCTTCCCGGTCGTGGTTGACACCCCACTGGCGCGACTCGACCAGCAGCATCGCTCTGCGCTCATTAAGCGATTCTTCGCCACCGTTTCGCACCAAGTCGTGGTGCTGTCCACCGACCAGGAAGTGGACGGCTCTGCCTACGAAGCGCTCAAGCCTTTCACCAATGCAGAATACGTGCTGGACTACGACGATGCCGCCGGACGGACGTCGATCCATGCAGCCCAGGCGACGGAGCCCCAATAATGGAGCGCATCAAACTCACCGCTGCGGCCAAGGTCCAGTTGAGCACGCTCAAGCGCCGGACCGGCATTGAGCACAACAACGCGCTTTGCCGCCATGCGTTATGCCTGTCCTTGGCCAACCCTTCCATGCCGCCTGACGAAACCTTCAGTTTTGGCGGCGGCATCGAGATCGACTGGCGCACTCTCACCGGCGGCCAGGACGCGCTGTATTACAACCTCCTCGTAGTGCGCCTGCTTGCCGAAGGCAAGCGGATCACCGAGGACGCTGTTAAGCGTGCCTTTCAGCTCCATGTGCACAGGGGCTTGTCCTACTTAGCCAGCCGCAGAGAGGACGACTTGCTGGTCGAGATGGCGAAATCTATTCAAGCAGGAGTCAGCACGTAGGTTGCTGTGCCGCATAACTCCTGAATGTCAAAGGGCGAACGCGGGGATTTCCATGACATTCGACTCGACGCGGAACTTCTTTTCCACCATCATCCGAACGATCTGAGGGCCGTCAATCATCACGATGGGGATGGCGCCTGATTGCGTGGTCGCGCCGATTGCCCCTTTTGAGAACGAGGCAGTGGTGAAGAACATGCCTTGCTCATACTTGCCCTGGCTGGCGCCCCGAAACTTGTCAATCTCCGGCCGCTGGATATTGCCGTTTGCCCAACGCTTGCACTGAAAGGAGACGTTGAGATCAGCCAGGCCAACCTTGAGTTTTCCGTGACCATCTATTCCCCCATCCCTGGAAACAGAGGTCACCTTCATGTCCTTGAAGCCATAGGCCTGAAGCAGATCGCGGGCGAACGCTTCAAAACCCATTGGGCTAAGCAGCTTGAGCTCACGCAGCATGTGGGCCTCAAACAGCTGCAGATACTTTGCCTGCAATGCCCATAACTCATCCTCCAACGTAGACAGCGCACTGCCGGCAGTCGCCTCGATTAAAGGCATGGTTTCCGCATGCGAAATGTTGCGTTTGCTGGCGCGTTTGCTCCGCAAGACTTCTGGAAGCGGTGAGTAACGATCATCTCCGTGCTGTTGGAAATGCTTGTTTGGCACCGCGCTCGGAAAGTCGATCCCGGCGCAGTGCCGTCGAATCTGCATGGACACGACATGCAGCGGATCCTTCGCGTGAAACTCATACAGCGACCTGTCGACGATCGCGGTAAACGCCTCGCGCGCGGTCAGCGGACGCGCCGCATCATGCATCACTTGTTTGATTGCCTCGACGATCGTCATCGAGAATCTCCCTCAATTTTTATCGAACGCTGCCATCCGGCCTTCTTCAAGCCCGGACTGGATCAGTAAATAACTTCTTGAACGCCGGTGGACAACGCTCCGTCCACATCCAGCAAATCCGCCAAAGTGAGCTGAACACCTTTAACATAGCTATCGCACGCCGATGCCCATTGATTACCGCCTAGCGCTTCCAGATGCGGCCGGACATGAACGAAAAGTTCCCGGGCCTTTGCATCATCCATCGCAGTCATGTAATGTGTCTGCAGCAGCAGGTTTCTCCAATCGTTCAGCTCTCTGACGGCGTTCTCGCGCGCCGGGCTCGGCGCAACAAGCCCCTTAGACGCATCCAACGAATTCATCAGCGTAATTTTGTTTCCGCCGTTGGATGGCACATAGGAAGCGGCATAGCGTCCGCCATGAAAGGTATGATCGATCACCCCCGCTTGATCGCAAACCGCGAACAGCATTAGGTCAAATGCACGGTGCAGGTGCAGAACAGCCAAACCGTGATGCGCGCGCATCAAGTGGCGTTCAGCAACGGCGCAGCAGTATGCAGAGGCTTCGATAATTGCTTCCGCCCGCGCCGGGCCCTGGGGCGGCAATGCCTGCATGCGTGCGAGCCGGCCTTGGATCTGCTGGATCCATTGATCCACAGGCTTCAACGCATCCTGTGTGCCCGCGAACTCGAGATTCCGCCTCTTCCTAAGCCGAATTAAGTTTGACAGATGCGCCGGCGCAGTCTTCCACCAGCTCTTATTCTGCTCAGAGGTGCCCATATGAATGAACGGTGAGCCGTACTCCATAGGTTTGAGGCAGCTAATAGCAAGCTCAAGCAATATCGCGTTGGCAACCTCTAGCTTGGGTGGGACCAACGCACGTGCAGATGTCGGGAGGTGCGCGAGCAAGTACGACAACTCGCTACATGCTTCTATTGCTTGATCCGTCGCGAACTCGGCAAAGCTGGCACATATTCGAAAGCAGAGAGCTACGATGTCCCTGACGGGAACCAAGCTTCCTGAGTAATCGGCCGACATAAACTCACGAAAACTTGCTCCCTGCCGCCACAGCACATAAGGCAAAAAGAAGTCCACGAACTTTTCGCCATTGGGCGCAACGGAATATGCTGCTGGCATATGGCCGCTCGCAATAATTGAGGCGACAGCAGCAGCCTGATCCACTGATCTAAAGAAGATCGGCGTATCAGAAGATTCGATCTTCTCTCCGGCGCTCCACAACTTAACTGGCATCAGCAGTCAACAGGAGATCGGTGGTCTTCATCTTTAGCTGATCCGCCAGTTCTTTGAGCGCCTCCTCGTGACGAGCTTCCGCCTTCTTCTTAATCTGTGCCTCAAACTCCTTCTTGTCGGAGTCTTTCCCCGACGAGTTCAGTGCACGCAACTGAGCCGCTTTCTCCTCGCCGAAGAAATCCTGCAGTGCCTGTCGAGTTTCCTTTACAAGCTCATCATTCAGTTTTGCACTATAACGGCCAACAAGTGCATAACCGGCCTGACTCAGCTTGGCATCAACATCTGCACTGTCGTCGGCATCCACCCCGTGGTTCAACTCTAGTAGCCTGAGAATCTCTGCTCGGACATCCTTATGCAGAAGTGAGGCACCCACCAAGTCGCTCCAGGCGGTTTTCGCCCACGACGACGTGAAGTTAACATTCTCGTTCCGCCACAGCGTCCGGCGCGTGTACCTTCTCTCCGCGCTCAGATAGCGGGCCTTCTCGACGAATACCAGCTTCTCAAGGGCGGCTATCGCGATGACCGCTGAAGCGTCGGCACTTACTCCATGGGGCTTCAAGATTGCTGCAAGGCGAATCCAGAATCGGATCAGCGCTTGTTGAAAGACCGAGAAGAAGTAGATTCGATCATTGGGATCCGTCTTGATCCAACTTTTGAAATCGACAAATGCGGCACGCGCGCTAGCCTCAAACATCTCCTCTTCTCGATAGATGTATGACTTGAGTAGTGCCTTCAGTCCAATGAAGGAGCTGTTGTTCTCTGCAACCTTTGCTTGCAATCGCGCGAATGCATCGCCCAACGCTGCTTCAAGTTTTGCATACGGGGGCGCCTTGCGAAATAGCGTATCCAGAGCGGACACCAAATAGGTTTCGATGTGCTCTTTGACGATGGCGTCGACGGCGGACATTTGAGTCGCGTCGACAATCCCGTCCCATGAAAATTCTGGGTCAATCTGTTCAAACTTCGTAGCGCTCTGATCGAGATTTAACAACTCTGACGCAGCGCCAGCAGAGAACAAATGCTCTTCCAAAACTTTGGCAACGATTGAGACAGTTGTCACTGAAAAGTCGCGGGTGCGGACGTCTACTCTTTCGTCCTCCCTGGTATTCCACTCCAAAAGATGTAAACGGCTCCATTTCCCAGGTTCGTCATCTGCCTTCCACCGATCCGCGAGCTGTCGCAAGGACATTGCCGAATAGGAGTCGTCTTTTAGGAGAGTGATGAAGTGCCCACTGACTTTTCTTGGCTCAGAGTTAACTCGAACAAAGAGCTCACGGAAATCGTGCGCCATGTTCTCGTCGTTTCCCGCGGCGAGGCTAGCTTCCGGAGCCCAGATTACACATATGGGTATTTCCAGCCCGGCGATGATCTGCTGCTGCTCAGAATTTTTCTGCAGCAACCGTATCGCTTCTAAACGATGCTGCCCATCTAAGACCACAAGCTTCGCCCTTTTCGGATTGAGTCTTAGTGTTGCCGCAAACTCATGGAAGTGCTTTGGTCCGCCGTCCCAATCGATGGAGCGCTCGGAGGAGTCTGGATCTGCCTCCGGCAAATCCAACTGAAATCCGTCACCGTCCCACGTCGTTTGCAATAGCGAACCAAAATCGGCATTCTCAATCCGTTTCGACTCCACTGTGGAATATTGCTTTCTGAGCGATCCGTCGTCTTCTACAAGCACGACGCAGGCCAATAGAGGCGGGAAAAAGATTACCCTTCCTGCACCTTTGCTCAAATAATCGTTCGCGATCTTTTGCACACGTCGATAGTCAATGTCGCGTTGAATTAATTCTTCGAACTTGATTTTCTCAGAGCTAAATATTTCACCGGCAGTCGAAAGCTCTCCAACTTGATTGACTGGGACGCTTGTGCTCAAGAAATAAATTTGATGACTATGATCAGTCTTGAAGCGACCGAATGATCCACGAACTTCTTTCGTGAATTTCACAAGCTTTTTTACACCCGGAATCTTGGACATACAGATCCTGTAATTAATATTGAAGGGATCCGCCGCGACAGCAGAGCCAAATGCACTAAGGAACCAAAACGGATCGCCGCAGTCGAGATGAGACGCCGCCGAACAGTGATCGGGTCTACGCCGCGTCCTCCCACTTAGGAAGCTTCAGGTTATCGGGGATGACCAATGGCGGCGGTGCTGGTGGACGCACTCCAGGCTTCTCCCGCAGTTCCTGCATCCGTGCATTGAGTCGATTGATTTCCCGCGACAGAACATCATCGAGTTGTCGTGGATACACGTATTTCTTGAAGCGAGACGGGTCGTCACCCAGCTCATTCTTGTAAACTTGATGCAACACTCTGAAATGTACGCTCGCCCGACTGAGATACTCGAGTACGTCGCCGCCAACAAGTCCTGACTTTGAAGCGATGAGAGCCCTTAACTCTTCTGCGTTGTTGCAAATCAACTCTACGAGTTTACGATCCCCAGGAGATAATGAGTCTTTCCAACTCTTATCAAATAGCTTAATCAAGAGCCTGAAATCGTTTGGTTGCCTTGACTTCACGTCCATCGCAAGCAGGTGATTCGCCTTTGAGAGAAGCCAGAATGGCATGTAGAAGCCGTCGAGCTTTGCTTGGATGTCTTTGAGCTCGGCTTCGTTGGCTTTTTGCCAAAGCGCGGCTTCACTCGACTGCCTGGCGCCTTCTGTGACTGTTGCGGTATTGTCGCGCGCGATCTTAAGGCTCCAGTAGACGCCGCCGAGCGCAACTATGCTCGACAATAGGCTTCCAACGAACGGGCCATAGGTTGCCCACCACGAAGCAGTGCCAGATGGTTCGATTTTTATTGGAGCTATCGAATCGACATGCACCGCAATTGGAATCGCCGTCGGCTGACTTGCAGGGGCAGTCGTAGGCTGAGGGGTGGATGCAGCGTCTGGCTGCTGCGTCAGTGTCTGTGCGAATGCTATTGCACTGGTGCCAACCAACGCGCAGGCTAAAAGCCAGCGAGGACGGCTCATGAATTCAACCATAGAATTGTGGAGCTCGATATTTGAGCTAATATTAAGGCTTTCGCGCTGTGCAATCGAACCAAGCCACGGGCGCCTGCGACCCCAGCGTTCCTATGTTTTGTCGCGAGGCCTGTGATTCAATAACTTCAAATCCTGCTTCGCGGACAAGGGAAATCCATTCATTTGGATGGAAGTATGTAAACCAGCGCGCACTTGAATCTGGCCCTTCGCCTTCGCCAGTTTTGATGGAGCTAAAGAAATAGCCACCGACCTGCAGTATTCGTAGGACCTCCAGAAGCACATTAGGAATGTCGCCCCGCTGCAAATGCAGCAATGAGGCTGACGCCCAAACTCCACCGAACATCTCGTTCTCAAAGGGAATCGCGCGAAGATCCCCTTGGATTACGGGGCAACCGGAGAATTCTGTAGCGAGTTCCAAAAGAGGCCGCGACGCATCAAAACCGACCGCAGATAGGCCACGCTGCGAGAGCGCTCGTAGATCGCGCCCCGCGCCGCACCCGAGGTCAAGTACTGGGCCACCATGCATCTTGAGCCTCTTAACAAAGCTGTCGAAGGTTGGATGTAGCGGCTGCGCGCGCGTTGCTTCAGCATAGCTTGTGGCATGCTCATCGTAATAGCGCATCGTGCCGATATCAGACGCAGCCGCCGCCGCCGACATGCCATGGGGTTTACTGGTCAGCATCCGCGATGACGTCATCGAACCAAATCTCGCAGTGTCAAAGTGCGTGCTCATCCTACCTCCAGCTATAGGCCCCGGAGCAGGGCATTAGTTGCAAGCATCTTGCCTGCTTGGTAGCTCACCACGCGAGCCATCAGATATGTGGC
>NZ_BCYP01000040.1 GCF_001598255.1 Mitsuaria chitosanitabida ATCC BAA-476 = NBRC 102408
AACCTCGGTTAAGCCCACTTCGGCTTCGGCCTGCATGCGCCGCTGAAGCTTCTCAGGCACAAAGTGGCCAGCTTCAACGGAGTCGCGGTTCAGCCGCTCCGCAGCTTCGATGAGGCTGCGCTGCCGGGCGTCAGGCGTGAATCCAACTCCAGGCTGCTGTCCGGCCGGCTCAGTTGGGTCATCCTGTGTTGCCATCAGCGGTCTCCAGCTGTGCTTCACTGCGCATGGTTCATCGCGGCCTGGACAGCGGGTTCCATACGCTGCGTGGACCAAACGGCGTTCGGATGGCAGCACGCGCCGCTTCCAACAAGCCGTCGTGAAAACCCACGCCTTCCCTGCATAGCAACACGTGACCCTGCCGCATCCACTGCGTCTCCACTAGCGTGGCTCCTGAACACTCATCGTCGAGGATGAGGAAGCTCTCGCCACGACTGTGCTTGGCGAACCAACGCTGTATCGACGCCCCGCGGCCAAGGCCGTACAACTCTGGCGTGCCCCAGACCGGATGAAGGTCGGCGGCCCCGATGCGGACGCCACCAAGCTCGAACAAGGACAGGAAGCCGTTTCTCTCGACGAGGCGAAGCCACGACGTCGCAAGCACCACGCGAGGCCGGAACTCGGACATCAGCTGGTTCAACGCTGCGACAGCATGCCGCGCAAACAGACGTTCGTGAAAGTCCGCCGGCACCTTCGCAGGCTGATTGACTGCCCGCGCCGCGTCGCGCCCGTTGTAATGGGTGTTGAGTGCGAGGACGTCATCCAAATCCAAGAACAGCAGCGGCGAGGCTGGCGCCTTGACTATCGCTCCGCCGTCAACCGTCGACTTCATTCCACGTCGCCTCCAGCACCTGCCTCAACCGTTTAACCACGCTAGGGTCGGACAGACCCATTGCCGGGTCGCACTTCACCAGGCGCGCGCATGACCTTGTCGTACTGCCAGCCCTCGTCGTCATCATCCAGCGCGGCCCACCATCGCAGGCAGTGCGTCTTGACGTAGTTGCGAACGACACCGCAGCTTGAGTTCAGCTTCCGCGACTCGTAGAGGGTGAGCCAGACGATGGTGTCCCCTGTCGCGCCCACGATTCGCGCTTTCAGCCAATCGGGCGCTATCGCCTTGACCTTCTCAAAACCCAGAACCATCGTTGCAGAGGTGCGGAGAACCACGTCTGCATTCAGCTCTTCGACCACCGGCTGAAGAGCACCGACCCATTCGAAGGGCTTGGGGACACCCGGGCCGGAGATGCCCATTGGCAGCAGATACGCCATCTCTGCCCGATGGGCCACTCCATCCAAATTCAAGAAAAGGGTGGGACGCTCCTCAGCGCTCATGACCCGCCTCCGTCAATCGGCGGCTCGCCAGGCCTCCGCCCGATAGAGAGACTCGAGCCCCTTGAGCTGAGAGACCTCAACCGAGTTGTCTTGACACCCGACAGTCACGGAAACCCCGCTGCCGAACCGCACGACGAAGACCTCGACACCGGTGAATCGCAGCACCTCGACGACCTCACCAAACAAGTAGCCAGGAGTGGCCTTGGGGGTGAAAACGCCGACGAATAGCGAGAAACGGACGACGCCGTCTCCGCGGCCAAAACGCAGCGCTTCGATGAAGTCACGCGTGAGCCATTGGCGGGTCTCGTACTCCCCGTTGGCACCCAACTCAGTGCGTCGCGCTTGAATCCAATGCCTTGCCGGCATTTCGACGGCTGACCATCCACGTTGCCCACGGGCATCTGGGACGCCAGGACCAGCGAGTTTGATTTCATCTCGGATGGCAGTACGAAGGGCGTGACTGGGCATGACAGCTTGAATCTGCAGACAGTGAGAGGGGTAGCGCGGCGACACCCGAAGAGCAGGCCTACTGGCGGACGACCTCGGATTGCTTGCGGTTCCCGGGAACCACGACGCGGCACGGCGGAAATAGATGTCACTCGTATCGGCGCGAGAGGAGCGGTCAGTTTTCTAGCGCCTTTTGCGACAAAAGCTTGCGTTAAATGCGTTCAGAATTGCGGCAATTGGTGTCCTGCACACGTCACCCGCACTGCCCCACGAACCCGCACGCCGTGCAGAACTCGCAGCCATCCCGATGGATCAGCGTGGAGTTCCCGCATTCCGGGCAGCGCTTGCCGGCCATGGCCGGGACCCCGGTCGGCGGGGCCGCGGTGCGGACCTTCGCCGCCGGCGCCTGTTGCAGCAGGCCCATGTCGACCAGCGGAAAGCCCTGTTCGTCGAGCACGCCCAGCATCGCGTAGCGGTGGATCACCAGCCGCGCGACGTAGGCCACCGTGGACGGCCACACCTGTTGGCGGCGCTCGCCGGAGAGCGTCGGCACCGGCGCCATGAAGTGGCCCAGCGGCTCGCCGACGTTGAGCAGCTTGCGCAGCTTCATGCCGATCCAGCCCGGGTCCAGCACCCGCATGTCCAGCGACAGCAGGCGCGCCAGACCGTCGAAGGCGCGCGGGTAGTTGCCCGAGAACCCCATCGCGCACGGCCGCGTGACGCTGCCACCGTCCGGCGTGGGCAGGCTCACCTCCTTGAGCGTCAGCGTGAACAGCTCGCCGGTCGCGGGGTTGTCGACGTCCACCGCCCAGGCCAGGGTGCCGGCGGTGCCGGTGCGCGGCTCCTCGCGCGAGAACATCGCGTCCAGCACCGGCGTGGGCCCGCCTTCCTGCAGCGCGCCGAGCTGCTCGCAGCGCCAGCGGATCACCGCCGCCGTCGCCGCGACCACGCCCGGGAACAGGCGCGGCTCGCCCTGCGGCGGCATGGGCATTTCGAAGGACCGTTCCTCGGCCACCGTCGCCAGCGCGTCCAGCTTGAGCCTCAGCCAGGCCGCGTCGTTGGCGCGCAGGTCCATCGACAGCGTCTTGGCCATCGCGCCCAGACCGCGGGGCTGCTCGGCGCCGTTGACCCAGACCTCGAAGGGCAAGGTGCGGCCGAAGAGCCCGGCTTCCGGCCCCTCGGCCGGCAGCTCCCCGACGAAGAGCGCGAAGTCCCCATGCGGGTGCCGGATCATGGTCGACCAGGCCGGATTGCCGCCGGGCAGCTCGGGCCGGCTGGGCCAGCGCAGCGAGGCCAGCACCGGCTTGGGCACGCGCTCCACGCGCAGCCGCTGGTTGGGCCCGGTGTCGGGCTTGAGCGGCTCCGGCCGGGCGACCGGCTCGACGCTCAGCACCGCGCCGAGCACGCTGTTGGGCCGGTAGGTCGCGAGCCCCTTCAGCCCGCTCTTCCAGGCCCAGGCGTACAGGTCCTGGAAGTCGGCATAGGGATAGTCGGCCGGCACGTTGACGGTCTTGGAGATCGAGGTGTCGACATAGGGCGCGACCGCCGCGACCATGGCCTCGTGGTCGGCCGCGCGCAGCTCGAGCGCGGTCACGAAGGCCTCGGTCAATGGTGCGTCGGCGCCGAACAGATGCCGATACAGCCGCCACGCGTGGTCCTCGACCGCGTACTCCTTGAAGCTGTTGTCGGGCATGCGCTTCTTGCGGGTGTAGCTCCAGGAGAAGGCGGGCTCGATGCCGTTGCTCGCGTTGTCGGCGAAGGCCAGCGAGATGGTGCCGGTCGGCGCGATCGACAGCAGATGCGAGTTGCGCAGCCCCTGCGCGCGGATCTTGTCCTTGAGCCACGGCGGGAGGCGCGAGGCGAAGTTGCCGCCGGAGAGATACAGGTCCGCGTTGAAGAGCGGGAACGCGCCGCGCTCGACCGCGAGATCCGCCGAGGCCTCGTAGGCGGCGTCGCGCATGAGCTCGCTGATGCGCCGCGCCATCGCGCGAGCGGGCTCGCCGTCGTAGCGCAGCCCCAGCATGACGAGCGCGTCGCCCAGCCCGGTGAAGCCGAGCCCGACGCGCCGCTTGTTGGAGGCCTCGAGCGCCTGCTGCGGCAAGGGCCATGGCGTCACGTCGAGCACGTTGTCCAGCATGCGCGTGGCGACCTTGCAGACGTCGATGAAGCCTGACTCGTCGAACGTCGCCTTCGCGCCGAACGCGTCCTCCACGAAGCTCGCCAGATTGACCGAACCGAGGCAGCAGCACCCGTAGGGCGGCAGGGGTTGCTCGGCGCAGTTGTGGACCATGAGGCCATTCGCGTCGAAGGCATGCACCTGCTCGACGGTCACGTCGTAGACCGGCTCGACGCCGTCGGCCTCGACCGAGGCGACGGTCGCCACGAAGCGCTCGCGATTGGGCGCGCGCTTCTGGGCAGCCAGTCGATCCGCGAGACGCCGTGCCTTCGCGGTGTCGGCGAAGCCGATGCGATCGGCGAAGACCTGCAGGTTGTCGCGGGCGATAACGAGGTCGTGGAGTGCCTGGTGCGGATACTCCCGCATGCCACCTCGCCCGTCAGGCAGGGGGCGGACACCCGCGCCCCGCCGGTCCGCATAGATCGTGGCAACGATGCCGAAGCGCAGCAGCATCCGCTGGACGGCTTGCAGCACGCTGAGGTCGACCTGCGTCAGGCGCACGCTCACGCCTTTGTCCTGCGTGCCCTGCACGGAGCCATCCGCATCGAACAGCCCTCGCAGGAAGGCGCTCTGGAACTCGGACGATGCCGATTCGATGGCCGGAGTGACGCCCTTGCCGCCAACCCCGGACCGAAGGCCCAGACGCAACGCCAGGTCGCGCAGCGGAGCCGAAGCCATGCGCATGGAACCCTGGCGAGCGATTGGCTTCTGCCATCCACGGAAATCCGCGCGATGTGGCAGGGTGGCGATCGCCTCGGAGATCGCCGCCGCGATCCCCTCCGCCGAGTGGGCGGGAACCTCGCCATTGGCGGCCAGCTTCAACTCAGGCGCCCACACCGTGAGAAGCGCCTTCTCCTGCTTGATATGACCATCGCCGAGCAGCGCGCCGATCAGATAGCCCTCGGCCGCCGTGAATGGCCCCGACCATCCTTCGAAGGACCGATGGTCCTGCAGCACCACCTCGTCCCCGGGCTGCAATGCGCCGGCGGCGACCCAAGCGGTCTCGGTGACGTAGCGAGTACGTTTGAGGACTCGCCGGACCGGATGGTCTGCCGTCAGCCGCAGCGCATGGCCCTCCTTCGTCTTCAGCGCCAGCACGGGCTTGATGCCCGTCGAGAAGAAACCGGCGGACTCCGTGCGATAGGCCTTGCCATCCACGATGGCCAGGAACGGCATGCCGATCAGATCGCTCACCTGCCGCGGCCCGTCGGCCGTCAGCACCCACGTGTCCGCCGTGACGCACGGATTCGTCGCGCTGATCGTCTCGCAGTAATGGAGGTTGTTGTCGGCGTTGATGCGGTCGAGGAAGAGCACGCCCGGCTCGGCGTGGTCGTAGGTGGAGCGCATCACCAGGTCCCACAGCTTGCGCGCGCGCATGCGCCGGTAGATCCACAGCCCGTCCGCCCGCTGCACGGCACCGGCCGCGCGTTGTTTCTCGCCTGGCATCGCCTTGTGCACCAGCTCGAAATCGGCGTCCGCCTCCACCGCCTGCATGAACCCGTCCGTCACGCCGATCGAGATGTTGAAGTTGCGCAGATCCCCCTGGTCCTTGGCGTGGATGAAAGCCTCGATGTCCGGGTGGTCGCAGCGCAGCACGCCCATCTGCGCGCCCCGCCTGGAGCCCGCGGACTCCACCGTCTCGCAGCTGCGGTCGAAGACGCGCATGTAGCTCACCGGGCCCGACGCGCTCGATTGCGTCGACTTCACGTACGCGCCCTGGGGCCGGATCCGCGAGAAGTCGTAGCCCACGCCGCCGCCGCGCCGCATGGTCTCGGCCGCCTCCGTCAGCGCGGTGTAGATGCCGGGATGGCCGTCCTCCTCTTCCGCGATCGCGTCGCCCACCGGCTGCACGAAGCAGTTGATCAGCGTGGCCGACAAGCTCGTCCCCGCGGCCGACGCGATCCGACCCGCCGGCACGAAGCCGCGCCGCTGCGCGTCCAGGAAGCGCGCCTCCCAGTGCGCGCGCTGCTCCGGCGACTCCGCCGCCGCCAGCGCCCGCGCCACCCGCGCCCGCACCTCCTCCAGGCTGCGCTCGCCCCCCTTGGCGTATTTCTCCAGCAGCACCTCGGCGCTGATGTCCTGCGCGGGGAGGCTCTCCACGCCCACCCGCGCGGGCGTCGCCGAGGACGACGAACTCTGGGACGACTGGGAATCGGTCGAGGGATTCATGCGCCACGCCTCCTGCAACGCCGGCCCCGGCCGGCGACGAACACCCGGGAACGGACCATCCTAGTCCTGACCTCCTCGCGCCGCCGGACGGGTCCCTCGAATCCGTCATCCCGTCATCACGGGCCCGCCATCACGGCGTCATCGGCCCTCAGGCTCCGTGAGCGCGCACTTGCCGCGCAGGCGTTGCCGCGCATCCGGCTCGCCCCGCCGTTCATCGGTTTTCCCACTGGTAAGCCCGCATGGGATGTCCGGATCTCGGACGCTATCCTTTTCCGCCATGAACCTTGACAAGGTCTTGCGTGCCAGCCCCGGAACCCTGGGCGATCTGGAACAAGGCTGCGCCGATGCCCGCCGTCTGATCGTGGACGGCCAGATCGACGCGGCCCGGGCTCGCCTGGACGAGCTGCGCAAGACCCATGGCGACGACCAGGCCCCGCTGCAGGAAGCCCTCAGCGCCGCGGCCGAGGCGCAGGGCGATCTCGCCGCCGCGCTGTCGCATCACAAGCGTTTCCACGCGCTGGCCATGGCCGCCGGCGCCTCGTCGCCGCTGGCCTCGCGCGACCAGTTGCTCGCGCGGCTGGTCGAGCGCCAGCAGCAGAACTCCCCCGACATGGCCTGGTGCCTGGTGGCGCTGGCCGCCGCGCGCGCGCCGGCCGGCGCGCTGCCGCACATGCTGCGCCAGCAGTGCCGCGCGCAGGACGTGCTGGCGCTGGGTCAGGGCGAGGCCATGCTCATGCTGCTGCATGACGTGGACCTGCCCACCGGCCGCAAGGTCTGCGAGCGCTTCCGCGCCGTGTGGATGCAGCAGCAACCGATCGCCGGTCCGCTCAGCATGGGCCTGACCGCCTGGCGCGGTCCGGGCGACACCGGCAGCGGCCTGCTCGGCCGCGCGGAACACGCGCTGGCGCGCAGCCAGCGCGAAGGCGCCCCGCTGCGCACCGGTTGAGCGCGGCCTCCCGCCGCGCCCCCTCCGCCTCGCCCTCGTCCGACGAGCCCCGCTCGCCGGACACCGTCGGGGGTCCGGATCGACCGGATCGCCCGATCAGAACGGGTTGATCGTCTTCTCGCGGCGATAGTGGATATAGCCCACGCTGGCCCCGGCGCGCAGGCCCACGCCCAGGCGGATCGGCGCCAGGGTGATGCCGTTGGCGCGCTGGTAGTTGATGCCGGCGCCGCCGATGTAGTACAGGCTGCCGTCCACGCCGGGGAAGCGTCGATAGATGGCGCTCGGCTTGGGCAGCTTGTAGACCAGCGTGAACACCTTGGACGCGTTGCCGCCGATGTCGAACCCGATCGACGGACCGGCCCAGTAGACCTTGGCGGCGCCGCCGTGCTTCATCAGCAGGTCGCCCTCGCCGTAGCGCAGGCCCACGGTCACCGCGCCGCCGGCCTCCTGGCCCTTGATGTAGGCGTTCGGGCGGCCCTGCTCCTTGAAGGCCTTCTCGATCACCTTGGCCAGGCCCTCGGTGGTCTCGCCGAAGAAGTCGGTCGCGGCCTTCAGCACGGAGTCCTGGTCGTAGGTGTCGTCCTCGTTCTCCGCCGCCAGCGCCGGCAGCGCGCCCAGCCCCGCCGGCAGCACCAGGCCCGCGGCCGTGTATCGGCCCAGGCGGCTCAACGCGTCGCGGCGCGCCAGCAGCGGCTGGCCGTCCAGGTCTTGCAGGTCGGTCGATTCAGTCATCTCGGTCAGGGGCACTTGGCGGTTCATGCGGATCTCCGGGTTAGTCGGAATGGCGTCGGGTTCAGCCCGTCAGGCAATCGGGGTGCCCGCTCTCCGAACAGACGAATGCTACGCCGCCGAGTGACGGACGGCATGGCGGATCGACAGGTCGCGCCTATACACTGCGCGAACGCCGAGACAGAGGGATCCCCGAAGACCAACAAGGAGCGGCGATGCATGCAAACAGCAGTCGTGACAAGAGTGCGTCAAGGAGGACATGCAGTGAGCAGTGACCTGCCCCGTCTGGCCCGAGCGCTGGAGTATCTGGACATGGCGTCCGCGCTGTACCTGGCCGGCGGCGCCGACCATTCGGCGCAGTTGCTGGCCGCCGCGGGCGAACGCCTGCTCGGCGACCTCGCCCGCCTGATCCAGTCGCCGGAGCACGGCGCCGAGGTCCAGCAACTGCTGGCCCGCCTCGCCCAGCACCACGTCAGCCAGCCCGTGCCGGACGTTCCCGGCCACAACCAGTCGCGCCAGCTGCAAGCCATGCTGTCGCGCCAGGAATCGCCCGAGGCGACCGAGCTGCGCCAGGCCACGTCCGCGCTGCTGCGCGCCGCCTGGTACCTGCTGGAGACCATGGGGCTGGAACCGCTGGCCCCCTCGCGTTTGCATCAGGCCATCGAGAAGAGCACGATCTACGCCGAGCTCTGATCCGAGCCCACCGCGCCGCGGCGCCCGATCTGGTGTCGGACCCGCGAGCTCCCTCCACGCCGACCGCCGCGAGCCCACGCCCATGAGCACCACCGACTCCGAACGCCGTCATTTCTCGCGGATCGCGTTCGCGGGTCCGGCCCAGCTCGTCTCGGTCGAGCAGCGCCTGCCGGTGCAGGTGCTGGACCTGTCGCTCAAGGGCGCCCTGCTGCTGCTGCCCGAGGGGGCGGCCATCGAGCCCGGCGCGCTGTGCCTGCTGGATCTGCCGCTGGCCCCGCATGAGGGCCGCATCACGATGGCCGCCCAGCTGGCCCATGTGAACGGTGACCGCGCCGGTCTGCTGTGCCTGGGCATCGACATCGAGAGCATCACCCACCTGCGCCGCGTCATCGAGCTCAACCTCGGCGACGCCACGCTGGCCGAGCGCGACCTCAAGGCGCTGGCCGCGCTCTGACGCGGCACCCGCCGCGCCGCCTCGGGCGAAGGGGCCGGCCGGCGCCCGCCCCGCCCCCCGCGGTCACTCGGCGATGAAGCGCCGCAGCACCGCGAACGCCGCTTCCGGATCGTCGCGCCAGGCGCCATGGCCCACGCCGGGGAAGCGCGCCAGCTGACGCCATGGCTCCGGCAGCGCCGCATGGATGTCCAGCGCGTCCTCGAGCGGGCACACCGGGTCGTCCTCGCCCACCATCACCAGCACCGGGCATTGCGCCTTCTCCAGGCCGCGCAGCAGGCCCAGGTCCTGCTTCTCGCCCGCCACGAAGTGCAGCAGGATGTCCAGGTTCACCAGGGTGCGCGAACCCGCTTCCGGATCGGCCGCCGGCTTCGTGTTGTAGAGGTGGCGCACGCCGGACCAGTAGGCATCGAAGGTCGCCCGGGACGGGCGGGCCCAGAAGTCCTCCGCCAGCCGGCGGGCCTCGGGACCGCCGCGGCGCTCGAAGGCGGCGAGCTTGCGCTCCAGGCCCATGTGGTGCGAGGTGCTGGACAGGATCACCTTGGACGCATGGCCAGGATGCCGCGCGATGTAGCGCTGCGCGACGAAGCCGCCGAAGGACTGGCCCAGCACGATGGGCTTCTCGATGCCCAGCGCGTCGCACAGGCGCACGATGTCGTCGGCCCACATGTCCAGGGTCCATTCGGACGACGGCCGCGGATCGCTGCGGCCGTGTCCGCGATGGTCGTAGTAGACGATCTGCGCCAGGTCCGCGAGCCGGCTGAAGGCCGGCTTGTAGGCCGAGTGGTCGAAGCCCGGCCCGCCGTGCATGCAGATCAGCGTGGGTTTTTCCCGCATGGTCGCGCCGTCCGGCACGAGGCCCGGCCCTTCCACGTCCACGAACAGGCGAGCGCCGCCACCGAGATGGATCTTCATGGCCGGCGAGTATGCCGCCCCGCTCCGCCCGCGCGGTGGCGTCCCGGCGACGGGCGGGCGATGGGCGGGACGACGCGCCCCCGGACCCTCGGTCCCCCGAGGCCCGGACTCGTCCCGCCCTGGGCGGCTTCGTCGCATGGGCGGTGGCGACCCGGTCGGCAGGCGGACAGAATGCCGCCCATGTCCGATGAGTCCTCGTCCCCCGCGCTCGCCCCGAAGGCGCCGGTCCGCCCCGCGCGCGAGGCCGCCCTGCAGCTCTTCAACCTGCGCATGATCGCCGCGGCCTTCTACTTCTGCCTGGCGATGGCGGGGGCGCGCTCGCTCACCTGGATGACGCAGACCGACGGCCTGTTCGACTGGATCCTGGAGTGGGCCACCTTCACCCGCCAGACCTTCCTGACCGCGCTGAGCGTGCTGGCCATGCTGGCCTTGGCCGAGGCCTGGCTGGTGCGTTCGCCGCGGGCGCCGGTGGTGGTGCGCGGCGCCGCCATCGCGGTCGGGGCCGCGGTCGGCACGCTGCTGCGATTCAAGGTCGCCAACATGGGCGATCCGCAGGCGCCGCTGCATTGGGCCTGGCTGCTGTCGACCACGCTGCTGTGGCTGCTGCTGGGTTGCCTCTTCAGCGCGCTGCTGCAGACCCTGCGCGAGGAGCGCCGCGCCCAGGCGCACCTGGTGGAACTGGCCCGCCAGCACGACCGCCTGCAGGCGCAGCAGATGGAGGCGCAGTTCTCCGCGCTCAACGCGCAGATCGAGCCCCACTTCCTGTTCAACACGCTGGCCAACGTCAAGCGTCTCTACGAGACGGCGCCCGAACGCGGCCGGGACATGCTCGCCAGCCTGATCGCCTACCTGCGCGCCGCGCTGCCCAGCATGCGCCAGGGCATGTCGACGCTGGGGCAGGAGCTGGAGCTCGCGCGCAGCTACCTGACCATCCTGCAGATGCGCATGGGCGACCGGCTGCGCTTCGACATCGTGGCCGACGCGGCGCTCTTCGCGACGCCACTGCCGCCCATGGTGCTGCCGACGCTGGTGGAGAACGCCATCAAGCACGGCCTGTCGCCGCTGCCCGAGGGCGGCCGCATCGACATCAGCGCCCATCGCGAGCCCGGCGGCGAGGGACT
Organism: Mitsuaria chitosanitabida ATCC BAA-476 = NBRC 102408; assembly: GCF_001598255.1. Taxonomy (GTDB): domain Bacteria; phylum Pseudomonadota; class Gammaproteobacteria; order Burkholderiales; family Burkholderiaceae_C; genus Roseateles; species Roseateles chitosanitabidus. Next base: position 10,977 of record NZ_BCYP01000040.1, read on the forward strand.
GACCCTGGAGGTGCGCGACACCGGCCAGGGCTTCGCCGCCAGCGGCGGGAGCGGGGTCGGCCTGGCCAACACGCGGGCGCGGCTGAGCGCGATGTTCGGGCGCGACGCGTGGCTGGAGCTCGAGGCCGCCGCGCCGCGCGGCGTGGTCGCGCGGGTGCGGGTGCCGCTGCGGGACGCGCGCCGCCCGGTCGGCCGCGCCGTGCCGGTCGACGCCCGGGCCGCCACATGAGCGCGGCGCCGATGCCCCCCGTCGTCCGCTGGTCCGCCCTGCCCGCCCATGCCTGGCGCTCGTGGGGCTCGCTGCGTCGCGAGGAGCTGACCTGGTTCCTGCTGATGGGCGTGTTCTACGGCCTGGTGGACGTCACGTCGATCGCCTACGTGATCGACAACCCGCGCTGGCCGGCGGCGCTGGCGAATCAGCTGCTCACGCCGCTGCTGGTGGCGCTCGTGATCCTGATGGCCTGGCTGCCGGCCAACCGCAGCGCGGTCGACAGCCCCTGGCGCGTCGCGCGCCTGGCCGCGGCGGTGCTGCTGGGCGCCGTCGCGGCCAAACTGCTCTACGACTGGCTGATGCCGCTGCTGCACCTGCCGTCCATCGGCGACCTCGCCCGCGAGCGCAAGGGCGAGATGCCCTATGAGCCTGTGCACTGGCTCAACTTCATCGGCGAATGCCTGTCCATCTGCGTCACCGCCAGCCTGTCGGTGGCCTGGTACGAGGCGGTCCTGCGCCGGCGCCGCACCCGGGCCCGGCTGGAGGGCCTGCTGCGCGAGCAGAGCGCCATGCAGCGGGACGCCGCCGCGGCGCGCCTGGCCACCCTGCAGGCGCAGGTGGAGCCGCAGTTCCTCTTCGACACCCTGGTCGACATCGAGCGCGCCTACGAGCACGGCGAGCACGAGGCCGCCGAGCAGATGGAGCGGCTGATCCGCCACCTGCGCGTGGCCCTGCCGCGCTTGCGCGAGAGCGGCGTGACGCTGGAATCGGAGGGCGCGCTGCTGGACAGCTACCTGGCCGTGGTGGCGGGCCGGCAGCGGCGCGCGCTGACCCTGTCGACCGACTGGCCGGCCTGGCTGTCCTCGCGGCCGGTGCCGCCGATGCTGCTGCTGCCGCTGGCCCAGCTGATGCTGCGCGACGCGACCCGGCTGCCGACGCAGGCGCGCCTGAGCGCCAGCGAGACCGCCGGCGGCGGCCTGCGTCTGCGCCTGGCCTTCGACCGGGGCGGCCTGATCGGCGAGGATGGCGCCCTGCGCGCGCTCGGCGAGCGGCTGGAGCGCCTGGAGCGCGCCAGCCCTGTCGAGGGCGTCGCGCGCCTGCATTGCCGCAGCAATGCCGACGACACCGAATTCACCCTGGAGTTGCCCGCATGAGTCCGAATCCCGCCGCCCCGACCGCGGTCGTCGCCGAGGACGAGGCGACGCTGCGTCACGAGCTGATCGAGCGCCTGTCCCAGCTCTGGCCCGAGCTGAGCGTGGTCGGCGAGGCCGCCGACGGCGTGCAGGCGCTGCGGCTGCTGCACGAGTGCGAGCCCGACGTGCTCTTCCTCGACATCCAGATGCCCGGCGCGACCGGGCTGGAGGTCGCGCGTCAGGTCCGCGGCCGCAGCCACGTGGTCTTCGTCACCGCCTACGACCAGTACGCGGTGTCGGCCTTCGACGAGGGGGCGGTCGACTACCTGCTCAAGCCCTTGGAGCCGGCGCGCCTGTTCACCGCGATCAACCGCGTCAAGCAGCGTCTGGCGGGACCGCCGGTCGACCTGGGCGCCGTGCTGAGCCAGCTGGGCGCGCACGGCTCGAGCGCGGCGCCACGGCAGTTCCTGCGCTGGATCAACGCGTCGGTGGGGCAGTCGCTGAAGCTGATCACGGTCGACGAGGTGCTGTACTTCCAGTCGGACAACAAGTACACCCGCGTCGCCACGCGCCAGGGCGAGGCGCTGATCCGCAAGCCGCTCAAGGAACTGGTGGACGAGCTCGACCCGCAGCAGTTCTGGCAGATCCACCGCTCGACCCTGGTGAACGCCGCGGCCGTGGCCGGCGTGTCGCGCGACTTCCGCGGCCGCATGCAGGTCAAGCTCAAGGAGAGCGACGACGCACTCATCGTCGCGGAGAGCTACACCCACCTGTTCCGGCAGATGTAACGCGCCGACGCTCGAGTCGCTCGAGTCGCTCGAGACGCGCGCTGGCCCGCGCCGCAAGCGCCGCAAGCGCCGCAAGCGCCCGAGCGCCCGCGTGCCCGCGTGCCCGAGTGCCCGAGTGCCCGAGTGCCCGAATGCCCGAGCGATGGTGCCCCCTCTCCCGCTGCGCGGGAGAGGGCTGGGGTGAGGGCCGTGGCACACCAGAGCCTCCCCTGTCGCCTACATGACCACGGCCCCTGGATCGTCCTCCCACAATCGCCGGCATTCCCGGCACCCCGGGACCGACGAGAGGGGGAGACCGCCATGGCCACCGACGCCACAGCCGACCGCAGCGACACCGGCGAGCAATCGCACTTCCGCATCTGCCCGCTCTGCGAGGCCTGCTGCGGCCTGGAGATCCGCACCCGCGAGACCCCGCAAGGCCGCGCCATCGTCTCCATCCGCGGCGAGGCCCGCGACCCCTTCAGCGGCGGCTACCTCTGCCCCAAGGGCGTCGCCCTCAAGGACCTGCACGAGGACCCCGACCGCCTGCGCCAGCCGATGAAGCGACGCGCCGATCGCAGCGGCTTCGATCCGATCAGCTGGGAGGACGCCTTCGCCGAGGTCGCCGCGCGCCTGCCCGCGCTGCGCGAGCGCCACGGCAACGACGCGGTCGCGCTGACCATCGGCAATCCGGCCTCGCACAAGATCGGCCTGTTCAGCTACTTCCCGCATCTGGCGCGCGCGCTCGGCACCCGCAACCTGTTCTCCGCGTCGACGCTGGACCAGATGCCCAAGCAGCTGGCCTGCGGCCTGATGTACGGGCACTGGCTCAGCGTGCCGGTGCCGGACCTGCCGCGCACCGACCTCCTGATCGTGCTGGGCGCCAATCCGATGGTGAGCAACGGCAGCATGTGGACCAGCCCCGACTACCGCGGCAAGGCCAAGGCCCTGCGCGCGCGCGGCGGCCGCATCGTCGTCATCGACCCGCGACGCAGCGAGACCGCGCAGGCCGCCGACGAGCACCTCGCCATCCGTCCCGGCGGCGACGTCTTCCTGCTGCTGGGGCTGCTGCACACGCTGTTCGACGAGGACCTCGTGAAGCTCGGCAAGCTGGCCGACCACGTCGACGGCCTCGACGCGCTGCGCGCCGCCGCGGCGGACTTCCCGCCGGAGCGCTGCGCCGCGCATTGCGGCATCCCGGCCGACGCGCAGCGCCGCCTGGCGCGCGAGTTCGCGACCACCGAGCGGGCGGTGCTCTACGGCCGCATCGGCACCTGCACGCAGCGCTTCGGCTCGATCAACAGCTGGTTGATCGACGCGCTGAACATCCTCACCGGCCATTTCGATGTCGAGGGCGGGCTGATGTTCCCGAAGGCGGCGGCCTTCGCGGCCAACACGCTGGGCCGTCCCGGCCAGGGCAAGGGCGTGAGCACCGGGCGGCGCCACAGCCGCGTCAGCCGCGCGCCCGAGGTCATGGGCGAGCTCCCCATCAGCTGCCTCGCCGAGGAGATCGAGACGCCCGGCGAGGGCCAGGTCCAGGCCCTGATCACGATCGCCTGCAACCCCGTGCTGTCGTCGCCCAACGGCGAGCGCCTGGCACGCGCGCTGGACTCGCTGGACTTCATGCTCAGCCTGGACCCGTACATCAACGAGACCAGCCGCCACGCCGACCTGATCCTGCCGCCGCCCTCCCCGCTCGAGGACTGGCACTACGACATGGTGTTCGCGCAGCTGTCTTGGCGGAATCACGCGCGATGGTCCGGCGCGGTCATTCCGACCGGATCCTCGATCGCCGGGAAGCACGATGAACACGGAGATCCCGTCGATCCGCGCGATCCCGACGAGCGCATCGGCGACGAGCGGACCGTCTCCCCGGCGCCGCATCCCGAGTGGCGCACGCTGCTGCGGCTGGCCGCCATCCTCAACGGCCTGCCGCACGACGCCGACCTGCAGCCGATCGACGACGCCGCGCTGATGGCCGAGCTCAAGCGCCAGGCCGGCGATCGCGCCGAGGTGCTCTTCGCGATGCTCGATGGCGACGAGGGGCCCGCACGCTGGCTGGACCTGGGCCTGCGCGCCGGCCCCTACGGCGATGGCTTCGGCGCGCGGCCGGACGGTCTCTCGCTGAAGAAGGTCCAGGCGGCGCCGCACGGCATCGATCTGGGAGAGCTCCGGCCCCGCGTGCCCGAGCTGCTGCGCACGGCCTCGGGCCGCATCGAGCTCGCGCCGCCGCCGCTGCTGGCGGACCTCGCGCACGCCGAGGCCGCGCTGCGCCTGCCCCCGGGCGACGAGCTGCTGCTGATCGGCCGCCGCGAGACCCGCAGCAACAACAGCTGGATGCACAACCTGCCGGTGCTGGCCAAGGGCCGCGAGCGCTGCACGCTGCTCGTGCATCCCGACGATGCGGCGCGCGCCGGTGTCGCCGACGGCGAGCCCGCGCGGCTCAGCAACGCGCGCGGCAGCCTGATCGCGCAGATCAGCATCAGCGCCGACATGCGTCCCGGCGTGGTCAGCCTGCCGCACGGCTGGGGCCACGACCTCGCCGGCAGCCGGCTCGGCGTGGCCGCGCAGCACCCGGGCGTCAACATGAACCGGCTGCTGGACGAGGAAGCCCGCGATCCGGTCTCCGGTACCTCGATCCTCAGCGGGATTCCCGTCCGCCTGAGCGCGACGACCCCAGCGCCGGGCGCGGCGCCTCACTGACCGACAGCCCGGGCGGCGGCGACGCCGTACGCCCGAGCAGGTCCTCCGGCACCCGCGCGGGAAAGGCGCCGGCGAAGCGGCCCGTCAGCAGGCCGCTGACCAGCTCGAGGTGATGCATCACCTCCCACTGCTTGCTCAGCGCGCGCGAGGGCGGCGTCGTCGTGATCATGCTGCCGAGGTAGCGCCGCACCGCCTCGGTCGGACCGAAGGAGGCGTCGGGCCGGTCCAGCGATTCGCGGAAGCCCTGCAGCGCCTGCCGGAATCGGCCGCCGGCGCCGAGGTCCTCGGCGCCGCGCGGGCCGGTGAAGTGCTCGGTCCAGATCGAGTCGCCGGCCAGCTTGTCGTGATGGATGAAGCTCATGCGGAAGCACTCCGCCCGCGGCGTCGGATCGGGCGCGTCCGGGCGTGACGGCAGGGTCGTGTAATCCGAGAAACCCGCGAACCCCTCGGCGCGGTAACGCAGATGCCGGTCGGAGAACGGATGGCGGTCGCGCTGGCGCAGGTCGGCGGCCTCGGGCAGCCGGCGGTCCTCGACCCAGACGCAGCCGGCCGGTCCGGCCGCCGCGCGTGCCTGGGGCGCGGGCTCCGCGTCGCGGAAGAAGACCCGCCGGACATCCACGCCGCCCAGCAGCGCCATCACGTCGTGCAGCGGCGGCGCGTCATGGCCGACGACCAGCCCCACCGGCCGCGTGCCGAAGACATGGGCGAAACGCCGCACCGCGTCCGGCGTCAGCGCCGGCCCCAGCATCAGCACCGGATGGATCCATTGACGCGCCGGCAGCGAGCCGTAGAAGTGGCGCCCCCATTCCATCGCCTGCGCCGGTCGCAGCGGCTCGAAGTCCTGCCGCATCGGGTTGATCACCAGCCAGACCTGGAGCCGATGCGCCTCGCAGGCCTCCAACGTGTGGCGCAGCGAGGTCGCCGCCTGCCGCATCGGCTCGATCACCGGCTGCACGACGGCTTCCGTGCCGAGCAGGGGCGCGAGGTGCCGCAGCGCCAGCACCTCCTTCTGTTTGCCATGGAGATAGGGGTGGTACATGGTGGGGACCTCTGCGCGATGCATCCGGGAAGGGGCGCCGATGATGCGCAGGCCCTGCCCGTTCGTCAGCAGCGATCGCGGTCGTCCCTGCGGCAAGTCAAAGGATCCCGAAAAATCGGACAGCCTCCCGCTCGGCCGCCGCACCAGCCCGGCGACCCGAGGCACTGATCCGCCCCCTCGCGAATCCCGCCCGCCCGTGCCGCCTCGGCGCATGGCGTCCTGGCCGATGCGGGCTGGTCAACGCAGGCTGTTCGGCGAGGGGGGCCGCGGACGCCCAAATGACAACGGCGCCGGCCGCTGTCGCGAACCGGCGCCGTGAAGCGTCGACGGATCGAGCCGTCGATCAGGAGGGTTGACGCGAGGCGTCCTGTCCGCCGCCCAGCACCTTGTAGAGCTGCACCTGGTTCTGCAGCTGCGCCAGGCGCACCTGCAACGCGGCCTGCTGGGCCGCGAAGCTGGAACGCTGCGCGTCCAGCAGGTCCAGCGTGGACGCGGCGCCGTTGCGGTAGCTCAGGTCCACCAGCTGCAGTCGCGTCGCCTCGGCCGCGGCCTGCGCGTCCTGGGCGCGGAGCTGCTCGTCCAGCGTGGCGCGACCGGCCAGCGCGTCGGCGACTTCCTTGAAGGCCGTCTGCACGACCTTCTCGTACTGCGCCACCGCGATCTCGCGATTCGCCTTCGCCGCCGCGACGTTGTTGCTCACGCGGCCCGCGTCGAAGATCGGCATCAGCGCCGAGCCCGCGATGCTCCACGCGCTCTGGCTGAACAGATCGCGCAGCGCGCTGCTCGCCGTGCCCACGCTGCTGGTCAGCGTGATGCTCGGGAAGTAGGCCGCGCGGGCGACGCCGATGTTGGCCTCGGCCGACACCAGCTGCTGTTCGGCCTGGCGCACGTCGGGACGACGCACCAGCACTTCCGACGGCAGGCCCGCCAGCAGCGCGCCCATGGTCTGGTCGCCCAGCTTCCGGGCCGCGGGGAGCGACTCCGGCAGCGGCTGGCCGACCAGCAGGGTCAGCGCGTTCAGGTCCTGCTGGCGCGTGCGCTCGGCCTGGGCCAGCGTCGCGCGCGCCGACTCGTACGAGGACTTGGCGGTGCTCAGGTCCAGGTTGGACGCGGCGCCGTTGTCGAACTTCAGCTGCATCAGCTTGAGGCTGTCCTCGCGCGTGGCCAGCGTCTGGCGCGTCAGCGCCAGCAGTTCCTCGTCGGCCTGCACCGCCAGATAGGCGGACGCGACGCCCGACACCAGGCTGATCTGCGCCGAGCGCGCCGCCTCGCCCGTGGCGAGGTAGGTCGCGAAGGACGCGGCGCTCTGGTTCTTCACGCGGCTGAACAGGTCGATCTCGTACGAGGTCACCTGCAGGCCCGCCTGATAGACGCTGACGACCTTGTTGTCGCCGTTGCTGGTCGTCTGCGGACCGCGCTGGGCCGACAGGCCCAGGTTGACCGTCGGCCAGCGGTTGGCGGCCGTGACGTTGGCCTGCGCCCGCGCCACGTCCACGTTCAGCAGCGCGATGCGCAGGTCGCGGTTGTTCTTCAGCGAGAGATCGATCAGCTGCTTGAGCCGGTCGTCACGGAAGAACTGCTGCCATTGCAGCTCGGTGGCGACCTGGGCGTCGGCGGCTTCCGCGCCGGGGCCTTGCGGCCACTGCGGGGACACCGGCGCCTCCGGGCGCTGATGCTCGGGCGCGAGGTTCACGCAACCGGCCAGCAGCGCGACCGTCGCGGCCGCCGCGGCCATCACAGAGAGTTTTCTTTTCATCATCGTCAGACTCCGTCGGCGTTCTTGGCGGCTTCGATCGCCTTGGCCGGACTCGGGCCGTCCAGCTCATGCGTGTACATCTTGCGCTGGCGTTCGCTGCCCTTGAAGAAGCGGCGCACCACCAGGAAGAACACCGGCACGAACACCACCGCCAGCAAGGTCGCGGTGATCATCCCGGACAGCACGCCGGTGCCGATCGCGCGCTGGCTGGCCGAACCGGCGCCGGTCGCGAAGAACAGCGGCGCCACGCCCAGGATGAAGGCCATCGAGGTCATGATGATGGGACGGAAGCGCAGGTGCGCCGCCTCCAGCACCGCCTCGACCAGGCCCTTGCCCTGCGCCTGCAGGTCCTTGGCGAACTCGATGATCAGGATCGCGTTCTTCGCCGACAGGCCGATGATGGTGATCAGGCCGACCTTGAAGTACACGTCGTTGGGCATGCCGCGCAGCGTGGCGCCCGCCAGCGCGCCCAGCAGGCCCAGCGGCACCACCAGCATCACCGACAGCGGAATGGACCAGCTCTCGTACAGCGCGGCCAGGCACAGGAAGACGGCCAGCAGCGAGAACGCCAGCAGGATGCCCGCCTGCGACCCCGACAGCTGCTCTTCGCGCGACAGGCCCGTCCACTCGTAGCCGATGCCCGGCGGGAGCTGCGCGATCATGGACTCGAGCTCCTTCATCGCCTGGCCCGTCGAGGCACCGGCCGCGGCGTCGCCGGCCAGGCGCATCGCCGGATAGCCGTTGTAGCGCGTGGCCTGCATCTGGCCGGTGATCCAGTGGCTGGTCGCGAAGGCCGACAGCGGCACGTTGGCGCCCTGCGCGTTGGTCACGTTGATGGCCAGCACGTCCTCGGGGGTCATGCGCTTGGGCGCGTCCGCCTGCACGACGACACGCTGCATGCGGCCGGCGCTCGGGAAGTCGTTCACGTAGGCCGAGCCCAGCTGCGTGCCCAGGGTGCGGGAGATGGTGTCGTAGCCGACGCCCAGCGCCTGCGCCTTGTCGCGGTCGATGTCGACCTGCAGCTGCGGCGCGTCCTCCAGACCGTCCGGACGCATGCCCGTGATGATCTTGCTCTTCTGCGCCATGCCCATCAGCTGGTTGCGGGCCTGCAGCAGCGCCTCGTGGCCGAGGCCGCCGCGGTCCTGCAGACGCAGCGCGAAGCCGGTGGCCGTGCCCAGTTCAGGGATGGGCGGGGGCGACAGCGGGAAGATGAACGCGTCGCGCACCCCCACCATCATGGCGCCCATCACCCGGCCCGCCAGCGCCTGCGCGCTGTGCGCCTGGCCCTTGCGCTCGTCCCAGGACTTCAGCGGCACGAACACCAGCGCGGCGTTCTGGCCCTGGCCCGAGAACGAGAAGCCGATCACGCCGATGGTGTCGGCCACTTCCGGCTGCTTGTGCAGGAAGTCCTCGACGGCGGCGACGGCGGCCTCGGTCCGGTTGGACGTCGCGCCCGGGGGCAGCTGCACGTTGACGATCAGGTAGCCCTGGTCTTCGTTGGGCAGGAAGGACGTGGGCATGCGGACATACAGCCAGCCCACCACCGCGACGACGGCGACGAAGGCCGCCATCATCGAACCGCTGCGCTTGAGCAGCTTGGCGACCCAGCCCTCGTAGCCCTTGGCGGTGCGCGAGAAGCCGCGGTTGAACCAGCCGAAGAAGCCGCGCTTCTCGTGGTGGTGACCCGCCTCGACCGGCTTGAGCAGCGTGGCGCACAGCGCCGGCGTCAGCGACAGCGCCATCAGCGCCGACAGCGCCATGGAGGCCACCATCGCCAGCGAGAACTGGCGGTAGATGTTGCCCACCGAGCCCGCGAAGAAGGCCATCGGGATGAACACCGCGATCAGCACCGTGGTGATGCCGATGATGGCGCCCGAGATCTGGCCCATCGCCTTCTTGGTCGCCTCACGCGGGCTGAGGCCCTCCTCGCTCATGATGCGCTCGACGTTCTCGACGACGACGATCGCGTCGTCCACGAGGATGCCGATCGCCAGCACCATGCCGAACAGCGTCAGCACGTTGATCGAGAAGCCCAGCGCCAGCATGACCCCGAAGGTGCCCAGCAGCGCCACCGGCACCACCAGCGTCGGGATCAGCGTGTAGCGCCAGTCCTGCAGGAACAGGTACATCACCAGGAACACCAGGATGACCGCCTCGATCAGGGTCTCGACCACCTGCGAGATCGAGATCTTCACGAACTTGGACGAGTCGTACGGGATCACGTAGTCGACGCCGGCCGGGAAGTACTTCTTGAGTTCCTCCATGCGGGCCTTGACCGCGGTCGCCGTGCCCAGTGCGTTGCCGGTGGGCGAGAGCTGCACGCCGATGCCGGTGGACGGCTTGCCGTTCAGGCGGGTGTAGGTGCTGTAGCTCTGGCCGCCCAGCTCGATGCGGGCCACGTCCTTGAGCAGGACCTTGGAGCCGTCGGTGTTGGCGCGCAGGACGATCTTCTCGAACTGCTCCTTGTTCTCCAGCTGGCCCTTGACGACGATGGTCGCCGACATGGTCTGGCTGGAGGTGTTGGGCCGGTCGCCCAGCACGCCGGCCGGGACCAGCGCGTTCTGGGCCGACACCGCGGCGTTCACTTCAGCCGGGCTGAGGTTGAACGACTGCATCTTGGCCGGGTCCAGCCAGATGCGCATCGCGCGCTCCGAGCCGAACAGCTGCGCCTGGCCGACGCCGGCGATCCGCTGGATCTCGGGGACGACGTTGCGCGCGGCGTAGTCGCCCAGCGCGATCGGGTCCATCGAGCCGTCCTTGGACGCCATCGTCACGAACAGCAGGAAGTTGGAGCGCGACTTGTCGACGCGCACGCCCTGCTGCGTCACGGCCGCCGGCAGGCGGGGCGTGGCGCGCGAGAGGCGGTTCTGGATTTCCACCTGGGCCAGGTCGATGTTGGTGCCGGACTCGAAGGTCACGGTGATCGAGCCGGTGCCGTTGGCCTGGCTGATCGATTCCATGTAGGCCAGGCCGGGGGCGCCGTTGAGCTCCTGCTCGATCACGGAGACGACCGCCTCGTCCAGGGTCTTGGCCGAGGCGCCCGGGTACGCGACCGAGATCACCAGCGACGGCGGTGCCACGGTCGGGTACTGCGCCACCGGCAGCTGGGTGATGGCCACCCCGCCGAAGACCAGGATGAACAGGGCGATCACCCACGCGAAGATGGGGCGATCAATGAAAAAACGTGCCATGTCTTGGATCCTTCCCGAGCGTCAGACGCTCAGCGGCTCGCCGCCGAGGCGGCGGGCGCGGCGCCCGAGGCGGCGCTGGCCGGGTTGAACGGCACCGGATTGACCGGCGCCCCCGGCACGAACATCTTCTGGAAGCCGTCGGCGATGACCTTCTCGCCGGGCTTCAGGCCGTCCAGGACGACCCACTGGTTGCCGATGGCGTTGCCGATCTTGATCGGGCGCGGGGCGGGCTTGTTGTCGGCGCCGACCACCAGCACGGTGTCGCCCGACGAGCCGCGCGTCACCGCCTGCTGCGGCAGCAGGATGGCGGAAGGCAGCTCGGCCTGGGCGACGCGCACGCGCACGTACTGGCCGGGCAGCAGCTGGCCGTCGGTGTTGGGCACCTCGGCGCGCAGGGTGACCTGGCCGGAGGTGGGGTCGACGGTCAGGTCGGTGAACAGCAGCTTGCCGGTGCGCACGACCTTGCCGTCGTCGCCCAGCACCTCGACCTGCGCGGCGTTGGCGCCGGCGCTGCGCAGCTGGCCGGCGGCCAGGGCGCGGCGCATGTTCTGCACCTCGGTGGCGGACTGGGTGAAGTTCACGTAGACGCTGCTGACCTGCTGGATCAGCGCCAGCTGGGTGGCGTCGGAGGCGCCGACCAGGGCGCCCTCGGTCACCAGCGCGCGGCCGATGCGACCCGAGATGGGGGCGTAGACGTGGGCGTAATCGACGCTCAGCTTCGCTTGCGCGACGGCGGCCTTGGCGGCGGCGACGTCGGCGGTGGCCGACTTGGCCGCGGCGACCGAGCTGATGTAGTCCTGCTGGCTGATCGCCTTGGCGTCGGCCAGCGGCTTGTTGCGGGCGGCCTGGGCGGCGGCCTGCGCTTCATTGGCTTGCGCCTTGGCCAGCGTGGCGTTGGCGCTGTCCAGCGCGGCCTGGTACTGGGCCGGGTCGATCAGGAACAGCTGCTGGCCGGCCTTGACTTCCGAGCCTTCGGTGAACAGGCGCTTGAGCACCACGCCGTTGACGCGGGCGCGGACCTGGGCGGTGCGCAGGGCCTCGACGCGGCCCGGGAGCTCGGTCGCCAGGGCCACCGGCTGGGCGCCCACCGTGACCACGCCGACGTTGGCCGGCGGCATGCCGCCGCCGTGTCCGCCGCCCGCCTGTTCTTCCTTGCCGCAGCCGGTCAGCACGGCCGCCAGCGACACCACCAGGGGCAGCAGATAAAGCACGCGGGCACCGACCTTCAGGCCCGGACGCTCCGTCCCCGGCAGTTCTTTTGTCAGAGGGCTAGACATCACGATGGGATTCCTCTCGCAGTACATGTGATTCGAGTGAGCGGTCGGACCGACCCACGGACGACGGACGCGGCGCATCTTCTGGCAAGTCGCGACCCTTCGGCAACGACGGGTGAGGTCGTCGCGGATCGACAGCGTTGGCGGGAAGGCGGGAACGGCCCACTCCGGGTAGACCCGAAAGGCGTGGAGTATATACATACATTCGCGTATGTATGTTTCTCCCGTGTTCTAGAATCCGCCCATGGCCCGCCGAACCAAACAAGAAGCCCAGGAGACACGCGCCCGTCTGCTCGACGCGGCGGAACTGCTGTTCCATGAACGCGGCGTGTCCCGCACCTCGCTGCAGGACATCGCGCAAGCCGCCGGCGTCACGCGCGGCGCGGTGTACTGGCACTTCGAGGACAAGGTGCAGCTCTTCAACGCGATGATGGAGCGCGCCACCATGCCCCTGGAAGAGGGCTTCGACGACGCCCTGTCCGGCTACGCCGACCGCCCATTGGACGAGTTGCGCCTGCGGCTGATGAATGTCATGCACTGCGCCGTGTTCAATGCGCGCACACGCCGCGCCTTCGAGATCGCCAACCTGCGGGTGGAGTTCGTCGGGGAGATGGCCTCCATCCACGGCCGCAAGGTCGCGGCGCATCGCGAGTGGACCGCCCGCAACCAGGAGACCTTCGAGCGCGCCATCGCGCTGGGCCAGTTGCCGCGCGACCTGGACACCCACCAGGCAGCCATCGGGCTGATGGCGCTGATCGGCGGCCTGCTGCACCACTGGATCATGGACCCCGCGTCCTTCGACCTGATCGAGGTCGGGCAGGCGCGGCTGGAGCATTTCCTGTCCAGTCTGACGGTGACCGTGCCCAACCGGTTCGCCCCGCTGACCGCGACCGAGCGCCTCACGCTGGGCCGCCAACCGCTGTGCGACGGCGGACGATCCCCCTTCGGCTCGGACGCGGATCCGCCGGCCGACCCGCCCGGGGCCGAGCCGCTGGCCAGCACCCCGACGCCCGACCCGACCGGCGATCACCCCCCTCGCTGAAACAATCCCGGGCGAAATCCCCGCGAATGTGAGGTCTCCCCTGGGGTGAACCCGGGTGTGCGGCGACAATACGCGGTTGCCCACGCCCGAGCCGCCGCCGTGTCCATTGCCCCGCCCCCGACCCGTCCCCTGTCCGATCTGAAGAAGACCGGCCAGAAGGCGCTGACCGCCTACCGCCCGTTCTGGGCCAAGCGCTTCGGTCCCGCCCCCTTCCTGCCCATGTCGCGGGAGGAGATGACGCAGCTCGGCTGGGACAGCTGCGACATCATCATCGTCAGCGGCGACGCCTACGTGGACCACCCGAGCTTCGGCATGGCGGTCATCGGGCGCACGCTGGAGGCGCAGGGCTTCCGCGTCGGGATCATCGCGCAGCCGGACTGGAACTCGGTCGACCCGTTCCGCGCGCTGGGCAAGCCCAACCTGTTCTTCGGCGTGGCGGCCGGCAACATGGATTCGATGATCAACCACTACACGGCCGACCGGAAGATCCGCTCGGACGACGCCTACACGCCGGGCGGCGAGGCGGGCAAGCGGCCGGACCGGGCGACCCTGGTCTACACGCAGCGCTGCAAGGAGGCGTTCAAGGACGTCCCGGTGATCATCGGCGGCATCGAGGCCTCGCTGCGCCGCATCGCGCATTACGACTACTGGCAGGACAAGGTCCGCCGCTCGATCCTGGTGGACTCCAAGGCCGACCTGCTGGTCTACGGCAACGCCGAGCGCGCCATCATCGAGATCGCCCATCGCCTCTCCCAGAAGAAGCCCATCGAGTCCATCACCGACGTCCGCGGCACCGCCTTCATGCGCAAGCCGGACGACGAGTCGCTCAACGGGTGGTTCGAGATCGACTCCACCGAGGTCGACGTCCCCGGAAAGATCGACGCGCTGCTCAGCCCCTACATGACGACCGAGGAAGCGGCCGCCGACCAGGGCACCGACTGCTCGAAGCAGCAGGCGCAGGCCGCGGGCGCCGACGGCACCACGGGCGCTGCCGCGACCGCCCCGGCCCCGGCCGGCATGGCCGAGGTCAAGCCGATCAAGATCATCCGCCAGACGCTGTCCAAGACGGGCGGCGACGGCCGCGCGCTGGTCACCCCGCGCGACCGCACCGTCATCCGCCTCCCGGCGTACGAGCAGGTCAAGAGCGATCCGGTGCTCTACGCCCACGCCAACCGCGTGCTGCACCTGGAGACCAACCCGGGCAATGCCCGCGCGCTGGTGCAGCGTCACTCGTCCAGCGGCGTCGACCGCGACGTGTGGCTGAACCCGCCCCCGATCCCGCTGACCACGGTCGAGATGGACCACGTGTTCGACCTGCCCTACGCGCGCAGCCCGCATCCGGTCTACGCGGACCAGGACGGCAGCCACGACCACGGCACGAAGATTCCCGCCTGGGAAATGATCCGCTTCAGCGTGAACATCATGCGCGGCTGCTTCGGCGGCTGCACCTTCTGCTCGATCACCGAGCACGAGGGCCGCGTGATCCAGAGCCGCAGCGAGGACTCGATCATTCGCGAGATCGAGGACATCCGCGACAAGGTGAAGGGCTTCACCGGGATCATCTCGGACCTGGGCGGCCCGACGGCCAACATGTGGCACATCGGCTGCAAGAGCCCCGAGATCGAGGCCGCCTGCCGCAAGCCCAGCTGCGTCTATCCGGGCATCTGCCCCAACCTGCACACCGACCACGGTCCGCTGATCAAGCTGTACCGGCGCGCGCGCGGGCTGCGCGGCGTCAAGAAGATCCTGATCGGCTCGGGCCTGCGCTACGACCTGGCGATCGAGTCCCCCGAGTACATCCAGGAGCTGGTGACCCACCACGTCGGCGGCTACCTGAAGATCGCGCCCGAGCACACCGAGGGCGGCCCGCTGTCCAAGATGATGAAGCCGGGCATCGGGACCTATGACCGCTTCAAGCAGCTGTTCGAGGTGGCGAGCGCCGCGGCGGGCAAGAAGCAGTACCTGATCCCCTACTTCATCGCCGCGCACCCCGGCACGGCCGACGAGGACATGATGAACCTGGCGCTGTGGCTGAAGCGGAACGGCTTCCGCGCGGACCAGGTGCAGACCTTCTATCCGAGCCCGATGGCCACCGCCACGGCGATGTACCACTCGGGCAAGAACCCGCTGAAGAAGGTGGGCCGCGACACCGAGTCCGTCGACATCGTCAAGGGCGAGCGCCGCCGGCGCCTGCACAAGGCCTTCCTGCGCTATCACGACCCGAAGAACTGGCCGCTGCTGCGCGATGCGCTCAAGGAGATGGGCCGCGCCGATCTGATCGGCAACGGCAAGCATCACCTGATCCCGACCTTCCAGCCGGTGGGCGAGGATGCGGCGTATGAATCGGCGCGTCGGAAGAACTCGACGAAGGCGGGTCAGAAGGTCGCGCCGAACAAGCCGCGCGCGGGTCAGATCCTGACCCAGCACACCGGCCTGCCCCCGCGCGAGACCGGTGCCGCGCGCACGCCGCAGCGACCCGCCGGTGCCAGCGCGCGTCCCGCGACGGGCGCGAGCGCGCGTCCGGGCTCGAACGCGAAGCCGGCGGCGGCCGGCGGTCGGCCGGGCGGCCGCCCCGCCACGAAGCGCGGCCCGCGCTGAGCCTCAGCGCGACGGCGTCTCCCCGTGGGCGCCGCTCGCCGGGGCCGCGGCGGAGGTCGTCGCGGTCGTCGCGGTCGTCGCGGTCGGTGCGCTCGATGCGCTCGATGCGGCGGTCGGTGTCGACGCGGCGGCGGGAGAGGACGGCTCGCCGTCCGGCTTGAGCCACCGCCAGACCTTCCAGCCCAGGCTGACCCAGGCCCAGATCCGGGCGACACGACCGGGCGAGCGCTCCGAGCCCTCCTCCGCGTCGCCGTCGCGCCGGTTGAAGCGCCGCATCAATCCCGCGAGGCCTCCCGCCGCGGCCATCGCCGCCACGGTCCGCCACAGGCGCGGCATGCTGCCGGCCAGTCGCCACAGCGCCTGGCCGCGATCGGCCCAGCGCATCGGGCGCTCGAAGGCCTCGGCGTCATGCAGCAGTCCCAGACGCAGTTCCGCGCTGCGCAGCTGCAGCTCGAGCTGCCGCAGCTTCAGCCGTTGACGGGCGTCGCGCCACATCACCAGCGCTCCCCGCCGCGAGCGGCGTCGGCGTCATCCTCGGGCGCGACCGCGCGGCGATCCCGCGCCAGCTCGGCGACGCTGGCAGCGAAGGGGCGCCCGGTCGACAGCTGCCGCTTCGCCCATTGCCAGCACAGCACCGCCGCGATCGCGAAGACCGCGCCCAGTCCCGCGCCCACCGGCGCGCGCCACTCGGCCGGCACCCACAGCAGGCCCGCGAAGATCAGCATCACCAGCGCCGCCACGCCCATCAGCAGCGCCAGCAGCAACGCGGTCAGCGCGCCGAACAGCCGCAGCAGCTCGGACTGCAGCTCCACGCCCAGCAGCTCCAGCCGCACGCGCGCCAGTTCCAGCGCCCGCTCGGCCATCCGGCGCAGCCGGTCCGCCAGGCTCGGATCGTGTGCATCCATCGATTGTTTCTCCTCTGTGACGCGCCCCTCGGAGTGCGGAAGCTATCACTGAATCGGGGGAAACGAGGGCGATCTTTGGGGATGCGGCCCGCAGGCGTTGGGCTACAGTGCGCAGTAACGCTTGGTTGCGCCCCGCGCCGCCGGACAGACAAGGTCCTCTCAATGCCTGATCGCCAGCCCATGCCGCACACCGCCGTCGTCGAGGACGACGACCTGCTGCAGTTCCTGGACGACCACGAGCACGCCCACGACGAGCCCCAAGCCCCGCGCACCCCGTGGCGCGTGCTGATCGTCGACGACGACACCGACGTCCACAAGGCCACCGAGCTGGCCATGCAGGGTCTGCCCATCGAGGGCCAGCCGCTGACCTTCCTCCACGCCAAGTCCGCCGCCGAGGCCCGCGCGCTGCTGGTCGCCGAGCCCGACATCGCCGTCGTGCTGCTGGACGTGGTCATGGAATCCGACGACGCCGGCCTGCAACTGGTGCGCCACATCCGCGAGGAACTGCGCCAGCGCGCCGTGCGCATCGTGCTGCGCACCGGCCAGCCCGGCTACGCGCCGGAGATCGAGACCGTCCAGGCCTACGACATCAACGACTACAAGACCAAGTCGGAGCTGACCCGCACGCGGCTGTACACCGTGCTGACGGCGGCGATCCGCTCGTACCGCCAGATCCGCGCGCTCGAGGCCAACCGGCAAGGCCTGGAGATGATCGTCGAGGCCAGCACCGAGCTCGGCCGCCAGCACGGCCTGCACCGCTTCGCCGAAGGCGTGGTGACCCAGCTGTGCGCGCTGCTGGGCACATTGCCCGAGGGCCTGGTCTGCGTGCAGGCGCACAACGACGCCAGCGGCGACGCCCGCGTCATCGCGGCCGCCGGCCAGTACAGCTCCCTGATCAACCGACCGCTGCACGCGGTGCCCGTCGCCAAGGTCCGCGAGCTGCTGGCCCGCTGCCTGGCCGCCGGCCACAACCTGCACGAGGACGGCTGCACCGTCCTGCACTTCGGTCTGCCCAGCGGCCGCGCGATGGCCGCGCTGGTCGAGGTGCAGCGCGAGCTCGACGACCTCGACCGTCAGCTGCTGCGCGCCTTCTGCTCCAACATCTCGGTGGGCTTCGAGAACGTCATGCTCTACACGCAGCTGACGGACCAGGCCTACAACGACCCGCTGCTGCAGCTGCCCAACCGCACCCGCTTCATCGAGCTGCTCGAGCACAACCTCAAGAGTCCCGAGGGCATCACCCTCGCGCTGATCGACCTGGACGACTTCGCCGACGTCAACGACGCCTTCGGCCATCGCTTCGGCGATCAGGTGCTGCAGGCGGTGTCGCAGCGGATGGCGCAGCGCCTGGGCTTCAACACCGCGATGGCGCGGATCTCGTCCAACGCCTTCGGCCTGCTGGGTCCGGACGAGATGGTCAACGGCCAGCGCATCGGCGCGGTCTTCGACGACCCCTTCACCGTCGCCGGCGAGCGCCTGCAGCTCTCCGCGACCTCGGGCCTGGTGCGGCTCGCGCAGTCGCGCGCGCTGGGCTCGGAACTGCTGCTGGACGCGCAGATCGCGCTCAAGCGCGCCAAGGCGGGCAACCGCGGCGCGTCGCAGTACTTCTCCCCGGAGATGGGCATCGACGCCCGCGAGCGCTTCAAGCTGCTCAAGGGCCTGCGCGCCAGCTTCGAGGAACGCCGCCTCTTCGTCGTGTACCAGCCGCAGGTGGAGCTGAGCACGCTGCGCGTGATCGGCGCCGAGGCGCTGCTGCGCTGGCGCACGGCCGAGGGTCAGTTCGTGCCCCCCGACCAGTTCATCCCGCTGGCCGAGCAGTCCGGCCTGATCGTCCCGATCGGCGAATTCGTCCTGAGGACCGCCTGCTACCAGGTGCGGCAGCTGCGCGAGAGCGGCTTCGCGGACTTCCGCATCGCTGTCAACATCTCGCTGGCGCAGTTCCGCCATCCGGCCTTCATCGACACGCTGCGGCGCGCGCTGGCCGATGCCGACGTGCCCGGCTCCGCGCTGGAGCTGGAGATCACCGAGTCCATGGCGATGGAAGAGGTGTCGGCCGTGCTGCGGGTGCTGGCGGAGATCCGCGGCACCGGCGCGTCGGTGGCGATCGACGATTTCGGCACGGGCTTCTCGTCGCTCAGCCAGCTGCGGCGGCTGGACGTGGAACGGCTCAAGATCGACCGCGCGTTCGTGCGCGAGGCGCAGAGCTCCGCCGCGGGCGCGACCATCGCGCAGATGGTGGTGAATCTGGGATGCAGCCTGGGGATGCGCGTCGTCGCCGAGGGCATCGAGACCGAGGAGCAGCGCCAGCACCTGCTGGCGCTGGGCTGCCACGAGGGTCAGGGCTGGCTGTTCGCCCGGCCCATGCCCGCGGAGGACCTGGAGCGCTGGCTCGCCGCGCCCAAGTCCTGGGAAGCCGGTGCCGGCGGCACCGCCGCCCCATCCACGGCCGCCTCGCAGCCGCAGACGCGCGCGAGCTCGCCGATCAGCGGCGGCTGAGCAGCAGGCCCACCAGCAGGCCGACGCCGGCCGCCACGCCGATCGACTGCCAGGGGTTGTCGTGCACGTAGTCGTCGGTCGCCTTGCCGGCGGCCTTGGCACGCTCGACCGCGACGGACTGGAACTCTCCCAGGCTGGCCTTGGCGCGATCCAGCGTCGACTGCACGCGGGCGCGCAGCTCGGACGCGCCGGCGCTGGTCTGATCGGCGGTCGCGCGCAGCAGCGATTCGGCGTCCGTCACCACCTGGTGCAGATCCGTCAGCAGGCGATCGGAAGGGGAAGTCTTGGCCATGAGCAGCACTCCTGTTTCGGGTTGATGGTCGGGTGCGGCGCCGGGGCGACCCGGCGCCGGAACGTCCGGTTGTACGTCTATCGAGCAATCACCGGCAAGTGGGCGCCTTAGTCCGAGCGCGCCGCGCGGTCTTGCCGACGCCACGATCCGGCCCTAGGGGCACATGGCGCTCCCGGGGTTCGCCGGACCGCCCTCAGGCCCAGTCACCGTCCGCGCCGGCGGGTTCATCATCGACGCGCACGCGGTAGCGACGCACCAGGAAATGACTGCCGCGGCGTTCCCCTTCGACGATCAAGACCTGACCCTCCAGGGCCGCCAGCTCGGGATCGTGGAAGGGATTGGCGCCCTCGCGGCGCAGGACGAGGCGCTCTGGCGGCGCGCTCCGACCCTCGCCGGCCTCTCCCCCCGCCTCAGCGCCCGCACCGACCTCCAGCACCGGGGCGACCCGCTCGCTCTTGCTCCCGGGCGAGCGCAGCGCGAGGACCAGTCGGCCGCACAGGCGCTCCGGCCCGGGCGCGGCGGCGTCCCCGGCATCGCGGACGTGATCGGGATCGCGGGGGTCAGCGGGCATGCATGCGCCTCACATGCAGCAGGCGGCCGTCCTGCTCGGTGGCGACCAGCGACAGCGGCAGCGCGGCGTCGCCCTCGGCCGCCTCGCCCACGGCGGTCGGCCGCAGCGCCGTGTAGACGTGCACGGTGCGGTGATCCGGCGCACCGACGATGCGGTAACTGACCCGCCGACAGTCCTTGGGCTTGAGGCCCGATTCCTTCAGCATGGGCGTCACCGCCTTGACGACGGCCGCGGCCGGCGCCGCGTCGGTGCGTTGCAAGCGGGGCAAGCTGCGTGCCAGATTGCGGCCCTCGCGCGCCAGACGCTCGCGCCGCAGGCCGCGCACGCCACGGTCCTGCACCGCCGAGAAGGCCTGCTTGAAGGCCTTGGTCCGGGTCAGCGCGTGGCCCTGGAAGGTCACCGGCTGCACCGAGGGGTCGCCCAGCAGATAGAACTGCGCCAGCGTCTTCAGGTCGACCGGATCCAGGTGGGTGCGCTCGCCGGCGAACTTCTGGCGCGCCTCCAGCAGCGCGCGGCCGGTCGAGGCCCCCGCCAGCACGCGTTGCAGGAAATACTGGCAGACCAGGTCGGCCGAGCCGTTGCCCGCACTGGGCCCGTAGGCCACCGTCGTGCTGCCGACGAAGGCGATCGCGCCGTCGCCCAGGTAGCGCAGCGAGATCGGCCAGGCCCCCGGCCGCCCCTTCGCGTCCGGCGTCGGCGCGAAGACCTGCGCGCCGTAGCAGCACTCGGCCGCGACCACGGTGCCCGGCGTGACCAAGCCCTTCACCGTGGCCGAGGTCATCGCCTCCGGATAGGACTGGCCGTGCTGCCCGTAATAGGTCGGGTCCTGATCGGCGCCATGGCAGTTGATGAAATGCATGCGCGGCGCCAGGTCCGCCTTCTTCCACTTGGGGCCGCTGGGCGGCGAGAGCCGCAGCTGTTCGGCCGTGCCGAAGGTGTTGGTCAGGCTCATGCGGGTCGAGTCCTGCCAGACCTCGGCGGACAGGCCGAAGCTCTCGAGGTAGGACGCGCGCGGGAGCGGCTTGTGCGCGGTCGCGGCGGCGATCAGCGAGAGCAGCAGCGCGGGATCCTCCGCGCCCGGCAGGTCGGGCAGGCGGCCGACGACGCGCGTCGGACCGAGGAAGCGGTTCGGGTCGGTCCCGTAGGGCGCCTCGCAGGCATAGGGCAGATCGCTGGGGACGAGCTTGTCGTCGTCGTCGGGCGCCGGGTTCTTCAGCGGGACCATGGGCAGCAGGTCCGGACCGCCGAGCAGCACGATGTAGTGCGGGTGGCGCGCCTTGTCCAAGGCATCGATCACGGCCTTCAGCGACTTCGCGTCCGCCGGCGTGGGCAGCGGCTTGGCGCCGAGGGGCTTCATCGCGGCGGCCTGGTCGGCGGCGACGAGGCGGGTGTCGATGCCGCGTCGCTCGTCGGCCTTGATCAGCGCCTTGAGCGCCGCGTCGATCTTCGTCAGCCCCTTGGCACCGTACTTCGCGCGCAGCGCGCCGCGGTGCAGGACGATCAGCTTGTCCATCTTGGAGTCCTCCCTGGTCATTGGCCCGAACGAGTCATCGGCACCCGCGCGTGGCGCCGGTGCACTCGGGCCGCCCGATTGTGGACATCGCATCGCCGTGCGGCAACGCACGCTTTAGGGAGAGCGACCGCGATCTGTCATCAAGCCTGCATCCCGCCTGCGCAACATCCGCCCGCCATGCACGCCACCGCCACCCCGCCCCGCAAGACCGACCGCGCGCGCGAACTGCTCGCGCAAGGCCAGCGCCAACTGCCCGGCGCGCTGCGCGCCTTGCTGATCACCGTCGACGGCAAGCGCGACGCGGACGAACTGCGCCGGCTCGGGCGCGGCCTGGGCCTGGAAGACGGACTGGAGCGCCTGGTCGACCAGGGGCTGGTCGAACTGCCGCGCGTCGTCGACACCCGCGCGACGATGGAGCGCGCGCGGCGCCTGGTGTCGACGAAGTTCTTCGCGCTGGACCTGGTCACGCGCATGCTGGCGGGTCGCGAGGGCGAACTGCGCGACCTGGTCCGCCAGGCCGACACCGAGAGCCGCTTCATGGCGTGGGTCGACCTGTGCTGCGAGCACATCGAGGCCCAGTCCGACGCCGAACGCGCGACCAAGTTCCGCACCAGCGTCACCCAGACACTGGCCGGCGCCTGAGCGCCCCGGAGGGGCTCGGATCTCCTTCCCCGCTGCGATCGGCGCGGCCCCCGCCTCACTCGAACATGCGCGCCTGCGCTTGCGCCTGGCGCATCTCGTGGAGGCGCTCGGTGAGGCGGAGCTTCTCCTCGGCCTTGCGGCGCGCGGCGTCGGACATGAGGTCGGCGAGCTCCCGCAGCTGGTCGGGCCGGGCGACGATGCGGAAGTCGCGCCGCGGATGCAGGAAGACCACAGTCTTCTTGCCGCGCGCGAGCAACTCCAGGATGTTGTTCAGCGTGCCCGTGCTGCGGCCATCCCAGACCATCAGGCCGAAGTCGGCGACCTCGGCCAGGCGCCGGTCCTTCGCGGTGAAGTAGGCGCGCGAGCCGACCGCATGCGGCGACTCGACCGCCTCGACGGGCCAGTCACCGAGGTTGTGGCGCGGCGAGCCGGAGCAGTAGACGGTGACGCGCGCCTGCGGCAGCGCGAGCAGCATCCGCTGCACGGCGGCGTCCACGCCGTCGGCATCGCCGATGACGATCGCCATCCGCTGCGAGACGATGTTCTCGATGCGCGAGCGCACCTGCGCGTCGAGCTTCCGGATGCTCAGCGAGCCGGCGATGAAGACGCGCGGGGGCGCCGCGCCGGACTCGTCGAGGGCGCCATCGCCAGCGGGCGCCGTGGCGGCATCGGGCGCAGGACCGGGGACAGGGGGGACGGTCATGGCGGTCATTTCCAGGTGAGCGCGGCCACGTAGACCTGATGGACCTTCGCATAGCCCGCCAGCGCCACGCTCGCGGCCTCCAGCGAGGCGCCGCTGTCGAAGAGATCGTCGATCAACAGGGCGTTCCAGCGCCCCTGGGCGCGGATCTCGTCCTGCAGGAAGAAAGCGCCGGAGAGCGCCTCCAGCTTCTCCTCGCGCGAGGTGAGGTCCTTGAGCGGCCGCGCGAGCGGGGACTTCATCAGCAGACGCTCGAAGGTCGGCACGCCCAGCCGCCGCGACAGTTCCCGCGCGACGACCGCCACCGGCTGCCAGGGCCGCGCGCGGCTGGGCGGCATCGGCACCAGGAAGCCGATGGGCGCGAAGCGGGGGCAGACGTGTTCCAGCAGCGCCTGCGCCAGCGGGCCGGCCTGGGCGGGATCGAGGCGGTACTTGAGCTGGAACAAGGCCTCGCCGACCTCGGTGCGCGTGCTCTCGAACTGTGGGCGCCCCTGCGCGTCGTCGCCCAGGTACACGCTGCTGAGCATGTGCTTGTCCAGGACGTAGCCCTCGGCCCAGGGGCCGTCGATCTTTCGGAGGGAGACCTTCATCGGGATGACTTTCCGCGGTTGAAAGGCCCGTAGTTGCCGGGCGGGTCCGGGAAGGTTCGACATGCCCATGCCAGTCCATGGCTTGCGATACGCAGTGACCGGGGCCTATGCTGAGCTTTTCTGTCTGTCGATCAGGAGCCCCCATGAAGCCCACGCCCGCCGGTTGGCCGCGCCTGTCCGCCGCCCTCTATTACGAACGCGCCGCCCAGGCGATTCCCTGGCTGTGCGAGGCCTTCGGGTTCGAGGTGCAGCTGAGGGTGGACGGGGAGAACGGGTCGGTCGTCCACAGCCAGCTGATCTACGGGGAGGCGCTGGTGATGGTGAGCGAAGGCGGCAAGGATGAGCAGTCGCAGCGCTTCGGCATTCCGCTGCGGAGTCCGAAGGCGCTGGGCAGCGCCAACACGCAGAGCGTGATGATCTTCGTCGACGATGCCGAGGCCCATTGCGCGCGGGCGCGCCAGGCCGGCGCCAAGATCGTCCGCGAACCCCAGGTCGACGATTACGGCCCCGAGTACTGGGCCGACAAGACCTACGGCGCGCTCGACCTGGACGGCCACCTGTGGTGGTTCGTGGAGCGGGTCAGGGGCTGAGCCTCCCGGCTCGCCCTTCGTCGGATCGCGCGACCGCGTATGTGAGAGCGCCCCGACCTGCGGGGCGCTGGCAACGGGTGGTCGCGGCCGGTGCTGGTGGTCAGCCCTGGCGCTTGGCCAGGATCGCGCGGCCGACGCGCGACACCGGCGGACGGCCCAGCACGCCGGAGATGAAGGCACCGGCGTCGACCAGTTGGTCGAGATCGATGCCGGTCTCGATGCCCAGGCCGTTCAGCAGGAACACCACGTCCTCGGTCGCCACGTTGCCCGTCGCGCCCTTGGCATAGGGGCAGCCCCCCAGGCCCGCGACGCTGGCATCGAAGGTGTGGATGCCCATCTCCAGGCAGGCGTAGATGTTGGTCAGCGCCTGGCCGTAGGTGTCGTGGAAATGGCCGCTGACCTCGACCAGCGGGTAGTGCTTGAGCGCCCGCTCCATCGCGGCCTGCACCTTGCGCGGCGTGCCGACGCCGATGGTGTCGGCCACGCCCAGGTGGTCCACGCCGATGTCCTTCATCAGCTTCACCACGCGCTCGACCTCGTCGGCGGACACGTCGCCCTGATACGGGCAGCCGACCGAGCACGACAGCGCGCCGCGCACCTTGATGCCGGCCTCGTGCGCGGCGGCGACCACGGGGGCGAAGCGCTCGATGCTCTCGGCGATCGAGCAGTTGATGTTCTTCTGCGAGAAGGCCTCGGAGGCCGCGGCGAAGACCACGATCTCATCGGGCTTCGTGGGAAGCGCGCCTTCCAGGCCCTTCATGTTGGGCACGAGCACGCTGTGGCGCACACCGGGGCGGCGCTCGATGGCCGCCATCACCGCGGTGTTGTCGGCCATCTGCGGCACCCACTTGGGCGAGACGAAGCTGGTGACCTCGATCTCCTTCAGGCCGGCCTCCTGCAGCATCCCGACGAGCTTGGCCTTGTCGGCGGTGCCGACGTTCTCCTTCTCGTTCTGCAGACCGTCGCGGGGGCCGACGTCCACCAGCGTGACGCGATTGGGCAATGAGCTCATGACTTCTCCTTTGGTCCTTCGATTCGACGGGGCGGCAGAGCCGACCGAGGCGTGCAACCCTCCCACCCTCACCCCTGCCCTCTCCCGCCCCGCGGGAGAGGGAGTCAAAAGGCATCGCGCTGCTTACTCCCTCGCCCGCTTGCGGGAGAGTGCTGTCTTACTCCCTCGCCCGCTTGCGGGAGAGGACTGTCTTACTCCCTCGCCCGCTTGCGGGAGAGGGTGGGGGTGAGGGTCTTTCTCCCGCTCAACCCACGGTCTGCAGTCGCAGCAACTCCGCGCCATCCCCCACCTGATCGCCGATGCCGAACAGCAGTTCCGCCACCACGCCATCGCGCGGCGCGGTGATGGTGTGCTCCATCTTCATCGCCTCCATCACCGCCAGCGGCTGGCCCTTGGTGACCGTGTCGCCCGGCTGCGCCAGGAAGGCGACCAGTTTGCCGGGCATGGGCGCCGTGAGGCGACCGCCTTCGGAAGTCCCCTCGCCGGCATGGGCGATGAGGTCGACCTCGGTGACCAGCGCCGACCCATTCGCACCGAACACCGCGACCTGCTCGCCGACCTTGTAGGTCGTCACCACGACGCGATGTCCGTCCAGATGCAGCTCATGCCGCTCGGTGCCGGTCGAGCGCAGCGCCAGCGGCAGCACACGGCCCTGCACCGTCAGCGCCAGGCTGCCCTGATGGTGCCGTGCCAGCAGCACCTGCTGCCGCTCGCCGTCGACCTCCAGCTCGAAGCGACGCTGCGCCGCGCCGAACAGCCGCCAGCCGTCGCGGCGGCTCCACGGATCGGCGGACTCGGTCATGCCCTCCTCCGCCAGCGTGTGCGCGACGACCGCCGCGGCGGCCTCCGCCAGCGGCAGTCCGGGCTGGCCGAACAGCGCGTCCTTCTCGCGCTCGATCAGCGCGGTGTCCAGATCGGCGTTGGTGAACGAGCCCGTCGCCGCGCAGCGGCGAAGGAAGGCGACGTTGGTGTGCAGGCCCACGATGTGCGTGTCGCGCAGCGACGCGTCCAGCAGCGCCAGCGCCTGCTCGCGGGTCTCGCCCCAGACGATGAGCTTGGCGATCATCGAGTCGTAGAAGGGGCTGATCTCGTCGCCCTCCCCCACGCCCGAGTCGATGCGCACCGCCGCCGTGCGGAAGGCCGCGTGGTCCGGCCAGCGCGCCACCGACAGCCGGCCGGTCGCGGGCAGGAAGCCGCCTTCGGGGTTCTCCGCGCAGATGCGGGCCTCGATCGCGTGGCCGTGCATGCGCAGCTGGTCCTGCTTCAGCGGCAGCGGCTCGCCGGACGCGACGCGCAGCTGCCACTCGACCAGATCCTGCCCGGTGATCGCCTCGGTCACCGGATGCTCGACCTGCAGCCGCGTGTTCATCTCCATGAAGTAGAAGCGGCCGTCCTGCTCGGCGATGAACTCCACCGTGCCGGCGCCCTGATAGCCGACCGCCTTCGCGGCGGCCACCGCGGCGGCGCCCATCTCGGCGCGGCGCTCGGCGCTCATGCCGGGCGCGGGCGCTTCCTCGAGCACCTTCTGATGGCGGCGCTGCACCGAGCAGTCACGCTCGAAGAGATAGACGCACTCGCCGTGGCTGTCGCCGAAGACCTGGATCTCGATGTGGCGCGGCCGCTGGACATAGCGCTCGATCAGCACCGCGTCGTCGCCGAAGCTGTTGATCGCCTCGCGCTTGCAGGACGCGAGCGCGGCGTCGAACTCCTCATCCGCCAGCACCGCCCGCATGCCCTTGCCGCCGCCGCCGGCGCTGGCCTTGATCAGCACCGGATAGCCGATGCGCCGGGCCTCGCGGCGCAGCAGCGCGGGATCCTGATCAGCGCCGTGATAGCCCGGCACCAGCGGCACGCCGGCCTGCTCCATCAGCCGCTTGGACTCGGCCTTCAGACCCATGGCCTGGATGGCCGAGGGCGGCGGACCGATGAACACGAGGCCCGCGTCGGCGCAGGCCTGCGCGAACTCCTCGTTCTCGCTGAGGAAGCCGTAGCCCGGGTGCACGGCCTGCGCGCCGGTCGCCTTCGCGGCGTCCAGGATGCGCTGCCACTGGAGGTAGCTGTCGCGCGGCGCGGGGCCGCCGATGCGCACGGCCTCGTCGCAGGCGTGGACGTGGCGCGCCTGGGCGTCCGCGTCGGAATAGACGGCCACGGTCTTCACGCCGAGACGGCGCGCGGTGGCGGCGACGCGGCAGGCGATTTCGCCACGGTTGGCGATCAGGATCTTCTTGAACACGGGTGTCTCCTCATGCGGTCAGGTCCTCGGCGCGTCGCGGCTTGTGGCCGCTGCGGCGCCGGGTGCGACCGGACCTCGGCGCGATGCGCGGGTCCGGGGCCGCGCGGCGGTGCGTGCCGCCGCGCGCGTTCAGGGTCGGTTCAGGGTCGCGTCAGATCGGCGCGGATCGGCTCAGTGCCGATGGCCGCAGGACGCCGCGGCGCCCTCGCCCGCCGGGGCGCAGCCGTCGCCGGACTCGGCGCTCAGCTCGGCCTCGGTCGCGCAGTGCATGCCCAGACGCTCGATCAGCTGGCGGTCCTTCTCGGCCTGCGGGTTGCTGGTCGTGAGCAGCTTGTCGCCGTAGAACATGCTGTTGGCGCCGGCCAGGAAGCACAGCGACTGCATGGTCTCGGGCATCTCCTCGCGACCCGCGGACAGGCGCACCATCGCGCGCGGCATCGTGATGCGCGCCACCGCGATCGTGCGGATGAACTCGAAGGGGTCCAGCGCGGCGGTGCCCGCCAGCGGCGTGCCCTCGACCTGCACCAGGTTGTTGATGGGCACCGACTCCGGATACGGATCCAGGTTGGCCAGCTGCGCGATCAGGCCGGCGCGCTGGCGGCGGGTCTCGCCCATGCCGACGATGCCGCCCGAGCACACCTTCAGGCCCACGCCGCGCACGCGCTCCAGCGTGTCCAGGCGGTCCTGGTACGTGCGGGTCGTGATGATCTGACCGTAGAACTCGGGCGAGGTGTCCAGGTTGTGGTTGTAGTAGTCGAGGCCCGCCTCGCGCAGCTGCTCGGCCTGGCCGTCGCCCAGCATGCCCGCGGTCAGGCAGGTCTCCAGGCCCAGCGCCTTGACCTCGGTGATCATCTCGCCGATGGCCTCCAGGTGGCGCTCCTTGGGCGAGCGCCAGGCGGCGCCCATGCAGAAGCGGGTCGCGCCGTTGGCCTTGGCGGCGCGGGCGGCTTCCATCACTTCCTGCAGCGGGATCAGCTTCTCGGCCTTCAGGCCGGTGTCGAAGTGGGCCGACTGCGGGCAGTACTTGCAGTCCTCCTCGCAGCCGCCGGTCTTGATCGACAGCAGCGTGGACAGCTGCACCGCGTTCGGGTCGAAATGCTCGCGGTGCACTTGCTGCGCGCGGAACAGCAGGTCGTTGAAGGGCAGCTCGAAGAGCGCGGCGATCTCGTTCACGGTCCAGGGCGTGGCGTTGCGGCGCTGCTCGTCGGTGGTCGGGGTCAGCGTCTGGATCTGGTTGACGGTCTGCTTCATGGTCATGCTTTCCTGGCCCTCGGAAGGACGTTCAAGGGAATCAAAGGGCGTTCAAGGCGGCCAGCAACTGCGGCTGCGCGAGGTGCGCGGCGACGGCCGCGGGAGAAGGATCGGAGAGCCGGGGCACATGGCCCCAGCAGGGAGCGCCGAGCGCATCGTCGATGCGCGCGCGCAAGGCGGCGAGATTGTCCGCCACATGCGGTTGATGGGGATCGGCGGTGTTGGCGACCCAGCCGGCCAGGCGCAAGCCGCGCGCCAGCACGGCCTCGGCCGTCAGCAGCGCATGGTTGATGCAGCCCAGCCGCAGGCCGACCACCAGCACCACCGGCATCGCCAGGTCCACGGCCAGATCGGCCGTGTCCCAGTCGTCGGTCAGGGGCACGCGGAAACCGCCGACACCCTCGACCAGCGCCAGGTCGCCCTTGGACGCCGAACGGCGGATGTCGGTCAGCAGCGCCTCGCGATCGATGCCGCGGCCTTCCAGCCTGGCGGCGATGTGCGGCGCGCAGGGCTCGCGGAACTGCAGCGGGCCGACCTCGTCCATCGTCATGCCTTGCGATTGCGCGGCGTGCAGCTGGGCGACGTCCTCGTTGACCCAGACGCCGTCGGCGTTCCGGGCCTGCCCCGCCGCGAGCGACTTGATCGGCGTGACGTAGCGGCCCAGCGCGTCGAAGGCGCGCGTCAGGCCCGCGGTGACGCAGGTCTTGCCGATCTCGGTGTCGGTGCCGGTGATGAAGAAGCCGTGCAGCGGCCACGGGGTCGTCGCCGGATTCGGTTCTCGATTCGCCAGGGTCTTCATGCGCAGGCCTCCAGCGCGGCGACGAGGCGATCGACGTCCGCCTCCTCATGCGTCGCGCACAGCGTGATGCGCAGGCGCGCCTCGCCCTTGGGCACGGTCGGCGGCCGGATGCCCGGCACGCGCAGGCCCTCGCGCTCCAGCGCGGCGGCCAGCGCCATCACCTCGGCGTTGCCGCCCACGATCAGCGGCTGGATCGGCGACTGCGAGTCGGCCAGCTTCCAGCTCAGCGCCGGATGCCGATCCAGCATCGCGGTGATGCCGGCTCGCAGCCTCGCCTGAAGCGCACGCAGGCGCTCGCGGCGCTGATGACCGACCTCGCCGCGGATCAGGTCCAGGCTGGTCAGCAGCGCGTGCTCCACCGCCGGCGGCGAGGCCGTCGAGAAGATGTAGTTGCGCGCCGCCTGCAGCAGGAAGTCGGTGATGGTCGGATGCGCGACGACGAAGGCCCCCGCCAGTCCGGCCGCCTTGCCCAGCGTGCCGACCATGATCAGGCGCTCGCTGCGCAGCTTGAAGTGCTCGATCGTGCCGACGCCGGTCGCGCCCAGCACGCCCAGCCCATGCGCGTCGTCGACGATCAGCCAGGCGTCGAACTCCTCGGCCAGCGCCAGCAGCTCGGGCAAGGGGGCGATGTCGCCGTCCATGCTGAACACGGCGTCGGTGACGATCAGCTTGATGCGGGCGCGGCTGGCGGCCAGCAGCGCGCGCAGTTCGTCGACGTTGCAGTGGCCGTAGCGCGCGACACGCGCCTTCGCCAGCCGCGTGCCGTCGATCAGCGAGGCATGGTTCAGCGTCTCGCTGAAGATCTCCGCGTCGGCGTCGCCCAGCGCGGTGACCACCGCCAGGTTGGCCATGTAGCCGGTGCAGAAGCCGATGGCCTTGGCGCCGGGGATGTGGGGCTCGAACCAGCGGCCCAGCAGGGCCTCGACCTCGTGGTGCGCGCGGGAATGGCCGCTCACCAGCGGCGACGCGCCGGAGCCGCCGCCGTAGCGGCGCGCGCCCTCGGCCAGCGCCTCGGCCACGGCCGGATGCGCGGCGAGGCCCAGGTAGTCGTTGGCGCAGAACATCGTCAGCTCGCGCGCCACGCCGTCGGCGCCGCGCACGGTCTGACGCGGCGCGGTGCCGGTCTCCGCGATGCGGGTGAAGCGGGTCAGGTCTTGCGCGCGGATCGCGTCGAGCTTGGCTTGCAGGTGATCAAGCAGCATGGACCACCTCCTCCAGCGTCGCCGTCACCGCGGCCGCGAGGAACTTCGCCGCGGCCTCGTCGATCAGATAGGGGGGCATCAGGTACACGGTCTGGCCGATCGGGCGAATCAGCAGCTCGTGCTGGCGGGCGGCGAGATGGAATTTCTCGGCGAAGCGCTCGACCGGGAGCGTCGTCCTCGGGTTGATGTCGAAGGCCAGGATCATGCCGCGCTGACGCAGATGCATCACGCGCGGATCCGAGGCCAGCGGCGCGAAGGCCGCGGTGAGCCACGCCGCCTGCTGCTGGTTGCGCTCGAGCTGGCCCGCGTCGAAGCGATCCAGCACGGCGTTCGCCGCGGCGCAGGCCAGCGGGTTGCCGGTGTAGCTGTGCGAGTGCAGGAAGCCGCGCGTCACGTCCTGCGACCAGAAGGCCTCGTAGACCGCGTCGGTGGTCAGCACCAGCGACAGCGCCATCGTGCCGCCGGTGATGCCCTTGGACAGCAGCAGGAAGTCGGGCCACTCGGCCTTCGTCGCGGGCGCGGTCTGCTCCCACGCGAAGAATGTTCCGGTGCGGCCGCAGCCCACCGCGATCTCGTCGGCGATCAGGTGCACCTCGAACTCGGTGCACAGCGCGCGCAGCGCCTGCAGATAGCTCGGCGCGTACATCGACATGCCGGCGGCGCCCTGCACCAGCGGCTCGACGATGACGGCGGCGATGTGGTCATGGCGCTCGGCCAGCAGCGCGCGCATCTCTTCCAGCGCCTGCGCCTCGTTGCCCAGGCGCTGATCGGGCGAGCTCACGATGTGGCTGTGCATCAGCAGCGGGTCGTAGGCGTCGCGGAAGATCGCCACGTCGGTGACGGCCAGCGCGCCGATGGTCTCGCCGTGATAGCCGTTCTTGAGGCAGACGAACTCGCGCTTGTCGGCGCGGCCGCGATTGCGCCAGCTGTGGAAGCTCTGCTTGAGCGCGATCTCCACCGCCGAGGCGCCGTCGCTGCCGAAGAACAGGTGGCCCAGCGCGCCGCCGGTGCGCGCGGACAGGCGCTCGGCCAGACGCACGGCGGGCTCGTGGGTGCAGCCGGCCAGCATCACGTGGGGCAGCGTGTCGAGCTGGTGCTTGATCGCGTCGTTCAGGGCCTTGTCGGCATGGCCGAAGAGGTTGACCCACCACGAGCTGTTGGCGTCGAAATGGCGGCGCCCTTCGTGGTCGATGAGCCAGGGGCCCTCGCCACGGGCGATGGGCAGCGGCGGCACGTCCTGCGCGCGCGCCATCTGCGTGCACGGGTGCCAGACCGCCGCGAGGCTGCGGCGCTGCCAGTCTTGTCGTACTGCTTCAGACATTCGGTTTACTGCTGAGGGGAAACATCGTCGCGACGCCGATTCACGCGCGTCGCGTCAGGCCAGCCACGAGGGCTTGGCCTTGGAAAGGAAACTCTGCACGCCGTCGCGGCCCTCGTCGCTGGCGCGGATGTCGGCGATGCGGCGCGCGGTGTCGTCGCGCAGCTGCAGGGTGATGGGCGCATGGGCGACGTCCTGCACCAGTCGCTTGCAGGCGCGGACCGCCGCCGGACCGTTGGCCAGCAGGGCGACGGCCAGCGCGTCGACCTTGGCGTCGAGCGCCTCGGCGTCGGCGGCCAGCTCGTGCACCAGGCCGAGTCGATGGGCCTCGGCGGCGCTGAAGCGCTCGGCCGTCACGAAGTAGCGGCGCGAGGCCTGCTCGCCCAGCGCGCGCACGACGTAGGGGCCGATCGTCGCGGGCAGCAGACCCAGCTTGGCCTCGGACAGGCAGAAGCCCGCGGACTCGACCGCGACGGCGATGTCGCAGACCGCGACCAGGCCCACGCCGCCGGCGTAGACGTCGCCCTGCACCCGCGCGATGACCGGCACCGGGCAGCTGTAGATCGTCCAGAGCATGTGGGCGAGGCGGCCGGCGTCGGCATGGTTCTCGTCCCAGCTGTAGCCGGCCATGGCCTTCATCCAGTTCAGGTCGGCGCCGGCGCAGAAGGCCTTGCCCTCGGCCGCCAGCACGATGGCGCGCAGAGAGCCGTCGCGGCCCAGCGCCTCGAAGACCGCGGTCAGCTCGGCGATGACGGTGTCGTTGAAGGCGTTGCGGACGTCGGGGCGGTCCAGCGTGACGCGGGCCACCGCGCCGTGGCGCTCGACCCGCAGCGTGGTCGGGCCGTCGAGGAAGGGATCGGGATGGCGGGTCGAAGCGGTCATGGCTTGCTCCAGACGACGGTGCCGTTGACGGCGTAGAGCCGGCAGCGTTCGGCGGCGTCGGTGTGTTGATCGCACAGGGCGAGCGCGCGCGATTGCGCGTCGTCGCCGATGGCAAAGCCCCAGTGGCGGCCGTTGGTAGCGAAGGCGCGCGGCGCCTTCGCGGCGAGGAACTTGCGGTAGCCCGCGCTCAGGCGCGCGGCAGGCAGCGCGGACTCGTCCTCGATCGCGATCGTGCCGCCGGTCGGGAAGGGCAAGGCGCCGGGAATGTCGAAGCCCAGGGGCTTGAGGAACTCGTCGACCAGCGGCTGCCAGATGTCGTTGCCGCGCGCGAAGAGCTGATGGCCGTCCTCGCCGAAGGCGGGCAGCTCGCGGGTCTGGGCCAGGCCGCCGGCCTCGCGGTAGGCCTCGGACCAGCGGCGCTGATGGCGGGGCGAGATGAAGCGGTCGTTCTCGGTGAAGACCCACAGCGTGGGCGGTGGGTGACCGTCGGCCGCGGCGCGGCGACCGAAGTCGGCGAAGCGGCGCGCCAGCTCGTCGGGCCGGCAGGGCTCGCCGGTGCGCGTGTCCGGATTGCCGCCGTGGCCGCCGGCGAAGTCGATCGCCGCGATCACGCCGGGCAGGCGCTCGCCGGTCGTGGCCATGGTGGCGAAGCCCCCCAGCGACTGGCCGATCAGCACGACGCGGCGCGCGTCGATGTCGGCCACGCCCTGCATGAAGCGCACCACGGCGGACAGCTCGGTCGCGGCGGCCTTTGCCGCGGACTCGTAGCGGGGCGCGTCGCAGCGGACGCTGGCCTCGGGATCGCCGATGGCGGCGAGCTCGCCGTAGCCGATGCGCAGCGGCACGGCGACGGCGAAGCCCTTGCGGATGAAGAAGCGCGCGGCCGATTCGAATCGGGGACGCTGCATCGCGGCGCGGTCCTGCTCGGACACGGCGCGGCCGTGGCTGATGACGACCAGCGGGAAGGGCCCCGGCCCCGCCGGGCGATAGGTCGTCACGACCAACTGGCCGTCGAGCTGCCGGCCGATGGCGTTCTCCACCGACACCGGCACGCGGACGACGGCCTCGCGGATGTCGGTGGCGACGCGCGGCGCCGTGACGGCGGCGGTCGACGCCGCGGGCGCGGGTGGCTCGTCGCCGACGGAGGGGTCGCGCCAGGACGACGCGGATGCCGGCGCGGTCGCCGCGGGCGACGCCGACTGCGCGAGGACCGAGGCGGCGGCGAGCAGTTGAAGCGCCGCGCCCACGCACAGCGCCGCGGCGGAGATCGACCGACGGGTCATGCGCGGCCCTCCCGCGACAGGGTGTCGCCGGCCATGGCCGCCGGATCGGCGGCGGCTGGCGGCGCCGCGGTGGCCGGCGTGCCTTCGACCTCGCCCAGCGCCTTGCGCATCAGCACGCTGCGATAGGTCTTGCCAGCCCATTGGACGTCGCCGATCAGCGCATAACCGCGGCGTTCGTAGCGGCGGCGCAGGGCCTCGGCGGGCACGGCCGTGTCGAGCGCCACCTGGGCATAACCCTGCGCGCGGGCCCAGCCTTCGGCCAGGTCCATCAGGCGCTCGGCGACGCCTTGCCCGCGGCAGGCCGGATGCACCGCCAGTTGCGCCAGGATCGCCGTGTCGGCCTGCGTGTAGCAGTCGGGCACCGGGTCGCCGAGGTAGCGCCCCTCCGGCCGCTTGGGCGGCGCGATGGTCACCGTGCCCACCAGCGCGCCCTCGCCCGTCAGCGCGACGAAGGCCTGTCCCGCGGCGACGCGCTCACGCGTGGTCTGCACGCTCTGGTCGACGGCGGTGAAGTTCCAGCCCTGCGCCGCCAGCGACGCGTAGGACGCGTGCAGCAGCGCGGTCAGCGCCTCGATGGAGTCCTCGGCGGCAAGCGGTCGCAGGACCAGCCCGCCCCCCGGCGCGCTCGTGGCGGCGGCCAGCGGGGGCGTCGTCGCGGGCGTGGTCGGAGCGGTCATCGAGGAGATCGTGGCGGGCGTGGCGGTCATGGGCGTGGCGGCGACTCGGCGTGGATGTCGGAACCCCGGAGTCTTACATCCGGAACACGCCGAATTTCGTCTCGGGGATCTCCGCGTTCAGCGACGCGGCCAGACCCAGCGCGAGCACGCGGCGGGTATCGGCCGGATCGATGACGCCGTCGTCCCACAGGCGCGCGCTGGCGTAATACGGATGACCCTGGTCCTCGTACTGCTGACGGATCGGCGCCTTGAAGGCCTCTTCCTCGTCGGCGGACCACTGGCCGCCCTTGCCCTCGATGCCGTCGCGCTTGACGGTGGCCAGCACCGACGCGGCCTGTTCGCCGCCCATCACCGAGATGCGCGCGTTCGGCCACATCCAGAGGAAGCGGGGCGAGTAGGCGCGGCCGCACATGCCGTAGTTCCCGGCGCCGAAGCTGCCGCCGATGATCACGGTGAACTTGGGCACCTGCGCGCAGGCCACCGCCGTCACCATCTTGGCGCCGGCGCGGGCGATGCCCTCGTTCTCGTACTTGCGGCCGACCATGAAGCCGGTGATGTTCTGCAGGAAGACCAGCGGGATCTTGCGCTGGCAGCAGAGCTCGATGAAGTGGGCGCCCTTGTTGGCGCTCTCCGCGAAGAGGATGCCGTTGTTGGCGACGATGCCCACCGGCATGCCCTCGATGTGGGCGAAGCCGCAGACCAGCGTGTTGCCGTAGCGGGCCTTGAACTCGTCGAACTCGCTGCCGTCGACGATGCGGGCGATGACCTCGCGCACGTCGAAGGGCTTGCGGGTGTCGGTCGGGATCACGCCGTGCAGCTCGGCCGCGGGATGCAGCGGGGCGCGCGGCGTCTGCGTGAGCAGCTCGCCCTGCTTGCGCCAGTTCAGGCGCGCGACGGACTGGCGCGCGATGGCCAGCGCGTGGGTGTCGTCCTCGGCCAGATGGTCGGCCACGCCGGAGAGCCGGGTGTGGACGTCGCCGCCGCCCAGGTCCTCGGCGCTGACGACCTCGCCGGTCGCGGCCTTCACCAGCGGGGGGCCGCCCAGGAAGATCGTGCCCTGGTTCTTGACGATGACGGTCTCGTCGCTCATCGCGGGCACGTAGGCGCCGCCGGCGGTGCAGGAGCCCATCACCACGGCGATCTGCGGGATGCCCTTGGCCGAGAGATTCGCCTGGTTGAAGAAGATGCGGCCGAAGTGGTCGCGGTCGGGGAAGACCTCGTCCTGGTTCGGGAGGTTGGCGCCGCCGCTGTCGACCAGGTAGATGCAGGGGAGCCGGTTCTGATCGGCGATCTCCTGCGCGCGCAGATGCTTCTTCACCGTGACCGGATAGTAGGTGCCACCCTTGACGGTCGCGTCGTTGCAGACGATCACGCACTCGACGCCGGACACGCGGCCGATGCCGGCGATCACGCCGCCGCCCGGGGCGGCGTTGTCATACATGTTCAGGCCCGCGAGCGGGGCGATTTCCAGGAACGGGGTGCCGGGGTCCAGCAGCATCTCGACGCGGTCGCGCGGGAGCAACTTGCCACGCGCGACATGCTTGGCGCGAGCGGCCTCGCCGCCGCCCTCGGCGATCTTCGCCAAGCGGGCGTTGAGGTCGTCGATGAGGGCGCGCATCGCGTCCGCATTGGCCTTGAAATCGGCCGAGCGGGCGTTGAGCTTGGTGGACAACGAGGGCATGAGGTCTCCTGATGGCTTTTTGCGGGTTCGCGTTCGACGCTGTTGGCGGCGGTTCGCGACAACTGGCCTCATCTTCGGCCAGCTGGCGGCATCTCCACGAGTCATGAGCCCGGCTCAACTTCTTCGCGTCCGGGCGACTCGCGCAGGCCGGCCGGGATCGCCGGACGGCCGCAAGGCGCGAAGCATACGGCAGATGGGCGAGGTCGCCAAGACGACTTGAGCCCGGCTCAAGAAATGGAGAGAATGCGCCCCACATGAGTGCCAACGCCCGGACCGCGAGGTCCACCTCCCCTTCCCCGTCCAGCCGCGCCGCCCTGCCGGCGCAGCGGCGCGCCCCCGTGAGCGCCAAGTCGGAGCAGCGCGTGCGCGACATCCTGCGGGAGAGCCGCGCGGTCTTCGCCGAGCGCGGCTACGAGCGCGCGACGACGACCGAGATCGCGCAGCGGCTGGGGATCTCGGAGGCGACGGTCTTCACCTACTTCCGCGGCAAGCGCGAGCTGTGCATGCGGGTGATCGGCGACTGGTACGACGAGATCATCGAGGCCATCGAGACGGGGCTGCCGCGGGAGCGGTCGATCCGCGACCAGCTGGAGTTCGTGGTCCACACGCATCTGCGGCTGTTCCTGATCCACGGGACGGGCTTGTGCGAGCTGGTGCTGTCGGAAGGCCGCAAGCGCGAGGCGCTGCCCGCGCGCGGCGAGGCGCAGGAGGACTTCGGCGCCGCCTTCGTCGATCTGCAGCGGCGCTACACGGCGCCGCTGATGGACCTGCTGGCGCGCGGCCAGGCCAGCGGCGAGGTGCGGCAGGACATTCCGCTGCGGCTGCTGCGATCGCTGGTGTTCGGGCCGATGGAGCACATGCTGTGGGAGGTCATCATCGCGGGCCGGCAGATCGTCGTGGACGACGCGGCGCGCGATCTGGTCGCGCTGCTGTGGCCGGCGCTGCAGGCGCCGGATCAGGAACTGCACGCGCTGCGGCGGATGAAGGCGCGGGTGGTGGAGGCGTTGATGGAGCGGGTGGCGACGCACGGCACCGGCGGTGACGTCGACTGACCCAAACCATGGATCGGTGACGTCGACAAGGCGGACCGCGGTCGAATTCCCAGCAGTTCCTGCTATCGCCATCAGACCCGCGAAAGAGAACGATGAGCACCCTCGGATCGTCAACGAGACCTGTCGATGAGCCCACCCTGGTCGGTTGGGCGAGCACGGGTCTGCCGATGAAGGCCGAGGCTGCCGCCCAGGGTCGTGTCTGGCACCTGCGCGTGGCGCGACAAGGGGTTTGGCACTTGCTGGTCACCGCCAACGGTGCGCCGCGGAGATTCCGGAGCCTCAAGTCTTTGGCCAGACGCCTGCTGGAGCTCAACATCGTGGACCTCGACATCATTCACCCCGCCCTCCCCGCCCAGTCGGGGCGCGCCACTGCCCCGACCTTCAGGTCACGCCTCGACGCCGGCCCCGACGACCCGACATCCTGGGATGACTGGTTCAAGGAGCAGATCGAGCTGTCGCTCCGCGACCATCGCCCCGGGACGGACTATCGAGAGGTTTGGCGCGAAGCGGACGAACGGATTCGCAAGATCGGGGGGCTGCATGCCCGCCCGAAGAAGTCTTGAATGGAGCCCCAGGGCGCGACGTTCGTACGACACCTTCCTCGATGAGCTCGCGGAGAAGAACGCATGGGCTGCATTGGCGTTCAACGACGACGTCCTCGAGAAGCTCTCACTGATCCAGACCTTTCCCCATCTCTATCGGGAATCGGCGCGCGTCAAGGGCGTGCGCGAGATGGTCATCCGGCCCAACTTCTTCATCGTCTATCGCGTGTCGCGCGTGTCGCTGCGCATCCTCAACTTCGAGCACTCGCGGAGGATCTGGCCCCAGCCTGCTCTCGAAGGTCGTGAGCGTCGCAAGAAGTGATGCGGGCGGGCCGAGGGTGGTCGACAGACCACCCTCCTGACGACTCATCGCGCCCGACGCTCCAGCACCACGCTGACCGCCGCCAGTCCCAGCCCCACCACCGCCAGCGCGGCCCCGGCCACCGGCAGCGCCCGCAGCGACGCGCCGTGGTCGAGCATCCATCCACCCAACCACGCCCCTCCGGCGTTACCCAGGTTGAACGCGGCGATGTTGAGCGTCGACACCAACGCCGGCGCGTCGGGGGCCTGCTGCATCATCCGCATCTGCAGACCCGGCACCGTCGCGAAGGCGGCCACGCCCCAGACGAAAACGGCTGCGATCGCCGCCCACGGTGAGCTCAACACCGCCGCCAGCACCAGCTGGATCAGCGCCAGCACCACCAGCACGCCCATCAACGAAGGCATCAGCTTCCAGTCCGCGAGCTTGCCGCCCAGCGTGTTGCCCAGGGTCAGGCCCAGGCCGAACAGGAACAGCACCCCGGTCACCGCACCCGCCGACAGGCCGGTGACGTCCTCCAGCATGGGCGCGATGAAGGTGAAGGCGGTGAAGACGCCGCCGAAACCGACCGCCGTCAACGCCAGCGCGATCAGCACCTGCGGCCGCTTGAGCACCGACCAGTCGTTGCCCGTCGACGCCTCCTCGTGCGACGCCGCCGGCCTCGGCAGCAGCGCCACCAGCGCGACGGCCGCGATCACGCCCAGCAGCGCGACGCCGGCGAAGCTGGCGCGCCAGCCCCAGGCCTGGCCGATCAGGTTGCCGAGCGGCACGCCCAGCACATTGGCCAGCGTCAGCCCAGTGAACATCAACGCGATCGCGCCCGCCTTGCGGTCGGGGGCGACCAGCTCGCTCGCCAGCACTGCGCCGATCCCGAAGAAAGAGCCGTGCGCCAGCGCGGCGACGATGCGCCCCGCCATCACCAGCCCATAGCCGGTCCCGATCGCCGACAAGGCATTGCCCGCGATGAACAGGCCGATCAGCACCAGCAGCGCCCGCTTGCGGGGCCAGCCGGCGCTCAGGGCCGCGAGCGGCGGCGCGCCCAGGGCCACGCCCAGCGCATAGCCCGTGACCAGCAGACCCGCGCCCGGCAGGCTGACCGCGAGGTCCCTCGCCATGGCGGGCAGCAGCCCCATGATCACGAACTCGGTCGTGCCGATCGCGAAGGCGGCCAACGCCAGCGCGAGGATGGGCAGCGGGAAACCGCTGGACGACGGCACGCGGGTGTCGCTCGCGCCGTCCTTCGGAGAAAGGACCGCGCTCATGGCGTCACCACGCCCAGTTGCGCGAGCAGCGCGAGGTTGTCCTCGAGATGCCAGTTCTCCGCGATGCGTCCCGACCCGTCGATCCGGTAGATGTCGGTCGCGATGAAGGAGATCGCCCGGCCGTCACCGCGCCGGGCGTGCTCGCCCGCGCCGAAAGTGCCGCTGAAGTGCCCGCTGAAGCGCAGACGCCCCACGACGCGGTCGCCGACGACCAGCATCTCTTCCACCGTCACCCGCAGATCCGGCACCGCCGCGCGGAACTGGCGCGACGCCAGCACCGGTCCCTCGACACCTTGCGGCCGCCCCGGGGGCAGCGCGCGATCCAGGAAGTCCGGCGCCAGCGCGGCCCGCGCCAAGGCGGCGTCGCCACTGTCCCAGAAGCCGTAGTACCGACGCGCCGCCAGCGTCATCGCCGCGACGCGCTCCGCGCTCAAGCTGCCGTCGACCTGCCGCCGCGCGGGCAGGGGTAACGCCGCGTCGTCCGTGATGCCCGCGCTCATCTCGGCGGGCGCATCGGAAAGCGCGGGCGTCGGAGCGGCCGTGGCGCGAGTCGCCGCGAGCGCGGCCAAGGCCGCGAACACCATCGCCACTGCGGTCTTCACGCGGCGCGAGCGTCTGGGAGAGAGGGTCATGGAAGCCTCCGGCTGAGGGAAATGCATGACCGGCACTGTGATCTGAAGCGGATCGGATGAGAATCCGTGCCGTTGCACAACCATCTGTTCCCAAACGGAAAAGATCACCATGAACGAACTCGACGACATGCGCCTGTTCGTGCGCGCCGTGGCGGCCGGCAGCCTCTCCGCGGCGGGACGCGAGCTCGGCTTCTCCCCGGCCGTCGGCAGCAAGCGCTTGACGCGACTGGAGACGCGGCTCGGCGTGCGGCTGCTGCAGCGCAGCTCGCGGCGGCTGGCGCTCACGGACGAGGGCGCGCTCTATCACGAGCGCTGCCAGGTCATCCTGTCCGACATCGACGACGCCGAGGCGGAGCTCGCCCAGGGCCGGCAGCAGGTGCGCGGCCTCGTGCGCGTCACCGCGACCGTGGCCATGGGCCGCCGCTGCATCGGCCCGCTCGCCGCCGAGTTCATGCGGCGCCATCCCGAGGTCACCGTGCAGCTCTCGCTGTCCGACTCCCTGGTCGACCTGATCGAGGACGGCTTCGACTGCGCCATCCGCATCGGCGGCCCGCAGGACTCGCGCCTGGCGGCCCGCACGCTGGGCCCGAATCGCCGCGTGCTCTGCGCCTCGCCGGCCTATCTGAAGCAACGCGGTCGCCCGCGCTCGCTCGAGGACCTGGCCGATCACGACTGCA
Source organism: Mitsuaria chitosanitabida ATCC BAA-476 = NBRC 102408 (assembly GCF_001598255.1). GTDB lineage: Bacteria > Pseudomonadota > Gammaproteobacteria > Burkholderiales > Burkholderiaceae_C > Roseateles > Roseateles chitosanitabidus. The sequence goes on from NZ_BCYP01000040.1 coordinate 51,812, forward strand.
TCCTCCAGGAACGCATCGCCACCCGCCGCTCCGAATGGCGCTTCGAGCCGCGCGACGCGGGTGTCGCCGCGGGAGCGCGCACGGTCGACGTGACGGGCCGGCTCGTCACCGACAACGGGGAGCAGGCGCATGACTGGGCCCTGGCCGGCCTGGGGCTGGTGCGACGCTCGGTGTGGGACGTGGTGGAGGAACTGGACGACGGCCGGCTGGTCGAGCTCCTGCCCGAATGGGCCGGCAACAGCGCGCCCTTGCAGCTGGTCTTCCCCTCGCGCCGGCTGCTGCCGCCGCGCACGCGGCTGTTCATCGATGCGGTGGCCCGCAAGTTCGAGGGCTCGCGGGATCAGGCCCGCATCCTGCCGCCGGTCGCGCCGAGCCGGAAGCGACGCTGAGCGGGTCGCTCCGGAGGAGGCGTTCCCGCGGCTTCGCGCGCCCCAATGAAAAACGCCTTGGATCGCTCCAAGGCGTTCTGGCCTTCCGGGGCGGACCGCCGGCTCGCGCCGTCGGGTCCGCCCGTCCGATCGGGCCGGCCGAGGCCGGCGGCGATCACTTGAAGGTGTAGCTGGCGGTCAGCGTCCAGTAGCGGCCGGTCGGGTTGTGCATGCCCGAGTTGTAGCCCTGCGTCACGGTCGTGCTGGTATTGACGGCCGGGTAGTACGGCGCCTTCTCGTCCAGGAAGTTCTGGATGTTCAGCGTCAGGGCCAGGTCCTTGAAGCCCGTGTAGGTGTAGGCCAGATCGAAGGTCATCCACTTGCCCACCGCGCAGTTGGGATAGCGGTTGATGTACAGGTCGCGGCCATTGGTCGCCGTCGGCGCGGCGCCCAGCGACGTGCGTCCGGTGATGCGCGGATCCGAGCTCGGGCCGCCCCAATGGCAGGTCGTGCCGTTGCCGTTGTAGACCAGCGCCGGGTTGCTCGAGCCGTCCTGCACGCGGTAGAACGACACGCCGCTCACCCAGTTCATCGCGCCCGTCAGCGTGTGCTTCCCGTCGATCTCCAGCGTCGAGGTGGCGCGGAACTTCAGGCGGGGAATGTCCCCCACCGAGGTCGACCAGTCATACAGGCCGCCGTTGGTGCCGACCAGGTTGTTGTCCGCGAAGCCGGGCTGCTCCTGGCGGCTGTACTTGGTCTGGTAGGTGCCGCGCACCTGGTTGACCCAGCGCAGGCCCTCCTTGGGCACCATGTTGGTCTTGATCTCGAAGTCGATGCCCGAGACCTCGGTGCTGCCCTGGTTCACCCACGGGGTCTGCACGAACAGCAGCGGGCCGGAGTTGGCGATGCCCGGCAGCTGCAGCGCGGGGTTGCTGTCACGCTGGATCAGGCCGGGATAGCGCTCGGGGTGATCCACCACGCTCTGCACGTCCAGCAGGGCCACTTCGGCCTTCTTGCGGATGTTGAAGTAGTCGACCAGGATGTCCAGGTGCTTGTTGGGCGAGAAGATGAAGCCGAGCGAATGGCTCTTGGACTTCTCGGGCTTGAGCTGCGGGTTGTTCACGCCCACGCCGGCCACGCTCTTGTTGCAGTCCGACAGCGCGCCGCCGGGCACCGGGTTCGCGCCGTCTTCCGAGCAGCGCAGCGGGTCGATGACGCCGTTGACGAAGTACTGGGCGCCGCCCGGCGCGACCTGCGACACGGCCGGGGCGCGGAAGCCTTCCGAGTAGGTGCCGCGCAGCGACAGGGTCGGCAGCACGGTCCACTTGGCGCCGACCTTGGGCACGAAGTTGGTCTTCAGGCTGGGGTACTTGTCGGCACGGCCGGCGAAGTCCATCTCGAAGTTCTTCAGCCAGGGCGTGCGGAACTCGAAGAAGGCCGACTTGACGTTGCGCGACGCATCGTTGATGTAGGTGTTGGCCAGGCCCAGGATCTTGCCGGCCGCGTTCAGCGGATCCGGCGTGATGTTCAGGGACTCGCGGCGCAGTTCCACGCCGAAGGCCGCGCCGATCGCGCCGCCGGGCAGCGAGCCGAACTCGGTCGCGACCTTGGCATCCCATTGCGTGATCGAGGCGTCGGCGTTGTTGGTCAGGCCGCGCGACAGGTTGGGATCGGCGGCGACGGCGGCCAGCGTGCGGCCGTTGGGGCCGAGCAGCGAGCGCACCACGTCCAGGTTCAGGAAGCCGTAGCTGGTTTCCTCGCGCTTGGCCTTGTTCCACAGGATCGCGGTTTCCCAGTCCCAGGCGCCGAAGGTGCCCTTCACGCCGCCCAGCGCGCGGTACTGCTGGTTGACCAGCTCGCTGCCGCCCGGGGTGTTCTCGAAGCGCAGTTGCACCGCGGCGCGCGAGTTGGGGAACGGGTTGTCCGGATGGCCGACTTCCAGGATCGCCTGGTAGGGGGCCGCCACCGTGCCCAGCAGGAAGTTCAGCGACGGGCTCAGGCCGCTGATGGTCCGCGGGGGCGCCAGGTAGGTGCGCTGCGAGCGCGAGTAGCCGGCCTCGGCGAAGGCGGTGATGTCGTTGTTGACGCGGAAGGTCGCGCGGCTGATCAGGCTGCCGTCGGTGCCCTTGTTCTGCGCCTCGTTGTAGTCGTCGAGGTTGAAGTTGCAGAACTTGCGGTTGAGCAGCGGCGAGCTCGTGATGCCGTACTGCGCGCCACCGATGAGCTGGCGCGAGGGATCGCAGTTCGTCAGGTTGACGACGTTGTTCGTGTTGGTCTGCGGGAAGGCGTTGCTGCCCGGGGCGGACTCACGGGTGAAGAACGGCGAGGACGAGACCGACGAGCTGTACGGATTCAGGCGCAGGTTGATCGCGCGGTAGTCGTCGGCGTGGATGTCCTTCATGTCGCGCGTCATCGTGCGACCGCGGCCGGTGATGTCGCCGCTGACCAGGACGTTGAAACCGTCCTTGGCGAAATCGCCGAAGCCGAACGAGCCGTTGACCGTGCGGCGCGAGAAGTCGCCGTCGTCGTTGGCGCCCACCGTGGCCGACATCTGCGCGCCCTGGTAGTCGTTCTTGGTGATGAAGTTGATGACGCCGCCGACCGCGTCGGAGCCGTACACCGCGGACGCGCCGTCCTTGAAGACTTCGACGCGCTCGATGGCCGACACCGGGATGGTGTTCAGGTCATACAGCGTCGAGGTGCCGTTGTTGGGGTTGGCGTAGGCGGCCGGGGTCAGGCGGCGGCCGTTCAGCAGGATCAGGGTCGAGGTCGAGCTCAGGCCACGCAGCGAGGCCGTGGCCACGCCACGGGAGAAGCTGTTCTGGGCCGGCGTGTCGCTGAAGCCGTCGGTGCCCATGGCGGGCAGCATCTTCATCAGCTCCAGCGCCGTCTTGGCGCCGCTGGCGCGGATCTCGGTGGCGGTGATGCGGTCAATCGGCGACGTGCCTTCGGCGGCGGTGCGGCGGATGTTCGAACCGGTGACCTCGACGCGCTCCAGCTGCGTCGACTCCTGCGCGATCGCCAGGGTGCACGACAGCGTCGCGGCGATGGCGATGCTGGTCAATGCCAGCGGCTTCCCTCGGGTGTAAAGACGAGACATTCAGGTCCTCTTTTGGTCGTCGCGCCGGATACGGCGCCGTTTGGTAGACGCCACCCCAAGCCGCGCGATCACGCAAGGCGGGCCAGCGAGCGTCAATTGTTTCCATCGCGCAAAGTTCCGATAAGTGCCTGCAAAGAATCACAAGCTCTTGACACCTGAAAGCGACACACCAATAGGCGCTAACCCTTCCTTGCTAACAAAAAGAGGGGGTCACGCGCGGGTAAACCCCCGACGCGGGGGTCGGGACTAACACCAATTTCTGAGCACCACAAAGGGGCAATGCCATGACTTCCGGCATGAGAAATGACGGCCGGAAATCGCCGGAAAGGGTTGGCCGAAACGGCCACATACCCCTTGAACAGGGGACATCCGGGCCGCGCGAGGGATCCGACGCCTCCACGGGCGGTGTCCGAGGGCTTCCGGGCGGCCGCTCTCACGTTCGCATCGTGAAAGCGCTAGGCTCGCCGGGTTCCCACCCGTCGATCCCCCCAGGAGGAGACCCCCATGTCCATTTCGTTGACCGTGAACGGCAAGGCGGTGACGCTGGATGCCGATCCGCAGATGCCGCTGCTGTGGGCGCTGCGCGAGGACCTGCAGCTGACCGGCACCAAGTTCGGTTGCGGCATGGCGCTGTGCGGCGCCTGCACCGTGCACCTGGACGGCCAGCCGGTGCGCGCCTGCCAGACGCCGCTCGAGGCCGCCGCCGGCAAGAAGATCACCACCATCGAAGGCGTCGGCGCGACGCCCGCCGGGCGCGCCGTGCAGGCGGCCTGGCTCAAGATCGACGTGCCGCAATGCGGCTACTGTCAGAGCGGCCAGATCATGAGCGCGTGCGCGCTGCTGGCCGGCAAGAAGAAGCCCAGCGACGCCGACATCGACAACGCCATGAGCGGCAACGTGTGCCGCTGCGGCACCTACAACCAGATCCGGGCGGCGATCCACGACGCCTCGGCCACGCTGGCGAAGGGAGGCTGATCATGGGCATCACCTTCGAACACGCCGCGCGCCTCGCGCCGGCCGCCTCCGCCGATCAGGCCTCGCGCGACGAGACCGCATCGTCGGCAACGGCCGCGACCTCGCGTCGCTCGCTGCTCAAGGGCGGCGCGGCCTTGACCCTGTCCTTCGCGCTGCCGCTGACGGCGGGCCGCGCGCTCGCGCAGGCCGCCGACACCGCGGCGCCGAGCAACACCTTCGCGCCCAACGCCTGGCTGCGCATCACGCCGGACGGCAAGGTCACCGTGGTGTGCGGCTCGGCCGAGATGGGCCAGGGCGTGCTGACCGCGATCCCGATGATGGTGGCCGAGGAGCTGGACGCCGACTGGGCGCAGGTCTCGGTCGAGCAGGCCCCGGCCGACACCGCCTACAACAACCCGATGTTCGGCATGCAGGCCACCGGCGGCAGCACCACGGTGCGCGCCCACTGGACGCCGGTGCGCCAGGCCGGCGCGGCGGCGCGCCAGATGCTGGTCGCGGCGGCGGCGAAGCAATGGCAGCTTGACGCGGCCTCGCTGCGCACCGAGCGCGGCCAGGTCCTCGCGCCCGATGGTCGCAAGCTGGGTTACGGCGCGCTGGTCGCCGAGGCGGCCAGGCAGCCCGTGCCGGACAAGCCCGCGCTGAAGGACCGCAAGGACTTTCGCATCATGGGCAAGCCCACGCGGCGCCTGGACAGCGCGGCCAAGATCAACGGCACGGCCAAGTTCGGCATCGACGCCAAGGTCGACGGCATGCTGGTGGCCGTGATGGCGCGCGCGCCGATCGCCGGCGCCAAGCCCAAGGCCTTCGACGAGGGCAAGGCCAAGGCGGTCAAGGGCGTGCGCAAGGTCATCGCGATCCCGTCGGGCGTGGCGGTGCTGGCCGACGGCTACTGGGCCGCCAAGCAAGGCCGCGACGCGCTGGGCATCGAATGGGACCTGGGCGAGCACGCCAACCTGTCTTCCGACAAGGTGTCCTCGACGCTGGAGGACGGCCTGCAGCACGCCACCGCGATCGCGCGCGAGGAAGGCAACGTCAAGGACGGCGCGGCCACCTCGGCGCGCCGGATCTCGGCGCAGTACGAGGTGCCCTATCTGGCCCATGCCTGCATGGAGCCGCTGAACTGCCTGGCCTGGGTGCGCGGCGACGAGGTCACGCTCTGGGCCGGCACGCAGAGCCAGGGCCCGGCGCAGGGCATCCTGTCTCAGGTGGCGCAGGTCACGCCGGCCAAGGTCAAGGTGAACACGCTGCTGCTGGGCGGTGGCTTCGGACGCCGCTTCGCGCCGGACTTCACCATCGACGCCACGCTGCTGTCCAAGCTCAGCGGCAGCCCGGTCAAGCTGATCTACGCCCGCGAGGACGACATGGCGGCCGGCTACTACCGGCCGGCCTCGCGCGTGCGCTTCGAGGCGGGGCTCGACGACAAGGGCCAGCCGCGCATGCTGCGCGCCGAGGTGGCCAGCCCCTCGATCATGGCGGCCTCGGGCTTCATGAAGATCCCGGACAACGGCGTCGACGCGATGGCCGTCGAGGGCCTGGCCGACCACCCGTACACGATCCCGAACCAGCGCATCGCCTACGGCCGCGCCGAGCCGGGCCCGCAGGTGTGGTTCTGGCGCTCGGTGGGGCATTCGCAGAACGCCTTCTTCATCGAGAGCTTCGTCGACGAGCTCGCCCACGCGGCCAAGGCCGACCCGCTGAAGTACCGGCTCGCGCTGCTGGACCAGCAGCCGCGCGCCCGGGGCGTGCTCGCGCTGGCGGCCGAGAAGGCCGGCTGGAGCAGACCCGCGCCCAAGGGCCGCTTCCGCGGCCTGGCGGTGGCGGAAAGCTTCGGCACCTATGTGGCGGAAGTGGCGGAGGTGTCCGTCGGCAAGGACGGTGCGATCAAGGTCCACAAGGTGACCGCGGCGGTGGACTGCGGGCAGACGGTGAACCCGCAGACCATCGCGCGGCAGATCGAGGGCGCCGTGGTCTATGGACTCACGGCCGCGCTGTATGGACGCATCACGTTCAAGGACGGGAAGGTGGAGCAGAGCAACTTCCACGACTACCCGGTGCTGCGCATGAACGAGATGCCCAAGGTCGATGTGCACATCGTGCAGAGCGATGCGGCGCCGGGCGGCATCGGCGAGCCAGGGACGCCGCCGATCGCGCCGGCGGTGGCCAATGCGATCTTCGCGGCGACGGGGAAGCGGCTGCGGCAGTTGCCGTTCGATACGGAGGCGCTCAAGAAGGCCTGATTCAGGCAGCGCTCTGGTGTGCGACGGCCCTCACCCCCGCCCCTCTCCCGCGCAGCGGGAGAGGGGTGACGCGTGCGGCGTCCGAGCAATCGGCAATCGGCAATCGGCAATCGGCTATCACGCTCGGTGCTGTATTACTCCCTCGCCCGCGGGGCGGGAGAGGGCGGGGGTGAGGGTGGGAGCGTTGCAGTACGCCTGAGCCCGAAGACCCTCACCCCAGCCCTCTCCCGCCCAGCGGGAGAGGGGGCCGCCGCCGACCGGGCGACTTCGCAAGGGGCTTCGCTCAGGCGGGCGGGTAGCCGGCCTCGGTCAGCGCCGCCGCCAGCTGCTCGCGGGTGGCGGCGCTGTTCACCTGGGCGGTCTTCGCGCCCAGGTCGACGACCACCTCGGCTTGCGCGTCGACTTCCTTGACCGCCTCGGTCACCGCGGCGCGGCAGTGGCCGCAGCTCATGTCGGGCAGCTTGAATTCATGCATGGAGAGACTCCTTGAAGGATGCGAGTTGGAAGGAATGAGAAAGGAATGGCCCGAAGGTTAAACCTTGCCATCATGGCAAGGTCAACCGACGGCCCTCCGGTCACCCCGCCATCATCAAGGTCGTCGATACCGCGTGCGCGGGTCGCGCCCCCGATCGGCGCCCCGTCCCTTCTCTCGAACGGGGCATGGCCTTGACCTTCCCATCATGGCAAGCTTGAGACTTCCGCCATGAACACCGCCACCCCTTCCCTCGCCTCGCCCTCCCCGTCGACGGACGCGGAGTTGCAGTTCGCCGTTTCCGGCATGACCTGCGCCAGCTGCGTCAACCGCGTCGAGCGCGCCCTGCGCAAGGTGCCGGGCGTCGAGCAGGCCGAGGTCAACCTCGCCGCCGAGACCGCCACCGTGCGCGCGCCCGGTGTGGACGCGGACGCGCTGGTGGCCGCGATCGTCAAGGCCGGCTACGAGGCGCAGCCGCTGGTCGAGGATCAGGCCGACGCACCCCGCCCCGTCGCCTGGTCCGCCACCGGCTGGCCGGTGCTGATCGCGGCGGCGCTGTCGCTGCCGCTGGTCGCGCCCATGGTCGCGATGCTGTGGGGCGCGCACTGGATGATCGACGGCTGGTGGCAGCTGGTGCTGGCCACGCCGGTGCAGTTCTGGCTGGGCGCCCGCTTCTATCGCGCCGGCTGGGCGGCGCTGAAGGACCGCAGCGGCAACATGGACCTGCTGGTCGCGCTGGGCACCAGCGCCGCCTACGGCCTGAGCGTCTACGAACTGCTGCGCGACGGTCCGATGAGCCCGGCGCTCTACTTCGAGTCCGCGGCCGCGGTGATCACGCTGGTGCTGCTGGGCAAGTGGCTGGAAGGCCGCGCCAAGCGCCAGACGCTGAGCGCCATCGCCGCGCTCAGGCAGCTGCGGCCGGAGCACGCCCGCGTGCGCCGCGACGGCGCCGACATCGACCTGCCCGTCGCGCGCCTGCGTCTGAAGGACCTGATGGTCGTTCGCCCCGGCGAGCGCATCCCCGCCGACGGCCGCATCCGCGAAGGCCGCAGCCAGGTCGACGAATCGCTGATCAGCGGCGAGAGCCTGCCGGTGGAGAAGCGGGAAGGTGACCGCGTCGTCGGCGGCGCGGTCAACGGCGAGGGCCTGATGCTGGTCGAGGTCACCGCGCTGGGCGCCGAGTCCACGCTGTCGCGCATCGTGCGGCTGGTCGAGTCGGCGCAGGCGCACAAGGCGCCGATCCAGCGTCTGGTGGACAAGGTCAGCGCGGTCTTCGTGCCGACGGTGCTGGTGATCGCGGCGGTCACGCTGCTGGCCTGGGGCCTGGCGACCGGTGACTGGGAACGCGCGCTGATCCACTCGGTCGCGGTGCTGGTCATCGCCTGCCCCTGCGCGCTGGGCCTGGCGACGCCGGCCGCGATCATGGTCGGCACCGGCGTGGCCGCGCGGCGCGGGCTGCTGGTCAAGGATGCCGAGGCGCTCGAGCACGCGCGCGGCGTGGACCTGGTCGTCTTCGACAAGACCGGCACGCTGACCGAGGGCAAGCCGCGCCTGATCGACTTCGTCGCGGCGCCCGGCCAGGACGAGGCCGATGCGCTCGCGCTCGCGGCGGCACTCCAGCAAGGCAGCGAGCATCCCCTGGCGCGCGCCGTGCGGGATGCCGCCGCGCAACGTGGCCTCCCGGTGCCGGTCGCCAGCGAGTTGCGCGCCTCGGCGGGCCGCGGCATCAGCGGTCGCGTCCGCGACGGGCACGGCGCCCGTTCGCTCCCGCTCCCACTTGCGGCAGCGGGCGACGCACGCTCGCTCCCTCTCCCACTTGCGGCACCGAGCGATGCCCGCTCGTCGCTCCCTCTCCCGCTTGCGGCACCGAGCGATGCCCGCTCGTCGCTCCCTCTCCCGCTTGCGGCACCGAGCGGCGCCCGTTCACTCCCTCTCCCGCTTGCGGGAGAGGGCTGGGGTGAGGGTCTTCCGGCCCACCCCAACGACCTGCTGCTCGGCAGCAGCCGCTGGATGGAGGAACTGGGCGTGGACCTGACCCCGCTGCGCGCGTCCGCGGATGCGGCGCTCGCGCAAGGCCGCACGTTGTCGTGGATGGCCGCGTCCGACGGTCCGGGCGCGCCGACGCTGGTCGCGATGCTGGCCTTCGGTGATCGCGTGAAGGACGGATCGCCCGAGGCCATCACGCGCTTGCGCGCGATGGGTCTGCGCACGCTGATGCTCAGTGGCGACAACGCCGCCGCGGCCGCCGCGGTGGGCGCCTCGCTCGGGCTGGACGAGGTCCGCGCCGAGCTGCTGCCCGAGGACAAGGCCCGCATCGTCGCCGAGTTGCGCACGGCCGGATCGCGCGTGGCCATGGTCGGCGACGGCATCAACGACGCGCCGGCGCTGGCCGCGGCCGACGTCGGCCTGGCGATGGGCGGCGGCACCGACGTCGCCATCGAGGCCGCCGGCATCACGCTGATGCGCGGCGATCCGCGCCTGGTCGCCGACGCGATCGCGCTGTCGCGCGCGACCGTGGCCAAGATCCGCCAGAACCTGTTCTGGGCCTTCGTCTACAACCTGCTCGGCGTGCCGCTGGCCGCGCTGGGCCTGCTCAGCCCGGTGATCGCCGGCGCCGCGATGGCGCTGTCCAGCGTGTCGGTGCTGGGCAACGCGCTGCTGCTCAAGCGCTGGCGCGGCACCGCCGGGCAACACCTGCCCCCGACTTCGACCGCCTCGTCGACCCACACAGGAGCCGCGTGATGCCCGCGTCCACCGCCTCTCCCGCCGCATCGGCCGCTTCCGCCGGTCCGCTGACCATCGGCCAGGCGGCCGAGCGCTCCGGCGTGTCGCCCAAGATGCTGCGCCACTACGAGTCGCTGGGCCTGCTGCCGCCGGTGGCGCGCACCGAGTCCGGCTACCGGCTCTACGGCGACAAGGAAGTCCACACGCTGCGCTTCATCCGGCGCGCGCGCGACCTGGGCTTCTCGATGGCCGAGATCGGCGAGCTGCTCAAGCTCTGGCAGAACCGCCGCCGCGCCAGCGCGCAGGTCAAGCGCATCGCCGAGTCTCACATCGCCGATCTGGACCGCCGCATGGCCGAGATGCAGGCCATGCGCCGCGCGCTGGCCGGCCTGGCGCATTGCTGCCACGGCGACGATCGCCCCGACTGCCCCATCCTCGACGACCTTTCGCAAGGAGCCGCCCCATGAGCGACACATCCCCCTTCGACCCGCGACCCGCCCGCTGGGAGCGCCTGACCGCGCACCTGGGCGACGTCGGCGGCCTGACCATCCGCCGCGCGCTGCCGACCGCCAGGCGACGCATGGTCGGCGCCTGGTGCTTCCTGGACCACGCCGGCCCGGCGGACCTGACGCCGACCACGGCGATGCGCGTCGGTCCGCATCCGCACACCGGCCTGCAGACCTTCAGCTGGATGATCGAGGGCGAGGTGCTGCATCGCGACAGCCTGGGCTCCGAGCAGATGCTGCGCCCCGGTCAGGTGAACCTCATGACGGCCGGCCGCGGCATCAGCCATACCGAGGAGTCGCAGTCCGATCGCCTGCAGCTGGCCCAGCTGTGGATCGCGCTGCCCGACGCGGTGCGCGACTGTCCCCCCGCCTTCGAGCACTTCCCCGAGCTGCCGTCCTTCGCGACCGGCGGCTTCGACACCATGCTGCTGGTGGGCGAGTCCGGCGGCCGGCGCTCGCCGGTGCCCAGCCACACGCCGCTGCTGGCCATGGACCTGAGCGCCGCCCGCGCCGCCGAGGCGACGCTGGCGCTGCATCCCGACCACGAGTACGGGCTGATGGTGCTCGAGGGCGAGCTCTCGGTGACCGTCGATGGCGAATCCACCGGCATGAGCAAGCCCGGCGAGCTGCTCTACGTCGCGCCGGGCGCGCAGTCGCTGCACCTGCTCTCGGGCGGCGGCAAGAGCCGCGCGCTGCTGCTGGGCGGCCCGCCCTTCGATGAGCCGGTGCTGCTGTTCTGGAACTTCGTCGGCCGCTCGCGCGAGGAGATGCTCGCCTACGCCGAGGAGTGGAACGCCCGCGAGGACGGCGGCCGCTTCGGCGCCGTGCACGGCTTCGACGGTCCGCGGCTCAAGGCCCCGGTCGTGCCGCCGCTGAAGGCGCCGCAGTAAGGGCCGTCCCGGCCGCGAGGCCCGGGGACGCCGGACGCAAGAAGGCCGTCGCATCGCGACGGCCTTCCACTGTCATCGAGGCGCCGGGGGCCGGCCCTCGCGGACCGGTCCTGGCGCGCCACGGGTGCCCACGGCTCAAGCGAACTTGCCCGCCTGGAAGTCCCGCACCGCCTGGAGCAGCTCGCCCTCGGTGTTCATGACGAACGGACCGTACTGCGCGATCGGCTCGCCCAGCGGCTGGCCGGCGATCAGGATCACGCGGGCGCCTTCGTCCGACGCGGTCAGCCGCACGCCGTCCGAGCCCGGCGTGTTGGCCAGGATCGCCATGCGGCCGCTGTTGACCAGGCAGCCGGTGTCGAAGCGCAGCGCGCCCCGATACACGTAGACGAAGGCGTTGTGCGTCGCGGGCAGCGCCTGCTCGAAGCTGACGCCCGGCTCCAGATGGATGTCCAGGTAGGTCGGCAGCGTCGCGTCGCGTTGCACCGCGCCGGCCACGCCGTGGCTCTCGCCGGCGATGACACGCACCTGGGCGCCGGGCAGCGCGAGCTCGGGGATCTCCTCGCTCGGGATGTCGCGGTACCAGGGGTCGCGCATCTTGTCGCGACCGGGCAGGTTCAGCCACAGCTGGAAGCCTTCCATCCGGCCCTCCTGCTGCTCGGGCAGTTCCGAATGGATGACGCCACGGCCGGCGGTCATCCACTGCACGCCGCCGGGACCGAGCAGGCCTTCATTGCCGGCCGAGTCGCGATGGCGCATGCGGCCGTCCAGCATGTAGGTCACGGTCTCGAAGCCGCGGTGCGGGTGGTCGGGGAAACCGGCGATGTAGTCGTCGGCGTTGTCGGTGCCGAAGGCGTCCAGCATCAGGAAGGGATCCAGCCGCCGCTGCAGGTCGTGCGTGAGCACGCGCGTCAGCTTGACGCCCGCGCCGTCGCGCGTGGCGGTTCCCTGCACCAGGCGCTCGACCTGGCGGGGCGTCGTGATGGTGGTGACAGGGGTGGCGGCGGTCATGATGGATTCCTTTCCTCGATTACCTTGAATGCGGACGTCTCGCTCCGACGGTCGGAGCACGCGCCAGTCCCGCGGGACGCACGACTGGCGCGAGGGCGATCAGGCCGGCTGGGTTTCGCCCAGGATGGCCGCGATCTCTTCGCGGGCGGTGGCCAGGCCCTTGGCCGCGGCTTCCTCGCCCATGTTCAGGCCTTCGGCCAGCACGAAGTCCACGTCCTTCATGCCCAGGAAGGCCAGCGTGACCTTCAGGTAGGGGACGATGTTGTCGGTCGGCTGGTCGCGGTGGACGCCACCGCGGCTGCTCACCACGATGACCTTCTTGCCGGTCAGCAGGCCTTCCGGACCCGTGGCGGTGTAGCGGAAGGTCACGCCGGCGCGCGCCACCGCGTCGATCCAGTTCTTCAGCTGCGAGGACACGCCGAAGTTGATCATCGGGGCGGTCAGCACGACGACGTCGGCGGCCTGCAGCTCGGCGATCAGTTGGTCGTTGAAGGCGACGCGGTCGGCTTGCGCCTGGGTGCGGGCGTCGGCCGGGGTGAACAGCGCGCCCAGCGTGGCCTCGTCCATGGCCGGCAGCGGACGCACGGCCAGGTCATGGACGTGGACTTGGGCGCCGGCGTTGCGCTCGACCAGGCCTTGCACGACCTCGTTGGCCAGCAGGGTCGACACGGAACCCTGGCCTTCATGCAGACGGCGGGCGCTGGAATTGATTTGCAGGATGTTCATGGTGCGTTGCTCCGGGTTCGGTGGTGGCCGGTCAGGGCCGGTGAGAGGGGATGACTGAACTGTATTGATCGCCCCATGCGCCCGGAAGCCATCGATCTGGATAAGATTGTTCCATTGGACGAACAATGGACCTGCCATGAGCCTCGACGCCGATGACCTGCTCGTATTCGCCCGCGTGATGGAAAGCGGCAGCTTCAGCCGCGCGGCCGAGCGTCTGCAGCTGCCCAAGTCCACGGTGTCGCGCCGGATCGCGGCGCTGGAGGAACGGCTGGGGGAGAAGCTCCTGCAACGCAGCACCCGGCGGCTGACGCTGACCGACTTCGGCCAGGGCGTGCTGGAGCACGCGCGGGTGCTGGCCGGCGAGGTGGATGGGGCCCTGGCCCTGGCGCTGCACCGGCAGCAGCGGCCCACCGGCCGGCTGCGGGTGTCGATGCCCGCGGACTTCGCGCACCAGATGCTGGTGGCCATGCTGAGCCGGTTCGTCGGCGACTATCCCGAGGTGCAGCTGGAGCTGGACCTGTCGCCGCGCCGGGTGGACCTGATCGCCGAGGGCTTCGACATCGCGCTGCGCATGGGCACGCTGCCGCCGGACAGCCAGTTGGCGGCGCGCCGGATGGCGATGTTCAGCAGCGGGCTGTACGCCTCGCCCGACTACCTGCGCCGGCATGGCGAGCCGCAGTTGCCGGAAGGCCTGATCAGCATGCACGGCCTGATGATCCTGAGCCGCGCCGGCGAGCCGCTGCCCTGGCGGCTGTTCGGCATCGTCGATGGCCAGGCCGATCAGCGCCAGGAATGGGTGGGCGTGCCGGAGAGCCGCACGCTGGTGAACGCGCCCGACATGCTGCTGCAGATGGCGCGCGCGGGGCTGGGCATCACCTGGGTCGGCAACCAGTACGCGCAGGCCTTCGTCGACCGGGGCGAGCTGGTGCGCGTGCTGCCGGGCTGGTGCGCGGAGCCCTCGACCTGCTGGGCCGTGTTCCCGCAGCGCCGGCTGATGCCGCTGCGCACGCGCCTGTTCCTGGACGCGCTCGCGGCGGAGCTCACGCCCTTCGACCAGGCGGCGATGTACGGGATGTGAGGCGCGCGGGCGCGCCGGGTCAGTCGACCTGGAAGCCGATCTCCACGCTCACCTGGCGCGGCCGGTTCACGGGCTCGAAGCGCCACTGCTTGACCGCGTTGACCACGGCGGCCGCGACCTTGCGGTCCGGCGCGCGCAGCGCCTCGGCCGATTCGATGGAGCCGTCCGGGCGCACGGTGAAGCGCACCTCCACCGAGCCGTTGCGCTGCTGCTGGAGCCAGTTGCGCGGGTATTCCGGATCGACCTTGCGGATCAGCTTGAGCGGCGCGTCCTCCTCGGGCTCGGCGACCTTGGGCGTCGGCGCGGGCATGGCGGCGGGCGGCTTCCCGGCCGGCGCCGTGGTCGCCGGCGCGGCCATGGCCACGACCTGGGGCGGCTCGGTCGCCTGCGCCACGGCGGGCGATGGCGCGCCGCCCGAAGGAGCGGCCGCGGTCTGCGTCGCGGGCGGCGGCGTCACGAGGGGCGCGGGCGACGCGGTCCCGCGCTCGGCCTGGGCGCGCTCGGCGAGCGCGCGTTCCGCGACCGGATCGAGGTCCTGCCGCTTGGCGGTCACCGCGGGCGCCGCGGGCGCGGTCGCCGGCTTGGCGACGGCCTTGGGCGGCTCGGTCCTGGCCTCGTGCTGCTTCTCGGCGGCCTTGCGCGCCTCGCCCTTCTCGGCGTGGAACTTGATCCACTGGAAGACCTTGTCGGCGTCGCGCTTGGCGCGGTCGACGTCGCTCAGCGGGGCCTTGGGATCGGCGGTCGCGGCACCGACGGTGCCCTGCGCGGCCTGGGCGCCCGTGGCGGTCTGCGCCTGCGCGGCACCGGCGGCCATCAGCATGGCGAGCACCAGGGCCGGGACCGGCATGGGACGCCGTGCCGGGTCTTGCCGGCGCGGGGACTGGGGACTTCTGCGGCTCATCACTCCACCCTCTTGGAGCGCGCGGGTCTGTTGATTTCTTGGTTTGTCGTTCTGCAGATCGCACCCGAGCGCGAGCGCCGCAGTGTATGAAGTCACGTGCGTGACGGACCCTCGGGGTTTGCCCGGGCTGGCGGCGGTCGCGGCTGCCGGCCGTCCACGATTTCACGAACCGTTCACGGATGCGCCGGGCCGCGCCTATACTGCGCGCCTGCTCCGGGGTGCCCTGGGCCGCATGACGCGGCACGGGCTGAGACATGGCGATGAAGCCGTGGACCCGCTGAACTTGATCCGGTTCGTACCGGCGTAAGAAGAGCCCGCCCTTCCGGCCCACTCCCGCGACAAGCGCGCGAGCGGACCGCCCAGGCCCGGCCCAGGTCCGCGACATCCGCTCGCGCCGGCCCGGGTCCGCCGCCCGAAGGGCCCTGTTCCCCACGCCTTCACGACCGCATCGGTCCAGCCTCCGGCGCCCAACCGGAGATGTCCCGATGACGCAAGACCTGTCCCTTTCCTCGTCCGCCGGCGATGCCGCCGTCGACTTCCACGAGCGTCTGGCCGCCAGCCGCGCGCCGCTGCCCGCCTCGACCAAGACCCACGAGCCTGGCGTGCTGCATCCGGCGCTGCGCGTGCCGCTGCGCGAGATCGCGCTGACCAACGGCGAACGCATCGCCGTCTACGACACCTCCGGCCCCTACACCGATCCCGCGGTGCCGACCGACGTGCGGCGCGGCCTGCCCACGCCGCGCGCCGAGTGGATCGCCGCGCGCGGTGACACCGAGTCCTATGCCGGCCGCCCGGTGCAGCTCTTCGACGACGGCCTGCGCGAGGCCGCCCAGCAGCAGGCGCTGCGCGCGCACGGCGCGGGCCTGTCGCGCACGCCGCGCCGCGCCGTCTCCGGCGCCAACGTGACGCAGATGCACTACGCCAGGCGCGGCATCGTCACGGCGGAGATGGAGTACGTCGCCATCCGCGAGAACGGCCGCCGCGCCTGGATGAACGAGTACCTCACCGATGCCGAGCGCGAGCAGCGCCTGCGCGGCGAGGGCCTGGGCGCCGCGATCCCGTCGGTGATCACGCCCGAGTTCGTGCGCGACGAGATCGCCCGCGGCCGCGCGATCATCCCGGCCAACATCAACCATCCGGAAGTCGAGCCGATGGCCATCGGCCGCAACTTCCTGGTCAAGGTCAACGCCAACATCGGCAACTCGGCGGTGAGCTCGGGCATCGAGGAGGAGGTCGAGAAGCTGGTCTGGGCCACGCGCTGGGGCGCGGACACGGTGATGGACCTCTCCACCGGTCGCAACATCCACACGACGCGCGACTGGATCCTGCGCAACAGCCCCGTGCCCATCGGCACCGTGCCCATCTACCAGGCGCTGGAGAAGGTCGGCGGCGTGGCCGAGGACCTGACCTGGGCGCTGTTCCGCGACACGCTGATCGAGCAGGCCGAGCAGGGCGTCGACTACTTCACCATCCACGCCGGCGTGCGCCTGCCCTTCGTGCCGATGACGGTCAAGCGCCGTACCGGCATCGTCTCGCGCGGCGGCTCCATCCTGGCGAAGTGGTGCATCGCGCATCACCGCGAGAACTTCCTGTACACGCACTTCGAGGAGATCTGCGAGATCATGAAGGCCTACGACGTCAGCTTCTCGCTGGGCGACGGACTGCGGCCGGGCTCGCTGGCGGACGCCAACGACGAGGCCCAGTTCGCCGAGCTGCGCACGCTGGGCGAGCTGACCAAGGTGGCGTGGAAGCACGACGTGCAGACCATGATCGAGGGCCCCGGCCATGTGCCGATGCACATGATCCAGGCCAACATGACGGAGCAGCTCAAGCACTGCGACGAAGCGCCGTTCTACACGCTGGGCCCGCTGACGACGGACATCGCGCCGGGCTATGACCACATCACGAGCGGCATCGGCGCCGCGATGATCGGCTGGTTCGGCTGCGCGATGCTCTGCTACGTGACGCCCAAGGAACACCTGGGCCTGCCGGATCGCGACGACGTCAAGCAGGGCCTGATGGCCTACAAGATCGCCGCGCACGCGGCCGACATCGCCAAGGGCCACCCGGCGGCGCGCTCGCGCGACGACGCGCTGTCCAAGGCCCGCTTCGAGTTCCGCTGGGAAGACCAGTTCAACCTCGGCCTGGATCCCGAGACCGCGCGCGAGTTCCACGACGAGACCCTGCCCAAGGACAGCGCGAAGGTGGCGCACTTCTGCTCGATGTGCGGGCCCAAGTTCTGCTCGATGAAGATCACGCAGGACGTGCGCGAGTACAGCGCGACGCTGGCCGCGAACGGCGAGGCGACCCCGGGCGCGTCCGTCGCGGTCTCGATGTCGACGGCCGGGAAGCCCCATGGCGACGGGGGTTCCGGTCACGGCGAGGAGGCGGAGGCCGGCATGCGGGCCAAGAGCGCGGAGTTCCTGGCCGGCGGCGGCGAGCTCTACATCCCGATCCGCCAGGCCTGAGCGCGATGGCCACCATCGCCATCGCGGGCGCCGGCCTGGCCGGTCGCCTGTGCGCGTGGGCGCTGGCGCGGGCCGGGCATCGTGTCGACGTGTTCGAAGCGGCGCCCGAGCCCGCGCCGTCCTTCGACGCGCGGGGCGCGGCCGCCTTCAGCGCGGCGGGCATGCTGAGTCCGCTCGCCGAGCAGGAACAGGGCGGCGCGGAGATCGCCGCGCTGGGCTGGCGCTCGCTGGCCCTGTGGCCGCGCATCGTCGCGGCGCTGCCGCGGCCGGTGCCGCTGTGCGCCGACGGCAGCCTGCTGCTGGCGCATCGCGCCGACCTGGGCGCGGCGCAACGCGCGCTGATGCGGATGCCGGGCGCCGAGCCCCTGAGCGCGGACGAGCTGGCCACGCTCGAACCCATGCTCGCGCCGGGCCTGCGCGGCTGGCACCTGCCGCGCGAGGGACTGATCGCCCCCGTGCCCGCGATGGCCGCGCTGCACGCGGGCGCCGAGGGCGCGCGCTGGCACTGGGCGCGCGCCGTGGACCAGGTCTTGCCCGGCGAGATCCACTTCGCCGATGGCGGCCGCTGGTCGGGCGACTGGGCGCTGGACACGCGCGGGCTGGGCGCGCGGCCTCCGCTGCCGCTGCGCGGCGTGCGGGGCGAGATCGTCACCCTGTCGCTGGACGGTCACGGCCTGCGACGTCCCGCGCGGCTGCTGCATCCGCGGCACCGGGTCTACCTCGTGCCGCGCAGCGACAGCGAGCTCGTCGTCGGCGCCAGCGAGATCGAGAGCGAGGACCGCAGCCCGGTCTCGCTGCGCTCGGCGGTGGAGCTGATGGCCGCGGCGCAGAGCGTGCTGCCGGCGCTGTCGGAGGCGCGCATCGTGCGCCTGGACCGGCACCTGCGCCCGGCGCTGCCCGACAACCTGCCCTTCCTCCATCACGAGCCCGGCCTGCTGCGGCTCAACGGCCTGTACCGCCACGGCTGGCTGCTCGCGCCCGCCCTGGTCGAGCGTCTGCTCGGCGACGCGGGACTGGCCGCCCTCACCGATCTGGAGATGTCTTCATGAGCAAATCCGACCGCGCGTCGTCTCCCGCCGGCCCCGGCGCGACCACCGTCGTCCCGTCACCCGGCTCGTCGCCGGCCCCGTCATTCCCGTCGTTTCCGCCGTCCTCGACGACCTCGATGGACTCGATGACGGTGCGTCTCGACGACCGCGCGTTGACCCTGGCCCGGGGCACGACGCTGGCGCAGTTGCTCGATCAGGAGCGCCGTGCGCCCGAGGCGGTCGCGACCGCGCTCAACGGCCACTTCGTCGCCCGCGGTGCGCGCGCGTCCACGCCCTTGCGCGACGGCGATCAGGTGCTGTTCTTCCAACCCATCGTCGGAGGCTGAGATGCCCCTCCCCACTTCTCCCACTTGCACGACGCAGGCCGCCGGCATCGAGGGCCCGCCGAGCGGCGCATCCATCGAGGCGGAACTGGTCATCGACGGTGTGGCCCTGGCGAGCCGCTTCTTCCTCGGCACCGCTGGCTATCCCAGCCCGTCGGTGCTGTGCGACGCGATCCGCGCGTCGTCGACGCAGCTGCTGACGGTCGGCCTGAAGCGCACGTTGCAGGCGGGCGACAACGGCGCGCTGGCGCAGGCGCTGAGCGTCGGTCGCGAGCAAGGCGCTCGCCTGCTGCCCAACACCGCCGGCTGCCGCAGCGCGCGCGAGGCGGTGCAGCTCGCCCACATGGCGCGCGAGCTCTACGGCACGGCGTGGATCAAGCTCGAGGTCGTCGGCGACGAGCACACGCTGCAGCCCGATCCCTTCGAGCTGGTCACCGCCGCGACCGAGCTGGTCCGCGAGGGCTTCGTCGTCTTCCCCTACTGCACCGAGGACCTGATCCTGGGCCGGCGCCTGCTGGACGCCGGCTGCCCGCTGCTCATGCCCTGGGGCGCGCCGATCGGTTCGGGTCAGGGCCTGCTGAATCTCCACGGCCTGCGCACCCTGCGCGAGCGCCTGCCCGACACGGTGCTGGTGATCGACGCCGGCCTGGGCGCGCCCTCGCAGGCGGCGCGGGCGATGGAACTGGGCTTCGACGCGGTGCTGCTGAACAGCGCGGTCGCGCAGGCCGGTGATCCGGCGACGATGGCCGGCGCCTTCCGCGACGCCGTGCGATCGGGCCGCGCGGCCTTCCACGCCGGCCTGATGCCGACGCAATCCTTCGCCGTCGCGAGCACGCCAGTCAGCGGTCACGCCTTCCTGCTGGGGGACGCATGAACACACGCATCGACGCCGCCCCGTCGCCTCGCCGGGATGACCGCGCCGCCGCTGCCGCGGAGTCCCGTCACGCGGCTCGAGGCGCGGAAGGCGGCACCTCACCCGCGGACGACCGTTCCGCCGACCGACGCGATGCCGGGATCGGCGCGGGATCGGCGGGACCGTGCACCGTGCTCGTCCCGCATCCCAGCCTGCCTTCGCCCTGGGCGCCGGACGTCGATCCCGACGCGAGCGCGCTGCAGCCCTGGACCGACGATCCCCACCCGCCGGTGATCTGGAGCGTCGCCGGCACGGACAGCGGCGGCGGCGCGGGCCTGAGCGCCGACACGCGCGCGGCGGCCGCGATGGGCGTGCACCTGTGCCCGGTGGTCGCGGCGGTGACGGCGCAGCACTCGCTGGGCGTGTGCGCGGTGTTCCCGCTCGATGTCGCGCAGATTCGCGCGCAGCTGAGCGCGCTGAAGCAAGACCTGCCCCCTCGGGTGATCAAGACGGGGCTGCTCGCGAGCGCGGCCGCCGCGGACGCCCTGCTCGCGCAGCGCGGCGACGCGCTGCTGGTGGTCGATCCGGTGCTCGGCGCGACGGCGGGGGGCTCGGGCTTCTGCGACGACGCGCTGCTCGACGCCTATCGCCATCAGCTGCTGCCGCAGGCGACGCTCATCACCCCGAACCGCCGCGAGGCGGAACGGCTGCTCGGCGTCGCCAGCGGCCAGCATCCGGTGCCGGCGCTCGCGGCGATGCTGCGCGGCCTGGGGGCGCAGGCGGTGTGCATCACCGGCGGCGACGACACCTCGCAGGCGGACGGCCTGGCGATGGACTGGCTGGACAGCGCGCTGGCGACCGGCTGGATCGCGATGCCGCGCCTCGTCCCGGGCCAGGGCGAACCGCTCCATCACCACGGCAGCGGCTGCACCTTCGCGACCGCCGCGGCGGCGGCGCTGGCGCGCGGCTTCGCGGTGCCGGACGCGGTCGTGCTGGCCAAGATGCTGACCTGGACCGCGCTGCGCGACGGTCATGCGGCGGGCGCCGGCGCGGGCCCGCTGCGGCCGGACCGCCGCTTCGTCGACGATCCGCGCGCGCTGCCGGTGATGGGGTTCGACGACGAGGCCTCGCCCGATCGCGCGACGCTGTCGCGCTGGCGCGAGGTGCTGTCGACGGCGCGCCGTCCGTCGCCCTTCGCGCGCGGCCTGTACGCGATCACCGATCGGCCGGAGCGGATCGCGGCGCTCGCGGTCAGCGGGCATTTCGAGCACGTGCAGCTGCGGGTCAAGCGCGGCGACGGTCCGGCGCGGCGCTCCGACGACGCCCTGCGCGCCGCGATCCGCGAGGCGGTGCGGGACATGGCGGGCCGCTCGTCGACGCTGTGGATCAACGACCACTGGCAACTGGCGCTCGACGAGGGCGCGCGGGCGCTGCACCTGGGCCAGGAGGACTGGGCCGCGATGGACGCCGCGTCCCGCGAGGACCTGCAGCAGCGCCGCGCCAGACACGGCGTGCGGCTGGGCCTGTCCAGCCACAGCCTGTGGGAGCTGTGCCGGGCGCGCGGCGTCGCGCCCGACTACATCGCCTGCGGTCCGCTCTGGGCGACGACGACCAAGGACATGCCCTGGCTGCCGCAAGGCCTGGCGCAACTGCGCTGGTGGTCACGAATGGCGGGCACGCCGGTGGTGGGCATCGGTGGCGTGCTGACGGACCGCCAATGGCGCGCCGGCATCGCCGCCGGCGCCTCCGCCATGTGCCTGGTCCGTGCGGCGGAGGAGATGGTGGAGAAGGGACGCTTGAGGGAATAATGGCCCGGTCCCCACCGCAGCGACCGCCGTGGCCACCTCCCCCTACCTGAAGCCGGTCCCCGACTGGCAGGAGCACGAGAAGCCCAGCATGCCGGGCTCTCCGTCGATGCCCTGGCATCCGCCCTGGCGCCGCGTGGCCTATGCCTTCGTCGCCATCCTGGTGGGCATCACCGGCGCGCTCGGCAACGGCCTGGTCACCGCCAACCTCCCCGTCCTGCAAGGCCAGCTCGGCCTCACCCCGTCCGAAGGCGCCTGGCTCTCCGCCGCCTACGTGATGGTCAACGTCACGGCCAACCTGCTGGTCTTCAAGTGCCGCCAGCAATTCGGCATGCGCTGGTTCGCCGAGATCGGCCTGGGCGTCTACGCCGTGCTCACGCTGCTCCACCTGGCCGTCGGCACCTTCGAGACCACCCTCGCCGTGCGCGCCGCCAGCGGGCTGGCCGGCGCCGCCTGCTCCACGCTCTGCCTGCTCTACATGCTGCAGAGCATGCCCCGCACCCACACCGGCAAGATGCTGGTCATCGGCGTGGGCATCGGCCAGCTCGCCGCCCCGCTGGCCTGGGTCGTGTCACCCGCGCTGCTCAACCAGGGCGGAGGGTCCTGGCACAACCTCTATCTCTTCGAGGCCGGCCTCGCGCTGTGCAGCTTCGCCGCCGTGGTCATGCTCAAGCTGCCGCCCGGCATCCAGATCAAGGTCTTCGAGCGCGCCGACTTCCTCACCTTCGCCCTGGTCGCGCCCGCCGTCGCCATGGTCTGCGCGGTGCTCGTGCAGGGCTACCTGCACTGGTGGTTCGACACCCCCTGGCTCGCCTGGCTGCTCATCGCCGCCCTGCTGCTCCTGGTGATCGCGGTGTTCATCGAGCACCACCGCGCCAACCCCTTGATCCAGACCCGCTGGTTCTTCAACGGCGCCACGGTGCGCTTCGTCATCGGCGGGATGATCCTGCGCTTCCTGACCGCCGAGCAGTCGGTGGGCGCGGTCAGCTTCCTGCGCGCGCAAGGCATGGGGCCGGACCAGCTGCAACCGCTGTTCGCGGTCGTCCTGGTCGGGATGATCGTCGGCATGCTGGCCTGCTCGCTGACCTTCACGCCCAGGACCATGGTCCCGCAGATCCTGCTGTCCATCGTGCTGTTCGCGATCGCCGGCCTGCTGGACCATCACCGCACCAGCCTGGATCGGCCGCAGGACTTCTACGTCAGCCAGTTCCTGCTCTCCATCGGCGCCGGCATGTTCATGGGGCCGCTGATGCTGATCGGCATCGGTCAGGCACTCAAGAACGGGCCGGCCTACATGGTCACCTTCTCGGTGATGTTCTCGATCACGCAGACGCTGGGCGGACTGGTCGGTTCCGCCGTGCTCAACACCTATCAGCTCTATCGCGAGCACGAGTTCTCCGCCTCCATCGTCGCCGGCCTCGATCGCACGGATCCCCAGGTGGCGATGCGCATGGCGCAGCAGAGCGCGGCGCTCAGCGGCGTGATCGGCGACCCGGTGCTGCGTTCGGCGCAGGGCACGGCACAGCTCGCGGCCGCCGCGCGGCGCGAGTCCAACGTCCGCGCCTACAACGACGTCTTCATGTTCAGCGCCGTGACCGCCATCGGCTTCCTGATCTGGCTGCTCGCATTGCTGGGCCGCACCGCCCTGCGTGACCGTCTCACCCGACACCATGCCGCGGCCGAGCCGCCCGTCTCCGCGAGTCCGGCCGCGATCCCCTCCCCCCTGCCGGCCCTTCCATCGCCGACCGCACGACCATGAGCCCAGCGCCGACTCCGTCCGACCCCGCTCGCCCCGACGCGCCGTCCGGCCCCCGGCCTCCGATCGCGCCGGCCCCGACGCCCGCCCATCCGCCCGGTTATCCGCCGCCGCCGGTCCCTCCGAGCGTCGCGATGGCCCCCTCCGCCACCGGCACCGCGGGCGCGGACCTGCCCTTGCCCACCGACGGCGAGGGGGCCGGCCAGCCCATGCCGCCGCCGGCCGCGGCTTCCGGGACGCCGACGATGCCGCCACCGCCCGCCGCCACGCCCGCGCCCGACGCGCCGCCCAAGTACCTGAAGGCCTCGATGACGGCGATCGTCGCGATGGCGCTGGTGGCGATCGTCGGCGTGACGCTGATCCTGCGGGCCTGGGAGCTGGGGCCCTTCGACACCAGCAACGAGACCACCGACAACGCCTACGTGCGCGGCGCGGTGACGGTGCTGTCGCCGCAGGTCAACGGCTATGTGGTGGAGGTGCTGGTCAAGGACTTCGAACGGGTGAAGGCCGGCCAGCCGCTGGTGCGCATCGATGACCGGCTCTATGCCGCCGCCGTCGCGCAGGTCGAGGCCCAGCGCGCCAACGCCGCCGCGCAGTTCGACAACTTCGATCAGACGCAGGCGCAGAACCGGGCGACGCTCGCCGCCTCGCGCGCGACCCTGGCCTCGGCCGAGGGCGAGCTGGCGCGCTCGAACGCGGAGCTGGCGCGGGTGGAGGATCTCGCGGGACGCGGTTCGGTGTCGCTGAACGAGCGCGACCGCGTGCGTGCCAGCAACCGGCTGGCGTCGGCCAATGTCGAGAAGGCCCGCGCCGACATCCGCATCGGCGAGGAACGCATCAAGGCCACCAGCGTCAGCCGCGGCGGCCTGCATGCCGGCGTGCAGGCCGCGGACGCGCAGCTCGCCACCGCGCGCATCAACCTGGCCAACACCGTCGTCCGCGCGCCCATCGACGGGCAGGTCAGCGAGGTCTCGGTGCGGCTGGGGCAGTACGTCAGCGCGGGCTCGCAGCTGATGTTCGTGGTGCCGCAGCAGCTCTGGGTCGTCGCCAACTTCAAGGAGACGCAGACCGGCCGCATGCAGGTGGGCCAGGCCGCCTCGTTCAAGGCCGACGCGCTCAAGGGCGTGCGCTTCACCGGCCAGGTGCAGCAGATCGCGCCGGCGACGGGCTCGGAGTTCAGCGTGCTCAAGGCCGACAACGCGACCGGCAACTTCACCAAGGTCGTGCAGCGCCTCCCGGTGCGGATCGCGCTGGATCCGGGACAGGCCGCGCTGGAGCGGCTGCGCCCCGGCATGTCGGTCGTGGTGACCGTCGAGACCAACGCGCCGGAGGCGGGATCGGCCGCCGCATCCGCGTCGTCCACGACGTCCGCGCCATCCACGCCGACCGCGACCGCGACCGGAGTCTCGCGATGAGGTGGGGAATACCGCGACTGGCGGTGCCGGAGCGCGCGCCCTCGCCCGGGATCTCCGTGGCCATCGGACTTCTCGGGGGGGCGCTGCTCGCCGGGTGCGCGCCCGCCTTGCGCGCGCCGCCCGAGGCCGCGCGGCCCGAACTGCCCGCCGGCTGGCGCGAACAGCCGGTGTCGAGCGCCTCCACGGTCTCCGCGCCCGCGGTCGACGCCGCCGCGCGCGAGCGCATCCGTCCCGACTGGTGGCAGGACTTCGGCGATCCGGTGCTGAGCGGCCTGGTGCTGCGCGCGCTCGATCGCAACAACGACCTGCTGCTGGCCGGCGCGCGGCTGGACGAGGCCCGCGCCACGCTCGCCGCGAGCCGGGCCGCCGAGGGCCCGCAGCTCAACGCGACGCTGGTCGCGCAGGGATCGCGGACGCTGCAGGTGACCGGCATCTCCGAGTCGCACATCGTGCAGCCGGGGCTCTCGGCCTCCTGGGAGCTGGACCTCTGGGATCGCCTGACCGCCCTCACCCGCGCGGCGCGCCTGCGCGTCGCCGCCAGCGAGGCCGACCGCGACGGTGCCGCGCTGAGCGTGGCGGCGACCACGGTGCAGTCCTACATCGCGCTGCTGGCGCTGGAATCCCAGCTGGCCTTGTCCAAGGCCACGCTGGACTCGCGCGCCGAGGCGCTGCGGCTGGCGCAGGACCAGGCGCGCATCGGCTACATCTCGCAGCTGCAGCTCACGCAGGCGCAGGCCGAGTACGCCTCCGTCGCGCAGCAGGTGCCGCAGCTGGAGCTCACCATCCGGCGGCAGGAGAACGCGCTCGCGCAGCTGACCGGCCAGTCGCCCGGCGACATGCCGCGCGGCCGGCGCTTCGAGGAACTCGACCTGCCGGCGCCGCCAGTAGTGCTGCCCTCGGCGCTGCTGGAGCGGCGTCCGGATCTCGCGCAAGCCTCGCTGACGCTCGCCGCCAGCGACGCGACCCTGGCCGCGCGGCGGGCCGCCTTCATGCCGCAGATCTCGTTCAGCGCGACGGGCGGCAAGCTCTACGTGGCGGCGCTCGACTACAACCCGCTGCGCGTCTGGAGCATCGGCGGCAGCGTGCTCGCGCCGATCTTCGACGCGGGCCGTCTGCAGGCGCAGTTCGACACCGCGACCGCGCAGCGCGACCAGGCCGCCTATGCGTACCGCGGCCGCGTGCTGACGGCGATCACCGAGGTGGAGAACGCGCTGGCCGGCATCGAGCGCCTGGACCGCCAGCGCCGCTTCGCGCAGGAACGCCGCGAAGTGCTGGCGCGCTCGCTGCAGTACGCGCATGACCGCTACGACGCGGGCTACGCGAGCTACCTCGAGGAGCTCGACGCCCAGCGCAACCTCTTCGCGCAGGACAACGACCTGATCCGCATCCGCCAGGGCGAGCTGGAGAACCGGCTCGCTTTGATCCGCGCGCTGGGCGGCGGTTGGCGCGGCACCACGGTACCGGTGGCGCCAGCCGCCGCCGCATCGCCGTCGACATCGGCGCCAGCGCCCTCGACATCCCCATGAAAAATGGGGACCTCGTGGTCCCCATTCGATGCGTCATCGCGCCACGGTGCCTGGCCCGTGCCGCCGATCGGCGCGCTTACTTCGCCGACTTCGCCGGCTTCTTCGCGCCGGTGGCGTCGGCCGGGGCGGTGACGCCCTTGACCGCCGCCTGCGCGACCTTGAAGAACACATCCGTGTTGTCGATCACGCCGGTGAAGGCCAGCGCGCCCGGGCCGAAGGCCGACAGCGGAATGTCGGTCGCCGTGTGCACGGCCTGCTCGCCGGGCACCTGGCCGGTGACCAGGTACTCGCCCAGCGCGTCGTCGCGCTCGGCCGCGTTCGCCGGGTACCACTTCAGCGGCTCGCTCTTGGCCATCGGCTGCTGCGTGTCACGCAGCGGCGTGTTGTTGGTGCGCCAGTCTTCGTAGCGGTCCGCGTTCGCGCCGTAGCCCACCAGCAGGCGGTAGTCGATGTCGGTCGCTTCCGGATAGCCGTCGGCCGCGATGCGATAGCGCGGGAAGCCGGCCTTCTCGTAGACGCCGACGACCTTGTCGCGCAGGTTGGCCGCGCCCTTCTTGGTCGCCGCTTCCTGCAGCGCCTTGTCCGTCAGCATCGAGCCGCCGATCAGCGCCGCGCCCGAGCACTCGTGGTCCGCGGTCACGATGACCAGGGTGTCGCCGTTCTCGCGCGCGAAGTCCTGCGCCACCTGCACCGCGCGGTCGAACTCGATGGTGTCCAGCATCCAGCGCTCGCTGTCCATGTTGTGCGCCTGCTTGTCGATGGACGCGCCCTCGATCATCAGCACGAAGCCCTTGGACTGCTTCTTCAGCGTCGCGATCGCGGCCTTGGCCATCTCGTCCAGCATCGGCTGGTCGGGGAAGCCGTAGTCGTCGACCACGCTGCCGCCGCCCAGACCCTTCTTCACGCCACGGCGGCCGTCGATCTTGTCCAGCGCCACATTCATGTTGGAGAACGCGAACAGGCCCAGCAGCTTGTCGGCGCCCTTGCCCGCGATGGCGGCGTCCAGCTCGGACTTCGTCGGCGCGTAGCGATAGCCGGCGGCCTGGAATTCCTGGATCAGGTCGCGGTCCTTGTCCTTCGCGCCCGGGGCCGCGCCCCAGCGCTTGACGATCTCGGCGGTGTGCGGGTCGGTGGCGGAGAAGGCGTAGTCGTTGGCCTCCGCGCGCTCCGAGCCCGGCGTGCCGGCCGGCAGGAACCACTTGCGGCCGCCCCCCATCAGCACGGTCAGGCCGGTGCGCGAGCGGTCGTCGAAGAACTGGTCGACGATGCCGGTGCCCGCGCCGCGGTTGCTGGTGTGCACCGCGTTGCCTGCGGGCGTGGCGTCGAAGACGTCGGCCGTGGTCACGATGCCCAGCGCCTTGCCCTGCGTGCGGTGCAGGTACTCGGACAGGTACTCGATGCGCGGGTTGTCGAAGGCGTCGACGGTGTCGTCGGGGAACACGCCCTCTTCATTGTTGTTGTTCTTGTTGCCGGAGACGTAGGACGTCATGCCCGGCGAGGAGTCGGTGACGATGGAGTTCAGCGACGAGGTCTTCACCAGCGCGGTCGCCGGGAAGGTGTCCATCGCCAGCGGGTGGATGGCCTTGCCCTGCGCGTAGCCGCCCTTGACGATGCGCGCCGCGGTGCGCTGCGCCGCGCCCATGCCGTCGCCCAGCAGGATGATGACGTTCTTGATCTTGGGGCCCATCGCGGCGGCGAAGGGGATCACGTCGAAGTTGCCGGTGGCGGTGACCTTCTGGCCGTCGGCCTGGGTGGCCTCGACGCTGAACTCGTGGCGGCCGGCCTTCTCGATGCCGACGGCGCGCACGGTGGCGATGGCGGTCTCGGCGCTCAGGCCCTTGACGCAGCCGCTGGCGCAGTCACGCAGCGCGACGGTCGCGTCGACCGGCTTGCCGTCGATCAGGAAGCGCGCGGCGGTGATGCGCTGGCCGGCGTCCGGCTTGATCGTCGCCTGTAGGTCGAAGCGCTGGCCGGGCAGGAAGCGCGCGATCACGGGCTCGGGCTGGCCGCTGGAGAACAGCTCGCTGGGCGGCGTCAGGCGGGTGACCGTCGGGGCCGCTTGCGCGGACAACGCCAGCAACGCGCAGGCGCCGGCGAGCAGGGTGGGCAGGGGTTTCATCGATGTGGACTCGAGTCGGAGAAATCGGCGGGCCGCGCGTCGATCGCGGGCCCGGGAATCGGCAGCCCGCCGTCGGCGACGGCCCGAGCGGCGGGGGTGGCGGCCCTCAGGGCCGCGGAAGATCGGAGGATCGGGGCGACGGGCTCAATGCCCGTGGCCGGCGGGCTTGGCGTCGGCGCTGGCCTGGGTCTCGAGCGCGCCGGGGGCCAACTGCAGACGGACCCAGGACACGCGCCCGGTCTCGTCCTCGAAGCGGCCCACCGACAGCGTGCCGGTCAGCACCACCAGGCCGTCGCGGTGCGCGACCAGGCGCTCCTTCTGGGCGGGGTCCAGCAGCACGGTCACGGTCGACGCGGGCAGGTCGTCGGCCTCGCCGTCCGCGTGCTCGCTCATGCGCACCGGGCGCGGCGTGAACCAGAAGCGGCCCGGCTTGGCGTCCTCCTGGGCGACCATGTAGCCCACCAGGCGCACCTGGCGGCCATCGGCGCCGCGCAGAGCGTCCGACAACGCCAGACCCGCGGGGCCGATCGGCGTCGTGAAGAACTGGGAGAACTTGAGGTCCAGAGCCGCCTCGGCGGCGGCCGGAGCGGCCTGGGCTTGGGCGGCGGGCTCGGCCTGGAGCAGGGGGGAAGCGGCGATCGCGGCGACGGCCGCGGCCAGCAGAGCGGCACGGCGGGCAATCCGCGGGCCTGTGGGGTGTTCTACGCGCATGGGCGCGGATTCTTTCGGTCGCGCATGACGATTCCGTGACGGCGAGCAATGACTTGCTTTTCCAGCTTGACCCGGCGGTCGCATCACGCGAAGCTGGGCCGCGCCTCCGCCCTCGCCGACGGGGCCGCGAAGACGCCGTCAGAGCGCTCTCCCCAGTTTCGACGCCCTGCCGGCGTCCTCGGCGACGGCAAAGGGAGCCCATGAACACGCATGACGAGCGGCCCGCGCTGCACGCGCTGAACGCCCTCTACGGCCGCCGCGCGGCGGTCTACGACTACGAGCTGATGCCGGTGGCGCCGCTGCGCCGCGAGGCGATCGCGGCGCTGGCGCTGCGGCCCGGCGACACGGTGCTGGACATCGGCGCCGGCACCGGTCTGAGCCTGCCCGGGCTGTGCGAGGCGGTCGGCCCGGCCGGCCGCGTCGTCGCCGTCGAGCCCTGCGAGGCCATGATGCGTCAGGCCCGGCAACGCTCCCGCGCCGGCCACTTGGGCGCCCCGGTGGACTTCCTGGCCGCCGCGGCCGAGGACGCGCCTTATGAGGCCGTGCTCGGCGACCGGCGCGCGGACGCCGCGCTGTTCTTCTTCACCCACGACGTGCTGCAGAGCCTGGCGGCGCTGGAGCGCGCGCTGGCGGTGCTCAAGCCGGGCGGGCGCGTCGTCGCCGCGGGGCTGGTCTGGGCGCCCCCCTGGCTCCCGCTGAGCAACCTGTTCGTGCTGGGGGCGGCGGTGCATTCGGTGACACGCATGGACGGACTGGACTGCCCGTGGCGGCAGCTCGAGGCCCGGATGAAAGAAGCGGAGGTCGAGCGCCGCTGGCTCGCCTCCGCTTATCTGCTGCGGGGACGGCGCTGAGCCGTCCCGCCTGCCGTCGCGTCCCGGGGGCCCGGTCCTCGTTCAATCCTCCAGCGGGATGAAGATCCACATCAGCAGGTAGAGCAGCGGCCCGACGCCCGCGCACAGCGTCAGTCCGACGAAGACGATGCGCCAGAACCAGGACGCGATGCCGGTGAGCCGCGCGATGCCGCCGCACACGCCGCCCAGCCAGCGATCGTCACGGCTGCGGCGCAGCGCGTTGATCGCGTTGACGGCGGGCGCGCCGCCCTGCGGGGTCGCGTAGCGCGCCGAGCCGTGGGCCGCGCTGCCGGGGCCGTAGGCGGTGCCGTCGGGACCGGTGGCGGTCCAGGCCCCGGAGGCGCTGGCGCCCTCGCCGCCCAGCACGCGGGCCTTGGCCTTGGCGAACTCCTCGTCGCTGAGGATGCCGCGCTGATGCAGATCGGCCAGTCGGTTGAGTTCTTCGCTGTCGGACATGGGGCTCCTTTCGATGTCGGCGGCATCTGCTGATGCCATGTGGCGAAGACTACGCATCGGGTTCCCTCGGCGCGCGGCGCATGCGACCAACTGCAGCGAGGCGCGATACGGCGCGGGGACCGCGCGACGGGCGACACGACGAGCGGCGCCAGGGCCTACGATGCGCGCCATGACCTCCCTCGCCACCATCGAACTGCAAACCCGCGAGACCCCTCGCTTCAGCATCCTCGTGCTGCACGGCCTGGGCGCGGACGGCAACGACTTCGTGCCGGTGTGCCAGGCGCTGGACCTGCGTCCGGTGCTGGCCCATGGCGGCCTGCGATTCGTCCTGCCGACCGCGCCGGAGATCCCGGTGACCCTCAACGGCGGCATGCGCATGCGCGCCTGGTACGACATCCGCAACGGCGACCTGACCCGGCGCGAGGACGCCGACGGCGTGCGCGCCTCGCAGGCGCTGATCGAGGACCTGATCGCCCGCGAGGAGCGCGAGCACGGCATCCCGCCGGAGCGCGTCGTGCTGATGGGCTTCTCGCAGGGCTGCGCGATGACGCTGATGACCGGGCTGCGCCACCCGCGCAAGCTCGCTGGGCTGGTGGGCCTCTCCGGCTACCTGCCGCTGCTGGAGACCACCGAGGCCGAACGCCACGCCGCCAACGCGGACACCCCCATCTTCATGGCGCACGGCACGAACGACGGTGTCGTGGTGCCGGCCCGCGCGCAGGCCTCGCTGGCCGAGCTGCGCCGCCTCGGCCACGAGGTCGAATGGCACGAGTACCCGATGGCCCACGAGGTCAGCATGGACGAGATCCAGGCCCTGCAGGCCTGGCTGGAGAAGACGCTGACGGCCGCCGCCGGCTGAGCCCGCGCGGGCGCAGAGCCGATCGCGCGAGCGGCCTCCGGCCGCTTGCGGCGAGCACCGCACAACCGAGGCCCGCGGCCCCGGGATCGGGCCCGAAACCTCGGGAATGTCTTTGTTCCGGACAGGGGGGCGCTTGCTATAACCCCGCCCCATGCACGCTTCCCTGTTCAAGTCGCTGCCGGCCCTGTCGCTGGCCCTTCTGCCCCTCGCGCCGCTGAGCGCCGCCACCCCGCCGCAGACCGCCACGCCGGTGGCCGCCGCCGCGGCCTCGATCGCCGCGCCGGTCTCGGCCCAGCGCCCCATCACCCATGACGTCTACGCCGGCTGGCGCAGCATCCAGGGCACGCAGCTCAGCCGCGACGGCCAGTGGATCGCCTATGCGCTGGTGGGCCAGGAGTCCGATGGCGAGCTGGTCGTGCGCCATGTCGCCGACGGCCGCGAGTACCGCTCGCCGCGCGGCACCGCGCCGGCCTTCAGCGCCGACGGCCGCTTCGTCGCCTTCGCCGTGCAGCCCACGCGCGTCGACCTCGACAAGGCCAAGAAGGACAAGAAGAAGGGCGACGACGCGCCCAAGGCCGGCGCCGCGCTGATGGACCTGGCCACCGGCAAGGTCGAGACGGTCGAGCGCGTCAAGCGCTTCGCCTGGGGCAAGGACGGCGGCCAGACCCTGGCCCTGCTGCTGGACGCGCCGCTGAAGAAGGACGGCGCGAAGGACGCGCCCGCGAAGACCGATCGCGACGATCGCGCGGAGGACGTCGATGCCGACGCCGCGTTCGCCGCGATGGCCTCGGATCGCCTCGACCAGGAAGCCGCGGCCGACGGCCAGGGCGGCCCCTCCGCCAAGAAGGCGCCCGGCACCGAGCTGATCCTGATCGACGCCACGACCCGCGAGCGCCATGCGTTCAAGGACGTCGCCGATTTCGCCTGGGACAAGCAGGGCCGGTTGCTCGCCTACACCGTGTCGGTGAAGGAGCCCGCGAAGGACGCCGCGAAGCCCAGGACCGCCGCGGCCCCTGCCGCCGCCGCGTCCGGTTCGACGCCTCCGGTCGACGCGAAGGCGCAGGCCAAGGCCGACGCGCCCGTCGACGCCAAGGCCTCGACGCCGGTCGCCGCCGACGAGACCGCGCGTGAAGGCGTGTACCTCGTCGACGCCGCCGAGCCGACCCAGCCCCGCGCCGTGCTGAGCGGCGCCGGCAGCTACAAGCAGCTGCGCTTCGACGAGGCCGGCCGGCAACTGGCCTTCGTCACCAACCGCGACCATGTCGCCGTGACCGCGGCCGCCAAGCGCAAGGCGGCCGAGGACAAGGCCCGGGAGAAGGCGGCCGAGACGGCCGCCGAGAAGGCCGGCGGCAAGGCCGCCAAGGCCGACGAGACCAAGCCCGACGCGAAGGACGGCAAGCCCGATCCGACGCCGTTCAAGCTCTTCCTGTGGAAGGCGGGCGCGACCTCCGCCTCGGTGCTGGTCAGCGCCGACACCGCCGGCATGCCCGCCGGCTGGACGCCGAGCGAGCACGCGCCGCTGAGCTTCAGCAAGGACGGCCAGCGCCTGTTCCTGAGCACCGCCGAACTGCCCGCCGCCGAGCCCAAGGACGCGCCCGAGCCCATGAAGGTCGATCTGTGGCACTGGAAGGACCCGGAGCTGCAATCGGCGCAGAAGGCCAAGGCCGAGCGCGAACGCGTGCGCAGCTACCGCGCCGTCGTGCACCTGGGCACCGACGTGGATCAGGCCCGCTTCGTGCAGCTCGCGACCAAGGACCTGCCCACCGTCCAGGTCAACGAGAACGCCCGCGTCGCGCTGGGCCTGAGCGAGCTGCCCTACCGCCAGCTGATGTCCTGGGAAGGCCTGTACCAGGACGCCTACGCGGTGGACCTGCACACCGGCGCGGCCAAGCCGCTGGGCCGCAAGCTGCGCCACGCGCCCAAGCTGTCCCCGGGCGGCAAGTACGCGCTGGGCTTCGACGCCAACGCCGCCCGCTGGGTGGCCTGGCGCACCGACACCGCCGAGGCGATCAACCTGACCGGCAAGATCAAGTCGCGCTTCGACAACGATGACCGCGACGTGCCGGACCTGCCCTCCCCGTATGGCGCGGCCGGCTGGACCGCCGATGACGACAGCGTCGTCGTCTACGACAAGTTCGACCTCTGGGCCATCCAGCCCGCCACCGGCAAGACGCAGAACCTGACGCAGGGCTGGGGCCGCAAGCAAGGCCTGGAGCTGCGCGTCGTGCCGCTCGATCCCGAGGACGCGGACGCCAAGCCGCTGCCCGCCGACACGCTGATGCTGGCGGGAACGCAGGACGTCTCGCGCGCCAGCGGCTACTACCGCGTGGACGCCACCGGCGGCCTGCCCAAGACGCTGATCCAGGACGACAAGATGATCGGCGGCCTGATCAAGGCCAAGGACGCGGACCGCGTGGTCTTCACGCAGCAGACCTTCAGCGAGTTCCCCGACCTGTGGACCTCGACGCTGGGCCTGCAGTCCCCGAGCAGGATCAGCGACGCCAACCCGCAGCAGGCGCAATACGCCTGGGGCACGCAGGAGCTGATCGAGTACACGACGGGCGACGGGAAGAAGCTGCGCGCGCTGCTGGCCAAGCCGGCCGGCTTCGACCCGAAGAAGCAGTACCCGATGATGGTCTACATCTACGAGAAGATGACCGACAACCGGTACCGCTACGTGCCGCCAGCGCCGAGCCAGAACATCAACGTCTCGCGCTACGTCTCCAACGGCTACCTCGTGCTGCGTCCGGACATCGTGTACACGACCGGTCATCCGGGCAAGAGCGCGATGAACACGGTGCTGCCGGCGATCCGCCAGCAGATCGCCAAGGGCTATGTCGATCCCAAGCGGGTGGGCATCCAGGGTCACAGCTGGGGCGCGTACCAGATCAACTACCTGATCACGCACACCCACATGTTCCGCGCCGCGGAGGCCGGCGCGTCGATGGCCAACATGATCAGCGGCTACGGCGGCATCCGCTGGGGCGCGGGCATCAGCCGGGCCTTCCAGTACGAGCACGGCCAGAGCCGCATCGGCGCCACGCCGTGGGAGCGTCCGGACCTGTACATGGAGAACTCGCCGATCTTCCGTGTCGACAAGGTCACCACGCCCTACCTGACCATCCACAACGACGACGACGACGCGGTGCCCTGGTACCAGGGCATCGAGTTCTTCACGGCGCTGCGCCGGCTGGGCAAGGAAGCCTACTGGTTCAACTACAACGGCGAGAAGCACGGCCTGCGGGACCGCGACAACACCAAGCACTACACCGTGCACATGGCCGAGTTCTTCGACCATTACCTGCTGGGCAGCCCGCGTCCCGCGTGGATGGACCAGCCGGTGCCTTATCTGGAACGCGGCAAGCGTGACGTGATGGGGATGTTCAAGCCGGCGGTGAAGCCGGAGGCGACGGCGGTGGCCAAGGAAGGATCGGCTGGCGCGACGCCTGCCGCGAAGTAAGCCGCGACGCAGGCCGCTCGGAAGCCCCTCGCCCGCTGGCGGGAGAGGGGTTGGGGTGAGGGCCGGTGAGTGGCCAGAGCGCGAGTCGATGCCAAGCCGACTGCGATTGGCGCTCCGCAGCCTGCGACGGCCCTCACCCCCCGCCCTCTCCCACTTCGTGGGCGAGGGAGCCTTGAGCACCTTGCCTGCTCAAGTGCCTTGCCTGCTCAAATGCCGCGCTTGCTCAAATGCCGTGCCATTCAAGCGCCGCGCCGACTCAAGCGACCGCGTCTTCACCCAGCCGCCCACGCCCCAGGCGCTGCCTCAGCGCTTGCGCCGGTGAGAACATCTCGATCAGCGCCGCCATCATGGCCTCGGCTTTGACGCTGTTGTCCCCGCCGTAGTTGCAGACGTACACGTCCAGCGTCACCGAGGCGATCTCCGGCCAGGTGTGGAGCGCCGCGTGGGACTCCGCCAGCAGCAACATGCCCGTCACCCCTCCGGGCTGGCCGTCGAGCGCATCGGGGAAGCGATGCCATTGCTCGCCGACGACGCTCAGCCCGGCGGCTTCGGCGGCGGCCCGGGTGCGTGACGCGAGCTCGTGCTCATCGAGCAGCAGCGCGGACAGGGTGCAGCCGGACAGGTCGGCGGTGAGATGCAGGCCGTTCATGGCGGCGCAGTGTAGGGCCGCGGTGAGGGTCTTCGAGCGCTCCGAACAGCCCCGAACTCAGTCGGCGGGCTGGCCGGCCTCGGCGAGCAGCGCGCGGCAGCGCTCTTCGTGCTGAGCAATCTCCGCCATCGTCACTTCGATGTCGCTGAGCTGCTGGTGCAGCTGCCGGCGATGCTGCTGCAGCACGCCCAGGAAGGCGCGCAGCTGCGGCACGGTGTCGGCCTGGCTGTCGTACATGTCGACCAGCTGCTTGATCTCCTGCAACGCCAGGCCCAGGCGTTTGCCGCGCAGCGTCAGCTTCAGCCGCGTGCGGTCGCGCTGCGTGTAGACGCGGTTGCGGCCGGCGCGCGCCGGCGTCAGCAGGCCCATGTCCTCGTAGAAGCGGATCGCGCGGGGGGTGATGTCGAACTCGGCCGCCAGCTCGGTGATCGTGAACAGCGGACCGGCAGGCTCGCCGCCGTCGGCCGCGTCGCCGGGGCCCGGCAGCGCCTCGTCGGCGGGACCGCCCGCGGTGGGCGAGGTGTCACCTAGGCTCGGACGCGATTCGGTGCTCATGGCTACACTGGCAAATGACGTTGACGTAAACGTAAGTCTAAAGTCTAAAGAGTCCTCAGCCATGGCCAATCCTCGCGAATCGGAACTCTCCTACCCCCTGGGCGACGCGCTGCCGGCGCCCGGCACGGTCCTCGAGGTCGCCCCCGGGGTGCGATGGGTCCGGATGGGCTTGCCCTTCGCGCTGGATCACATCAACCTCTGGCTGCTGCGCGACACCCTGGACGGTCGGGAAGGCTGGTCCATCGTGGATTGCGGCATCCACAGCGACGCCACGAAGGAGAACTGGGAGCGCGTCTTCGACGCCCACCTGGACGGCCTCCCGGTGCTGCGGGTGCTGGTCACCCACTTCCATCCCGACCACATGGGCCTGGCGCACTGGCTGACCGAGCGCTGGCAGTGCCGGCTGTGGATCAGCGCGACGGACTACCAACTGGCCAAGCTGGCCTCGTCCTCGACGGTGGGCATGGGCGGCGACGCGGCGGCGGCCTTCTTCGGCAGCCACGGGCTGAGCGATCCCGAGGCACTGGCCAAGATCCGAGGCCGCGCGAGCTACTACCCGAGCATGGTGCCCGCGGTGCCGTCGGCTTTCCGGCGGCTGCTGGACGGGATGACGGTCGAGATCGGCGGACACCGCTGGCGCTGCCTGGTCGGCTACGGCCACGCGCCCGAGCACATCAGCCTGTTCAGCGAGTCCCTGGGGATCCTGATCTCCGGCGACATGGTGCTGCCGCGCATCTCGACCAACGTCTCGGTGGTGGACGTCGAGCCCGAGGCCGATCCGCTGACGCTGTACCTGGACTCGCTCGAGCGCCTGCTGCCGCTGCCCGAGGACACGCTGGTGCTGCCGGCGCACGGCAAGCCCTTCCGCGGCCTGCGCGCGCGCATCGACCAGCTGCAGGAACACCACGCCGAGCGCCTGGCCGAGGTCGTCGAGGCCTGCAGCGCCAAGCCTTGCCATGCGGCGGAGTTGCTGCCGATGATGTTCCGGCGTCCGCTGGACCTGCATCAGACGACCTTCGCCATGGGCGAGGCCGTCGCCCACCTGAACCGGCTGTGGCTGGCGGGCACGCTGACGCGGTCGCTGGACCCGGATGGCGTCTACCGCTTCTCGGCCTGAGCACGGTCGAGCACGGTCGAGCGCGATCGGCCCGTCGCCTGATCGGCGGTGGGCGCGTGGTGTCGGTGGGGGATCTGTCCGAGAGAGGAATCAGTCGCCGCCACCCCGATCGGGGCAGCGGCGCTGAGCCTTGTATGCATCAGTTTGTCGGTTGTCGGCGCGGGTCGACCGGAGCAGCCTGGCGGCTGGGGGACCCTGGCGCCGCCGGGAGGAAACCGCTTTCGCGACAGACCTCAGATGCGGTGATGACAGCGCTGGCGAGTGTGCTCGCCACTCATTTGAGCTACAAGCCCCCCCAAAGGGGGAAACAAGAACTCCTCACGTTACCGTCGTAAGTTATTGACGGGTCAGGCCTCGTCCATCAGCGGCAGCACCGCCTGCTTGAGGCGGTCGCGAGCGAGTTCGTAATCCGGCATCACCGAGCGCACCACCGCCCAGAAGCGCGGGCTGTGGTTCATCTCCTTGAGATGGGCCAGTTCATGCGCGACGACGTAGTCGATCAGCGCCGGAGAGAAATGGATGAGCCGCCAGTTCAGCCGGATCATCCCGTCGGCGCTGGCGCTGCCCCAGCGCGTCTGCGCCGAGGACAGCCTCAGCCCGGCCATGGTCACGCCCAGCGGCTCGGCGAAGTGGCGGCAGCGCTGCTCGAAGCGCTGGCGCGCCTGGCGCTGCAGCCAGGCCTGCACCGTGTCGCGGATCTGGTCGGGTGCCGCGTCCTGCGGCAGACCCACGTAGAGCATGCGACGCGCGACGCTGGCCAGCGTCGGCTGGGGATCGGCCTGACCCTCGTCGAGCCGGACGCCCGTCAGCGACGGATCCAGCACCACGATCAGCGGCTCGCCCAGATACGGGAGCGAGCAGCCGTCGCCCCAGTGCACGCGCGCGGCCTGCGTGCGGCGAGCGCGCTCACGCTGCTCGACCAGCTTGCGCAGGATCCACTCACCCTTCTGCTGGAGCGCGTTGTCGATGTCGCCCAGCGGCACCCATTTCGGGGCGGACACGCGCAGGCCGTCCTCGCTCACCGTGAAGCCAATGCTGCGGCGACGCGCGCGCTTGAGTTCGTAGGGAATCGCCTGCCCCTGCAGCAAGACCTGGCGCGTACTGGCGCCGTCGGCGCGCGCGCGGGGCGGCGGGACGACGGGTTCAGGCGCGGGACGCGGCGGCGTGGGCTCGGGCTCGCTGTCGAAGAGCGACAGCTGGGTGAAGTTCAGCAGTCCGGCCAGGCCCCGCAGTTTGGAGGGGAGCATGGTCTGCGAGTGTAGTCAGGCCTTCGCCGGAGCGGGAGGCGGCGCCGAGGTCGCGGTGCCCGCCTCGCCCGCCGGATAGGCGGCCGGATCGAGCACGCGCATCTCGGTCTCGATCCACTGCTGCACGTCCTTCATCAGCTCGGCCGGGGTGCGGCCGGCGCTGGGGATCATCGGGCCGATCGACACGTCGATCACGCCCGGGCGCAGCAGGAAGCTCTTGCGCGGCCAGCACACGGCGGAGTTCATCGCGATGGGCACGACCGGCTGGCCGGTCTCGACCGCCAGGCGGGTGCCGCCGCTCTTGTATTCGCCGGCCTTGCCACGCGCCACGCGCGTGCCTTCCGGGAACATGATCACCCAGTTGCCCTGGGCGGTGATGCGCTTGCCCTGCGCGGCCACCTTGTTCCAGGCCTCGCTGCGCTTGCTGCGGTCGATGTGGATCATGTCCAGCCGCGCCATGGCCCAGCCGAAGAAGGGGATGTAGATCAGCTCGCGCTTGAAGACGTAGGCCAGCGGGCGCGGCATCAGCATCGGGTAGGCGAAGGTCTCCCAGGTCGACTGGTGCTTGGACAGCAGGATGGCCGACTGCTGGGGGTCGCTGGGCAGGTTGTCCATGCCGCGCACGCGCCAGTGCACGCCGCAGATCAGCTTGGCGCCCCAGATGGCCACGCGCAGCCAGCCGGCGCACATCCAGTAGAGCTGGGTGCTGTTCAGGAACAGCGAGCACACCACGACCGCGGTGCCCCAGGGGACGACGGTGACGATCAGGTAGAGGACGAAGAGAAGGGAACGCAGGGCGATGAGCATCAGCTCAGATCTCCGGGGCCGGTGGACGGTTCGATGGATTCGCCGCGCGACTCGGCGCGCGCGCGGCGGTCCTGGAGGATGAGCGCGTCGGCGAACGCGGCCAGGTCCTGATGCACGCGGGTGCCGGGCACCAGCGCGAGCTGCTCTTGCAATTGCGCCTCGTCGACGTCGCCCAGCCGGTCGCCGCGCAGCAGGTGTGGCACGCAGCCCGCGTTGCGCGCGGTCTGCACGTCGCGCACGCTGGCGCCGACCATGTGCACCTGCGGGAGGTCCACGCTGAAGCGCTCGCCGATCTGCTCCAGCAGGCCGGGCAACGGCTTGCGGCAGTTGCAGTTCTCTTCCGGCGCATGCGGGCAGAAGAAGGCGGCGTCCAGACGACCGCCCTTCTCCGCCAGCAGCTGGTTCAGCCGGAGGTGGACCGCGTTCAGCGAGGCCATGTCCAGCAGGCCGCGGCCGATGCCGGGCTGGTTCGTCGCCAGCACCGTGTGCCAGCCCGCGTGGTTCAGCCGCGCGACGGCCTCGAGCGCGCCGGGCAGCGGCTCAAGTTCCTCGGGCGATTTGACGTGGTCGTCGCGGTAGCGGTTGATCGTGCCGTCGCGGCCCAGGATCACCAGCTTCATGCCATGCGGATGGTCGGACCGGGTGGGCATCGAGGTCTCCGGTGAGCGTGGATCAGAGGGTCAGTGGAACGACGACGGACGATCCAGGGATCAGACCGCCAGACGCGACAGGTCGGCGACGCGGTTCATCGCCTCGTGCAGCTGCTTGAGCAGCGCCTGGCGATTGGCGCGCAGCGCGGCGTCCTCGGCGTTGACCATCACGTCGTCGAAGAACGCGTCGACCGGCGCCTTCAGCGCGGCCAGCGCCTTCAGCGAGCCGGCGTAGTCGTGCTGCTCGAAGAGCTGATCCGCCTGCGGCTTCACGCCGGCCAGCGCGTCGGCCAGGGCCTTCTCGGCGGCCTCGACCAGCAGCGCGGGCTTCACCTCGGTCGGGAGCTCGCCCTCGACCTTCTTGAGGATGTTGCCCACGCGCTTGTTGGCCGCGGCCAGCGAAGCAGACTCGGGCAGCGCGGCGAATGCACGCACCGCTTCCAGGCGCTTGGGCACGTCGCCCAGGCGGGTCGGGTTGAGCGCCAGCACCGCGTCGACTTCCTGGGCGCTGTAGCCCTGGTCGCGCAGGCTCACGGCCAGCCGGTCGGAGAAGAAGCTCAGCAGCGCCTCGCTCGGATCCTGGATCAGCTCGCCGAAGGCGGGCAGCGCGCCGCGGATCAGCTCCGGGAGCTCCAGGTGCATGTGGTTCTCGACCAGGATGCGGATCACGCCCAGCGCATGGCGGCGCAGCGCAAACGGGTCCTTGTCGCCGGTGGGCAGCTGGCCGATGCCGAACAGACCGATCAGGGTCTCCAGCTTGTCGGCCAGCGCGACCACCGTGCCGGTGTGGTTGCGCGGCAGCGCGTCACCGGCGAAGCGGGGCTTGTAGTGGTCCTCGATGGCCTTGGCCACGCCGTCGCGCAGGCCCTCATGGCGCGCGTAGTAGCCGCCCATGACGCCTTGCAGCTCGGGGAACTCGCCCACCATGTCGGTCAGCAGGTCGGCCTTGGCCAGCAGCGCGGCCTCCTTGACCTTGCTGTCCAGCACGTCGAACTCGTCCTTGGCCTCGACGGTGTACGGGAGCTGCGCCATGCGCAGCTGGTTCACGATCGCATGCGAGATCGCGACCACGCGCTGCGTGCGCTCGCCCTGGCTGCCCAGCTTGCCGTGATAGACGACCTTGTCCAGGCCCTCGACGCGGGACGCCAGCGTCTTCTTGCGGTCCTGGTCGAAGAAGAACTTGGCGTCGGCCAGGCGCGGGCGCACGACGCGCTCGTTGCCCTCGACGACCTTGGACGCGTCGTCCGGATGCACGTTGCTGACCACCAGGAAGCGGTGGGTCAGCTTGCCGTGGCCGTCCAGCAGCGGGAAGTACTTCTGGTTGGCCTTCATCGTCAGGATCAGGCATTCCTGCGGGACGGCCAGGAAGTCGGGCTCGAACTGGCACGAGAGCACGTTGGGCAGCTCGACCAGCGCGTTCACCTCGTCCAGCAGCTCGGGCGCGTCGATGGGCGTCAGGCCCAGCGGGGCGGCCTGGGCCTGCAGCTGGCGCACGATCTCGTTGCGGCGCTGCTCGAAGCCGGCGATCACGCCGCCCTCTTCCCGCAGCTGCTGCTCGTAGCTGTCGGCGTTCCTGATCTCGATCGTCGCGGTCTTGGACTCGAAGCGGTGACCGCGCGTGACGCGGCCCGACTTCAGGCCCAGCGCGGTCACGGCCACCACCTCGTCGCCGTGCAGGGCGACCAGGCCGTGGGCCGGGCGCACGAACTTGACGTCGCTCCAGCCGTCGGCCAGCTGGTAGGTCATGACCTTGGGGATCGGCAGCTTGGCGATCGCCTCGTCGACCGCCTTCTGCAGACCGTCCTGCAGCGAGGCGCCGGCGACGACGGTGTCCAGGAACAGGGCCTCGGCCTTGCCGTCCGGCGCGCGCTTGAGCGAAGGCACGACCGAGGCGTCCGCGCCGACCGCGGCCAGCTTCTTCAGCAGCGCCGGGGTGGGATTGCCCGAGGCGTCCAGCGCCACGGCGACGGGCATCAGCTTCTGCTGCACGGCGCGATCGGCCGCCTTGGCGGCCACGCCGGCGATGTGCACGGCCAGGCGACGCGGAGTGGCGAAGGCGGTCACCGCGGCGTCGGCCGGGGTCAGGCCTTGCGCCTTGAGCGCGTCGGCCAGCACCGTCGAGAAGGCTTCGCCCAGCTTCTTCAGCGCCTTGGGCGGGAGTTCCTCGACGAACAGTTCAACGAGAAGATTCTTGGTGCTCATGCTGCTGCTTCCCCGGCTCAGGCGGCGGCCTTCTTGTCCGCGGACTTCTCCGCCTTCGCCGACTGCTCGGCGTTCTTCTTCTCGATCTGGGCGATCACCTCGTCGGCCCAGTCCTTGGGCGCCATCGGGAAGCCCAGGCGCGCGCGGCTGTCGACGTAACCCTGCGCGACGGCGCGCGCCAGGTTGCGGATGCGGCCGATGTAGGCGGCGCGCTCGGTGACGCTGATCGCGCCGCGCGCGTCCAGCAGGTTGAACGTGTGCGCGGCCTTGAGCAGCTGCTCATACGCGGGCAGCGCCAGCTGCACGTCCATCAGGTCCTTGGACTTGCGCTCGTAGGCGCCGAAGGCGCCCAGCAGGAAGTCCACGTCGCTGTGCTCGAAGTTGTAGGTCGACTGCTCGACCTCGTTCTGATGGAACACGTCGCCATAGGTCAGGCCGTCGGTGTAGACCAGGTCGTACACGGACTCCTTGCCCTGCAGGTACATGGCCAGGCGTTCCAGGCCGTAGGTGATCTCGCCGGTGATGGGCTTGCAGTCGATGCCGCCGACCTGCTGGAAGTAGGTGAACTGCGTCACCTCCATGCCGTTGAGCCAGACCTCCCAGCCCAGGCCCCAGCAGCCCAGCGTGGGGTTCTCCCAGTCGTCCTCGACGAAGCGCACGTCGTTCTGCTTCAGGTCGAAGCCCAGCGCCTCCAGCGAGCCGAGATAGAGCTCCAGGATGTTGGCGGGCGCCGGCTTGAGCACGACCTGGAACTGGTAATAGTGCTGCAGGCGGTTGGGGTTCTCGCCGTAGCGGCCGTCCTTGGGGCGGCGGCTGGGCTGGACGTAGGCGGCCTTCCACGGCTCCGGACCGAGCGCGCGCAGGAAGGTCGCGGTGTGGCTGGTGCCGGCGCCGACCTCCATGTCGTAGGGCTGCAGCAGCGCGCAGCCTTGCTTGGACCAGTACTCCTGCAGGCGGAGGATCAGTTGCTGGAAAGTCAGCATGGACGTCGGGCCGTGGATCGGGCGTTGGGGGAAAGCGCCCGATTCTATGTGTCCTCGGGGGAGCACCCGGGGAGCGCGGCCGCCTTGTTGCGGCGGGCCCGCAGCCGATTCAGGCGGCGCGCGGATCCCCCGGTCGGCGGCCGGCCTTTCGCGCGGTCCGACGGGCCAGGACGGCCGGGACGATCAGCAGGGCCACCAGCCCCCACAGCGGCCACAGCCCGAGCGCGGACAGCCAGCGCGCGTACGGCGTCACGCCGGCGCGGCCCTCCACCGTCACCTCCAGCACGCCGGCCTGCTCGGCGGGCAGCCGGGCGACGACGCGGCCCCGGTGGTCGACCTGCGCGGTGGCGCCGGTATTGGTCGCGCGGACGATGGGGCGCTGGAACTCCAGCGCGCGCATCTGCGAGAACTGCAGATGCTGGTCCTGCACCATGCGCGGCCCGAACCAGGCCAGGTTGCTGGCGTTGACCAGCACCGTCGCGGCCGGGTCGCCATGGTCGAGCGCGCTGGCCACCACGTCCTCGCCGAACAGATCCTCGTAGCAGATCAGCGGCCGCAGGCGCTGGCCGGCGAAGGGCAGCGCGCGCTGGTGCGTGCCGCTGCCCTGGTCGTCCATGGGGATGTTCATCGCCCTGACGAACCAGTGGAAGCCCGGCGGAATGAACTCGCCGAAGGGCAGCAGGTGGCGCTTGCCGTAGTCGTAGGACTGGTCGAAGCCCAGCCCCACCAGCGAGTTGACGAAGCCGTCGCGCTCGTTGCCCAGGAAGGTGCCCAGCAGCAGTGGACGCACGCGCGCGTCGCGCGTCAGGCGCTGGACCTGCTCGTCTTCCAGATAGGCCAGCGGCAGCGGGAGCACCGATTCCGGTGTGATCACGACCTGACCGCGCGCCGAGTCGATCAGCGAGATCAGACGGTCGAAGTTGTCCTCGAAACGGGCACGGTCGAACTTCTGGTCCTGCGGGATGTTGGGCTGCACCAGCGAGACCGTCAGCGTGCCGGTGGCGTGGGTGAACTCCCGCGGCAGCCAATGCGCGCCGCCGACGGCGGCGACCAGCGCGATCAGCAGCGGCCAGCGCCGCATCGCCAGCGCCGCCGCGATCAGCGCCGCGACCGC
The DNA here is from genome assembly GCF_001598255.1 of Mitsuaria chitosanitabida ATCC BAA-476 = NBRC 102408. Lineage (GTDB taxonomy): Bacteria > Pseudomonadota > Gammaproteobacteria > Burkholderiales > Burkholderiaceae_C > Roseateles > Roseateles chitosanitabidus. The sequence goes on from NZ_BCYP01000040.1 coordinate 95,772, forward strand.
GGTGATGCCGTAGACACCGACATACGGCGCCAGCGCGGCCAACGGGCCCTGCGCATGCGCGTAGCCGCTGGCGATCCAGGGGAAGCCGGTGAACAGCGTGGCGCGGGCGAGTTCCGCCCCGAGCCACAGTCCGGCGAAGGCGAGCACCCGCCGGATCGGCCCGACCGGGGTGATCGACGGGCCCGGCGCCGTGTCGACGCCGGCGACGCGCGCCGCCAGCCCCATCGCGAGCGCGTAATAGAGCGACAGGAACAGCGCCAGCAGCAGCACCGAGGCGGCGGAGACGACCACGGGCAGGTGCCCGAAGTCGTGCATGCTGATGTAGAGCCACCACAGCCCCGAGGCCAGCCAGCCGGTGCCGAAGAGCGCGCCGGTGACGGCGGCCCGGCGCGGGCGCGCCGCGGCGCAGGCCCAGAACAGCCAGGCCAGCGCCAGCGGCTGCAGCCACCAGGCGGGGCTGGGGGAGAAGGACGCGGTATGCAACGCGCCAGCGACCAGGGCCAGCGCCGGGTGCCGCGCCGACCGGAGCCAGGACGCGCCGCGCATCAGCCGCTGCGGTCGTCGGCCTCGGGAGCCGGCGCGCGGGTCACCTTGAACCAGCGCACCGCGCCGCCGCGGTTGATCATCACCGCGAAGCGCAGTCCCGCCACCTCGACCGTCTCGCCCCGGCGCGGCACGCGGCCGTGCTCATGGGCGACCAGGCCGCCGATGGTGTCGAAGTCGTCCAGCGGGAACGACAGGCCGAAGGCGTGGTTCACCGCCTCGATCTGCGCATCGCCCGCGACGCGGTAGCTGCCGTCAGCCAGGGTGTAGATGCCGGCGTCGCCGTCGGCGACGTCGAACTCGTCCTCGATCTCGCCGACGATCTCCTCGAGCACGTCCTCGATGGTGATCAGGCCCGCCGTGTTGCCGAATTCGTCGATGACGATGGCCAGGTGATTGCGGTTGGACCGGAAGTCCCGCAGCAATTCGTTCAGGCCCTTGCTCTCGGGCACGAAAACTGCCGGGCGCAGGAGCGCGCGCAGGTTCAGTTCCGGGGCGCGCTGGAGCTTGAGCAGGTCCTTGGCCAGCAGGATGCCGATGATGTTGTCCCGCTGCCCGTCGTAGACCGGGAACCGGGAGTGCCCGGAGTCGATCACGGCGGCCAGCAGCTCGTCGGTGCCGGCGCCGATGTCCAGCAGGTCCATCCGCGGGGCGGCGACCATGACATCACCGGCGCTGAGCTCGGCCATGCGCAGGACGCCCTCGAGCATCTGGCGCGATTCGGGCGCGATCAGGTCGCGCTCTTCCGCTTCGGCGAAGTTCTCGATCAGCTCGCTGGTCGAGTCGGGACCCGGATGGAGGAATTCCAGGACGCGGTCCAGCAGACCGCGATGGTCGTTGCCACGCCCGCCATGTTTGGCGGGCCGACTAGGCTGAGGTTCAGACACTGCGGTGTGTGCCGTCGTTGAGGAGGCGCCAGAATAACCGATTGACATTGACATTCGCTTGAAACACAGTCGTCCGCCCTCAGATGCCGAGGCCCGGGCATTGTCCGAAGCTCCTCTCTCACTGGCTGTACATCATGTCGACCGCTGAATCCACCACGACTCCCGGGCTCATCCCCGCCACCATCCTCACGGGCTTCCTCGGCTCGGGCAAGACGACGCTGCTCAAGCGCGTGCTGACCGAGACCCACGGCCAGAAGATCGCCGTCATCGAGAACGAGTTCGGCGAGGAGAACATCGACAACGACATCCTGGTCAGCGAGACGCAGGAACAGATCATCCAGCTGAGCAACGGCTGCGTCTGCTGCACCATCCGCGAGGACCTGCGCACCACGCTGGCCGACCTGGCCAGCCGCCGCCGCAAGGGCGAGCTGGACTTCGAGCGCGTCGTCATCGAGACCACCGGCCTGGCCGATCCCGGTCCGGTCGCGCAGACCTTCTTCATGGACGACGAGATCGCGGAAACCTTCCTGCTGGACTCGATCCTGACGCTGGTCGACGCCAAGCACGCCAACGAGCAGCTGGACACGCGCCAGGAAGCGCGCCGCCAGGTCGGCTTCGCCGATCAGATCTTCCTGAGCAAGACCGACCTGGTGGACGACCAGGCGGTGGAGGCGCTGTCGCACCGCCTCAAGCACATGAACCCGCGCGCCCCGCAGCAGCGGGTGCATTTCGGCGAAGTGCCGATCAAGGACGTCTTCGACCTGCGCGGCTTCAACCTGAACGCCAAGCTGGAGATCGATCCGGACTTCCTGTCCGCCGACGATCACGATCACGCGCATGACCATGGTCACCATGGCCACGATCACGACCATGGTCACGAGGGCCACGACCACGCGCCCGGCGAGGCCTGCAACCACCCGCACCACCACCATCACGACGACGACGTGAAGTCCTTCGTCTTCCGCTCGGAGCGCCCGTTCAATCCGGCCAAGCTGGAGGACTTCCTGGGCGCGATCGTGCAGGTGTACGGCCCCAAGATGCTGCGCTACAAGGGCGTGCTGAACATGAACGGCACCGACAAGAAGGTGATCTTCCAGGGCGTCCATCAGCTGATGGGATCGGATCTCGGACCGAAATGGATGCCGGGGGAGAAGAAGGTCAGCAAGATGGTGTTCATCGGCATTGATCTGCCCAAGGACATCCTGTTGCAGGGACTGGAAGGGTGCCTGGCTTAGTGCCACACTCGGCGACGATCTCGGGCGGCGGCGGAGGTGGCTACAATCCGCCGCGCCCGAACCAGGCCCTTGCGCATCGGTGGGAGGCTCCGGCCCCTCATCCCGAGCAGGTATAAAGAGCCGCTAGGAGAGCGAACGTGAGCAAGACACCGGCTTCCAAGACCGCAGCGCCCAAGGCCAGCTCCAAGCCCGCGAAGGCCGCGTCCTCCGCGGCCAAGTCCGAGGCGACCGACGCGCCGGACAGCACGGTCTCGCTGCTGGACACGCCCGTCCGGCCCGCGACTCCGACTTCAACCTCGAACCCGAACAGCCGACCCGCCGTGAAGCCTGATCCCAAACTCTCCTCCGCCTGGAAGTCCAAGCCTGGCGCCGAACTGACCGACGCCGAAGTCCTGGCGATGCCGGACAGCGAGTACATGAACGACAAGCAGGTGGACTTCTTCCGCGCCAAGCTGACGCAGCTGAAGGAGGACATCCTGTCCAACGCGGGCGAAACCACCGAGCACCTGCGCGAGGACACCTCCATCGTCCCCGATCCGGCCGACCGCGCCACGATCGAGGAAGAGCACGCGCTGGAACTGCGCACCCGCGACCGCGAGCGCAAGCTGCTCAAGAAGATCATGCAGTCCCTGCAGCGTCTGGACAGCGGCGAGTACGGCTACTGCGACGAGACCGGCGAGCCCATCGGCCTGGGCCGACTGATCGCCCGCCCGACCGCCACGCTGTCGCTGGAAGCCCAGCAGCGTCGCGAGCTCAAGCAGAAGATGTTCGGCGACTGAGCCGACGGCCCGAGCGAGCATGTCCGACCCCAAAGACCTCAACAGCAAGGACGGCGAGAGCTTCTTCCGCAAGGTGGCGCGCTTCGTCGCCAATCCGACGACCGACTGGGCGGAGATCAACTCCCGCCAGGACGATCCGGAAGCGGACGCGGCCAAGGCCGAGTTGCGGGCGATGGTCGAGCGCAAGCGCCGCAACGACTTCGTGCGCAAGCGCGAGCTCGACATGCTGCGCAAGATCCGGCGCGAGGGCCTGACGCCCGAGCAGCTGGCGGCGCTGGGCGGCCATGCCACCTCGGGCATCGATGAACTGGGCCGCATCAGCGAGATCCAGGGCGCCCGCCGCGACGAAGCCAGCGTCAAGGCCAAGATCGACCAGATCGAGCAGCAGATGGTGGGCGAGTCCTTCGCCCCCACGCAGGTGCAGGGCCAGCACCCGCCCGGCTTCTTCGAGACCAGCACGCGTCCGGTGAACTTCGCCATGACGCAGCCCGCCGACCAGATCGTGGCGCGCGTCTCCGATTTCGCGCCCCCGGACGAGATGGAGCGGCTGGACCTGGCCCCGCCGCCCGCCGCGGCCTCGATGGGAGGCGGCATGGCCCCCCTGTCGTCCTCGGCGGCGGCCCCGATCCCGCAGCTCAAGCAGGAGATCCCGACCCTGAGCTTCCGCGTCGCGGATCCGCAGGTCGAGGTCAGCGAGGTCGTGCACGACGCCGAGCTGGACGAGGCGGTCATCGCCTTCGCCAACGGCGACTACGAGCACTGCGAGCGCAGCCTGTCCGACCTGACCGGCGCCCACGGCCCGCGTCACGACCATCCCGAGACCTGGCTGGTGCTGTTCGACCTGTACCGGGCCACCGGCCAGCAGGGCAAGTTCGAGCACCTGGCCAACGACTACGCCCAGCAGTTCAGCCTGTCCTCCCCGCAGTGGTTCTCGCTGCCCAAGCTCGTGGCCGAGGCCGTGCAGCAGGAGCGCGCCCCGCGCGGCCGCGCGAGCAGCGTGTCCTGGACCAGCCCGGAGTACCTGGACGTCGAGGCGGTCACGCAGATGCGCACGCGCTGCGAGAACCTGCCCATGCCCTGGGTGCTGGACTGGTCCTCTCTCCTCTCTCAAGCAGATCGACACCGAGGCCTGCGCGCGCCTGCGCGAGCTGTTCCGGCTCTGGGCCCAGCAGACGCTGGACCTGCGCTGGCTGTCGGGCGACCACTTCTTCCAGGTCCTGAAGGACCAGGCCCCGGTCGGCAACCGCGACGCGGACCCCATCGTCTGGATGCTGCGCCTGGAGGCGCTGCGCCTGGCCAACCGCCCGGACCAGTTCGACGAGGTCGCGATCGACTACTGCGTGACCTACGAGGTCTCCCCGCCCAGCTGGGAGAAGGCGCAGGTCCATCTGCGCATCAGCGGCAACGCGCTGTCGACCAGCTCGCCGCAATCGACGGTGCAGCCCGCGGGACTGGACACCGGCATCGCCTTCCTCGAGTCGACGATGACCGACGCGATGAACACCGCGGCGCTGATGGAACTCTCCGGCCAGCTGAGCGGCGACATCAGCGAGACCCTGCAGCTCATGACCGACCAGCTGGGTGGCGCGTCGCTGGTGACCATCGCCTGCCCCAAGCTGATCCGCCTGGACTTCATGGCCGCCGGCGACCTGCTGAACTGGGTGCTGGCACGGCGCAGCGAGAACCGCGCCGTCGTCTTCACCGACGCGCATCGGCTGGTGGCGCTGTTCTTCGGCGCCATGGGCATCAACGAACACGCCAAGGTCAAGGTGCGGCACGTCTGACGGACGTCCTCACGACCTTCGCAGCGACGGGGCCTCTGGCCCCGTCGTGCTTTCCGATGGCCCATCATCGGCATTCGCACACGCGGCGCGACAGCTTTTTTCTCACCTTGTGATTCGGCCCACGGATCCCACGTGTGCTGTTCGCGACCTTGACCGCCCCCGGGGCCAAGCGTCTCCGACCCTCAGGAATTCCGACATGTCCCAAGACCATTCCTCCCCGCTCCCGCCCTATCACGGCACCACCATCGTCAGCGTGCGGCGCGGCAACCAGGTCGCGATCGGCGGCGACGGCCAGGTGACGCTGGGCTCCATCGTCGTCAAGTCGACCGCGCGCAAGGTGCGCAAGCTCCACAAGAACCAGGTGCTGGCGGGCTTCGCCGGCGCGACGGCGGACGCGTTCACGCTGTTCGAGCGCTTCGAGGCCAAGCTCGAGAAGCACCAGGGCAACCTGGTGCGCGCGGCGGTGGACCTGACGCGGGACTGGCGCACCGACCGCGTGCTGCGGCGGCTGGAGGCGATGCTGGCGGTGGCCGATCGCACGGCCTCGCTGATCATCACCGGCAACGGCGACGTGCTGGAGCCCGAGCAGGGCATCGTCGCCATCGGCAGCGGCGGCGCGTACGCGCAGGCGGCGGCCAAGGCGCTGCTCAACCACAGCGAGCTGAGCGCGGTGGACATCGTCAAGCAGTCGCTGGTGATCGCCGGCGAGATCTGCATCTACACCAACGGCAATCACACGATCGAGGTTCTGGAATGAGCAGCAGCATGACCCCGCAGGAGATCGTTTCCGAGCTCGACCGTCACATCGTCGGCCAGGCCGACGCCAAGCGCGCGGTCGCGATCGCGCTGCGCAATCGCTGGCGCCGCCAGCAGGTGGACGAGAAGCTGCGCGGCGAGATCACCCCGAAGAACATCCTCATGATCGGCCCGACCGGCGTGGGCAAGACCGAGATCGCGCGCCGCCTGGCCAAACTGGCCGACGCCCCCTTCATCAAGGTCGAGGCGACGAAGTTCACCGAGGTCGGCTACGTCGGCAAGGACGTGGACAGCATCGTGCGCGACCTGGTGGACATCGCGGTCAAGCAAGAGCGCGAGCGCCAGATGCGCCTGCAGCGCACCCGCGCCGAGGACGCCGCCGAGGAGCGCATCCTGGACGTGCTGGTGCCGCCGCCCCGCTCCACCGGTTTCGCGGCGCCGGCCTCGGCCGAGCCCAGCGGCGAGAACACCGCGCGGCAGGTCATGCGCAAGCGCCTGCGCGAAGGATCGATGGACGACAAGGAGATCGAGATCGAGCTGGCCGAGGCCAAGCCCTCGATGGAGATCGTCGGGCCGCAGGGCATGGAAGAGATGGCGGAGCAGCTCAAGGGGCTGTTCTCGCAGATGGGCCAGGACCGCAAGAAGGCACGCAAGGTCAAGATCGGCGAGGCGATGAAGCTGCTGGTCGAGGAAGAGGCCGCCAAGCTGGTCAACGAGGACGAGCTCAAGGCCGCGGCGCTGGCGCATGCGCAGGACAACGGCATCGTCTTCATCGACGAGATCGACAAGGTCGCGACGCGCAGCGAGCACTCGGGCGGCGCGGACGTGTCGCGCCAGGGCGTGCAGCGGGATCTGCTCCCCTTGGTCGAGGGCACGACGGTCAATACCAAGTACGGGATGGTGAAGACCGATCACATCCTGTTCATCGCGTCGGGCGCCTTCCACCTGAGCAAGCCCAGCGACCTGATCCCCGAGCTGCAGGGCCGCTTCCCGATCCGGGTGGAGCTGAAGTCGCTGTCGGTGGAGGACTTCGAGGCCATCCTGTCGAGCACGCACGCCAGCCTGGTCAAGCAGTACCAGGCCCTGCTGGCGACGGAAGGGCTGACGCTGGAGCTGAGCCAGGACGGCATCCGCCGCCTGGCGCAGATCGCCTACGAGGTCAACGAGCGCACCGAGAACATCGGCGCGCGGCGCCTGGCGACGGTGCTGGAGCGGCTGCTCGACGACCTGAGCTTCGACGCGCACAAGCACGCCGGGAAGACGGTCACCATCGACGGCGCGCAGGTCGACGACAAGCTCGGCGCGCTGGCGCAGAACGAGGACCTGAGCCGCTTCATCCTCTGATGTCCGGTGGTTCGACGCCCCCACGCCGGGGGCCCGAAAGGGACGAAGGGCGCCGTGAGGCGCCCTTCCCGCTTTTGGCGCCGCGACGGCGCCCTTACTCGAACAGCACCTGCACCGTCAGGACGGGGGCCTCGTCGAGGCTGGCCTTGCATTGGCGGCCCAGCTCGACGCTGCTGAAGCCCGAGGACATCAGTTCGACCAGTTCCTTGGTCTTGTCGGCCGGGTAGCCCGGGACGATGCGCTGGATATCTTCCGCGCTGGCCTTGGGCGGGATGTTCTGCGGCGCGCAGACCAGCGTCACGGCCTTGCCGTCACGGGTGCCTCGCAAGCCTTTGGTGGTCTCGTCGTCGATGCCCTTGAGCACCAGGGCACCGTCGAGCTTCAGCTGGTAGACGTCGTGCGAGAAGCTGCCGCCGGTGACGCAGAGCTCGGCACGCAGCGCCTTGTCGGCGACCGTCGTCGGCACGACGACGCAGGCGGCCTTGCCGGGCGTGGGCCTGAGCGTGGGCACCGCGGCGGCGTCTTGCGCCTGGGCAGGCGCGGCCATGACGGCAACGACGGCGGCCAGCAGGGCGCCAAGCGCCTGGATCTTGTGGTTCATGTCTGTCCTCTCCTGTGAACTGCATGCGCCGAAGGGCGCGGCGAGGAGTATGGACAGGGATCTCGCCCCGACCGGACGCCGACCCGGCGCCCGCGGGCAATCCTTCACGAGGACGACTGCCGCGTACGGCGGACGCCGACGCTCAATGCCCGCCGTGGCTGTCGCTGAAGTCGATGTCCCAATTCGTCGTGTCGCGGTGTCCGTCGGGTTCGCGTTGCCGGCTCCAGAGATAGAGCCACATCACCAGGGCGATCAGCGACAGCGCGAAGATCAAGGGATAGACCACCGAGGGCAGGATCTTCGGTGAGCGCACGTCGCTGGGCATGTAGGACGCCCAGGCGACGAAGAGGACGACGAGCAGCGATCGCATACGGGGCGAGTATCAGCGGTAGAACCGCCTCGGCGGGATGACATCGTCCCCGGCAGACCGCCCGATTCGGGAGCGTGTCGATCCGAGCCACGCTCGATCGTCGTCCTGCACGACCTCGTCCACACCAGGAGCCCGTCATGTCCCTCGATCCCGTCCACGCCTTCCTGCGCGACTACGCCGCGGCCGTCCACGATCGCGACCTGGAGCGCTTCATGGCGCTCTACGCCGACGATCTGCAGGTCTTCGACAGCTGGAGCACCTGGGAGCACCGCGGCGCCGATCCCTGGCGCCAGATGGCGGCGGCGTGGTTCGGGGGTCTGGGTGACGAGCGCGTCCGGGTGACCGCGAGCGAGGTCGTGAGCTGGGTCGACACCCAGGTGGCGGGCGGCTCGGCGACCTGGGAGTTCGCCGCCATCGACCCGTCGGGCAAGCCACTCCGCTCGATCGAGAACCGCCTCACCGTGCTGCTGCGCAAGAACGGCCCGCAGTGGCGCGTCGTGCATCAGCACACCTCGGTGCCGATCGACTTCGGCACCAAGCACGTGGCGCGGCCGTCGACGCCGACCTGACCCCGCATTCGGCACGCGCCACGGGTCCGATGTCGAGGGCGGACGATGCGCCCGCCGCCGCCGGCCCGCGGCGCTCAGAGCGCCAGACGGTGCGCCTGCAGCGCGAGCAGGCCGTCGAAGATCAGCGAGTCCACCAGCTCGTGCGGGATGTCCAGCGCGGGCGAGACCTTCCAGCCCGCGCCGCCGGTCATCAGCGTGACCGGCTCCTGGCCGCAGCGCTTGACGATGTGGCGATGCATGCGCTCGATCGCGCCGGTGATGGCGTAGTTGCCGCCGCTGGTGAGCGCGTCCGAGGTGTTGGTCGGGAACTCCCGCACCTCGCCCGTGGGCACGCGCAGGCCCGCGGTGCCGCCTTCCAGCGAGCGCAGCATGATCCCGTGCCCCGGCAGGATCAGCCCGCCGAGGAAGCGTCCGTCGGCGTCCAGCGCATCCACCGTCACCGCCGTGCCCACCATCACCACCAGCGCCGGCCGGGGCGAATGGCCGCGCAGCCGCGACAGCACGTGATGCCGCGCGCCGATCAGCGCGACGAAGCGGTCCGCGCCCAGGCGACCGGGATGGTCGTAGCCGTTGGTGACGCCGCCGGCCTGCGTCGTCGACGCGACCCAGCGGGTCTCCAGGTCCCAGAGCTCCATCTGCTCCTCGACCCGGTGACGCATCCCGTCGCCGGCCACGTTGCAGCCCAGCATGGTGCCGGGTACCGGCAGCTGGGCCCAATCCGTCTCGGCCAGCTTCTCGACGTTCTCGAGGAACTGCGCGCCGTGCGCCAGCATCGCGCTGCCAGGCTGGGGCCCCGCGTAGAGCGCCCACTTGAGCCGGGTGTTGCCGATGTCGATCGCCAGAAATGTCATGGTTCGAGGGGTCTGCGAGGGACTGGGCGGCAGGTTAGCAGTGTTTATCCTCAAGCCGGTGCGGGTTACGGCCGATTTAGGATGAGATGCAGTCTGGTCGCACCATCCCGGGGCGACACCTGCCACAAGACAAGGCTCCGATGAAGTTCTCCATCGCCACGCGACTCTGGATCCCCGTCGTCGTCATGGCCACCATGACGGTGGTGATGTCGCTGGGGGCCGCCTCCCGCACACGGGCCCTGCTCGTCGTCGCCCAGGCGACACAGGAAAAGCAGCAGCAGCGTTTCGAGCTCGCCCTGCGCTGGCGCGGCTTGACCGAGGCCAACGCCAGCCGCGTGCAGGCCGGCCTGGCGGCCAACGACAACGCCGTGGCCGACGCGATGAAGGCGGACATCGCCCGCACCACCGAATCCATCAACGAGGTGCAGAAGCAGCTCGAGGCCCTGGCGGAGACGGACGAGGACAAGGCCGCGATGGCCAAGATCGCCGACCGCCGCAAGGACTACATCGCGGCGCGCAACGACGCGTCCAAGCTGAAGTCCGGCGGCGACGTCGAGGGCTCGCATGCGGCGCTCAGGCAGAAGGTGGTGCCGGCCATCGACCAGTACCTGGCCGCGCAGCAGGACTTCGTCACGCTGCAGCAGGGCAAGTCCGCCGCGCTGCGCGAGGCGGCCGGCGCCGAGCGCATGCGCACCGTGTGGGGCGTGGCGGGCGTGATGTCGCTGATCGTGGGACTGCTGGCGCTGGCCACGGCGTACTTCGTGCGGACCATCTCCGCCCCGCTGAAGTCGCTGGTGTCGGAGGCCGAGCGCATCGGCGAGGGCGACCTGTTCCACGTCGACCGCGAGTACCGTGCCGACGAGATCGGGGACGTGCAGCGCGCGCTGGCCGCGATGAAGAGCGCGTTGCGCAAGGTGATCCGCGAGGTGCGGGCCAGCGCCGACGGCATGCAGACCGCGAGCCAGGAGATCGCCAGCGGCAACCAGGACCTGAGCGTGCGGACCGAGCAGACCGCGTCCAACCTGCAGCATGCGGCCTCGTCGCTGGCGCAGCTCACGGGCACGGTGCAGCAGAGCGCCGACAGCGCGCGCACCGCGAATCAGCTGGCCGGCAGCGCCGCCGAGGTGGCGGAGCGCGGCGGCACGGTGGTGTCGGAGGTCGTGGGCACGATGGTGCAGATCGACGACTCGGCCAAGAAGATCCACGACATCATCGGCACGATCGACGGGATCGCGTTCCAGACCAACATCCTGGCGTTGAACGCGGCCGTCGAGGCGGCGCGCGCCGGCGAGCACGGCAAGGGCTTCGCGGTGGTGGCGTCGGAGGTGCGGTCGCTGGCGCAGCGCAGCGCCACGGCGGCGCGCGAGATCAAGGCGCTGATCGGCGACAGCGTGGCGAAGGTGGAGACCGGCTCGCAGCTGGTGCGCGACGCCGGCGCGACGATGACGGAGATCGTCGCGAGCGTGCAGCGGGTGTCGGACATCATCGGCGAGATCAGCGCCAGCACGGTGGAGCAGAGCCAGGGCATCGGGAACGTGAACGGCTCGGTGGCGCATCTGGATCAGATGACGCAGCAGAACGCCGCGCTGGTCGAGGAATCGGCCGCGGCGGCGGAGTCGCTCAGCGAGCAGGCCCGGAAGCTGGCCGCGCTGGTGGGGCACTTCAAGGTGAGCGAGCCCAAGTCGGCGGGCGGCGTGGCGGCAGTCGCGGCGCCAGTCGTGGCGCCAGTCGCGGCGCCAGTCGCGGCGAAGGCCGCGATGCCGGTGAATTCGGGCGCGAGGGCGCCGATGGCGACGACGCCGGCGAAGAAGGCCGCAACGACGACCGCGAAGAAGGCGGTCATCAAGCCCGCGACCGCGGCGAAGCCGTCGACCGCGAAGGCGCCAGCAGCGAAGCCTGTCGCACGCGCCACGCCGAGCGCGGCACCGGCGCCCAAGGCGGCACCTCCGGCGCCTGCTGGACCGAGCGCGACGTCAGCGCCCGGAGATGATTGGGAGACGTTCTGACGAGGTCTCGCTGCATGCGACGGCCCTCACCCCAACCCCTCTCCCACTTCATGGGAGAGGGGCTCCTTTGCCCCTCGCCCGCTTGCGGGAGAGGGGTTGGGGTGAGGGCCGTTGAAGCTACGCAGAGCCTCAGGCCGTCTTCGCCAGTCCCCTTGCCTCCTCAATCGCCCCGTCCAGCGCGACCTCCTCCCGCCACCGCGCGGACAGCGCGACAACCTCCCCGATCACCAGCAGCGCCGGGCTCATCATCCCTTCCCTGGCGACCGCACCGGCCAGTTCCTCCAGCGTCGTGAAGCACTCGCGCTGCCTCTGCGTATGCGCCGCGCTCACGATCACGGCCGGCGTCGCCGCCGCCAGTCCGCCCGCCTGCAGAGCCTTGGCGATCGCCGCGGCGCGCGTCAGGCCCATGTAGACCACCAGCGTCAATCGGCTGCGCGCCAGCGCCTCCCAGTCCGGCGCGATCCCCCCATCGCCGTTGTGCCCCGTCACGAAGGCCACGCCCGGCGTGCAGCGCCGATCCGTGACCGGCACGCCGACCGACGCCGGCGCGGCGATCCCCGCCGACAGGCCGTTGATCACCTCGACCTCGATGCCCGCCTCCCGCAGCGCGTCGACCTCTTCGCCGCCGCGACCGAACACGAACGGATCTCCGCCCTTCAGCCGCACCACGCGCGCCCCCGCCTTCGCCTCGCGAATCATCAGCTCGTGGATGAAGCGCTGTTCCGTCGATACGCAGCCCCCGCGCTTGCCCACGCGCAGCACGCGCGCGGTCGGAGGCAGGCACTCGAGCACGCGCGCATCGACGAGGTCATCCGTCAGCACCACCTCCGCCTGCTCCAGGCGCCGCAGCGCCTTGACCGTCAGCAGCTCCGGATCCCCCGGCCCCGCGCCGACGAGCGCCACCCTCGGACGGGCCGGCTCGCGCGCCCCGTCCGCATCGCGCATGGCGCGGCTTCCGCGGCCAGCCTCGGAGCTGGCCGCAGGACGGGCATCCCGGCGGATCTCGGCGTCGGCGACGCGGCGGGCATCAAGGCGGGCATCCATCGTGTTCATGTCGCTTCCTTCACTTCCTGGGAGACCGTCATCGCCGCCACCGCGGCGGGCGCCGCGTTCACGAGACGCCGCAGCGCCGGCAGGCAGGAGCCGCATTGCGTGCCGCAGCGCAGCTCGCCCTGCAAGCCCGCGAGGCGCTCTTCCGGCGATCCCGCCGGCTGTCGCTGGAGGCAGGCCGAGATGGCGTCCTCCCGCACGTTGAAGCAGTTGCAGACCTGCGGACTCGCGGGCGTGCCGGGTTGATCCGCGTCCGGCGCGAGCAGCCGCCGCCCGAAGGGCATCACCGGCGAGCGCTCGCGCCACAGCGCGTCGAGCCATGCCCCTTCGCTGCCCTCGCCCACGCGCAGCAGCGATTCCAGGCGCGCCTGCGCGCCCTCCCCGTCCAGCCGCAGCGAGCGGCTGCGTCCGCGCCGTCCATCGGCATACCGCAGCACGCCGACGCCATTGAGCCGCAGCACCGTCGACAGCGCCTGCACCACCGGCGCGGGGGGAGCCTCGGCGAACGCGAGCTCCAGGCTCCAGCCTTCGAACGCCTCCTGCGCCGGTCCCGGCAGGCAGCAGGCGTACTCGGCCTGATCCATCAGCACCCGCAGCTGGGCGCGCAGCGCGGCGCCCTCGCCCGGCCGCACCCAGGCCGCGCCAAAGACCCGCCACGGCAAGCGCACCGCCTCCACCGAGATGGCCGCGAACTTGAGCTCCGGCTGCCGCGCGTCCGGACAGAAGGCCGGCTGCGTGAGCGCATTGACGCCGAGCTGGCCGCGTCCGCCCAGGAACTCGCTGCCCCAGTGCATCGGCAGCCAGGCGCGCTGCGGGCCCACGCGCTCGTCCGCCCGCAGCGGCACGATCAGCGGCCCGCGCCGCGACTGCACCCGCACCAGCGCGCCCGGCTCCAGCCGCCGCCGCGCGATGTCCTGCGGATGCATGGACAGCGCCGGCGCCGGCTCGCCGGCGAAGAGCCGCGCCACCGTGCCGCTGCGGCTCATGCCATGCCACTGGTCGCGCAGGCGGCCGGTGTTCAGCGCGATCGGGTACTTCGCGTCCTGCGTCTCCGCCGGCGGCACGAAGGGCTTGGCGATGAAGCGCGCGCGGCCGTCCGCATGCGCGAACAGTCCGTCCTCGTAGAGCCGCGACTTGCCCGCGCTCGCGCCCTCGGGCCAGGGCCATTGCCGCGGCGCCTCCTCGATCAACGCGTAGCTGAGCCCACCGATGTCCAGATCCCGGCCGCGCGTCGCCTCGCGATGCTCGATCCACAGCTGCTCGGCCCGCTCCCACGCGAAGAGGCTCGCCTTCCCCGGTCGCAGCACCGCTTCCATCCGCTGCGCGACGTCGCGCACGATGCGCCAGTCCGCGCGCGATTCGCCGGCGGGTGGCAGCACCGCGCGCACGCGGCTGATGCGACGCTCGCTGTTGGTGACCGTGCCTTCCTTCTCCGCCCAGGTCGTCGCCGGCAGCACGACATCGGCGAACTCCGCCGTCGCCGTGCCGGCGAAGGCCTCCTGCAGGATGACGAGCTCGCAGCGCCGCAGCGCCTCGCGCACCAGCGCCTGGTCCGGCAGCGACTGCGCCGGATTCGTGCACGCGATCCACAGCGCCTTGATCTCGCCGCGCGCCGCCGCCTGGAACATCTCCACCGCGGTGCGGCCGGGCCGCTCGGGCATCGCGTCCACGCCCCACAGCGCGGCGACCTCCGCGCGATGCGTCGCGTTGCCGGGGTCGCGATGACCGGGCAGCAGGGTCGCCATGCCGCCACTCTCGCGCCCGCCCATCGCGTTGGGCTGCCCGGTCAGCGAGAACGGCCCCGCGCCCGCGCGCCCGATCTGACCGGTCGCCAGATGCAGGTTGATCAGCGAGGTGTTCTTGGCCGCGCCGCTGCTGCTCTGGTTCAGCCCCATGCAGTACAGCGACAGCGTCGACGGCGACTGCGCGAACCACTGCGCGGCCTGCAGGATCTGGTCCTCCTTGAGCCCCGTGAGCCGCGCCGACTCGCTGGGCGTCATGCCCCGCACCAGCGCCTTGAGCGACGCGAACCCGGCCGTGTGCCGCTCGATGAAGGCGGCGTCGATCCACCCTTCCCAGATGCAGGCGTGCAGCATGCCGTGGAACAGCGCCACGTCGCTGCCGGGCCGCAGCGCCAGATGCAGGTCGGCGAACTCCGCCGTCTCCGTGCGGCGCGGATCGACGACGATGACCTTCATGTCCGGTCGCTCCGCATGCGCCGCCTCGATGCGCCGGAACAGGATGGGGTGCGCCCACGCGGTGTTGGCGCCGGCGATGAACAGGCAGTCCGTCCGCTCCAGGTCCTCGTAGCAGGTCGGCGGTGCATCCGCGCCCAGCGACTGCTTGTAGCCCACCACCGCCGAGCTCATGCACAGGCGCGAGTTGCTGTCGATGTCGTTGGTGCCGACCAGCCCGCGCGCCAGCTTGTTGAAGGCGTGATAGTCCTCGGTCAGCAGCTGGCCCGAGACATAGAAGCCGATCGCCTGCGGGCCGTGCTGCGCGCGGATGGCCAGCAGCTGATCGGCGAGGCGCCGCGTTGTCGTGTCCCAGTCCTGCGGCTGCAGCGCTTCCTCGCGCGTGGGCCGCCAGGCCGGGCGCAGCAGGCGTTGCTCGCGCCTCACCAGCGGCGTGGCCGTCAGGTGCAGCGTCGAGCCCTTGGTGCACAGCCGGCCGAAGTTGGCCGGGTGGTCGGGGTCGCCGCGCAGGCCGACGACGCGCGAGTCCGCGCCCTCGCCCGCCGTCTCGATGAGCACCCCGCAGCCGACGCCGCAGTACGGGCAGGTCGATCGCGTTTCGGCCATCGTGGCGCCCCGCTCAGCAGGCCACGCGGGTGCAGGGCCCGGCTTTGACCGGCGGCAGGTCGATGCCCACCGTGTCCAGCTCATGGCGGTCCAGCAGCACCTGACCGTCCTCGACCTTGACCTGGAACACGGGCGTGCGGCCCTCGTCGGGCTCGCGCGCGCAGCCGTTGTCCAGCGCGATGGTCCAGTTGTGCAGCGGGCAGGCCACCGCGTTGCCGAAGACGATGCCCTGACTCAGCGGCCCGGCCTTGTGGGGGCAGCGGTCCAGCAGCGCATGGACGCGATCGTCGGCGGTGCGGAACAGCGCCACTTGCGGGCCCTTCTCGCGGGACACGCGGCGCGAGCCCAGCACGGGGATGTCGGTGACGGCGCAGATGGTGATCCAGTGGGTCATGTCGTTCCTCCTCAACCCAGGACGCTGGCGACCGGCTCGAACTGGCGCACGTCCACCTGCGCCTTCGCGAACTCGAACCACGGATCCGGCTCCCCGTCGAGCGCATGCTGCAGCTCGGCCCACAGGGCCTGGCGACCCTCGTGGTCATCGAGGATGCGCCGCTTCACATGGTCCAGCCCGACGCGACCGACGTAATGCACGGTGCGCTCGAGGTACCAGCCCTCCTTGCGATACAGCTGCATGAAGGCGCCGGTGTATTCCATGACCTCCTCAGCCGTCTTGAGCTTCACCAGGAAGTGCGCGACCTCGGTCTTGATGCCGCCGTTGCCGGCGACGTACATCTCCCAGCCCGAGTCCACGCCGATGATGCCGACGTCCTTGATGCCGGCCTCGGCGCAGTTGCGCGGGCAGCCGCTGACCGCGAACTTGACCTTGTGCGGCGCGTACATGCGCCACATCGCGCGCTCCAGATCCTTGCCCATCTGCGTGCTGTCCTGCGTACCCATGCGGCACCACTCGGAGCCCACGCAGGTCTTCACCGTGCGCAGCGCCTTCGCGTAGGCATGGCCGCTGGGCATGCCGATGTCGCGCCAGACGTCGACCAGATCCTCTTTTCGCACGCCCAGCAAGTCGATGCGCTGGCCGCCGGTCACCTTGACCGTGGGGATCTTGTACTTGTCGACGGCGTCGGCAATCCGACGCAGCTCATCGGCGGTTGTCTCCCCGCCCCACATCCGCGGGATCACCGAGTAGGTCCCGTCCTTCTGGATATTCGCGTGACTGCGCTCGTTGATGTAGCGCGATTGCGGATCGTCCACCGCCTCCTTGGGCCAGGACGAGATCAGGTAGTAGTTCAGCGCGGGACGGCAGGTCGCGCAGCCGTTGGGCGTCTTCCAGTTGAGCCGCTCGAAGACGTCGCCCATCTTCACCAGATGTTCCTTGAAGATGGCGTCGCGCACCTCCTGGTGGCTGAGCTCGGTGCAGCCGCAGACGGCCTTCTTCTTCGGCGTGGCCGAGTAGTCCCCGCCCGCGGTGAACATCAGCAGCTGCTCGACCAGGCCGGTGCAGGAGCCGCAACTGGCGCTGGCCTTGGTGTGCTTGCGCACCTCCTCCAGCGTGAACAGGCCCTTCTCCTTGATCGCCTTGCAGACGGCGCCCTTGGTCACGCCGTTGCAGCCGCAGACCTCGTCGCTGTCGTCCATCGCCGCGGCCTTGTTGTGGCCCTGGTGACCGACGTCGCCGATGTTGGACTCGCCGAACATGAGCTTGTCCCGGATGTCGGCGATCTTGCGGCCCTCGCGCAGCAGCTTGAAGTACCAGCTGCCGTCGACGGTGTCGCCGTAGAGGCAGGCGCCGACCAGTTGATCGTCCTTGATCACGAGCTTCTTGTAGACGCCGGCGAAGGGATCGCTCATCACGATCTCCTCGGTGCCGTCGCCGCCCATGAAGTCGCCGGCGGAGAACAGGTCGATCCCCGTGACCTTGAGCTTGGTGCTGGTCTGGCTGCCCAGATAGCGGCCGATGCCGAACTGCGCCAGGTGATTCGCGCAGACCTTGCCCTGCTCGAACAGCGGCGCCACCAGGCCGTAGGCGATGCCGCGATGCGCGGCGCATTCGCCCACCGCGTAGATGCGGGGATCGGTGACCGTCTGCAGCGTGTCGGTGACGACGATGCCGCGATGGCAGTGCAGGCCGGCGCTTTCGGCCAGCGCGGTGTTGGGGCGGATGCCGGCGGCCATCACGACCAGGTCGGCGGGGATCTCCTCGCCGTCCTTGAAGCGGACGGCCATCACGCGGCCATCCTTGTCGCCGATCAGCGCCTCGGTCTGCGCGCCCATGCGGAAGCGCAGGCCGCGCTCCTGCAGCGACTTGCGCAGCAGATCACCGGCCTGATCGTCGAGCTGGCGTTCCATCAGCCAGCCGCCGATGTGCACGACCGTGACCTGCATGCCGCGCAGCATCAGGCCGTTGGCCGCCTCCAGGCCCAGCAGGCCGCCGCCGATGACGACGGCGTGCTGGTACTTGGTCGCCGCCTCGATCATCGTGTTGGTGTCGGTGATGTCGCGGTAGCCGATCACTCCCTCGAGCTCCTTGCCGGGCACCGGCAGGATGAAGGGGTTCGAGCCGGTGGCGATCAGCAGGCGGTCGTAGTCGGCCACGGTACCGTCGTCGGCGATCACCTGGCGCTTCACGCGATCGATCCTCGTGATGGTCTTGCCCAGGTGCAGCGTGATGCCGTGCTCCTCGTACCAGCTGAGCGGGTTGAGGATGATCTCGTCCAGGGTCTGCTCGCCGGCCAGCACCGGGCTGAGCAGGATGCGGTTGTAGTTGGGATGGTGCTCGGCGCCGAAGACGGTGACGTCGTAGAGATCGGGGGAGATCTTGAGCAGCTCCTCCAGGGTACGGACGCCGGCCATGCCGTTGCCGACCATCACGAGCTTCATCTTCTTGAGCGGGATCGGTGTGGTGGAGGCCGTCGCCGACAGCGGCGCGAGTTCGGTCGGGGCATTCATGCGGCACGCTCCTGGGGGAAATGAAGACCCTCACCCCCGCCCTCTCCCGCAAGCGGGAGAGGGAGTTGACTGGGGATGGGGGCGGTGGCGGGGCGGGAGCCCGGAAGACCCTCTCCCCTGCCCTCTCCCGCAAGCGGGAGAGGGGGCAAGACGGGGGACAGGGGGGCGGTGATCGGGTGGGGAGTCGCGGGAGAGGTGGCGGGCGAAGTGGCGGGCGAGGTCGACTCGTCGACCACGTGGGCGCGGCCGCCATCGGTGGCCCAGGTGCTCGTCCAGCGGCGCTGCATCACGCGCAGCACGCCGAGCATCACGAGCGCGAAGCCGGCGAAGGCGACGAAGCCCCAGGCGTAGGTGCCGGCCGTCTGCTTGGACAGGCCCATCAGGTTGGGCACCGCGCCACCGCCGAGGGCGCCGATCTCGCCGATCATGGAACCCGCCACCGCGGTGGCCGCGGGCCAGCGCAGCGGCACCAGCTGGAACAGCGCGCCGTTGCCCGCGCCCAGACCGGCGAAGCAGATCACCAGCAGCAGCGTCGTCAGCGCGATCGAGCCGTTGGCCGGTCCGATCAGCAGCAGCGAGACGGTCACCACGCCCAGCACGGTGGTCAGCGCGTTGACGCCGCCCCAGCGGTCCGACAGCGCGCCGCCGACCACCCGCACCGCCGCGCCCATGAAGGCCGCCAGCATGGTCAGTTGCCCGGCGGCGACCTTGGAGACGCCGAACTGGTCGTGGTAGTAGGTCGGCAGGAAAGTGGTCAGGCCGATGAAGCCGCCGAAGGTCACCGCATAGAGCAGGCTGAAGGCCCAGCCGTCCTTCTCGAACAGGCAGGCGACGTGGTCGCGCAGGCCGGTGTGGCGTCCGACGTCGGGCGGCTCCTTGGCGAAGACGATCATCACCCCCATGGGCACGGCGATCGCGGCGGCCGCGATCGCGTAGACGCTCTGCCAGCCCAGCCACTGCGCCAGCGGCGGCGCGACCAGCACGGACACCGCGGTGCCGACGTTGCCCGCGCCGACCAGGCCCATGGCCAGGCCCTTGTACTTCGGCGGGTACCAGCCCGAGCCCAGCGACATCGCCACGCCGAAGCTGGCGCCGGCGATGCCCAGCAGCACGCCCATCGCGAGCAGGTCGTCGTAGCCGTCGACCATGAAGTAGCCGTAGCTCATGGCCACGGCGATCAGCGCCATCTCCACCAGCGTCGCATTCTTCCTGCCGATGTACTGGGAGAGCAACCCCAGCGGGAATCGCATCAGCGCGCCGGCCATGATGGGGATGGAGAGCATCAGGCCCTTCTGCGCGGCGGTGAGCTGGTAGGCCTCGCTGATGAAGGGCGCGAGCGCGCCGTTCAGCACCCAGATGCAGCACGAGAACGCGAAGTACAGGAACGCGGCGCCGAGGGTCGGGGCGTGGCCTGATCTCAGGAAGGTGCGGAACGCTGCCATGGCGGAAAGGCTCTGGTGAAGCGGAACGAAAAAAGGCCGCGATCAGCACCGGGCTGGTCGTGGCCTTCAAGCGGTGCCGATGTCGCGGGACGACCTCGGCGGCGATGACACCGCCGGGGCGGTGTCGGAGATCGCGGGGACGAGGCCCCGCGGGAGCGCGGCGCGTCGTTGCGCCACGGGCTCTCTTTCGCAAGTCGCGTGCCAGATGGCCGCGGTGCGGCGAGGTCGGCCGCCTCGCCGGCGTCGGCCGAGCACTGGACGGGCGATGGGCTTATGCTGCGACGCCCCCGCGCGGCGGCACGATCCGTGCGCGTGGGATCGTGTGTCTTCCCTCTGTAGCGACCATGTCCGAGCCGACCGCGCCCGCCGCCGCTGACGCCCTCTCCGCCGACGACGACCTGCCCCGCCGCGTGCTGCGGCTGGGCCCGGCGCCGCGTCCGGCCGCGGGCACGGGATCGGCCTCGCCGCACTGGATCGCGGCGTCCGTGCACCAGCCCGGACGCGACAGCTTGGTGCGCGCCGCACAAGAACAGGGGGCGCAGGCGCTGCTGTTGATTCCGGATGAGACGGCGGTCGGCGGCGATGCCGGGCTGGGCTTGGCCACGGGCCAGGCATCGGCCTCGGGGAGCCCCGGTTCGACGGGCGCGGCGCTCGATGGCTGGCTGGATGCGCTGGAGGCCGCGGCGCTGGCCCTGCCGGTCGTGTGCGTGGCGCCGGGCGGCACGGCGGCGCAGCGGCGCCGGGCGGCCGGGCTCGGCATCCAGGTCTGGCTGGCCTCGATGCCCGACCCCGACGCGCTGCATTGGCAACTCGGCTGGGCCGTCGCGCTGAACGAGCGCCAGGCCGCGCTGCGGGCGCAACTGGACGACCGCAAGTGGACCGAGCGCGCGAAGGGCCTGCTGATGTCGGCGCGCGAGCTCGACGAGGACAGCGCCTTCCGTCTGCTGCGCGAGGCGGCGATGCACGCGCATCTCAGGCTGGGTGAGGTGGCGCGATCGGTGGTGCATTCGGCGCAGCTGGCGGAGGCGGTCAACCTCGCCGGCCAGCAGCGGATGCTGAGCCAGCGCCTGGTGAAGCTGATGGCGCAGCGTGCGGCCGGCATCGAGCCCAAGCGCGCGAAGACGCTGCAGGATGAGTCCTGCGCACGTGTGACGGCGAATCTGGCGAGATTGCCGGGCTTGCTGTCGGCGCAGGCGGCGCCGGGGCCGGACCTGGAGGGCATCCTCGAGGCCTGGAGGCGCTTGGAGCCGCTGCTTGTGGGGAAGCCCAGCGTGGAGGCGCTGGTCGCGGCGGACGATGCGGCGCAGGACCTGCTGGGCCGGTCCGATGCGCTGGCGACGGCGCTGGCCGCCAGCGGCGCGGGCAAGCCGCTGCAGGTGGTGAACCTCTGCGGTCGGCAACGGATGCTGAGCCAGCAGCTGGCCAAGGAAGCGCTGCTGGCGGACCTGCTGCCAGGACGGGATCCGGGGGGGCTGCTCGACAGCCTGGATCGCTTCGCGGCGGGACTGGCGGCGCTGGAGGCATCGCCGCTGTCGAGCGACGCGATCCGCGCGCTGCTCGCGGAAGTGAGCGCGGAGTGGCTGCGATTGATGCGGAGCTTGCGCGACGCCCATGGCCGCGAAGCGGCCGGCGGCCTGGCCCGCAGCAGCGAGGTGCTGCTCGATCGGCTGGATCTGCTCACCGGGCACTATCAGCAGAGCTTGCAGATCATCTTGGGGTGAGGGCTCTCGCTGCCTGCGACGGCCCTCACCCCCGCCCTCTCCCGCGCAGCGGGAGAGGGGGCCACCGGCACCGCGCATGCCCGCCGGCTCTCTCCGCTGCGCGCGCCTTTCCCCTCTCCCGCTACGCGGGAGAGGGAGGGGTGAGGGCGGTGGCAGGCAGCGAGCCCCAAGACTCAAGCCGCCCGCGCCTCCGCGTGGCGATGCCGCGTGTAGAGGAAATCGATCACCGCCTTGCGCGCATGCACGTAGTTCGGATCCTCGGCGAGCGCCACCCGATCCCGCGGCCGCGGCAGCTCGACCGGCAACACCTGCCCGATCGTCGCCGCCGGCCCGTTGGTCATCATCACGATGCGATCCGACAGCAGCACCGCCTCGTCCACGTCGTGCGTGACCATCACCACCGTGCTGTGCGTCGCCGCCACGATCTTGAGCAGCTCATCCTGCAGATGCGCCCGCGTCAGCGCATCCAGCGCGCCGAAGGGCTCATCCATCAGCAGCACCTTGGGCGCCATCGCCAAGGCCCGCGCGATGCCCACCCGCTGCTTCATCCCGCCCGAGATCTCATGCGGCCGCTTGAACATCGCATGACTCATGCCCACCAGATGCAGCGCCTCCTCGGCGCGCGCCATCAGCCTCGGCTTGAGCTCGCGCCCGCCGAAGACCGACTCGACCGCCAGCAGCACGTTGTCGAAGCAGGTCAGCCAGGGCAGCAGCGAGTGGTTCTGGAACACCACCGCCCGCTCGGGCCCGGGTCCGGCGATCTCGCGCCCGTCGCACAGCAGCCCCCCGCCGGTGGGCCGCAGCAGCCCCGCGATCAGGTTCAGCAGCGTCGACTTGCCGCAGCCCGAGTGGCCGATCAGCGTCACGAACTCGCCCTTGGCGATGTCCAGGTCGATCTCGCGCAGCGCATGGAAGCGGCCCTGGCGGGTCGCGAAGACCATCTCGGCCTGCTGCACACGGATGAACGGCGTGTTCATGGGGATCTCCAATCAGTCGTCGAAGGAGAAGCGCCTGGCCAGGGCCATCAGCGCCCACTCGAGCACCAGACCCACGATCCCGATCACGAAGATCGCGATCAGGATGTGCTGCACGTTGAGGTTGTTCCACTCGTCCCAGACCCAGAAGCCGATGCCCACGCCACCGGTGAGCATCTCCGCCGCGACGATCACCAGCCAGGCCGTCCCCACGGACAGCCGCACGCCGGTCAGCATGTAGGGCAGCACCGCCGGGAACAGGATGCGGGTGACGAGCTTCCACTCCGACAGCCGCAGCACCCGCGCGACGTTCAGGTAGTCCTGCGGCACGCGCTGAACGCCCACCGCGGTGTTCACCACCATCGGCCAGATCGAGCAGATGAAGATGGTCCAGATGGCCGCGGGGTTGGCGCTCTTGAAGACCAGCAGACCGATCGGCAGCCAGGCCAGCGGCGACACCGGCTTGAGCAGGCTGATCAGCGGCGACAGCATGCGGCTCGCGAATTCGAAGCGGCCGATGACGAAGCCCAGCGGAATGCCCACCGCCGCCGCCAGCCCGAAGCCCAGCGCCACCCGCTGCAGCGAGTTCAGGATGTTCCACCCGATGCCCTGGTCGTTCGGGCCGTTGCGATAGAACGGGTCGGCGAAGAGCTTGACCGCGGCCTCCCAGGTCGCGCCCGGCGTCGGGAAGGACCCGCCCTTGAGCGTGGCCAGGAACCAGACCAGCCACAGCAGGCCCAGCCCGAGCACCGGCGGCAGCACGCGCATCCACAGCGCGCGCCAGTCCAGGCCGGCACGCGGCGCGGCGGCGGGTGTCGCCTTCACCTCGGCGGGAGACGTCGATCCCGCGTCGCGCGCGAGCGGCCGGGGCGTGGCGACCGAGACGGTCATCGGCTCGCCGGACGCATCGTCCGGCGCGTGGAAGACAGCACTGACCATGGGGACCTCCTGATCGGGGCGCGCCTCAGGCGCGGACCTTGAAGCTGTCGGCGTACCTGGCGGGATCCTTGGCATCCCAGACCACGCCGTCGAAGAGCTTGGAGCTGCGCATGGAGTCCTTGGGCACCGCGACGCCCAGCGCCGAGGCCGCCTGGCGGTAGAGGTCGATCTGGTTGATCTGGCGCGCGACGCCGAGGTAGTCGGGGTGCTCCTTGATCAGGCCCCAGCGCTTGTGCTGCGTCAGGAACCACATGCCGTCCGACAGCCAGGGATAGTTCACCAGCCCGTCGTTGAAGAACTTCATGTGGTTGGGATCGTCCCAGGTCTTGCCCAGGCCGTTCTGGTAGCGGCCCAGGATGCGCTGGTTGATCGCGTCCACGCTGGTGTTGACATAGGCCTTGTCGGCGATGGTCTCGGCCATCTTCTGCTTGTTGGACAGGCTGGCGTCGATCCAGCGGCTGGCCTCCAGCACCGCCATCACCACGGCGCGCGCCGTGTTGGGGTACTTCTTGACGAAGTCGCCGGTGGTGCCCAGCACCTTCTCCGGATGGTCCTTCCAGATGTCCTGCGTGGTCGCGGCGGTGATACCGATGCCGTCGATGATGGCCCGGTGGTTCCAGGGCTCGCCGACGCAGAAGCCGTCCATGTTGCCCACCCGCATGTTGGCCACCATCTGCGGCGGCGGCACGGTGATGACCTTGGCCTGCTTCATCGGATTCACGCCCGCCGCGGCCAGCCAGTAGTAGAGCCACATCGCGTGCGTGCCCGTGGGGAAGGTCTGCGCGAAGGTGTAGTCGCGCGGGGCCTTGGCCATGACCTTGGCCAGCGAGGCCCCGTCCACCGCGCCCGCGTCGGCCAGCTTCTTCGACAGCGTGATCGCCTGGCCGTTGTTGTTCAGCGTCATCAGCACGGCCATGTCCTTCCTGGGACCGGCCACGCCCAGGTGCACGCCGTAGACCAGGCCGTAGAGGACATGGGCCATGTCGAGCTCGCCGTTGACCAGCTTGTCCCGCACGCCGGCCCAGGAGGCCTCCTTGGTC
Organism: Mitsuaria chitosanitabida ATCC BAA-476 = NBRC 102408; assembly: GCF_001598255.1. Classification (GTDB taxonomy): domain Bacteria; phylum Pseudomonadota; class Gammaproteobacteria; order Burkholderiales; family Burkholderiaceae_C; genus Roseateles; species Roseateles chitosanitabidus. Next base: position 120,371 of record NZ_BCYP01000040.1, read on the forward strand.
GGGACGATCCTGATGCCGTACTTCCTGTCGAAGCCCAGCGCCGCGGCCATCACCACGGAGGCGCAGTCGGTCAGCGGGATGAAGCCGATGCGGACCTCCTCCTTCTCCGGCTTGTCCGAGCCGGCGGCGAAGGCGCCCCCTCCCGGCAACGCGGACAACCCGCCCCATGCCGCGCCCGTGGCGAGCAGCTGACGACGCTCAGCGCTCATCAAACCCTCCTTGGAACCGAGACTCATGCAGGACCTCCAGATGGCGCGATCGGGACGCGCCGTGCTGTTCGACGACGGATGGAGCCGGAAACGACAAAGGCGCCGCGATCGGACCCGCGCGCTGCGCGGGCTCGATCGGACGCCTTTGTCCGGACCTTGCTGGTGCGGCCCGCACGCCGTTGTGCGGGCTTGACCGGGGAGTCGCAGGAAGCGTGCCAAGACGCGTCGAACCGGCGCTCCCGGCTTGCGACGACCCTCACCCCCCGCCCTCTCCCGCTCCGCGGGCGAGGGGGCCGTACGGCGCTCGATGGCACGACGCCCTCCCCCAATCCGCAGGCGGGGGGACCGCATGGCGCTCGATGGCACGACTCCCTCTCCCGCTCCGCAGGCGGGGGGACCGCATGGCGCTCGATGGCACGACTCCCTCTCCCGCTCCGCGGGCGGGGGGGCCGCATGGCGCTCGATGGCACGACTCCCTCGCCCGCTTGCGGGAGAGGGTTGGGGTGAGGGTCTTCGGGCTCCCACGCACTGTCTCGCGGCGCCGCTGCGCCGATCCGGTGCGTTCAGCCCCGCAGCAGGTCGTGCGCGTCGATCACGCGCCGAGCGACCTGCGCAATCGGCTCCCCCCGATCCATCGCCAGCTTGCGCAGACGCTGATAGGCCTGCTCCTCATCCAGCCCCTGCTCGCGCATCAGGATGCCCTTGGCCCGGTCCACCTGCTTGCGCGACGCCAGCTGCGCCTGCGCCTTGCTGAGCTCCTCCCGCAACGCCAGGTCCTGCTCGAACCGCGCGATGGCCACATGCAGGACCGGCGCCAGACGCCCCGGCTGCAGACCCGCCACCACATAGGCGCTCACCCCCGCCTGGATCGCGCGCCGCATCGGTCCCTGATCGCCGTCCTCGGCGAAGACCACGACCGGACGTGGCATCCGCGCGGACAGCGTGGCCAGGTTCTCCAGGGTGTCGCGGGTGGGGGACTCCGCATCGACGATCACCACGTCCGGCCGCAGGCGCAGCACGCAGTCGTGGATCAGCGTCGCCTGCTCGACCACGCCGACCACCTCGCAGCCCTGGCGCGCCAGCGCGTCGCGCAGCAGGTCGACGCGATGCGCGCCGTCATCGATCAGCAGCACCCGCAGGCCGGGCGCGGCCGGACCCGCGCCGTCGTCGGCGGACGCGGGCGGCGGGCTGGCGGGTGCGGGCGGAGCGGTCACGCCGGACGCGGCGCAAGTTTCGTGCCTCGGCCGCGCGCCCGGAACAGCGCCGGGGAGCGCCCGGCGGGCAGCCCGGCGCCGACCCGTGACCGAATCCGCGCGCGCGCCGGATTCATGGCCCCCGGGTACGGGACTTCCCTTCCGATGGCACATGGCGTGCAATCGACAACGGCACGTCCATCCCCCCGAGACCCGCAGGAGACCTCCCCATGTCCATCCTCCGACGCTTCACGACGGGCCTGCGCCTGTCGCTCGCCTTCGGTCTGATGCTGCTGCTGATCGTCGTCATCGCGGCGGTCGGCATCACCGGCAGCGCCCGCGTCTACGCCGAGCTCAAGACGCTCTACGAGGACCGCACCGTCCCCCTCAAGCAGATCGGTGACATCGACAGCCTGATGCTGCGCAACCGCATCCTGGTGATGGAGATGGTCCGCGACCCGGCGCAGCTGCCGGCGCTGGACCAGCAGCTGCAGACCAACATCGGCCAGGTCTCCGCGCTGTGGAAGGCCTACATGGACACCTACCTCACCGACGAGGAGAAGCGCCTGGCCACGACCTTCGCCGAGGTCCGCGCGAGCTACGTGCGCGACGGCCTGCTCGCCACGCGCGACGCGGTCCGGGCCGGCGACCTCGCGCGCGCCAACCAGCTCTACGGCGAGCGCATCGTGCCGCTGGGCGCCAAGGCCAAGGACGCGGTGGACGCGCTGCTGGCGCTCCAGGTACGCGTCGGCGCCGAGGCCTACGAGAGCGCCGGCGGCACCAACGCCTCGGTGCGCTGGTGGAGCCTGGCAGCGACCGCCGCGGCGATGCTGGTGGCGCTGCTCGCGGGCGTCTTCACGACGCGCTCCATCACCGCGCCGATGGCCGAGGCGGTGAGCTTCGCCGAAGCCGTCGCGCAAGGCGACCTGCGCAACCGCCAGGCCGCGCCGGGCCAGGACGAGGCCGCGCGCCTGATCGCGGCGCTGGGCGCGATGGCGGGCTCGCTGCGCGACATCGTCAGTCGCGTGCGCAACAGCAGCGAGAGCATCGCCACCGGCTCCAGCGAGATCGCCACCGGCAGCCTCGACCTGAGCCAGCGTACCGAGGAGCAGGCCAGCAGCCTGCAGCAGACGGCCGCCTCGATGGAGGAGCTGTCGAGCACGGTGCAGAACAACGCCTCGACCGCGGGCCAGGCCGATACGCTGGCCACGCAGGCGGCCGCGGCCGCCGGCCAGGGTGGTGGCGTGGTGCAGCAGGTGGTGCGGACCATGCAGGACATCAGCCACTCGTCCCGCCAGATCGCCGACATCATCGGGGTCATCGACGGCATCGCCTTCCAGACCAACATCCTGGCGCTGAACGCGGCGGTGGAGGCCGCGCGCGCCGGCGAGCAGGGCAAGGGCTTCGCCGTGGTGGCCAGCGAGGTGCGCGCGCTGGCGCAGCGCTCGGCGCAGGCGGCGCGCGAGATCAAGGCGCTGATCGGCCGCAGCGTGCAGCAGGTGGAGTCCGGCTCCGGCCTGGCCGACGAGGCCGGCGCCGCGATGCAGGGCATCGTCGAGCAGGTGCGGCAGGTCAGTGTGCTGATCGGCGAGATCGCCTCGGCCAGCCAGGAGCAGACGCGCGGCATCGTGCAGATCGGCCAGGCCGTCACCCAGCTGGACCAGGTCACGCAGCAGAACGCCGCGCTGGTCGAGGAAAGCAGCGCCGCCGCCGACAGCCTGCAGCAACAGGCCAGCGAGCTGGCGGAGCTGGTCCGGGTGTTCCGCCTGGCCTGAGCTCCCGCCTCGGCGTCCCTCGCGTGACCGGGGATGGCCGCGCTCCCCCGCGCCTCGGGGGAAGCCCCCGGCCGTCCCGGCTTGCCCGGCCTTGGGGGCACTCCCATAATCGACTGAACACCGTCGTTGGAGTCCCTCATGCTGCAGACGCTGAACCGGATGAAGATCACCACGCTGTTGCAGGTCGGCTTCGCCGCCGTGCTGGCGATGGCGGCGCTGATGGCGGGCGTGGGCGTGTGGAAGCTGCGCGAGCTGGTGCGGCTCGGCGAGGAGCTGAACCAGCAGGAGCAGCGCCGGCTGATGGCCACGAACTGGCGTGCCGCGACCGAGCTCAACCTCACCCGCGTGATGGCGCTCGCGCGCTCCGACGGCCACGAGGGCCTGACGCGCTTCATGTCCGGCGAGATGAGCCGCACCACCGAGCGCATCAACCAGCTGCAGAAGGAGCTGGAGCAGGCCATCGACGATCCCGAGCAGAAGGCGCAGCTGCCGGTGATCGCCGCGGCGCGGCAGCGCTACGTGGACATGCGCAAGGGCGTGATGGGGACGATCAAGTCGGACCCCGAGGCGGGGCGGCGGCAGGTCGACCAGAGTCTCGCGCCGGCCGCGGCCGCGTACCTGGGCGAGGTCGAGAAGCTGGTCCGGCTGATCTCCGAGGACACCGAGTCCTTCGCCACCACGCAGCGCGAGCAGGCGCGCCACGCGTCCATGGTGCTGTTGGGCCTGGCCGGCGTCGCGATCGGCCTGGGGATCCTGATCGCGTGGCGCATCACGGTGTCGGTGCGGGCGCCGATGGTGCAGGCCGGCGAAGTCGCCCAGACCATTGCCAGCGGCGACCTGAGCCGCGACATCCGCGTGGATCGCAGCGACGAGATCGGGGTGCTGCTGCGGCAGCTCAGCGTGATGCAGGAGGCGCTGCGGCGCATGGTGCGGCAGGTCCGCGACGGCACCGAGACCATCAACGTCGCCACGCAGGAGATCGCCACCGGCAACCAGGACCTGTCGGCGCGCACCGAGGCCACCGCCTCCAACCTGCAGCAGACGGCCTCGTCGATGGAGGAGCTGACCGGCACGGTCGCGCACACCGCGAGTTCCGCGCAGCAGGCCAACGACCTGGTGAACGCGACCCGCATGTCGGCGTCCAAGGGCGGCGAGGTGGTGGGCGAGGTGGTGGCGGTGATGCAGCAGATCGAGTCCAGCTCCCGCCGCATCAGCGACATCATCGGCGTCATCGACGGGATCGCCTTCCAGACCAACATCCTGGCGCTGAATGCCGCGGTGGAGGCCGCGCGCGCCGGCGAGCAGGGCCGGGGCTTCGCGGTGGTGGCCGGCGAGGTGCGGGCGCTGGCCCAGCGCAGCGCCGCGGCGGCCAAGGAGATCAAGGCCCTGATCGGCGAGAGCGTGTCGCGCGTGGACGCCGGCACGCGGCTGGTGCAGGACGCGGGATCGACCATGGGCGAGATCGTCTCGGGCGTGCGCCGCGTGGCCGACATCGTGGGCGAGATCGCCACGGCGGCGGCGGAGCAGAAGGACGGGATCGGCCAGGTCAACGTGGCCGTGCAGCGCCTGGACGAGATGACGCAGCAGAACGCCGCGCTGGTGGAGGAGTCCGCCGCGGCGGCCGGCAGCCTGCGCTCGCAGGCGGAGCAGTTGAACGCGCTGGTCAGCGCCTTCCGGCTCGCCGCATGACCGGCGCGCCGCGATCGATCGGCCTGGTGGCGCTGGTACTCGGCGCGACCTTGCCGTGGCTCGCCGCCTGCGGCGGCCCGACCCGCCAGCAGGACGCCGCCGCCACGTCCCGCTCCGGCAATGGCGCCGCGGTGGTCATCGCCGACGCGCCAGGACGCGCGCCCGATCCTGGACGCGCGGTCGACGCCGCCGACGCCCTGATCACCCAGGCGATCCAGTCACACACCATCGAAGCGCTGGCCATGGCCTACATCGAGGACGGCCGGATCGTCTCGGTGCGCGCCTACGGCCACCGCAACGCGGCGGGCCAGGCCTTGCAGACCGGCACGGTGATGTATGGCGCCTCGCTGACCAAGGCCGTGTTCGCCTACACCGTGATGCAGCTGGTGGACGAGGGCCTCGTCGACCTCGACGCGCCGATCGAGCGCTACCTCGACCGACCGCTGCCCGACTATCCGAACGACTCGCGCTACGGCCCGTGGCGCGACCTGCGCGGCGACGAGCGCTGGCGCCAGCTGACGCCCCGCATCCTGCTGACGCACCGCAGCGGCTTCGGCAACTTCGCCTTCCTGGAGCCGGATCGCAAGCTGCGCCTTCACTTCGACCCGGGCAGCCGCTACGCCTATTCGGGCGAGGGCCTGATCCTGCTGCAGTTCGTGCTCGAGCAAGGCACGCCGCGGCTGGACCTCGGCCGCGAGATGCAACGCCGGGTCTTCGACCGCTTCGGCATGGCGACGACCAGCATGATGTGGCGGCCCGACTTCGCCGCGAACCTGGCCGACGGCCTGACCCTGGAGCGGCGCTGGGAGCCGCACGATCCGCGCAGCCGGGTACGGGCGGCGGGCTCGATGGACACGACGATCGAGGACTTCGCCCGCTTCGCCGCGGGCTTCGCGCGGGGCGACGGACTGACGCCGCGCAGCCGTGCCGAGATGGTCCGCCCGCAGGCGCCGATCACGACGGCCTCGCAGTTCCCGACGCTGCAGGCCGAGCTGCCGCCGGCGCGGCGCCGCGCGGACCTGGCCGCGGGCATCGGCATGGTCGTCTTCGACGGCCCTCAGGGTCGCGGCTTCTTCAAGGGCGGCCACGACGACGCCACCGGCAACACCTGGGTCTGCGTCGAGCGCCGCCGGGCCTGCGCGGTGCTGCTGTCCAACGACGTGAAGGCCGAGCGGCTCTATCCGTCGCTGGTGCGGGCGCTGCTCGGCGAGACCGGCGTGCCCTACGACTGGGAGTACGGGCCCAAGTCGGCGGACTGGCCCTGATGCGATCGCCCTCCTCGCGTCGTATCCGGCGATATATTCCGCCATCGGCGCGTGGCGCGCCTCATCGAGGGAAGGTCGATGTTCAACCGTTCACCCGCGCGGCGGCTGGCGCTGGCCGCCATGACCGTCATGGCGATGGGCTTGTCGGGCACGCTGGCGCTGCCGGCGCTCGCCGCCGGTCCGGTCACCGAGAAGCTTCTGGTCGAGGGCGCCGTGCGTGCGCCGCTGATGCTCACGGTCGACGACCTGCGCGCCTTCCCCGCCGAGCAGATCGGCACCTTCACCATGACGAAGCAGATCGACGGACGCGAGCAGTCGACCACCGTCCGCGGCGTGCGACTGAGCGCCGTGCTGGAGCGGGCGGGCGTGGTGACTCAGGACAAGCACGCGTGGAAGTCCATGGCCGTGCTGGTCACGGCCAGCGACGGCTACAAGGTCGCTTTCTCGTGGCCGGAGCTGACCAACACCGAGGTCGGCGCCGGCGTGCTGGTGGTGTTCGAGCGCGATGGCCAGGCGCTCGATGACGGCGAAGGCCGCATCGCCCTGTTGTCCGGTCGCGATCTGCGCGCGGGTCCGCGCCACGTCAAATGGTTGAGCCGGATCGAGATTTAGCCGCTCTGACGCGGCTGCTGTCCGAGGCACCGCGCGGCTGGGCCGACGCGGACCGGCTGCTGTTCGCGACGGTGGGCCGCCACGTGGTCGCCCGCATCGACGCCGGCGCGCTGCCGCCGCGCGCCCCTGACCCGGCGGGACTGCTGGGTCCTCTGTATCGCTTCCTGCTGGAGCATCGCGCGACGAAGGACTCCTCGCACGCGCGCATCGCCGGCTGGCTGGCCAGCGCCTGCATGGGTGGCCATCACCTGTGGCAGGACCTCGGACTGGACGAACGGCCGCAGGTCACGCGGCTGATGCGCCTGAGCTTTCCGACGCTGCACGACGCCAACGAGCGGAATCTCCGCTGGAAGCGTCACCTGTTCCTGTGCCTGGGCGAGTCGCTGGGACGGCCCGGCCTGCGCCCGCCCAAGTGCGATGATTGCGGCGACTTCGCGGTCTGCATGGGCGCCGAGGCGCCGGCGACGATCCGGGTGGTCACCACGATCACGACGCGGGGCGAGGGTTCCGCGGCATCACAGGGCGAGTGAGGACAGGAAGGCCAGCGCCCGCAATTTCTTCGAAGGCACCGTCGACGCGGCGCGTGACGGCAGCATCAAGGCCTGTCCCCCGGCCGCGAGGCCACCGCGATCTTCAAGGCCTCGAGCGTGATCGTCGGGGTGGCGGGCTGAGAAGCCGGTCGCCGTCAGGGAACGACGGCGAGGAACAGGAACACGACGAAGACCACCATGTGGACGGCGCCCTGGAGCACCGTCGCGCGGCCGCCGCCCAGGGTCAGCGCGCCCACGATGAAAGTCAGGAACAGCAGCACCATGCTCAGCGGCGACAGCCCCAGCACCAGCGAGTGCGGGAACAGCGGCGACAGCACCGCCACCGTCGGGATCGTCAGGCCGATGCTCGCCAGCCCCGAGCCCAGCGCCAGGTTCAGGCTGGTCTGAAGCCGGTTGTGCAGCGCCGCGCGCACCGCCGCCACCGTCTCCGGCAGCAGCACCAGCAGCGCCACGATCACGCCCACCAGCGAGGGCGGCGCGCCGATCGCGTGCACGCCACGCTCGATGGTCGGAGCGAGCAGCTTGGCCAGGCCGACCACGCCCACCAGGCAGACCAGCAGCAGCGCCAGGCTCACTCCGGCCACCTTCCAGCTTGGAGGAGCGGCGTGCGCGTCCTGGTCGTCCACGCCGGCGATCGGCAGGAAGTAGTCGCGGTGGCGCACCGCCTGCACGAAGACGAAGGCGCCGTAGAGCACCAGCGACACGCCGCCCGCGAAGAACAGCTGCACCTTGGTGAAGGTCGGACCGGGCGAGCTCGTGGTGAACGCGGGCAGCACCAGCGTCAGCACCGACAGCGCGGCCAGCACGGCCAACGTCGGGCTGGTGCCCTCGACGCGGAAGGCCAGCACCTGATGCCGCCAGCCGCCGACCAGGATGCACAGGCCCAGCACGCCGTTGCACACGATCATGATCGCGGAGAACACCGTGTCCCGCGCCAGCGTGTTGGTCGCCTCGCCCCCCGCCAGCATCAGCGACACGATCAGCGCCACCTCGATGATGGTCACGGCCACCGCGAGCACCAGCGAGCCGTAGGGCTCGCCCACGCGGTGCGCGACGACCTCGGCGTGATGCACGGCGGCCAGCACCGCGGCGATCAGCAGCGCGCTCACCACGCCCAGGATCAGCGTCGAGTCGGCGCCCGCCGTGAGCCCCAGCAGCGCGGCGATCGCGGCCAGCGGCGCCAGCAGCGTCCAGATCGGCAGGGCCGCCGGCAGGCGGGCGAGAAGGGAATTGGAAGTCTTGGCTCGCATGGGGGCCGAGCATAGACCACGATGGTCGAAGGTCCTCGAAATCGCTACCCTGCGCCCATGTCCTCACACGATCCCCGCATCGACGCCTACATCGAGCGCGCCGCGCCTTTCGCTCAGGACCTGCTGCGGCACTGGCGCGCCACCGTCCACGCCCATTGCCCGGACGTGGTCGAGACCATCAAGTGGGGCTTCCCCAACTTCGTCTACCGCGACAAGATCCTGAGCGGCATGGCCGCCTTCAAGGCGCACTGCTCGATCGGTTTCTGGCATGGCGAGGCCGCGGTCGGCGAAGGCAAGGGCAAGGACGGCGCGATGGGCGACTACGGCCGGCTCACCTCGATCAAGGACCTCCCGTCCAGGACCGAGCAGAAGGCCGCGATCAAGCGCGCGATGCAGCTGATCGAGGACGGCGTCAAGGCGCGTCCCGCCAAGCCCGCGGCGCCCAAGCCGCCCCCCGAGGCGCCCGAGGACCTGGTGGCGGCCCTCGACCGCGACGCGGCGGCGCGCCGGACCTTCGACGGATTCCCGCCCGGTCAGCGGCGCGAGTACATCGACTGGATCGTCGAGGCCAAGAAGCCCGAGACCCGCGAGCGCCGCATCGCGCAGGCCGTCGAGTGGATGGCCGAGGGCAAGCGCCGCAACTGGAAGTACGAGAACTGCTGACCGGACGTCGGCACCGCGACCGGCGCGCTCGGCGCAGGCCACGCGCTGGCGTCGATGGCCGCGTCCGGCGCCTCAGGCCGGACGGCCGGTGTCCATCGATGTCGTGGGCGACGTCTCCGCGGCGGCGCCTTCGGGAGGGGTGGAGGCGCGATCGCCTGCCGTCGCGCGCGGCGGCATCGACGCCATCTCCGCGATCCGTTCGTCATGCACCTGCACGCGGTTGCGGCCTCCGTCCTTGGCGACGTAGAGCGCCCGGTCGGCGCGCATGAACAGCAGGTCGGCGCTCAGGTTGGCGCCGGGCTCGGCGATCGCGATGCCCGCCGACACGGTCATGCTGAAATCGCGGCCCTCGCCGTCGCACAGCCGCAGTCGCGACACCGCCTCGCGGATCGCCTCGACCAGCCGCTCGGCGCCCGGTGCGTCGGTCGCCGGCAGGACCAGGCCGAACTCCTCTCCGCCCCAGCGGCCCACCACGTCCGAGCCCCGCAGGCGCGCCCGCACCTCGGCCGCGAAGGCGCGCAGCGCGTCGTCGCCGGCGTGGTGGCCGTGGCAGTCGTTGACGTCCTTGAAGTGGTCCAGGTCCAGCAGCACGAAGGCGAGGGGCGTGCCCTCGCGGCGACCGCGCTCGAGCTCGTGGCGCAGCAGCGCGTCGGCGGTCATGCGGTTCAGGCAGCCGGTCAGGCCGTCGGTGGAGGCCATGTCCTCCATGTGGCGCGCGATGCGCTCGAAGTTGGCCAGCACGAAGCCGAAGCCGGTCCCGATCAGGCAGATGAAGCTGAACAGGAAGGTCAGGCCCTGGCCCAGGCTGCTCTGCATCAGGTCGCGGTAGTCGTCGGGATTGACGATCGCGTGGATGCTGCGCAGGAAGAGGCTGGCCGCCGCGGCGACCAGCGTCAGCGCGACCGCGCGCAGCGAGGATTCGCGCCGCCAGCCGGCCGTCATCAGCACGACGATCGCGGGACACAGCAGCAGGCCGAAGAGCAGCGAGATGATGCTGGTGCGCACCGGCAGCGGCGCCCCCAGCAAGGCCACGGTCAGCGCCCAGGACACGGCCGGGGCGCCCCACCAGAGCCAGCGCGGCAGCGAGCGGCCCAGCACGTGGCGGTGGATGGCCTCGTTGTAGAAGATGATGCCCAGCGCGATCAGCCCGTTGCCGGCCAGCGCCGACAGCCACAGCGGCAGCACCAGCCGCGCCGACAGCATCGCGAAGCCGCCCAGCAGCGCCCACGAGCCCCAGGTCCACACCGCCAGGTCCAGGTAGCGCAGCTTGCTGCGCTGCGCCATCCACAGCTGCACGCCGAGCATGGCGAAGCCGCTCAGCAACGCCAGCATCAAGGTCGGGATGTGGATCGACAGGGGCGCCATGGAGAGGCAGTGTAGTGACCGACGCCCGGCCGCACACCCCACGGATCGCAAAGTGGCGGAAAGCGCGAGGACGTCACGAGATCGACAAGCTGGCGTTGCGGTGGTGCATCGAGGCTCGGCGGCGGCAGGCTCCCGCGCTCAGCCGCCGAGCAGGGCCAGCAACCAGTCGCGGGTCTGGCGCGGCGCGATGACGGCATCGATCTCCAGGGTCTCGGCGATGGCGAGCGCCTGGCCGCGGGCGACCTGGGCCGCGAGCAGGCGCTCGAACAGGGCCTGCCGCTCCGGGCCGTCGGGCGCGGCGGCGAGCTCCTTGCGATAGCCCAGCCGCACCGCGCCTTCCAGGCCCATCGCGCCGAACTCGCCGCTCGGCCAGGACGCGCAGCCGAGCGGCCGGTGCAGGCTGCCGCCGGCCAGCGCCATCGCGCCCAGGCCGAAGGCCCGCCGCATCACCACGGCGGCCAGCGGCACGGTGAGGGCCGCCGCGGCCCGGAAGAGCTCGCCGGCCTCGCGCAGCTGGCCGGTGGCCTCGGCCTGCGGCCCGACCATGAATCCGGGGCTGTCGATCAGGCTGACGACCGGCATGCCCAGGCGCTCGCACAGCCGCCAGAAGCGCGCCAGCTTGCGCGAGGCCGCCCCATCCACCGCGCCGCCCATCACCGCGCAATCGCTGGCGACCACGGCCACGGCCTGCCCGTGCAGGCGCGCGGCGGCGGTGATCACGCTGCCGCCATGGCCCGCGCCGAGCTCGATCAGCGAGCCCGTGTCGAAGAGACGCTCCAGGATGGGTCGCACGGGATAGGCACGCTGTCGGATCTCCGGGATCGCCTCGTCGAGCGGTGCCTGGTCCGCGGCGAGTGCGGGCTCCCGCGCCCCGCGGCGCGCCGGGTCGATGGCATCGGGCGCCGCGTCCGCGGGCAGCCGGCACATCCACGCCATCAGCGCCCTCGCCCGCTCGCAGGCTTGCGTCTCGTCGTCGACCAGCAGGTCCACGACGCCGACCTGCGCCAGCTGCGGCGCGGGGCCGATCGCCTCCGGCTCGAAGCGGCCCAGACCGCCGCCTTCGATCATCGCGGGCCCGCCCAGGCCGATGTTGCTGCCGCGCGTGGCGATCACGACATCGCAGCAGCCGAGCAGCGCCGCGTTGCCGGCGAAGCAGCGGCCGGCGGCGATGCCGATGGTCGGCACCTGGCCGGCCAGCGCCGCCATGCGCGCGAAGGTCGCCACATGCAGGCCGGCGACGACCGGCATGTCGGTGTCGCCGGGCCGACCGCCGCCGCCCTCGGCGAAGAGCACGAAGGGGAGCCGCTCGCGCTCGGCGAGCTCCAGGATCCGGTCGCTCTTCTGATGGCCTCGGTAGCCTTGCGTGCCGGCGAGCACGGTGGCGTCGTAGGCCATCACCGCGATCGGCCGGCCGCGCAGCCGCGCCTTGCCGGTGATGACGCCGTCGGCGGGCGTCTGGGCGCGCAGCTCGTCGATCGGCCGCCGCGCGGTCTGCGCCGCGACGGCGAGCGCGCCGAACTCGATCAGGCTTCCCGGATCGCAGAGCGCGGCGAGGTTCTCGCGCGCCGTGCGCATGCCCAGCGCGTGACGCTTGGCGATGGCCTCGGGACGCGCCGCGTCGTCGAGCAGCGCATGACGCTCAACCCAGGCGCGGTGGTCGGCGCGGGTGCTCGTGCTCGTGCTCGTGCTCGTGCTCGTGCTCGTGCTCGTGCTCGTGCTCGTGGTCGTGGTCGTGGTCGTGGTCGTGGTCGC
>NZ_BCYP01000041.1 GCF_001598255.1 Mitsuaria chitosanitabida ATCC BAA-476 = NBRC 102408
GCGGGTGCTCGTGCTCGTGCTCGTGCTCGTGCTCGTGCTCGTGCTCGTGCTCGTGCTCGTGGTCGTGGTCGTGGTCGTGGTCGTGGTCGCGGGATCGGGCGCGGCATCGGTCGAGGGCGCGTCGACCGACGGACGCATCGCTCCCATCGACGTCACCGGCGTCCACGCCATCAGCGCGTCGCCTTCCTGGACGAGTTCGCCCTCGCCGACGAAGCACTCGGCCACGCGGCCGTCGGCGGGAGCCGACAGCTCGTGCTCCATCTTCATCGCCTCGAGCCGCACGACGGGCTGCCCGCGCCGGACGAGGTCGCCCGGCGCGACGAGCCAATGCTGCACGGTGGCGGAAAGCGGAGCGACGAGTGACGGCATGCGGGATCTCCCAGGATGCCGGCGACTCTAGGAGAGACGCGCGCGCCGCGCTGCCGCGCAGATGACAGCGGCCCGGAGCGGCGGCTCAGCTCAGGCGGTCGATCAGCGCCATCGCCGCGGCGGGCGCGCGCTCCTTGGCGCCGCTGATGAAGAACACGAACACGTCGCGGCCGCGCCGCTCCGGCGCGCGTTGCGGCTCGATCAGGGGCAGCCGGTCCGGCTGGCCGCCCGACTGCCAGCGCGTCGCGCAGGCGGCCAGGCCGTCGAGCTCCTCGTCGGTCACGCCGGTCGCCAGCTCGGACCTCGTGCGCATCACCCGCGTGTAGACGAAGTCGGCGGTGAGGTCGGGCAGCGCCGGGTAGTCGTCGGACTCGGTGAAGACGACGCCCGCGCCGTGATCGCGCGCCATCGCCAGGAAGGCCGGATCGCGGAAGCTCTGGTGCCGCACGTCGAGCGCATGGCGCAGCGTCACGCCGTCGCTGCTCGCGGGGAGCAGCTTCAGGAAGGCGCCGAAGTCGGCCGCGTCGAAACGCTTGGTCGGCGCGAACTGCCAGACGATGGGTCCCAGCTTGGGTCCCAGCTCCGCCACGCCGCTGCCGATGAAGCGCTGCACCGACTCGCCGGCCTCGGCCAGCACGCGCCGGTTGGTCGCGAAGCGGTTGGCCTTGAGCGAGAACTTGAAGCCGTCCGGCGCCGTGTCCCGCCATTTGGCGAAGGTCTTCGGCGTCATCGTGCTGTAGTAGGTCCCGTTGACCTCGATGGCGGTCAGCTTGCTGCTGGCGTACTCCAGCTCGCGCGAAGCGGGCAGGTCCCTGGGATAGAAGGTCTCGCGCCAGGGCTCGAAGTTCCAGCCGCCGATGCCCACGCGGATCGCTGTGCTCATGTCGTCGTGTCCTCCAGCAGTCGTTCCAGTCGGGTGAGTCCGCGCCGCGTCACTCGCAGCGCGCGGCTGTCGGGATCCGGGTCCAGCCAGCCCTGCGCCAGCATCGCCTGCAGCCAGGCGGCGCCGAGCGCGCCTCCCAGGTGCGGGCGACGCTCGCTCCAGTCCATGCAGGCGCAGGCGAGCTTGCGGCGACGCGCGCCGGTGGCCGCGTCCACGTCCACGCCCAGCCCGCGCAGCGCGTCCAGGCCCTCGTCGGTCACGTGATAGCCGCGCGGCTCCGTCGCGTCCAGCCCGATCCATGCGCGGCCCAGCGCGAGGTCGTGCAGCCGCACGCCCCAATGGCCGGCGAGATGGTCGTAGCAGCGCCGCGCCTGGCGCAGCGCGGGCGGCGTGCTGGGCTCGAAGCGCGGACGCGGCTGACCGGCGAGGACCAGCATCGCCTCCAGCGCCTGTCCGACCTCCGCGCCGGCGAGCCGGTAGTAGCGGTGCTTGCCCTGCGCCATGCAGCCGACCAGCCCCTGCGCGAGCAGCTTGGCCAGATGCGCGCTGGCGGTCGACGCGGCGACCTCCCCGACGGCGGCGAGCTCGGTGGCCGTGCGGGCGTGGCCGTCCATCAGGCAGCAGAGCATGCGGGCGCGGACCGGCTCGGCCATGCTGGCGGCGACATGGGCCAGCGCCTCGTCGGCGGTGGGGACGGCAATCATGTTTCGATGCTAAGCGAAGCGTTCCCGGCGGACCACCGCGAAGATCCCCGTATCGAGGACCGTCCCGTCCCCGCCTTCCGCTTCAGACGGCCCCGCCGTCCGAGCCGCCAACGCACCGCGCCACAAGCGCCCACCGCCATGAGTTCCTGCCCCTTCCCTGGACCCGCGATCGATCCGGATCGTCCAGATCACTCGGCTCATTCGGATGATTCGGCTCGTTCGGCTCGTTCGGCTCGTTCGGATGCGTCGACTCATCCGCTCCCAGCCGACCCGGCGGAGCGTGCCGCGGTCGCCGGGCGCCCATCGTCCCTGCCGCCGCTGCTCGACCCCGACCTGCGCATGCGGCCGCTCGGCGAGCCGCTGCCGCCGCCCCTGCGCGCGCATGGCGGGCCGCTCGCCGACCTCTTCGCCCGCTGGCTACGGCAGCGCGACGACGCCGCGCACGCGCCGGAGAAGGCCGCGCTGACACGCGCGCTGCAGGCGCTGTCCGAGGACGAGATCCGCAGCCACGCGCGGCGCCAGGCCGCGATCGCGATGCGCGGTGGCTGGTCGCACTGGTCCTGGGCCGTGCCTGCCGCGACCGTGGCCAGCCTGCTCGGCTTGCCGATGACGGACCTCGACGCACAACGGCGCTTGCACGGGCGGCTGCGCGCGATGGCGGCCGGCCTGGCCGCGACGGCGGACCAAGCCGCCGTGAAGACCGCCGGCGAAGCGGCGACGGCCTTGCTCGACGCACTCGATGAGGCGGAGCAACGCGCGCCCGACGCGCCGCTGCAATGGACCTTGCTGCGCCACGCGGCGCCCTCGCGCTGGAGCGACCGCGCGACCTTCGCCGCCAACCGGCTCGCGCTGATCTGGCAGAGCCACGAAGCGGGCGCCGCGCTGCTCGGCCACGCGCTGTTGCGGATGCGGGAGACGCGGCGCGCGCTCGCTCGCGACGAGCTGCTCACCATCGCCCGCGAGGGCGGCGCGGTGCGCAACACGCGTCGGGTCGATCCGAACGGCGACGTGGTGCTGGTGCCGCTCGCGGGTACCGACCACCCCTTCGGAGACGGCGCGCATCGCTGCCCGGGGCAAGGCCTGACCCTCGGCACGCTGGTCGCGGCGCTGACGTGGCTGTCGGAGCAAGCCGATCTCCGCCTCCCCGCCCCCGGTGCGCCGCTCACGCTCGCCAACATGGACATCCCGCAGTTTCCGGATCAGAACCAGGAGCCCTCGCCATGATCGCCGTCATCTTCGAAGTCATTCCCAGCGCCGACGGGCGCGACCGCTATCTGGAACTCGCCGCGGCACTGAAGCCGCTGCTGGAGCGGATCGACGGCTTCCTCAGCATCGAGCGCTTCCAGAGCCTGACCGATCCGACCAAGCTGCTCTCGCTCTCCTTCTGGCGGGACGAGGAGGCCGTGCTCGCGTGGCGCCGACTGGAGGCGCATCGGGAGGCCCAGTCGGAAGGTCGCGCGGGCGTCTTCGCCGACTACCGGCTGCGGGTCGCGTCGGTGATGCGCGACTACGGCCTGACCGCGCGCGACGAGGCGCCCGCCGACAGCCGCGAGCGGCATCGCGCCTGATCCCGGGCATCGCGGCGGACGCGAATCACGAATCACGAATCACGAATCACGAATCACGGACTGCGGTCTGCGGACTGCGGACTGCGGACCGCGGATCTCGGGGATCGGAGGTGGCGGGTGGCAGGTGGCAGGTGGCAGGTGGCAGGCGACGGCCCGCGTAACGCGCGTAACGCGACCGCCCGCGGCGGCTCGTCGCGACCGGCGCGATTTCGTCGCACGATGCGCGGCGTCGTCCCGGCTCGCGCCGAGAATCGCCGCCGCTCACCACAACACGGCCTCGAGGCCGGACGCCCGCATGACCTCCCCCGCCCTGCCCGCTCCGGGCTCCCCGCGCCTGCACGGCCTGGACGCGCTGCGCGCGGCCGCCATCCTGCTGGTCTTCGCCTATCACTACCAGGTCTTCGTCAGCGGCCGCCCCACCTTCGGCTGGCTCAGCGACATCGGCTGGGCGGGCGTGGACCTGTTCTTCGTCCTCAGCGGCTACCTGATCGCCAACCAGCTGATGGGCGGCATGCGGCGCGGCGAGCAGCTGTCGCTGCCGCGCTTCTACGGCCGGCGCCTGCTGCGCACGCTGCCCAACTTCTACGTGGTGCTGGCGCTGTACTGGCTCTTCCCGCAGGTGATGGGCGGCCGCGAGCCGCCGCCGCTGTGGCGCTTCCTGACCTTCACGCAGAACATCGCGCTGGTGCCCGGCACGGCGTTCTCGCACGCCTGGTCGTTGTGCATCGAGGAGCAGTTCTATCTGATGCTCCCCGCGGTGCTGCTGCTGGGCGCGTCGCTGAGGCAGCACCGCCGGGCGCTGGCCTGGTCGCTGATCGGCGTGCTGACGCTGGCGGCGGTCGTGTGGCGCGACCACCTCTGGCGGCTGTACGGCACGCTGGATCCGAGCGCCGGCTACTACCCCCACCTGTACTACGGCAGCCTCGCGCGGCTGGACGAGTTCCTGCCCGGTGTCGCGGTCGCGCTGCTCAAGCACGGACACCCGCGCGCGTGGGCGGCCCTGATGGACCGCCCCCGGCGGTTGCTCGCCCTCGGCGCGACGGCCGTGCTGGGCATGCTGACGGCGATGCTGCACGGCTACTACATCGATGGCTACGGCTATGGTCACGCGATGAGCGCCTGGGGCTACAGCGCGCTCGCGTGGAGCTTCGCCCTGCTGGTGCTGGCCGCGCAGGCGCCGCGCGGCGTGCTGGCACGCGTCGAGATCCCCGGCGCCGAGCCGCTGGCGCGCTGGTCCTATGCGCTGTACCTGACGCACAAGCCCATCGCCTACGCGCTGGCCAAGGTCCTGGTGGGCTGGGGATTCGTCCGCGCGTCCGGCTGGACCGCGGCGGCGATCGCGCCGGCCTGCCTGCTCGGCGGCTGGTTGCTGTACCGGGTGGTGGAGCGCCCCTTCCTGGACCTGCGCGATCGCTGGATCCCGTCGCAATTCACCGGGGCGGCGCGTGCTACAACGGCGGGCCAAAGGAGCCCCCAGCATGCATGAGTCCCGCCTGTCCGACGCTCGCGATCAGCGTCCGTCCCGAGTCCGCCGCGTCGCCGGCCTGTCGCTGGGCGCCGCGCTGCTGGCCCTGGTCACCACCGCCTGCATGGGCGCGAGCGCCGACGAGATCGGCGACGTGAGCACGGTGTTCAAGTTCTTCGGCCCGAACCACAAGATCGTGGTCGACGCCTACGACGACCCGGGTGTGCAGGGGGTGACCTGCTACGTGTCGCGCGCCAAGACCGGCGGCATCAAGGGCGGGCTGGGTCTGGCGGAGGACAAGTCGGAGGCGTCCATCGCCTGCCGCGCGGTCGGCCCGATCAGCTTCCCCAAGCCCCTGCCCAAGCAGGAAGAGGTGTTCTCGGAACGCTCGTCGCTCGTCTTCAAGCGGCTGCGCGTGGTGCGCATGGTCGACGCCAAGCGCAACACGCTGGTCTACCTGACCTACTCGGACCGCGTCATCGAGGGCTCGCCGCAGAACAGCGTCACGGCGGTCCCGGTGGATCGCGGCACGGTGATTCCGGTGAAGTGAGGCGGCGCGCCGGGGGAGCCCGCCCGGACGCTCACACCCAGCCCAGGCCCGACAGGATGGACACGATGCCCATCACCGTCATCACGGCGAAGTAGAAGAACGCCATCTTCGGCGTGCCCGGGACCGACCAGTTCACGCAGAACCAGCGCAGGCCGCGAAGGAAGAAGGTCTTGTGGCTGAGGAAGTAGCTCCCCAGGAACATCAGCCCCCAGGCGATCAGGTAGGCCCCCATCACCAGCGGCTTCTCCGACGCGGGCGCGCGGAACGCCAGCAGCGTCAGCGCCGCGAGGATCGCGATCAGGGAATAGCCAAGGATCTCGCCGCGTTCTTGCGGCAGGTCGGAGTCGGGACGGGGGGCGGTCATCGGCGCGAGGAACAATGAGAGACGCCCGGATTGTGCCGGGCGTTTCTCATGGGAAAGCTAGGGCGGGCCGATGGCCGGCGCACCGCGGGCGCGCCAACCCGGACCTCGGGCTCACCGCACCGGGTGCTGACGGCCGTCGTTGTCCACCCAGTAGCGGCCGCCTCGGCCGTCGGAATAGACCTGCCGCTCCTTGCCGTCCACGACCAGGCGGCCGATCAGCGCGCCGGCGACGGCGCCCACGGCGGCCCCGGTCAGCACATCGCCGCCGGTCACGGCGCCGATGACGGCACCGCCGGCCGCGCCGAGCGCGGCATTGCGGGCGTCCTCATGGCGTTGATGCCGGTCGGATGCGCAGCCCACGGCCATGGCGGCCGCGACGGCGACCACCGCGGTTGTCTTGAGATTGAACGTGCTCATGTCGGCCTCTTCGATGTTGGATCGATCGGCGTCGCACGGGCTTCCGACGGCAAGAGCACTCCAGCCACCGGAAGCGATGGCGACGAACGCGCGATAGATTGCGTACCGTGGATACGGGCAAATGGCGTGCCCTGCGGCTCCGGATTCCGATGGACGAAGAGAACAGCGCCAGCCTGCGGCGCGCCCGTCAATCCGCGCCGCAGCCCGCCGCGTCGAGCGCCGGCGGGCGCAACAGGTCGGCATCGACCCCCATCTGCTCGCTGGCGCGTTCCACGGCCTGCCAGAGCTCGGCCGGCATGCTTAGGATCTGGTCCGGCGTGCGGGAGCGGGCGATCCAGGCCTCGATCTGTTCGTGTTGAGCGACCGTGATCAGGTCCAGGTTCAACATTTCGTCGATGGTCTTCACTGCGCGTCTCCCTGTGGCGACGATCCCGGACAGCGGAACCGTGGCGTGCAGCCTAACAGCCTCCGGCGTCGAGGCGATCCGCCTGGTGGCGGATGAAAGGGGGATACCGTGACGAAGGGGCGGCGTTCAGGCCGACGAGCCGGTCGCGACCTCAAAGCCCTCGTCGATCCACCCCGTCAGCCCGCCGATCATCAGCTTGACCGGCCGGCCCAGCCGGGCCAGGCGCACCGCGCCGCGATGCGCGCCGTTGCAGTGCGGGCCCGCGCAGTAGACGACGAACAGCGTGTCCATCGGGTACGCGGCCATCTTGCCCTCGGTGATCTTGCCGTGCGGCAGGCTCAGGGCGCCCGGCACGTGGCCGCGCTCGTGGAGCTCGTGGCTGCGCACGTCCAGCAGGACGAAGTCGACCACGCCGCGGGCGAACGCGTCGTGCACGTCCCAGCAGTCGGTCTCGAAGGCGAAGGCCTCCTCGAAGTGGGCGAGCGCCTGCGCGCTCGGCGCGGCGGGGATGGTGGAGACCTGCGAAGACATCGGCGCTTCCTTTCCGGGGCGGGCCCGTGCGGTGGATCGATGGCGACAGTGTCCCGCTGGCACCTGGGACGCGCGAGTGGCATGAATGACGCCGATCGGTAAGATCGCGCCATGCCGCGCGCCAAGCCCTCCCCACGTCCCGACGACGCGAAACCGCCGCTGGTGGCGATCCTCGCCTACGACCGGCTGTGCATGTTCGAGTTCGGCTGCGCGGTGGAGCTCTTCGCGCTCGAGCGGCCCGAACTCGACGTCGCCTGGTATCGGCACGCGATCTGCGCCGCCGAGCCCGGTCCGCTGCGCGGCACCGGCGGCGTGCGCATCGAGGCGCCGCATTCGCTGGCCACGCTGCGGCGCGCCGACATCATCGTCATCCCCGGCTGGCGCGACGCCGCCGAGCGCCCGCCCGAGCCGCTGCTGCGGGCCCTGCGCGCCGCCCATGCCCGCGGCGCGCGGCTGTGCACCATCTGCTCGGGCGTGTTCGTGCTCGCGCATGCGGGGCTGCTCGAGGGGCATCGCGCGACGACGCATTGGCGCTACGCGGAGCGCCTCGCGCGCGAGTTCCCGGCCATCGCGGTCGATCCCTCGGCGCTGTATGTCGACGAGGGCCAGGTCATCACCTCGGCGGGATCGGCCGCCGGGCTGGACATGCTGATGCATCTGGTGCGGCGCGATCACGGCCCGCGCGTCGCCAACGCGGTGGCGCAGCGGCTGGTGATGTCGCCGCATCGCGAGGGCGGGCAGGCGCAGTTCGTCCCCAGGCCCATGCCGACCGAATCCGCCAGCCCCATCGCCGTGCTGCAGGACTGGCTCCGTGCCCATCCGCGCGAGGACCACACCGTCGCGTCCATGGCCGACCGCGTCGCGATGAGCGCGCGCACGCTGCAGCGGCGCTTCAAGGACGCCACCGGCCTGGCGCCGCTCGAATGGCTCACGCGCGAGCGCGTCGCCATCGCCAAGGAGTTGCTGGAGACGCGCGAGGCGCTGGACATGGAGTCGGTCGCGGAGCTCGCGGGCTTCGGATCGCCCGAGTCGATGCGGCGCCACTTCCGGCTGCTGGGACTGCCGGCGCCGTCGCGCTATCGGCGGCAGTTCGGTTGAACGCCGGCGCGCGGGATCACCGCGGCCACGGGGATCGGCGCGGGTGCCTGGCGGGGAGCGTCGGCATCGGGTTGAAGCGAGAGGGGCTCAGCGGAAGACCACGCAGGCCGCGCCGGGCATCGCGATGAACTGATGTCCGAAGCGCGGGACGCCTTCGTCGCCGAGCTCGAACACGCAGATCTGGTGGCTGCGCTGGAGGCAGACCCACAGCTGGCTGCCGTCCGGACTGAAGGTGGCGCTGCGCGGATAGCTGCCCTGCGCCCAGACCTCGCCGGCCCAGGTCGGCCGGCAGCGCGCGTCGACGAAGAACACGGCGATGGCGTCGTGCAGCCGGTTCAGCGCGTAGAGGCGTCGTCCGTCCGGCGCCATCAGCAGGTCGGAGGCGTAGCTCAGGCCTTCGAAGCTGGCGGGCAGGCTGGAGAGCCGGTCACGCGACGTCACGCGCCCCTGCGCGTCCAGGCCCAGCCAGTCGAGCGCATTGGCGCCCTCGTTGAGCAGGTAGAGCTGGTCGTCGTCGTAGGGATCGAAGACGAAGTGGCGCGGGCCGCTGCCCGGCGGCAACGGATGGGGCTCGAGCTCGACCGGCGTGCCGTCTTCGGTGCCGGGCCCGTCCAGGCGCCACACGCGCAGCAGGTCCTGGCCGAGGTCGGTCGCCACCATCAGGGGGCGTCGCGGGTGGCGACGCACCATGTGCGTGTGCGAGGTCGCGCCGTCCCGCGGTGACAGCACCAGGTCCGGTGCGCCGAGGGCGCCTTCCTGGTCCACTGGCACGCGGCACAGGCGGCCGTCGCCGTAGTGCGCGATCCAGGCGTGGTCGCCACGCCAATCCAGATGCACCGGCAGCTGGCCGCCACTGGCGCGGCGCGCGACCAGCGTCAGTCCGCCATCGAGCGGATGCACGTCGAAGCTGGCGAGCTCGTGGCTGTCCTCCAGCAAGGCATGGAGCCGACGGCCGTCCGGCGTCAGGTGCAGCCAGGTGGGACTGCCCGGCAGCTCGGCGGCGAGCGTCGCCGTCACGCGACCTTCGGCATCGCGACGCAGGGCATGGATGCCGCCGCACTGCGGCGCGTAGCCGCCGGCATAGGCGAAGGGCGCATGGGCGGCGGAGGCGCCCGTGCCGTCCGGCGTCGGGAAGAGCAGCGCCTGCAGCATGGAGGTGGCAAGGGACATGGGCGCCCACTCTAAGCGCTCCCGCCGTCCCCCCAATGGGTGGCAGAGGCGGAATGCCCCGGGACGAGGGCCTCGCAAGCACCGACCCCGACGGCCGCGTCCGCGGCCACAATCGCTCGTCCCGACCGCTCACGCCCGTCCTCGCGACGGGCCCAGCCCCATGCGCTTCGACGTACCGACGCTGTTCAGCCTCATGTTGATCCTGTCCCTGGCGCTGGCGCTGCTGTTGCCGCTGCTGCTGGGCTGGGGCGACAGCCAGGGCGCGCGCCGGGCCCAGCTCTGCGCCGCGGCGCAGGCGGCCGGCTGGGCCTTGCTGCTGCTCCCCCCCGAGGGCATGCGGCTGACGTCGACGGTGGCGCTGGGGCTGCTCAGCGGCAGCGTCTCGCTGCTGTGGCTGGCCGCGGACCAGTGGGTGCCCGGGCGCTTCGGGCGCTGGATCCACCTGGGCATGCCGGTGCTGGTGATGGTCGGCTACGGCGTGGGCTGGGACAACTACGGCCTGCGCCTGGCCTGGTCCAACGGCTGCATCGGCCTGCAGATGCTGGCGCTGTGCGCGAGCCTGCTGCAGCCGGTGAAGCGCGGCCCGTCCGGCAACCTCCGCTGGCGGCTGCTGCTGGTGGTCAGCATGGGCCTGCTGGCGCTGCTCAACCTGGCGCGCGCCTACCTGGCCGGTTTCGACACGGCCCACCTGCCCCGCTTCGACGCCCCGCACCCGCTCAACATGGGCTTCGCGGTGATGGCCAACATCTGCGTGCTGACGGCCGCGATCGCCGTGCTGGTCGCCTGGCGGGGCGAGACCGAGGCGGAACTGCGCCGCCTCACCCAGCTCGACGCCGCCACCGGCCTGGCCAACCGGCGCGCCTTCCAGCAGCGCTCGGTGGACATGATCTCGATGGCTCGCCGCTACGCCGAGCCGCTGATGCTGCTGGTGATGGACCTGGACGGCGCCAAGGCGATCAACGCCACCCATGGCGAGCTCAAGGGCGACCAGGCCATCACGCTCTTCGGCCGCTGCCTGGACGAGCAGAAGCGGCTGGGCGACGTCGTCGCCCGCATCGACGGCCAGCGCTTCGCGGTGCTGATGGCGCGGTCCGACCTGGTGGGTCCGCCGGCGCTGGACCGGCGCCTGCGCGACGCGCTGCTGGAGCTGGCGCCGCGCGAGCTCGGTTTCACGCTGGGCTACTCCGCCGGCTGGGCCAAGCTGCGCAACGGCGACCGCAACATCGAGGACCTGCTGCACCGCGCCGAGGCGGCGCTGTACGCCGCGAAGCGCCAGGGCAAGGGCCGGCTGTGCGCCGAGCCAGGTCTGGAGGCGGAACTCAGCGTCGCCGCGACCACCGTCTGAGCCCGCCCCCTCCCCGCGGCCGTGACAGGCGTCACGCGCGCGAGGCCCGTCGCCCGAGCTTGAGCGGCAATCGCACAGACATCGGGGGGCGCCAGGCCCGGAAGGGTCGGCTGGCACGCCGCTTGCGTCAGGGTTTTCCAGGTCCCGTCCGTCGCGATGCACCCCATCCGCCGACCGAGACCCGTCGTATCGAGACCTGGAGTCACCGCTCATGCATGTCGCCCTCAGCCCCACGGCCATCCACGCCCGCGCCCCGCGCGCCCTGACCTCGCTCGCCAGCGACGCCGCCGCTTCGCCATCGCTGCAGCGCGCGCCGATCGAGATCGTCAAGCTCACCTCGCGCGACCTGCAGTGGCTGCCGGCCCTGACCAGCCTGTTGATCGACAACGTCCATCAAGGCGCGACGCTGGGCTTCCTGGCGCCGCTGTCGCGCTACCAGGCGCTGGACTACTGGCACGGCGTGTTCGCCCGCCTGGGCCAGCACCATGCGCTGTGGATCGCCTGCGAATCCGAAGGCCCGGGCCGCCTGCTGGGCGCGATCCAGCTGTCGCTGTGCCCGCTGGCCAACGCGCACCACCGTGGGGAAGTGCAACGGCTGATGGTGCACAGCCAGGAACGCAGCCGCGGGGTGGCCGGTCAGCTGATGGCGCGCGTGGAAACCGCGGCGGCGACGCAGGGCCGCTTCCTGCTCCAGCTCGAGACCTGCGCCGATTCGCAGGCCGAGGCCGTGTTCGCGCATCTGGGCTGGCAGCGCGCCGGCGCCATCCCCGACCACTGCCACGACGCCGAGGGCCAGTTGCGCGCCGCCGCGCTGTACTGGAAGCGGCTGCCGCACCTGGTCTGATTCCTGGTCTGATTCCTGGTCTGAGCCGGGGCCGATCCGGCGCAGATTCGGCGCAGACGCGCCCTCCCGATCCGACGTCCATTCCAGGCGACGTGACGCCGTCGACCGCACGTCCGATCAGACCGCCAATCCCTCCAGCAGCGCCGTGAGGCGCTGCGCGCGCGACGCGCCGCCCAACGCGGCCAGCCCGCCCAGTTCCAGCATGACCAGCCCGTGCAGGCCCGCCCACAAGGCGGCGGCCCGGGCCTTGGGCAATCCCGCGGGCGCGATGAGCGCGTCCAGGCCCGCGACCACCGCTTCCCGCAGCGCCGCGGGCGTGTCCAGCATCAGCAGCCGGTAGTCGTGCGGGTGCTGCAGGCCCCACTGCACGAAGGCGCGCGCCACGGCGGCCGGCTGACCGCCCTCCTCCGCGCCGTCGGCGGCGCCCGCCAGGCGCGTCATCAGCGTGGCCAGGCTGTCCTCGGCCAGCCGTGCCAGGAGCTCGCCCTTGTCGTGGAAGAAGCTGTAGAGCGTCGCGTGCGAGTAGCCCACCGCCGCGCCCACCTCGCGCAGCGTCAGCGCCTCCGCGCCCCGCGCGGCGAAGAGCTCGCGCGCCGCGGCCAGGATGCCGGCCTCCAGCGCCTGCTTGTGCGCCGCGCGACGCTGCTGTGACGCGGTGCCCGGCGCCCCCGGCACGTCCGGGCCGCCGACGCCCTCGCTGCCCGCCGCCTCGAGCGCCTTGCGCTGCGCCTGTCGCTTGAGCGGGCCGTCCGGCCGGGCCACCTTCTGCCGCACGCGCGGCTGCGGCTTCGCGGCGGGGCGGTCCTCGCCGCCGCCGTCCGGGCCGTCCTGCACCACGCCCGCGGCGCGGTGCATGCCCTTGGGGCCGCTGGGCCGCGGATCCACCGAGGGGGCTCGCGTCGACACGCCGCTTGTCGATTTTCTAACCATTGGTTAGCATTTGATCGTTGGTTGAAGAATGGACTGAACGATGCCACAGATTCCCGCACCTGACCATGACGACGGGTGTTCCGACGTGCCGCTGCTGGAGGCCGTCTCCATCGACCATCCGGATGCGGTCGTTCTGATGCATCAGCTCGACCAACGGTTGTCGTCGCTCAGCGGCGATTCCGGCGCGAGCAGCTTCGACCCCGCGTCGATGCCGGCGGGCCGCTCGCGCTTCCTCGTCGCCCGGGGCGCGGACGGCGCCTTGCTGGGTTGCGGCGCGGTGCGGCCGCTGGCGCAGGCCGGCGGAGCGCCGGTGGCCGAGCTCAAGCGCATGTACGCCCGCGAGGGCACGCGCGGCGTCGGCGCCGCGCTGCTCGCGGCGCTGGAACGCGAGGCCGTCGCGATGGGCTATCGCGCGCTCTGGCTGGAGACC
Organism: Mitsuaria chitosanitabida ATCC BAA-476 = NBRC 102408; assembly: GCF_001598255.1. Taxonomy (GTDB): domain Bacteria; phylum Pseudomonadota; class Gammaproteobacteria; order Burkholderiales; family Burkholderiaceae_C; genus Roseateles; species Roseateles chitosanitabidus. Next base: position 13,075 of record NZ_BCYP01000041.1, read on the forward strand.
CGCCGCGTCAATGCGCGCGCGCTGGGCTTCTACCGGCGGCACGGCTACTCGGAGATTCCCAACTACGGCGGCTACGCCGACCGCGACGACGCGATCTGTCTCGGCAAGACGCTGCGACCGGGCATCGTCGCGCCCACTCCGCTGCCCGACACCCAGGAAACCACATGGATCTGATCGAACTCCGCGGCACCGACCGCGACTGGATGCCCGCGCTGGGCGAGCTCTTCTTCGACGTCATCGATGGCGGCGGCTCGCTCGGCTTCCTCGAGGACGTCGACGAGCCGCAGATGCGGGAATACTGGGACGAGGTCTTCGACGCGCTCGGTCCACGGCAACGCCTGTGGATCGCGCGCGAGGGCGCGACCGTGCTCGGCACGGTGCAGCTGTCGATCTGCGGCAAGCCCAATGGCCGGCATCGGGCCGAGGTGCAGAAGCTGATGGTGCATCGCGACGCGCGTCGGCGCGGCATCGCGGTGCAGCTGATGACCACCTTGGAACAGGCCGCGCGCGAGGCGGGCCTCACGCTGCTGGTGCTGGACACCGAGGCGCAGTCCGATGCCGAGGCCCTCTATCCATCGCTGGGCTTCCAGCGCACCGGGGAGATCCCCTTCTTCGCCACCAGCCCGCAAGGCGAGCTGCGCGCGACGGCGCTGTACTGGAAGCGGCTGGATTGAGCGGGCGCGGGCGCGAGCCCGCGGCGCCGGGGCAGGTCGCCCTGCCCTCGCAGGGTGTCAGGGACCCCGCCGGCGATCGCGACGCCGACGGCGGCTCAGGGGCTCAGGGGCTCAGGGGCTCAGGGCCTCAGCGCGCCAGGCGCAGCAGCTTGCCGCCGTCGGTGACGATCAGCAGCGCGCCGTCCCTGGCCTGGATGACGTCGCGGAAACGCTCGCCCAGGTCGCCGAACATCTTCTCGCGCGCGGTGACCTTGTCGCCGTCCAGCGTCAGCCGCCACAGCGCGGTTCCGGCAAGCGAGCCCGAGATCAGCTGACCGCGCCACTCCGGGAACATGTCGCCGGTGTAGAAGGTCAGCCCGGACGGCGCGATCGACAGCGGCGTCCAGGTCGTCAGCGGCTCCACATAGGTGGGCGCGTGAGTGCCGCCGCCGATGCGGCAGGCCTCGCCCACCGGCGAGCCGTAGGGGCAGCCGTAGCTCTTCACCGGCCAGCCGTAGTTCTGCCCGGCGCGCGCGATGTTGACCTCATCGCCGCCTTGCGGGCCGTGCTCGGTGATCCAGAGCTCGCCGGTCGTCGGATGCAGGGCCGCGCCCTGGATGTTGCGATGGCCGTAGCTCCAGATGCCGGGCAGCGCGGGGCTGGAGAACTTCGGGTTGTCCGCCGGGATGCCGCCGTCGCGGTTCACCCGGATCACCTTGCCCAGCGTCTGCTGCAGGTCCTGCGCCGGCGCGCCTTTCATGCGCTCGCCCGTCGTGATGTAGAGCGTCTTGTCGCGCGCGAACACCAGCCGCGAGCCGTAGTGGCCGGGGCTCTCGACCTTCGGCGACTGGCGGAAGATGACCTGGACGTCGGTCAGCGCGTCGCCGCTCAGGCGGCCGCGCGCGACGCTGGTGCCGGCCCGGCCGGCGTCAGTGCCGGAGCCCGGCTCGGAAAAGGACAGGTACACCCAGTTGGCGCCGGCCAGCGTGAAGTCCGGATCGATGGCGATCCCCAGCAGGCCGCCCTGCCCGCTGTCCAGCACCTTGGGCACGCCGGTGAGCGTCGCCTGGAGCTTGCCGTCGGCGGAGAGCCGCGCCACCGCGCCGCCTTTCTGCGTGACCAGCAACTGACCGTCCGGCAGCTGCGCCAGGCCCCAGGGTCGGTCCAGGCCCGTGTTCAGCGTCTGCATCGTGGGCGCGGCCGCGCCGCCGCCCGGCTGGGTCGGCAGGGCCGTCTCCGCCTCGGCCGACACGCCGCCACCGCAGGCCGTCGCTGCCACCGCCACGACCAGGCTCGAGATCAAGTCCGACACGCCCATGTTCATTCCCCTGATGAATCGCAGAAGCGCCGGAGTCTAGGCCGCCGGGTGGGCTCGCGCCCTCGGCGGGGCCTGTGGCGGCGCGCGGCGATCCCTCCGCGGCGGTGGGGCCGGCAGCGCCCCGGTCGTGCCTGCAGGTGTCCGATGGCGTCCGCATGTGCGCCGAGCGCGCGATGCCCCTGGCTTGTGCATGCCCGGCGCTTCCTCTACGCTGGCCGCAGTCCGGCTCCAAGACCCACGTCCCACTCTCCATCGAGGAGCGAGCCATGAGCCCCAGTCCCACCCCTGACTCGGAAGGCCTCACCGCCGGCAGCCCAGGCAGCGCCGCGCTGCCCGAGCATCCCGGCATCGCGGCGATCCGCACCCTGGCCCTGGTCGGTCCGGCCGGCGCCGGCAAGACCTCGCTGGCCGAGGCCCTGCTGCTCAAGGCCGGCGCGCTCAAGAGCGCCGGCAGCGTCGAGAAGGGCAGCACCGTCTCCGACCACGACCCGCTCGAGAAACGGATGCTGCATTCGCTGCAGACCTCGCTGATGCACCTGCTTCACGACGGGCTGCGCGTGCACCTGGTCGACACGCCCGGGGCGCCCGATTTCATCGGCCAGGCGCTGCCCGCGCTGGAGGCGGTGGAATCGGCCGTCGTCGTCGTCAACGCGCAGGCCGGCCTGGAGCTGATGGCCAAGCGCATGATGGACGCGGCCGCCGGGCGCGGGCTGACGCGGCTCATCGTCGTGAACAAGATCGACGCGCCCGGGGTCGACGCGCAGGCGCTGCTGGCGCAACTGCAGACCGCCTTCGGCCGCGAGTGCCTCCCGCTCAATCTCCCCGCCGCGGGCGGCGGACGCGTCACCGACTGCTTCTTCGGCTGCTCAGGCGACAGCGACTTCGGCTCCGTCGAGGCGGCCCATCGCGCGCTGGTCGAGCAGGTGGTCGAGGTCGATCCGGATTTCGTCGACCGCTACCTCAATGACGGCGACGTTCCCGCCACCGAGCTGCATGCGCCGCTGGAGCAGGCCTTCCGCGAGGGGCACCTGATCCCCGTGTGCTTCGTGTCGGCGCGCACCGGCGCGGGCGTGGCCGAGCTGCTGGAGGTCATCGAGAAGCTGCTGCCCAATCCCTACGAGGCCAACCCGCCGCAGTTCCTGCGCGGCGAGGGCGACGAGGCCGAGCCGCTGCTCGTCGCGATGGACCCGGCGCAGCACGTGGTGGCCCATGTCTTCAAGGTCCAGTCCGACCCCTACCTCGGCAAGCTCGCGATGCTGCGTGTCCATCAGGGCACGCTGAGGAAGAACATGCCGCTCTACGTGGGCCACGCGCGCAAGGCGGTCCGCGTCGCCCACCTGTTCATGCTGCAGGGCAAGGAGCACGTCGAGATCGACCAGGCCTTGCCCGGCGACCTGTGCGCGCTGGCCAAGCTCGAGGAGCTGCATTTCGACGCGGTGCTGCATGACGCGCAGGAGGACGAGCACCTGCACCTCGCGCCCATCGCGCTGCCGACGCCAGTGCACGGCATCGCGATCCAGCCCAGCCGTCATGGCGACGAGCAGCGCCTGTGGGAGGTGCTGACGCGGCTGGTCGAGGAGGATCCCTGCCTGCGCCTGGAGCGCGGCGGCGATCAGGCGGCGCTGAGCCCGCAAGGCGGGGAGACGCTGGTCTACGGCCTGGGCGAGCTGCATCTGCGCGTGCTGCTGGACCGGCTCAAGGAGACCTACAAGTTCGAGGTCCAGACCCAGCCGCCGCGCATCGCCTATCGCGAGACCATCTCCGCGAAGGCGGAGGGCCATTCCCGTCACAAGAAGCAGACCGGCGGCGCCGGCCAGTTCGGCGAGGTGTGGCTGCGCGTCGAGCCGCTGGCGCGCGGCGAGGGCTTCGAGTTCGTCGACGAGGTCAAGGGCGGCGCCATCCCGGGCCAGTTCATGCCGGCCGTCGAGAAGGGAGTGCGCCAGGCGCTGGCACGCGGCATCGTGGCCGGCTATCCGGTCGTCGACCTGCGGGTCACGGTCTTCGACGGCAAGCACCATTCGGTGGATTCGAAGGAGGTGGCCTTCATCGCGGCGGGCCACAAGGCCGTGGTGGCCGCGGTGCGCGAGGCGCGGCCGGTGGTGCTGGAGCCCATCGTGCAGGTCGAGATCAGCGCGCCCGAGCACGCCACCGGCGACATCACCGGCGACCTGGCCTCGCGGCGCGGCCAGGTGCTGGGCACCCGCAGCGCGATGCCGGGCCAGATCGGCGTGGAGGGCCTGGCGCCGCTGGCGGAGCTGAGCGCGTATCAGAACCGGCTCAACGCGATGACCAGCGGCCAGGGCCGCTACACGATGGTGCTGTCCCACTACGAGGCGGTGCCGCCGAACACGCAGTCGCAGCTCGCCGCCGGCTGGCATCTGAAGGACGACGAGTGAGGGGCGCCCCACCCGCGCCGTAGCGCTACCACGCCGATGGGCAGGGCGCGCCGGGCGGATCGGGGGGTGACTTCCGGCCGGGCGCGGGTGAACGAAGCTTTATCATTGCGGGATGTGCTCCGCCCCCCGCGACGTCGCCCAGATCCGTCTGGACAATGCGATGCGCCTGTTCGACGAGTTCGTCGCCGCGACGATCAAACACCCCGACGCCGCCGCTCTGCGCGGCCTGGAGCGGCGCTTTGCCGAGCGCCTCCAGATCCAGCCCAGCTACTGGAGCCAGATCAAGAGCCGGTCGCGCCAGATCGGCGAGCGTCTGGCCCGCCAGTTCGAGCAGCTCAGCCACAAGCCGCAAGGCTGGATGGACCAGGAGCATGGCCTGATCGGTACCCCGCTGGGCAACGGAGCTTTATCAGGCCTGCCCGTCCCGGGTCAGGCCGTCGGCGCGCCAGAGCCCTCGCCCAGCCTGCCGCAGGACGACGACGAACGCTTCATCGTGGGGCTGGTGCTGACCTACTACCGTCGGCATCCGCAGCGAGCGCGCACCCGGCTGCTGGATCTGCTCGGCGAGGTGCTGACACCGCCCGCTCCGTCGGCGCCCGTCGCTCCGCCCAAGCCCGCGGCCCCGCCTCCCGGCGCAGCCGACGAGTGGCGCAAGCTCCAGCAAAGCATCGCGCCGCTGAAGGCCAAGAAGCGCTGAGACAGCGCTGATCCGGGCGTCGGCCCATGCCCGGGAGCTCGGATCCCCGACCGTCCAGCCCGACGCCCGTCGGGCCCCTGGTCTTCAGCCCTGGACCGCCGGCTTGCGCGCCGCGACCAGCAGCGACATGCGGTTGAAGAAGTACATGCCATCGATCTCCCACGGCGTGTACTTGCCCAGCACGTTCTTCAGCGTGAACGGCGTGTACCAGCAGTTGTGGTCCGGATGGACCACCTCCACGAAGGTCTGCGCGCCGCTGCTGTAGTCGAAGTGCTGGCGCCAGCAGCTGTAGGCATCCGGCACGGTGAGGACGTACTCGTCGCAGTCGACCGCGTCGAGCTGGCCCAGGAAGCCCTGCACGTCGGGCACGTGCTCCAGCACCTCGGGCACCAGCACCAGGTCGTAGCGGTCGGTGACCGCCGCCCAGTCCGAGAACAGCCGCCCCTTCAGGTGGGGCTGCATGTGCGCGAAGGCCTCGGTGTTGATGTCGAAGCCATCCAGCTGCGCGCACAGCGGCTCCAGCTGCAGGTGCAGCGATGCCTTCAGGTCGGTGATCGGCCAGTCCACGCAGCCCACGTGCAGCACCCGTTTGCCTTGGCACAGCGGGCCGAACACGTCCATGCGCGAACGGCCGCGCAGCTCCTCGCTGACGGCGACCTTCTGGACGAAGTACTTCTGGTGCGCGTGCTCGAGCGGCGAGACCGGCGTGTCGGGAACTTGCATGCTCATCAGGCCACCTTCTTCTGATGCAGGACGTTGTACTTGCGCAGGGTGCTGCCCCACTCCTGGTCGGCGAAGACTCGGCCGCCGCCCTCGTACTCGAGGCCGGTGAAGTGGCGCGGGATGAAGAAATGGCTGGGCCAGATCGTCAGGCCCGCATAGGCGTACACGCGGTGGCATTCGGTCAGGAACAGCGGACCGACGCTCTGCCAGGCCATGCGGTCGTCCACGCGCGGGGTGTTCTGCAGGTCCAGGATCATCTGGCCGAAGAAGGGGTTCTCCGGCTTGGAGGCCACGTAGCCGGCGGCGATCAGGCCCGGCCGCACGACCTCGTTCTCCCAGCAGGCCATGGCCTCGCCCTCGAAGAGCCAGGGCTCCAGCGGCCGCAGGCAGACGCTGTCCGCGTCCACCACGAAGCCGCCTTCGTTGTAGAGGATCTCCCAGCGCATCAGGTCCGCCACGCCGTTGAGCTCCCGGCCCGCCATGGCCCGCATGTGCTCGGCGTTGAGCCAACCGTAGCTGGCCAGGTCCTCGTTGCCCCAGACGCGCAGTTCCCAGTCCGGGTTGTGCCGGCGCCAGGTGTCGATGCAGTTGTCGGGGCGCTTGGATTCGTCGCCGACCCAGATCACGTGCAGCTTGCGTGGAATCATGGTCTGTTGGAGATCGCTGGTGGGATCCTGGGACTGTAGGCCGCGACGCGCGTCCGGCAAGGTCCGATAAGGCGGGGATTTCGGCGCAATCCCGGATGCCGGACGCCGGAGACCCGCGGGCCATGCGCTCGCGGTCGCGGGTCTCGGCGTGCCCGCCTCGTCCCGTCGCCCGGGGACAACGCCAGATAAAAACCGCTTGCGCTTGATAATCAGATGTTTATCATCTGCGCAACTTTGGAGCCCCACCGCCGCGACGATGCCGTTCAGCCGTCGTGCCGGGCCCCCGGCGCTCCCTCTCTCCAACCGATCCCGATCCGACCACCGAAGGAGGCTGCCATGGCCCAGTTCACCACACCCCGTCCGCGTCAGGCTTTGGCTCTTCGCAAGCCGCGCAACCCGTTCGTGGCCCTGAGCCACCAGCGTTCCGCGGGCCGTCACGGCCCGGATGGCGGCGCTCGCCGCCAGCAAGAGCACCTCGCCCTGAAGCGTGAGCTTCAGCGGCACGACGACTTCAGCCCGTGAGAGGGCCGCCTCCGACGGATCGGGATGACTTCCTGGTCCGGCGCGGGCTGCCCAGGGAGACAAGACATGCAAGAGATCAGTTTGATGCCGGGCCGCATGCATGGCCTGGCGCGCCAGCAAAGCCTGCGGGCCTGGCTGGCGATCCTGCTGCTCGGCGCCGGTGGGCGCCTGATCAGCTGGGCCTGGCGGGTGGCCCCCGCCGCGCCGCGACGCGCTGAACCGGCGCCGTCGCTCGAGTTCAGCGCCGACGCTGACGCCGATGGCGGACGCGTCTATGCCGACGGACAACTGGTGGGCACCCTCGCGGGTGTGCAGCGGCTGTGATGCCGGTGTGGCTCGCGGTCGCCGTGGCCGCGGTGGGGATCAAGCTCGCGGGCGCCGAGCCGATATACGATGAACGTTCACCGTGCATCGCCGCTCACGCGGCATCCCCGCTTCATGACCATGAGCGTTCCGCCCGATGCCTCTGCGCCGCCCGGAGCGGGCTCGCCGCCAGCCTTCCAGGCGCTGACGCGGCCACTGCCCGATCTGGCGGCGTGGACCACGCACTTCCGCCGCATGGAGATTCCGGTGCTGGCCAGCACGGCCGAGCAACTGGAACTCTGGCGCGCGAATGAGGACGCGGTCGACGCGCATCTGCTCGGCGAGTTCCTGAACAAGGACCCGCTGATGACGCTCAAGCTGCTGGCGCATGCCGCCTCGCAGCGCTCCAGCCGGCTGCTGACCGACACCGAGACGGTCACGGCCGCGCTGGTGCTGATGGGCATCACCCCCTTCTTCAAGGCCTTCGGCGAGCAGCCGACGGTCGAGCAGCGGCTGGCCGCGCGTCCTGACGCGCTCGCCGGCCTGCAGCGCGTGCTCCAGCGTGCCGAGCGCGCCGCCCGTTTCGCGCTGGGCTTCGCCGCTCACCGCGCCGATCCCGACGCCGCCGTGATCCACAGCGCGGCGCTGCTGCACGACTTCTCCGAGATGCTGCTCTGGTGCGAGGCCCCGGACCTGGCGCTCGAGATCCGTCGCCGGCAGCAGGCCGACCCGACGCTGCGCAGCGTCGCGGCGCAGAAGGCGGTGCTCAACATCGAGCTCGGCGACCTGGAGCAGGCGCTGCTCAAGGCCTGGCACCTCCCCGAACTGCTCGCCCACATCACCGACGACAAGAAGGTCCACGATCCGCAGGTCCGCTGCGTGACGCTGGCGGTGCGGCTGGCGCGGCACACGTCGGAGAGCTGGGAGAACCCGGCCGTGCCCGACGACCTGATCGAGATCGGCGAGCTGATGAGCCTGTCCCCCGCGCACACGCTGAAGCTGGTGCACGAGGTCGACGGGGTCGTCTGACCCGGCCTTCCCTCACGAGATCCATGGAGACAAGCGATGGCGGGACCTGACCGCGCGTTCTGGCAAGAACGTTTCGACACCGGACAGACCGCCTGGGACCGCGGCGGCCCGCATCCGCAACTGGCGGCCTGGCTCGAAGCCGATCTGTTGCCGCGAGGCGCTCGTGTCGCGGTGCCGGGTTGCGGACGCGGACACGAGCTCGCGGTGCTGGCGCGCGCCGGGCTGGACGTCATCGGGCTGGACTACACGCCCACCGCCGTCGAGATCGCCCGCGCGAAGCTGGCCGAGGCGCAACTGCCCGGCCACGTCGAGCAAGCCGACGTGCTGGCCTGGCGGCCCGATCAGGCGCTGGACCTGGTCTACGAGCAGACCTGCCTCTGCGCGCTGCATCCCGATCACTGGACCACCTACGCCGAGCAGTTGCAGCGCTGGATCAAGCCGGGCGGCCGGCTGCTGGCCCTGTTCATGCAGGCGCGTCGCGAGGAGTCCGAGCACGGCCAAGTCATCGGCCCGCCATACCACTGCGACATCAACGCGATGCGGGCACTCTTTCCCCAGACGCTGTGGAAGTGGCCCGCGCCGCCGTACACGCAGCGGCCTCACGAGCGCGGCTGGTTCGAACTCGCGGTGGTACTGGAGCGGCGCTGAATCTCCGATCGGCGCGGGCTCAGACCGGCAGCGCGGTCGTGTTCTTGAGACGGTCCAGCACGAAACTGGTCTTGCAGTCCTGCACGCTGGGATGCCGCAGCAGCGTGTCGCTGATGAAGCGCGCGTAGTGGCCCATGTCTTCCACGAGCACCCGTAGCAGGTAGTCCATCTCCCCCGTGAGGGCGGAACACTCCACCACTTCGGGCCAGGTCTGGACCGCGGCCCGGAACAGATCCATGGGCGTGCGCTTGTGGCTCTCGGTGTGCTTCTCCAGCCGGACGTTGATGTAGGCCGTCAGGCCCAGGCCCACCCGCTCGGGGCTCACCAGCGCCACGTAGGCGGTGATGACGCCGTCCTCCTCCAGCCGACGCACCCGGCGCAGCACCGCCGACGACGACAGGTTCACCTGCGCGGCGATCGCGTCGTAGGTCATGCGGCCGTCGGCCTGTAGGGCTTGGAGGATGCGTCGGTCGATCGCATCAAGCTCGATCTGCTTGTCCATGGAGAGATTCTTGCAGGAATCCTGCGCGCACCCCACTCCCGGCGCCTCCTGTCGCAGGAATCCTGCGCCCCCCTCCCCCTACAGTGGCGGCATCGCAACCGCGTTGCGTTCTTTGACCCTATCCAGTTGACCAAGCCCCGCCGACGGGGCACCGGAGACAAGACATGGCATTCACTCCCTGGGACAACCCCATGGGCACCGACGGCTTCGAGTTCATCGAGTTCGCCGCCCCCGATCCCGCCGCGCTGGGCGCGCTGTTCACCTCCATGGGCTTCGTCGCCGTCGCGCGCCATCGCCACAAGAACGTGACGCTCTATCGCCAGGGCGACGTCAACTTCATCATCAACGCGGAGCAGGACGCCTTCGCGCAGCGCTTCGCGCGCCTGCACGGCCCGTCGATCTGCGCGATCGCCTTCCGCGTCAAGGACGCCGCCTACGCCTACCAGCGCGCGCTGGAGCTCGGCGCCTGGGGCTTCGACAACAAGGCCGGCCCGATGGAGCTGAACATCCCGGCGATCAAGGGCATCGGCGACTCGCTGATCTATTTCGTCGACCGCTGGCAAGGCAAGAACGGGGCGGCGGCCGGTGAGATCGGCAACATCAGCATCTACGACGTCGACTTCGTCCCGCTGCTGGACGCCGACGGCAAGCCGGTCGACGCGAAGCCCAAGGGCCATGGCCTGACCTACATCGACCACCTGACCCACAACGTGTTCCGCGGCCGCATGAAGGAATGGGCCGAGTTCTACGAGCGCCTGTTCAACTTCCGCGAGGTCCGCTACTTCGACATCGAGGGCAAGCTGACCGGTCTGAAGTCCAAGGCCATGACCAGCCCCTGCGGCAAGATCCGCATCCCGATCAACGAGAGCAGCGACGACAAGAGCCAGATCGCCGAGTACCTCGACCTGTACCACGGCGAGGGCATCCAGCACGTGGCGCTGGGCACGGACGAGATCTACCGCTCCGTCGAGGGCATGAAGTCCACGGGCGTGGTCTTCCAGGACACGATCGACACCTATTACGACCTGGTGTCCAAGCGCCTGCCAGAGCACGGCGAGAACCTGGACGAGCTGCGCCGCCTGCGCATCCTGATCGACGGCGCCGCCCACCAGGGCGCGCCGCACGAGTTGCTGCTGCAGATCTTCACCAAGGAAGTGATCGGTCCGATCTTCTTCGAGATCATCCAGCGCAAGGGCAATGAAGGCTTCGGCGAAGGCAACTTCAAGGCGCTGTTCGAGAGCATCGAGCTCGACCAGATCCGCCGTGGCGTGCTGAAGGCCGAGGCCTGATCGCGACGCCGATGCAGGTCTGATGCATCGCTGATGCTGGCGTCGTCGATCGCCGCCAGCGAAAGAACGAAAGCCCCGGGCACGCGCCGCGGGGCTTTCTGCTTTCTGAAGCGGGCGCCGGCGTGCGGACGCGGGACTCAGACCACCAGGGCGTGGAGCTCTGGCTCCTCGAGCAACTGAAGCGCGCGCTCGAATGCCTGCGGCTCGAAGACCAGCTGCAGATGCCCCCGCGCCGGCAGGTGCAGCACGCGAGAGCCCGGCAGTACCGCGGTTTCGGCCGGGAAGACGATCTGGTCGCAATGTCCATAGAGACAGTCGAACTGCGAGCCCATGCGCTGCGGCTCCTCACGCGCGAGCTGGTTCAACCATTCGGAATCACCCCGCATCTGGCGCGCGTTCTCCGTCGTGCCCAGGCGAGCCAGCAAGGTCCCGTGATGCGGCGTCCCCAAGGTCAGGATGCGATGGATGCGGTCGAAGGCATGGCCCTGGCTGCGCCACCAGGCGCGGGCACTCAGACCGCCCATGCTGTGCGCGACGATCAACGGCGCCAGACCGGTGCGATCGTGCAGCGCGCGCATGGCACGGTCGACGTCCGGCGCGTAACGGTCGATCGATCCGAAAGCCGGCTCCTGCGTGATCGCCACGAACGGAATGCCGCGCTGGCGGAGCTCGCGCATCCAGACATTCCACAAACCACGATTGCAGTTGTAGCCATGCAGCAGCACCACGCCACGGCGGCCGCGCGCATCGTGCGCGGGCGGCAGAAAGTCGGGCTCGGCGTGCTCGGCCCAGGGCTGCTGCCAGTTGAAGACGCGGGTGACCGCGATCACCTCGCGCCACCAGGCATGCAACAGGTCGCCCAGCGGTGCCACCGGCAGGCCCGGCGCCGGCGGGACGAATCGCAGGATCAGGAAGCTCGGCAGCATTGACAGCGCCGGACCGGCCGCGAACAGCACGAGCACCCCGGCGCCTGCCCCCAGACCCCACCGCCATCCGGCCAGTACCGCGAGCAGGGGCCCCACGATCCACCGGATGACGGTGAAGAGACGTTGCATCCGGCCGTTCATTCGCATTCCCTCAAATCCATCGGGCGAGTGTAGGTGCGGGCCGACTGAGGGCTGGCTTCGGACAAGCCGAGGCGCTTGTCCCGGACGTGACGAGGCGGCCTAGGGCAATTCCGCTAGGCCCGCCAGAGCGCTCCGGCCAGCATCGACAGCTACCCCAGACCTTGGCGCGGCCCGCTCCGCACCATCCAGAACGAGACGAGGAGACATGACGAACTACGCCGACAAGCCCTGGCTCAAGAACTACCCGCCCGGCGTTCCCGCCACGATCCCGGTGGATGTCTATCCGTCGCTGGTGGCCTTGCTGGAGGAAGCCTTCCGCAAGCATGCGCGGCGCGACGCCGCGGTCTGCATGGACCAGCGCCTGAGCTTCGGGGAGGTGGACACGCTGTCGACGGCCCTCGGGGCCTGGCTGCAGCAACGCGGCCTGGCCCGCGGCGCACGCGTGGCCATCATGATGCCCAACGTGCTGCAGTACATGGTCGCGATCGCCGCCATCCTGCGCGCCGGCTACGTGGTGGTGAACGTCAATCCGCTCTACACGCCGCGCGAGCTCGAGCATCAGCTCAAGGACTCCGGCGCGGAAGCGATCATCGTGCTGGAGAACTTCGCCAAGACCTTGTCCGAGGTCGTCGAGCGTACGCCGATCAAGCATGTCGTGCTCACCGGCATCGGCGACATGCTCAGCTGGTGGAAGGGGCCGCTGGTCAACTTCGCGCTCCGCCACGTGAAGAAGATGGTGCCGGAGTTCCGCCTGCCGTTGACGGACGGCCGCACGGTGACGCGTTTCAGCAAGGCGCTGGCGGAAGGCGCGCACATGTCGCTCAAGCCGGTGCAGCTCGGCCCGGAGGATCCGGCGTTCCTGCAGTACACCGGCGGAACCACGGGCTTGTCCAAGGGGGCGACACTGCTGCATCGGAACATCGTCGCCAACATCCTGCAGAGCGAGGCGTGGTTCGCGCCCATGCTCAAGAAGATCGGTGACAAGCCGCTCACCATCGTGTGCGCGCTGCCGCTGTATCACATCTTCGCGCTGACGGCCTGCTACATGCTGGGCGCGCGAATGGGGATGACCAATCTGCTGATTCCGAATCCTCGAGACATTTCGGGCCTCATCGGAACGCTGCGCAATCACCGCGTCAACATGTTCCCGGCCGTGAACACGCTGTTCAACGCGTTGGCGAACGACCCGTCGTTCGCGAAGCTCGACTTCAGCGAGCTCGTGATCTCGAACGGCGGCGGCATGGCGGTGCAGCAGGCGACGGCGGAGAAGTGGGAGCGCATCACGGGATGCCCCGTGGTCGAGGGCTACGGACTGTCGGAGACCTCGCCGGTCGCGACGATCAACTGCCTGGACCTCGATCGCTTCAATGGCTCGATCGGCCTGCCGGTGCCGAACACCGAGATCGCGATCCGAGATGACGCGGGCAAGGACGTGGCGCTCGGGGAACGGGGCGAGATCTGCATCCGCGGTCCGCAGGTCATGGCCGGCTACTGGAATCGGCCGGAAGAGACGGCACAAGCGATTGGCACGGATGGCTTCTTCAAGACCGGCGATATCGGCGTGATGGATGCGGAAGGCTTCACGCGCATCGTGGACCGGAAGAAGGACATGATCCTGGTGAGCGGCTTCAACGTGTACCCGACAGAGATCGAGCAGGTGGTCAACCTGCATCCGGGCGTGCTTGAGTGCGCCGCGATCGGTGTGCCGGACCAGCACTCGGGCGAGGCGGTGAAGCTGTTCGTGATCAAGAAGGACCCCGCTCTGGCGGAGGAGGATCTCGGCAGCTACTGCCACAAGCAGCTCACCGGCTACAAGCGACCCAAGTACATCGAGTTCAGGGACGAACTGCCCAAGACCAATGTGGGCAAGATCCTTCGCCGAGAGCTGCGGCAGTGATCCTGGGGCGCCGACCATGAGCATCACGCTGCCGCCCGGCGTCGAGGTGTTCGAGCGCGGCTGGCTGTCCGCGAACAACATCCTGCTGCACGGCCGCTCACCCGAGGAAGGGGCCGTGCTGATCGACACCGGCTACGTGACCCATGCGCCACAGACGGTGGCATTGGTCGACGCCGCTCTTCTCGATGAGGAGAGACTGCGCCTCATCGTCAACACGCACCTTCACTCGGACCATTGCGGTGGCAATTCGGCCCTCGTCGAGCGACACGGCTGTGGCGTCCAGATCCCGCCGGGCGACTTCAGTGCCGTTCGAACCTGGGACGAGGCGCGCCTCAGCTACCAAGCGACGGGCCAACAATGCCCTCGGTTCCAGGCCAACGCCGCGATCTGCCCCGGAGAGCAGCTCCGACACGGTGAGCTAGCCTGGCAAGTTCATGCGGCTCCAGGACACGACCCACACTCGATCTTGCTGTTCGAGCCGAGCACCCGCACCCTCATCTCTGCGGATGCGCTCTGGGAGCGCGGCTTCGGGATCATCTTTCCGGAGCTCGACGGAGAAGCGGCGTTCGACGAAGTCGAACAGACGCTTGATCTCATCCAGTCTCTCCGGCCGGCCGTGGTGATTCCCGGCCACGGCGCGGTCTTCTCTGACGTGCAGCAAGCGCTGGCAATCGCCAAGCAGAAGCTCGAGCACTTCCGGCGGGATCCCGCCCGCCATGCGCGCCATGGCGCGAAGGCACTCACGGTGTTCCACCTGCTGGAAGTCCAGCAACAACCCAGATCGGAACTCTTGGACTGGCTCGTCAGAACCCCTGTGCTGATGAGCTCCTGGCAGCGATTCTTCGCCGACGGGCCATCGCTTCATGCATGGTCGGAACTGTTGGTCGATGAACTTGTCGGGAACGGTGTTCTCACTGCCGAAACTCTGCCGAGTGGCGCAGCAAGTATCAAAGTGGCCAAAGCCACAACCTAGAACGCTGAATAGAGCAACAGCACACAGGCCGCAAAACGGATCCCGAAACTCGTTCGCCCAACAGTAAACTCG
>NZ_BCYP01000042.1 GCF_001598255.1 Mitsuaria chitosanitabida ATCC BAA-476 = NBRC 102408
GGCAAGTCATTGATCTGGGTCAGAGCCTAGTTCAGAGATGAATGGTTCTCGACAACACTCAGGGCTCCGCCCCGAGACCCCTATTTCTGCTGCTTTCTGGGGGAGGGCGCCTGCGGCGCAGAACGGGCACAAACAGGGACCCCAGATTTCGAAATCCGTTCATCTCTGAACTTCGTTCGTTCATCTTTGAACTTTTGGGCGACCGCCCCAGCGGCGATTGCGCCGCTATCACGGGTGGTGGCGGTCAGACAGAAATGCTGCGGCAGGGGCGCGCCAGATCTGCGTCGGGCGCCAGCAGAAGCGCTTCGGATCTGCACGGCGCCACTCGGCCTGCGGCGAACTTTTGCTGCAAGAGGTGCGCTGGACAGAGTTGGTCCTTACTAGGCCAGATCCACCGCGCGACGCCTAGCGTGCTCCAGCTCATCGACGCCGGCACGGTGCCGGTGCTCGACCTGGCGCAGTTGGACCAGGCTGGCGCCGAGGTAGGCTTGCAGCTGCTGGCCAGCGAGGTCCAGCGCGATCGCGGGCACGAGCAGGGCCCTTTGCCCAGCCAGTGCAGATCCGTACGCCTGGAGGGCCGCTGAAGCGGCCGGAGCACACTCGACCAAGCCGAGGCCTGCTCAGACCCACCGCGAACCACCTGGCGTGCTTCATCGCATCGGTGGCCTGGCATAAAAGTTCAGAGATGAACGGTTGCCGGGTTCAAAGATCAATGAGTACGAATCCGCCAAGTGGTTGATCTGCAGCTTCTGGGAGCGGTCGCCTGTTCAGAGATGAATGGTTCCCGGAAGACGCGACGGCGATAGCCTTGTGGCGCTTCGTGAAGCCGCGTGGAGGGCTGTTCGCGAACCATGACGAGGCTTCTGCGTTGGGCGCCAGCAGAAGCGCTTCGGAGTTGCATGGCGCCACTCGGCCTGCGGCGAACTTTCGCTGCAAGAGGTGCGCTGGGCAGAGTTGGTCCTGACCAGGGCGTGGCCTGGCCAGATCCACCGCGCCGCCTAGCGTGCTCCAGCTCATCGACGCTGGCACGGTGCCGGCGCCTCTGCTCGACCTGGCGCAGCTGGACGAGGCTCTCGCCGAGGCAGGCTTGCAGGTGCTGGCCTGCGACGTCCAGCGCGATCGCAGGCACGAGTTGGGCCCTTCGCCCAGCAGTGCAGATCCGTACCCCTGGAGGGCCGCTGAAGCGGCCGGAGCGCCCTCGACCAAGCTTAGCTCGGAACCTTGGGGCGGCCCCGGTGGGCGCCTGCCGGTCCCTCCAGCCGCCTTCGGTCGGCGGAGTGGGGGAGGGCGACCAACATTGCTAGGCCTGCGAGAGCCATGCCTCTGGCGGGCCTTGGCTACGCGACAATGGAGGTATGTCAGCTAGCCGAACTTCCCCTTCCGGTCCTCACAGGGCTTCATCTGGTCAGCTGAGCAAGCGGGAGACTGCGTTGGAAGAGGTCCGCCGACTTCTCGCGTCGGCGCGTCTATTGATGGCTGAGTACGGTCTCTCCGAAGCCGATTTGAAGGTCGAGAGAAGCGCCCCTGACGCTGTGCAATCGCGAGGCTACAAGTTGCCTGCTGAGTTGCGAAAACAGATCTTGGATTCGGCGCCGGGCAGTGGCGCTGGTTCTTCAAAGCGCGCGCTCGTCCCGGGCGTCGACGCAACGGGGGCGCAAGGGGCAGGTGACGCTCCGCAATCGCGAAGCTACGAGCTGCCTGTGGAGTTGCGAACGCAGATCTTGGATGCGGCGCCGGGCAGTGGCGCTGGTTCTTCAAAGAACTCTCTCGTCCCGAGCGTCGAAGCAACGGGGGCGCAAAGGGCAGATGACGCTGCGCAATCGCCAAGCTACGAGTTGCCTGTTTTTTTGCAAAAGCAGATCTTGGATGCGGCGCCGGGCGGTGGCGCTGGTTCTTCAAAGAACGCTCTCGCCCCGACCGTCGACGCAACGGGGTCGCAAGGGGCAGACTGGCAATCGCGGTGTAGGGCGGTTAGAGCTGACTTTGAAGCGCGCGGGGTGGTGGTCGCCGATTGGGCGCTGGCGAATGGTTTTCAACCGAACGCTGTCTACCAAGTGCTGGGCGGCTACGTCCAGGCCATGCGGGGCAATGGCCACCGTATCGCTGTAGCGCTGGGCATCAAGCCACAGCCTCCCAAGTAGTCTGCGTCGGGCAGACCCGCGCAGGAGGGCCCGTCTGAGGCCTCTATGTCTTTGACGCACTCGAACCCGCCAAGCGCGTTGGCCCATGACGCGGTTCGATTACCGCTTTCGGTGCTGAAGGCATTCGGCCTTCCGGTGTCGGACCGAACAATCCGCGCGGAGGAGTTCGAGCGCGGACTTCGTACTGAGCAACCCGGTGTGGTGATCCGTCACAGCAGGTCGAAGCCGCGCAAGTGAGCGTGCGCGCCGAGGCCACAGCCGCCCACCCCGCGCTGCCGGCCCCTTGCACCGGCCGCGTGTCAGCAACTCGGATGCTCGACTTGGAGCAGCTGGACCAGGTGCCGAGGTTTGGCTGCAGTTGCTGGCCAGCGATGTCCAGCGCGATCGTGGGCACGAGCTAGGCTCTTGGCGCCAGCCAGCGCGGGTCTGTACGCGTGACGTTCCGCTGTAGCGTGCCGGAGCACACTCGACCAAGCCGAGGCCTGCTCAGACCCACCGCGAACCACCTGGCGTGCTTCATCGCATCGGTGGCCAGGCATAAATGTTCAGAGATGAAGCAGCAAAACCCGTAAAAGTTCAGAGATGAACGGGTACGGGGTTCAAAGATGAATGAGCACGAATCCGCCAAGTGGTTGATCTGCAGCTGCTGCGAGCGAAAGTCAGTTCAGGGATAAATGGTTCTCGGCAGCGGCACACCACCCCATGCGGGTGTGACCGAGTGCCCGACCGGGGTGCCGCTGCTATCCTCGCCCGGCCCTTTTCCGCGCCCGGCGCCACGCCCGGCGCGCCCCTCACGACCTGACCCTCCGCAGCCCATGATCGTCGGCATCGACCTCGGCACGACCAACAGCCTCATCGCCGTCTTCCGCGACGGCCGCCCGCAGCTGATCCCCAATGCGCTGGGCGACTTCTCCACCCCGTCGGCCGTGGCGCTCGACGAGACCGGCAAGCTGATCGTCGGCCTGGCCGCCCGGGAGCGGGCCGCCACCGATCCGGGCCGCAGCGCGCAGGCCTTCAAGCGCTGGATGGGATCGGATCGCACGGTGACCCTGGGCGACCGCAAGTTCCGCGCGGAGGAGCTCTCCGCGCTGGTCCTGCAGTGGCTGAAGGCGGACGCCGAGGCCTTCCTGGGCGAGCCGGTCACCGAGGCGGTCATCACCGTCCCCGCCTACTTCAACGAGGCGCAGCGCCGCGCGACCCGCACCGCGGGCGAGCTGGCCGGGCTCAAGGTCGAGCGCCTGCTCAACGAGCCCACCGCCGCCGGCCTGGCCTACGGCCTGCAGGACCGGCCCGACAACAGCACCTTCCTGGTCTTCGACCTCGGCGGGGGCACCTTCGACGTGTCGGTGCTCGAGTACTTCGACGGCGTCGTCGAGGTGCGCGCCAGCGCCGGCGACACGCGCCTGGGCGGCGAGGACTTCGCGCACGCCGCGGGCAAGCTCTTCCTGGAGCGCTGCACCGGCCTCTCCCCGGCCGAGCGCGAGCGCCTGCTCCAGGACCCCACCCTGTGGTGGCGCGCCGCCGAGCAGGCCAAGCGTGACCTCAGCGAGCGCGATCAGACGGTGATGGGCCTGATGCTGGACGGCCGCCGGCTGGAACTGGAACTCACCCGCGCCGATCTCGAGACCGCCACCGCCGAGCTGCTGCAGCGTCTGCGCCGCCCGATCGAGCGCGCGCTGCAGGACGCGCAGCTCTCGCCGACGGCGCTGGACGAGGTCGTGCTGGTGGGCGGCGCGACGCGCATGCCCATGATCCGGCAGCTGATCACGCGGCTGTTCCAGCGCCTGCCGCTGCGCACCATCGATCCCGACCAGGCCATCGCGCAAGGCGCGGCCGTGCAGGCCGGCCTGAAGGCCCGCGACGCGGCGCTGGAGGAAGTCGTCCTGACGGACGTGATGCCCTTCTCGCTGGGCGTGATCAGCTCGCAGCAGATCGGCCAGCAGCGCGTGGGCGACCGCTTCAGTCCCATCATCGAGCGCAACACGCCGGTGCCGGTCTCGCGCATGAACCGCTACGTGACGGTCAGCGACAACCAGTCCCATGTCGAGCTGGACATCCGCCAGGGCGAGTCCCCGGTGGGCAGCGACAACCTGCACCTGGGCAAGCTCGAGATCGAGTTGCCGCCGCTGCCCGCAGGCCAGGCCGAGGTCGAGGTGCGCTTCACCTACGACGCCAACGGTCTGCTGGAGGTGGACGTGCGGGACGTGCAGCGGGGGCGCACCGCCAGCACGCTGATCCGCAACACGGCCACCGAGATGAGCGAGGCGCAGATCGAGCAGGCCCTCGCGCGGCTGCGCATGCTCAAGCGCCATCCGCGCGACGAGGAGGAGAACCGCTACCTCATCGAGCGCGCCAAACGGCTCTACGAGGATCGCTTGGGCGCGGAGCGCGAGGCGATCCAGCACTGGCTGTCGCAGTTCGAGCAGGTGCTGGATACCCAGGACGGCCGCGCGATCCGCCAGGCCCGCGTGCAGATGCGCGAGGCGCTGGACAGCGTCGACGGCGGCTTCCGCTTCTGATCGGGGCGCGGAGCACGGCGATGGACGACGACGGCACCGACGACTGGATGGACGACTGGCGCGCCGACTGCGCGCGCGTCGGCCTGGCCGCACCCAGCACGGACCTGGCGGCGATCAAGCGCGCCTACGCGAAGACGCTGCGCGTCACGCGGCCCGATGACGACGCCCAGGCCTATCAGGCCCTGCGCGAGGCCTATGACCGCGTGGTGGCCCATGCCCGCGGCGAGCAGGCGCGCCAGGCCGCGGTCGCTACCGCGGCGGCGGGAGCAGACGTCGAGGTCGAAGTCGCGACCGAGGTCGCGGTCGAAATGCCAGACACCAGGCGCGTGTCGACCCCGGCGCCTGAGGCGCCGGCAACATCCTGGGCTTGTCGAGCTTCCGAGGCCCCCGCGGCGTCCGCCGCCGACGTGCCCCGCGCGCACCACGAGGACGACGCGACCGACGACGCGCCTCGCTACTCGCCCGAGGCACTCGTCGCCTGGGTCGAGGCGCAGGTGCTCGCCGGCGAGCAGGCCCAGGTCGCGTTGTTGCCGCCGTTGCGCCTGGCGTTGCAGCGGCTACCGCTGTCGAGCATGCCCGAGGCCTCGGTGCGCTTCGCCGATCTGCTGATCCGCGTCCGGCCGGTGGCATCTCCGGCGCTGGTCCAGTTGCTGGTGCAACAGTTCGGATGGGTCGGCGACTTCCGGGCCGAACGGCTGCTGGGCTCGTACCGGATGCATCTGCTGCAAGAGCGGCTCGCCCGGGAACCCGTCACGGACCCCGCGCTGCTGCGCGAGTACGGTGTGCTGAGCCGCCTGCAGCGTCTGCGCATGTCCCGGCAGTCGCTGTCGCGCTGGCGCGCGGGCCTGGCCGTGCTGTTGATGGGGCACACGCTGCTCGTACAGCTGGGCCGCGCGGGCGATCCGCTGCTGCGGCGACTGGGCATCGACGCGGTCGGTGACCGGCTGATGCGCGACACGGCGCGTCTGGCGATCGCCGTCCACCTGGCACTGATGACGCTGCTGGTGCTGGTGCTGATGCTGCTGGGTGGGGTCGAGACGGACCGCGCACTGAACGGCACCTGGCTGATCGCCCTGACCGCCGTCGCCTTCCCGGCCGGCTGCTGGCTCCTGCAGATGGGACTGGGCTTCGTTTGGGGCCTCTGCGGGATCTCGCCCCTCAAGCGGCTGGACGGGCCGAGGTGGCAGCGCATCGCGCCCTGGCTGGGCACGGCCACGCTGATCGCCGCGGGCGTGCTCGCGACGCAACCGGGCATGGACAAGGGCGACGCGCCCGACTGGGTCGTGATCCTCGGCCTCCTCGGACTGGTGCTGTCGATCTCGCAGCTGGCGATGTTTGTCTCGGCGCTGATGCTGTCGGTGGCCGTGTTGATCCCGCTGCTGCCGACGCCCTCGCCGCTGTGGATCGGTGGCGTCCTCGCCTGGACCACCGCCGGCATGACCGCGCTGCGTCAGGGCCTTTACCGGCCCGACGACGAGCCCGTCACCCGCGCCCATCCGACCTGGCCGCGCGGCGGTCCGCTGGCGCTGGTCCCGCTGTGCACGGTCGGCTTGCCGATGCTGCTGGGCTGGCTGGCGGTGCGCTGCGGATTGCGGCTGGTCATCGGCGGTTTCATGATCGCCGGCGCGGCGCTCGTCGTCCTGCACGACAACGCGCTGCCGCTGGGACTGGCGACACCGGTGCCGCTGATCGGCATGGCGCTGCTCCTCGCGGCGCAGCGCGTCGGTTGGCGCTGGGGCCAGCGGGTGGTGGCGCGGGCGCCCGATCACGCGCACGACGGAGACGCGGCATGAGCGCGGACCTCGAGGATCACGATCCGTCGACGGCGGCCTGGCGCGAGGACTGCGCCCGCATCGGCCTGGCCGAGCCCAGCGTCGACCTCACCGAGATCAAGCGCGCCTACGCGAGGACGCTGCGAGTCACGAGGCCCGACGACGACGCCCAGGCCTATCAGGAACTGCGAGAGGCCTACGACCGCTTGCAACTGCACGCTCGCCGGATCCAGGCGAGCGCCCAGCGCGTCGAGCTCGCGCCGGCCACGGACCAGCCCGGCGCCGATCGAGCCGAGACGGCAATCGGCGAAGGCCCGGCGCCGTGCGAGCAGCGCGGCGCGGACCACGGCAGCGGCTCGCGCATCGATGCGCGGGATCTCCCCTTCGTTGGCATGCCGGACCTGCGCAAGGAGGTCGACACGCCACCGCCGCGGGCGGATGCGCCGATGGCCACGCCGATCGGCGAGCCCGATGCCGAACCGGCGCGCGATCCGGACGCCGAGGCCCTCTCCGATTGGCGGACGCCGGAGGAGCTCTGCCATTGGCTGTTCCAGTTGCGTCGTGACGGCCAGGCCGGCCTGCGCACCGCGATGCCGGCGCTGCGCGAGGCGCTCGCCGCGATGCCGCTGACCGCGCAGTCGCGGGCCTCGGTGTGCTTCGCCCACCTGCTGCTGGACACCAACGCCGAGTTCCCCATCGTGCTGGTCCAGCTGCTGCGTCAGACCTTCGACTGGGAGAACGATTTCCGCGTCGAGCGCCTGCTCGGCCGCGAGCGCGGGGCCGCCCTGCGCGCGCTGCTCAGCGTGCTTCCGCCCCCGGTGAGCGACCCCGCGCTGATCCGCCGCTTCGGGCCGACCGCGGGCACCGCGCTGCTGGCGGGTTCGCCGCGCGCCGGCGACCAGCGACTGGCGGTGCTGATCGCGCTGCTGATGGGCCGCTCGCTCGACCGCGACATCCACCTCGCCGGCTGGCGCGTGCTCAATGGCCTGGGCGCCGCGAAGTCGGACCTCGCCGCCGCGCGCGCACCGCTGCGACTCTTCGCTCCCACCGCCTACCTGCTGTTGCTGGGCCTGGCGATGTTCGGGCTGATGCGACTTCACGACGTGGACATGGCCACCACCGGCAAGCTCGTGTTCAGCGGCGGCTTCGGCCTGCTGATGACGCTGTGGCTCTACCTGATCGGTCTGGGCGTGCTCGAGCGCCTGCGGACCTGGCTGGGGGCGACCGCCCTCGGCGCCTGGCGGCCGCCCGGCTGGACGGCGTTCTGGCCCTGGGCTGGCGTCGCGCTGATCGCCGCGTCCGGCTGGATCGGCCACGGCACGCCGCTCACGCCCGGCATGCCGCTGGCGGCCAGCCTGGCACTGGTGGCCGGGCTGCTGCTGGCGCTGCCGACGGAGTCGCAGGCCAGCACCACGCTGGCGCTCATGTTCTGCTACCTCGCGTCGACCTGGCTGGCCATCGACGTTCGTGTGATGGGCGTGCTCGGCGCGTGGCTGATCAGCGGCGAGCTGGTCCTGCGGCTGGGCTTCTACGACCCCACGCGAGCGGACGATCCGTCCCGCCCGTTCGCCTCCGCCCCGCCGTCCATCGCGGCCGTCCCGCTGCTCTGCACCGTGGGGCTGCCGCTGCTGATGAGCTGGCTGTCCCGCGCGTCCGGGCCCCTGCTCACCATCGGCGCGATGCTGCTCGCCAGCGTGCCGGTGATCAGCGCGCTCAGCGACGGCGGGCAGCACAGCGCGCTGACGGTCAACTGGCCGACGCGCGTGGCGACGTCGATGGGATGGCTGTACGCGTCGCTGATCGCGCTGCTGCTGATCCAGGCCGCGGCCCGCGGGCTGGGCCGCCGGCTCGCGCTGCGCGGCTTGCGCGGCGCTTGAGGAAGCCCCGCGCCCCGGCGCCTGGTCCCGTCGGTGCGCTTCGTCGGCACCGCCTCACGGGACGACCTGCCATCCCGACGACGACCAGCGCAGCAGCACGTCCGACAGCGGATTGGGCGACTTGCCCATCACCTCGCGCACCTGGGCGCGCAGCGCGTCGATCGCCGTCGGCGAGTCCTCGCCGATGTAGAGCACCGTGCCGTTGTCCGGCGCCGCCACGATCAGCACGCCGTGCTGCGCGTCGGCCAGCGGCTTCCAGTCGTCGATGAAGATGAGCCGGCTGGGTTGCGGCACCGTGCCGTCGATGCGGCCCACCTCGCCGGACGGCGCGGGCTTGGCCGTCTGCAGCACCTGCGGCAGCGCGTTGTAGGTGTTCTTGCGCGCCTCCTCGCGGGCCTGGTCCACCGACAGGTTCAGCGTCTTGTAGTCCTTCTCGCTGATCAGCCGCGTGGCGCGCGTGGTGTCGAAGACGGGCACCGTCACCAGCGGTCCGACGAAGGGCCGCGGCCGGTAGGTGGTCGCGTCGCCGCGGTTGTCGCGCTGCGCCTGCTGCACCGACGCGGCCGTGCGCACCGCCAGCCGCAGGGACTCGCGCGTGGCCGGAATGGTGGACGCGCGGAATTGCTCCGCCGTCGTCTTCACGAAGACGTTGACGTCGTCGGCGCAGTTGCCGCGGTTGGACTCGCAGCCCGCATAGAGCTTGTCCAGCTTCGTGCGCTGGGCCGCGATGCCCAGCACCAGCGGCTCGCGCACGGCCACGGTCTCGCCGCCGAGCTGCTGGCGCAGCAGCGAGGCGACGTACTCGGTGAAGCCGCTGGCGTCGTGCGGCACGCCGCCGACCTGCGCGAACGCAGGCGCGCCCAAGGCGCAGGACAACGCGGCCGCCGCGGCCAGGGAGGAAGCGGATCGAATGCGCAGGACCGGCATGAGGACCTCCGGGTGTTCATGGGGAGGTCCGCATCAGGCAAGCGGCGATCCCGGCCTTCGCTGGGCGTACGACAACGCCGACGGCGGCCCCGCGCGATCGCTCGCGCGCGGGCCGCCGTCGGCCGGGGCCGATCCTCGACGGATCGGGCGTCAGCGGGCGCTCAGCCCGCCGCTCAGCCTTGCACGCGGAACTGGTCCGCCACCGCCAGGCCTTCCATCGCCGGATCGCTGATGGACGGCGCGCCGGTCTCCACGTGGCCGGCGAAGCGGCGCAGGAAGTCGGTCTGGCCGGTCACCCGCACCGACACGTCGTACCAGAAGGCGCTGGCAGCGATCGACAGACGCAGCTCGCTGCGGCTGCGCGCCGGGACGCTCACCACCGTCGGCGCGGTGCTCTGGTACTTGTTGTGCGCGACGCTGAAGCTCGCCGCCACCGGGCCGGTGTTGACCAGGGTCAGCAGCAGCTCGCCGGTGGCCGGGCTGGCCTTGACGATCACGTCCGGGTTGGGCTGGCCGGCCGCCGCGACGCGTCGCGCGTTGCCGGCGAAGTGGCGGTGGAAGCCGTTGGGGCCCAGCACCCACAGGTCGTAGGCGCCGGTGGCCGTCGGCGCGAAGCTGCCGGTGATGGACTTGCCGGCCTCGACCGTGTAGCGGCGCGGGATGTCGCCCAGGCGCAGGCGGTCATAGACGTGGAACACCGCCGCGGCCGCACCGGTGTTCTGGAAGCTCAGCGCCACCGCGGTCGCGTTGGGACCGGCGCCGGCGGCCAGCGCGGCCGTCGCCTGCAGGTCGTAGGGCAGCGCGCGGGCCGGGCGCACGCCCGTGTTCTGCGACGGCAGCTGCAGCGTGGTCGGCGCGGTCGGCGTGGTCGTGCCGGGCAGCGCGCGCGCCTTGTTGGCCAGGGCCACCGTGGCGGGCAGCTTGGAGAAGAACTCGCTGTCCTCGGGGTCGGCGAAGTTGAAGCACGAGGTCAGGTCGCCCGCGACCGCGCGGCGCCAGGCGCTGATGTTCGGTTCCATGATGCCGAAGCGGGCCTCGATGAAACGCAGCACCGAGGTGTGGTCCGCGACCTGCGAGTTCACCCAGCCGCCCTTGCTCCACGGCGAGACGACGTACATCGGCACGCGCGGGCCCATACCGTAGGGGCGGTGCAGGTAGGTGGCCGAGGCGCCGTTGAGGATCTCGCAGTGCTCGCCGGTGAAGTCCACCGTCGAGGCGCCGGCCATCACGGCCTGCGCCGGGTCGGCGTTCCAGCTCACGTAGGACGGCGCGGCCGGCGGCGGCATGTGGTCGAAGAAGCCGTCGTTCTCGTCGAAGTTGATGAACAGGACGGTCTTGCTCCACACGTCCGGGTTGGACGTCAGCGCGTCCAGCACCTTCGAGGTGTAGTCCGCGCCCTGCGCCGGGCTGGACGGTCCGGGATGCTCGGAGCCCTCGGCGGTGGCGACGATCCAGGACACGGCCGGCAGGCGGTTGTTGAGCACGTCGTCGCGCAGCAGGTCCAGGTCGCGCGTCGAGACGCCGCGGTCCTTCAGCGCCTGCGAGAAGCCGGCGCGGCCGTACCAGGCGTCGCGGAACACCTTGAACCCGGCCAGCGGGTTGTCGGTGAAGTTGTCGCCCATGTTCTCGTAGACCTGCCAGCTGATGCCGGCGGCCTGCAGGCGCTCCGGATAGGTGGTCCAGGTGTAGTCGGTGGCCGGATTCGCGTTGAAGGAATCGTGGCTGTTGTCGGTCGACGGGCCGTTGCCCTTGCGCAGCGGATCGTTGGTGCCGGTCCAGATGAACAGGCGGTTGGTGTTGGTGCCGGTCTGCGTGGCGCAGTGGTAGGCGTCGCAGAGCGTGAACGCGTTGGCCAGGGCGAACTGGAAGGGCAGGTCCTGCTCCTTGAAGTGGCCCATCGAATGGTTCTGCTTGGCCTTGGGCCAGTTGTTCATGCGGCCGTGATCCCAGGCGGCCTGGGCGTCGGTCCACGAGTGCGGCGTGCCCGTCACGCGCATGAAGGCGAAGTTCTGCGCGGTGTTCAGGTGGAAGGGCGCGATCGCGCCGGGCGCGGCGTTGTTGACCGTGGGCTGGA
This sequence comes from Mitsuaria chitosanitabida ATCC BAA-476 = NBRC 102408, assembly GCF_001598255.1. Lineage (GTDB taxonomy): Bacteria > Pseudomonadota > Gammaproteobacteria > Burkholderiales > Burkholderiaceae_C > Roseateles > Roseateles chitosanitabidus. Next base: position 11,311 of record NZ_BCYP01000042.1, read on the forward strand.
CCCAGACGTTGCGGGACTTGACGTTGGTCGAGTCGGCCACCGGCGCCGGGAACGGATCGCCGAAGCCGCGCACGCCGTTCATCGTGCCGAAGTAGTGGTCGAAGGAGCGGTTCTCCTGGGTCAGGATGACGATGTGCTCGACGTCCTGGATGGTGCCGGTGCGCACGGCGGCCTTGATGGACAGCGCGCGGGCGATGGCCGGCGGGAAGGTGGTCAGGGCGGCGGTGGCGCCGGCGGCCGTGGCGACGGCGCGGAGGAACTGGCGGCGGGGCGGATGCTGCTGCGTCATGGCGGTTCTCCTCAGGCGGCGATGGCGGTGGAAGCGGAGGCGCCGGCCTTGCGGCGGCGCACGATCAGCGCGGCGAAGGCCAGGCCGCCCAGGGCGAGCGCGCCGGAGGCCGGCTCGGGCACGGCGGCGCTGAAGGTCAGGTCGTCCATGACGAAGAAGGCCGGATCGCTGCTGCGGAAGACGATGCGGTCGACCAGGCCGGCGTAGCCGCTGTTCAGGAAGGTGGGCGTGTCGCTCAGGCCCAGGGTCAGGGTCGAGGCGACCAGGCTGCCCGCGAAGTACATGTCGACAGCGACGTTCACGCCCTGGAAGCCGGCGAACCAGGCGCCCTGGAAGGTGCTGGGGCTCAGGAAGCCGATGGCGCTGGTGGCGCTGGAGCCGTCGAAGCCCAGGGTGGCGCGACGGTCGCCGGAGTGGGCGGTGTAGGGCGACTGCTCGCCGGCGAACTGGAACCAGGAGCTGGCGGACCAGTCCAGGCCGGCGTAGTTCGCGGGCAGCGTGCCGTCGTCCTTCAGGTCGTCGAAGGTGACGACGGTGGCGGAAGCGAAGGGCGCGGCCAGGGCCAGCGTGAGCGGGAACAGGACGGCGCCGGCCAGACGGGCCAGGCGGGCGGGGCGAGCGATGAGCTTGCGCATGGGAGTCTCCAGAGGATCTGCGGGAGGGGCGTTCACGCGCGGGGTCAGGTCTTGCCTGAGCGGGTGAACGTGGAACGCGGCGGATCGTCGGAGGACGGGGTGACACTCCGGTGAACGCTCGGTGTCAAGGGTGGGGACCTACCTTCATCTGAGGGGGAAGGTCGCCGGAAGCCGGGGCGCGTCGTCAAACCGACGCGGGAGCGTCATGTAACGCTGGATGTGGCGAGGGTGGTGACGGATGTGACGAGACGATTCGGCGGGCCGCCGTCGCTGCAGCCGCAATGACCTTGATCAGTCTCTGCAGGGGGACTGACCTCCCTGAATCAGCACCCCCATCAAGACCGCATTTCGGAGGAGATACAGACGGCCGTTCGTTGCCGAGACTCTGCGGGTCGGGCCGTGGGGTCCGGTCAACAAGGAACACACCATGCATGCAGAGATCGATCCGCACCGGGCGGGACGGACTGGGATGAATGTCGCCGACCGTCAGCACGAGCCGCTGGATGCGGCGTCCTTTGAGGAACTGCTCCTCAACCTCCAGCATCCACATCTGGCATTTGGCGACGCCGCCGATGCGGACCTTGTCGCCAGGTGCGAGATGGCCGATTGGCAGGCTTGTGCTGAGGCGATGAGAAGGGTGCTGCGGCGCAGCGGGCTTTCAGCCGAGCACGCGTTGAAGTTGCTGAAGCTGGCGGGGGACTTCACCCGTCTTCATCACATCCGTCTGCAGGGTGCTCCATGGCTGTGCACGTTCGAGATGGACGATGACTTCTGGATCCGCTACGACGTCCACACCTGTCTGGACTACGACCATGTGACCATCTGGGACAACCGGTTCGACGACCTCCTCACAAAGCACCAGCTCAATCGAGAGCGCTTCTTCCTGCGCTTTCTGGACGGCGGCCCGCGCTGAGCGGCTTGCAGGCATTCGCGCCGGAGGGTTCATGTTCCACCAATCTCACGACTGGCTTCGGCTCGCCCGGGAGCTCGGGCAGCGCCCCGACGAGACCGCTCAGCGGTCAGCCATCAGCCGCGCGTATTACGCGGCCTATCACTGCTGCCTGACCTGGGAGCGGCTGCTTCCCGCCCCAGGCGTGGACGGAGGATTGCCAAGCGTCCATTCGGCGCTCATCGCGCGGCTGGAACATCCTCACCGAGCTTGCAGTCGCATCGAGGCAGCGCGCTCCAGGACGCTGGGAAAGTTGCTGCGTGCGCAGCGGACACGAAGAGCGACAGCGGACTATCAGTGGGACAAACCGATATCGACCGATCTGGTCGACAAGCAGTTGCGGGCGGCGACTCTGGTCATACGCGAATGCGACCACACGGCCTCTCCGCGAGCTCCCCGCAGTTCGCCTAGCTCCGCCCCTCGGCGAAGCGCTGATACCAGGCCACCGCGTCCGCATTCGCCATCGCATCGCGCTTCATGACCTGCTCGGCGGCGGCGCCGAGCAGCAGCTTCTTGATCGGCAGCTCCATCTTCTTGCCCGAGAGCGTGCGCGGGATCGCCTCGACCTGATGGATCTCGTCGGGCACGTGGCGCGCGGACAAGGCCTTCTTGATCGACTCCCGCAAGCGCCGTTGCAGCGCGTCGTCCATCGCCACGCCCTCGCGCAGGTGCACGAACAGCAGCAGGCAACTGGGACGGCCCAGGTACTCCAGGTCGACGACCAGGCTGTCCAGCACCTCGGGATGCGTCTCCACCGCGCGATACAGCTCCGCCGTGCCCATGCGGATGCCGTGGCGGTTGATCGTCGCGTCCGATCGGCCGTAGATGATGCCGCCGCCCGTGGGCGTGATCCTCAGCCAGTCGCCATGGCGCCAGATGCCTTCCCCGTGCGGGCCGCGATACATGTCGAAGTAGCTCGACAGGTAGCGCTCGTTGTCCTTGTCGCCCCAGAAGTACAGCGGCATCGACGGCATCGGTCGCGTGCAGACCAGCTCCCCGACCTCGTCCACCAGCGGACGGCCGTGGCCGTGTTCATCAGCCTCGGAGAAGGCATGCACCGCCGCGCCCAGGCTGCGCACCTGCATCTGCCCGCGCACCAGCGGCTCGGTGATCAGCCCGGTCAAGAAGGCCCCCGCGAAGTCGGTGCCGCCGCTGATGATGCAGATCCAGATCGGCTTCCCGTCGGGCTTCGGGCAGTTCGCCCAGATCCAGTCGTAGCTCTCGTCGGCGAGCGGACTGCCCGTGCTGCCGATCGCGCGCAGACGGCTCAGGTCGCCGTGCTTCAGGGGCTCGACACCGGCCTTCAGGCAGCTCGCGTAGAAGGCCGCGCCGGCACCGAAGAAGGTCGCGCCGGAGAGCGCCACGAATCGCCACAACGTGCTCCAGTCCGGGGCGTCCTTGGGACCGGCGGGACTGCCGTCGAAGAGGCAGATCGTCGTGCCGCCCATCAGCGCGCCGACCTGGCAGTTCCACATGATCCAGCCCGTCGAGCTGTACCAGTGGAAGCGGTCCCCCGTGTCCACCGTCGCGCCGACGTTGTTGTGGATGCCGCCCTTGAGCATCTCCATCATCACGCCGCCATGGCCGTGGACGATGGGCTTGGGCAGGCCAGTCGTGCCGCTGGAGTAGACGATCCACAGCGGGTGGTCGAAGGGCACGGCCTCGGGCGCGCGGGGCGCCGGATGGGCGATGAGGTCGGACCAGCGATGGGCGCGGCGGGAGGTGCTCGACAAGGGCGCGGGATCGGCGGAGGGGTCGAGGTTGCCGAGCAGCACGACGTCGTGGACGGTCGGGAGCTCGTCGAGCATCTGCGTGAGCAGGCCCATGCGATCGATGGTCTGGCCGGCGTAGCGCACGCCGTCGGCGGCGATCAGCACCTTGGGTTCGATCTGGCGGAAGCGGTCGAGCACGGCCACCGGACCCATGTCGGGCGAGCAGACCGACCACACGGCCCCCAGGCTCGCCACCGCGAGGAAGGCCACCGCGGTCGCGGGGACGTTGGGGAGGTAGGCGACGACGCGGTCGCCGCGGCGCACGCCCAGGTCGTGCAGGGAGGCGGCGAGGGCGCCGACCTGGCGCCGCAGCTCCGGCCAGGACATCTCGCCGAGCGAGCCGCGCGCGAGCATCGTCTCGTCGGCGTGCACGATGGCCGGATGCCCGGCCGCATGGGCGGCGTCGACATGCCGCAGGGCCTGCGAGGCCACGTTCAGCGTCGCGCCGCGGAACCACACCGCGCCGGGCATGCGCTCCTCGCAGAGCGCGGCGTCGAAAGGCGTCTCGGAGCGCACGTCGAAGTGGTCCCAGATGCTGCGCCAGAAGGCGTCGAGCTCCGTCACCGACCAGCTCCACAGCGAGGGGAAATCCTCGAAGGTCAGACCGCGCTCGTCGCGCAGGAAGCGCAGGTAGTGGTCGATCTGCGGCGTCGGGGTCATGCGAGGCTCCTTGTCGAGGAGCGATGACGATAGCGCTTGTCGCCGTCGGTCGCCGTCACTCAGGCGACCGAGCGGGAACGCCCCCTCACCCCAGCCCTCTCCCCCTCCCGGGGGCGAGGGAGTGGATGGCGGCGAGCTCGCAAGGCTGCATCCGCGGCATCTTCCGCATCTCCCGCGTCTACTGCGTCTGCGTCTGCGTCGGCGACGGCTGCAGCGGCAAAGGCTGCGGCGGCGACCGATGCGTCAGGGACGCGGCAGGAGGTGCCGCGCTCAGCGCGCCGGCTGCCGGGTGGTGTCGATGTCCACGTAGGGCCAGAAGATCTGGTTGAAGTAAGGCCGGCGGAAGCCGATGAGCCAGGGCTGCGACAGGTCGTTCAGGATGCGGTGCACCCGGAACTTCTGCGGCATGTAGGCGGTCAGCAGCTTCTGCGCCTCGCGCAGCTGGGCCTCGCGCTCCGGGCCGTCCGGCATCACCAGCATGCGGCGATAGATCTCGTCGTAACGCTCCAGCTTGAAGCGCCCCAGGTTCTGTCCGCCGGACGCCGGGCCGTACATCAGCTCCAGCCCGATCTGCGCGTCCGGGGTCGTGTTGTTGAAACCCAGCTGCCAGATCATCAGCTGCCCCGCCCGCGCCGCCTTCAGGTTCTCCGGCCACTGCGCGGTGCGGATGCGGATCCGGATGCCCAGCTTGTCCATGTCGCGCTTCCACAGCTCGTCGTAGGGCTTGGAACGCGAATCGGGCGTGGACGCGATCTCCAGCACCAGCGGCTTGCCGTCCGGCAGGTCGCGCCAGCCGTCGCCGTCCTTGTCCACGTAGCCGTAGGTGTCCAGCAACGCCTTGGCGCGGGGCAGGTCGAAGTCGCCGTTCTCGCTCTTGAACTGCTCGTCGTAGCCCCAGGCCATCGGCGACACCACCGACTGCGCCGGGATCGCCTGGTGCTTGCGGGTGGATGCGATCTCGGTCGGGATGTCCGTCGCCAGGCCGATCGCGCGGCGCAGCGCGACCTTCTCCGGCGTGTAGCCCCCGACGATCGGATCCTCCATGTTGAAGTAGTACATGGTGCGGTCGCTGGCCAGCGAGCGCACCAGCCGCAGCCCCTGCTTCTCGAGGTTGGGCGCCAGGTGCCCGTGCGGCACCACGAGCTCCGCGTACTCCTCGGGCAGTCCGAACATCAGGTCGAACTCCCGGTTCAGGAAGGACAGCCAGCGCGGCTGGCCCTCCTCGATGATGCTGATCTCGACCGCGTCCACCATCGGCAGCCGCCGCCCCTGGAAGCGCGCGAGCAAGGCCTGACCCTCGGCGTCGTCCGCGTTGGGCTGCGCCTCGTAACGGACCTCCCGATAACCGGGATTGCGCACCAGCCGGATCAGCGAGCTGCGCCGCCACTTGTCCAGCAGGAAGGGCCCCGTGCCGACCGGGTGCGCCATGATCCGGTCGCCATAGTGCTCGACCACCTCGCGCGCCACCGCGCCGTAGGTGTCGCCGCTGGCGAGGTTGTAGAGGAAGCGCGGCCGCGCCTCCTCCAGCTTGAACTGCAGCGTGTAGCGGTCCAGCGCGCGCACGCCCTCGATGGGCTTGTCGTAGTCGAAGGGCCGCTTGCGCTTGAGCGCGTCGTCGCGCAGCCCCTGCAGGCCGAGGATGCCCTCCTGGCGGAAGCTGGAGTACAGCGGGCTCTTCACCGCCGGGTCGTAGAAGCGCTTGAGCGCGTAGACGTAGTCCTCGGCGACCAGCTCGCGCCGCCGGCCCTTGAAGGCCGGATCGTCGGCGAAGTAGATGCCGGGCTTGAGGCGGATGGTCCAGGTGCGGAAGTCCTCCGACACCTCGGGCATGGCCGCGGCCGTGTTGGGCTTGAGCTTGAAGGGCCGCGCCAGGTAGTCGTAGTTGTAGAGCGACTCGAAGATGTGGGCCGTGACGATGCGCGAGTACAGGTCGCTCAGCTGCGCCGGATCGAAGCCGGTCTCCGCGACCAGGAAGGCGTAGCGCAGGACCTTGGGCGGCTGCGCCGGGCCGGGCGTCGACGCCCCCGGCGCGGGCGTCGCGGTGGCGACGGCGACGGCGGCCTCGGCCGGGGCCGCGCGCGCCGGCGACAGGGCGGCTCCCGCGCCCATCAGGGTCAGCGCGGCGACGAGGAGGGAACGGCGTGTGCTCATCGGATCAATCCCTGTGCGGCTCGTGACGGAAGGTCGAGCGCGTCCTGTCGGTTCGGGAGCGCCCCGGGGCGCCGCGGCGCTCAGTGCGCGGTCTTGGCCAGCGCGGGATCGATGTCCACGTACTCCCACCAGTTCTGCCAGAACACCGTGCGGCGGTAGCCGATCAGCTGCGGTTGCGCGATGTCGGTGATGAAGCGGTGCCCGCGGTACTTGTAGGGCATGTAGGCCGCGGCATAGCGCGAGGACTCGTCGAAGAGATGCTGGCGCTCCGGGCCGTCGGGCAGGTGCGAGGCCTGCTCGTAGAGCTTGTCGAGCGCCGCCAGCCGGAAGCGCGCGTAGTTCTGCGCGCCGATCTGGCCGCTGTACATGCGGGCCAGCGAGTCCTGGCTGTCGGGCTTGGAGGCCGAGGTCGCCAGCGACCAGATCTGGTACTTGCCGGCGCGCAGCGCCTTGAGGTTCTCCGGCCACTGCGCCGGCTTGAAGACCAGGCGCACGCCGATGGCGGCCAGGTTCTTCTGCACGATCTCGTCGATCTGGCGCTGGAACAGGTCGGGCGTGGTCAGGCTCTCCAGCACCAGCGGCTGGCCGTCGGGCTGCTCACGCCAGCCGTCGCCGTCCTTGTCGACATAGCCGTACAGGTCCAGCAGCGCCTTGGCGCGGCCCGGATCGTAGGTGCTCATCTCGCTCTTGAACTTCGGATCGAAGCCCGTCGTCCCCGGCATGTAGAGCGACTGCGCCGGCATCGCCTGGCCGCGGCGCACCAGGCGCAGCTCGCGCTCCACGTCGATGGCCAGCGAGATCGCGCGGCGCAGCGCGATCTTCTCCACCGAGTAGCCGCCGATCACCGGATCCTCCATGTTGAACACGGTGAACATCACGTCCGAGGCCACGGTCCGGTAGGCGTGCATGCCCCGCTTCTCGAGGTTGGGCGCGATCTTGCCGTTGGGCATGGCCTGGCTGATGAAGTCCTCGGGCGTGCGCTCGATCAGGTCGTACTCGCCGCTGAGGAAGGACAGCCAGCGCGGCTGGTTCTCCTGGATGATGCCGACCTCGACGCGGTCGATCATCGGAATGCGGCGGCCCTTGAAGCGCTGCTTGAGCGCCTGGCCCTCGGCGTCGTCCGGCGCGGGGTCGACCTCCTGGTCGTAGAAGCGCTCGCGGTAGCCGGGGTTGCGCTCCAGCACCATCAGCGAGCTGCGCCGCCACTGCTTGAGCACGAAGGGCCCGGTGCCCACCGGGTGCGCCATCGAGTCGCCCGGATAGGCCTCCATCACCTCGCGCGCGACGGCCCCGTACAGGTCGCCCTGCGCGAAGACCTCCATCAGGCGCGGCCGCGTCTCGCGGGCATGGAACTGGATCGTGTAGCGGTCCAGCGCGCGCAGGCCGGCGATGGGCTTGTCGTAGTCGAAGGGCTTGCCGCTCTTGCGGACCTGGTCGCGGTACTCGTTCAGGCCGATGAGCTCGAGCTCCTCGATCTCGCTCCAGGCCGGCGAGGCCACCGCGGGATCCGCGAAACGCTTGATCGAGTAGACGTAGTCCTCGGCGGTCAGCTCGCGCCGCTTGCCCTTGAAGGCGGGATCGTCCGAGAAGTAGATGCCGGGCCGCAGCTTGACGGTCCACAGCTTGTAGTCCTCCGACACCACCGGCATCGCGGCGGCGGTCAGCGGCTTCATCCGCGCGGGCCGCGCCAGATGGTCGTAGGTGTAGAGCCCCTCGAACATGTGGGGCGTGATCATGCGCGAGTACAGGTCGCTGATCTTGGCCGGATCGAAGCCGGTCTCCGCCACGCGGAAGGCATAGCGCAGCACCTTGGGCGAGGTGGCGGCCTGCGTGGCCGACGGCGCCGTCGACGCCGTGGACGCCGCGGTCGAGCCCTGCGGCGCGGACGCGCCCGCGGCCCAGGCCGAGAGCGCCGGCACCGCGGCGAGCGCGGCCCCCAGCAACGCGCGACGGAAGGTGGAGGGGGAGGCGGTCGCGCGAGGCTTGGAGCTCATGGTCGTCTTACTTGGCCTTCAGATGGGCCTTGGCGATCGCGTCGGCGTCGATGTCGACGAACGAATAGAAATCGCGCTGGTACAGGTTCTTGTCGTAGCCGACGACCCAGGGCTGGGTCATGTCGGTGAAGATGCGGTGCACGTGCACCTTGTAGGGCATGTAGGCGATCAGCAGGCGCTGCATCTTCTCGATGACCGCCAGGCGCTCGGGACCGTCGGGCATGCCGTGCTGCTGGCGGTACAGGGCGTTGTACTCGGGCAGGTCGAAGCGCGCCTTGTTGGACTGGCCCTTGCTGCCGACATAGCCCAGGCTCAGGAAGTTCTCGCCGTCGGGGACGTCGGCGCTCCAGCCCATGCCCCACATCATGAGCTTGCCCGCGTTGGCGGACTTGAGGTTCTCCGGCCACTTGGCAATCTTGAACTTGATGCGGACCTTCAGCGCATCCATGTTCTTCTGCCACAGCTCGGCCAGCTGGCGGTTGGCGCCGTCGGGCTGGGTCGAGTACTCGATCACCAGCGGCTGGCCGTCGGGCTGGTCGCGCCAGCCGTCGCCGTCCTTGTCGACGTAGCCGTACAGGTCCAGCAGCGCCTTCGCGCGGGCGCGGTCGAACTGGCTCATCTCCGACTTGAAGGTCTTGTCGTAGCCGGTCACGCCGGGCGAGATGATGCCCTGCGCGGGGATGGCCTGGCCGCGGCGCGGCCGCAGGATCTCCTCGTCCAGGTTCACGCCCAGCGAGATGGCGCGGCGCAGCGCGATCTTCTCCGGCGTGTAGCCGCCCACCAGCGGGTCCTCCATGTTGAAGAAGGAGACCGACACGTCGGCGCGCTCGTAGCGCACGGCGCGCAGGCCGTCCTTGGCCAGGTTGGGCGCGATGTGGTTGTGCGGCATGCCGACGGGCGCGAACTCCGCCGGCAGGTCGTCCAGCAGGTCGAACTCCTTGCGCAGGAAGGACAGCCAGCGCGGCTGGTTCTCCTCGATCACCGCGATCTCGACGCGGTCGATCATCGGCAGCTTGCGGCCCTGCAGGCGGCGCGCGGCCTCGGCCAGCTCGGGCACGGCGGTGGCGGGCGGCTGCTCGTGATAGCGCTCGTCGCGGAAGTTGGCGTTCTTCTCCAGCACGATGCGCGAGGAGCGCCGCCATTCGGCCAGGCGCCAGGCGCCGGTGCCCACGGGGTGCTCCATGATCTTGTCGCCGTAGGCCTCGATGACCTCGCGCGCGACGATGCCCACCATCGGATCGGCGAAGTGCAGCAGGAAGCGCGGATCGCTGTTGGCCACGCGGATCTCGACCGTGTAGCGGTCCAGCGCGCGCAGGCCCTCGACCGGACGGTCGTAGTCGAACGCGGTCTTGTTCTTGAGCGACTCGGCGCGCACTTCCGACAGGCCCAGGATCTTGGCGCCCTCGAAGCGGTACAGGTGGCCGCTCTTCACGCGCGGGTCGTAGTGGCGCTTGATCGTGTAGACCAGGTCCTCGGCGACCAGCTCGCGCTTCCTGCCCTTGAACGCGGCGTCGTCGGCGAAGTAGATCCCCGGACGCAGCTTGAAGACGAAGCGGCGCGCGTCATCGCTGACTTCCGGCATCCCCTCGGTGACGGCGGGCTCCAGGCGATAGGGCCGCGCCAGATAGCCGTAGCGCAGCGGCGCGTCGAAGATGCCGGCGGTCACGTTGCGCGAGTACAGGTCGGTCACCTGCGCGGGATCGAAGCCGGTTTCCGCCGCGCGGATCGCGTAGCGCAGCACCTTGGGGGCGGCCGGCGTGTCGGGGGTCGGCGCATCAGCGGCGCCCGCGATGCCCGTGCCCATGGCCATGGCGGCGGAGATGACGGAAAGAGAGAGCGCCCGGGCGATTGCCCCGGCCGTGCCGCGTCGGATCAAGATGCTGTCCTCGGAGAGAAGCCAAACGAGAAAGCGCGCCAGTCTAGGGGCCGCCGCGCGCGCTGACCATGCCGGCAACCCGAGGGCATCACCCGCGTCGACGCGGTGGGGCGCACTGCGGATCAAAGCCCCGGTGCGACGTGTGTGCATCATCAGTTTTCTTCGATGGATTCAGGGCAAATGCCGGTGCTGCTCCAGGGGACGCTCACGTAGACTCCCGCGTGATTTCGAACCCGCAGGCCCCGGCCGTCATGAGCGTCCGGGGTTTTGCTTTTCTCTGTCGTCCCACTTCGCGTCAGCGAAGCCCGGGCGACGCTTGACCGGAGTACCGCGGCGATGGCGGCATACCTCATCAGGCGCCTGTGGCAGATGGTCCCGACCTTGTTGGGCGTCGTGCTGCTGGTGTTCTTCCTCTTCAAGTGGTTTGGCGGCGACCCCGCCGAGGTGCTCGGCGGCATGAACGCCAGCGCCGACCAGATCGAAGCCATCCGCGAGCAGCTCGGCCTGAACAAGCCGATCTGGGAGCAGCTGCTGATCTTCCTGCAGCAGATCGTGACTTTCGACTGGGGCAAGAGCTGGGCGACCAACGAGGCCGTCTCGCACCTCTTCGCCACGCGCATGCCGGCCACGCTCACCGTGATGCTGCCGATCCTGGTGCTCGAGGTGATCCTGGCCATCCCCTTCGCGCTGGCCGTGGCCTACATGCGGGGCAGCCTGACCGACCGCGCCGTGATGATCCTGACCACCGTGGCGGTGTCGATCTCGCTGCTGGTCTACGTGATCGTGGCGCAGTACGTCTTCGCGTTCCGTCTGGGCTGGTTCCCGGTGCAGGGCTGGAGCGACTCGCTGTGGACCAACCTGACGACCTACGCGCCGCTGCCGGTGTTCGTCGCGGTGGCGGTCGCGCTGTCGCCCTACACCCGGCTGTACCGGACGTTCTTCCTGGACGAGATCGGCCATGAGTACGTGCGCACCGCGCGCGCCAAGGGCCTGACCGAGAAGGTCATCCTGCTCAAGCATGTGCTGCGCAACGCGATGATCCCGATCATGACCAACATCTCGGTGGCCCTGCCCGGCGTGTTCGTCGGCTCGTTCCTGCTGGAGGTCTTCTTCTCGATCCCGGGCCTGGGCCGCGAGATCCTGCTGGCGGTCAACCGCAACGACTACCCGGTGATCCAGGCCTTCGCGATCTACATCGCGGCGCTGACGATGGTGGTCAACCTCGTCACCGACATCCTCTACAAGCTGGTCGATCCGCGGGTGGTCCTGAAATGAGCGCAGTGCTTTCGAATCAAGCGGCGACGGCCGCCGCGCCCAAGCGCTCGCAGGGCGTGTGGGCCGCCTCCTGGCGCCGTCTGCGCGCCGACAAGGTCGGCATGGGCGCGATGGTCGTCGTGATCCTGTCGCTGCTGCTGGTGATCGCCGCGGGCTTCGGCCTGGTGGCCGGCAACTGGCAGAAGGAGACCGGCGTGCCCAACGCGCCGCCGACCTTCATGGGTCCGGCCCCGGCCGAGGCCACCGGCACGGTCGCCCAGCCCAAGGGTCCCAACGTCGACCTGAGCGACATCGACCCGCTGGCGCCCAAGTACGCCGAGTGGGCCGAGAAGGCCAAGCAGTACAAGACCGACGAGGCGCCGCGCGCCGAGACGCTGCCCTTCGGCGGCGACCGGCTGGGCCGCGACGTGCTGGCCAAGGCCATCAAGGGCGCCGAGGTCTCCATCATGGTCGGCCTGCTGGCCGCGCTGGTGGCGACGGTGATCGGCACCGTGCTGGGCGCGCTGTCGGGCTTCTACGGGGGCAAGGTCGGCGACTTCCTGGAGTGGGTCTACAACGTCTTCACGGCGATGCCCAACATCCTGCTGATCTTCGCCTTCGCGGTGGTCTTCGGCCGCGGCGTGCTGCCGGTGGTGATGATCCTGGGCCTGGCGGGCTGGACCGGCATCTACCGCCTGGTGCGCGCCGAGTTCATGAAGCACTCGGTGCGCGAGTACGTGCGCAGCGCCGAGGCCATCGGCGCGAGCAAGACCTCGCGCATGTTCAAGCACATCCTGCCCAACGTGTCGCACGTGGCGCTCGTGCAGCTCTCGCTGCACGTGGTGAGCTTCATCAAGAGCGAAGTGATCCTGTCCTACCTGGGTCTGGGCGTGAGCGTGGACCAGGTCTCCTGGGGCACGATGCTGGCCGAGGCCCAGAGCGAGCTGATCCTGGGCTACTGGTGGCAGCTGGCCGCGGTGACCGGCTTCATGGCGGTGTTCGTCACCGCGTTCGCCCTCTTCACGGATGCGCTGCGCGATGCGCTCGATCCGAAACTGCGCGGTCTGGAGTAAGCCATGCTGTTGAGCATTCAAGACCTGAAGGTCGCCTTCCGCATGGGCAAGACGAACGGCGTCATGCAGCGGCAGCTGGCCGTCAAAGGCGTCAGCTTCGACATCCCGGAGAACGGGACGGTGGCGCTGGTGGGCGAGTCGGGCTCGGGCAAGAGCGTGACGGCCATGTCCATCCTCAACCTGCTGCCCGACAACGCCGAGCGCAGCGGCCAGATCCTGTTCCAGGGCCGTGACCTGCTGAAGACCTCGCTGCGGGAGCTGCAGTCGGTGCGCGGGCGCGAGATCGCCTGCGTGTTCCAGGATCCGATGAGCTCGCTGAACCCGGTGTTCCCGGTCGCGGACCAGATCATGGAGCCGCTGATGAAGCACCTGGGCATGACCAGGCGCCAGGCGCTGGTGCGCGCCGAGGAGCTGCTCAATGAAGTCGGCATCCCCGATCCCAAGCGCCGCCTGAAGAGCTATCCGCACGAGATGTCCGGCGGCCAGCAGCAGCGCGTGATGATCGCCGTGGCGCTGGCCTGCAACCCCAAGCTGCTGATCGCCGACGAGCCCACCACCGCGCTCGACGTCACGATCCAGCGTCAGGTGATGGAGCTGCTGGCCAAGCTCAAGGACACGCACAAGATGAGCATGCTGTTCATCTCGCACGACCTGGGCGTGGTGGGCGAGATCGCCGATCGCGTCGTGGTCATGCGCCACGGCGAGATCCGCGAGCAGGCGCAGGTCGCCGACATCTTCCACCACCCGCAGGACGCCTACACCAAGGCCCTGCTGGCCTGCCGCCCCTCGCTGGACGAGAACCCGGCGCGTCTGATGGTCATCGACGACCACATCGCCGGCCGCTCGGCCCAGGGCACGGGCAAGGCCAAGGACCCGGACGCGCCGGTGATCCTGGAGGCCAAGGGGCTCAGGAAGAGCTTCTTCTTCAAGTCGGGCCTGTTCAGCAAGACCGAGTTCAAGGCCGTCAAGGGCGTGGACTTCCAGCTGCGCAAGGGCCACACGCTGGGCGTGGTGGGCGAGTCGGGCTCCGGCAAGACCACCATGGGCCTGACGCTGCTGCGCCTGCACGAGCCCACCGGCGGCGAAGTGCTGTTCGACGGCAAGGACCTGCTCAAGATGAGCGGTCCGGAGTGGCAGAAGATGCGCCGCCGCATCCAGGTGGTGTTCCAGAACCCGTATGCCTCGCTGAACCCGCGCTTCACCATCGCGCAGACGCTGCTCGAGCCGATGGAGATCCACGGCATCGGCAAGGACCATGACGAGCGCCTGGCCACGGCCAGCGCGCTGCTCAAGAAGGTCGGGCTGGACGAGAGCGCGCTGCACAAGTACCCGCACGAGTTCTCCGGCGGCCAGCGCCAGCGCATCGCCATCGCGCGCTGCCTGACGCTCAAGCCGGAAGTGCTGGTGCTGGACGAGGCGGTGTCGGCGCTGGACGTGTCGGTGCAGGCGCAGGTGCTGAACCTGCTCAAGGACCTGCAGGACGAGTTCGGGCTGAGCTACATCTTCATCAGCCACGACCTGGCGGTGGTGAAGTTCATCTCCGACGAGGTGCTGGTGATGCAGCACGGCGACGTGGTCGAGCAGAACGACGCCCGCCAGCTGCTGGCCGCCCCCAAGGAGGAGTACACCCGCCGCCTGCTGGGCGCGATCCCCCGCGGGTACCAGGGCGCGGCGCAGACCGCGGCCGCCTGACCGGCCCGGCGCCCTCCGGGACGCCCCATCGCGGGGCGCCGGAGGGCCCGCGCTCCCCACCACGGAAGGCAACTTTCCACAAGTGCGAAGCCTGTCCCCCGTTGGCGCGGGGGGAGCTCCTGCACCCCGTGGATGGCGTGGCTAGAATGGCCTGCAAGTTTTGTGCCGTCAGGATTCCCCATGCCGCTTCGTCGCCCTCTTCTGCTGTGCAGCGTCCTCGCGCTGGCCCTGCTGTCCCCGTGGGCGCAGGCGGCCAAGGATGACCGCAACAAGCCGTTGAACCTGGTCTTCGACCGGGAAGGCGCGATCGACAAGGTCAAGCAGCGCTCCGAGTTCAACGGCAACGTGATCCTGACCAAGGGCTCCATGGTCCTGCGCGCCGAGCGCATGGACGTGCAGGAGACGGCCGACGGCTACTACCAGGCCTACGCCAACGGCAACACCGGCAAGCAGGTCCAGTTCAAGCAGGACCGCGACACCCCGGGCGAGCGCATCGAGGGCCGCGCCGACCAGATCGAGTACGACACCCGCAGCGAGACCATCCGCCTGGTCGGCAACGCCGAGGCGCGGATCATGCAAGGCGACCAGCTCAAGCAGGCGCTGTCGGGCGCGACGCTGAACTATGACAACCGCACCGAGCGCCTGGTGGTCGAGACCGGCGCCGGCTCCCCGCACCCGAGCGGCCGCGGCCGCGTCGTGCTGATGCCCCGCAACGCCGCCAGCGAGCCGCTGCCCGCCAGCAGCGCCCCGCTGCCCCTGCGGCCCAGCATCAACCTGACGCCGCGTCAGACCCCGCAATGAGCCAAACCCGCGTGAACACCGCCGCCAGCCGCCTGCAGGCCTGGGGGCTGCAGAAGACTTACGGCGTGCGCAAGGTGGTCAAGAACGTCCACCTGGACCTGCACAGCGGCGAGGTCGTGGGCCTGCTGGGCCCCAACGGCGCCGGCAAGACGACCAGCTTCTACATGATCGTGGGCCTGGTCCGGGCCGATGCCGGCGAGATCCAGATCGACGGCCAGCCGGTGCAGGACCTCCCCATCCATCAGCGCTCGCGCCTGGGCCTGAGCTACCTGCCGCAGGAAGCGTCCATCTTCCGCAAGCTCAACGTCGAGGAGAACATCCGCGCCGTGCTGGAGCTGCAGCTCGACGAGAAGGGCAAGTCCTGGTCGTCGTCGCGCATCGACGCGGAACTGGACAAGCTGCTCAACGAGCTCTCCATCGAGAAGCTGCGCGACACGCCGGCCCCGGCGCTGTCGGGCGGCGAGCGCCGGCGCGTCGAGATCGCGCGCGCGCTGGCCACGCAGCCGCGCTTCATCCTGCTGGACGAGCCTTTCGCCGGCGTGGACCCGATCGCGGTGCTGGAGATCCAGCGGATCATCCGCTTCCTGAAGCAGCGCGGCATCGGCGTGCTGATCACCGATCACAACGTGCGCGAGACGCTGGGCATCTGCGATCGCGCCTACATCATCAGCGAGGGGGCGGTGCTCGCCGAAGGCACGCCCCAGCACATCGTCGAGCATCAGGACGTGCGCAGGGTCTACCTCGGCGAACACTTCAAGATGTAAGGGCCGGGAGTCGACATGAGGCCGACGCTACAGGTACGCCTGTCCCAGCATCTTGCGCTGACGCCTCAGCTGCAGCAGTCCATCCGTCTGCTGCAGCTGTCGACGCTGGAGCTCCACCAGGAGGTGGAGCAGATGCTCGCCAGCAATCCGCTGCTGGAGACGGACGAGGAGTTCGACGCTCCGCTGCCCGCCTCGACGCAGGAACGCCTGACCGAGCGCGAGGAACGCGAGGAACGCGTCGCGCAGAGCGACTCGGAATCGACCACCGGCGACGCGCCGGCCGGCGACGAGATGCGGGCCGAGGAGTTCGGCACCACCGAGCGCGACGACTGGGAGAACGGCACCGAGGGCGACGACTTCGACGGCATCCGCGACACCGAATCGCCCGACGAATCGCTGCAGGACGTGCTGCGCGGTCAGATGCCGGGCATGACGCTGGGCGAGCTGGACCGCGCGGCGCTGCTGGCGCTGATCGAGTCGCTCAACGAGGACGGCTATCTGGAGGACCCGCTCGAGGAGCTGGTCGCCGCCATCCTGGGCGAGGAAGCCGACGAGGAGCAGCGCGAGGAGCTGCTGGACCGCTTCAAGGTGGCGCTCAAGTGGCTGCAGTCGATGGAGCCCGCCGGCGTCGGCGCGCGCGACCTGGGCGAGTGCCTGGAGTTGCAGCTGCGCGTGCTGCCGCGCTCGCCCGAGCAGGCCCTGGCCATCGTGATCTGCCGCCGCCATCTGGAGCTGCTGGCCAAGCGCGACTGGCGACGGATGATGTCGCTCACCGGCGCGGACGAGGAGCTGCTGCGCGAGGCGCAATCGCTGATCGCCGGCCTGGAGCCCAAGCCCGGCCGCCGCTACGCGCGCAGCGAGAACCGCCCCGTGGTGCCCGACGTGATCGTGCAGAAGGCGGGGCGCAACTTCCGCGTGATGATCAATCCGGATGTGCTGCCCAAGCTGCGCATCAACGACCTGTACGCGCAGGCGCTGCGCGCGACGCGCGGGGGCGTGAGCAACTCGCCGCTGGGCGGGCAGCTGCAGGAGGCGCGCTGGTTCATCAAGAACATCCAGCAGCGCTTCGACACCATCCAGCGCGTCAGCGAGGCCATCGTCGAGCGCCAGCGCGGCTTCTTCACGCATGGCGAGCTGGCGATGAAGCCGCTGGTGCTGCGCGAGATCGCCGACGAACTAGGGCTGCACGAGTCCACCATCTCCCGCGTCACGACGGCCAAGTACATGGCGACGCCGTGGGGGACCTTCGAGCTGAAGTACTTCTTCGGTTCGAGCCTGTCGACCGAGGCCGGCGGCAACGCGTCGAGCACGGCGGTGCGGGCGCTGATCAAGCAGTTCATCGCTGCCGAGGACGCGACGAGCCCGCTGTCCGACAGCCAGCTCTCGACGATGCTGGGCGAGCAGGGCATCACCGTCGCCCGCCGCACCGTCGCCAAGTACCGCGAGGCGCTCAAGCTCGCTCCGGCGAATCTGCGCAAGACGCGCTGAGGTCACGCCCGACGCGGACGCCAGACCACGCCCGCTCCCGCCAGTGGGAGCTGCCGTCTTGCCCCCTCTTCCGCTGCGCGGGAGAGGGCGGGGGTGAGGGCCGTCGATCCGTCTGAGACCGTCAGTGGGACAATCCCCGCTCGATCCCCCGGCGCTTCCGCGCCCGCACACCCCGCCCACACGATGTCCGAGTCCGCCTACCACCTGTTCCTGCCCTGCGCCGCCGGCGTCGAAGACTGGCTGGAGGACGAGGTCCGGCGCATCCTGGGCCCGGACGAATGCCTCGAGGGCCCCAAGGCCTTCCGCGGCGGCGTCGGCCTGTACGGCACGCTGGGCGCGGTCATGCGGCTCAACCTGCACAGCCGCCTCGCGCAGCGCGTGCTGATCGAGGTCGCCCGCGAGGAGTACCAGCACGAGGACGACATCTACGCGATCGCCCGCACCGTGGACTGGACCCGGTGGATCACCCCTCGCCAGACGCTGCGCGTGGACACCACCGCGCAACGCTCCCCGCTGCACAGCCTGAACTTCGCGACGCTGCGCGTGAAGGACGCCGTCTGCGACGTGCTGCGCGAGGACTCCGGCGAGCGTCCCAGCGTGGACACGCGCTGGCCCGATCTCCCGCTGCAGCTGCACCTGACGGAGTACCTCGCGACGGTCTACGTCGACAGTTCCGGCGAATCGCTGTTCAAGCGCGGCTGGCGCGAGGACAAGGGCGACGCGCCGCTGAAGGAGACGCTGGCCGCGGCGATGCTGGCGGCCGCGGGCTGGAAGGGCACGCGGGCCGAAGGCGGCGCGCTGCTGGACCCGTGCTGCGGCTCCGGCACCATCCCGGTGGAGGCGGCCACCATCGCCTGCAACATCGCCCCCGGCATCCAGCGCCGCTTCGCCTTCGAGAAGCTGCGCCCCTTCCAGTCGCAGCTGCCCGCGTGGCGCGCGATGAAGGACGAGGCCCGCGCCGCCGAGCGCCCCTCCGAGGTCCCGATCTTCGCGAGCGACGTGTCGTTCCGGATGGTCGACTTCGCGCGCCGCAATGCCGAGCGCGCCGGCGTGGCCCAGTACATCCAGTTCAACGGCGGCGACGCGCTGGAACGCCCGGCGCCGCAGCTGCCCGACGACGTGCCCGGCACGCTGATGCTGAACCCGCCTTACGGCGAGCGCATCGAGGTGCGCGGCAAGGCCGGCACGCACCGCATGGACGGTGGCGCGCTGTCGGAGGAACGCGATGCCGGCGACGACTTCTTCCCGCGCCTGTCGGCGCATTGGAAGCGCGCGTACACGCAGCACCCGGCGGGTTGGACCGCCTGGCTGCTGTGTCCCGAGATGAAGCTGCCGAGCAAGATGCGGCTGAAGGAATCGCGCCGCATCCCGATGTGGAACGGCCCGATCGAATGCCGGCTGTTCCGCTTCGACCTGGTGGCGGGCTCGGCGCGCAAGCCGAGCGCTGACAAGGACGAATAGCTTCGAACAACCCGCCCCTCCTTGGAGGGGATGGGGTCACCCCCGACGATGCGATTTCTTTCCGATGGGAGGGCCGAGATGATTCATGCAGACCTGGGACCCGAACTGGAGGCCGTCGTGCTGAATCTGATCGAGAACGGAACGTATTCGTCGCGGGCGCAAGTGCTGCGCGAGAGCGAGGAGTTGCGGGGCTGGCGAGAGGCGCAAGTCAGCGAGTTCACCGACCTGCTGGAGCGTCGTCTGACGACGCCATCCTCCGCCTACATCCCAGTGGATGAGGCATTCGATCGACTGTATCGTGAGCTCGGCATCCAAGGCGGTGGCATCGAATGAAGGTCAGCCTCCACCCGGAGGCATGGGCGGATTTGCGGTCGATACACCAATACATCGCGGCAAGGAACAGGCGACGCGCGGACTCGTTCATTGGCGAGTTGCGCGCGAAGATCGCCAGCTTGAGTCGCATGGGTGAGTCATACCCCTTGCTCCAAGGCTTCCAGAGCAGCGGGCTTCGACGATGCACGCACGGCAGCTACCGGATCTTCTTTCGCGTCCTCGATGGCGACGCCGTCGAAGTCACTCACGTGATGCACACCTCGCGAGACCACACACCACTGCTGGCGGCCTGGAGCCGCCCGGCGGATCGACCATGAATCTGCGCCCGGACTAGCACTCGCCCAGCGCCAACCACCCCAGCACCGCCAACGGCGCCGTGTCCGCTCGCAGGATCCGCGGACCGAGCTTCGCGGCATGGAAGCCGCGGGCACGGGCGGACTGTTCCTCGGCCTCGCTGAGGCCTCCCTCGGGTCCGCTGAGGACCACGACACGATTCGACTCGCCAGAGGACGCCGTCAGCACCGACAGGGGCTGCGCGGCGACCGGGCTCAGCAGCCAGCGCTGCTCGCCAGCATCGGTCTGAGCGTCCGCATCGAGTTCCGCCAACCAGGCGCTCAAGGTCTTCACCGCCGCGACCTGCAGCGGCTTCGCGCGGCCGCATTGCTCCGCCGCCGCGATCGCCACGCCCTGCCAGTGCGCGCGCTTCTTCTCCGCGCGCTCGCCGCTGAGCCTGAGCACCGAGCGCTCGCTCATCAGCGGCTGGATCGCCACGGCGCCCAGCTCGCAGGCCTTCTCGACGATGCCGTCCATCCGGTCGTTGGCCGGCATCACCACCGCCAGCGTCACCGCGCGCCGCAGCTCGCGGTCCACGGCCTGACGCGACTTCAGCGCGACCCGCACCTCGCTGCGGCCCATCGCGGTGACCTCGGCGGTCCATTCATCGCCGCTGCCGTCGAAGAGCGTGACCGCCTCCCCCGGCTGCAGCCGCAGCACCTGCACGTGACGCGCCGCGCCCGGCGGGAGCGCCAGATCGTCGCCCTCGCCCGAGGTGGCCAGCGCCACCTCGACAAACAGTCGAACCGCCAACCTTCACTCCTTGTGCTTGCGCACCCAGCTCGCGAAGGCGACCATGACCTTGCGCAGGAAGGCTTCGGTCTCCGGCTTGGCGATGCCGCCCTCGGCGGTGAACATCTCGCCCGCGCCGCCCAGGTAGACCTCGGGCGAGGGCAGCAGCGGCGTGTTCAGGCAGGCCAGCACCTGGCGCAGATGGTGGTGGGCGCCGAAACCGCCCAGCGCGCCGGGGGACAGCGTGATCACCGCGGCCGGCTTGCCGTCGAAGGCGTTGTGGCCGTACGGGCGCGAGCCCACGTCCAGTGCGTTCTTCAGCGCGCCGGGGATCGAGCGGTTGTATTCCGGGCTGACGAACAGCACCGCGTCCGAGCCCTTGACGGCCTCGCGGAACTTGACCCAGGCGGCGGGCGGCTCGGCCGCGTCGTCCTCGTTGTAGAAGGGCAGGTCGCCGATCTCGACGATCTGCAGCTGCAGCTCGGCCGGGGCCAGCTGCGCCAGCGCGAGCGCCAGCTTGCGGTTGTAGGAGGCCTTGCGCAGGCTGCCGACCAGCACCGCGACGCGATAGGAAGTGGACATGAGTTCCCCAACGATGGATGACGAACGGGCCGCGACCCCGGTCAGGAGGCCGCAGGCCGCCGCGATCCGAGGTCAGTGAAAGCCCAGTGTCGCACGCAGTTCGTGGGCCGCGGCGTCGCCCTTGCTCGCGCGCACGCGATCGATGATGTCCAGCGCCAGCGTCTGCAGCTGCTGCAGGTCGGCGCACTGCTCGACCTCCAGCGTCAGCTTGTAGCCCTTGAGCAGACCCTGCCCCTTGGCGAAGGCGGACAGCGCCGTGTACAGCTGGGAGAAGTCCAGCGTCGAGGTGGGCGTGCCCGCCAGCCGCGAGGGCGCGGGCTTGGACGCCGAGGCCCCCGAGATCCGGGACGACGGCCCGGCGGCCGACGATCCCGCGCCGATCGGCGTCGCGATCGCGCCCATCGGTCGCGACAGCGGCGCGCCGGCGGTGACCTGCACCAGCCGGTGCTGCAGCAACAGTTCCAGATCCGCGGGAGTCGCGCCCTGCACCAGCCCCAGCCAATCGCCGCCGGACTTCCCGGCATCGATCACCAGCAGCAGGTTGCGGGCGACGCGCGCCTGCACCAGCGCGCGCGACTTGATCTCCGCTCGTCCGGCCTCGGTCTTTTCGTAGCGTTCTTCGAGCACGGCCTTGCCTCCTCCAGGGGGCGAAGCTTAGGCCGTCACGGGCGCGATGCGCCCGGGCAGATTCCCGCGGAACGGTGACGAAAGGCTACTTCTTGTCGCGCAATTCACGCCGCAGGACCTTGCCGACCGGCGTCTTGGGCAGCTCGTTGCGGAACTCGATGATGCGCGGACGCTTGTAGCCGGTGAGGTTGGCCTCGCAGTAGGCCTTCACGTCGGCCTCGGTCAGCGCCGGGTTCTTGCGCACGATGACGACCTTCACCGTCTCGCCCGCCTTCTCGTCCGGCACGCCCACCGCGGCGCATTCCAGCACGCCCGGCATCAGCGTCAGCACGTCCTCGATCTCGTTCGGATAGACGTTGAAGCCGCTGACCAGGATCATGTCCTTCTTGCGGTCGACGATGCGGAAGTAGCCGCGCTCGTCCACCGTGCCGACGTCGCCGGTGCGGAAGAAGCCGTCCGGCGTCATGACCTTGGCGGTCTCGTCCGGGCGCTGCCAGTAGCCGGCCATCACCTGCGGGCCGCGGATCGCGATCTCGCCGGGGCTGCCCGCCGGGACCTCGTTGCCGTCGTCGTCCAGCAGCTTGACCTCGGTGCCGGGCAGCGGCAGGCCGATCGAGCCCGTGTAGGCGGTGCTGTCGGTCGGGTTGCAGCAGGCCACGGGAGAGGTCTCGGACAGGCCGTAGCCCTCGACGATGGGGCAGCCGGTCTTGTCCAGCCACAGCTTGGCGGTGGCCTGCTGCACGGCCATGCCGCCGCCGACCGAGATCACCAGGCCGCTCCAGTCCACCGATCCGAATTCCGGGTGGTGCGCCATCGCCATGAACAGCGTGTTCACCGCCGGGAAGCTGTGCACCTTGTGGTGGCTCAGCTCCTTGAACACGGCGGGCAGGTCACGCGGATTGGGGATCAGCACGTTGCAGCCGCCCACCCGCATCGACAGCATCAGATTCGTGGTGAATCCGAAGATGTGATACAGCGGCAGCGCGCAGACGCTCATGAGCTGCTCGCCGGCCGGGATCTTCTTGAGCGCCGGCTGGTACCAGGCCTCGCACTGCAGCGTGTTGGCCACCAGGTTGCGATGCAGCAGCACCGCGCCCTTGGAGACGCCGGTCGTGCCGCCGGTGTACTGCAGCACCGCGATGTCGTTGGGACCGGTCTGCGGCCGGGTGTAGGTGAGCGAGCGGCCCTTGGCCAGCGCGTCGTTGAAGCGCACGGCGCCGGGCAGCTCGAAGGCCGGCACCAGCTTCTTGACCTTGCGAACCACGTAGTTGATGACCAGGCCCTTGGCGAAGCCCATCATGTCGCCCATCGCGGCCAGCACGATGTGCTTGGTCGGGACGTGGCCGATCACCTGCTGCAGCGTGGCCGCGAAGTTCTCGATGATGACGATCGCCTTGGCGCCGGAATCCTTGAGCTGGTGCTCCAGCTCCCGCGGCGTGTACAGCGGATTGACGTTGACCACCACGTAGCCCGCGCGCAGCACGGCCGCGACGGCGACGGGGTACTGGGGGACGTTGGGCATCATCAGCGCGACGCGGTCGCCCTTCTCGAGTCCCAGGCCCTGCAGGTAGGCGGCCATCGCGCGCGAGGCCTCGTCGATCTGCGCGAAGCTGACGGACCGACCCAGCATCTTGTAGGCCGGCCGCTCCGGAAACTGCTTGAACGCCGTTTCCATCAGCTCGACCAGCGAGGGATGGACATCCGCATTGATCGCGGCAGGCACCCCCGCCGGATAGTGCTTCAGCCAGCTTTTCTCCATTGTTCTGTCTCCAAGGTATCGGCGCGGATTCTCGCCGATCGCCATGCGCCCCCCATCAGGGGATTCGATAGAGCGCACAAAGTGGAGAGATGACTCCAGAACGCATCGGGTAGGCCACGAATCAGCGCAGCGGCAAGGTCAGGACCAGCGCGGTCCCGCCGCGGGCCCCGTCGTGGCGGGGTTCGCGCCAGTCGATGCGGGCGCCGAGCTGCCCGGCGCGGCGGCGCATGCCGCGCAGGCCGTTGCCGGCGCGGCCGGCCGGATCCATGCCGCGGCCGTCGTCGGCGATCAGCAGCTCCACCGCCCGCGCGCCCGGCGGGCCCTCGGCATCGACGACCACGCGGGTCTCGAAGCGCACCCGCGTCGCGCCGGCGTGGTGAATCACGTTGCTCAGCGCCTCCTGCACGATGCGGATCAGCTCGCGGCCGCCGACACCGCGCAGCGCCGGCACCAGCGGGACGTCGGCGAGCTGCCAGTCCAGCGTCAGGCCCGCGTCCTGCAAGCGCGGCGCGAGGCGGTGCCGCAGGTTGGCCAGCAGCAGCGTGAGGTCGCCATCGGTCACCGCCAGCGCGTCGACCGTCAGACGCATCTCCCGGATGCACTCGTCGAGCAGCCCCACCATGGACTCCGAGGCGACGCCGCGTTCCGCGCACAGGCGCGCGGTCACCAGCTGCGAGCCCAGGCCGTCGTGCATCTCCTGCAGCAGCCGCTCGCGCTCCTGCGCGGCGGTGCGCTGGCGCTCGCTGTCCTGGAGTTGCTCCCAGCGAGCCTGCAGCTCGCGGGTGCGCGCGTCGAGCGCCTGCTCCAGCCGCACGCGCGCCATCGCCTCGTCGCGCAGCGAGCCGACGAAGCGACGCTGCAAGGCCACGCCCGCCATCGCGATCAGCGCGCCGTGCCCCACGACGTTGATGTCCACGACGCTCATCTGCCGCGACAGCACCAGCGCGAGCCAGCTCACGTAGAGCCAGACCCACCCCGACAGCGCGACCGCGCAGGCGCCGACCAGCGGAGCGCGCCGTGTCGTGCCCAGCGCGGCGCGTGCGGCCAGCAGCGTCGCGGTGGCCAGCACCACCGCGCGGCTGCCCAGCGCCCACCAGGGCCAGGGGTGGTGGAAGTCGGTCCAGCTCCAGCCCAGGAACGCGGCGGCGCCGTCGATGACGGTGCCGAGCACCAGATAGCCCGCGGCCATCCGTTCCGGCCAGCGCGCGGCGATTCCCGACAAGCGCGCCACCAGGAACAGCAGCAGCGCCTTGGACAGCACGTCCGCCAGGTCCAGCGTCACCCGCCACCACGGCGCCGGGAACAGCGCGCCGTTGAGCAGGTAGGGCGACAAGAGCAGCGCCGTGCAGAGACAGAAGACCCCGGTGACGCCGTAGAGCCATTCCTGCCGCAGGGCCAGCCAGACCATGAGCATGAAGGCGCCGATGACGATCCCGGCGAGCGCCGTCGTGACCCGCGCGACCTGCCAGAAGCGGCGTCCCTCCTGCAGCGTGCGGATCTGCGAGGACGGACCCAGCAGCGGGGCCGACAGCCCGGCGCCTTCGAAGCCAGGCCGCGCCAGGCGCAGGCTCAGGCGGTGATCGCCCGCGGGGAGCAGGGCCGGCGGGATGCTGACCTGCAGGCGGCGGCCCGCCAGCAGCAGACCGCGTTGGGCGAGATCGTCCTCGTCCTCCGCGGCGTAGCCGCTGCCGGGGCTGGAGGTGGCGATCAGCTGCCCATCGAGGTAGACCGTCGCCGACGGTCGATGCTGGATCACCAGCCAGTACGGCGCCTGCGCCGACTGCTCGAGGCGGAAATCGAGCGCGAACCACAGCGGTCCCGGCGCATCCGTGTCGTGGATCTGCACCGGCAGCGCGACCACATGCCCCGGCGCCAGGGACACGGAGGGGGTCGTGGGCGTGGTGGAGGGGAGCGGGGTCGGCGTCGCCGTGGGGTTCAACGGGCGGGACACGACCCGGGGCGGCGCCACGAGCGGGTGGGCCGCCGCATCGGACGCGGCCGAGGTCTCCGGCAACGCGCCGGGGACCTGCGCGGGATCGTGCGCGTCCCCGGGCAGCAGCCGGGCCTCGGCGAGGCGCAGCACTTGCGGCGGCATCGCGGTGCCGTAGTGGCGCGAGAACAGGTGAACGGCCGCCAGCGTCAGCAGCGGCAGCACGATCAACGTCGCCAGCCGCCGAAGCGAAACGGCCGGCTTGGCGGCGCGGCTCTCCATCGACGACGTCAAGACGGCCAAGGCGACGCACTCCCTCGCAACGCGACTGGATGCCGGCCGGTGCCGCTGGCAGGGAGATCCAGGGGCGACGGGCCGGCGGCGGTCGATGCTATGCGATGGGCCCGGCGGGGAGCAACCACTCGGGCCGAGGGGCCCCGCGAGGTCCGACGGGCGGGTCGAGAGATCGCGGGACCGGCGCGTCCCGCGACGGGGCCCTGCCGGTCAGACCGGAAGCACGCCACCCGCGGCAGCTGGATCGAGCGTGAACTTGAAGTGCGCTTGCGGGCTGTAGTTGCCCGCCTGGTCGATCTGGCGAAGGATCACCTCCACCGCGGTATTGGAGGTCCGGTCGTAGAGGGACTGCGGGATCACGTCACCGGAGCCCATGAGCGCGATGTTGCCGAAGCGGTTCGAGCTCAGTTCCCACCGGGCCCCTGCCTCCAGGCCGACGATGCGCAGCGTGCCGTCCGCCGTGATGCCATCGCTGGAACTGCGGCCCGTGTCGTTGACCAGCTCCAGCCGGGGCGCCAATGGCGCCGTGCCGTCGATGGTGAACTCGCGGACGCTGCGCGTCTCGTTGCCGGCGGCATCGGTCACGCGCATCTGCAGGTGATGCAGGCCATCGCCGGGCTGCTCGGAGGTCGGAATGCTCCCCACCGAGGCGGCGGGCTTCCAGTCGATGCCGTTCCAGCTGTACTCGGCGTGGGCGCCGGACTCGACGGCGCCGAAATAGATCGTGCCCGGTTTGGTGAAGGCCACGCTCTCGCCGCCGGCCTGCAATGCCTCCACGCTGATCCCGGGATCGTTGGGCAGGCTCACCCACAGGGCCTTGGGCGGCGTCAGGTCCACGGTGAGCGTCCGTGAGAGCGCGGGCCCGATGTTCCCCGCCAGGTCGGTCTGCCGGAGGAGCACCTCGCGTTCGCCTTCCCCGCCCAGGCGCTCGGCCGACACCCGGGGTCGGTCGGCCTCTTGCCAGGTCGCGCCACCATCGACGCTGTAGCTCAGCGAGCCGCCCGACTCCAGACCCTGGGCGAGCAGCGCGTCGGCTCGACCGAGCAAGGAGGTGCCGCTGGTCGTGGCCACGAGCGGCGCCTGCGGGGCCTGGGTGTCCAGGTCGAAGACCAGCTGCGCGGTCAAGCCATGGTTGCCCGCCCGGTCGATCTGCCGGACCAGGGCCTCCTTGTGTCCGTCCGCGCCGAAGCGATCCCCCGCGATCTCGTGGCCGGTTCCCTCGGACCAGTTGACGCCGCCATCGACGCTGTAGATCCAACGCGCGCCGGTCTCCAAGCCACCGACCCGCACCGTGGCTCGCGCCGTGACGCGGTCGCTGTCGCTCGCGCCGGTATCCATCGCCAGCGTCAGGATGGGGGCGTCCGGCGCGACGATGTCCGGCCGCTCCGGCGTCGGGGTCTCGGGTTTGGGTGGCTCGGGCGTCGGCTCCACGGGCTTCGGCGTTTCCGGCTTGGGATCGCCAGGTGTCGGCGTCTCCGGCTGGGGAGTGACGGGCGTCGGTGTTGCTGGTCCGGGGGTTTCGGGTGTCGGCATCCCGGGGGTCGGCGTCCCGGGGGTCGGCGTCCCGGGGGTCGGCGTCCCGGGGGTCGGCGTCCCGGGCGAAGGTCGTTCGGCCTCCGGAGAGGTCGGCTCCGGTTTCTCTTCGGGCTTGGGCCGGAGTTCCGGTGTCGGCGTCACGCTGGTCGGCGGCTTCGCGTCTCCGGAGCCTCCCGCAACGGCGGCCACCGTGCCCACCGCGGCCGCGCCCCCGATACCGAGCAGGCCGAGCCCGCTGGCCAGCAATGGACTGGAACGATCGTCGCGCGGGGACATGTCCCCCGCGTCAGCGGATTCGGAGTCCAGTGCCGCCGGGGTCCCCGACGCTGGCATCGCCTCTGGGGAGACGGGCTCGATCAGGACCGGAGCCATCGCATCGGCTTCCACCGCTCGCACTGCCTCGGCAAGGGGCTGTCCTTCGGCATCCAAGCGCCTTCGCCTCATGCCGGGCGCCACGCTGGACGAGGGCGGATGCTCGGGGGCGGTGCCGGGCTGGGAGAGAAACGGGAGCTGCGAGCGATCGGACATCATGAGTGGTCTGCGAAAGGAAGACCCGCCAGTCTCCGCAGGACCTCGCCATGACGCATCAACTCAAGTACGTGCACCTCGTTGTCGCCATTCACCCTTCTTGAGATTCACGTCCCTCGAATGAGCAGGTGGCCTGTCGTCCGATCAGCGACGACGGAGGCACGTCCGGCCCCGGGCGACGGTCGTGTTCACTCGACCGCCTTCACCATGTCCTCCACGACCTTCTTCGCGTCGCCGAAGACCATCATGGTCTTGTCCATGTAGAAGAGCTCGTTGTCCAGGCCCGCGTAGCCGGCCGCCATCGAGCGCTTGTTCACGATCACCGTGCGCGCCTTGTAGGCCTCCAGGATGGGCATGCCGTAGATGGGGCTGCCCTTCTGCAGCGCGGCGGGGTTCACCACGTCGTTGGCGCCCAGGATGATGGCCACGTCGGTCTGACCGAACTCGGCGTTGATGTCCTCCATCTCGTGGACCTGGTCGTAGGGGACCTCGGCCTCGGCCAGCAGCACGTTCATGTGGCCGGGCATGCGGCCGGCGACCGGATGGATGGCGTAGCGCACGGTCACGCCGCGCTCGATCAGCTTCTGCGCCAGCTCCTTGACCGCGTGCTGGGCGCGCGCCACGGCCAGGCCGTAGCCGGGGACGATGATGACGCTCTCCGCGTTGCCCAGGATGAAGGCGGCGTCGTCGGCGCTGCCGCTCTTGACGTTGCGCTGTTGCGAGGAGGCTGCGGTCGTCGCGCCCTCGGCGCCGAAGCCGCCCAGGATCACGTTGAAGAAGGACCGGTTCATGGCCTTGCACATGATGTAGCTCAGGATCGCGCCCGAGCTGCCCACCAGCGATCCCGCGATGATCAGCATGCTGTTGTTGAGCGAGAAGCCGATGCCCGCCGCCGCCCATCCGGAATAGCTGTTGAGCATGGACACGACCACCGGCATGTCGGCGCCGCCGATCGGGATGATCAGCAGCACGCCCAGCGCGAAGCCCAGCGCGGTGATGAGGATGAAGTCGGTCCAGCTCTGCGAGTGCCAGAAGCCGAAGACGAAGAAGGCCGCGGCCAGGCCCAGCGCCAGGTTCAGCCAATGCTGGCCGGCGAAGGTCACTGGCGCGCCCTGGAAGAGCCGGAACTTGTACTTGCCGCTGAGCTTGCCGAAGGCGATCACGGAACCGGAGAAGGTCACCGCGCCGATGAAGCAGCCCAGCGAGAGCTCGATGCGATTGCCGCCCGGGATGGGGTCGCCGAGGACGGCGATGCCGAAGGCATGGGGCTCCGCGACCGCCGCGACGGCGATGCACACCGCGGCCAGGCCGATCATGCTGTGCATGAAGGCGACCAGCTCCGGCATCTTGGTCATCTCCACGCGCTGGGCCATGACGGTGCCGATGCCGCCGCCAACGACCAGCCCGCCCAGCACGTAGCCCAGCCCCAGCGTCTGGCCGCCGGCCAGCTTGAGGATGAGCGCGCCGGTGGTCAGCACCGCGATGGTCATGCCGGCCATGCCGAAGAGGTTGCCGCGGATGGAGGTGGTCGGGTGCGAGAGCCCCTTGAGCGCCTGGATGAAGCAGACGCTCGCGATCAGGTACAGCAGCGTGACGAGGTTCATCGACATGGGGTCAGTCCTTGCTCTTGGCCGCGGAGGCATCGGTGGCGGGACTGGCGGCGGGCTTGCGCTCCTTCTTCTTGAACATCTCCAGCATGCGGCGCGTGACGAGGAAACCGCCGAAGACGTTGACCGCCGCGAGCGCGACGGCCAGCGTGCCCATGGTCTTTCCCAGCGGGGTGTCGGTGAGCGCGGCGGCGAGCATCGCGCCGACGATGACGATCGCCGAGATCGCGTTGGTCACGGCCATCAACGGCGTGTGCAGCGCGGGCGTGACGGTCCAGACGACGTGGTAGCCGACGTAGATGGCCAGCACGAAGATCGTCAGGTTGATCAGGGTGGGAGAGACGGCGTCCATGCGGAGAGGCTCCTGTGATGCGACGTATCGGTTTCCAGGTGCGCGACGGGTCCGGTCGCGCGCGGGGTCAGGCCTTGCGCAAGACCTGGCCCTCGTGGGCGACGAGGCAGGCGGTGACGATGTCGTCATCGGCGGGCAGGGCGAAGCCGGCCTCCTTCGTCAGCACCAGCTTGAGGAAGTCGAGCAGGTTGCGGGCGTAGAGGGCGGAAGCGTCGGCGGCGACCAGCGCGGGCAGGTTGGTCTCGCCCACCAGCGTGACGCCGTGCTTGCGCACGGTCTGGCCGGGCTCGGTCAGCGGGCAGTTGCCGCCGGCCGGGGCGGCGATGTCGACGATGACGGAGCCGGGTTTCATCGCGCGGACCATCTCCTCGGTGACCAGCACCGGCGCCGGGCGGCCGGGGATGAGCGCGGTGGTGATGACGACGTCCGCCTGCGCGACGCGCTTGGCGACTTCCAGCTGCTGGCGCTGCAGCCAGCTGGGCGGCATCGGGCGGGCGTAGCCGCCGACGCCCTCGGCGGCCTGGCGCTCCTCGTCGGTCTCGAAGGCCACGTCGATGAACTTGGCGCCCAGGGATTCGACCTGCTCCTTCACCGAGGGCCGGACATCGGAGGCCTCGATCACCGCGCCCAGGCGCTTGGCGGTCGCGATCGCCTGCAGGCCGGCGACCCCCACGCCCAGCACGACGACGCGGGCCGCCTTGATGGTGCCGGCGGCAGTCATCAGCATCGGGAACAGGCGCTGGTAATGGAAGGCGGCCAGCATCACCGCCTTGTAGCCGGCCAGGTTGGCCTGGCTGGAGAGCACGTCCATGCTCTGGGCGCGGGTGGTGCGCGGCGCGGCCTCGAGCGCGAAGGCGGTGAGGCGGGCATCGGCCAGGGCTTGCAGGCCGTCGCGGTCGAAGGGGTTGAGCATGCCGACCAGGACGGTGCCGGGCCTGAGCAGGGCCAGCTCCTGCGCGTCGGGCGCGCGGACCTTGAGCACCAGCTCGGCGGCGAAGGCCTGCTCGCGCGGGACGATCTCAGCGCCGGCGGCGGCGTAGGCCTCGTCGGTCACGCTGGCGTTCAGGCCTGCGGATTGCTGGACGCGCAAGGCATGTCCTTGCGCCACCAGCTTCTTGACGGTCTCCGGCGTCGCGGCCACGCGCGCCTCCCCCGCCGCGGTTTCCTGCGGCACTCCGATCAGCATCTGGATTCCCTCGCTCTGAATCAGGGTCGGGCGGAGCTTAGCCGCTGGGACGGGCCGGGCGAGACCCGCACGAGACAGGGGTTTTCACCAAGCGGCAAGCTTCCGGCAAAGCTGTTTCGAGTGGTGAACAACGGTCCTCGCCGGGGGTGAGGATGGCGTTAAATGTGGACTCGAAAGGAGTCAGACCATGATCAAGAAGATTCTCCTCAGCAGTGCGTTGGCTGCGGCCGCGCTGGCGCCGATGGCGTCGCGCGCGGCGGATGTGGGCGTGTCGGTGACCATCGGGGAACCGGGGTTCTACGGAACCATCGACATCGGAAATGTGCGGCCGCAGGTCGTTTATGAGCGGCCCATCCTGGTGGAGCGGGTGCCGCGCCCGCTGCCGGCGGTGTATCTGCGGGTGCCGCCGGGGCATCAGAAGAATTGGGCCAAGCATTGCGCGCGGTACAACGCGTGTGGACGGCCCGTGTATTTCGTGAGGGACGACTGGTATCGCGACGTGTACGCACCGCGCTATCGCGAGGAGCACACGGAGTACCGCTGGCGTCCCGATGGACGCCGGGATTGGGATGACCGTGGCCCTGGACGCGGCCCGGATAGGGATCATGACCGCGGTCGCGGGCATGGACACGGCCGCGACAAGGATCGCGACCGCGATGACGACCATGACCGCGGCCGCCGCTGAGATCGGCGCGGCACGATGAAGAAAACCCCGGCTTGCCGGGGTTTTTGCTTTTGGGGCGCCCGTCGACCCAGGTGTCGGATTCAGGGAACACCTCCTCCAGGGGGGGCGCTGGGCGCCGGGAGCCGTCACCCAACCCCCTCACAATGCGGCCCCGACCCCACATCGAGGTGGCCGGTCCCGCCTCCCGGCGGCGAGCCGAGCCGCCCATCAGGAAGGACCATGACCGAACGATTCAAGCCCAGCGTCACCGTCGCCGCCGTGATCGAGCAGGACGGGCGCTATCTGCTGGTCGAGGAGCTCACCCGCGACGGATTGCTGCTCAACAATCCCGCCGGCCACCTCGAACAGGCCGAATCCCCCATCGACGCCGTCCTGCGCGAAGTCCTCGAGGAAACCGCCCGGCCCTTCACGCCGGACGCCTTCCTCGGCGTCTACATGTCGCGCTTCCTGCGCCCCGACCGCGGCGACGACGTCACCTACGTCCGCCTCGCCTTCACCGGCTCGGTCGGCGATCAGATTCCCGGTCAAGCGTTCGACGAGCCCATCCAGCGCACCCTCTGGATGACGCTCGACGAGATCCGCGCCTCCCGCGACCGTCATCGCAGCCCCCTGGTCCTGCAATGCGTCGAGGACCACGCCGCCGGCCGCCGGCTGCCGCTCGAGTCCCTGGTCAGCCATCCGTCGCTCTACGCGCCGACCGCCTGGCCGCACTGAGGCCCGTCGGCGCGCGCCGCAGTCCGTCCTCGCCCTGAAACGACGACAGGCCCCGCGGGGCCTGTCCGGTGCGTCGCGTCGCGAAGCGCTCAGAGCGTCATTGCCGCGCTCATCGCCTGTTCCATGTGGCGGGGCTGGCGGCGCAGCGCCTCCAGCTCGTTGACCGCGCAGCGCGCCAGCGTGACCAGCGCCTCGCGCTGACGCTCCCGCAGGCGGCGCGGCAGCCGGTCCATCACGCACAAGCTGCCGACCACCTCGCCGCCGTACAACGCCAGCGGCACCGACGCGTAGAAGCGCACATACGGCGCGCCCTGCACCAGCGGATGGTCCGCGAAGCGCGCGTCGTGCCAGGTGTCCGGCACCTCGATCAGCGGCCCCTCGTTGACCACGTGCGAGCAGAAGCCGCGATCGCGCGGCAGCAGCCGCACGCTCAGCCCCGACACGCCGATCAGGCGGTGATCCTCGTGATCCAGCAGGCCGATCGCGGCCATGCCGCTGCCGCTGATGTCGCAGGCCAGATCCGCCAGCTCGTCGAAGGCCTCGTGCACCCGCGACTGCACGTCCAGGCCGTCGACCGCGGCCTGACGCTCGTCCTCGCCCGAGGTCAGCGGGGGCAACCAGCTCCGCAGCAGCGCCAGCACCTCGTCGGTCTGGCGGCTCTTGTCGAAGAAGCCGGAGATGCCGTGCTCCGCGCAGGCGCGCCGCATCTCCTCGTAATAGCTGTTGCTCAGCACGACCACCCGGGCGCCGATGCCGAGCTGGCGCACCGCCCGCAGCACGCGCAGGCCGCTGCCCGGCTGCAGTGCCAAGTCCATCAGCACCACGTCCGGCTGGGTCCGGGCAATCACCTGGATGGCGGACGGCTCGTCCGCCGCCTCCCCCACGACATGCAGCCTGGGTTCGCTCGCCAGCAGGGCCTGCAGTTGCAGGCGCACGGTGCTTGAACTCTCGACGATGACAACGTTCATGACACAACTCCCTTATGGCATCAGTGTCTCCTTCAGGTCCGGCGCCGGGCAGTCAGCGTTCACGGCACCCGCTGTGCGCCTCCGCGTAAACCCGTGTCAGCCATCCCTTACAGCGGGCGCGATGGCCGCCCGCTCGGGCGCCGGTCGCCCCAGGCCGGACAGGTCTTGCCATCCTTTGGGACAATCCCGCCCCATGTCCCCGTCGTCTCTCCCTCCGGGCGCCCTCGCTGGCGGCCCCAAGCAACGCCTCGTCGTCGGCCTGTCCGGCGGCGTCGATTCCGCCGTCTCCGCCTGGCTGCTCAAGCAGGCGGGCCATGAGGTCGTCGGCATCTTCATGAAGAACTGGGAAGACGACGACGACAGCGAGTACTGCTCCTCCAACATCGACTTCGTCGACGCTGCCGCCGTGGCCGACGTCATCGGCATCGAGATCGAGCACGTCAACTTCGCCGCCGAGTACAAGGACCGCGTCTTCGCCGAGTTCCTGCGCGAGTACCAGGCCGGCCGCACGCCCAATCCCGACGTGCTGTGCAACGCCGAGATCAAGTTCAAGGCCTTCCTCGACCACGCCATGCGCCTGGGCGCCGAGAAGATCGCCACCGGCCATTACGCCCGGGTGCGCGACGTCGCCGGCCGCACCCAGCTGCTCAAGGGCCTCGACCCGCTCAAGGACCAGAGCTACTTCCTGCACCGTCTGAACCAGGCCCAGCTGCGCAAGACCGTCTTCCCGGTCGGCGACCTGCCCAAGACCGAGGTCCGCCGCATCGCCGAGGAGATCGGCCTGCCCAACGCCAGGAAGAAGGACTCCACCGGCATCTGCTTCATCGGCGAGCGCCCGTTCCGCGAGTTCCTCAACCGCTACCTGTCCCACCAGCCCGGCCCCATCAAGGACGAGCGCGGCCGCAAGGTCGGCGAGCACGTCGGACTCTCGTTCTACACGCTGGGCCAGCGCCAGGGCCTGGGCATCGGCGGGATCAAGGAGAAGGGCGCCCCGCGCGGCGGTGGCGCGCACGAGCCCTGGTTCGTCGCCCGCAAGGACCTGGAGACCAACACCCTGGTCGTCGTCCAGGGCCACGACCACCCGCTGCTGCTCAGCCGCAGCCTGGTCGCGCAGGACCTGAGCTGGACGGACACGCCGCCCGACTTCGGTGGCTTCGGCGCCAAGACCCGCTACCGCCAGGCCGACGCGGCCTGCGCCCTCACGCCTGGTAGCGGAACCATCCGCCTGGACTTCCCCCAGCCGCAGTGGGCCGTCACGCCGGGCCAGAGCGCCGTGCTCTACGACGGCGAGGTCTGTCTGGGCGGCGGCGTCATTTCCGAGGCGATCGCCTGAGCGCGCGCCGGGCGGGATGCCCGGCACGGCGAGCCTGCAACTCATCCTCCGAATCGGGGTACTCGTCGCATCCGGCGACGGCGAGGGCGATCGGCCCATGACAATGCACACATTCCGGCCAGCAAGTCATGGGGATTTGCTGGCCGGTGTCTTGTGTCCGTCGTGATGCCTGTCACCCGCCTGGAAGCTCCCCCCTTGGATCGCCTGTTAGCCCGCATCGCCCAACCGGCCTTCGTGCTGCGCATCGCCGCCCTGGCGATCTGCCTGCTGGAGCTGGCCTCGGCGATCTGGGGCCTGATGGGCAACCCGACCGAACCCTACGACGGCGTGCTTGCCAGCCTGTACCGCCGCACCGGCGGCGACAGCCACGACGCGCCCTTCGTGCTCGTGTGCCTGGGCCTGGTGATGCTCTTCGCCTGGCACTTCTGGCAGCTGGCGCGGCAACAGCACCTGGACCAGCCGCCGCGCGACGCGCTCGCCCGCGTGCTGCTGCTGGACCTGCTGGCGCTGCTGGTCACGCCCGGACTGCCCTTCCTCGTCACCGTGCTGGCGGCCTTGCTGCTGAACGTGCGGCGCGCCTTTGTCTTCGCGCTGGCGCAGGTGGTGATCAACGTCGCGCTGTACTGGCTGCTGCCCAGCGAGGCGCAGCGCATGGAACAGCTCCAGCCCGACCTGCCCTGGTGGCTGAACACGCTGGGGCTGGCGATCTCGATGGTGGCGCTGCACGGGATGGCCTTCGGGCTGGGCCGGCTGGCCGCGGCGGAGGCCGAGCGCCGCCGTTGGTTCCAGGCCATGCTGGCCGAAAAGCACAGCGGCGAGCGCCTCCAGATGGAGCAGCTGCGCTACGCCGAGCGCATGCACATGGCGCGCGAGCTGCACGACGTGATGGGCCACCACCTGACCGCGCTCAACCTGCACCTGCAGCTGAGCGAGGCCCTGCTCCAGCGCCACGACGAGGCCGGCGCCGCGCAGGCCGTGGAGAAGGCCAAGCTGGGCGCGGCGGGGCTGCTGGCGGAAGTCCGCGCGGCGGTGTCGCGCGAGCGCGAGAGCCAGCGCATCAACCTCGAGACGGCGCTGCGCACCTTGGCCGACGGCATCGCCAGCACGCAGATCGAGCTGGCGCTGGATCCGGTGGCGCAAGACCTGACCCCGCGCTGCGCGCATGCGTTGCTGCGCTGCGTGCAGGAGGCGGTGACCAACGCGGTGCGCCACGCCGGCGCGACCCGCGTGAAGGTCAGCCTGTGCACGGTGGACGCCGATGGCGGCGTGTCGACGAGCGGCACGCAGGTCCAGGTGCGGGTTGACGACAATGGCCGGGGCACGCGCAAGCTGCGCGAGGGCAACGGCTTGAAGGGCATGCAGGAGCGCATGGCCGAACTGGGCGGGACGATGCAGGTGCTGCGGCATCACCCCGGCTTTCTGATCGAACTGAACTGCCCCCGGCGCGCATGACGGCGCCGATCATTCGGCGGCGCCCGCGGGGCGGCCGTCAAGGAGACGAGATGAGCGACAACACGATCAAGCTGCTGCTGGTGGAAGACCAGCAACTGGTGCGCGAAGGTCTGAAGGGCCTGCTGGCGCTGCATGAGGACATCCGCCTGATCGGCGAGGCCTCGGACGGCGCGGAGGCGCTGGAGCTGCTGGCGCGCGAGCAGCCCGACGTGATCCTGTCGGACATGCGCATGCCGCGGCTGGACGGCATCGGGCTGATCCGGGCGCTGGCGGCGCGGGCGCTGAAGATCCCGGTGGTGCTGCTGACCACCTTCGACGACACGTCCGCCTTCGACGAGGCGGTGCGGGCGGGGGCGCGGGGCTTCCTGCTCAAGGCCATCAGTCCGGACACGCTGGTGCAGGCGCTGCGCGACGTGGTGGGCGGATCGACCGCCCTGCGGCCGCTGCTGACCGAGCGCATGGAGCGCGCCCCGGTGGAGCGCGCCTTCGCCGCGACGCCCGAGCCCGAGCCGCTCAGCCCCAAGGAGCTGCAGGTGCTGCGCCTGGTGGCCAGCGGTCGCAGCAACACCGAGATCGCCGCCCTGCTGGGCAACAGCGAGGGCGTCATCAAGAACCACTGCTCCGCGGTGTTCGCGAAGATGGGCGTGCGGGATCGCACGCAGGCCGTGCTGCGCGCGATCGATCTGGGCTGGATCTGATCCGCCCGCATCCGACCCGACGGGATCCGGTCGATCGCTCCGCCCTCACGAGCGGCTGAAGTCGAACTCCCTCGCCCACGAAGTGGGAGAGGGCGGGGGAGAGGGTCTTCGGGCTCTCAGATCCAGAGGTCGTAGTCCTGCAGGGCGCGGATGCGGCGCTCCACCGACAGGAAGTGGGCGGCGCCGACTTCACCGACGGCCTTGACCACGCGCGGGTGGTACTTCTTGTAGAGCTTCTGCTCCGCGTCCACGTAGCCCAGGTAGCCACGCGAGAAGTACTTCGACTGCGCGTTGGTGGGCTTGTCGCCGACGCCCACGAATTCCACCGACATGCGGGTGAACTGGCGGTTCAGGACCGACAGCTCGCGCTCGTAGGCCTCGTAGATCGGCAGGAAACGCTTGGTCTGGGCCTCGTCCAGCTGCATGGCCTTGAGCACGACCGCCTTGCGGTCGGCGCGCACGGCGTCGCGCAGGGTCTGCGCCTGGGCGGCGTCGGGCACCGGCGCGGGGTCGGCGAAAGCCGGCAGCGCGGCGGTCAAGGACAGGCACAGCGCGGACAGCGCGGCGAACTTCTTCATAACTCTTCCCTCGTGAACCGGCCGGACAGCGACCGCGCGCGAATTCTAGGGAGCGGGATTTGCCCTCGCCCCCCGGGACTTCACGGGGGGCGCCGCCCAGGCGCCGCAATCCGGCGGCAAGGGGAAGGGGTCGTCCATGGCCGAGCCCTCGATCAGGCCGCGCCGCAGCGCCTCGGTCGCCGCCTGGGTGCGGCTGCGGGCGCCCAGCTTCTGCAGCAGCGTCTTCACATGCGTCTTGACCGTGCCCGGCGCCACGCCCAGGCGCTGACCGATGGACTTGTTGTCCAGGCCGGTGCACAGCATCCGCAGCACGTCGTGCTCGCGCGGGGTGAGGTCGTCGCCCAGCCAGCCCTCGGCGATCAGACCGGCGGCCGTGCGGCACAGGTAGCGCCTGCCGGCGGCCACGGCCCGGGCGGCGTCGCGCAGCTCCTCGACCGAGCAGGCGGCATGCACATAGCCCAGCACCCCGGCCGACATCGCGTCCCGCACCCGGCCGCCATGCGACACCGGCCCGATCACCAGCCAATGCGCCGGGGCCATGCCACCGCGGCGCGGCTGGGTCGCCGAGGCGGCCAGCATCGCGAGTGCCCCTTCGTGATCGGCCACGATCAGGGGCGGGCGCTCCGGCACGGACGCCGCGGCGGGCTGGTTCTCCGCGCCGTCGCGGGCCCGGAAGAAGGGCGACAGGGCCGCGACCAGGCCGGCCCGCAGCAGCGGGTTGCGATGGACCACGACGGCTTCCGACAGGGTGGACGCTGCGCTGGCGGCACCGAAGGCGGTGGGGGCGGCGGCATTCGAGCGCTCGGTCACGGACATCTCTGACTCCCTGCGTTGAACTGCCGCGGATCATCGAGACCGCTGCCGTACGGCGGAAGCCCCGGTCGAGTCGAGTCCCCCTACCCGAAAGGGTAGTCGCCCCCCTCAACGGGGACGCCCGCCGGAGGGCCCCCCTATGATCGGCGCGCCATGGTTCCCTACGCCGCCAATCTCGAGCAGATCCGCATCCTCACCGTCGACGACCACCCGTTGATGCGCGAGGGCATCGCCGCGGTGATCGCCGACCAGCCCGACATGGTGGCCGTCGGCGAGGCGGGCAACGGCTGGCAAGGCCTGCAGATCTACGACCGGCTGCGCCCGGACGTGACGCTGATGGACATCCAGATGCCGGGGATGGACGGCCTGGAGGCGCTGGGCCGGCTGCGCACGCTCAGCCCGACCGCGCGGGTCATCGTGCTGACCACCTTCAAGGCCGACGCCCAGGCCTACGAGGCGCTCAAGCTCGGCGCCGCCGGCTACCTGCTCAAGACCCAGCTGCGCACCGAGCTGCTGGACGCGATCCGCGCCGTGCATCGCGGCAACCGCTGGATCCCCAACGAGATCGCCCAGGAGATCGCCGCCCACGCCGGGCGCGAGACCCTCTCCACGCGGGAGGTCGACGTGCTGGAGCAGATCGCCCAGGGCCTGAGCAACCGCGAGATCGGCGGCGTGCTGTCGCTGTCCGAGGACACCATCAAGGCGCGGGTGAAGACCATCCTGTCCAAGCTCGACGCGCGCGACCGCACGCATGCCGTCGTGCTGGCGCTCAAGCGCGGCCTGCTGCGGCTCTGAGCCCTCGAGGCGATCCCGCCGCCGTTCATGGCGGCCCTGTGACGCTCCGGTAACGCCGGACTGCCTCCGACGGGATAGCCGGCCTTGCGCCATACGCGGCTATCGCCGACCCGGGTCGATTCCTAGGATCCCTGCATCCCTCGGAGACCCTCATGACCTCAACCAAGACTCCCCCGGCCGACCCGACGCGCCGCGACGTGCTGGCCCTCGGCGGCCAGCTCGCGCTCGCGTCGGCCATGCCGTTCGCGATGGGCGGCGCCGCCGAGGCGGCCACGTCCTCTTCCTCCAACCCCACCACACATTCCCTTCCAGGAGCCCCCATGAGCTACGTCACCACCAAGGACGGCACCCAGATCTACTTCAAGGACTGGGGCACCGGCCAACCCGTCGTCTTCTCCCACGGCTGGCCGCTCAGCGCGGACGCCTGGGAAGACCAGATGCTGTTCCTGGGCCAGCACGGCTTCCGCGTCATCGCCCATGACCGCCGCGGCCACGGCCGCTCCAGCCAGAGCTGGAACGGCAACGACATGGACACCTACGCCGACGACCTGGCCGCGGTGCTGGACAAGCTGGACGTGAAGAACGCCATCCTGGTGGGCCACTCCACCGGCGGCGGCGAGGTCGCCCGCTACGTCGGCCGCCACGGCACCAAGCGCGTCGCCAAGGTCGTGCTGGTCGGCGCCGTGCCGCCGACGATGATGAAGTCCGCCGCCTACCCGAACGGCCTGCCCAAGGACGTCTTCGACGGCATCCGCGCCGGCGTGACCGCCGATCGCTCGCAGTTCTACAAGGACCTGACGACGCCCTTCTTCGGCGCCAACCGCACCGGTTCCAAGGTCTCGCAGGGCATGCGCGACAGCTTCTGGCTGCAGGGCATGCAGGGCTCGCTGAAGTCGCAGTTCGACTGCATCAAGCAGTTCTCGGAAACCGACTTCACCGAAGACCTGAAGAAGATCAACGTGCCCACGCTGATCATCCACGGCGACGACGACCAGATCGTCCCGATCGGCAACTCCGCCGAGCTGTCGGTCAAGCTGGTGCCCAACGCCAAGCTCAAGGTCTACCCGGGCGGCAGCCACGGCCTGGCCGCCACGGCCAAGGACCAGCTGAACGCCGACCTGCTGGCCTTCGCCAAGGGCTGATCGCCCGACTCCCGCCCCCCGGGCTCGGGGCCGTCCGTCCGCGGCGGCCCCGCCCTCGCGCCGACCGGCCGTGACGGCCCCGGCGTCCCTCGTTTCCGACTCGACGCCGACACGCGCTGGACTACCTTTGCATGAGACCGCCTCGCGCGCGTCGTGTCCCTTTCCTTCTGGAGATCTCCATGTCCATCACCGCCAAGGCCGCTCCCGGCGCCAAGCTGCTGAACCCCACCGACCACACCCTGGTCATGATCGACTTCCAGTCGCAGATGGCCTTCGCCACGCACTCGATCGGCGCCAACGACCTGCGCACCCACGCCGCGCTGGTGTCGCAGGCCGCCGCCGGTTTCGGCGTGTCGACCATCCTGACCACCGTCGCCGAGAAGAGCTTCTCCGGCCCGATGTTCGAGGAAGTCACCGCCCCCTTCCCCGGCCAGAAGCTGCTGGACCGCACCTCGATGAACACCTGGGAAGACCAGGCCGTCATCGACGAGATCAACCGCATCGGCAAGAAGCGCATCGTGCTGGCCGGCCTGTGGACCAGCGTCTGCATCGTGGGCCCGGCCCTGTCGGCGATCGACCAGGGCTTCGAGGTCTACGTGATCACCGACGCCTGCGGCGACGTCTCGGTCGAGGCGCACAATCGCGCGGTCGAGCGCATGGTCCAGGCCGGCGCGCAGCCGATGACCTCGCTGCAGTACCTGCTCGAGCTGCAGCGTGACTGGGCCCGCAGCGGCACCTACGACCTGACCACGGGCATCGCCCGCAAGGTCGGCGGCTCGTACGGCATCGGCATCAATTACGCCAAGACCATGTTCAACGCCCACGAGGGCTGATCGCAGGAAGGCGGCCATCATGAATGCATACGTCCTGTCGGCCGCCGTCGGCCTGCTCGTCGGCGTCCTCTACGGCGTCTTCAACGTGCGATCGCCGGCCCCGCCGGTGATCGCGCTGGTGGGCCTGCTGGGCATCCTCGCCGGGGAGCAGATCCCCGGCCTGGTGCGCCAGTGGATGCACCGCGACAACGCCACGCCCACGCACGTGAGCTGGCTGGAACAGAAGGTGCGGCCGCACATGTTCGGCCGCATGCCCGGCTGCAACGAAGCCGGCACCGGTCCCGCGACCTCGGCCACGACGGCGCCCTCGGCGAACCCGCCGACCGCCTCCGCCGATCCCGCTCGCGCGACCTCGACGACCACCCCCGCTGCGGCGATCCCTGTGGAGACCAAAGATGTCTGAACGCCAATCTCCGGCCACGCCCGATCTCGTCCTCTTCAACGGCCGCTTCACCACGCTGG
Source organism: Mitsuaria chitosanitabida ATCC BAA-476 = NBRC 102408 (assembly GCF_001598255.1). GTDB lineage: Bacteria > Pseudomonadota > Gammaproteobacteria > Burkholderiales > Burkholderiaceae_C > Roseateles > Roseateles chitosanitabidus. The sequence goes on from NZ_BCYP01000042.1 coordinate 52,442, forward strand.
ACCGCTTGCGTCCGCAGGCCGAGGCCGTCGCCATCAAGGAGGGGCGCTTCCTGCGGGTGGGCGACAACAGCGAGATCCTCGCGCTGGCCGGCGCCGGCACGCGCCGCATCGACCTGAAGGGCCGCGGCGTGCTGCCGGGCCTGATCGACAACCACCTGCACATCATCCGCGGCGGGCTGAACTTCAACATGGAGCTGCGGTGGGACGGCGTGCGCAGCCTGGCCGACGCGATGGCCATGCTCAAGGCGCAGGTCGACATCACGCCCGCGCCCCAGTGGGTGCGCGTGGTGGGCGGCTTCACCGAGCATCAGTTCGCCGAGAAGCGGCTGCCCACGATCGACGAGCTCAACGCCGTCGCGCCGGACACGCCCGTCTTCATCCTGCATCTCTACGACCGGGCGCTGCTCAACGGCGCCGCGCTGCGCGCCGTCGGCTACGGCCGCAACACACCGGAGCCCCCCGGCGGCCAGATCCTGCGCGACAGCGCCGGCAACCCCACCGGGCTGCTGCTGGCCAAGCCCAACGCCGCGATCCTGTACGCGACGCTGGCCAAGGGCCCCAAGCTCCCGCCGGAGTACCAGCTCAACAGCACGCGCCACTTCATGCGCGAGCTCAACCGCCTGGGCGTCACCGGCGCGATCGACGCGGGCGGCGGCTTCCAGAACTATCCCGACGACTACGAGATCATCCAGAAGCTGTCCGATGCCGGCCAGCTGACGATCCGTCTGGCCTACAACCTGTTCACCCAGAAGGCGGGCAAGGAGAAGGAAGACTTCGTCAACTGGGCCCAGTCGGTGAAGTACAAGCAGGGCGACGACTACTTCCGCCACAACGGCGCGGGCGAGATGCTGGTCTTCTCCGCCGCCGACTTCGAGGACTTCCGCCAGCCGCGTCCGGACATGCCGGAGCAGATGGAAGGCGAGCTCGAGGACGTGGTGCGCATCCTGGCGCAGAACCGCTGGCCCTGGCGCATGCATGCGACCTATGACGAGACCATCTCGCGCGCGCTGGACGTCTTCGAGAAGGTGCATCAGGACACGCCGATCGACGGCCTGAACTGGTTCTTCGACCACGCGGAGACGATCTCGACGCGCTCGATGGACCGCATCGCCGCGCTGGGCGGCGGCGTCGCGGTGCAGCACCGCATGGCCTATCAGGGCGAGTACTTCGTCGAGCGCTACGGCGCGCGCGCCGCCGAGGCGACGCCCCCCGTGGCCGAGATGCTCAAGCGCGGCATGAAGGTCTCCGCCGGCACCGACGCGACGCGGGTGGCCTCGTACAACCCGTGGGTGTCGCTGTCCTGGATGATCACCGGTCGCACCGTGGGCGGGCTGCAGGTCACGCCGCAGCGCAACTGCCTGGACCGCGAGACGGCGCTGCGCATGTGGACCGAGAACGTCACCTGGTTCTCGAACGAGCAAGGCAACAAGGGCCAGATCGTCGCGGGCCAGCTGGCCGACCTGATCGTGCCGGACCGCGATTTCTTCGGCTGCCCGGAATCGGAGATCGCCGACATGAGCGCGCTGCTGACCGTGGTCGGCGGCAAGGTCGTGTGGGGCGCGGGCGACTTCGCGCCGCTGGACGAATCGGCGCCCCCGCCGGCGATGCCGGACTGGTCGCCGGTGCGCCGCTTCGGCGGCTACGGCGCCTGGGGCGCGGAGGGCAAGCCGCTGCAGGCGGCGATGCAGCGCGTCGCCTGCTGCGACACCTCCTGCGGCGTGCACGGCCATGCGCATGCGAATGCCTGGGCCTCGTCGGTGCCGGCTTCGGACCTGAAGAGCTTCTGGGGCGCGCTGGGCTGCGCCTGCTGGGCGGTCTGAGATGAGCGCCGTGCGACCGGTGCGGACCACCGGACCGGCCGGCGCCTCCGTGGCGCCGCGCTGGGTGCGCGCGATCCTGCAGTGGCCGGCCTTCGCGCTGGCACTGCGGATCGGATTGGCCTCGGCCTACCTGATCGGCGGGCTGGACAAGCTGCTGGACTTCGACGGCGCGGTGGCCGAGCAGGCTCACTTCGGCCTGCAGCCGGCCGTGCTGTGGGCGGTGCTGGCGATCGCGGTGGAAATCGTGGCTTCGCTGCTGCTGATCGTGAATCGGCAGGTGTGGCTGGCGGCCGGCGCGCTGGGCGTGTTGACGCTCGTGGCGATGCTGGTGGCCAATGATTTCTGGCACATGACGGGACAGGCGCGCTTCATGGCGAAGAACGCCTTCCTGGAGCACCTCGGCCTGATCTGCGCGCTGGCCATGGCGGCGCGGCTGGCGGTGCTGGAACGAAAGGACATGGAATGACAGGCGCGAAGCGACTGCTGTGGGCCAGCCTGGCCCTGGGCTTCATCGGGGGATACGTGGACACGGTGGGCTTCGTGGCGCTGTTCGGTCTGTTCACGGCCCATGTGACGGGCAACTTCGTGCTGATCGGCGCGGAGCTGAGCCGACCCAGCACGGGACAGGGTCAGGTGTTGCTGAAACTGCTGGTCTTCCCGACCTTTGTGGCGGCGGTGGCGCTGGCGCGATTGATCGCGCTGCGCTGCGAGCGCACGGGGACCGTGGCGAGCCGGCCGTTGCTGATCACGCAGGCGGTGTTCCTCACCGCGGCGCTGGCGGCCAGCCTGGGCATCGTCGACCTGGGCCCGCGCGCGCCGTGGGCGATGGCGACGGGCCTGCTGATGACGGCGGCGATGGGCGTGCAGAACGCGGCGGGCCGGCTGGCCTGGCCGGCGCTGACGCCGACGACGGTCATGACCGGCAACGTGACGCAGGTGGTGATCGATACGGTCGACGTGCTGCGCGGCGCGGCGGGTCCCGACGTCAAGGACCGGCTCAAGCGCTTCATCTGGCCGGTGGTCGCGTTCGGCGCGGGCGCGCTCGCGGGTGGCGTGGCCTACATGGGCTGGAGCTTCTGGTCGCTGCTGCTGCCGCTGGCGCTGCTGATCGGGCTGGTCGTGATGGACGTGCGGCCGGACAAGAAGGTCTGAGGCCCCGCCGGCCGGCAGCCTTGTCGGCCGGCCGCTGGGCGTGGCAAGCCCTGACCCTCTTCTTGATGAAAGCTTGACGCCGGCCCGGGAGGGCCGGCGATAGCATGGCCGGCTTCACAGGGAGAAGGCCATGAACGACAAGCGTCCACACACGACGCGCTCGCGGACGCGAAGCGCAATCCTCGCGGGGATAGCTGCGATCACCGTGATCGCTGGAACCGCCGTCACCACGGCGGCCTTCGCCGCCGAGCCGGCATCCCTTCCCGCCGCGTCCGCTCCATCGACCGCGAGCGCGTCGGCGTCCGCGCCGATGCCCTCGGCTCTCGTCGGCAAGGAGACCCCGATCAGCGTGGACCGCGGCGACTTCGTCCTGCGCGGTGCGCTGCTGGAGCCGCCGAACTTCGACGGCCGCTGGGTGGCGCTGCTGATCGCCGGCTCGGGGCCGACGGACCGCGACGGCAACTCGCCCGGATTCAAGACGGACACGCTGCGGTTGGTGGCCGAGGGCCTGGCGCGCGCCGGCATCGCCAGCGTGCGCTACGACAAGCGCGGCATCGGCGAGAGCGCGAATCTGCTGCTCAGCGAAGAGAAGCTGCGCTTCACCGACTTCAGCGAGGACGCGGCGGCCTGGGTCGATTGGATCCGCCGGGATGGGCGCTTCCGCCGCGTGGCGGTGATCGGCCACAGCGAAGGCAGCGCGCTGGGCATGCTGGTCGCGCAGGCCAAGCCGGTGGACGCGTTCGTGTCGCTGGATGGACCGGCGGACGATCTGGTCACGACGCTGGAGCGTCAGCTCAAGCGGCAGCTGGAGCCGGTGCCGCCGGTGTGGGCGCAGACGCAGAAGGTGCTCGCGTCGCTCAAGCGCGGCGAGACGACGAGCGAGGTGCCGCAGTTCGCCGGCCTGCAAGGGCTGTTCCGCGCGAGCGTGCAGCCGTACCTGATCTCGGCGGGCCGGGTGGTACCGGTGGCGGAGATCGCCAAGCTCAAGATCCCGGTGGCGATCGTGCAAGGCGGCAACGACATCCAGGTCCTGCCCGACGAGGGTCAGCGCCTGAAGCAGGCCCTGCCCGACGCGCAGCTGCGCGTGTTCACGGGGATGAACCACGCGCTCAAGGACGGGAAGAAGGGGGATCTGATGGCCTATCGGGAACCGGTGCTCACCGAAGGCGTGGTGGACTTCGTGGCGGGGTTCTTGAAGGCGGCATCGAAGTAGCCGAAGTCGCCCGCCACCGCGCCCGCACTCCTCAAATGAAAAGGCCCGCGACGCAAGCGTCGCGGGCCTTCCTCGATCGATCCCGGATCACCCGGGACCAGCGCTGTCGCGCCATTGATCAGAACGGAATGTCGTCATCCATGTCGTCGAAGCCGGTCGCGGGCTTCGGCGCGGGGGCTTGGCGCGGAGCCGGAGCACGGGGAGCCGGGGCGCGCGGGGAGTCGAAATCACCGCTGTCGCGGCCGCTGCCGCCACCACCGCTGCGCTCGGCCGAGCGCTCGCGGCTGTAGCCGCCACCGCCGCCGCCACCACCCATGTCATCGCCGCCGCCATCACGGCCGCCCAGCAACTGCATCTGCTCGGCGATGATTTCCGTCGTGTAGTTGTCCTTGCCTTCCTTGTCCTGCCACTTGCGGGTCTTCAGGCGGCCTTCGACGTAGACCGGACGGCCCTTCTTCAGGTACTCGCCGGCGATCTCGGCCAGGCGGTCGTAGAACACCACGCGGTGCCATTCGGTCTCTTCCTGGCGCTCGCCGCCTTCGCGGCTCTTCCAGTTGCGGGTCGTCGCGATGCTGACGTTGCACACCGCGCTGCCGCTGGGCGTGTAGCGCAGTTCAGGGTCACGGCCCAGATTGCCGAGGATGATGACTTTGTTGACCGAGGCCATGATTGGTTGCCGTCCGCTTGCGTGTGGTTGGTTCGGAGAGGGAAATTTCGCGCCGCCAATCGCCCGTTTCCGGTCCCGATATCGGCGGCGCAGGGGGCGGATTATGCCGCTTGACCTCCGCCCGCACATGCCCGGGATCGGCCATTCGGTTCGCGGAAACCCGCTAGTCGGCGACTCGGATCCTGCGCCGCCAGGACGCCCGAGGCCCTCCTCGGAGAGGGCTCACCCCTGACCCGGCGCGCGCGACGCCAGGGCGCCGAAGGGCGATTCAGCCCATCCGCCGCCGGGCCTGCTTGTGCGCGTACATCGCGGCGTCGGCCTGCTGCATGAGCTCTTCCAGTGTCAACGGCCGGGCCGCCTGCATTTCCGCCGAGCCCACGCTGAAGTCCAGTTCATAGCCCCGCTGCGCCCGCAGGTTGAGCGCGTCCACGTGCTGCCGCACCCGCGCCAGCGCGGGTGCCTGGTTGGCGGTCTCGGTGCCGCTGAGCAGGACGACGAACTCGTCCCCGCCGGGCCGGGCGATCACGTCCGAGGCCCGCAGGCAGTAGCGCAGGATGTCCGCGAAGGACTTCAGCGCCCAGTCGCCCTCGGCATGGCCGTAGCGGTCGTTGATGGACTTGAATCGGTCCAGGTCGAAGTACAGCAGCGTCACCGGCCAGGCGTTGCGCAGACACAGCGCCAGCACATGCCCGGCCTGCGACTCGAAGCCGCGTCGGTTGGCCAGTCCGGTGAGCTCGTCCACCATCGCCATGTAGAGCGCGGCGAACTGCTGCTCCACCATGTAGGCCAGGTCGCGCAAGGTCGCCTGGTCGTCGGCGTCGAAGCCGCGCGCCGACCGGTCGATCAGGCACAGGGTGCCCAGGCGGTGACCGCTGGGCGCCCGCACCGGGCAACCGGCGTAGAAGCGCAGATGCAGGTCGCCCGTCACCAGCGGGTTGTCGGCGAAGCGGGCATCGGCGGTGGCGTCGGGCACGATCAGCAGGTCATCCGACATGATCGCGTGGCCGCAGAAGCTGATGTCGCGCGGCGTCTCCCGCACGTCCAGGCCCTGCGCGGACTTGAACCACTGCCGGTCGGCGTCGATCAGGCTCACCAGCGCGATCGGGACCTGGAACAGCCGCCGCGCCATCCGGGTGATGCGGTCGAAGCGCTCTTCCGGGTCGGTGTCCAGCACCTGCAGCACCCGCAAGGTGGCCAGGCGCGCGTTCTCGTCGACAGGCAGCGGCGCAGCGATCATGAACAGTCCGGTGGCTCATCCCGCGTTGGAGGGAGACCGCCACGCGCCATGCGTGCCCGGCCGAAAAACCGGCCCCGAGATGTGCGGGACAATCCGGGGCTCCATGAAGTCGCCCAACCATCATCCCGTCCCGCTCGACATCCTGCAAGAGGTGTTCGGTTACAGCGCCTTCCGCGGCCAGCAGGCCGCGATCGTGGACCACGTCACCGAGGGCGGCGACGCCCTGGTGCTCATGCCCACCGGCGGCGGCAAGTCGCTGTGCTACCAGATCCCCGCCATCGCCCGCCAACGCGCCGGCCATGGCGTCACCGTCGTCGTCAGTCCGCTCATCGCCCTGATGCATGACCAGGTCGGCGCGCTCGAGGAGGCCGGCGTGGCCGCGGCCTTCCTGAACTCGTCGCAGTCGCTGGAGGAAGCCCAGCACATCGAGCGCGAGATGCTCGCCGGCCGGCTGTCCATGCTCTACGCCGCGCCGGAACGCATCAACACGCCGCGCTTCCTGGCCCAGCTGCAGTCGCTGTACGAGCGCGGCAAGCTGGCGCTGTTCGCCATCGACGAGGCGCATTGCGTGAGCCAGTGGGGCCATGACTTCCGCAGCGAATATCTGTCGCTGAGCCTGCTGCACGAGCGCTTCCCGGACATCCCGCGCATCGCGCTGACCGCGACCGCCGACGACATCACCCGCGCCGACATCATCGAGCGCCTGCAGCTCGAAGAGGCCCGCGTCTTCATCGCGTCCTTCGACCGGCCCAACATCCGCTACCTGATCGTCGAGAAGGACAAGCCGCGCGAGCAGCTGTTGCGCTTCATCCAGGACGAGCACGAGGACGAGGCCGGCGTCGTCTACTGCCAGAGCCGCAAGAAGGTCGAGGAGACCGCCGAATGGCTGCGCGCCGAGGGCATCAACGCGCTGGCGTATCACGCGGGCATGGACTCCGAGCTCCGCAAGCGGCATCAGGACCGCTTCCTGCGTGAGGACGGCATCGTCATGTGCGCCACCGTCGCCTTCGGCATGGGGATCGACAAACCGGACGTGCGTTTCGTCGCCCACCTGGACCTGCCCAAGAACATCGAAGGCTATTACCAGGAGACCGGCCGTGCCGGCCGCGACGGCGAACCCGCCCAGGCCTGGATGGCCTACGGCCTGGCGGACGTCGTGAACCAGCGCCGCATGATCGACGAGAGCCCGTCCACCGAGGAGTTCAAGCAGGTGCAGCGCGGCAAGCTCGACGCGCTGCTGGCACTGGCCGAGGCGATCGACTGCCGGCGCGTTCGGCTGCTCAGCTACTTCGGCGAGGAGAGCGAGCCCTGCGGCAACTGCGACAACTGCCTGAATCCGCCCGCCACCTGGGACGCCACGCAGGCGGCGCAGATGGCGCTGTCCTGCATCTACCGCTTCCACAAGAGCCATGGCTACGGCTTCGGCGCCGGTCATCTGATCGACGTGCTGCGCGGCAAGGAGACGGACAAGGTCCGCCAGTACGCGCATGACCAGCTGTCGACCTGGGCCATCGGCGCGTCGCTGGGCGAGCCCCAGTGGCGCGCGGTGATCCGGCAGCTGATCGCGCTGGGCTATGTCGTCACCGAGGGCGAGTTCAACACGCTGTCGCTGACCGAATCGGCCCGCGAGGTGCTGCGCGGCGAGGTCCAGCTGTCGATGCGCCAGCCCTCGGCGCCGACGCGGCGCGGACGCGGATCGCGCTCGGGGTCGTCGAGCTCGAAGCCGTCGCGCGCTTCCGCGGTCGAGGCCGATCTGGACGACGAGGCGCAGGCCCGCTTCGACCAGCTCAAGGCCTGGCGCTCCGGCGTGGCGAAGTCGCATGGCCTGCCGGCCTACGTCATCCTGCAGAACGTGACGCTGGCCGAGCTCGCCCGCGTGCATCCGGGCACCCTGGACGAGATGGCCGGCATCAGCGGGATCGGGGCCAAGAAGCTCGAGGCCTATGGCGAGGCCATCCTCGAGGTGCTGAACGGCGACTGAGCGCCTCGCAAGATCTGACCCCGAAAAGGAAAAACGCCCGGCAGTGCCGGGCGTTTTCATTGGCGATCCGTTCGACCGAGGTCTGCGGAGCGCCGCTGAGACAGCGCAACCGCGGGAGCTCAGCAGAGCTGGGTCGTGCAGGCCACCTGCGCGGAGGCCAGTTGCTGGCCGTCGGCGGAGGTGTCGCGGCGGCCCGTGATGTACACGGTGGGCAGCTGCTCGCGCTTGGCGGTGATGACCACCGGGTCCAGCGTGATGATCGAAGCGCGCATCTCGCGCTGCTCCTGGATGTGGATCATGCTCAGCGCCAGCGCGAGGGTCGCGCCGATGCCGAAGGCGAAAGCCTTGAAGCTGGCGCCGCGGCTCATGCCGATGCGCGGGGACTGGATGCTGGTACGGCGGACGGTGGTGGTGCTCATGTCGATCTCCTTGAAGGGGTTGCGTGTGTCAGTGAGATCAGTTTCGGCAATGCGGTCCCTGATTGCGAGACGCGCGCGACGAATGCGCGGCGCGGCGGTGTGAACTGCGCCGACTGACGACGAACGGATGGAATCGGAAGACCGATCGCTCAGAACCTCGATGGCATCGGGCATCCCAGGCATCCGGGCCTGAATGTCCGCGGACAGGTCGGACAGTTCGCGGACACCGCGCGGACAAAAAAAGAAGCCCGCTGGTCAGGCGGGCTTCGTCAAATGCCGGGGGAAGCGTGGCGTCAATCGGAGCGCAAGCGCGTGGGTCTCACCCGCGCGGTTTGCTGGCCTGGTCGGCCTGAGGTCCCGGCATGGTCTGCTCGGCCCAGTGTTGTCCGGTCGAGGGGACATGGCGCACCGCCTCGCTCGCATCGGCCAGGCACAGCGCGATGATGGCGGCACTGGCCACGGCGGCCAGTGCGGTGATGAAGGTCTTGGCGGCGTCGTTCATGGTGAGCTCCCTGCGGCTGGTGGTCCTGTACTGGATTCGTGACAGGCTGGACTGTGCGCCTCGGGGTCGCCCCTCGCCACGGTCAGGCGACGAACTGCCGCAAACACGCGCCGAAATGCCTTTGCCAGGCATGGATGGAAGTTAGGGGGGGCCACGCGGCCGACGCTCACGCGGCGGTCACGAGGCCCTCACGGGCTCGAACCGTGCGGTGCCGTCCCGGTCGATGTCGGAAGCGTGACGCGTCCCGGGGGCCGAAGGAATCAGGCGCGCGGCCAGGGCCCCAGACGGGGCTCCAAGGCCTCGGCCGGCTGCGGCCGGCAATACAGATAACCCTGCTGCTGCCAGCAGCCCAGTTCGAGCAGCGCCTGGCGTTGCGCCTCGGTCTCGACGCCTTCGGCGACGACCTCGATGCCCAGCGCCTGGGCCATGCCCATCATGGCCTGCACCAGCGCGCGGTCGTCGGCGCTGACCGGCAGATCGCGGACGAAGGCCCGGTCGATCTTGAGCCGTGCCGGTCGCAGCAGCTTCAGATAGGCCAGCGACGAATAGCCCGTCCCGAAGTCGTCCACCGACAGCGTCAGCCCCAGTTCCGCCAGACGGGTCAGGGTCGGGACCACGGTGTCGGTGTCGGTCAGCAGGGTGCTCTCGGTGAGCTCGATGGCCAGTTCGCCCGGGCCGACGCCGTGGCGGGCCATGATCTCGGCGATGCGCTCGGCCAGCCGCGGCTCACGGAACTGCAGCGCCGACAGATTGATCGCGATCGGCCCCGGATGACGGCCCGCCGCCTTCCAGCGGCCGAGCTGCCCGCAGGCCTGCTCGATCGTGCACCAGCCCAGGTCCAGGATCTGGCCCGTCTCCTCGGCCAGCTCGATGAACTGGCCCGGCATCACCAGCCCGCGCTGGGGGTGTTGCCAGCGCACCAGCGCCTCCAGCGCGCGCCACTCGCCGCTGCGGGCGTCGACGACGGCCTGGTAGTGCAGCAGCAGCTCGTCGCGCTCCAGCGCCTGGGCCAGTTCGCGCTCCAGCTCCAGGCGCTCGACCGCCGCCGCGTCCATGTCCTGCTGGAAGAAGCTGTAGCGAGACCGCCCCATCTGCTTGGCCCGGTACATCGCCAGGTCGGCGTGCCGCACCAGGGTGTCGAAGTCCTCGCCGTCGCGCGGGTACAGCGCGATGCCGACGCTCGCCGACACGCTGGCCACGCCCCCCTCCAGCTGCAGCGGCGCGTTCAGCGCCTCGATCAGGCGCTGGGCCGCATGGGCGACGTGCTCGCTGGAATCGCGCATCAGCAGCAGGAACTCGTCCCCGCTCACCCGGCACGCGAGATCGGACTCCCGCACCGCCTGCCTCAGGCGCTCGCTGGCTTGCAGCAGCATGCGGTCGCCGGCGGCGTGCCCCAGCGAGTCGTTGATCGCCTTGAAGCGGTCCAGGTCGACGAACAGCAGCGCCAGATGGGTCTGGTCGCGCCGAGCGACGGCCGCCTCATGCATGAAGACCTCCCGGAACAGCGTGCGGTTGGGCAGGCCGGTCAGGTGGTCGTACATGGCCAGCTGGTGCAGCTGGGCATTCTTGTTCTCCATGTCGGCGAGCAGGCCGGCGATCTGCTGGCCCATCTCGTCCAGATGCACGCCGAGCTGGCCCAGCTCGTCCTTGCGGTTCCAGCGCAGGCGCGGCACCGGCTGGCGCTGGGCGATCGCGCTGGCCAGGCGCTTGAGCCGGTCGATGGGGCGCACCATGCGCAGGTAGAAGACCAGCAGCACCACGACGACGCCGACCATCACCTGCGCCGCCACGATGGCGGCGGTCTGGCGGCGGCCCTCGTCGAGCATGCGTTCCTGGGCCGCGTCGTCGAAGTGCACGCGCAGGCTGCCCAGCACCTGGCCGTCGCGGCGGATCATCGCGGCCAGCGTGACCGTGGGCCATTCCGGGCTGCACTTGGTGCGGACGATGTCGGGAGTCTCGGGGCGCTCCTCGCTGAGCTCGACGCCGCAGACGTTCACGTCGGAGAGCAGCTGATCCAGCGCGCGGTCCACGGCGGGGCCGTCGACGGTCCAGAGCGGCTCGGCCAGGCCGTTGGCGGCGAGCGTGATGACCGCGGCGCGTTGACCCTCGAGCACCGGCTCCAGGCTGCGCTTGATGAGCGCGTCGCTGAAGGCCAGCAGCACCAGCGCGGGCGCCGCGATTCCGATCACGACCGCGAGCAGGATCACGCTGCGCAGGGACAGCGAGGGGGCTTTGAGCTTGAGCAAGGAGGGAGGCGGGCGTGGCGGCCGTGGGGGGATCCACGGAATTCTGCACCCGCCGGGGCGCCGGAGCGCCAGGGCCGGCCCCAGGAAGTCGGGGCCGGCGCGGCAAAGTCAGCAGGTCGGCCGGTTTCCGCGGCCGACCCGCGAGGCCTCACTGGCCGCCGGTGGCCGGCGCCGGGGCGGCGGCGGCCGGGCTGGGCTCGGTACCGATGGTCTTGGCGAGCAGACGCTCGGCGCGGCCCCAGAAGTCCTCGTTGTTCGCCAGCTGGCGCCAGCCGTGCCCCTCGTCCGGATAGACGACCCAGTCGACGTTCTTGTTGCCGCCCGCTTCGACCGCCGACCGGAAGGCCGTGCCGTGCTTGAGCGGCACCCGCACGTCGCTGCCGCCGTAGGCCAGCAGCAGCGGCTGCTTCAGTTCGGCCGCGCGCTTGACGGGCGAGGTGCGGCGGAACTGCTCGGCATCCGCGACCTGATCGCCGACCAGCGACTTCATGCCGTACTTCTTGCTGGAGTCGGAGGAGTCGCTCCAGTGGATGTCGAACAGCAGGTCGATGTCGGTCACGCCGACCCAGCTGATGCCGCACTTGTACTGGGCGGGGTCCTTGATCATGCCCATCAGCGTGGCGTAGCCGCCGTAGCTCGCACCGGCGATGCACACGCGCTGCGGATCGACCCAGCCCTTGCCGACCGCCCATTTCAGCGAGTCGCTGACGTCGTCCTGCATCGTCAGGCCCCACTGCTTCCAGCCAGCGCGGAACAACTTGTAGCCGTACCCCTCGCTGCCGCGGAACTCGGGTTCGATGACCACGTAGCCCCGCGAAGCCAGGAACTGCGCCGCCGGCGTCCAGGTCCAGGACGTGCCCTTCACCCAGGGACCACCATGCACCAGCACGACAGCGGGACGGGGCCCCGTCTTGCCGCGCGGCAGCGTGACCATGACCGGGATCTCCATGCCGTCGCGAGCCTTGATGCGGACCAGGTCGCGATGGCCCATCTCCGAGGCCTTGATCCAGGGCCGGCTGCCGCCCAGCAGCATCAGCTTGTTGGCCGCGCCGTCATACAGGTAGAACTCGGCCGGCTGCACGTCGGAGACCGAGACCACGAGCAGACGCGAATTGGTCAGGCAGGCGCCGCATTGCAGCAGGTTGGCCCGTCCGGGCAGCAGCTTGTCGACGCTGGCCTGCCAGGCCTTGAGCTTGGGATCGAACCACACGCTGCCCGGGGCGTCCGTGTCGAAGTCGATGCCCAGCACGCGCTTGCTGGCGCGGTCGTAGACCAGCGAGGCATCGATGTCGAAGCCCTTGGCCGAGATCAGCGCCTGCGTGTCGATCTTGCGCGACGCGGGGTCCATGCGATACAGGGCCAGGGCGTCGTCGCCGCCGCGGCGGCCCGCGATCAGGCGCAGATCCTGGCCGTCGGACAGGGCGGGGGAGGCCGGGGGCTCGGTCTGCGTGCCCTGCTCCAGCAGTGCCCACTTGCCGTCGGCATCCTTGACGTAGGTCGCGATGTCGTTCTCGCGCATCGTCATCAGCGACCAGGGCTGGCCGTTGACGTCCAGGCCCCAGCTGACGGTGTTGTTGGGCGCGCCCTCGTCGATGAAGCGGCGCAGCGAGGTCTCCACGTTCAGACGGGCCAGGCGCACGCCGACCAGGTTGCCCTTGGTGTCGCCGCGACTGTTGGCCACCACGACCTCGCTGCTGCCGTCCTGCGGCACCGCGTAGAGGTACCAGTCGGGCTCCAGCGTCCGCACGGCCATTCGGGTGCCCGTCTCGCTCTGCTGGCCCCACTTGGACTGGATGAGCATGCGTTCGTCGCTGCCGTCGCGCTTGACGGACCACAGGCCGCCGCCGTGCAGGTCACGCTCGTTGCCCTTTTCGGTGTCGGTGGCGGTGTAGACCAGACGCTCGTCGTTCACCCACTGGAAGCTGCCGATGCTGGCATCGCCGAAGCCGGCGACGACCTTCACGTTGCGCGGGTTGTCGATCTCGATGACGGCCAGCACGCCGTTGTCGCCCTTGCCGCGCACGACGGTGGCCATGTACTTGCCGTCCGGCGACAGCCGCGGCGAGCGCATCTGCGGATCCTTGAAGAAGTCCGCGATCGCCGGCTTGGCGCCGGTCGCGGGCGCGGTCTGGGCGGTGGCCCAGGGGGAGGCGGCCGCCAGGGCCGCCGCGAGCGCCATCGTCAGGCGCAATGTCTGCAGTCGCATTGTTCGTTTTCCTCCTACTCCGACTTGATTCCGGCCACTGGCCGGAGCCGGTCATTGTGGAGGCGCCCCCTCGCGCACGAGCGAGGTGACAACCCTGAGTCCGCGCGCCCGTCGCCCCGGGGCTCACCCTCTCCTCACCCCCGCTCCCCCTTTCGCGGGGAGCGCCCGCCCCGCGCGCGATCAATGGCGGGGGCCTATCATCGCGAGTTCGCCTCCGCAGTCCCGACGCCGCTCCGCCATGTCCACCCCCGCCACGCCTCCCCACGACGCCCCCCTCGACGCCCCGACCGGCGCGCAGGGCACCTATCTGGGCCAGGCGATCCAGCGCGGACCGGCCGAGCAACCCATGATCCGCGTGCGCGGCGCCCGTACCCACAACCTCAAGAACATCGACGTCGACCTCCCGCGCAACCAGTTGGTCGTCATCACCGGCCTGTCGGGCTCGGGCAAGTCCTCCCTCGCCTTCGATACGCTGTACGCCGAGGGCCAGCGCCGCTACGTCGAGAGCCTGTCCGCCTACGCGCGCCAGTTCCTGCAACTGATGGACAAGCCCGAGGTCGACGTCATCGAGGGCCTGTCCCCGGCGATCTCCATCGAGCAGAAGGCCACCAGCCACAACCCGCGCTCGACCGTCGGCACGGTCACCGAGATCCACGACTACCTGCGCCTGCTCTACGCCCGCGCCGGCACGCCCTTCTGCCCCGACCACCAGCTGCCGCTGGAAGCGCAGAGCGTCGGCCAGATGGTCGACGCCGTGCTGGCCATGCCGGACGAGTCGCGGCTGATGGTGCTGGCCCCCGTCGTGCGCGACCGCAAGGGCGAGTTCATCGAGCTCTTCCAGGACCTGCAGGCCCAGGGCTACGTGCGCTTCCGCATCGACGGCAAGACCGTCGAGGTCCCCGACCTGCCCGCGCTGAAGAAGGCCGAGAAGCACGACATCGACGTGGTCGTGGACCGCGTCAAGCTGCGCCACGACAGCGCCGACACGCTGCGCCAGCGCCTGGCCGAGAGCTTCGAGGCCGCGTTGCGCCTGGCGGAGGGACGCGCGCTGGTGCTCGACATGGACCGCGAGACGGAGACCGTCTACTCCAGCAAGTTCGCGTGCCCGATCTGCAGCTATTCGCTGCCGGAGCTGGAACCGCGGCTGTTCTCGTTCAACTCCCCCGTGGGCGCCTGCCCCTCGTGCGAGGGCCTGGGCCAGGTCACCGTCTTCGATCCCGAGCGCGTGGTCGCCTTCCCGTCGCTGAGCCTGGCCAGCGGCGCGGTCAAGGGCTGGGACCGCCGCAACGCCTATACCTTCTCCATGCTGGAGTCGGTGGCCAAGCACTACGACTTCGACATCGAGCTCCCGTTCGAGGAGCTGCCCGAGCAGGCCCGCACCGTGCTGCTCCAGGGCTCCGGCGAGGACGAGATCAGCTTCACCTACGAGGCCGAGGGCGCCAACGGCCGCAAGCGCAGCGTCAAGCGCTCGCATCCGTTCGAGGGCATCCTGCCCAACCTCACGCGCCGCTTCCGCGAGACCGATTCCTCGGCCGTGCGCGAGGAGCTCTCCCGCTACCAGAGCGCCAAGCCCTGCCCGCATTGCGAGGGCTCGCGCCTGCGTCGCGAGGCACGCAACGTGCTGCTGCAACCGGCCGACGCGGTCGAGGGCGAACGCGGCAAGCCGATCTACGAGGTCGAGCACGCCACGCTGCGCGAGGCGCTGCAGTACTTCGAGGGCCTCAAGCTCAAGGGCGCGAAGGCGGAGATCGCCGACAAGGTGATCCGCGAGATCGCCTCACGCCTGCACTTCCTCAACGACGTCGGCCTGAACTACCTGAGCCTGGACCGCAGCGCCGACACGCTGTCGGGCGGAGAGGCGCAGCGCATCCGGCTGGCGTCGCAGATCGGCTCGGGCCTGACCGGCGTGATGTACGTGCTGGACGAGCCCAGCATCGGCCTGCACCAGCGCGACAACGACCGCCTCATCGCCACGCTGCGTCGGCTGCGCGACCTGGGCAACTCGGTGCTGGTCGTCGAGCATGACGAGGACGCGATCCGCGCCGCCGACCACGTGCTGGACCTGGGGCCGGGCGCCGGCGTGCACGGCGGCCGCATCATGGCGCAGGGCACGCCGGAGGAGGTCGCGGCCAACCTCGAGTCGTCGACCGGCCGCTACCTGAGCGGCGTCGAGCGCATCGAGGTGCCCAGGCAGCGCCATGCGCTGAGCGACAGCGCGGACCCGCGCACGCTCAAGATCGTCAACGCGCGCGGCAACAACCTCAAGGGCGTGACCGTCGAGTTCCCGGTCGGGCTGCTGACCTGCGTGACCGGTGTCTCCGGTTCCGGCAAGAGCACGCTGGTGAACGACACGCTCTACGCGGCCGTCGCGCGCAAGCTCTACCAGAGCCACGCCGAGCCGGCCGAGCACGACGAGATCGAGGGCATGGACGCCTTCGACAAGGTCATCAACGTCGACCAATCCCCCATCGGCCGCACGCCGCGCTCGAACCCGGCGACCTACACCGGTCTGTTCACGCCCATCCGCGAGCTCTTCGCCGAGATGCCCACCGCGCGCGAGCGCGGCTACGGCGCGGGCCGCTTCAGCTTCAACGTGGCCGGCGGCCGCTGCGAGTCCTGCCAGGGCGACGGCGTGCTGAAGGTGGAGATGCACTTCCTGCCGGACGTCTACGTCCCCTGCGACACCTGCGGCGGCAAGCGCTACAACCGCGAGACGCTGGAGGTGCTCTACAAGGGCAAGAACATCTCGGAGGTGCTGGGGCTGACGGTGGAGGACGCGCTCGCGTTCTTCAGCGCGGTGCCGACGCTGGCGCGCAAGCTGCAGACGCTGATGGACGTGGGCCTGGGCTACGTGAAGCTGGGGCAGAGCGCGACCACGCTCTCCGGCGGCGAGGCGCAGCGCGTGAAGCTGGCGCTGGAGCTGTCCAAGCGCGACACCGGCCGCACGCTCTACATCCTGGACGAGCCCACGACGGGTCTGCACTTCGCCGACATCGCGCTGCTGCTCAAGGTGCTGCACCAGCTGCGCGACGCCGGCAACACCATCGTGATCATCGAGCACAACCTGGACGTCATCAAGACGGCGGACTGGCTGATCGACATGGGTCCCGAGGGCGGATCGGGTGGCGGCCAGCTGCTGGTCGCCGGCACGCCCGAGACCGTCGCCGAGTGCGAGGCCAGTTTCACCGGGCGCTACCTGAAGCCGCTGCTCGCGCGCGGCTAGTCGCCAGGAACCACGAGTAGGTTCTCGCTCTCCCGCATCGAGACGGCCAGGGTCCCTTTTCGGAAGTATCAGGACGAGCCCGCGGAGCGGGCGGGGGACATGGAGAAAAGGGACCCTGGCGGGCTCGATGGCGCGCCGCCCGGGGCAGTCAGGCGCCCAGGCGGCGCTTCGCGACGAGGGCCAGCGCGCCGAGGCCGAGCGCGAACAGCAACCAGGTCCGAGGCTCCGGCACGCCGGTCACCGGCGGGACGATGATGCCGCCGCCACCGCCTTGCGGCAGCTGGGGCAGGGTGATGATGCCGGGCCCGCCCACGCTCGGGCCGGGGCCGATGCCACCGGATCCACCGCTGCTGGCGCCCGGCGGCGTGATGAGGCTCTCGCCCGAACTCGCCGTCGGCAAGCCCGCCGCGCGGGCGAAGCTGCCCGGCGCGACGGCGCCGGCATCGGGCGCACCCGCGGCCGGCGGCTCGAACATCAGCGGTTCGTCCTCGCCCTTGGCGGTCGGCGGACCGCCACCGGCGGCCGGCTTGAGCGGGCCACGCGAGATGCGGCTCACGTTGCGGCACACCGTCGGCACCAGGATGCACTGGCCATCCTCGCAATAGACCAGACCGCGTTCCAGCATCTGGTCGCTCCACTTGCTCCGCGACACGGTCTTGCAGACCGAGCCGGCGCCGAAGTGCATGTCGCGGATGTCGCTGCCGTAGTCGTAGCGGCCGACGATGGTGTCGCGATGGATGTCGACGATCTCGTCGTACTGGCGCGCCTGCATGCGGGCCTTGAGCTTGTCGCGGGTCGCCGCCGGGATGTCCTTGTAGCGATCGACGGCCGCGACCAGGTCGCCCATGAAGGGGTTCACCCCGGGCTTGTCCCAGGAACAGTTCGGCAGCGTCACGGTGGACGCAGCCAGCGCGATCGTGGCCACCAACGACATCTTGAATCTCTGTTGTCCGGCGCCGGACCCGTCGGGGTCAGGCCTTGCCGATGCCGTCCTCGTGACCATCCGTTGCGGATGTGTCGGGACGTGCCGGCAGTGTAGGAAGCGGGAGGCCCTGCCCCGGCGCCGGCCCCCTCAGCCAGGGGTGTCGCGGGCCGTGGTTTTTGTCACGCGGTCATCACAGTTCGCACGAATGGATACCGATGGGCCGGACTCCGCACGGCGCGCGACGAGGTCGAACACGTCGAGCGCGTCACGATCCGGAGCCGTCAATGCCGGCAGGGACAACGCTGACATCGCCCGGATTTCGCTGGTATCGTGCGCTCTCCCCAGCCGTCGCTCGCCATGTCGTCCACCGCCGATTCGTCCCGCCACGTCCTCTATGTCGAGGACGACCGCATCAACATCGTGCTGATGGAAGAGGTGTTCCGCCTCATGCCCGACTGGACGCTGCACATCGCCGAGACCGGCGCGCAGGCGCTGGAGATGCTCCCTCGCGTGATGCCCACGCTGGTCCTGATGGACATGAACCTGCCCGACATGAACGGGCTGCAGCTGATGGAGAAGCTGCGCGCCGACGAGCGCCTGACCCGGCTGCGCTGCATCGCGCTGTCCGCCGACGTGATGGACGACCAGCGCCAGCGCGCCCGCGCGATGGGCTTCCAGGACTACTGGCTCAAGCCGATCGACGTGCGCCAGCTGCGCGCGGCGCTCGAGCGTCTCTGAGCGACGGACGCAAAAAAGCCCGCGCGTGGCGGGCCTTGTCCTGAACGCGAAGCGGGCCGGTGGGCCCGCCGCGATCAATCCTTCAGGTGGCTGTTGATGAGCCGGGTCATCTCGAACATGTCGGCCTTGGCCTTGCCGAAGATTTCCTTCAGCTTGGCGTCGGCGTTGATGACGCGCTTCTGAGCCTCGTCCTGCAGCTTGTGCTTCTTGATGTATTCCCAGACCTTCTTCACCACGTCGGTGCGCGGCAGCGGCTTGTCGCCGACGATCGCGGCCAGCGCGGGGCTGGGGGTCAGGGCCTTCATGAAGGCGGCGTTGGGGGTGCGCTTCTTCGCGGGCGCGGCGGCCTTCTTCGCAGGAGCCGCCGCCTTCTTCGCGGGAGCGGCCTTCTTCGCCGGTGCCGCCGCCTTCTTCGCCGGAGCGGCGGCCTTCTTTGCCGGGGCCGCCTTCTTCGCAGGAGCCGCCGCCTTCTTGGCGGGCGCGGCCTTCTTCGCAGTTGCCATTTCGATTCTCTCCATCAAGGGTTGTTGATGTGCGGGGCACTGGTGAAGGTCTGACGCCTTCGGTACTCGTTGGCACCCTGCGCGGGCAATGGTACTGCGCACCTTCTTCATTGAGAAGGCTCCACGAGAGTGAAAACCTCCCGGAAGTCAACGCCGAACCCCTGCTTTGTCGCAGGCGCGCATCAGTCGACGCGTGTTGGCGCGTGATCGGCGGCTGCGCGACGCTCGCGGGCCGCGGGCGCCGTGCTCATCGGCACCGCCGCCGATGCGTCGTCGGAGGGGCCCGTCGCTGCGGGAATCGAGGGCTCATCGTCGCGTCGAGGACGCGGCGATCGACGCGTCGGCGCGTCGATCAGTAGACGTCGCGGCGGTAGCGGCCGTGGCGGATGAGGCCGTCCACCTCGGCCTCACCGAGGGTTTCCCTCAAGACCGCGTCGACGGCGCCGGCCATGCCTTGCAGGCTGCCGCAGACGTAGAGCGCGGCGCCATCGGCGATCCACGCGCGCAGTCGCGGCGCGTG
Organism: Mitsuaria chitosanitabida ATCC BAA-476 = NBRC 102408; assembly: GCF_001598255.1. Classification (GTDB taxonomy): domain Bacteria; phylum Pseudomonadota; class Gammaproteobacteria; order Burkholderiales; family Burkholderiaceae_C; genus Roseateles; species Roseateles chitosanitabidus. The sequence continues at coordinate 71,794 of NZ_BCYP01000042.1, forward strand.
GCGCGCGAGCAGATGCTGCACGTGGACGCGCTCCGACTGGTCACGCGAGAAAGCCCAGTCCGCCTGAGCGATCAGGCCGTCGCGTTGCCAGGCCTCGATCTCGTCGCGGTAGTGGGCATCGTGCGCCGACTGCCGCTCGCCGAAGAGCAGCCACGCCGGCGGGATCACGGCGCGCATCGGGGTCGCACTCGTCGCGGCGGTCGTGCCGGTCGTGCCGGTCGTGCCGGTCGTGCCGGTCGTGCCGGTCGTGCCGGTCGTGCCGGTCGTGCCGGTCGTGCCGGTCGTGGCCATCGTCGATCCGGAAGGTGGCGTCGTCACGCGCGCCGCGGCGCGCGCCTTCAGATGCGCGCGCAGACCGGCCAGCCCCGTGCCGTTGCCGATCAGGATCAGCGGACGATCGGCGTTGGCGCCGATGCGGAAGCTCGCATGCGGCCGCAGTCGCAGCGCGACGCGCCCGTCGAGCGGCAGGCGCTCCGTCAGCCATCCCGAGGCGAGCCCCGGCGAGCCGTCCTCGCGCGTCGTCCGGCGCACCATCAGCTCGACGCGTCCGTCCGACGGCAAGGACGCGATCGTGTACTCGCGCGGCCGGTGCGCGTCGTCGTCCGTCGCGCTCCCTGGACCCGCCCTGGCGGATTCGGCGGCGTCACCGGACGTGGCAATGCCCGCGCCCGCCTCCCAGCTCGACGACGCGATCTCGACCTGCACCAGGTCGCCCGCCTCCCAGCTCGGCAACGGCGCGCCGTCGACCGGCAGCAGTTCGAGGTGGAACACCGGCCCGCCTTGGCTGCCGGGATTGAGATGGCGGCGCGCGCTCAGGCGCCATGGGGTGAAGACGGGCGCCTCCCACTCGGCGAGATCGGCGGTCCCGGCGAAGTGGCTCAGACCTTGGCGCCAATGCGCGAGGGCCTGCGGGTCGGCGCGGTCGACGTCGATGCGCTCGAAGAGCGGCTGCGCCCCGCGCTCGCGGAGCCAGGCGTCGAGCGTGCGGCCGAAGCCGCAGAAGTGCGCATAGGTCGAATCGCCGAGCGCAAGCACGCCGACCTGCAGATGGGATAGCCCGATCGCGCCATCCGAGACGTCGGCCGGGGACGACGGCGCAGAGGCAGAGGCAGAGGCAGAGGCAGAGGCAGAGGCAGAGGCAGAGCGCGAAGCCGAAGCCGAAGCCGAAGCCGAAGCCGACATCAGA
>NZ_BCYP01000043.1 GCF_001598255.1 Mitsuaria chitosanitabida ATCC BAA-476 = NBRC 102408
CAGAGGCAGAGGCAGAGGCAGAGGCAGAGGCAGAGGCAGAGCGCGAAGCCGAAGCCGAAGCCGAAGCCGAAGCCGACATCAGATCGCTCGCGAACGCCGCGGCACTGTCGGGCGCGTCGCCCTCGCCGTGGGTACTCGCGATGAAGAGCGCATGGCGCGCGGCCATCAACGCGGCGCGATCGATCTCGCCGAGCGCGGCTACCCGCACCGGCATGCCGGCCAGGTGCAACGAGCGGGCGGTCTGCCAGGCGATCTCCTCGGCCTGGCCCGTCTGGCTCGCATGCAGCACCAGCACCGGTGGACCCGCGTCAGCAGCGGGCAGCAGCGCGGCCGCTTCCTCGGCCGCCTGACGCAGGCGGCGGCGATGGCGCCACCAGACGGCACCGCACATCAACAGATAGAGCGCGATCAGCAGCAAGGCCGTCGCGGGTCGGGACATCGGCATCACAACATCAACTCGCGCATCGCGGCCGAGAAGCGCTCTTCAAAGACAACAGGACGCCCCTCGGCACGCTCCACCGCTGTGCGACCGGCATCGACGGACCCGTCATAGTCTCGGTCTCGGTCTCGGTCTCGGTCTCGGTCTCGGTCTCGGTCTCGGTCTCGGTCTCGGTCTCGGTCTCGGTCTCGGTCTCGGCCA
>NZ_BCYP01000044.1 GCF_001598255.1 Mitsuaria chitosanitabida ATCC BAA-476 = NBRC 102408
AGTCTCGGTCTCGGTCTCGGTCTCGGTCTCGGTCTCGGTCTCGGTCTCGGTCTCGGTCTCGGTCTCGGTCTCGGTCTCGGTCTCGGCCATGGTCGTGGTCTCGGTACCGGTCATGGTCCTGGCCGCCTCGAGGCGGGTCTTCCTGGTCGACCCGCGTCACCAGGCGCGCGGCCAGGCCGAGCCGGTCGGCGAGCGCCAGTCCCTCATCGGGCCCCAGCACCATCAGCGCGGTCGACCAGCCGTCGGCCCACATCGCGTCCTCGTGCACGACCGTGACCGAGGTCAGGCCGTGCTCCACCGGACGCCGCGTGCGGGGATCGACGGTGTGTGAGCGGCGTCGGCCATCGGCGTCGTCAAAGCACTTGCGGTAATCGCCGGAGGTCGCGACCGACAAGCCGTGCAGCGCGACCCTCAGCGGCGCGAGTCCGCAATCCGCGGCGGGCGGCTCGATCTCGACCCACCACGGCTGACCCTCCGGCTTCAGACCGGCGCCGCGAAGCTCGCCGCCGATCTCGACGAGATGGTCCGGCAATCCCAGGGACCGGAGCAGCGCCGACACCCGGTCGACCGCGAAGCCCTTGGCGATCGCGGAAAGGTCCAGCATCACGCCGCCGGGCTGCGTGAGCCGGCGTTGCGACTCGGCCCAGTCGAGCGAGGCCCAGCCGCAGTGCACGCGCGCGCAAGCCTCGGGCGTCGGCGGGCGGAAGTCCGGCGCGTCGTGACGCGGGGCGATCGCCGCGGGCCCGGTGGGACCGAAGCCCCACAGCGCGACCAGCGCGCCGGCGGTCGGGTCGTAGGCGCCGCCGCTTTCGGCAGCCACGCGCAGCGCGGCCGCCAGGACCGTCGCGAAGGCCTCGGGCAGCGGCTGGCTCGTGCCCGCCGCCGCCCGGTTGAAGCGGCTGAGGTCGGAGTCCTCGATCCAGCCGCTCATCTGCGCGATGACCTCGTCGCAGGCCTGATCGATGGCGTCCGCGATCGCGCCGGTGCGCAGCCCCGCCGGTCCGACGACACGCACCGACCAGGTCGTGCCCATCGTCTCGCCGTTCAGCGCGTGCACCGGCTGGCCCAGCGCCGGCGGTTCGCCGACGATGCGCAGCGGTACCAGCACGCGGGGCTCGAGTCCGCCATCCACCGTCACCGGTCGCTCACTTGGGCAGGACCTCGAAGGTCGCGCTGACGCTGGCGCGCTTGACCGGGGCCTCGCGCGTGCCGGCCGGCGCGTCGGGGCCGCGGGCCGGACCCGTGGACGCGCCGACGAAGTAGCGGCCCGGCTCGGTCCACTCGACGGTGAACTCGCCGTTGGCATCGGTCTTCAGGTCGACCTCGCCCATCTTGTAGCGGTAGCGGTTGCCTTCGCGCAGCAGCTTGATCTGCGTGCCGGCCGAGGGCTTGCCGTCCAGCACCAGGCGGAACCGGGTCTTGTCGCCGTGGCTCAGGTCGGTGACGGGACCCAGCGGCAGCAGTTCCAGGCCGTCGCCCTCGGGCGCGAACGCGACCTTGCCGGGTTCTTCCTTGCTGACGAAGGTCTGCTGGCGGTTGGACATCAGCGTCAGGCCGGTGATCTCGGCGCCGGCGGGCACGTCCTTGGCGAGCGACTCCATCGTGCCGCGGAAGCGCTTGGTCTCGCCGCCCAGCTTGAACGAGCCCATCACCGACGCGCTGAGGTTGCTCACGCGGTAGGTGCCGTCCTGCGTCAGCTTCACGTCGAAGCTCTCGCGGTGGCGCGCGGCGCTGCGGTTCTCGGCCTCGACCGGCTTGCCGTCCGGACCGGTGACGCGCAGCGTCTCGATCTTGAGCGCGCGCTCGAAGTTGAAGAGGTCCTCGGACACGGCGGCGTCGAAGGACGCGACCGGCTCCTTGCCGTCGAACGCAGCCTTGTTCGGCAGCAGCCAGGTCATGTGGGCCTGCGCGCTCAGCGGCAGCAGGGCGGCCAGCGCGAGCGCCAGCGGCGCCAGGCGCTTCGTCGGGAAGGCCGTCGCGCGGACGGTCGTGGCGATCTTGTCGATGCTCATGTCGTTCCTCCGGGGCGTGTGGTGGCGGACCATCAGGGCTTGGCCGTCAGTTCGAGGGCGCCGAGCTCGTGCTCGCCCTGCACCTTGACCGTCTGCGCCGCCTTGACGGGCCAGGTCAGCGGCAGGCGCTGCACCTCGCGGCCGCCGGCCTCGCGGCTGGATTCGACCACCAGCTCGTACTTGCCCGGAGGCAGCGCGGCCAGCGCGGCGCTGTTGTCCAGCGAGATCACGTGCTCGCCCGGCGCGCGCGTCGCGGCGGACACGCCGTCGGCCGGCAGCGTCAGCGCGCGGCCGCCCTGGCGCCACCACTGGCGCATGTCCTTCACCCACTTGGTGCCGGCGTTGTTGTTCTTCTTGACGTCGTACCAGACCGCCAGCTGCGCGACGGCGGGGCCGGACTCGCCGGCCTTCTCGACCCACACGGCGACGTAGGGGCGGTGGTACTCGGCCACGTTCAGGCGCGGCAGTTCCAGCTTGAGTTGCACGGTCGCGGCCCAGGCGGAGGAGCCGAAGCCGACGGTGCCCAGGGCACCGAGCGCCAGCAGCGCGGGCCGGGAGGGACGACGGAGGGAGCGATTCATGATCGGGTCTCGGTTGAAGGTCGAAGGAGTCCTGGCGGCGGCTCGGAGCGGAATGAAGGTCGGTGTTCGCGGAAGGCGGGCGAGGTCGAGGGGCGTGACGCGGGCGGGCTCAATGGATGAGCAGCAGCGCGAGCAGCGCCGGCACCACCAGACCGAGACCGACCAGCGGCCAGGTGCTGGGGCGGCTGACCGCGTGGAACTTGAGGATCAGCAGGCCGGTGATCGAGAAGATCAGGCAGGCCAGCGCGAAGACGTCGATGAACCAGCTCCAGGCCGTGCCCGCGTTGCGGCCCTTGTGCAGATCGTTGAAGTAGGAGATCCAGCCTCGCGCGGTGTCCTCGTACTCGACCTCGCCGCTGTCGCGCGCGATGCGGATCCAGGCGTCGCCGCCGGGGCGGGGCATCGCGAGGTAGATCTCGTCGCGAGTCCATTCGGCGTCGCGGCCGTCGACCGGACGGTCCAGCGTCCTGGCCAGCCACTCGCGGATCGGCGCGGGCACCGGGGCCTTGTGATCGGCGTCCTTCTCCGACGCGGGATGCAGCGTGGCCGCGAGCGGGCCCGGCAACCGCGCGTCGCGGGTGACGACGACGGGCTTGGCCTCGATGTCGGAGGCGTGGTTCAGCGTGAAGCCGGTGACCGCGAACAGGATCATCCCGATCAGGCAGACCGCCGAGCTGATCCAGTGCCACTGGTGCAGCTGCTTGAGCCACGCGGCGCGCGCGGCGGGTTTCTTCTCACCGCTCATGTCTCGGCCCACAGGCGCAGCAGGTTGTGATAGTGGCCGGTCAGCATCGTGGTCTCGGCGTCGTCGCCCAGCCGCGCGCGCAGCTTCTGGACGGTCTGGTCCAGCTCGAACAGCATCGATCGCTGCCAGTCCTGGCGGATCATGCTCTGCGTCCAGAAGAAGGAACACACGCGCGCGCCGCGCGTCACCGGCATCACGCGATGCAGGCTGGTGGAGGCGTAGACGATCAGGTCGCCGGCGGGCAGCTTGACCTCGTGCGTGCCGTAGGTGTCGACGACCTCGAGCTCGCCGCCGTCGTACTCGTCGGGATCGCTGAGGAAGAGCGTGGAGGACACGTCGCTGCGCAGCGGCTGCTCGGTCCCTTGCTGGCGCATGATCGCGCCGTCGACGTGGAAGCCGTAGTGCTCGCCGCCCTCGTAGCGGTTGAACAGCGGGGCCAGCGTGCGCAGCGGCAGCGCGGCCGAGACGAACAGCGGATGTCGCGCCAGCACCTGCCGGATGTGCTCGCCGATGCGGATCGCCGCGGGGTGGTCGACCGGCAGCTGGCGGTTGCGCTTGACCTTGGCGCCCTGCTCGCCGACCGTGGCGCGGCCGTCGGTCCAGTCGGCCGCGTCGAGCAGCTGGCGCATCTCGCGCACGTCCTGCTGGCTGAGCACTTCGGGAATGTGGAGAAGCATGTCCGGATCGATTCGAGATCTGAAGGCCTGAACGAACGTCGGCCCGCCCTCGTCAGCACGAGGACGGGCCGGCCGATACGCTACCTCAAACCGGTCAGAAACCGATGTTGGCCATCAGCGAGACCGCACGGGGAGCGCCCAGCACCAGGCGGCCGCCGCCATTGTTCAACGAGGACATGTAGACCTTGTCGAACAGGTTGCTGACGTTCAGCTGCATGGTCAGGTTCTTGTTGAAGCGATAGGCGCCCATCAGGTCGACGACGGTGTAGGCCGGCAGATTGGGCAAGCCGGTCGACGAGGGCTGCGCCACCGTCACGACGCGCTTCTGCTCGGCGATGTGGCGGATGCCGCCGCCGATGGTGAAGTCGTTCCACTGGTACGAGTTCCACAGCGTGGCGGACCACTTCGGCGTCCAGCGCACGCCGTCGGTGACGACCTGGTTGGGCTGCGTCGCGGTGGAGGCCGCGCGCTGGTTCAGCGCCTTGGAATCCATCGTCTGCAGGCCGGCGGTGATCTGCCAGAAGTTGGTGATCTGACCCACGGCCGCCAGCTCGATGCCCTCGACGCGCACCTTGCCGCCCTGCGTCGACAGGTTGGTCACCGGGTCGACGCTGACCATGCCGTCGTTCTCGCTGCGGTACAGCGCGGCGGTCAGGTTCAGGCGCTTGTTCAGCAGGTCCCACTTGGTGCCGACCTCGTAGTTGGTCGTCTCCTGCGCGTCGGCGGTGCCGGCGGCCTGACCGGTGGTGGTCAGCACGAAGTTGGCGCTGCCGGGCGGCGTCAGCGAGTTGCCGGCGGCGGCGTAGACCGTGCCGTTCTCGGCCAGCTTGTACACGGCGCCCAGGTTCCAGCTGGTGATCCACTTGCCGCCGCCCAGGCGGGTCGTGGTGAGCACGTTGATGTTGGAGCCCGTCGCCGCGCCCGGCGCCAGACCCAGCGCGCCGGTGGTGGTCTTGATCTTGTAGTGCTCGGTGCGCAGGCCCAGCGTGAACTTGAGCGCATCCGTCACGGCCAGCGTGTCCACCGCATAGATCGCCTGCGTGGTGGTGCTGCCCGTGCTGTCGGCGCCAGTGGCGTAGGGCATGCCCAGCACGTCGCTCGCGTTCGGGCGATACAGGTTCGCGGGCGGGTTGGCGATGGCGTCGAACTTCACGCCGTTGATGCTCTGCGCCGTCGTGCCGAAGCCCAGGCTGTCCTGGCTCTCGTACATCAGCTCGACGCCGGTGATCAGGTCATGCTTGACGCTGCCGGTGGCGAACGAGGCGCTCAGGCTGGTCTGGTTGGCCAGGATCTCGTTGGTCTGGTCCACGCGCTGACGCGAGCGGGCGATCTGCCAGGTCGACGGATCGGCGGTCACGATCGAGGCCGCGGCGCCGGTGCCCGGCACGTTGGTGATGCCGATGATGCCGGTCAGGACGCGGTCCATGTGGGTACGGCCGTAGCGCGAGATGTTGCGCACGGTCACGCCGTTGCCCACATCCATCTCCAGCTTGGCGGTGACCATGTCGGCCTTGACCTTCTCGCGATCGCTGCTGCTGCCGTAGTAGTTGCTGCTGTCGACCTTCCCGGCGGCGCGCAACGCGTTCACGCCCGCGATGACGGCGGGCGTCGCCCCCGCGGCGGGATCCGCCACGGTGTAGCCGCTCCAGCCCACGGCCGGGATGCCGCCGTCGGGCGTGTTGTCCTGACGCAGATGCTGCGAGTACAGGAAGAAGCGGGTCCCCGTGCCCAGGCCGAAGGCCACCGACGGCGCGATGCCGTAGGTCTTGCGCTTGACGACGTCGCGGCCGGGGACGCCGTTGTCCTGCCACACCGCGTTCAGACGCACGGCGGTGTTGTCCATGACCTTCTGGTTGACGTCGACCGACGCGCGCTTGCGGCTGGCGTCGCCGACCGTCACCGTGCCCTCGACGAAGTTGTCGATCTGCGGCAGCTTGGAGATCAGGTTGATGTAGCCGGCGGACGCACCGCGGCCGGTGTCGGCGCCGGCGGGGCCCTTCACCACTTCGATCTGCTCGAGGTTGAACACGTCGCGCGTGACGGCGCCCAGGTCGCGGATGCCGTCGACGAAGGTCGAGGTGCTGGCCGAGAAGCCCCGCATCTGGAAGGCGTCGCCGGCGGAGGTGTTGCCGTTCTCGCCCAGCTGCATCGTGATCCCGGGGGTGTTCTGCAGCGCGTCGGTCAGCGAGACCGCGCCTTGCTCGCGCAGCACTTCCTTCTTGATGACGCTGATCGTCTTGGGCGTTTCCAGCAGCGGCTGGGTCAGCTTGGACGAGGCGCTCTTGTCGGCCTTGTAGTCGGACTGGGCGCTGCCGTTGACCTTGACCTGCGGCAGGTAGGGCGCGCCGGAGGCCGACGCGGTGGCGGTGGTGGCGTCGGCGGCGGCCGGGGCATCGGCGGCGTCCGCGGCATGCGCGATCGGGAAGGTCAGCGAGGCGGCCAGGGCTGCCAGCGGTGCCACCGCATGCTTGCGGCTCTTGATGTAGCGGGACATGAGGAAACGAGCTCCGAGGGGGGTTCTTGTCGTGGATTCGGCTCGGCTGGCTGCGCGACGTCGACGCGTCCCGGCGCTTCACGGCGCACGGTGACGGGTCCCTCCCTGGTCGCGACTGGCTGGCACTGGCGGGGTCGAGTCCGGCGCCTGAAGGACACCTGACTCAAAAAGGTCGCAAATGCTAAGCATTCTCATTTGTATGTGTCAAAAAAATGCATGCCGGTGGGGCTTACCGCGTGGCGAACACGCGACGAACGCCCCCGCCTCGCCCCGCGAAGGCGCGCCATCGCCCACCACCGACAGAGGCCCGCCCCAAAACGAAAACCCCCGTCGGCGCTCGCGCGCCGCGGGGGTTCAGGGGATTCGGGACGGCCGACGACCCCCTTGGCGGGGCCGTCGTCCGTCGACGGTCAGTTCAGGGCCTGGGGCTCGTCGCCCTTGCGCTCCGGCAGACGCGGCGCGGTGCGCAGGCTCAGGATCATGGTCACGGCCAGGATCGCCACCACCACGCCCAGCGACAGCAGCACCGGGATCTTGATCAGGTCGATCAGCATCATCTTCGAGCCGATGAACACCAGCACCACCGCCAGGCCGTAGCTCAGCAGATGGAACTTGGACGCCATCGCCGCCAGCAGGAAGTACATCGCGCGCAGACCCAGGATGGCGAAGATGTTGGAGCTCAGCACGATGAACGGGTCGTTCGTGATCGCGAAGATCGCCGGGATCGAGTCCACCGCGAAGATCACGTCCGTCATGCCCACCAGCGCGATCACCAGCAGCATCGGCGTGGCGATGCGCTTGCCGTTCTCCAGCGTGAAGAAGCGTTCGCCGTCGAAGTTCTTGCTGACCGGGAGCACCTTGCGCAGCAGCTTCAGCGCGGGGTTGTCCTCGAGGTCGGGCTCCTGGCCGGCCGCCCACCACATCTTGATGCCGGTGATCAGCAGGAAGGCGCCGAAGAGGTACAGCACCCAGTGGAACTGCGCGATCAGCCAGCCGCCCACCAGGATCATCACCGTGCGCAGCACGATGGCGCCGATGATGCCCATCATCAGCACCCGCTTCTGGTAGGCCGCCGGCACCGCGAAGTAGGTGAAGATCATCAGGAAGACAAAGATGTTGTCGACCGCCAGCGATTTCTCGATGAGATAGCCGGTGATGAACTCCAGGGCCTTGGTGTTGGCGAGCTCGGTGCTGCCGGTACCGTCCTTGACGGCCCACCACAGCAGGCCCATGAAGGCCACGCTCAGCGCCACCCAGACCAGCGACCAGTTGATCGCTTCCTTGACGCCCACTTCGTGCGCGCCCTGCTTGCGCAGGACGACGAAGTCCAGGAACAGCGACACCACGACGATGCCGACGAAGACAGCCCACAGCCAGGTGGGAACGATGGTGCTCATGGGCACTCCTTGCAAGAACGGGTCAAGCATGCGCTCGACCGCGGCCGACGACAACGCGGGATCGCCCCTCGGGTCCAGGCCCGAGGTCGCGCACGCGCGATGAGGCCGAAAGGTCTTGCAAGGCTGGGCGCGTCGTCCGGTGGACGCTGCGATCAGGTGCGGGGCCCGGCTGCCGGATCGGCAACGTATTGACGGACGTCCGCCGCGGCTGGCGCCGCGTGGCTACTCCCCTTTCGGAAGCTGCGGATTATCCTGCTACGTCGCCACTTTCAAGTTCGTATTTTCCTGTCTCTCACAGCCGCTATGCTGGCGGGATGAAAACGCTGACCCGCTGGATGCTGCTGGCCGCCGCGCTGCTGCTGGTGGCGCATCTCTACCCCGGTGTGCAGGTGAAGGGCTTCGGGACCGCGCTGATCGCGGCCTTCGTCCTGGGCCTGTTCAACACCATCCTGCGACCGATCCTGGTCCTGCTGACGCTCCCCGTGACGCTGCTGACGCTGGGCCTGTTCCTGTTCGTCATCAACGCCCTGTTGTTCTGGGCGACGGCCTCGGTGCTGGACGGCTTCACGGTCGCGGGCTTCGCCGCGGCGCTGATCGGCTCGCTGATCTACTCGCTGTGCGGCATGGCGATCGACGTGCTGATCGAGCGGCTCTTCCCCGACACCGAGTAAGCAGGACTCGCCCCCCAGCAAGCAAAAGGCCCGCGAATCGCGGGCCTTTTGCCTGGTCGGTCAGCCGATCTCACGGCTCCGCGCCGGGCGGCACGCCGCGCGGGTACATCTCGGCGAGCAGCTGACGCTGCTCATAGACCAGCGTGCGCAGACGCGCGTCGATCACCGACGCCTCGATCTGGTCCGAGTCCCGGGCCCGCGACTGCCGTGCCGCCGAGCGCATCCGGTCGATCGCGCCATTGATGTCGCCCAGCGCCGCCCGCGACTCGCCTTGCGCGCGCACGGCGCGCAGCGGCTGGCCCAGTTGCTGCCACAACGTCCCGATCTCCTGCCAGCCCAGGGCGTCCTGCCCATGCAGGCTCAGGTGGGTCTGCAGCGCGTCGGCTTCCTCGCGCTTGATCTCGGGTCGCGGGTCCGCCTGCGCCAGATCGGCGCGGATCATGAGCATCGGCCGCGAGCGCTCGCCCTTCAGGACGTCCAGCGCCGCGAAGCCCGCCTCGGGCTTGCCACGCGCGAGCTCCAGTTCGGCGCGCGCGTAGACCAGCAGGCGCTTGGCGCCGGGCTCCGCGCCGAGCAAGCCATCGAGCGCATCGGCCGTCTTCAGCGCCGCCTCGGCCCGCGAGAAATCGCGCAGCTTGATCGAGGCCAGCGCGCTCGTGTAGTACGCCGCCAACTGGTCGGTCTTCTGGCTCTCGCGGGCGCCCTTGTCCAGGTTCTGCAGCACGCGCCAGGGGTCCGTGCGCGGATCCATCAGCACCCGTGCACGGGCGGCCATCAGCAGGTGCTCGGTGGTGCCAACGACCTTGACCATGCCGCCGGTGCCCAGGCGGGCCCGGGCTTCGCCGATGCGTTCGCTGGTCAGCGGGTGGCTGCGCAGGTAAGGGTACTGGCCGGAGTCCATCAGGTGGTAGGCCTGCTCCATGCGCTCGAACATGCTGGCCATGCCGGCGGGCTGGTAGCCGGCCTGGGTCATGACCTGGAAGCCGACGCGATCGGCCTCGCGCTCCATGTCACGCGAGAAGTTCAGCTGCGCCTGCGCCGCCGCGGCCTGGCTGCCGACGATCGCGGCCTGCACGCCGTCGACGCTGCGACTGCGCGCGGCGGCCAGCACGCCCAGCAGCAGGCCGACAGTGGCCAGCATGCTGGTGCGCGAATCCCCGACGATGCTGCGCGCGATGTGCCGCTGCGTGACGTGCGAGAGCTCGTGGCCCAGCACCGAGGCCAGCTCGTCGCGAGCGCCGGTCATCGCGATCAGGCCCAGGTGGACGCCGATGTAGCCGCCGGGCAGCGCGAAGGCGTTGACCGACTTGTCGCGCACCAGGAAGGCCTCCCAGGCGAAACGCTCGTTGGTGTCGTCGCTGATGTTGCCCAGGCGGCGCGCCGCGCCGACCAGGGGCTGGAAGGTGTTGGTCAGGTACTCGAGCAGCAGCGGGTCATCGATGTAGTCCGGGTCGACGCGGATCTGCCGCATCACCTGGTCGCCGAGCTTCTTCTCCGCGCCGACGCTGACGTCGGCGGACACCGAGTCGCCCAGCGCGGGCAGGTTCACCTGCGCGAGGGCGCTCTGGCCGAGCACCATCGCGCTCAACAGCGCCGCGAGGCAACGCTTGGGGCTGATCGTTGATTTCAGTCGCTTCAAGGGAACTCACTCCAAGGCCACGAACTATCATGGCGGCTCTCCGGTTTCGCGATTGTTGCCGCTGCATGAGCACGCCACTGACCCATTTTGACGCCGAGGGCCAAGCCCACATGGTGGACGTTGCCGGCAAGGATGTCACGCATCGCGTGGCCCGTGCCAGCGGGCGAATCCGCATGAAGCCCGAGACCTTCGCGCTCGTGCGCGACGGCACGGCGAAGAAGGGCGACGTGCTGGGCGTCGCCCGCATCGCCGCCATTCAGGCCGCGAAGCGAACTTCCGACCTCATTCCGCTGTGCCACCCGCTGCCGATCACGCGCGTCGCGATCGAGTTCGAGCTCGATGCCGCCGCGAACGCGGTGGTCTGCACGGCGCAGGTCGAGACGCTGGGCCGCACCGGTGTCGAGATGGAGGCCCTGACCGCCGTGCAGGTGGGCCTGCTCACCGTGTACGACATGTGCAAGGCCGCGGACCGCGGCATGGTGATGGAGCAGATCCGCGTGCTGGAGAAGCACGGCGGCAAGTCGGGCGACTGGCACGCCGAGGTCTGAGCGGGTCCGGCGCAGGTTCACGCCGATGACACGCCTCCTGCCCGTGGGCTGGCTGCTGATGCTGGCCGCGCCAGCGCTCTCCGTCTTCGCCGCGGTCGAGTCCTGGGACTTCGCGCCCGAAGCCGTGCTGGCGGTGTCGGGCTACTTCCTCGCTGGCGGTCTGCTCCTGCTCTCTCCGCGTGCGTTCTACTGGGGCAGTCTGCCCTTGCAGTGGTTCGGCCTCGTGGCCATCGCCGCCCGCATGACGCGCAACGTCGATCTGCTGGAGCTGGCCCTGCAGATCCGCACGATCCCCGCCGATCAGATCCGCACGGCGCTCGCACCGTCGCTGCTGCCTGCCGCCGGACTCGCCGTGGTGCTGGCACTCCTTGCTTTCGCGTGCGTGCGGGCCGAGGCGACATCCCCTCGCCCGCTGAGCCGCGGCCGCGCGGTCGCCTTCGTGCTCGCCCTTGGGGCCGGGCTGGCGCTCTGGGTCCCGGGCATGGTGTGGTTGCGGGCCTGGCCGATGAACGCGATCGCCGTCGCTGTAGCGGCGACCACGGGCGCGAGCGCGCTCGACAACGTCCTGTTCCCGCGAGCCGGCCTCAGCGACCCGCGTCCGCCGCAGGCCACGTGGCATGCGCAGCGCACGGCCACACCACCCGGAACCGAGACCTACGTGCTTGTCATCGGCGAGAGCGTGCGCGCCGACGCCCTGCGCGAATGTGGCGCACCCACGGCCATGCCGCCGCTGCGTCCCGACGTCCTGGTCGCCTGCGATGTCACCGCGGGCGCTGACGCCACGCACGCCTCGGTGCCCCTGATGGTGTCGCGCGACTTGCCCGGCATCGTTCGCCGCGTCCCCGCCGACGCGACCTTCCTGAAAGCCTTCGAACAGGCCGGCTTCCACACCTATTGGCTGACCATGCAGGAAGCCTCGATCGTTTGGCCCGACGCGCAGACCCTGGTCGAACTGGGCGACATCCAGCTCGACCGGCCGGCGTTCGCGGAACGACTGGATTCGGTCCTCGCCGATGGTCATCCGCGCCGTGCGGTCGTGCTGCACACCGTCGACGCGCACATCGCCTACTGTTCGCGATTCTCGTCAGACGATCCACACCCCTTCCACGACGACTGCGCGCACGACAACGGCGAGGTCAGCCCAGCCACCCTGCCCAAGGTCAAGGCGGCCTATGGCAATGCGGTCGCCGCGTCGATGGCCTTCCTGGACCGCTTCATGGCGCGGCTGGAACGCGAGCCGGGGGCGGTGTTCCTGGTGTATTCGCCGGACCACGGCGAAGCCTTCCTCGACGACCGCCGGCAGCTCTACGGCCACGCGATGATCGAACCCACGCGCTGGGATATCCAGGTGCCGGCGGTGTTCTGGGCCAACGCGGCCTGGCGGGCGGCTCATCCGCAGGCCTGGCAGCGTCTCGCGGCCAATCGCGGCGCGCCGCTCATGCATGCGGATCTGGTGCCGACCTTGCTCGGTGCCGCCGGCATCCAATACGAGGACCGGCGCGACGGCGTCTTCGATCTGACGAGCAAGGCAGTGCCGACGGACCGGGAACGCATCGTTCACCGCAATTTCGGCAAGACGACAACCTGGCGGCAGCTGGTGGAGGCGGCGCGCTGAGGCGACTCGGCGCGCCAGACCCGCTTCAGCGCATCTCGCGGAAGCTGTACTCGCGCGACGGCGGCTCGCACTGGAAGGGCCGACGCGCCGCGCCGACCTCGGCCAGCACCGCGCATTCCTCGAGCCACTCGGCGCTGTCGCCCTTGTGGAACTCCTTCAGCCGCTGAACCAGATAGCGCGCCTTGTCGGTCTCGCCGACCGCGTCGAGCGACTTGGCCCAGGCGATCATCAACCGTGAATCGATCAGGTGGTGGCCGGTGCGCCGGGCTGCGGCGAGCGCGACCGCGCCAGGCGGACTCACCGTGGCCTCGGCGTAATCAGCCTGGAGCGAGAAAAGCGGCGAGCGCTGGCCCGCCGAGATGCGCTCCTCGAGGGACGCGGCGCCAGCCGGCGGCGCGTAGATGTGGACGATCCGCAGGTAGTCGACGACGACCAGCGGCACCAGCAAGGTGGCGACCAGGCCCAGCACCGCGAGTCCCATGCGTCGACGCGGCGCCACCGCGGGCGTCGGCGAGCCGGCAAGGCTCAGCCCGAAGGCCAGCGCGGCGGGCAGCAGGAAATAGGCATACCAGAGCGGATACTCGGACATGCTGTGCAGGCCGATCATCGCCACCAGCATGAAGGCGCAACGGGTTGCGGCGCCCCCCTTCCAGGCCAGCGCCAGGCTGCGCCAGAGACCCCAGGTCAGCAGGGCCAGCGTCAGCCCCCCCAACGGCAGGCCCATTTCGACCAGCAACTGCACGACGAGGTTGTGCGTGTGGTCGAAGAACGCGACCGGACGGTCCGGGAAAGGCGTCATGGTCCAGGCGAGGTTGAAATCACCCCAGCCGCTGCCGGTCAGCGGGTAACGCATCAGCAGCGCCGCGGCGTTCTTCAGGATCGCGATGCGCGAGGGTGAGCCCGCGCCCTCCTCGGAAACGCGCGACTGCGCGCCGAAGGCGTGATGGCTGAGCTCGGTGTACCAATCCAGCAGCACCCAACCGATCGCGAACATCACCAGCGTCGAGCCCAGCGCGACGCGCACGCGACCCGCGAGACGACGATCGAACGCGCCCCATACGGCCAGCAGCACCACGCCGATCATCCCGGTGCGCGAGGCGCTCAGCAGCACGCTGAAGACGAAGAGGAAGAGCAGCGCGTACAGCGCGACCGTGCCTCGCGCCCCGCCGCCGAGCCGGCGCGCCAGCCAGCCGCCCTGGGCGAGCCAGACCGAGGCGACGCAGGCCCACATCAGCAGACTGGCGAGGTGGTTGGGCTGGCGCATGTTGCCGACCGCGCGGCCGACCAGGCCGGTGCGCGCGATCAGGATGCCGTCGGCGACCGACGGGAAGAACATCTGGACGACGGACACGATGACGCTGAGCAAGCCCGCGCCCATCAATGCGACACAGAAGGCCGTGAGCAGGCCGTCGCGCAGCCCCGGCGCGACGGCTCGGCCGGTCTGCACCGCGACCAGCGCGCCCAGGAGCATGGCGGCGCTCGTGAGCGCCATCGGCCAGGGCAGGTCGTTCGTCACCGGCGCGGCGAGCGCCACGCCGGTCATCAATGTCAGCGCCAGCGACACGCCGTCGACCCGCCACCCCGGAAGCAATGAACGCCCCCAGGCCAGGCCGGCGACGATCAGGCCGAGCCCCGCGAAGGCGGCGAGCTGGTTGTAGATCGTGGCGGAGGGGGTCTGGTTGTAGGCGACCAGCGGCGCGAGCATCACGCCGATCAGCAAGCCCAGCAGCGTGAGCCCCTGGCGGTGCGGTGCGCTCTCGGTGGCGAGGGCGTCGGCGGAAGCGGCGTGGAAATCGGCGGCGGGAGTCGTCGCGGGCGTCATGAACGATCCGGGTCGTGAGGTCAGGGCGGAACTCTAACGCCCCGCGTCGAGCCGGCCGGAAGGGGCGTCAGAATCCGTCCAGCGGCACGAAGCCGACGGGCTCGCCGGTGGTCTTGTCGACCAGCACGGACCAGTCCAGTCGACGCGCGATCACGGGTACCGCCAGGACCTGCGCCTGGGTCCGCTTGGCCTTTGCGAGCGCCGTGTCGACCGCGGCCTGCTTCTCGGGGTGATCCTTGAGCAGCGCCGACAGCGGCTTGCCGGCGGCAATGGCCGCCCGACCGTCTGCGGCACTCCAATGACGCCAGTACCTCGGGCGCATGCCCAGGTCCGCGCCCGCCAGACCCATCATGACGGCATCGGCCACGTCTTCCTTGGCGGGTTGGGAGGTGCCGACCAGCCTGGGCCCCGTCCAGGACAGGGTCCTGAGGTCCTCGGGCGCCATGGGCAGCTCCCGCTCGACGACGGCGTTGGCGATCACGACGCGGAACCGCTCGCCTTCGAGCGCCAGGACCACCGGTCGCGCGATCGCCATGGTATGGACGCCATAGGCCAAGGCGGCGACCTGCAGGATGACGATCACCGCAAGATCCCTGCGCAGCACCTTCCAGCCCTTGGCGGGATTGAACACGGCAAAGGTCAGCAGCGGGCCCAGCGTCACGTCGACGCCGACGACCAGGAAGAACAGCTCCAACCCCCCGGAAACGTCGACATAGGGGGACGGATACCAGAGCGCGAAGATCAGCCCGCCCGCCGCAAGAGCGACGAGGATCGAACTGACGAAGTGGATCGAGGCGGCACGAATGCGATTCATGGCGAAGTTCAAGGAACGGAGGAAGAGGACCGTGTCGCGGGCACGCCAGCACCCGCACCGGCGGGCGACGGATCGGTCGCCGCCCGGAAGCGGGACAGCGTCGCCATGTTCAGGGCCACGGACGCCTGCGCGTCATTCACATTGGCCTTGGGGGTGCTGTACTCCAACGCGACGTTGTCATCGGTGCTGAGCCACAGCAGTGGGTCCGGGCCGAAACCTGCAATGTACCGATTCACGCCGTCGGGATCGAGCAACCGATCGACCGCCACCTCTCCCACCGGTCGCGACGACAGCGCACGTACGTCGGCCAGGGTTTCCGAGTGTTCGATTGCCGCGACGGCATCCGTGCGCGGGTGAGCTCGGCGCGGGTCGTTGGTCGCGACCAGCACGCCTTGCCCGCCCAGCACGTAGAAGCTCACGTAACGGAAACTGCCGCGCAAGGTCGTCACCACGCTCAAGATGTCGCGCGGCGTCAGGCGATGCAGTTGCACCCACTGCTGCAGCACGCCGTCTTCGCGCAGGCGGCTCCGGGCCAGCTCGTAGAACTCGCGGTTGTAGAGCGACGCGGCGCCAGCAAACCAGATGGAGGTCACCTCGATGCTGATCAGGTCGTAGGGCTCGCGCTCGAGCAGCAGCTGGTTGCGGCCGTCGGTGATGTGGAGGGCGACGCCCGGGCTGTGGCTCACCCGACGGTTCACGTCGGAAAAGTGCTCGTCGGCCAGGCGCACGATATCGGCGCTCAGGTCGGCAATGTCCAGATGCGCGAAACCCGCCTCGTGCAGCACGCGGCTGGTCACGCCGGTGCCGTAGCCGATGACCAGCGCGCGACCGCGGCGTTCCTGGTGCAGCAGCGGCGCGATGGCGAAGCCGATCTGGGCCTGCATCTCGCCGTGGGGGGCACTGCTGCCCTGGAACTTGCCGTTGGTCAGCAAGGTCTTGACCGTGCGCGCGGGGTCCGGGCTCAGGCTGACGGTCGTCAGGCCACCGTCGATGCTCTCGGCGTGGGCGATCGTGCGCCCCCAGTCCTGAGCGGCGAAGTACACGTTCGAGCCATTGGCCATCACGTCGTAGTCCAGCGTCGCGGCGCGCTGCTGCCAGAGCAGTCCGATCGCCAGTACCGCGACGACCGCTACCGCGCCCCGCGCGGCACCGCGCACGGCCAGCACCAGGATCACCAGTCCCAAAGTCGCCGCGCCCGCGCCGATCAGCAGCGAGGCGCCCAGGCCCCCGATCCGCGGCAGGACGACGAAGCCGAACAGCAGCACACCGGCGATGTTGCCGAGCGTATTGACCGCCGCCGCCCACCCCAGGCGCCGGACGCCCCGACCGGCGGTGGCGATCTCCATCGCGAACACATAGGCGGCCCCGATGAACAGGGTCGGCGGAATCATCACCAACGCGCAAACCACGCCGCGAATCGCCTCACGACTGGCGAAGGTTCGACCAACAGGGTATTGCGCAAAGCTGGCGAAGTAGGGGGGGATGGCATTCCACGCGTCAGCAGTGAGCGCGACCGTGGCCGCGAGACCCAGCAGAACCGCGGCCAAGCCGGTTGTCGGCGCAAGAACTCCCAGCAGGCGACGCGCCCCTTCACCCCCGGCGGACAAACCGACCAGGAAGGCGGCGAGCATCAGGCCAAAGGCGTAGACGCTGTTGCCGGCAACGATCGAGAGGAGGTGCACATAGGACACCTCCAGCCCCAATGACAGCAGACCGCCGACCCCCAGGGCCACCACCGCGAGCCGGGCAACCCAGCGGCCATGGGGCCACGCACCGGGACTCACCGCCGCGTCATCGCCCCTCCCGTCACCCAGACGCTGCGCGTCGGGACGCTTGAGCAGTTCCAGCGCCCCGAGCCCCACCAGAAGGTTCAACAGCGCGGCAAACAGCACAGTCCGCTGAATCCCGACCGCTGGGATCACGAAGTAAGCGGTGAGCAACGCACCGAGGGCGGCCCCCATCGTGTTGCAGAAGTAGAGCCAGCCCACCCGCCGGCCCAGCGATCCGGCCTGATCGCCCAGCGCCTGCGCGAGCAATGGCAGCGTGGCGCCCATCAGTGCGGTCGGCACGACCAGGACGGCGCCCCCCAGCACCACCCGCAGGACCAGCAGACTGGAGGCGTCTGGCGGCATGCCGGCACCGATGTACGCATAAAGGGACTGCGCCAGGTCGAAGAGCAGCGGAGAGGCGACGCAGTAGATGGCGATGCCGATCTCCACCATGGCGTAGTCGCGCAACGGTCGGCGCGAGCGGGATGCCCAGATGCCGCCGATCAGCGCGCCGATCGACATCCCCCCGAGGAAGGTCGCGAGCACGGTGAAGGTCGCCGTCGCGGTGCTGCCGAACACCAACGCGAGCTTCTTGGCGAACACCACTTGGTACACCAGCGCTGCGGCGCCCGAGGCCACGAACATCAGGCCGAAGCGGCGCAGCCAGTACCGGGTCACCTCCGCTGCAGACTCCGAGGCGAGGTCGGCACTCGACAGAGTCGCGGCGACCGCCGCGAAGCGGCGTTGCCACCGCCATTGACACGCGACGACCGCAACGGTGGCCAGCACCATCACAGGCGCAGCCCACAGCCGGGCCTGGATTGACGGCATCGCAAAACGCAGCAGCAGCACCCACGCCAGCCAAGCGGCGAAGCCGGCAATCACGACATGTCGCTTGGCCGGTTCCGACCAGGGCACGCCCGTCGAGCAGAGCGCCATCGAGGCCAGCACGAAGGGCACGGCCACGATCAGATCGATCAGATAGTGCTGGCCCAGACCGATCGTCGCCATCGCCACACCAACCGCGCCAATGAGACTGAGCAGGCGGGGCAGCCAGTGGCGAGTCGTGCGCCAGACGACGAGTGCCGTCGCCAGCACCCATCCGAAGTGCATGGACGGCATGCCGTTGCGGGGGAAGTTCTCCACCACTGGCAGATCCAGCGGCCAGGTCTTGCCGATCGCCTCGGCGAAATAGGGCTCGGTGAAGAGGAACTGGGGCCCGGCGATCGGAAAGACGTGATACGCGAGCCAGGCCAGCAGGGTCATCGCGATCCAGACCAGGGTCATGGAAGGCAGGTGAGCCGGACGCCCGTTCAACTGCATGCCCACGCTGCTCAGAAGGATCAGCGGTGTGCCCAGATAGGCCAACCACAGGAGCTGTTTCACCGACGCCGTCGTCTGCACCCAGTGCGAGAACGCGCTGAGGGGAGCCGCCAGCCCGAGGGCATGGTCGGCCGCGAGCGCGTACACGTCGAAGGTCTGCGGGTGGAGGGCCGCGGAGAGTTCGAGCGCGGGGCTCGCGATCAGCAGGCTGACCAGCATCACGACGAGCGTCGGCCGCAACCGCGCATCGATCAATCCGATCGACGGTCCCCGATAGGACTGGGCAACGCGCCACAGCAGGAGCGCTGCGCAGGGCAGCCCCATCGACATCACGAGATGCAACGGGTCCAGCGGATTGAAGACCGGCCGAAACACGGCGGCCAGGAGCACGGTGACCAAGACCCCCGCGACAAGCGCGACGAGCACCTGAATCCGCGGAGGTCGGCTGCCCCAGAACAGCACGCTGAGCAGCACGACCACGCTGTTCACCAAGGTCATCACCTGTGTCGCCGTGCCCTCTCGCATCGCATCGGCGATCCATTGGCCCGGCCAGCTGCACAGGCCGAGCGCGGAGCAGAGCAGCAGGACGCCTAGGGTGACCGTCGACAGGCGGAGCGCCAGCCGGGTGTCGCCCACGATGGGATCGTTCCAGGCACTTGGGCTGTGAGGCGTGGAATCCACGAGCGAAGCGGAGGCGTCCATGGTCGGTGATGTCGCAAAGGGAAAGGCGCTGCGCAAGCGCCATGAAGAAAAGCCGGGGCAACTTGCGGTTGCCCCGGCTTGTATCAGGTTCTTCGTCTCGAAGAACCTGCTGTCTGTCTGGATGCGTTTACTTGCAGCTGGCCGGACGGTATTGGGCCAGCACGGTGCCCGCACAGGTCCACTTGAGCGACTCGGCGGCGGTG
>NZ_BCYP01000045.1 GCF_001598255.1 Mitsuaria chitosanitabida ATCC BAA-476 = NBRC 102408
TGTGAAATCAAGCAGCCATCGAGGAAAACGCCAGATTCTTCTAACGGTTTGGCGCGGTTTTGGTCCCAATTCATCGCGTTTGCGCGCGCAGCGTTAGAAGGTTTCTAGGCCGCTGCCGAAGTCCGACGAGCCTTCTTCCGGCGGATGTAGTCGGCTGTCTGCTGCTCCGTCGTGTGGTCAAGCAGGACGTTCGCCCCAGTGATCCCGTCCTTCTCTTCCTTGTCTGTGGCCGCCTTTGCGCGGAGGTCGCGCAGCATCGTGGGCGGCAGCTTGGCGCGGGCGCGCGCCTTCTGCCAGGCTGAGGACAGCGCCTCGTAGGTCCATGGCGTCCCATCCATGCCGATGAACAGGAGCGGCGTCACGACGCGCTGCTGGGCGCGCTTCTTGGTCTGCTGCGCGGCCTTGATGGCTTTCAGCTTGGCGACCACGGCGCGCAGCCGCGGCGTCCACTCCACGATCACAGGCCGGGAGGTCCGTTCGGTCTTGTCACGCCGCACAAAGATGCCATCTGCGCAGACGTGGGGCTCGTCCGGGTTCTCCTGGTCGCGCTCCTCTCGCAGGCGCAGCAGGACACCGACGTCCGCCCCGGTCAGGAACGCCACCTCCAGGAAGCAGGCCAGGGTGATGCCGGTCGGAGTGCGCCGCCCGTTGGCGCCGTACAGGCCGCCGATCTTGACCCTACGAAGCTCGCTGTCGGTGATGTAGCGGTCGCGCGGGGTGCTGCCCATCGTCGGGATGGCGGAGACGGGGTTGCTACCCGCCTTGCGATACCCCTTCAGCTCCGCCAACTGGAAGATGCTGCGCAGCTGAGACCGGAAGAGGTCGTGGGTGCGCGGCATCGACTGGAAGGGCTTGAGGAAGTCGTAGCAGTCGGGCGTCTCCACCTCGGCGGCTCCCAGGGTCTTGAAGCTGTCCGCGATGACGGTCGCGCGGCGCTTCTCGTCGATCTGGGTTTTGGCGGAGTGCTTGACCATGACCTCCCGCTGCCATTCCGCTACCAACTTCGGCATGGTGTCATCACGAGAGTCGCGTCCAAGCGAATCGGCCAGTGCGGTATAGAACGCTGGAAGTCCCTCGCGGACCTTGGTCAATGGGAGCCAAACGCGCTTTGCGCCGTCGGCCCGCACCCGGTAGTAGCGACCGCCCTTGATCTGAGTGCCCTTGGCCGGGCCCTTCATCCGCTGGTCCCCGTTCGCCGAGGCTTCACCACGGGAGGGGTTACTCGTCCGCGCGGCTTCTCGATGGCGCCGCGGCACACTGCCTCGAAGTGGGGGCGCTCGAGCACCACGACTCCGGCGCGAACATAGGCTCGGCAGAAGCCGCGCTGATGGAGCTCTCGAAGTTGCTCGGACGGGCGCTTGTATCTCGTCAAGGTCTCGATCTCCTGCGCGGAGAGGGTGACACCGGGGCGCTCGGCGACTTCAGCCATTGAGGGCCTCCTGATGCTGTAACGTCGGTCGAATGAAGGGGAGCGACATGGAAGACGACGACTGGGCTGCATCGGTGGATGCCGAGCAACTGGATTTGGGGAAATGGGCGGCGCTGGTTGTGCTGACCCCGCCGGCGGCCTCGGGCCTGGGCCAGATTCGCACGGCGCTGCCGGGCGAGTACGGCAGCCGCGACCTGGCGGAGACCGCAGCTCGAGCCGCGATCGCCGCCGAGGCGCGGGGAGAGTGAAGGGTGCGCATCATCGCTTCGACTCTCGGCGGTGCGCCTTGAACCCGTCGAGGGCCCAGGCCAGCACGACGATGGGGCCGACGATGACGGCCGCCGCAGCCATGGCCAGGATGAAGCACCCGGCGAAGATGTTGGCGGGGATGTCGGCGCGCTTCATCGTGCGGTCCCCAACTGGGCCAGCACCTCGTGCGGCACGTCGAAGAAGCCAAGCCGGCCCTTCATCGGCACGAAGGGCAGAGGGCGCGGGTCGCGCAGCACGAAGCCGACGTCGCCCATGTACCAGGGCGAGGTCGACGCGGTGACGCAATCGACGATCTCGACGCTGCCCACGATGCCGCCGCGCTCGATGTTCTTGGCGCCCGGGATAGTCACCGGCGGGTGGCCGAGGCCGTCGCGCGCGAGCCGTGCGAAGGCGACGCCGTCATTCCACTCGTCGAAGGTCATGCCCTGCGACGCATGGATCAAGACCCGACCCCGAACCTTGGTCGCCCAGCTGCGGTTCTCGATGTCCTTGCCGCCGTGCAGGATGAGCCAGGCCCAGGGCTGGCGAATGCAGATGGCTTTAACCAACCGATCGGGTGGCGCCGCGGAAGGGGCGCTGCTTAGAATCGATCGCTCAATCATGGAGGCTCCGATGTGGGTGATCTCGAAGGTTCAGGTCGACGGGCAAGACCGCGCTGTTCAGTTCCTGTGGCGCAAGTTCACGCCCCACGGTCAGCCGGTCGGCGAGCAGTCGGTGGCCTCTCGGCTCGACGTCGTTGACGCTGTGGTGCGCGGCGACATCGTCACGACGGTGTGGCCGGCGGACTTCGGCGCGATCACCGCTGGCCCGAAGGTGCGCGTGCGCGCCGATGAGCACGGTGTCGAGTGGCTCGTGCTGGACAGCGTCCCGGGCGACGAGCGACGCATCGAAGAGCTGCCGAAACTCTGACCCATGGCCGACATCGACATCACCCCCGAAGAGCGCGCCGCGCTCTACTTCATCCCGCAGGCCTTCGGCGGAAAGGTCATCGACGAAGAGCTGCAACAGCGGCTCCAGGACAAGGGCTTCGCCACCGCGCCGCGTGAGGACGGCCGGCGCTGGCTGACCGAGCTGGGCGACCAGATCCGGCGCGGGAGGCTCTGAACGATGGACGTTCCCGCAGAGTACTGCCTGCTGAACATTCAGCACTGGTCGACTTGCATGACGAAGTCGGAATGGTCCGGCTGGGCTCAGGTCGTTGGTGCAACGGCTGCGGTGCTCATCGCTGTCGCGGTGCCCTTGTGGCAGAAGCGGCGGGAGCGAATTGATGCCAACTCGGTCGCACATCACTTTGCATTGCGGCTTCGTGGACTCTCTTCGCGCCTCATGCAACTTGAAGGGGTCGAGCGGAGGAACACTCTCCTCACGTGTCGCGAGAAGCTCAAGATGCTCATCCATCAGAGCCACACGATTCGCCTCGACCTCATACCGGCAGATCGCCTCGATGCATTGCTGGAGCTGCAGAGCATTGCCAACGCAACACTGTTGAACGTCGACAGGCAACTCGGACCGGACGCTGCAGACGTCCCGTTCTTTGTTCAGCTCTCCGCGGCGAACCACGCGATCATCCAAAGGGCGACCGAAACTCTCTGTGGTCGAGCCTTGAAGGCAAGCAGGCGCATGGAAGCGTGAGCCGCGATGGACGGCGCGCGGCGCCGGCAGCATGACCGCGGCGAACGCGGACATCAGCGCGAGGACGGCTGTGGTGGCGGCGATCAGTTCTCGCACGGCGCCCCCTCAGGTCCGGCGGGGCATCAGGACGCCCTCGCCACCGGTGAACGTGAAGTAGATCGTGTCGCCGAAGGACCCGGGCGACACCCGCGCGCCAGGCAGCGCAGCGATCTGATGCAGGTAGACGATGTCGGCGCGGTTCTCGCCGATCGCGTGACCGTCGGAGATCGCTCCGCCCTTGCAGAAGGCGGCCGGGCATTCGATGGTGAACACGCCAGCCTCGTTCTCGAAGAGGCCGTTGCCCTCGCAGCTCTTGCACTCGTACTCCTCGTCGAAGTGCTCGAACTCGCCCTTTCCCTCACAGGCTTCGCAACGATGGCCACGCAGCACGCCCGCGCCGGAGCAGCGCCTGCAGCGTTCAGGCGCCGGGATAGCCGGGAAGTCGCGCCAATCGGTGCGCGCAGCCGCGCCCGCAAACAGCGACGCCAGGTGGGGAATCTTGTCCGCAGCCAGCTCGGCGGGCGCCTCGCCGTCGCCACGCGGCACCCGGACTGCGATGTGCCCGTTAGCGCCATAGACATAGCCGTCGCGGCTGAACGGCGCGCGCAGGTAGCTACGAAGGTCGCTAGCCCGGGCGCAGAAGCGCTGAAGGTTGATGTCTGGGGCGCTCATGCCGGCACCCCGTCAGCCTTCGGCGCATGCGCCGCCGCGATCTTGGTGCTCTGCCCGATGAAGTCCAGCTCGCCGCCCAGGCCCTCGATCAGATCGGGGATCAGCTGCGACAGCTCGCCGGTGGCCAGCGCCGCGTCGACGTCGAAGGCCTCGTCCTTGGCCGGCTTGTCGCGGCCGTCGAAGACGATGTCCAGGAACTTGATGCCCTTGATCTGCATCGTGTCGGTCAGGGTGAACGACACGCGCTCCTTCCAGGTCATGGCCAGGCGCGTCGGCATCTTTCCGCCGGTCAGGTGGGCCTGCACCTCGTTGGTGTCCAGGTTGTGCCGGGCGTAGCGCACCGCCGCCTTCATCTCGTCCGCCGCCTTGAGCTCGCAGTCGCGGTCGATCACGAAGTCCTTCGGCGGGACGCCGTCCATCAGCCAAGCGGCCATGCACGCCGCCGGCGATTCCGCGCTCTGCAGCAGGTGCATGTTGATCGACGAGTCCGCCTTCACCAGCAGGGTGATCAGCTCGTCGGCCTTGCCGATCGAGCCCGCGTCCACCATCAGGAAGCCCTGCTTCGGCGAGATCCAGACGCGCAGGTGTGACTGCTGGGTGAACGCGCGCGGCAGCAGCTCCAGCACGACCTGTTCCTTGATGTCGCGCTGCTGCTTCTTGCCCGGGCGGCGGCCGGTCTGCTCCTCGATCTTCTCGATCGCCAGCTCGGTGTGCTCGCGGACCACGCTGCCGGGCAGCACGCGCTTCTCCATGCGCAGCGTCAGCAGCCAGTGGCCGTCAACCTGCTCGAGCAGCGGGGCGCCGGGCTCGCCGCGCGGCGGGGCCCAGCCGGCCGACCGCGCCTCGGTGGCGCCGCAGGGCGCGAAGCGCTCCTGTTCCAGCGCGTCGGCGAGCTTCTCGGCGTCGGCCTGCCAGTCCTTCGACAGGCGGTAAACGATCAGGTGCTTGAACATTCTGGGTCCTCGTCGACGTGGGGTCAGGCGTTGTGGGCGGCTTCGCCGACCTCGCGGTACTCGGCGTCGACGACGGCGCCGCCCGGGTTCTCGGCCTTGCGGATGCCGACGTAGACGGCGACCGTGGCGTTCGTGTCGGCCATGGCGCGGTGGGCGCCGGTGTGCACCAGGCCCGTGAAGTGCTGGTAGGCCTCGGCCAGGCTCGGCGTCTTCCACGACCGGTTGTTGCGCGCCAGCATGGCGTCGGTCGGCGGCACCTTGCAGTGGTTCACCGCGTTGCGCTGGGTGCAGTACGCGGGGCCGGCCTTCCAGACGTCGGCGAGCTGGTCGTCGTTGAGAAGGCGCTTGATCGCGATGCGGCCGATGCGCGCATCGAAGCCCTCGTTGTGACCGACGCGCTCGTTGGCGGCGCTCCACAGGCCCAGGAAGACCTGCAGCGCATCGCGCTCCGGGACACCGACGTCGAGCGCGAACTCGGTGGTGATGCCGTTCAGGGCGACGCACTCGTCGGGGATGTACCAGCCCTCGGGCTTGATGATCACGTCGATCGAGGCGATGACGTTGCACTGCGGCGCATCGGGCGTGCCGACGTCGATCAGCTTCGCGGCGAGCTGGGTGATGTGCGGCTGGCGCGGATCGCTGCTCGGCTCCTTGTAGAGCGGCAGGCCGGTGGTCTCGAAGTCGTAGAAGAGTTTCAGGTTCATGGCGTGGTCTCGGTGGTCGTTGTGGGTGGGGCGGCGGGATCAGGCCGCCTCGGCCAGCTCGGCGATCTCGCCGCGCTGCACCCAGTGGGCGGTGAAGGTCTGCGGCAGGGCCGGCACGCTCTTCAGCGTCCCGAACATCAGCACCGTGTCGATCTCGCCCTCGCGGGCCAGCACATCGACCCAGGCCAGCGCGTCGGCGCGGCCCTTGTTGTCGAGGACGTCGAAGCGGTCCAGCATCAGGAAGCGCAGGCCCGATAGGTGCGAGATTGCCTCGGCCAGCATCGCGTCGGCGCGCCACTTCTCGGCCTCGCTGAAGAACTGGTACGCGCGGCCGTTGGCCTGGCGCAGGACCATGTCGGTCCCCAGCTTCAGCACCGGCCATTCGGCGTCGTCGGCCGACTGCTGCAGGCGGGCGTTGAACGGGTCCAGGGCCTCGGCCAGCAGCTCGCCGGGGATGCCGTCCGGCGCGAGCGCCGTGGTGATCAGGTCCCAGGCGACGACGTCGGCGTGGTGCTCGGCGGCGTCCGCCGTCTTCTTCGCCGCGCTGTCGGCCGCGAGCTGCAGGGTGTGCTGCCGGTCCAGCGCGACGACGATCTCGGCGCGGCGCGCCTTCATCTTGGCGACCTTGCCCTCGGCCTCGGCGCGCACGGCAGGGTCACCGCCGGCGTCATCGGCCATGGCCTGCAGGATGATCTCGTGCTCCGCCTGCGCGGCCTGGATCTCGGCGAGCGCGGTCTCGCCGGCGGCGACGGCATTCGCCATCAGGTCGCGGGCCTTCTGGTACTCGGGGATGCGCGCCGCGGCCTCCGGGCTGCCGGTGGCACCGATGCGGCCGTGCTCGCGCTCGTAGGCGGTCAGCGCGGCCTCCGCGTCGCACTCCTCCTGTGTGGGCTGCTTGTCGACCGACGTCTGGCCGAAGGGCAGCAGGTAGGCGACGGCGGCGGCCAGGTCGTGGACCAGCCCGACGCGCTTGCCCTGGCCAGCCTCCGCCTTCGTCGCGGCGAGCTTCTGCTCCCATTCGGCGAGGCCGGCACGGTCGACGGCGAGCTTGTTGTCGACGCGCTGGTAGGTGTCGACCTTGGCCTCCAGGGCCGGCAGCTTGGCGCGCTGTTCCTGGCGGCGCTTCTCCTCGGCCTGCATCGCGCCCAGGTTCTGCTGGCCGGCCTCGAGGTCGGCATCCAGCTTCGCCAGCTCGGCGCGTAGCGGGGCTGCGGCGCCGGCGTCGAACGCGGGGACCTCGGCCGCCCAGTCCTTGGCCTTCTCGCTGCCGTAGACCTCGCCGGTGGTGACGCGCCAGGCCGACTTCGCCTCGGTGCCCTTGAGCTTGGACGCGTCGTGCGCGGCCTCGAAGCCGGCCTTGAGCAGCGGGCCGACGCGGTCGACCTTCTTCTCGTCGACGCCGCGCTTCTTCAGGCGCGCGATGACGTCCTTGACGTCGAGCTTGACCTTCATCAGCGCGAACAGGGTCTTGCGGCGCTCCAGCTCGTTCATCGCGGCGAACGCGTGCGGCTCGCACACCAGGTGCAGGAACGGGCTCGGCCGGTAGACGTTCTCGTCGGTGGTCTTGCCGCTGGGGAACAGCGCGAAGGTGGGCGTGCCGTCGCCGTGGATAACCTCGGCGCTGCCGTCCTTGGCGCCTTCATGCACCAGCGACTTGAGCTCCTTCTTCAGCTTGACGCCGCGCGCGACCAGGTCGCCGCCCAGCGCCATGCGCACGGCCTCCACGATGCTGGTCTTGCCGCTGCCGTTGAAGCCGGCGAAGAAGGCGACGGGGGTCGGCAGGTCGATCTCGGCGAAGGCGATGCCGAGGACGTTGCGGATTTCGATGCGGTTCAGTTTCATGGCGATCCTTTGCCAATCGATCAGGGGTAGGGGAGGCCCAGCGCGGCGGGAGGGGAGGCCGGACTGCGGGTGCGGTCTGCGCTGGGCCTCGTGACTTACTCGGGGCTGGCGACGTTGGAGCGGCGGCGGCCGGTGGTGGTGGGCTGCTGCTCGGCCTGCTGCTGGCCGTCGACCAGGGCGGCGATGCGGCGATCGGCGACGCCCATCAGCACGTCGCGCAGGTCGTCGCTCACCTCGGCCGGGATCTCGCGCACCAGGCGGTTCACGGTGTCGGCATCGGCTGCGCGCTCGATCTGGCCGGCGTAGGAGTCGCCGTCGAAGGCGTGCTGCTGGTCCTGCTGCTGGGCGATCTCGCCGTCGGCGCCGGCGACCTCGCCGGTCTCGGCGTCGACCGGCGCATCAGCCGGCGGGCTCTGCTGCTCGACCTCATCGACCATCGGGGCCGGGCCGCTGCGGAGGTCGGCCATGGAGACCGGGCCGGACACGGGAGCGCCCGTGTCCATGTCGATGATGTCCTCGGCTTCCTCGCGAGACTGCAGGCCCATCAGCAGCTCCGGCGCGTAGAGCTTGCCGAAGAAGCTGGCGGCGCGGTAGCGCAGCATGACCTCGTCCATGGTCTGCCACTTGCTGCCGTTCTTCGTGTACCAGCCCTCGCGCACGGCCATCTCGATCGAGATCGGCGGCGACTCCAGGCGCTCGCCGGTGGCGAGCTCTTTCACCCAGGCGATGCACTGCTTGTCGACGATCGCGACGTTCTCGGTCTTGGTCCGGCGCTGGTTGTCTTCCCAGTAGGTCGTGGCGTAGGGGACCGTCTTCTTGCCCAGCACCTTGATCTCGAAGCGCAGCGGCGAGAAGCGGCCGCAGTCGTTGATCGCGGCGATGATCCATTGCGACGACCAGCTGGGGCGGCCCTCCACGATGTAGAGGTTCTGCATCACCATCAGCGGGTCGGCACCCATACGCGTCGCCATGTTCAGCGCCACGGCGCAGTTCGACAGCGCGTTGGGGTTCTCGCGCGTTTCCTTGACGTTGCCGTACTTGTCGAGCTTGACGACCTGCGAGCGGTAGGCCGCGGGCACGAGCGTCGTGGTCATCAGCAGCTTCGACTGGCGGATCATCAGCTCGAAGCTCTGCGAGGAGCCGAAGCCCGGCGCGTAGTTCTGCTGCACGGCGACGGCGCCGCCTTGCTGCTTGAGGGTGTCGAGGGCGAGAGGGGCGTTCATCAGTCTTCTTCCTTGAAGTGGCAGGTGTTCCAGCGCGCGCAGTACTTCGCGCTGCACAGGGGGGAGGAGGGGTTGGGCGGGAACAGGCCGGTGCGGAACATCCCGGCGGCGATCTGGATCAACCCGGGCTGGTCCTCGGTGCCGACCATCACGCGCTTGGCGTCCCAGATCCGGCTGACCGCGGCGGCCGGGCGGCTGCTGGTCGACAGGGCCAGGATCTGGCCGCCGACCGTGGGCACGCCCTCGGTGTGCTCGTACATCAGCTGGTAGGTGCCGAGCTGCGCGCTGCGGCCCTTGGTCTGCGCGACGCCGTCGGCGATGACGCGGGTCCCGGTCTTCACGTCCGGGATGACGACGCCGTCGGGGTGCCGCGCGACGCGGGCCCGGTCCATCGAGCCGGTCAGGCGCACAACCTGACCGCCGCCGCAGTCGATCTCAAGCGGCGTCAACTGCTGCTCGACGCTGTGGAAGGCGAAGCGCGGCGAGATCTCGCTGCAGTACATCGCGTGCAGCGACAGCCCGATGCGCTCGGCGTCGTCGACGCTGAGCCCGTCCTGCTTGAAGTCGACGTCGCGGTCCGGGTTGCGCAGCGTGTCGACGAAGACGTCGGCCGCGTCGAGCGCGCTGATCGGCTCGGCGCCCGGCAGGCGACCGGCATCGAACGCGGCGGTGCTGGCGTGGATCGACGTGCCCAGGTGCGCGCGCAGGCCGGCGGCCTTGCGCATGCCGAGGATGTGCTCGCCCTCCCAGCTGTAGGCGCAGTCGAAAAGTTTCGACCAGCTGCTGGCGCGGGCGGTGTGGACGCGGGGGGCGAAGGCTTCGGTCACGCGACACCGCCTTCAACAGCCACGATCGCGGCTTCCGCGTCGGCCATCGCCGCATCGAACTCCGCGCGGTCCGTTTCGTCGTCCCAGGTGGCGACGTGGCTCAACCGCTTCAGAGCGGCGAGCAGGGCGCCGGCTCCAACAAAGAGCTGAGCGTTGGCCTTCGCCTCATCGGTGTGCGGTGAGCCGTGTTCATCGCGGAACTCGGCGACGAGGAAGCCGCCATGGACGATGCTCGTGCGGACCAGTGTGCCGATCGCTTCGAGCTGGACCGTTGTGTGCTTGCCGACGCTCATTGCGCGCTCCAGACGTAGGCCGCTCCGATCAGCGCCAGCACGGCGACGGTCGTTGCGGTGGGGTGATGGATGAACCAGCGCTCCAGGCCGTGGACGCCGCCCATGCGCGGGCGACGCGGCTCGGGCTCGTTCTCGAAGCCGAGGTCGCTGCAGGCCTCGGCCGGAGCCGGGGCCGTGGTGGTGCGGGCGTCGTTCACGCGTCGCTCCCGACCAGCGCCAGCACCGGTGCGTTCATGGCGCGGGCGTGCTCGACGCGGCGCTCGCGGCGGTCCTGCTCGTCGGCCTGCAGGCGGTACTCCGCCAGCTTGTTGGCGATGCGGATGATCTCGGCCTGGGTGTCGTCGTCGGCGAGGAAGCGCTCGGTGATCAGGTCACCGGCGGCGCAGCGCGTGATGTGCGGCTGGCCGGGGTCGTTCTGGATCACGACCAGACGCGGCGTCTTGAGGTCGGCGAGGTCTTCGGCGGTGACGCCGCGCAGGTGGGGCACTTCCCGCTCGCGCTCGATGCCGCGGCATTGCAGGAAGACCCACTCGCTGTAGAACTCGACCTGGCGCAGCACCAGCGCGCGCGCGGCGCTGATGTCCGCTTGGGTCGTCGAGGTTCCGATCTGGTTCATCCGTAGCTCCCTGGTTGGTTGCGTTGGATGAATACTAGTGCCGCTTGTTTGTCAGGTCAATAGCGCCGCTTGTATTTGCGCTTATATTTTTCTGGTGTGCCTTGGCGCTTGGCTTCGTCAGCTACTTGGAATCGGCTCGGCAATGGCCGCCTGGGGAGGCTTCAGGGTGGGCCATGCCGGGAGCCGCAGCGAATCATTCGTGATGATGGCGGCGGGAGCCGCAGTCCTCGCGTTCTGGTTCGCGATCGTCTAGTCCGTCAGGACTTCTGCTGCCGCTGGGCGCGGCGCGCAAGGATCATCTCCAGTGCATTCGGCGGTACCTCGCCGAAGAAGATGACGTCGCCGCTCACCGACCCGATGAACGAGTTGTTGGCGGCTTGCTTGGCTGCGGCCTCACGGCCTGCCGTTTCTTTGGCTTCGGTCGGCCTCAAAGGCGGGACCTCACTGGCGGCGAGCGACTCGATGTATCGCTCTGCGCTCCTATCGCGATTCGTCACGTTTTGTTTCTCCCTGTGAGCCCGCGGAGAATAAACGGAATCTTCACGCTGCGTGCGGTTGTGCACAGTCACCGATGGGGGAGGCCCAGCGCGAGGATCGCACACAGGGCGAGTGCCAGGGCTACGTTCGTCACAACTGAGGCGATCAGCAGCTGCATCAGCAGGCGGCGACGCCAGGGGGTCTTCTGCACCACCAGCACCGCGGCTTGGCCATCGTCGAACGATGGCAGGCCATTGCTCTCTGAAGCGTCCGTGCCGCTGCCGGCGGCTTGCGCGCGACTGAAGAACACGTAGACCTCCTCTGCCTTGTCGACGAGCGGGGATTCTCGGGGCGGCGGGGGAGGTGGCGGCTGGGGCGGTTGATCGGGCAAGGCGGGACTACAAGGCGTTCCCGCAGTGCCGATTCCGGTCTCGCTGCGGAGGACTCCCAGCCGCAATTATCCGGTGCGGACCTTCGAGCGCGATGTGCTGCTATGCGCACGCGCGTTGCGTTCGTGAAGGGCCCCCTTCATCTGGTGGGCCTCGTCAGCGGCATTCAGAAACCCGAGCAGGAAGTCACGCTCTGGGCCTGGCGCCCAGTTCTCGGCCATGCTTCGCACCGTGTCCTCCCAGTCGTCTTGCGATCCGGCCGGGGAGGCCGGTGCAGCGATGGGTGGCAATCCTTTCGCCAGTGCATCGATCGCGGCTGCCTCGTCGTCGTTCGGGCCGTTCTCGATCATCGAGGCGGCGGCAGCGGCCATCAGCTTGCGCTTTCGTTCGGGCGCGGCGGCAACAGCGGCGGACACGCCAAGCAGAGCCCGGACGAGGGAGAGTTCGGTTGGACTTTCGACGTAGACGGGTTCCGCCTTGGTCGGCTGCGCTTCCGAGCCAAGGACGGTAGCGAGTCGAGGGCTGAAGTCGGCGACCTTGCACCCCAGCCCCTCGGCGAACCCCAGCGCGGCCTTAAGGCTCAAGGGGGTCTGGCCGTTGAGGAAGAAGCCGACCGCGGCCTGGCTCCCAATGCCGAACTTCAGGCCGAACTGGAGCTGTGTGCCCAGGCCGCGCTCCTTCAGCGCTGGCTTGCGGTCCTCCCAGATCCGGCGCAGGCGCGCGGCTTCCTCCCGATGCTCGTCGGTGACCTTCGCCTTCCGGGCATCAGCGTCGCTTGTATTCATCAGCGGGATCCTATGGTTAGCATTGCTAACGGCAACTAGCGGCGCCTGTTTGCGCTTGACCTCGAAAACAAGCGCCGCTAGTATTGGCGCCATGAACGGAATTCGAGCCATCCGCGCCCAACTGGGGATGACCCAACAGGCATTCGCCGAGGGCATCGAAATGACGCAAGCCAACGTCTCGCTCTACGAGAGCAAGGGCCAGACGGTGCCGCCGGGCGTTGCCCGCCGCGTCATCGACCTCGCCGGTGCGCATGGCTTCACCTGTTCCATGGACGACGTCTACGCCGCCGAGCCCAAGCTGAAGCGCGCGCGGCCGGTCCGAGCAGCACGCAAGACGCAGGCGGCCTGAAGTGCGCGCCGCTCAGTCGTTGCAGATCGGACCGTTGGGGGAGGGCTGGCAATCCACCTCCGCGCTGCCTGACGCGCAGCCGCGTCCGCCAGTGACGATCGCCGCGACGAGCGCGATCCCTGCAACCCAACCGACGCCTTCCCTCAGCGTTCGCCATGACCTGGCGTCGCGAGCCGCTGCAGCAAACATCAGCAAGAGCGGCACCGCCCATAGCGCTGTCTCAATCCAGAACTCTCTGGTCATTCTTCGTGTCCCTCCCTGCAGACGTGAGTCTGTCACGGGCCGGACCGCACGTTGTCTCCCCATCGCACTGGACCGGCCCGCCGTCCTCCCCGGCGGGCGGTGCGATGGCTTTGCCCCGGGCTTCGCGCCCGGGGCCTTTTCTCTCCCTCGGAGTGCGCAATGACGCCCACCCACTTCAATCGCTCGCATGCATTCACGGAAGCGATCGGTGCCGGACGACGCGCAGTTGCTGATGCCGTGGATGCGCTCTCCGACGCGGCGACGCTCACAACTCGTAGGGCAGGGTCACCTCTAAAACGCGCTCTCGAAGCAGTCGCAACTGCTCGCTGTATGCCTGTTGCGCAACCGCAGTCTGCTCTGGCTGAAGGGGAACCGAACTGCTGTCGAGCGTCTGATGGTGCAGCAGGAACTTTTCCAGCGCAGGGCGAACCACGTGTGCAAGCGGAGGCTCCAGTTGCTGGCCAGACGCGGTGTAGCCGGCAATGCGCTCGTTCTTCAGCGCCATCGCGAGGCACGTCAGCATGAAGTCCAGCATCACGCTCTGCCCTGCAAACGCTCCGGCTGCGACCAGGTCGCCGTCGTCGAAGTCCATCGCTCTCCCTGCCTCTATGCCTCGTGTCCAACGAAGCATAGCCG
The DNA here is from genome assembly GCF_001598255.1 of Mitsuaria chitosanitabida ATCC BAA-476 = NBRC 102408. Lineage (GTDB taxonomy): Bacteria > Pseudomonadota > Gammaproteobacteria > Burkholderiales > Burkholderiaceae_C > Roseateles > Roseateles chitosanitabidus. Next base: position 13,380 of record NZ_BCYP01000045.1, read on the forward strand.
GACCGCTTCGCGCGCATCTCCGCGCTCAGTCCTCGTCGCGGGTCGACCGCGCCAGCTCGACCAGCGCGTCGAGCTGCCACTCGCGCTCGTACATCGCCGCGAAGGCGGCCGCCTCGGCGACGACCTGCTCGGTGGCGCGCTTCGCGAATTCTTGATCGGACATACAGGACCCCCAATGACTGAAGACGACGTGAACTTCTCGCGTAGCGGGCGCTCGGACCCCGGCGGCAAGCTGGTCTCGCGCCTCGACATCCCGGTGAGCCAGGAGACCGAGGAGGCTGTGATCGCGATGGCGACCCTCTCGGGCATGTCGAAGAGCGAGTTCGCCCGTCACCTGCTGGAGCGCGCCTTGTTCGGCGAGTTCAACGTGATGCGCCGCAGTGTGGCCGGACGCGGGCAGTTCGGTCGATGGGATCAAAGTCCGGCGCCGGCCCGGGAGGGCGTCTGATGAACGGCGTCGACTGGATGGCCCAGCGAATCATCGCCGCGGCCAACCGTGACCTCGACCCCGGCGACGCGCCCCCGCGCTTCAACCCGCGACCGCCCGGCGTGATCCGCGAGGGCAGCGCGACACAGCAAGTTCTCCAGTTCTTGGAGAAGCACACCGGCCGCTACTTCATCCGCATCCAGATCGTGCGCGCCACCGGCTGCAGCGAGCGCGCCGTCGACTGGGCGCTGCTGTTCCTGAAGGCGCAGCAGCGGATCAAAGCCGTCGAAGACACAACCCGCAACTCGCGCTATCTGCGCTATGGCATCGCAAAGGAAGGCGAAGCATGACCACCCTGGAAGAGGTCCCCGAGAAGGAGTGCACCGGCTGCGACGAATCGTGGCCGGCGACGCGCGAGTACTTCAACGTCAGCGCCAAGGGCGTCTACGGCCTTCACTCGTGGTGCAAGGCCTGCATGTCGGAGGACTACCGCAGCCGCAACCCGCTGAAGCGCCCGCCGGTGCCGGATGTGTTCGGCGTGAACCTGCGAGGGGGCGCCTGATGTCCATCCTGCACGTGGTGAGCGTGAGTGGAGGGAAGGACTCTGCCGCGACCGCGGTGCTGGCCATCGAGCAGCACGGGCGCGCTGCCTGCCGCTTCGTCTTCGCCGACACCGGAAACGAGCACGAGCAGACCATCGAGCATGTCGCCTACATGGCGCGCCACCTGGGCGTCGAGATCGTCACGCTGAGGGCGGACTTCTCCGCGGAGATCGTCCGGTTCCGTGACTACGTGCGCGAGCAGTGGCCGCGCAAGGGCGTTTCCAAGGGCGACTGCGAGCGCGCGATCGCCGCCCTGGTGCCCACCGGCAATCCGTACCTGGACCTGTGCCTGTGGAAGGGGCGCTTTCCCAGCCGGACGCGCCAGTTCTGCACCCACTATTTGAAGACGCTGCCGCTGGTCGAGTACCAGATGGGCCTGATCGGGGATGGTGCCTGCGAGGCCGTATGGTCGTGGCAAGGCATCCGACTGAACGAGAGCCAGTCACGGATGAGCCGCCTCCAGGGGACTGGCGCGTGCGTGCGCTCGTTCGAGGTGATGGGTGATGGGCTCTTCACCTACCGGCCGATCCTTCGTTGGACTGCGGTGGATGTATTCGATGCCGCGGCGCTGTACGGCCTGGCCCCGAACCCGCTCTACCTGCAGGGGATGACGCGCGTCGGGTGCATGCCCTGCATCAACTGCGGGAAGGACGAGATCCTCGAGATCTCCAAGCGCTTCCCCCATCACATCGAGCGGATCGCCATGTGGGAGCTGATGGTCAGCATGGCTAGCAAGCGCCAGATGGCGAGCTTCTTCCCCGATCCGGACCGCGAGAAGCATCTCAACAAGCGCGGCATCCACAACGTCGTCGAGTGGTCGAAGACCCAGCGTGGCGGCCAGCTGATGGACTGGGTCCGCATTCACGAGGAGCCGAAGGCGTGCGAGAGCGCCTACGGCTTGTGCGAATGAGTAACGCCATCACCCGACCGGCTCTGCGCTACCACGGCGGCAAGTTCCGTCTGGCCAGCTGGATCGTCGGCTTCTTCCCGGCGCACCGCATCTACTGCGAGCCGTTCGGAGGCGCTGCCTCGGTGCTGCTGCTGAAGGACCGCAGCTACGCCGAGATCTACAACGACCTGGACCTTGAGGTCGTCAACTTCTTCCGCGTGCTGCGCGACGCCGACTTGGCGGAGCAACTGGCGCGGGCCGTCTACCTGACACCTTTCTCGCGCGACGAGTTCCGCGACTCTTACGCCGAGACCGATGACCCGGTGGAGGCGGCTCGGCGCACGCTGGTGCGCAGCTTCATGGGCTTCGGCACCACGACGCTCCGTCACAACCGCACGGGCTTCCGGGCGAAGGCGAACCGCCAAACCCAGCCGGCGCAGATCGACTGGACGAACTACCCCGCGCACGTGGCCACGTTCACCGAGCGCCTGCGCGGGGTGGTGATCGAGAACCGCGACGCGCTCGAGATCCTGGCGCAGCAGGACACGGCCGAGACCCTGTTCTACGTCGATCCGCCGTATCCGCACGAGACCCGCTCGGCGATCAAGAGCCACAACGACAAGGCCTATCGCCACGAGATGACCACCGCGGATCACGAGGCGTTGGCTCGGACTCTGCACGCCCTGAAGGGAATGGTCGTCCTCAGCGGCTACGCATGTGAGCTGTACGACCGTGAGCTCTTCCCCGACTGGGAGCGCCACGAGCGCGTCGCCATGGCCGACGGCGCGCGCGAGCGCACCGAGGTCGTCTGGCTGAACCCGGCGTGCAGCCGCGCGCTCTACCTTGCTCGTGGCGACCTGTTCGCGGAGCTGGCCGCATGACCGCCCAGCACGACATGGCCCAGCGCACCCGCCTCGGCGCGGGCCTGCTGCACTGCCCTGAATCCGAGGTCGCGCAGCGCGCGGCCGCCATGGAGCCGGAGGAACGTCGCCGCTTCTCCTCGTGCATCAGCTGGCTCGTTGACTACGAGGCGGCCGAGGCCGATCAAACCCGAGGCCCGCAATGAACCTGACCCACGACCAACTCGCGACCGACCTCGCCGAGCACCTGCGCGGCACATCCAACCGCATCACCTGGGAGGACATGCAGCTCGGTGAGAGCGGCAGCCCGCGGCCCGACGTCTACACGATGGAGCCGACGTACACCCGGCTCACCTTCGAGGCCTTCGAGTGCAAGGTCAGCGTCGCCGACTTCCGGCGCGACGTCACGGCGGGGAAGTGGCAGTCCTACCTCGCGTTCGCCAACAGCGTCACCTTCGCGGCGCCGACCGGCCTGATCACCAAGGACATGGTCCCGCCGACCTGCGGCCTGATCCTGCGCGGCGCGAACGGTGGCTGGCGCTACGCGAAGAAGCCGGTCTCTCACCAGCTGACCGAGCTGCCGTGGAAGGCATGGGTCAAGCTGCTGCTCGACGGTGTTGGGCGTGCGAACGGCACCAACCGGGCGACGTTCTTCAACGAGTGGGTTGCTCGCAGGAAGCTGTCCGACAAGTTCGGTGCCGAGGTCGCCGCGATGCTCAGCGACCTACCGCAGCTCCGGCGCCAGCTCGCGGAGGCCCAGGGGCAGTACGAATCGGAGCGCAAACGCCTGCAAGAGCAGCTCGCCCGCGACCGCGAGGCGATGCAGAAGCAGCGCGACAGCGAGCGCGAGCGCTGCAGCGACGCCGTCGGAAGGCTGGCCGTCGCCATGGGCTTGCCGGAGGACGCGCTCGCCACCGAGCTGCAGGTTCGCGCCCAGCAGATGCTGGCGCTGCTGAGCAAGCCGCGGTTCAAGGGCAGTCCGCTGCTCGATCTGGCAGATGAGCTCGCCAGGGTTGCGGTGCAGGCGCGCCAGTTGGGTGAGTTCCTCACCTCGGCGCCGCAGCCGGCTGAAGAGGCCGAGACCCTGGAGGACGTCCTCCGGTGAACCCCTTCGACCCGAACTTCAAGGGGCAGCTGCCTCCGCCCACGGCCTACGAGCGCGCCGCGGCGCGCAACGCCCGCAAGCAGTCGGCCCGCCGCGCGGAGCAGCTGGAGCGTGATGGCCCGGCGCGGAACCCGACGCGCGAGCAGGTCGACGCGGCGCGCGCAAAGACGGCCCGAATCCTGAAGCCGGGAGGCCTGTGACCCGCGATACCGCCGACAGCAGCGTCCGCGCCTTCTACGAGCAGCACGCCGGGGAGATGCAGCGGCAGGAGCTGCGCATCCTGAAGGCCATGGCCCCGCGCCAGCTCTACACGCGCCGCGAGCTGGAGCAGCTCACCGGCATGCGCACCGGGCCGCTGTGCGGCCGCGTCAACGCGCTCATCAAGGCCGGCTATCTCGAAGTCCCCGGCAACAAGGTCTGCACGGAATCCGGCCGCCTGGTCGAAGCCCTGCGCCTTGTCGCCCAGCAGTTGGAGTTGATCTGATGGCAGGTGGAATTGACTGGTTCCGGTGGCACCACGGCACCGTGACCGACCAGAAGTTGCCCTTGGTGGCGCGCCGCGCCGGCGCCTCCGTCGCGGAGGTGATCGCGGTGTGGGCCTGCCTGCTCGAGCGGGCGTCGATGAACGAGCACGAGCGCGGCTCGCTCGGCAGCGACCCGGACTTCGAGGCCATGGACTGCGCGCTGCAGCTTCCCGACGGCCGCTCGGCGGCGATCTTCGAGGCCTTCCGGCAGCGCGACATGGTCGACGCCGGCATGCAGATCTCGGCCTGGGCGAAGCGTCAGCCCAAGCGCGAACGCGAGGACAACAACGCGACGGAACGCAAGCGCCAGCAGCGCCAGCGGGAGGCGAAAGGGAAGGGCGAGACAGCTGATGTCACGCCACGTCACGCCACGTCACGCCATGCCACGCCTAGAGGAGAGGAGAGTAGAGAAGAAGAGATAGGAGCATCTATCCCTGCTCAGGACACTCTCCGCGCGGAAGCGGGCGCTCCGCCGCCCGCCGACCCTCCGCCTGCGGCGCCAGCGCCATCCCCCGATCCCCAGCTCGCGCCCACCGCCGCCGGGCTGCTCTGCCGCCGGCTCAAGGCCATGGGCATCAGCAACGTCGCCCCGGGCCATCTGCGCTTCACGACCCTGCTGAAGGCCGGGGCGACCCCGGAGGAGTTCTTCGCCGCGGTGCCCAAAGCGCTGCACGCCCGGGACCCGTTCGGCTACCTCGTCGGGGTGGTGGAGGGAGAGCGCATGCGCGCCGCCGAGATGGTCAAGCAGGTCCACCACGGGCCGATGCCGACCCGCAGGACCTCGCCGCCCGTGCTGGACACGGCGGCCCGCAACGCTGAAGCCAAGCGCCTGCTCGGCTTCGACACCCCACCGACCCAGGAGGTTCGCGATGCTTGAGACCGACTTCGACGACTTCGCCGCCATGCTCGACCAGACGTGCCGTCTGCTGAGCCGCGGCAGCTACGTGCCGGACGCGGGCAACACCTCGCTCTGGTTCCGCGCGCTCAGCGCCTACGGCCTCGACGCCGTGCGCTACGCGCTGGACGCCCACGTCCGTGACCCGGTGCGCGGCAAGTTCGTGCCGGTGCCGTCGGACGTCATCGCCCAGATCGAGCGCCTGTCCGTCGACGGCCGCCCTGGCGTCGAAGAGGCCTGGGCCATGGTCCCGCAGGGCGAGGACCAGTCCGTGGTGTGGACGACCGAGATGGCGGAGGCCTACGGCGTGTGCAGCGGCCTGATCGCCGCCGGCGATCGCATCGCGGCCCGCATGGCGTTCAAAGAGGCCTACGAGCGCGCCGTGACCCTCGCCAAGGCCAAGGGTGCCACCGTGACCTGGATCGTGTCCCAGGGGACCGATCCGGAGCAGCGCAAGCGGGTTCTGACCGCCGCAGTCAACGCCGGGAAGCTGACGCCCGAGCTGGCGTATGGCGAATGCCCGGCGCTGCCGCCGCCCGCGTCCAAGGTGGCGCTGCTGCCGCCCAAGGACACGCCGAAGACCGACGCCGCCCGCGAGCAGCTGCGTGGCGTCGTCGCGGTGAAGCGGGCCGACCCCGTGGACCCCAGGGGCTGGGCACGGGCGCTCAAGGCCCGGGAGGAGCGCGGCGAGCGCCTCACCATGGACCAAGCCCGGGCCTGGCGCGACGCGCTGGCCTACGCCCCGGACGAGATCAAGTCGGCGGCCCAGGGCGCCCCGATCATCGCCGCCGACCTGCTGCCGCCCGGCCTGCGCGCGGCGCTGGAGCACGAACGTGCACTGAGGAGCCAGGCATGACCCCGCTGGCCGAGCTGCTGCCCGCCTTCACCTTCGACGAGCAGCGCGCCCAGTGCGCCCGCTGCCGCCACCGGATCGAGATGCCGATCAAGGCCTCGCGCGCCGAGAATGCCCGCGTCGTCCTGCGCTGCAACGTGATAAGCGGGAAGCGCAGCTGCAGCCTCGCCCGCGCTCCGGACGGCCAGTGCGGACCCGACGCCAAGCTGTTCCAGGCTGAGGTCTTCCAGTGAGCCGCCGCCCGATCACCATGTCGCTGGCCGAGGTACTGAACCTCGGTGCCCGGGCCCGGGGTCAGGTCTCGCTCATCGAGATGCGGGACAACCCGGCGCAGCGCGGCAAGAGGGGGCAGAAGTACGGGAACACCAAGGTCCAGGCCGACGGCATCACCTTCGACTCCAAGGCCGAGCACCGCCGCTGGTGCCACCTGCGCGTGCTGGAGCGCGCCGGCGAGATCCGCGACCTGCGCCTGCAGGTTCCCTTCGAGCTGATCCCCGCCCAGGTCAGCACGACCGGCAAGAAGCAGCGCGCCACGGTCTACCTCGCCGACTTTGTCTACGCCCGCACCAAGGATGGCAAGGTCGTCGTCGAAGACGTGAAGGGCGCTGTCACCCCCGAGTTCCGCTTGAAGCGGAAGCTGATGCTGGAGCGCCACGGCATCGAGATTCAGGAGATCAGGTCATGAACAGGATGTTCTTCCTCGTGCTGGCCGTAGGCGGCTGGTTCGCCTTCGCGGTCCTCGTGCTCAGCCTCATCGGTCAGGTGCCCACGAACGCGGAGCCGCTGACCACGTCGGCCGCCTGGGGCCTGATCAGCACGCTGGCCCTGCTGATGTTCGTGGCCTTCATCGCTGGCGCCGATCAGGCGATGAAAGCCTTTGAAGCCTTGGAGGAACGGAACCAGGAACTTGCCGACGGGCTCTGCGACGCGCTGGATGTCCTGCATGAGATCGAGGACGAGACCGCGATCTACCTGCGCACCCGCGGCGACGCCCGGGCGCTGCACGTCATCGACGAAGCCCAGGACGTGCTGCGCGCCAGCGGCCGCGGCATCAAGGGCTTCAACCCCGACGGAACCTGTCCCTAGGGCTGAACCATGAGCACTCTCTCCGCCCCGCAAGAGGCCTTCGCCCGCGGCGTCGCCTCCGGCCTGTCGCAGGCCGAGGCCTACCGCCGCGCCTACCCGCGCTCGCAGAAGTGGAAGGCCGATGCCGTCCACCAGCAGGCGTCCCGCCTCATGGCGCTGCCTCAGGTTGCCGCAAGGGTGAAGGAGCTACAGGGTCTGGCCGCTGACGAGGTCGTCGTCGACGTGAAGGCCTTGCTCCAGGAGGCCAAGCGCCTGGTCTTCTCCGACATCCGCAACATCATGAAGCCCGACGGCACCCTGAGGCTGCCGCACGAGCTGGACGCCGACACCGCCGCCTCGGTGAAGAGCTTCAAGATGGACGAGTACGGCAAGGTCGAGTACCAGTTCTGGGACAAGAACAGCGCCATGGAGCGGCTCTTCAAGCACAAGGGCCTGTTCGAGCTCGACAACAAGCAGAAGACCGACCCGCTGTCGGACCTGCTGGGCACGCTGAAGGGCAACGTCGTCGGGCCCGTGGCTCAGGAAGGGAAGGGGACCTAGCGCCCGCGCCTGAGAACGCGTGACAGGTTCGAGAGCTCCAACGGCTTCTGCAGGCTGAAGTCGAATAAGGTCGGCTCGTAGGAGGCGTCATCGCCTGGCTCGCGGGGGTACGCCGACAGGGACACCAGAAGCGGGCATTGATCGCCCATCGCCCGGGCAGCCTGTGCCACGTCGAACGCATCGCCGCGCTCGAGCCGGGGCTCCATCACGAGGGCGTGACATCGCTCCGCCGCCAGTGCGGCTTTGGCGTCCTCTAGCTTGGCCGTGCTGATCACTCGCCAGCCGTCGAGCTCAAGCCAGATCGCCAGCGCCTCCAGCAGGTCGGGCGAGTCATCGAGAAGAACGACTGTGGGGCGGTCGGGCTGCACGGGCAGCATGCTATCCATCGGGACGGCCTCACTGAATATGTGAATGTTTACAGGGAGCTTCGGGGTCAGCCCCGTCCCAAGGATGGCAGCCTGCCCGCTCCAACAGCCTAGGAGCGGCCCTTGACCCCCCTCTACATCTTCGACCTCGACGGTACGCTGGCGCTGATCGAGCACCGGCGGCACCTGGTGGAAGCGAAGTGCCCCACCTGCCATGGCAACGGCACCGTGAGGCGTCCCAAGGACAGCGCGGAATGGAAGGGCGGCTTCATCCGCTGCGAGGACTGCGAAGGCTCCGGCAAGGCCAAACCCGACTGGCGCGCCTTCTTCGCCGCCTGCGTCCACGACGCGCCGAACTGGCCCGTCATCGGAACCATGATGGCGCTGCTGAAGTCCGGCGCCGATGTGCGCATCTGGTCCGGCCGCAGCGCCGAGGTCATGAACGAGACCCTGACCTGGCTGCACCGCTGGGTTTGCGGCGACGAGATCGACGCCGACGAGCTGCAGCTCATGATGCGCCGCGAGGGCGACCACACGCCCGACGAGCAGCTCAAGGCCGGCTGGTACGACGCGCTCAGCGAGTACGACCGCAAGCGCCTGGTCGCGGTGTTCGACGACCGCGACAAGGTCGTGGCGATGTGGCGCGCGAAGGGCGTGGCGTGCTTCCAGGTCGCGCCGGGGAGCTTCTAGGCGTCCGTGTCCCGTTCCGGTTCAAGTTGGGCCCACGGAATGCCGGTATTGACGGCGAAGCCGGTGCCGCAGCGGGAAATGAGCCCACCGCGGAACGTGCTTCCACCAATGAACGTCCCACCTGGTTCGAGCCGGAAATTGGTGCCACCGACCGACACACCGAGCTGAACGGCGGTGACTGGGAACTTGAGTCTGGCGAGGTACTGCTCGGGCACGAGGGCGAAGCTCTTTGCTGCTTCCTCGACAGATTGGACTTCGTAGAACTCCACATCGAGGCTATCGCCGTTCGCATATGCCACCGACAACTTGCGCCCGTTCGGTGGAGACACCAGCTCTGTCGGCTTCCCGATGTTCTCCCACAGGTTCTCCGTGATGACCACGCGATGCTCAGGCAGGAGCGACAACATGCGGACGTTCAGCAAGAGATACCCGTCCGCGTCGCGGCTCAGCCAAACAACGTCCTGGCCGTCCACGGTGATGAGCCGATAGGTCTCATGGTAGAGGCAGCCTCCCATGTAGGCCACGATCTCATTGCGCATCCAGTCAAAGCGCCCCCGCACCAACGTGGGGTCGGCAGACCTGCGTTTGAGTGCAGCTAGCTGGTCGTTGGTAAACGCTCCGTTGTCTGCCTTCTTGTGATGCTCTGCGCAGAGGGCAATCATGCCCTCCGGCCGATGGTGTTGTTCGAGGTGGTAGGGTGGATCGAAGTGATGGAACTCGAGATACGGGTTCCCGCATCCATCGACGGGGCATCCGAAGCCGACCTCTTGTCTGAGCTGTCGAAGGACGCTGATTGGTGGTGTTCTGCCCATCTTCCCCTCCCTGTCAGGTTGCCCGAGCAATATAGCGCCCGCAGTACCAGCGCTCGTACCAAGGATGGCACCTTGCCGCCTCCACCCTCTGGAGGCGCCATGCCCACCGATCCGCTGTATCCGCACCAGCAGCTGGCCCGCGCCGCCTTCCGCCTGACCAGGCCGGCCTTCGCCGTCCTGCTGCTGATCGACCCCTGGGGCCTGCAATGAGCCGCCGGTTCGGTCGCAACCAGCGCCGTCGCGCGCGCGAGGCGCAGGCCCAGCTCACGGTCGAGCTGAACAAGACCAGCGACGCGCTGTCGCTGACCACGAGGCTGTCGATCGAGCGCGGCCGCCGCGTCGCGATCCTCGAGGGCGAGATCCAGCGGGCCAAGGCGATGCTGCCCTCGAGCTCGGCGTTGTTCGGTCCGACGGCGATCGCGGACAGCGGCGAGCGGCGTGATCGGGTCTACCTCGGCTCGGCGCCGCCGTTCTCGTTGGACGACCTCAGCAGCGAGGCGATGCAGCCTCCTCAGATGGTGACCGTCCCGCTCGACATGCTCCTCACGGATGTCGTGCGCGACTCCGTCGCTCGCCAGCTGCACGCCCGCGTCCAGTTCGCCGGCGTGGACCTGGTCTACGGGATCAGCCCGGAGGCCCTCGACAGCATGCCGATCGACCAGCTGCGCGACCGGCTGAGCAAGGAACTGGCGCGCCAGTTCTCCGTGGGACTGCTCAAGGCGCTGGCTGCGCGGGGAGGGCGCTGACGGATGTCCGCCGCGGTCGACGTCGCCACGCTCGCCGAGCACCTCGATGACCCGATGTGGAGGCTCTGCAACCTCTACAAGATCATCGTCAAGGGCACCGACGACGAGGAGGGCCTGACGGTCCAGTTCAAGCCCAACCGCGCGCAGCGTCGTTTCCTGGCCAAGCTCTGGCACCGGAACATCATCCTGAAAGCGCGCCAGCTGGGCTTCACCACGCTGATCTGCATCCTGTGGCTGGACACCGCGCTGTTCAGCCTGGATCCGATCCGCTGCGGGATCATCGCGCAGGACAAGGAAGCGGCGGAGACCATCTTCCGCGACAAGGTCAAGTTCGCCTACGACCAGCTGCCCGAGGCGCTGCGCGAGCGGTTCCCCCTGAAGAAGTGCACGACCTCGGAGATCCAGTTCGCCCACAACGGCGCCAGCATCCGCGTCGCGACGTCGATGCGGTCCGGCACCATCCACCGACTCCACGTGTCCGAGTTCGGGAAGATCTGCGCCAAGTTCCCCGACAAGGCGCGCGAGGTCGTCACCGGCTCGATCCCGGCGGTGCCGGCCAGCGGCGTGCTCGTCATCGAGTCCACGGCCGAGGGGCAGGAGGGCGAGTTCTACAAGATGACGCAGCGCGCCATCGAGCACGCGCAGGCGCTGGCCGCGCGCACGCTCAAGGCGCTGACGGCCAAGCACTTCCGCTTCCACTTCTTCGCCTGGTGGGACGACCCGGGCTACGTGCTCGACGACCCGTCGGTGGTCTTCACCGAGGCCGACGAGGTCTACTTCAAGCAGGTCGAGGCGCGCATCGGGCGCCGGCTCACCGACGAGCAGTGGACCTGGTACGTCACGACCCGCGACAACGATTTCAGCGGCGACGCACCGTCGATGTGGCAGGAGTACCCGAGCTACCCGGAGGAGGCCTTCCAGGTCAGCACCGACGGCTGCTACTACGCCAAGCAGATGGCGACGGCGCGGGTGCAGGGCCGCGTGGTGAAGAAGCTGCCGATCGAATCGGCGCCGGTCTACACGTTCTGGGACATTGGGCGCGGCGACATGACGTCGATCTGGCTGATGCAGAAGGTCGGCCCGGATCACCGCTTCATCGGCTATTACGAGGCCAGCGGTGAGGAGCTGAACCACTTCACGACCTGGCTACAGGGCACGGGCTACACCTTCGCCAAGCACTTCCTGCCGCATGAGGCCGCGTACAAGCGCATCGGCAAGACGCCGGACACGAACCAGTCGATCGAGGAGATGCTGCAGGAGCTGATGCCTGGCCAGCGCTTCGACGTCGTGCCGCGGGTGACGAACCTGGACAACGGCATCCAGGCCACGCGGGCGGCGTTCGCGAGCTCATGGTTCAGCGAGCAGGGCTGCGGCGTCGGCCTGGCCCGCCTGTCCAACTACCGCAAGAAGTGGGACCAGCGCAACGGTCGCTTCACGTCGGAGCCCATGCACAACGACGACAGCCACGGCAGCGACGCTTATCGGCAGTTCGGCCAGGTGCTGGAGGCGGGGGAGAAGTTCGCGATGTCGGGGGCGTCGACGGGGGCTAGGTCGGGCGGGCGCCGGCGGGGGGCGTCTGCAATGGCGGTGTGACCGACGCAGCGAGCCGGCGTCGCTCCTCTTCGCACCAGTCGTTGTACTCGGCCCTCAGGTCGACAAGCAACTTGCGCAGGCGAGGGATCTCGTGCTTCTGGCCGGTGGAGTCCTCGATCTGCATCCGTGTGAACTCGATGTACACGTCGTCAAGCATGGCCCACGCGTCATAGACGCCTTCACCGTTTGGAAAGGCGACGATGCGAAACGTCATGAACTCGTGCTCGCCGACCTTGAGCCCCGGCCCGCCGGAGTCCAAGTACTCGCTGCTCCATTGTTTGCCGTCGTCGGATCCGCACAGCATCGTCAGGTAGAGCGGTCGACGGCCAACGTTGACGGCCTTCACCTCGATGTAGCCGAGCCCGCCATCCCGCCTCCGGACACGCCGTGCCGTGATCTTCAAACGCGGGTTGTCCCTGCGGTAGTTTCGGATCGAGACCGTGAGGCTGAGCAGCGACACACCCAGTGCCGCAGTCGAGAGCGAATGCGCGATGGTCCAGTTGGCAGCGATGTCTGCGAGATAGGAGGGCATGCAGCGGAGCGTACCAAAGCAGTACGAAAAGGCCCCACGCCAGAGGCGGAGGGCCGGGGCCTGATGATCAGGCGTCAGCGATCAGGTGTTCTGACCGGGCAGCGAGCGGCAGTGCTCGCACACGGATTCGAGCCTGCCGAAGCGGGTCCGCGTGTACGGGCGAACGTGCACGCTCTTCGGCCAATGGCAGAAGTGCATAGCGCTCATCGGGTGTTCCTTTCGTGAAAGGGAACTGAAAAACCCTAGGCGCGATGCCAATTTCGTATTGCGTTCTTCTCAACGCTGAGAAATACTGAAGCCTCACCGTGCAAAGTGAAGGTTCCAGGCGCATCGCGTCAGGGGACCTGAACAAGCCCGCCCCTCATAAGGCGGGCTTTGTTCATTGGGCGCTCTGTTTTCCTCGTCGTGCGCGAGAGCCAGCGTGAGCTGCGCTAGGTCTGCGTTGCTACCCGTTCATCGCCCAAATGCGAAGGTCATCAGGAAGCATGGCACAAGTTTACGGACGCTTCCACGTTCGCGCAAATTGCAACATCGGCGGCGCAAATAGTTGAGCCGGAAAATATCAGCCGCGCCGATATTTGACGAGGGCTCGCCCGCACAACCTGACCTTTTCGCTCCGTTGCTACCCGCGTACCAAGGATGCCATCGTGCCGCCCGAGGTCGCGTCACGCGCCCGGGCCGCTCGGTTCGGGGGTGCTGATCGGCGCGGCGCCGGCGCGGCCTCACCCTGATAGAGTCGATCCGCCCCGACCCTCCCTGCGGGGCCCTCCCTTCAACCCGGCCCCGCGCCGGGTTTTCTTTTGGCGTGCCAAGGATGGCAGGGTCAGGTCTCTTCAACTCGTTGAGAGAGGTCCTGCATGAAGTCCACGATGAAGCGCGCGTTCCTGGCGCTGTCCCTCGCGGCCGGAGCCCTCGCCATGGCTGTGGTGCCGACCGCCCAGGCGGAGACCCCGCCCGCCGCGACCGCCCCGGCTGCCGTGTCCGACGCCTCCGTGAAGGCGGCCGTCGACAAGGACGCCGGCACCGGCCACACCGGCGCCTGGATCGCCGTGGGCGTGGTCGCCGCGGTCCTGGTGCTTGTGGTGGTCAAGGGCCGCAACCCCGGCAACTCGGGCGGCGGCTCCGGCTCGCCCGGCGGCGGTGGTGTCCGACCGCCGCGCAACGATGCGCCGTACTAGCGCCCGCTGCGCACCCTGCTGAGCCCGGCCCCGCGCCGGGCTTTTCATGCCAGCCGTGCACGGGCCCGTCGTACCAAGGATGGCAGATTCCCCGCGAACTTCCCGGGGTAGTCATGGCTCTTGAACTCGACCTGCGCAAGGCGCATTCCTCCCGCGTGCACGGTGACATCGTGGCCGTGCTGACCTGGGTCAACGACGCTCGCGCGCTCGTGCTGATCCCCGCGATCCGGCGCGACGCCGGGTGGTACATCGTCGAGGAGTCGGCGGCCTACCTCTGGAACATCAACGCGATCGACCGTGCCGAGCGCGACGCCGCGCTGGCCCACGCGAACCGCCAGGCCCACATCGCCTGCGGCATGCTGGGCATCGAGCCGAGCACCCGCAACCGCGCCCGCCTGATCGGGATCGTCACCGACGTGATGCCCGACCTGCTGCGCATGCCCAGCGCGCCGGGCGAGGAGTACCTCGCGGGCTCCATCGGCCAGATGCTGCTGCGCGCCGACGGGAAGGCGATTGCCGGCGAGGACATCAAGGTCGCGAAGGAGGGCGCGACCTATGCCTGACGCCTTCGACGTCCGGTCCGTGCGCGGCAAGGCGCCAGGCGACCAGTACGACCGCCAGCTCGACGCGGAGCGCGCCGCGTCGCCCAGCTCCGACCTGGCCCTGCCGACCACGCACCCGCTGGACGCGCCCGAGATCCTGAAGGAGCACCGCCAGTTGCTGCGCTGGTACTACGGCGAGCGCGAGATCCAGGCGTCCAACCGCATGGAAATGGCGATGGACGCCGACATCTACGACGGCAACCAGTGGCGCCCGGAGGACAAGACCGCGGTCGAGGAGCGGGGCCAGATGGCCCTGGTCTACAACGAGACAGCGCCGATGTGCGACTGGATGATCGGCACCGAGCGCCGCACCCGCGTCGACTGGAAGGTGCTGCCGCGCACCGAGGACGACGTCGACATCGCGGACATCAAGACCAAGACGCAGAAGTACGTCAGCGACATCAACCGGATCCCGTTCAACCGCTCCCGGGCCTTCGCGGATGCGATCAAGGTGGGCGTGGGCTGGCTCGACGATGGCCCGCGCGACGACCCGACCAAGGACATCATCTACAGCATCTACGAGGACTGGCGCCGGGTGCTGTGGGACTCGCGCGGCAGCTCCGAGCTCGACCTCGACGACGGTCGCTACCTCTTCCGCTGGCGCTACGTCGACGAGGACATCGCGGTCATGATGTACCCGGACCGGGCGGACCTGATCCGTCGCTCCGCGCGCGACAGCTCGTACTTCGGCGATGCCGAGGACGACGAGGACAACGACCTGCTGACCCCGCTGGACGCCGAGCGGCTGCGCAGCGGGAGCCTGCGCGCCGCAGGCTACGGCAGCACCATGGACACCGAGCGGCGCCGGGTGCGGATCATCGAGGGCCAGTACCGCATGCCGGTCACCGTGAAGGTGGTCCGCGACGGCCCGCACAAGGGCGCCATCTTCAACCCGAAGGACACGCGCCTGGGCGAGATGCTGGCGACCTCGGGCTCGATGATCGTGGACCGCCTGATGATGCGCACGCACGTCGCGGTCTTCGTGGAAGCCGGGATGCTGCGCCGCAGCGAGTCGATCGCGCGGCACAACCGCTTCAGCCTCACCCCGATCTGGTGCTACCGCTACGGCCGGACCCGGCTGCCCTACGGCGTCGTCCGGCGCGTGCGCGACATGCAGATGGACCTGAACAAGCGGGCAAGCAAGGCGCTGTTCATGCTGAACACGAACCAGGTCATCATGGACGAGGGCGCCGTCGAGGACATCGAGGTCGCTCGCGACGAGGTGGCGCGGCCCGATGGCTTCATCGCGAAGAAGAAGGGCGCGGAGTTCATCATCCGCCGCGATACCGACGCGGCCACCGGCCAGATCCAGATGATGACGCTGGCGGCGCAGAACATCCAGAAGTCGGCCGGCGTCAACAACGACAACCTCGGCCGCCAGACCAACGCCCAGAGCGGCGAGGCGATCAAGGCGCGGCAGATCCAGGGCAGCGTCACCACGACCGAACCCTTCGACAACCTGCGCTTCGCCACCCAGATCCAGGGCGAGAAGCTGCTGAGCCTGACCGAGCAGTACTACACCGAGGAGAAGGTGATCCGCCTCACCGGCGCTAAGGGCGCGATCGAGTGGCTGCGGATCAACCAGCCCGAGCAACAGGTCGACGGCTCGGTGCGCTACCTCAACGACATCACCGCCAGCCAGGCCGACTTCATCGTGTCCGAGGCCGACTACGCCGGCACGCTGCGCCAGGTCATGTTCGACGCGCTGATGCAGATCTCGCAGCGCCTGCCGCCCGAGGTCGCGCTGCGCCTGCTGACGATGGCCTTCGAGTTCTCGGACCTGCCCAACAAGGACGAGATCGCCGACCAGATCCGCAAGATGACTGGCGAGCGCGACCCCAACAAGGAACCGACGCCCGAGGAGCAGGCGGCCGCCGAGGCGCAGGCCCAGCAGCAAGCCGAGGCCCTCCAGGTCCAGCGCGAGACCGCGCTCGGTGCGCTCGAGGAGCAGCGCGCCAAGGTGCGCGAGATCAACGCCCGGGCCGAGAAGCTGGAGCGCGAGGCCATGGCCGCCGCGGGCGAGGGCGGTACCGGCGCCGGAATGGACCCGCAGGTCGCTCAGGCGCTGCAGCAGGTCCAGGAGCAGGCCGCCCAGCAGATCGAGCAGCTCAGCGAGCAGCTGCGCAAGGCCCAGGGCGAGCTGGCGAACCGGACGCTGCAGATCAAGTCTGACTCGGACGTGAAGCTCGAGCTGGCGAACATCGACCGCGATACCAAACTGCGGGTCGCCGAGATCCAGGCCGCGAGCGACAAGCGCGTCGCCGTGCTGGAGGCCCGGCTCGCAACGATCGAGGAAAGGAGCGCTGCGCAGGAGGCACAGGGCGAGAAGTCGGCTCCGGCCGCGTAATCGAACTAGGAGTGCCTCCATGGGCAATCGCATCAATCGCAACATCGAATGGGTCGTCGACGACTTCGGCAACGTCGTCGGATACCAGGTCAACCAGGGTGACATCCGGCCCATCGGCGGCGGCGGCGGCGCGGCCGCGGTGCAGTCGCTGGGCAACAAGGCGGGCGCCTTCAACGTTGACCTGACGGCCGGCGCGAATGTGCTGCTGACCTGCACCGCTGCGATCCAACTCGGGCTGAGCGGCCTGCCGACGGACGGAAAGGGTATGCGCCTGGTGCTCACGATCACCAACGGCGCCGCCGGCGTTACCTGGCCGGCGGGCATTCGCTGGGCGGGCGCTGGCATCGTCGGCTCCGCGCCCGCGCTCTCGGCGGGCACCGAGAAGGTGGTGCTGGACGTCTACACGCTGTCGGGCGTGACGACCATCGACGGCAGCTACGTCGGTCGGGTGGCCTGATCATGGCGACCATCACCGCAGCGGCCGGCGGCGGCAACTGGAACTCGACGGGGACCTGGAACGGCGGCGTCGTCCCCGGCGCCAGCGACGACGTGCGGCTCGATGCCAGCTCGGGAAGTGTGGCGATCACAGCGGCGGCGGCCTGCCGCTCCCTGGACTGCAGCGGCTACACCGGCACGCTGACGCACGGCGCGTTCACGCTGTCGATCGGCGACGGTACGGCCGGCGCGAACAGCATCGCACTGCGCCTGGTCGCGGGCATGACCTACACGCTGGCCAGCGTCACCACCAGCGCGATCGCGTTCGTGTCGACGGCCGCTGCGCTGCAGCAGGTTGCGCTGGGCGCCAAGGCCGTGGGCAACGTCACCTTCAGCGCCGCCGGCAACTGGGCGCTGACCAGCGCGATGACCCAGGACCCGACGGCTGCGCTGACGCACTCGGCGGGCACCGTGCGATACGACGGGCTCACCGACGACGCGGCGCTCTCGCACAGCTTGGGCGTGATCACGAGCACGGGCTCGACGGCTCGGGCACTCTACGGTGGCAAGGCCACCATCACGCTCACCCGCAGCACTGCGACGAACCAGATCAACATCGCCGGCGGAAACCTGACCACGGACTTCACGCTGACGACTTTCATCGGCGCGCCGACCAGCGTCGGGCGCATCAGCTACACCTACCTCCTACCCGGGGTCGGTGAGATCGGTTCGCTGATCCTGAACGGGCAGGGCGAGCGCACCGTCGGGTCGACCTGCACGATCGGGACGCTGACGCGCAACGGCACCGCGAACCCGTTCGACATGCTGGGCATCGGCTTCGGACAGACCGTCACCGTGACGAAGGCGCTGAACGTCCTGGGCGGCGGCGGGAACAACCGCTGCGGGATGTGGCCGAACACGACGAGCATCCCCGGGACCTTCCGAGTCGTCGGCGCCGCGGTCAACCTGCAGCACGTCGACATGCAGGACATCTATTGGGACAACGGCGGCGCCGACCTCGACTTCTCCAGCATGGCCGGCGGCATCAGTGACGGAGGCAACAACGGGATGGTGAACGGCGGCCGCCTGATCTTCCAGGCTCCGATCGTGCATACCTGGCTCGGTGGTACGGGGAACTGGTCGGACACCACGAAGTGGAGCAGCGGCCGAGTGCCGCTCGCGCAAGACGACGTGTTGTTCCTGGGGGCTTTCGCCAGCTCCCCCATCATCTCCGTCGACCGGAAATGGGCCTGCAAGAATCTCAGCTTCGCGGGCAGCACCGGCAACGTGACGCTGCGCGCCGACGTCTACGAGGTCTACGTCAACGGCAACGTGACCTTCCGCAACGGCGTGACCTGGGGAGTCAGCGCGTCCTGTCAGTGGTGTGCGGCGCCGCGCGAGAACGTGACCTGGCTCGCCGGAGGGATGCCATCGTCGGCGGTGCTGCACTCGCCGAGCTGGCAGATCGGCCTGGGCGTATCGCTCACCGTCGGCGATGCCTTCCTGATCGGCGGCACGCTGAACCACCGGTGCGGGAAGGTGAACATCCCGGCAGGGGCGTCCTTCGCCGTCGACAGCTACATCTCCAACGCGAACCAGCTCAGCGCGAAGTGCGCCTTCGACATCGCGGGTTCGCTGCTTCTGCGCGGCACCGGCACGATCTTCTCGCTGACCAACGGCGCCGCCTACACGGTGGTGAATGACCTCGGCGGGCGGATCGTGTTGGCCGGGACCACGGCGGCGACGCGTACCTTCGCCACCGGTGGGATCTCCTTCTGCGACATCCAACTCGCGGCCGGCGCCTCGACCTTCGCCTTCACCGGCAGCTTCAGCGTGCCGCGCATCCCGAGACCGAGCACGCCCGGGTCGGTGGTGATGACGCTGGCCGCCGGGTCGGTCATGACGGTCCGTAGCAGCGGCGACGACGCCATGGATAACGGCGCCAACGTCGTCACCATCAAGAGCGCCACCGCGGGCACTGCCGCCACGATCAGCAAGGCGGCCGGGCGCGTGCGAGCCGACTACCTTAACCTGCAGGACATCACGGCGACGGGCGGCGCGCTCTACAGCGCAGGCGCCAACAGCACGAACACCAGTGGAAACACCGGGTGGTCGTTCACGGCGGCCAACGACTGGGCGCCGCAGGGAATGCTCGCTGCCTAAGCCCGGCCGCACGTGCCAAGGATGGCACGCTGGCCCGCCATGAAATCCCTGCTCATCACGGCGCTGGTCGCCGCAGTCCTTGCATTCGCCGCGGCGTGGACCGTGCAGGGCTGGCGCTACGGCGCCGAGATCGCCGAGCTGCAGCGCATGCACGACAAGGCCTTGGCCGATCAGCGCGTCGAGCTGGCGGAGCAGGGTGCCGAGAACCTGCGCCACGTCCTCAAGGCCGAAAGGAGCCAACGTGCCCAAGTCGATGAAGCCCTGGCCGCCGCGCGCGGCCGCGAGGCGCAGCTGCGCCGTGATGCTGCTGCTGTGCGCGCTCAGCGTGACAGCCTGCGGGACGCGTCAGACGCCGCCGTGCGATTGGCCGGTGAATCCCACGCCACCTGTCTCGGTCGAGTCGCTGCCTTCCGAGAGGTATTCGACCAGTGCGCAGCGCGATATGGCGAGCTGGCAGAAAGCGCTGACCGCCACGCCAGCGACGTCCGGACGCTGATCGAAGCCTGGCCCGGGCCCACTGCGCCGCCCGTGCCAAGGATGGCAGATTCGCCTCCACCTCAACAGGAGTAGGTCATGGCGAAGGCATCCAGCATCAGGAGCTCGAAGGATCAGGAACTCGAATGGCGCACCGAAAGCGACATGCGGACCCTGATGGAGGCCGAGGAGATCAAGCGCGATCCCGAACGCCTGAAGCGAGCCGCCGCCCTGGCGAAGGAGAAGGTCGTCGAGCTGGCGAGCGTCGCCGGCAAGGCTGACTCCGGCAAGGCCTGACCCCAGATCACCCCACCCCACCCAGCGGAGCACCCCTCATGTCCACCACGGACCAATCGAACACCGAACCCGACACCGCGCACGCGATGTCGACCCTCACCGAGGAAGAGCGCGCGGCGATGACCGACGAGCTGTCCGAGCACGAGAAGGCCGCGCTGGCGGCCGTCGCGGCTGCTGCCGGCGACGAGGAGGAGGACGAGGGCGACGACACCGCTGCCGCTCCGGCCGCCGCGCCCGCGTCTGCTCCCGCCGCGGCCCCCGCTGCTGCGCCTGCCGCTGCTCCGGCCGAGGCACCCGCTGCAGCGCCCGCTCCCGTGCCGGCCGTCGCCGAAGCTCCCGCCGCTGCTCCGGCGCCCGCCGCTGAGCCCGCCCCGGCGCCGCGCCCGCGCGCCGAGACCGGCTACCGCTCCGAGCTGCCCACCGACTACCAGGACCGGGTCGCCAAGCTCAAGACCGACAGCGAGGCGCTGGACCAGCGCTTCGAGGACGGCGAGATCGACCGCAAGACCTACCGCGAGGAGAGCGCGAAGCTGCTGGAGCAGCGCGACGAGCTCAACGCGCTGCGCGTCAAGGCGGAGATCTCGACCGAGTCACGCCAGCAGTCCCTGCAGCAGCAGTGGATGGGCGCGGTCGAGGATCTCTATGACCGCGTCCGCACGGGCGGCGGTATCGACTACTCGAAGGACGAGGCGCGTCGCGCAGACCTGGATGGCTTCATTAAGGCGCTCGCGAACAACCCGGCCAACGAGGACAAGTCCATGAACTGGTTCCTGGACGAGGCCCACCGCCGCGTCCAGCTGCTGCACGGTGAGGCCGTTGCAGCGCCTGCTGCTGCCAAGGCCGCCAGCGCGCCGGCGGCCCCGGCTGCTGCTCCGGCCCAGGCGCCCGCTGCTGCCGCTCCCGCGCCCGCTGCCAAGCCGGCGGCCCGCACGCCGCCCGAGGTCCCCGCGAACCTGGCGCACATGCCGGGCGGCGACGGCCCGGGCGACACCGGCGACGAGTTCGCCGAGCTGGACCAGTTCGACGGCGAGCAGCTCGAAGCCGCGCTGGCCCGCATGTCGCCCGACAAGCGCGCCCGTTACCTGGCGGGTGCCTGATGGCTGATCGCACGTCCCTCGTGATGGACCTTCAACCCGGCGAGGCGATGCAGCTCGCCGGCGCGACGGTCCAACTCGTCCACAAGAGCGGCCGCGCCGCGCGACTTCGCATCACCGCGCCGGCCGAGCTGAAGATCGAAAAGCGTCGCGAAGGCGAGCTTGCAGATCACGTGCCAAGGATGGCGCAATCCGCCCACGGCTGAAGAGCCGCAACGTCAAGCCCGAGCGCAGGAGGTGCTCTTTCAAACCTGAAGGAGTATCTCCATGGCCCGTACCATCGTTGGCGTCAACGACCCGAAGGCCGTCAAGCGATTCGGCGGCATGCTGGCGCTCGACACGTCGCAGACCTCGTACTGGAACCAGCGCTTCATGGCGCGCGGTGCCGAGGCCGAGGTGCCCATCCAGATCCTGACCGACCTCGAGTCGGACGCCGGCGAGCAGATCACCTATGACCTGCTGGCCGAGCTCCGCATGGCGCCGGTGGAAGGCGAAGACACGCTGGAGGGCAAGGAAGAAGCCCAGAAGTTCTACACCGACCAGATCTACATCGATCAGGCTCGCTGCGGTGTGAACACGGGCGGCCGCATGACGCGCAAGCGCACGCTGCACAACCTGCGCGAGAAGGCCAAGCGCCAGCAGTCCAACTGGTGGGCCCGCCTGCAGGACGAGCTGCTGTTCATCTACCTGTCGGGCGCGCGGGGCATCAACCCCAACTTCCTGCTGCCGCTGGGCTACACCGGCCGCGCCAACAACCCGCTGTACGCGCCGGACGCCAACCACGTCCTGTACGGCAACGACGCCACCGCGTTCAACAACATCGACGCGACGGACAAGTTCGACCTGCGCCTGGTGGACCGCGCCAAGACCAAGGCCGACAGCCAGGGCGGCGGCGCCACCGGCATCCCGGTCCTGCAGCCTTGCAAGATCGACGGCAACGAGACCTTCGTGTGCGTGATGCACACCTTCCAGGAAGACGACCTGCGCGCCAACACGGCCACGGGCCAGTGGATGGACATCCAGAAGGCCGCCGCCACCGCCGAGGGCCGCAGCAACCCGCTCTTCAAGGGCTCGCTCGGCATGTACCGCGGCTGCATCTTGCACTCGCACCGCAACGTCATCCGCTTCAACAACGCGGGTGTGGGCAACGTCGAGGCCGCGCGTGCTCTGTTCCTGGGCTCGCAGGCCGCCGTCGTGGCCTTCGGCTCGCCGGGCACGAACATGCGGTTCACCTGGAACGAGGAGACCCGCGACAACGGCGACAAGGTCGTGATCACCACGTCCTCGATCTTCGGCGTCAAGAAGGTTCGCTTCGCGGTGGACGGCATCGGCGATCAGGACTTCGGCACCTTCGCCCTCGACACCGCCGCCGCCAGCCGGTGATCGGTCCCGGCCGCTTCGGCGGCCGGATCCGACGACATCCAACTTCCAGGAGATCAACGTGGCTTTCACCAACAGCAACGACTTCATCACGGGCCGCAAGCCGGTGCCGACGCCCGCGGGCATCGAGCTGGTGACGCAGCGCTTCCCCATCGACATGCTCGTCGCCGACTTGGCGGTGAACACGATCGGCCAGTTCGGCATCCTGCCGGCGGGCTGCATCCCGGTGGAGATCCGCGTCGACGGCGACGACGTCGACAGCGGCGCCGGTGCCGGCGTCTACCAGGTCGGCATCTGGGACGGCGCCAGCGCGAACCTGTCGGCCGCTGCTGCCGACGGCGGCGGCGCCTGGGGCGACACCGGTGCCGCGGTGGCGGTGGCCTTCGACAAGCACCTGGTGCGCACGGGCAACAACCTCGCGAAGGTTCAGCCCTCCGCCGTCGATCGCCGCATCGGCTTGAAGGTGACGGCCGCGCCGACCACGCCCGTCGCCGGCCAGCTCGGCATCACGGTGACCTACCGCGCGGCCTGACCCCGGCGCCGCAGCGGCGCCTCACCCGGCTGACAGCCAACAACGAGGGGGAGGCCGAGGCTTCCCCCTTCTTCCATCGACCTCCATCCGAGGACCCCGACCATGAAGCTCCAGACCACCATCAAGCCGCGCCGCGACGGCACCGTGATCGCCCGCAACGCGAAGGGCGAGCCGTTCCTGTTCGCCGCGAACGAGTTCGGCGACCTCGTGGCCGACGTCACCGACGAGGCGCTCGTGCGTGACCTGCTGCGCAACGAGGACTTCCTGCCCTACGACACCGAGGATCTGGCCGCCGCCGCTGCGCTGGTGGGCCCGACCGGCGGCGATGGTGCCTCCGACCTCGACGAGATCGACCATTCCGAGGCCGGCTCGCCTCCGGGCGAAGGCGAAGAACTGGACGATGACGAGGGCGACGAGGAAGCCGCGCCGGTCGAAGGTGCCGCCGCCCAGCCGGTCGAGGCCGCCCCGGCCGCCGCGCGTCCGTCGCGCCGCCGTAGCTAAGGCGCTGCCGTGGCGACCTGGTCGTTCTTCTTCCCCGACCTGCTGCCCCACGCGACGGGGGTAGCGGAGCCGGTCGCGGAGCGGGCGCTGCGCCTGTCCGCCCAGACCTTCTTCCAGAAGACGCGGGCGTGGCGGGTGTGGCTGCCTGAGGTCGTGACCGTAGCGGGCCAGCGCTCGTACGCGCTGCCGCTGCCCGCCGGCGCGATCGTCGAGCGTCTGGAGAAGGCGACCATGAACGGGCGCGCCATCGACGTCCAGTCGTTCAGCTGCTTCGAGGCCGACCCGGTGCTGCACCCTGACCAGTGCTCTGGAGGCGTCGCGTCGCCGGACCGCGTGAACATCCTGCTGGCCAGCGACTACGGTGCCGGCTCGAAGGTACAGGTGCTGGCCTCGCTCGCGCCGGGCGAGGGCGCCACGGGCATCTCCGACGACATGGCGACGCAGTTCCGCGACGCCATCGTGGCCGGGGCCAAGCGGCGTCTGCTGCTGAACCCGAAGGCCACCTACTTCAATCCCGACCTCGCCGGCGTCGCCGCGGGCGAGTTCCAAGACGCGATCGACACGACCAAGGTCGAGGTCCATCGCGGGTTCACGAACACGACGCCGCGCTCGCGGCCGACCTGGTGCTGATCATGGCGGTCGATGCCAAGCAAGTCATCCGCCGCGTCGTCGACATCCTCGTCGACGTCGGCAGCATCGCGTGGAAGGTCGACGAACTGGTGCGCTGGCTCAACGATGGCCAGCGCGAGCTGGTCATCCTGCGGCCCGACGCGACCGCCGACATCGTGCAGATCGCGCTGGTCGCCGGTGTCCGTCAGCAGCTGCCGGCCTCGGCCGTGAAGCTGCTCGACATCCCCAACAACACAGACGGGCAGATGCTGCCCATCCGGCAGATCGAGCGGCGCGAGCTGGACGAGGTGCTGCCGGGCTGGCGCGCCGGCGCCGCGGCGGGCGTCATCAAGCACTTCATGCACGACCCGCGCTTGCCGCGTGCCTTCGAGGTCTACCCGCCGGCCGTGGCCGGCACCAAGGTCGACGCCGAGGTCTCCAAGCTCCCGATCGACGTCGCGGTGCCCGCTGCTGGTGGCACCTGGAACGACGTCGCCGGCGCCATCGGCGTTCCCGACATCCATCAGTCCGCGCTCGTGGACTACGTGCTCTCGCGCGCCTACGCCAAGGCGTCGTCCTTCGCCGGCAACGCCGCGCGCGCCCAGGCCCATTACGCGGCCTTCGCCAACTCCCTCAGCGCCGACGTCAGCGCATCGCTGACCGTCGCGCCTCAGTCCAGCAACCCCGGCGAGCCCGCGGCCCGGCCCGTCGCCTGAAAGGTCCCATGAAGCCTGAGATCAAGGACATCGTGATCGAAGCCGCCAAGGCCGCGCCCGCCGCAGGCGCGACCGTCCTGTCGTCGCCCTGGTGGGTGTCGATCAACTGGACGGGCGTCCTGACGGGCGTCTTCATCGTGCTGCAGATCGTCTACCTCCTGCGCAAGTGGTGGAGGGAGGAGACCAGCTTCGGGATCTGGATGCGCCGCAAGGTCGGCGCGCCCGTGATCAGCAAGCCCATGGAGCTCGACGAATGAGCGGCGGCAAGCTGAAGTACTTCCCGCACCTGGGCGGCGCGCTGGTGCTGGCCGGAGCCGGGCTGTTCAAATTCCTGGGCGCTTTGGAAGGCGAGGGCCAGTTCACGGTCTACGCTGACAAGCTCGCCGGCGGCCTGCCTACGGTGTGCCGCGGCCTCACCCGACACGTGACCTCCACGCCGATCATCGTCGGCGAGGTCTGGAGCGCGGCGAAGTGCGAGGCCGAGGAGAAGGCGGCGCTCGAGCGCGTGCAGGTCCAGGTCGCGAACTGCTTCCGCGTCCTGCCGCCGCAGCGCGTGTTCGACGCCGCCAGCAGTCACGCCTGGAACCTGGGCGCGCCCGCGACCTGCGGCAGCGGCGCCATGGCCGCGTTCAACCGCGGCGAGTGGGAGCGCGGCTGCCGGCGCCTGAGCCGGGGCGACGACGGCACCATCGTCTGGAGCTTCACGAGCCGCATGGTCGACGGCAAGAAGGTCTTCACCTTCGTGCAGGGCCTGGCCAACCGCCGCGCCGCCGAGACCGAACTCTGTCTGGGGGCTGCATGACCGTCCTGCGCGTCGGTGACTTCCTCGGCGCCGCGCTCGCGCCGCACCCGAAGCAGCTGCCGGACTCGGTGGGCGTGGTCTCGCTGAATCAGAAGCTGGGGCGAGGGGACCTGCGCCCGCTGCGCGCGCCCGTGACGCGCGCGGCGGTGCCGGCCGGCCGCAAGTCGATCTATCGCATGGGCCGCGACATAGTCAGCGACACCAACTACTGGCTGTCTTGGCCGACGCTGGTCTCGGTCGCGCGCGGCTACAACACCTCCGAGAACGGCGAGCGGACCTACTACACCGGCGACGGCTTCCCGAAGTGGACCGACAACACCATGGCGCTGGGCGCCACGCCGCCGACCGCCTGGCGCGCGCTGGGCCTGCCCGCGCCGGCGTCGGCGCCAACGTTGGCCGCCAGCGGCGGCAGCAGCACGGCCGACCTCGAGGACCGGGCCTACGTCTACACCTACGTCAGCGACCACGACGAGGAGAGCGGGCCGTCGCCGGCGGGCAAGGTGAAGTGCCGGGCCGACGACACCGTCGCGATCACCTCGCTCGCCGCGGCGCCGGCGGGCAGCTACGGCATCAACCGGATCCGGGTGTACCGGACCGAGACCGGCAGCTCCGGCCAGACCGCCTACTTCTTCCTGCGCGAGATCGCCTCCAGCAGCTCCAGCACCAGCGACGACAACCGCGCGCTCGGCGAGGTGCTGCCGTCGCTGACCTGGGTCCCGGCGCCCGGCGTGCCGCAGGGCGGCGCGCTGAACATCACCGAGCCCACGCTGCAGTTCCTGACCCCGCTGTGGAACGGGATGATGGCCGGAATCTCCGGCCGCGAGATCCGCTTCTGTGAGCCCTACATCGCCTACGCCTGGCCGATGCAGTACGGCCTGACCCCGGCGGACGTCACGCCTGTGGCGATGGCGGCCTACGGCTCGACGCTGGTCGTCGCCACCAACGGCCGCCCGGTGGTCTGCACCGGCGGCTCGCCGGATGCGATGGACGAGTCGCCGGTCGAGTTCTTGCAGGCATGCGTCTCCCCGGCGTCGATGGTCAGCGTCGGGCATGGTGTCGCCTGGGCGTCGCCCGACGGCCTGGCCTACCTGGGCGCGGCCGGCCCCCAACTGCTCACCGCCCGTTCGCTGGCGCGCGAGGACTGGCAGGCGCTGGCGCCGGAGACCATCATCGGCGCCTTCTTCGAGGGCCGGTACTACGGCTTCTATCAGGTCGGCGGCGTCAAGCGCTCCTTCATGATCGACCCGGCGGTGCCCACCAGCATCTACTTCTCGGACATCGGCGCGGACGCGGTCTACGTCGACGACATGCAGGATGCGATGTTCGTGCTCAACGGGACCAGCGTGCAGCGCTGGGACGCCGGCGCTGGCCTGGCCGCGCGGTTCCGCAGCAAGGTCTTCGAGCACGTGTCCCTGATCCCGCCGTTCACCGCGGGCAAGGTGATCGCCGACGCCTTCCCGGTGACGGTGCGCGTGTTCGATGACCGCGGCCAGGTCGCCGAGGTCGTGGTGACCAGCCCGGATCCGTTCCGGCTGCCGGGCGACCAGCGGACCTTCACGACCCAGGTGGAGATCGAGACCTCCGGGCCGGTCCAGGGCGTCGCACTGGCGCACTCGATGGAGGAGTTCAACGGTGGCTGACCGTCGCAAGGATCTCCCGCCAGTCAACAGCGCGCAGTTCCAGCAGCAGGTCCGCGAGGCGATCTCCACCTACCTGGGCAACCGCGGCGACAAACTCGATCGCGGCGTCACCGTGCGCGACCTGGTGGACTCGGGCCTTGTCGAGCTCAACGCCGGCTTCCTGCGCGGCACCGGCGTCGCGCCGATCAAGGGCCCCGGGCCCAACGTGGGCACCGGTGGCGGAGGCGGGGGCACGACACCCTACGAGCCCGATCTGTCGCCGCCGCCCACGCCCACCGGCGTCACGGTGACGGCCGGCATCGACTTCCTGATGTTCGTCACGGACCCGCCGCTCTACCTGCAGGGGCACGGGCACGGCCGCACGCGCGTCTACGGCACGACCTGGACCAGCGGCCCGAAGCCCACCTTCGCCGATGCGAAGGAGCTGATGCAGTTCCTGGGCAACGTCGACTCGTACCCGACTAACCCGGCCACGAAGTGGCACATCTGGCTGAAGTGGGTCACGAACGACGGCATCGCCTCGACCGTGCCCGTCGGCGGCACCAACGGCTTCGAGGTCACGACCGGGCAGGACGTCTCGCAACTGCTCAACGCGCTGCAGGGCAAGCTGCGCAACGAGCAGCTCGACCCGGCGTCGAACTTCCGGTTTAAGGCGAACCTCTTCACGATCGAGAGCACGACCGGCTCGCCGTCGATCAACCCGTTCACGGTGATCACGACGCCGACGCTGACGCCAGCGGGCGAGTTGCTGCCGGTGGGCGTCTACATGGAGGCGGCCTACATCAAGGGCCTCGAGGCGGCGCTCGCGCGCTTCCAGACCGCGATCATCACGAACGCGATGATCGTGTCGGTGTCGGCATCGCGGATCACCTCGGGCGTGATCAACGTCGGCAGCTACATCCAGTCGAGCAACTACGTCGCCGGCACCACGGGCTGGCGGATCCACGGTGACGGCACGGCCGAATTCCCGGCGGCGGTCATCCGCGGCCAGCTCAGCGCGGCCCAGATGAACGGGCAGGGCCTCAAGATTACGCGCGCCGATGGCTCGGTCGTCCTCGATGCAGGCGACTCGATCGATCCATTCAAGGGGTTGTCCGTCGGTCGCAACCTGATCGCCAACTCCGATCAGACGAGTGCGATGACTTGGGGCATGGGCAATGTGAATGGCCAGATCGATGTGCCGCTCACCTATGCCTCCAACAAGTGGTCCGACACCTATGTCCTGCTGGGCAACACGACCCGAAACGTCACCTGCCATCAGAACGGAAACAACGGCGGAGGTGACACCGCTGTGTGCTGCGACATCTATCCCCTCGGCAATGGCTACACCGTGGCGCAGTCGGTGGCCGTGGTGCCGGGTCAGAAGTACTGCTTCTCCGCATACATGCAGGCGCACCGCTGCTTCGTCGGGGTGGGGCTCGAGTTCTTCGACATCGGCGGGAACGCCGTTGGCACTGCCTACTCCAGTCCCACAGCCACACCCCACAGCTGGGGCGCATACCAGGCGGACAGGCTGGCCTACTACACGCGTCCGTTCGCGATGGCGACCGCGCCGGCCAATGCCGTGTACGCGCGCGTCTTCATGCGCAAGTACAACACCTTCGCCGCTGCGGAGGCTCAGGAGTCGTGGTGGTGGGGGGCCGCCCCGCAGTTCGAGGCGGTCGGTGCAACAGCGACCGGGCCGGGGCCCTACACGCCCGGCCCGCCAGGCAGCACGCGCCAGCTTGGCTACGCCGGCGACCTTGACGCCACCAAGGGCGCCACGATTGGGTCGAACCTCTTCGGCTCGTTCGACCAGGGCACCTTCGATGTCGTGATGAACGGCCGATCGCTGATCCGCTTGGCTCACATCAACACGGCGACGATCGGGAACCTGCGCGCGCTGGCCGCCAACATCGGCGTGCTGGAGTCCTACGGGCCCAACGGGACCTTCCGCCTCCAGGACGGCAAGCTGAGCATGATCGCGGCCAGCACCGGCGTCACCTTCTTCGAGGCCGGGGTGCTGTAGTGCCCGGCGTCGTCACGCGCAACCCGTCGACCAATGCGCTGGTCTTCAACTCCGAGGACGTGCCCTACGGCATGTGCCTGGGGATGTACACGATCCCGGCGGGCCAATCGTGGTCGGTGAGCTGGCCGCAGCTGGCTGGCACGGCCATCCGCGTCACGGCGATCTACAGCTCCTTCTCAGAGCTCGGCGTCAGCGTCAGCTACCCGGGCTCGGTGCCCACGGCCTCGACGTCGCCGCGGAACTACGCGCGGTCCCTCCTGGTGTTCTGCAGCGGGCAACCGACCTCGGTCAGCGGCCCGGCCCTGCGGTTCCGCAGCAGCGCCGGCGGCAACATCGCGCTTAGCCCGAAGGGTAGGGGCCTCAACTTCATCGGCAAGGCCTCGCTCGTCGACATGACGCCGGGCGGCGGCGGCCCCTCGCTGGTGATCCCGGACACGCAGGGCTCGGCGCCGCCGTACTACGTCTTCCGGATCAGCTGGCCGACCAAGCCGGTGCCGGTCTTCCGGATCCAGGCGGGCCAGTACATCTCGCCCAACAGCGAGTTCTACTCGGTCGGCGCGGGCCTCTGGGAGATGCAGGTCTGCAGCCTGGTCTCGCTGCCCGGCAACTCTGGCTCGAGCTGGCCCGCCATCACCCAGCCCGAGATCTACTGCTTCGGCCTGCCGACCTCCGCCGGCGCGGTGACGGTGCGCGACCACGACACGGGCGAGATCGCCTTCAACCTCACCGCGGCCCCGCTGCTCGTGATCGACGGGCACCACGACTGGGGCGCTGGCGATGCCGGCGCATCCCGCGCGATCCCCGGTGGGATCCCAGGGGGCTACTGCGGCGTCATCGGCAGCACCGGCATGTCCGGCACCGATGTCTTCAACGCCGGCGCGAACCGCTGGCGCGTCCTGGGCAAGCAGGGCGCCTTCTCCCTCAGCGGCGGCTCCATCGTGCTGAACCAGATGTACGTGCAGATGTACATCGTGAACGGGGCCGAATCCCCTGTCGATCAGCGCGTCGCCGCCTCCAACGAACTGGTCAACCTCGCGAGGTACTGAATGCCGCTCCTCAAGTCCGTCAAGACGCCCACCGGCGCGCAGTTGGGCTATCACGTCGTCACCAACATCAGCATCGACACGCGCAGCGCGCAGGCCGTCGCCATCCTGGCCGTGCACAGCTGGCCGGACGAGGCGCACTACCAGCTCGCCGCCGGCGGCATGGCGGCGTGGCACTGGACCGTGCCGGTTCCGGTGGAGCCGCTGCAGGTGGGCGGCCCGCTGATGGAAGCCTGCGAGGACGTGCTGCGCGCGTTGCCTGACGACCTGTCGCCATTCGCCGGCGCGTCGGTGGCGCCGCTGGCCGGCGACCTGGATGGCGCGCGGGCGCGTCAGTGGGCGCTGGTGAAGCAGACGCGCGACTCGCTCGATGCCCAGCCGGTCGCGGTCGACGGCATCCAGCTCGACGCCGACCCGTCGTCGCGGGTCGACATCCTGGGGGCGATCATGGCGATGCAGTTGGGCAACGAGACCGAGCGGGTCTGGCGGTGCACCGACAACGTGATGCGGACGCTGACGCTGGACCAGCTGGTGCGCGCCGGCCGCGCGGTGGCCGCGCGCCGCCAGGCGCTGATCGAGCAGTCCGACGCCCTGGCCCAGCAGATCCAGAACGCCCAGACCGTCGAGGCGGTGACGGCCGTCGTCTGGCCGACCTGACCGGGCTCGGGCGTGCCAAGGATGGCAGCCTGCCGCCATGCACGCCGAGCTCGAAGTCGATTTCCGCGCCGTCGCCGAATTCATGAAGGCGCATCTGCCCGGCTACGCCGTCGCGGAGCGCCAACGGGCGATCGGCCTGCGCCGTGACGGGGAACTGGTCGCGGGGGTCATCTTCGAGGGCTTCAACGGCCGCAACCTCTGGATGCACGTCGCATCCAAGCCGGGGCGGCGCTGGTTGAACCGCGAGTACCTGAGCGCCTGCTTCCGCTATGCCTTCGTGGACTGCGGCGTCGAGCGCGTCAGCGGCTATGTTGAGGCCTCCAACCTCGACGCGCGGCGCTTCGACGAGGCGTTGGGGTTCAAGGAAGAGGCACGCCTGAAGGGCGCCGCACAGGATGGCGGTGACGTGATTCTGTATGTGATGCGTCGAGAGGATTGCCGCTATGGGAAGGTTTCACCAAACGGACTGGGACTTGCTCCCGCACGACGCGTTCCGGCCGAGGTTCGGGCGACGCGGGCCGCTGACGCTGCACGGCGGGGGCAAGGGCGGTAGCTCTGCGCCAGCGCCGGACCCTGCGCTGGTCCAGGCGCAGATTCGCTCGATGGGGATTCAGGACAGCGCCATTCAGGCGATGCTCCAGAACAGCAACGAGCTGATGCCGCTGCAGAAGCAGCAGCTGCAGTTCGGCCTCGACAGCGCCAAGACCGCCTACGAGCAATCGCAGTCCGACCGCCAGTGGCTGCTGTCGCGCCGCGACGCGCTGTCCGGTATGCAGGACAAGCTCGTCAACGAGGCCAACGACTTCAACACCGAGGCGCGCCGCGAGCAGCTCGCCGGCCAGGCCATGGCCGACGTCAACGCCGCGGCGTCGAGCGCGCGAGACCAGTCCGCCCGAGCGATGGCGCGCATGGGCGTCACGCCGGGCAGCGGCCGCGCCCAGGCCATGGACCAGCAGCTGCAGATCGCGCAGACCGCCGCCGGCGCGGGCGCCGCCAACAACGCGCGCACCGCCGCGCGCGAGGAGGGCCGCGCGCTCACCGACCGAGCCGCCAACGCGCTGGCGGGCTACCCGGCCATGAGCTCGCAGGCGACCACCACCGGCGCCGCGCTGGGCGGCAGCGGTGTCGGCCTCACCGCGGCGTCGCTCGGCAGCCAGAACTCGGGCTACGGCTCGGCGGCCCAGGTCGCGGCGCAGATGGGCGCGAACGCGACCAACATGTGGGGGGCACAGGCCTCGTACAAGACGCAGCAGGATCAGCTCGCGCGACAGGGCGAGGGCTTCGGCAGCATCCTGGGCGGCCTGGGCGGGCTCGCAACGGGGGCCGCCAACGTGTACAGCTTGTTCTCGAAGAAGGGGTGATGCCCATGGCACGACGCAGTGATTTCGCGGACTTCGTCCGGAACTTTGGTCTCGGCTACAACCTGGTCAATCAGGTCGGTCAGGACGTCGCCATGGGGCGAATTGCTAGCGCGAAGGCGGAGCAGTCCCAGGGCTTTACCGCCGAGGACGGCAAGCAGCTCGAGGCGATCGCGAACGCCAAGGATGCGGACGGAAAGGCGCTCTACAGCTTGAGCGCCAACGAGGACGGAAGCTACACCGTCGCTTCCACCGCGGACCCCTCGGTGCGCGGGACCATCGCGCAGCACGGGGTGACTGACTTCCTCGGGCAGCGCACGAACGGGGCGATGACCGACGACCAGGTCAGCAGTGCTAGGCAGCGCGCCATGGCCGGCGTGGTTTCGCGCACGAACCCCATTGCTGGCCAGCAGATGCTGAACAACGTCATGCAGGCCGAGCGCGACACCCAGCGATTCGGCTGGGAACAGGCCAGCAGCGAGCGAGCGATCCGCAAGGGGAACGAGGCCGACGCCGACGAGGCGGCCACACGCGCCGCCGACAGCGCGACCTCGGACTGGCTCAAGAATCGACTGCTGAACGCGGACGGCAGCTCGCGCGCCGGCACCGTTGACGACCACCTCGCAGCGTCGCAGTTCCGTGCCATGAAGCTGGCCGAAGGCGGCCGGCTCAACGAGTCCAGCGCGGTCTACAAGGACTTCGCGGCGCAGTCGGCGATCAAGATCCAAATGGAGACCGCGGAGCGCGACCGGGAGGCCGGCATCGCGGCGTCTGCCCTTGCGACCGGCGACACGAAGCCGCTTGTCGGCTTCTGGAACAAGTACATCCCCGACGGCTCCCACGTCACCGACGTGCAGCGGGGCAAGGATGGTCGACTGACGATCTCGCGCGAAACATCTGACGGCCGCACGCTCCCGCCCAAGGTGATGTCGCAAGCGGAGCTGGTGTCTGGCATGGCGGCGCTGCGCGACCCGATGGCGCTGTACCAGTTCTCCCAGAACGAGTTCAAGAACAACCTGATGCTGCGCGAGGCGGCGCGCGCCGATGCCCACTCGGCGCGCGAGCAGGCGACCTTCAACGCACAGGCGCCGCAGCGCCAGCTGGCCAGCACCGTCGCGACGCTGCAGCTCGGCATGGGCAACACGGATAGCCCGACGGAGCGCGCGGCGATCCAGGGCAAGCTGTCCGCGATGACCGGCGGCGTGCTGGGCGCCAAGCATGAGCCTCCGACGGGCTACCGGTGGAAGAACGACGGCACCGGAGGTCTGGAGGCGATCCCGGGCGGCCCCGCTGATAAGACGGGCCCGGGCCAGAAGCAGATCCCCGCGGAGGTGGCGCGGATGAACGTGGCGCTTCGGTCGCTGGACCAGGGGCTCAACGAGTACGAGACGCTGCTCAAGAACTTCAACCCGCGCAATCCGAAGGACCAGTTCACGCCGAAGTCGCGCGCGCAGATCGAGTCGCTCGTCGCCGACCTGCAGCTCCAGTTCAAGGAGGCGCAGGCGCTGGGCGCCCTGGCCGGCCCCGACATCGAGCTCATCAACAAGTCGCTCGCGAGCCCGGCGTCGCTGCAGGGCGCCTCGTTCGGACGCGAGGGCCTGATGGCGCAGCTAGGTGAGGTGCGCAAGGCGCTGGAGCGCCGCAAGTCCGCCATCTCGCAGGAGTTCAACGTGCCGGTGCCAGGCGCCTCGGCGGCGCCGGCCGCGTCAGCAGCCGCGCCTAGTGCTTCCGCTGCGCCAGCGTCGGCCACCACCAGTTCGCCTCAGCGCTTCACGCCGTTGTGGGAACAGAAGAGGGACTGAGCAATGCCATTGAAATGGAACGAGGTCATCCAGAAGCCCGAGTTCAAGGCGCTTTCGCCGGAAGACCAGGAGGCCGCGCGAGCGCAGTACTTCAACGAGGTGGTCGCGCCACAGGTCCCGAAGGAGCACATCGACGTTGCGCGCTCGCAGTTCGATGGCGAGTATGGAATCGGCGGGTCGAAGGTCCAGGCACCGACCGCGCCGGAGCGCTCCACCGGGCAGGAGGTGATGCGCCAGCTCGGCCTGACGGTCCGCCACGGCATCGCCGGCCTGGCCGCGCTTCCAGGCATGGGGGCTGACGTCCTCGGGGCCGCGTACAACAAGAGCGCCGACCTGGTGGCGGGCGAGGGCAACGGTTTCCGGTTCTATCCGACGGCGAGAGCCCTCCAGGCCAACATGAGCCGCCTCGGCCTGCCCGAGCCCGAGAACGCGACCGAGCGCGTCGTGGGCGACGCGTCCTCGGCGGTCGCCGGCGCCGGCGGATCTGTCGCCCTGGGCAAGCTCCTCGCTGGATCCGCGAGTAGCGTCGCCGCCAACGTGGGAACGAAGCTGCAGCAGGGCATCGGGGCACAATCGGCTGCAGCAGCCACCGGCGGCACCGCGGCGGGCGTGACGCGCGAGAACGGCGGCGGCATCGGTGCGCAGATTGCGGCGGGCCTCATCGGGTCGCTGGTCCCTGCGGTTGGCGGCGCCACGGCCAGCGAGTTCGCGCGGCGACTGCTGCGCGGCGGCGAAGCCGGGCGGCAGCAGATGGCCGAGAACATCGAACGCTTTCAACAGGGCGCGGGCACGATGCCTTCGCTCGCGCAGGCCACCGGCGGCCGTGGCGCGCAGGCGATGGAATCCGCACTCGCCAAGACCCCGGGCGGCGCCGGCGTGATCTCGAAGTTCGCGCAGCGCCAGGCCGACGACATGCAGGCCGCCGTGCAGAAGGTCGCAGACGATCTCGCCCCCGAGGCCAGCGCGGTGAACGCCGGCGAGGCGATCCAGCGCGGCGTGCGAGCGTTCAAGGAAGGGTTCAAGGAAACCCAGGGCTCGCTGTATCGCGAGCTCAGCGAGGCGCTGCCAGCCGGCAAGCCGATCACCGTCGATCGCACGCGGCAGGCCCTTGCGGAGATGGTGTCCGAGATCGACGGGGCGCCGAATCTCTCGAAGTGGTTCAAGAACGCGAAGATCCAGGGCATCCAGAAGGCGCTGCTCGACGACCTCGATCTGTCGACGCAGGTACCTGGCCAGAGCTCGGTGATGCCGAAGGCGCCGGCGCCGGCCGCGCTGCCCTTCGAGGCCATCAAGAAGTTGCGCACGCTGGTGGGCAACGAGATCACGGACGGCTCGCTGGTGTCCGACGTTCCGCGATCGAAGTGGCGCGCGCTGTACGGCGCGCTGTCCGAGGATCTCGGCGATGCGGCCAAGGCTGCGGGCCCACGGGCGGAGGCGGCCTTCACGAAGGCCAACGAGTACACCGCACAGCACATGCAGCGCCTGGACGAGCTATCGACCGTCATCAACCGCGATGCGCCCGAGAAGGTCTTCCTGGCTGCGATCAACGGCACCGCCGAGGGCGACACCATCATCCGCCGCGTGCTGATGGCACTGCCGGCCGAGGAGGGCAAGAAGGTCACCGCCGCAGTGCTGCAGCGCCTCGGCCGCGCGGTACCTGGCCAGCAGAACGCCGAGGGCAACGCCTTCAGCGCCAACACGTTCTTGACCAACGTCAGCAAGATGAGCCAAGCGGCCCGCGAGACCATCTTCGGCACGACCGATGCCGGCGAACTGGTGAAGAAGATCGCCAAGATCGCCGAGACCCAGCGCGAGGGCTCGAAGGTGTTCGCGAATCCGAGCGGCACGGCTGCCGCGGCGGCGCAATCGGCGGTGGGCGGTGGCGTTGGCATGGGCGGCATCATGGCGGCTACGAGCGGTAGCGTCCTGCCACTCGCATCCGCCGTTGCGGTGCCGGCCGCCGCGAACGTCGGCGCCCGCGTCGTCACCTCGCCTCGTGTGCTCCGGTTTGCCGCGAGCAAGACTGCGGTTCCGCAAGGCGCTCCAGGGACGGTCACGTCGTCGCTGGCCCGAATGAACAGCGCTGCCGAATTGGACCCGAGCCAGCGTGAGGTCGGGCGCGTGTACGCGACGCCACGCGGCCGCTTCGTGTGGGTGGGAAACGGCTGGAGACCGGAGCAATGAGCGACCAGGTGATGACTGATGCCGACGTGTTTGGCGGAGAGCCAGCGCCGACCGCAGCCGGCCAGCCGATGAGCGACGCCGACGTCTTTGCGCCGGCGCAGACAGCCAGTGGCGCCGCGGGCGCGCCGACCTGGTTCAGCGGTGCCAGCGGTGACGAGCACGCCGGCCAGTTCGCGATCGTGGATCTCGGCGACGTCAAGGCCTCGCACGATGCCGACATGCGCCCGACCGGCGGCGGCAAGGGGATTGAGCCGGAGGAGCGCGACCGCGCCGACATGGAGCAGCGTGTGCAGTCCATCGTGAGGGACTTCGACCCGTCTCGCCTAGGCGGTGCCGACGCGGCGGGCGAGGGTGCCCCCGTTGTTGGCGAGGACGGGCACGTCGAGGCCGGCAACATGCGCGCGGTGGCGCTGCAGCGGATCTTCCGCGCCGATGGCTTGAAGGCGGACGCCTATCGCGACTTCCTGCGAGGCCAGGCACCAAGCCTCGGGCTCGACCCGACCTTGGTCGACGCGCTCAAGCAGCCGGTGTTGGTGCGGGTGCGAACGACCCCAGGGGACCGCGCTGGCGTCGGCCGCGATCTGAAGGGTGTCGACATCGCCCCGGCCATGCTGGAGTCGGCGGCCGAGCTCGGCGCCGCGCGCGATGTCGGTCCGGTGGAGATCGATGGCTCCGACATCAGCCCCGAGACCCTGGACATCATCTCGTTCCTCGGGGACAGCGCTGGCCGCCCCGACGACATCAACACCATCATGGCCGCGGCAAGGAAGATTCTCGATGGACACGCTCCCGAAGACGCCGTCGGGCGACAGCCTGATCAAGACCAACGGCCTAGTGCTGAAGCTCCAGGCCAATCCGAAGCTGCGCCGGGCGATCGCGGCGGCGATCAAGGCCATGAAGCGACCGAATCAGGGGCCAACGAGCTGAGCGACTGGCAAGACTTTCCGCCGGAGACCGAACACCTCGGCGTCGCGCGGGAGGACATGCCCCAGATCCGCCAGGAGCACCGCGGCGCGCTGACGCAATTCCTGCTGGCGCGCGGCATCCCGCATGAGCAGGCCGAGGTGCCGGCCGACAGCCTGAAACCGACGCAGTCACGTTGGTCGATGTCCAAGGTCGCGGCGGTCAAGCGTGACGCCAACGACCATGCGGTGCTGGTGTCGGAGGACGGGCGCCTACTGGACGGGCATCACCGCTGGCTCGCGGCGCTGGCTGACGATGCGCCGGTGCGAGTCATCCGGTTCGCGGCGCCTATCGAGCAGCTGCTCGGGGAGGCGAAGCAGTTCCCAAGTTCGGAGTCGGCGCTCAGTGGAGTAGCCAGCGAAGGAACTGGCCCAAGCTCGAGAAATACTCGATCAGGGCCCAGATGAACAGGAGTGGGACGCCGATCAGCACGACCAGCAAGCCCGTTCCGAACAAGTTCTCGCGCCAGAGCTCTTGATCCTTTGCGCCACGCAGCAGGTCCTCGCTTTCAGCGAGAGACATCGGGCGGGCATTGGGGTCGAACTTGTGCGCCATGAGCCCAGCATACCAGCGGCCCCAGCGGCGCCTCCATCCGAAGAATCGCCCACCCACCCTGAGCTGGCGCTCGGCCAGCAGCACGACGCCTTCGAGCTCGTTCACGTCGACCGGCCGGTCCAGCAGCAGCACCTCGCGCGCGACATGGCCGGCGACGGCCGCGGCCTGCTTATGGATCGGCCGTGCTACCGCCATGCGGCCCGTGCTCGGGTCGATGCTGCGCTCCGCAATTGTGGCCGCGATCTCGTCGGCCAGCCGCATGGGCGGCAGCGCCACCGTGCCGCCGTCGGCGACATAGATCGCCTCGATACGCTGGCGCGTCGCCTTCAGGTGTGGGTCTTGGCGGGAGCCCGCGAGGGTGCTGGCCAGGAACGAGCGCCAGGCCGCACCCAGGGTCGCGCGGACGCCGTGGTGCCCGACGACTTCGTGCGCGATGACGGCCGCTGCCCGCTCGCCGTCCAGCGCCGAGGCGACCAGGAAGGCTTCGCCGCGGCGGTACGCGGCCTCGACGTCAGGCGGCGCCGGGAAGGGGAGGTCGCGCGGCGTGTCCACGACACGGATCGGCGGGCAGCCTCTCCAGCGTTCCGCGAACTCCGCCGCGACCTCGTCGACTTGCCGGCGCCTGTCCACGTCAGGCCTTGCGGTGAGCGCGCCTGGCGGCCTTGCCGCCATGAGCCTGATCGTTCTCCGGCAGGCTGAGCATGATGAGGTCGAGGATGTCGACGCCCGGGTCCCGACGCCCGCTCGAGGCCGAGGGCAGGGCGGCCCCGGTGGCGAGAGCCAACGCCCGTCGCATCGCCCGCGCCGCCACGTAGTCGGTCCGCGTGGGCTTGACCGACATCTCCTCGATGGCGCGGTTCATCTGCATGTGTCGCACCGCCGCCTCCTCAAGCAGGCGGTTGGCGACGGCCAAGTCGGGCACGGAGTACGCGTGGTCCCTGGCGGCGTGGAAGGCGACCAGCGCCGCCTGCTTCTTGCGCTCCATGGCGCGAGTGATAGAGTCCATATTGAGGTCTCCCTGTGAGAAAGTGGATCTCGCTTAGAAGCCCTTGCCGGTTGCCGCCAGCAGGGGCTTCGCCTTTTCAAGCATTGAGGCGCGCCGGCTTTCGCGGCGCCACGGGTTGCGGGACCTTGTTGCGGTCGAGCGTGAATCGGCCTTGGATGAAGGGGTGCGTCGCGTAGGCATCGCTCACCCAAGTGCACTCGCTGATGAAGACCTTGAAGACCAGCGACACGTCTGCGATCGCCCAGACCGTGTAATGGCTGTTCAGGGCGAACTCGTGATGGTTGCGGACCTCGCCGAACGGCTTCGGGCTGAACGGCAGACGGCGCATGACATCGTCGATGACGCGTTCGGCGAGGCCGTACTTCTCCGCGATCCGCGCGCGAGCCTTCGAGATGGGCTCGCAGTTGTGCGGGCAGCGGTCGAAGACGCGCGACTGCGCAACTTCCTTGACCTCGGCTTGGATCTGCTCGATCGCCCGGCCTTGCTCCGCTTGGGTGGCCTCGACTGCGGTTTGACGGCGCTCGAAGTCGACCAGGGCCTGGGCGCTGGCGAGCACGATTTCCGCCTGGGTCTTCGGCGCGACCTGATACGACCCGGTCTTGCGGATCGACGGCAGCACCTCCTCGAACACCCAGCGCTCGAATTGCTGGGCGGCCGGTAGGTTGCTGCTGATGATCAGCCGCATGACGTCGGCTTCGTTCAGGACCCGCGCGAGCTGCGTGCCGCCGGCCGTTTGGAGGGGGTAACGTTTCGGTACCCCCTTGCAATGGTCTCCCATGGCCTTATTGGGATTGGCGTAGCCGAGGCCCTCGCAGACGTCTTTTCCGACGAACCAGTGATCGCCGTCGATCTCAACGGTGCGCACCGAGAAGGCGCCGTTGGTGAAGGGGGTTACGGCGTTCATTGCTCGGCTCCCTTGAGCTGCGGCTCGTCCAAGCTGGCGACGGCGCGCTCGAGGATCCGGTTGATGAGCCAGTTGACGCTGCGGTCCTGCAGTGCGGCTTGGGCCTTGACTGCGTCGTAGAGCGGCTTCGGCACGCGCACCTGAATGAGTGACTTCGGTTCCTGCACTTTCCATTCCTCATGAAGTGAGTGTGGATGAAGAATAGATACGAAATGCGTGGATGTCAAATCGTATCTTTGCGGCGGCGCTTTTTGATGTCCACAATCCGGGCATGGCCGATCGACATCAAGCTCCTGCGTACCCGCTCCGGCTCACAGCCGACCTCAAGGAGCGGGTGACCAACGCGGCGAAGGAGAGCGGGCGCAGCTTCAACGCCGAGGTGGCGCACAGGCTGGAGCAGTCCTTCGAGGCCGCGGCCGCACCCAGCGAAGGGCAGGGCCTGTGGGCCCACATCGCGAAGCTGGAGCGCGAGCGCTCGGTTGCGCAGATGCAGGTGCTGGACATCCGCGACCAGGTCGAGCGGCTGCAGGCGGAGATCCACAAGCTGCCCGATGACGGTCACCGTCAGGAGCGCGAGCGGCCGTTGATGGAGGAGTTGCTCGCGCTGCGGACCAAGCAGCGAGATCTGGAGCGAACCGTGATCATGGTCGGGCTGCGGCTGGGAGACCTACAGACCGAAGCCAAAGAGGGGGGCACGTGATGCCGAAGTTTCGATTGGAGCCGACGTGCCGGTACGGCCACGGGGCAATGAAGCGGGAGAACGGGTACTACGCGTACAGCAGCGTCAAGCTGAGCGGCCCGGTCAACGATGAGAAGACGATGGCGTTTGATGGAGGGGGCTTCTTTCTGGTCGCGCTATTCAAGTGTGAGACCTGCGGCTACGCCGAGACTATCGATCCTGCGTTCTCGGAGGACTGATGGGAATCGTGCACAAGATGGCCGCACCGGCAAACGTCAGCAACCAAGGCGGTGGCGCTGAACACGGTGGGGGCGGCGGTGGCTATGATGCCGACATGGAAGCGCGCCTCGCCAAGCTCGAAACCAAGTGGGACACCATCGTGCCGACGCTGGCCACGAAGTCCGACATCGGCGATCTGCGCACCGAGATCCACAGGATGGACGCGTCGATCAAGACCTGGATGATCGCCACTGTGATCGCGCTGTTCCTCGGCTTCTCGGGGCTGTTCTTCACCGTGTCCAACGCGCTGAAGCCAGCAGCACCGGCGCCGGCCGCCGCAGTGCCGGCCCCGCAGCCGCCCATCATCATCAACGTGCCAGCGCCAGCCGCACAGGCTGCGCCGACCAAGGGTGCGACCGGGCATTGAACGTCCACCCATGCCGGAGGCCGTCGACCTGCGGTCTCGGCTGCCGGCGAGTGAACGCGACGACCTGACCCCCGAGCAACTGGCGTACAAGCGCCTCAATCTGCCGATCCCGTCGCAAGCGGAGATCGACCGAATGACAGTGTGCAACGCTGCCTTCCGTGAGGAATTCGACCGCATGTTGGCGCTTGGGTCTCTCGCTGGCCGCGAGCCTCCCTGAGCAGCGCTGAACGGCACGCCGCATGTGCAATCTGTACCACATGGCCCCGAAGAACGACTTCGAGGTCTACGTCCGCCGGCACCTGGGCAAGGTCTGGCTCCCCGAGGCGGAGCCCGAGAAGCCGTTCGTGGGGCCCTTCGACCCGGGCCTGTTCCTCCGGTCGGACGGCGAGGGCGGGGCGCTAGGGGAGGTCGGCCAGTGGGGCCTGATCCGGCCCGGCGCGCCGACGCGCAAGGACATGATGCAGCCCAAGGCCATGCCGGGGAAGAAGCCGCCGGCGCTGCGGGCGCGCAGCACCAACAACGCCCGGACGGAGACCGTCGCCACCTCGCCGACCTTCCGCGCCGCGTGGAACGAGGGCCGGCGCTGCCTGATCCCCGCGACCTGGTACCAGGAGCCGAACTGGGAGACCGGGAAAAACATCTGGTGGCAGCTCAAGCGCGCAGACGGCCTCCCGTGGATGCTCGCCGGCATCTGGAACCACTGGACCGACCCGGCGACCGGCGAGATCGTTCCCAACTTCACCATGCTGACCTGCAACTGCGACGGGCACCCGCTGCTGGCCAGGCTGCACAAGCCGGATCCGAAGCTGCCCGCGGACCAGCAGGACAAGCGCGCGGTGATCCACGTCGAGCCCGAGCATTGGTCGGTCTGGCTGACGGGCGCGGTCGATGACGCCCGCGCGCTGATCCGGCCGCAGCCGGCGGAGTTCTTCAACCAGGACGACGCGGTCAGGACCGATGGGCTACTAGCCCAGCTCATCTAGCGCGAGGCTGCTTTGCAGCGGAAGCGGACATCGAGCCGCCATGGATGCAAACACCTACATGACGCTCGCGCGCTATTGACTCGGAGATCGCGAGTGCCCAACCCGCGGGAGGCTTTAGGCAGCTCTTCCAAGTCTCTCTCCTCGCACAGTCCGTAAGTGAAAACGCCAGACTCCGCGCTATCGCCCTCACCCAGCGCCAAGGGCGGCGTCGATGGCGCGAGAGACCGTACGAACGACCGCCGCGCGCTCCGACTCGTCGTCGACGCGGCAGATGTCGCCATCGAGCTCCAGGAACTCGGGGCTGCAGTTGACGGTGGCGAACCAAGTCAGCACGCCGCCCAGCGGTCTCAGGTCAACGGAAACCTTCAGCAGCGCACCTGCATGGCGGCCTCGATACAGGAAGTCAACAGCCTTCGAGATGGACATGACGGGCTCCAGGGATCGTGCCAAGGGAAGCGTGGGGCGACGGCGGGTCAAGGAAGCCAGTCGTCCTCAAGTCGCTCTGGATCGAGTTGGTCTCGAATTCCCGCGACGGTCCCTTGCTGAGGGTTCACGGGAAGATCGATGAAGAGCGCCCTTCTTGGAGGAGCGTCCCGTCGCCTGAAGATCAAGACGCCGAGTTCGGACCGGTGGGGGCAGACATAGACCACGTCGAACGACGCGAGTTTCAATCCGCGGAGGCGAGAGAGCCTCGTCTTGACGAACATGTCGCTTCCTTCCGTAGTGCTCCGCAGCGGAGCGACTTGGTCCGTCAGCTGTGGCGGCCAGGCGTGCTGGCTGACGCGGAAATCGGGCGACCGAGAGGCGCGAATGTCAGTACGCGCATTGAAGCACGGCGAGCTCGCTGATGAGGATGTTTATTTCTTGACCCGGCCCGGGATCGTCGCTTGCCGTGCTGGTTTGAGCGCCTAATGGTGGTCCGGAACTGCGTTGGAGGTCACGATGAAGTCTGGTCCAGGATCTCCGCGCAGGTCTGGCCGGCCCGCCGAACGGGACGGGCTACCTTCGGCCGAGCGAGCGGAACTCCAGCGCCAGGGCGCAAAGGCGGCAGCGCGAGGAGATGAGACGTCGGAGAACCCGATGACCCATCCGTCCAACCTCCCGACAAGCACCGGGGAGAGCCGAGGTCTTTGGCAGAAGCGCAAGGACGCATGGCAAAGCGGGCACGACGCTCAGTCGAAGGCGGATGACAAGGCTGAACCTTTCACGCCGAACGGCAGCGCGAAAGATGAGCATTGATGCAGAAGGCGTTGAACAACTTGCGCAGCTGCGCAGGGAGATCAGCCATGCTGAGCAGGCGCTGAAAGCGCTACTGGCGGAGCTTGCCTGTGCGCGTAGCGAGAAGGATCTCGGGTCGCTTCATTGGCTGGTTCTGGAGAACGAGCGACTGTACGCGGCACTGGAGGCTCAGAACGACCGCGCGGCCGAAGAGGCGGACTCAGCTCACGCTGCATTGCAGGACGCCATCCGTATTTCCGAGACAGATCCGTTGACCCAACTGCCCAACCGCGTCGTGCTCTGGGATCGTTTGGCACATGACCTGGATTTGGCCAGGCGTCGCGGCACCCCGCTGGCAGTGCTGTATCTGGACCTCGACGGATTCAAGTCCGTCAACGACCGATTGGGCCATGAGGCCGGTGATCAGCTGCTACGCCACGTGGCTCGCTTGCTGAGGACAACACTGCGGGCGAGCGACACCGTGTGCCGCATGGGCGGCGACGAGTTCGTCATCGTTGCCGACGATGTTCAACCACCGCGCCTGACACGCTTCGTCGACAAGATTGCTCGCGCGTTGG
Organism: Mitsuaria chitosanitabida ATCC BAA-476 = NBRC 102408; assembly: GCF_001598255.1. Taxonomy (GTDB): domain Bacteria; phylum Pseudomonadota; class Gammaproteobacteria; order Burkholderiales; family Burkholderiaceae_C; genus Roseateles; species Roseateles chitosanitabidus. The sequence goes on from NZ_BCYP01000045.1 coordinate 57,253, forward strand.
GTTGCCCATGTATGGTCGGGGGCGAGATCCTGATCCCCGAGGTGAGTATCGGCGCGAGCAGCTTTCCTGAGGACGGCGATCAGCCCGAGGTACTGGTCAGGCGGGCGGACGAGAACATGTACAAGGTGAAGCGCTCCCGCAAGGATCCGTCGGGACCTGCCTGAACGTCGCGCGCTCAGCGGCGCTGCGAGCCATTCTTTGCGGTCAGAGCATCGAGCGACGGGCCTGTCGACTGTCCGCATGCCGAGGGATTCATGTTCGTCGGCGCGATGGCCTCAGATGCAATGATCGATTGCAGCCTGAGGCCGCGCCGGCCTCGAAGCGATAGCTGATACGGGTGCTCAATGTCCGCGGGTCAAGTGGAGGCGGGCATCAACGAGAGCTGCCCGAAGCCGTGACCCGGACACGCTCATATGCGACATCGACCTGCTTGACGCCTCCGGTTGGGATTTGATGCGTCAGGCTGGGCTTGCTCCTGCTGTCTTTGCTGTCGCCATCAGCATCTGGAATGAGCCGGCCGACCGAGCTCGGAGCCGCGCTGTGGGCTTCAAGCGCCACATGCTCAAGCCGCTTGACCTCGACGATGTCGGATCCATGCTTGGTGAGGCATCCGAACGGAAGAACCTGCACGGCCGTGAAGGAGCCCCTCGACGCAATGAGCAAGGACCGCACCCAGCCTAGAGCAGTCGGCCGACCACGCCTGCTGGTGCTTCGGCGCTGCTGGCGCGCGTAGCGCCGATGGTCACGAACTCCTCGGCCAGGGCTTCGTCGAGGTCTTCGCCAGCAAGGCGCAGGACTAGGGCGGGGAACTCGATGTGCACCGCGTCCAGGGCCGCGAGTTCTGCGGCGCGCCAGCGACTCGCTGCCGGGCACTCCGGGGCTGTCGTGCCATAGGCCAGGCCGCCGGCCGCGAGAAACGCGTCGACGACTCCCGCGGCGCCGCCAAGGTGCTGCTCCAGCACGCGCCGGATGGTCCGCTCGGCGCCGTCCCGGTCTCGCGCGAGCACCGCGACCTGGTGCATCCAGATGCTGTAGTTCATGGTGACTCCGATCTCACTCCGGCCGGACGTGGGTAGGTAGGCGGGCGAAGAGGTTCGCCTTGAAGCGCTCCTCGAGCTCGATCTCCTCGCGCGCCGTCATCGGCCGCATGAACCAGCTCTGCAGGTACGAACGCTGGCTCTTCGTCCCTTCGTTCTCACGCTCGAAGCCGCTGACGGTCCAGGCGCCGGCGCCGGCGTGGACGACGATCGCTTCGAACAGCGGCGGGGGGAGCTTGGCCGGGTAGTGCGGGTGTTCGCGCAGCCGCGCCACGCGCGTCACGCGCCGCGTTTCCTCGTCGCGCTCTTCCGAAATGCACAGCATGCCCAGCACCTCTTCCTGCTGAGCGAAGAGGGTCTGGGTCAGGGCCGCACCCTGGCTGAACTTGCGACGGACATGCCAGTACATACTGTGTATTTATACAGTACAAAGTGGCAGGAGGGATAACGACGCCGTTAGAACGATGGCGATTCGTTAGAAAGTTGGGCCCAAAACGAAAAGAGCCGCAAAGACAAAAAGTCCTTGCGGCTCAACGAGTTAGG
>NZ_BCYP01000046.1 GCF_001598255.1 Mitsuaria chitosanitabida ATCC BAA-476 = NBRC 102408
CCGTTCGAACTTACCCTTTGCCATTTCAATTCTCCAAAAAGAGCATTTGCCCGGTCTGTTGGTTTAGCGTTTCCGCAGCATCCTGAAATCCCGGCGACCGGCAACCGGGAGGCGTCACTGCGAAGACGATTCGATGATCGAGAAACACATGAGCCAGCGCCCTGAGGCACTGGCTCCATTCATCACTTCGCGCGAGCGGTGATGATCGCGTCGGCGACGTTCTTCGGAGCTTCGCTGTAGTGCTTGAACTCCATCGTGTACGTCGCGCGGCCTTGCGTGGCCGAACGCAGCGAGGTCGAGTAGCCGAACATCTCGGACAGAGGAACCTCTGCCTTGATGATCTTGCCGCCGCCGACCATGTCGTCCATGCCTTGCACCATGCCGCGACGGCTGGACAGGTCGCCCATCACCGTACCAGCATAGTCTTCCGGCGTTTCGACTTCCACGGCCATCATCGGCTCGAGGATGACCGGGCTGGCGCGACGGCAGGCTTCCTTGAAGCCCATCGAGGCGGCCATCTTGAACGCGTTCTCGTTCGAGTCCACGTCGTGGTACGAACCGAAGGTCAGCGTGACCTTCACGTCCACGACCGGGTAGCCGGCCAGCACGCCGTTCGGCAGGGAGTCGATGACACCCTTCTCGACCGCGGGGATGAATTCGCGAGGAACCACACCGCCCTTGATCGCGTCGACGAACTCGAAGCCCTTGCCCGGCTCTTGCGGTTCGACCGAGAACACGACGTGACCATACTGGCCCTTACCGCCGGACTGACGCACGAACTTGCCTTCGACGTCGGTGACCGACTTGCGAATGGTTTCGCGGTAAGCAACCTGCGGCTTGCCGACGTTGGCTTCAACGCTGAACTCGCGCTTCATGCGGTCGACGATGATTTCCAGATGGAGCTCGCCCATGCCGGAAATGATGGTCTGGCCGGATTCTTCGTCGGTACGCAGACGGAAGGACGGGTCTTCGGCGGCCAGACGGCCCAGCGCGATACCCATCTTTTCCTGGTCAGCCTTGGTCTTCGGTTCGACAGCCTGCGAGATCACCGGCTCCGGGAACACCATGCGCTCCAGCGTGATGATGCTGTCGGGGTCGCACAGGGTTTCGCCCGTGGTGACGTCCTTCAGACCAACGCAAGCCGCGATGTCGCCCGCCAGAATTTCCTTGATTTCTTCACGCTGGTTGGCGTGCATCTGCAGGATACGGCCGATACGCTCCTTCTTACCGCGGACCGGGTTGTAGACGGTCGCGCCCGACTGCAGCACGCCCGAGTACACACGCACGAAGGTCAGCTGACCGACATACGGGTCGGTCATCAGCTTGAAGGCCAGCGCCGAGAACTTCTCTTCGTCGGTGCGCTCGCGGGTGATCGGCTGGTCGTCTTCGTCCGTGCCCGAGACCGGCGGAATGTCCAGCGGCGAGGGCAGGAAGTCGATGACGGCGTCCAGCATGCGCTGCACACCCTTGTTCTTGAAGGCGGTGCCGCACAGCATCGGCTGAATCTCGGTCGCGATGGTCCGCTTGCGGATCGCGATCTTGATCTCTTCCTCGGTCAGGTCGCCCGTCTCGAGGTACTTGTTCATCAGCTCTTCGGTGGCCTCAGCCGCGGCCTCGACCATCTTCTCGCGCCATTCCTGGGCAACTTCGACCAGGTCAGCCGGGATGTCTTCGAAGGTGAACTTCATGCCCTGGGAGGCTTCGTCCCAGATGATGGCCTTCATCTTGAAGAGGTCCACCACGCCCTTGAAGTTTTCCTCGGCGCCGATGGGGATCACCACGGGCACGGGGTTGGCCTTCAGGCGAGTCTTCATCTGGTCGACGACCTTGAAGAAGTTCGCGCCGGTACGGTCCATCTTGTTGACGAACGCGAGGCGGGGCACCTTGTACTTGTTGGCCTGGCGCCAGACGGTTTCCGACTGGGGCTGCACGCCACCCACGGCGCAATAAACCATGCAAGCACCGTCCAGCACGCGCATCGAACGCTCGACTTCAATGGTGAAGTCCACGTGTCCAGGGGTGTCGATGATGTTGAAGCGATGCTCGGGGTAGGACATGTCCATGCCCTTCCAGAAGCAGGTCGTCGCGGCCGACGTGATCGTGATGCCGCGCTCTTGTTCCTGCTCCATCCAGTCCATCGTGGCAGCGCCGTCGTGCACTTCACCGATCTTGTGGTTCACACCGGTGTAGTAAAGGATGCGCTCGGTCGTCGTGGTCTTACCGGCATCGATGTGCGCCGAGATACCGATATTGCGGTAGCGCTCGATGGGGGTCTTGCGGGACATGGTGTCACTCCAAATGCATGGAGCCGCCATCGGGTCAGTAGTAACCCGAGGCGGCCAGAGAGGTCTTGATTAGAAGCGGAAGTGCGAGAACGCCTTGTTGGCGTCTGCCATGCGGTGGACTTCGTCGCGCTTCTTCATCGCGCCACCACGGCCTTCCGAGGCCTCCAGCAGTTCGTTGGCCAGACGTTGGGCCATCGACTTCTCACCGCGCTTGCGCGCCGATTCCTTCAACCAACGCATGGCCAGAGCCAGACGGCGGACGGGGCGAACTTCCACGGGAACTTGGTAGTTCGCGCCGCCAACGCGACGGGACTTCACTTCGACCATGGGCTTCACGTTGTTGATCGCGATCATGAAGATCTCGAGCGGATCCTTGCCGGACTTCTGCTCGACTTGCTCCAGGGCGCCATAAATGATGCGCTCTGCAACAGCCTTCTTGCCCGATTCCATGATGACGTTCATGAACTTGGACAGATCGACGCTACCGAACTTCGGGTCCGGCAGGATTTCGCGCTTGGGTACTTCGCGACGACGTGGCATGGGATTCTTCCTTCAATGCTTCAGTTGGTCAGGGCTCTCGCCCCGCCGCGGATCTCCACCGACATCTGGGGGGATCCACTTACTCGGCTACCGGTGCACCAGCACGCGGGCCGCAAAAATCGATGACCTCTCGGCCACCAAGACCGTTGGCTGATTAGGCCTTCTTCGGGCGCTTCGCGCCGTACTTGGAACGCGATTGCTTGCGATCCTTGACGCCCTGCAGGTCCAACGAACCGCGGACGATGTGGTAACGCACACCCGGCAAGTCCTTGACACGACCGCCGCGCACGAGCACGACGCTGTGTTCTTGCAGGTTGTGGCCTTCACCGCCGATGTACGAGATGACCTCGAAACCGTTGGTCAGGCGCACCTTGGCGACCTTGCGAAGCGCCGAGTTCGGCTTCTTCGGGGTCGTGGTGTACACGCGGGTGCAGACGCCACGGCGCTGCGGGCACGACTGCATAGCCGGCGACTTGGATTTCGTCACCTCGGTCTCACGACCGTGGCGCACGAGCTGATTGATGGTTGGCATAAGTAACTTGTTCCCGTTTGAAGTCACATCCCCAGCGGTTCCGACCTTGCCGAAGCGCCCAGAACAGGCGTTTCCACAAGCGACAAAAGCGCAGCACCTTGCGGCACCACGCTCGCATCAACCCAGGCCACCGACCGAATCGAGGAGCCTGGACGCATCAAGACATGCTGGAGAGCCGGCGATTGTAGGCCAGTCCACCGGATTCGCACAAGGCGCTATGCTCCGCAACCCCATGAACGACGCCGTTTCCACCACATTCCCGTCAACGTCGGCATCTCCGCCCCCCGCCGATCGCCTGGTGATCCTGGATACCCAGGTCGTCATGGACTGGCTGGTCTTCGATGAACCGAGCTTGAGGCTGCTCATCGCTTCAGTTGAGAGCAGGCACTTACATTGGGTCGCGACGGAAGCCATGAGGGCCGAGCTGCTGCACGTGATCGGTCGCGGCGTCGCGGCGCGGTATGCGCCGGACGTGAACCACATCCATGCCGCCTTCGAGGCGCACTGCCGCCTCCTTCCCGAGCCCACCCTGGGCATCGCCCGCCCTCGCTGCAGCGACACGGACGACCAGAAGTTCATCGATCTGGGCCTCTCGCTGGCGGCGACCCAGCCCACCTGGCTGATTTCCCGCGATCGCGCCGTGCTCAAGGTCGCGAAGCGTGCGGGCCGACTCGGTCTGCCCATCCTGTCGCCGGCAGCCTGGCTGAAGCTGAACACTCCGGCCTGAACGCGCGCTCAGCCAGGCGCCCTCCTCCCCCCGCCTTCTCGCGGACCAAAGAAAAAAAGGCTGCCGCCCTTTCGGGACGGCAGCCTTCGGATCGAGCCGCGGACGACTCGATTCGGATCGCTTGGCTTACTCGCCGGAGCTCGCGTCGCTGGCCGCGTCGAGCGCGGACAGCTGCACCGCGGCCATTTCCTCGGCTTCCTGGATCGCGATGGAACGGCGCTCGGCGTCGTCCATCTCTTCCTTGGCACGGCGGGCCTGGTGGAAGGCCATGCCGGTACCGGCCGGGATCAGACGACCCACGATCACGTTCTCCTTCAGACCGCGCAGCTCGTCGCGCTTGCCCATGATCGCGGCTTCGGTCAGCACGCGGGTCGTTTCCTGGAACGACGCCGCGGAGATGAACGAGTCCGTCGACAGCGAGGCCTTCGTGATACCCAGCAGCACGTCGGCGTGCGTGGCGATCATCTTGCCCTCGCCGCGCAGGCGATCGTTGGTGTCCAGCAGTTCCGAGCGCTCGACCTGCTCGCCGGCGATGTAGGACGAATCGCCCGGGTTCGTGATCTGCACGCGACGCAGCATCTGGCGAACGATCACCTCGATGTGCTTGTCGTTGATCTTCACGCCCTGGAGTCGATACACGTCCTGGACTTCGTCGACGATGTAGCGGGCCAGTTCCTCGATACCCAGCAGACGCAGGATGTCCTGCGGATCGGCCGGGCCGTCGACGACCAGTTCACCACGGTTCACCACCTGGCCTTCGTGGACCAGGATGTTCTTTTCCTTGGGCACCAGCAGCTCGTGCTTGCGGCCTTCCGGATCGGTGATCTCGAGGCGGACCTTGCCCTTGGTTTCCTTACCGAACGAGACCGTACCGGTCTGCTCGGCCAGGAAGCCGGCGTCCTTCGGAGAACGGGCTTCGAACAGCTCGGCCACGCGCGGCAGACCGCCGGTAATGTCGCGAGTCTTCTGACCTTCCACCGGGATACGTGCAAGCACTTCGCCCGGTGCCAGATCTTGGCCGTCGCGGATCTGAACCAGCGAGCCGACCTGGAAGCCGATCGTCACCGAGTGGTCGGTGCCGGGGATCTTCACTTCCTGGCCGTTCGAATCCAGCAGCTTGACCTGCGGACGGACGACCTTGGCAGCGCCGCGGCGCTTCGGGTCGATCACGACCAGCGTGGACAGACCCGTCACTTCGTCGACCTGCTTGGCCACGGTGACGCCTTCCTCGACGTTCTCGAACTTCGCCTGACCGGCGAATTCCGTGATGATCGGGCGGGTCAGCGGGTCCCAGTTCGCCAGGATCGTGCCGGCCTTGATGGTCTGGTCAGCCTTGATGTTCAGCAGGGCACCGTAAGGCACCTTGTGACGCTCGCGCTCACGGCCATGCGGGTCGGTGATCACGATTTCGCCGGAACGCGAAATCACCACCAGCTCGCCCTTGCCGTTCGTGACGTAGCGCATCGTGGCGTTGAAGCCGATGATGCCGTCCGACTTGGCTTCCACGCTCGAGGCCACCGCCGCACGCGACGCCGCACCACCGATGTGGAAGGTACGCATCGTCAGCTGGGTGCCCGGCTCACCGATCGACTGCGCGGCGATGACGCCCACGGCTTCACCGGTGTTGACCATGCCGCCGCGACCCAGGTCGCGGCCATAGCACTTGGCGCACAGGCCGAAGCGCGTGCCGCAGGTCAGCGGCGTGCGGACCTTGACCTCGTCGACGCCCGCGGCTTCCAGCACGTCCAGCGTGTCCTCGTCCAGCATGTTGCCGGCCGTCAGCAGGACCGCTTGCGTCTCCGGATGGACGACGTCGATGGCGGCCACGCGACCCAGGATGCGGTCACGCAGGGACTCGATCACTTCACCGCCTTCCACCAGGGCGCGCATGTTGATGCCGTTGTCGGTGCCGCAATCGGATTCGGTCACGACCAGATCCTGCGTCACGTCCACCAGACGACGCGTCAGGTAACCGGAGTTCGCGGTCTTCAGCGCCGTGTCCGCCAGGCCCTTGCGAGCACCGTGGGTGGAGATGAAGTACTGCAGAACGTTCAGGCCTTCGCGGAAGTTCGCCGTGATAGGGGTCTCGATGATGGAGCCGTCCGGCTTCGCCATCAGGCCGCGCATGCCGGCCAGCTGACGGATCTGGGCCGCGGAACCCCGCGCGCCCGAGTCGGCCATCATGTAGATGGAGTTGAAGGACTCCTGCTCCACTTCCTTGCCGTTGCGGTCCAGGATCTTTTCCTTGGACAGCTGCGACATCATGACCTTGCCGACCTCGTCACCGGTCTTGCCCCAGATGTCGACGACCTTGTTGTAGCGCTCGCCGGCGGTCACGAGACCCGAGACGTACTGCTGCTCGATCTCCTTGACTTCCTTCTCGGCGCGGTCGATCAGCTCGGCCTTCTGCTTCGGGACCAGCATGTCGTCGATGGCGATCGAGATGCCGGCGCGCGTGGCCAGCTTGAAACCGGACTGCAGCAGCTTGTCTGCCAGCACCACGGTTTCCTTCAGGCCGCACTTGCGGAAGGACGTGTTGATCAGGCGCGAGATTTCCTTCTTCTTCAGCGCCTTGTTGATGTTGCTGAACGGGAGGCCCTTCGGAAGGATCTCGGACAGCAGCGCGCGACCGACGGTCGTGTCCACCAGCTTGGTCTCGGGGATCCACTCGCCCGTGTCCTTGTCCTTGGTGTACTCGGTCAGGCGGACGCTGATCTTGGCGGTGATCTCCACCGCGCCGTTCTCCAGCGCGCGGATCATCTCGGGGATGTCCGTGAAGACCATGCCCTCGCCCTTGCCGTTCGTGCGCTCGCGGGTCGCGTAGTACAGACCCAGCACCACGTCCTGCGAAGGAACGATCGACGGTTCGCCGGAGGCCGGGAACAGCACGTTGTTGGAGGCCAGCATCAGGACGCGGGCTTCCATCTGTGCTTCGATCGACAGCGGCACGTGGACGGCCATCTGGTCACCGTCGAAGTCGGCGTTGAACGCCGCGCAGACCAGCGGGTGCAGCTGGATCGCCTTGCCTTCGATCAGGACCGGCTCGAAGGCCTGGATGCCCAGACGGTGCAGCGTCGGAGCGCGGTTCAGCAGAACCGGGTGCTCCTTGATGACCTCTTCCAGGATGTCCCAGACCACCGGGGTGCCGCTCTCGACTTCCTTCTTCGCGGCCTTGATCGTGGTCGCGATGCCCATCGCTTCCAGGCGCGAGAAGATGAAGGGCTTGAACAGCTCCAGCGCCATCAGCTTCGGCAGACCGCACTGGTGCAGCTTGAGCGTCGGGCCCACGGTAATGACCGAACGGCCCGAGTAGTCCACCCGCTTGCCCAGCAAGTTCTGACGGAAGCGACCGCTCTTGCCCTTGATCATGTCGGCCAGCGACTTCAGGGCACGCTTGTTCGCGCCGGTCATCGCCTTGCCGCGGCGGCCGTTGTCCAGCAGCGAGTCGACGGCTTCCTGCAGCATGCGCTTTTCGTTGCGCACGATGATCTCAGGGGCCTTCAGCTCGAGCAGACGGGCCAGGCGGTTGTTGCGGTTGATGACGCGACGATAGAGGTCGTTCAGGTCGGAGGTCGCGAAACGACCGCCGTCCAGCGGCACCAGCGGACGCAGGTCCGGCGGCAGCACCGGCAGCACTTCCAGCACCATCCAGTTCGGCTTGATGCCCGAGCGCTTGAAGGCCTCCATCACCTTGAGGCGCTTGGAGTTCTTCTTGATCTTCAGCTCGGAGCCGGTCATGTCGTTGCGCAGGCGGTCGATCTCGACGTCGAGATCCATTTCCGCCAGCAGCTTCTGGATGCCTTCGGCGCCCATCAGCGCGATGAACTCGTCACCGTACTCGACGCGCTTCGCGTCGTAATCGTCCTCGGACATGATGCTGAACTTCTTCAGCGGGGTCATGCCCGGGTCGACGACGACATACGCCTCGAAGTACAGCACGCGTTCGATGTCGCGCAGCGTCATGTCGAGCACCATGCCCAGACGCGACGGGAGCGACTTCAGGAACCAGATGTGCGCGCAAGGAGCGGCCAGCTCGATGTGGCCCATGCGCTCACGGCGCACCTTGGTCTGGGTGACTTCGACGCCGCACTTCTCGCAGATCACGCCACGGTGCTTCAGGCGCTTGTACTTGCCGCACAGGCACTCGTAGTCCTTGATCGGGCCGAAGATCTTGGCGCAGAACAGGCCATCACGTTCCGGCTTGAACGTCCGGTAGTTGATGGTCTCAGGCTTCTTCACTTCACCGAAGGACCACGAACGGATCTTCTCGGGCGAGGCCAGCCCGATCTTGATCGCGTCGAAGTGCTCGTCCGGCGTGAATTGCTTGAACAGGTCCAACAAACCCTTCATACGTTTCTCCTGTTCCCTTTAGTTGCGCTCGAGCTCGATGTCGATGCCCAGCGAACGGATTTCCTTCACCAGCACATTGAACGACTCGGGCATGCCGGCTTCGATCGAGTGCTCGCCCTTGACGATGGACTCGTACACCTTGGTACGGCCGTTCACGTCGTCGGACTTCACCGTCAGCATTTCCTGCAGGATGTACGAGGCGCCGTAGGCTTCCAGCGCCCAGACTTCCATCTCACCGAAACGCTGGCCGCCGAACTGCGCCTTACCACCCAGCGGCTGCTGCGTGACCAGCGAGTACGGGCCGGTCGAGCGGGCGTGCATCTTGTCGTCGACCAGGTGATGCAGCTTCAGGACGTGCATGTAGCCGATCGTGGTCGGGCGCTCGAACTGCTCGCCGGTACGGCCGTCATACAGGAAGGCCTGCGTGCGGCTGGCCGTGAGGCCCTTCTTCGCGGCGATGTCGTCCGGATAGGCCAGCTTCAGCATCGCGCGGATTTCCTGCTCCTTGGCGCCGTCGAAGACGGGCGTCGAGAAGGTGGCGCCGTGCTGCAGGTTGCGAGCCATGCCCAGGACTTCCTCGTCGCTCAGCTGCGCCAGATCCTCGGACTTGCCGCCGTTCTGGTTGAACAGCTGGTCCATGAAGTCGCGCAGCTCGGCCACGCGGGCCTCGCGCTGGAGCATGTCGCCGATGCGTTGACCAATGCCCTTGCCGGCCCAGCCCAGGTGGACTTCCAGCACCTGACCCACGTTCATCCGCGAGGGGACGCCCAGGGGGTTCAGCACGATGTCGGCGGGCGTGCCGTCGGCCATGTAGGGCATGTCTTCGATCGGGGTGATCTTGGACACGACACCCTTGTTGCCGTGACGGCCGGCCATCTTGTCGCCAGGCTGCAGACGACGCTTGACGGCCAGGTACACCTTGACCATCTTCAGCACGCCGGCCGGCAGCTCGTCGCCTTGCGTCAGCTTCTTGCGCTTCTCGTCATAGGCGAGGTCGAAGCTGTGACGGGTCTGCTCCAGCGAGTTCTTGATCGATTCCAGCTGGTTGGCCACGTCGTCCTCGGCGGGACGGACGTCGAACCAGTGGAACTTCTCGACCTCGGCCAGGTAGTCCTTGGAGATGACGGTGCCCTTGGTGATCTTCTTGGGACCACCGTTGGCGACCTTGCCGGTCAGCAGCTTCTCGACGCGGTCGAACGCGTCGGCTTCCACGATGCGCAGCTGGTCGTTCAGGTCCAGGCGGAAGCGCTTCAGCTCGTCGTCGATGATCTGCTGGGCGCGCTTGTCGCGCTGGATGCCTTCGCGGGTGAACACCTGCACGTCGATGACCGTGCCGTTGGTGCCCTGGTCCACGCGCAGCGACGTGTCCTTCACGTCCGAAGCCTTCTCGCCGAAGATGGCGCGCAGCAGCTTCTCTTCCGGCGTCAGCGTGGTCTCGCCCTTGGGCGTGACCTTGCCGACCAGCACGTCGCCCGGGTTCACTTCCGCACCGATGTACACGATGCCGGATTCGTCCAGACGAGCCAGTTGCTGTTCGCTCAGGTTCGGGATGTCGCGGGTGATTTCCTCAGAGCCCAGCTTCGTGTCACGCGCCATGACCACCAGTTCCTCGATGTGGATCGAGGTGTAGCGGTCTTCGGCCACCACGCGTTCGGAGATCAGGATCGAGTCTTCGAAGTTGTAGCCGTTCCACGGCATGAACGCGACCAGCATGTTCTGGCCCAGAGCCAGTTCACCCAGGTCGGTCGAGGCGCCGTCGGCGATGATGTCTTCCGCGGCGACGCGGTCGCCACGCTTGACGATCGGACGCTGATGGATGTTGGTGTTCTGGTTGCTACGCTGATACTTGATCAGGTTGTAGATGTCGACACCGACTTCACCGGCCACGGTCTCGTCGTCGTTCACGCGGATCACGATGCGGTTCGTGTCGACGTAATCGACCACGCCACCACGACGCGCGGCCACCACCGTGCCCGAGTCCTTCGCGGCCACGCGCTCGACGCCCGTGCCGACGAAGGCCTTCTCCGGACGCAGGGTCGGGACGGCCTGACGCTGCATGTTGGCGCCCATCAACGCGCGGTTCGCGTCGTCGTGCTCCAGGAACGGCACCAGCGACGCCGCCACCGACACGATCTGCGTCGGCGCCACGTCCATGTACTGGATGCGCTCGGGCGAGGTCAGCACCGAGTCGCCGTTCTCACGCGCGGAGACCAGCTCGTCGACCAGTTGGCCCGCGTCGTTCAACGACGCGTTCGCCTGGGCGATGACGTACTTGCCTTCCTCGATGGCCGACAGGTAGTCGATCTGGTCCGTGACCTTCGAATCCACGACGCGGCGATACGGCGTCTCCAGGAAGCCGTACTCGTTCAGGCGCGCATACAGCGCCAGCGAGTTGATCAGACCGATGTTCGGGCCTTCCGGCGTTTCGATCGGGCAGACACGGCCGTAGTGGGTCGGGTGCACGTCGCGGACTTCGAAGCCGGCGCGTTCGCGGGTCAGACCGCCCGGGCCCAGTGCGGAGACACGACGCTTGTGCGTGATCTCGGACAGCGGGTTGGTCTGGTCCATGAACTGCGACAGCTGCGACGCACCGAAGAACTCCTTCAGCGCCGCGGAAATCGGCTTGGAGTTGATCAGGTCGTGCGGCATCAGGGCTTCGGTCTCGGCCTGGCCCAGACGTTCCTTGACGGCCTTCTCGATACGGGCCAACCCCGAGCGGTACTGGTTCTCGGCCAGTTCGCCGACGCAACGGACGCGACGGTTGCCCAGGTGGTCGATGTCATCGACCTCGCCGCGGCCATTGCGCAGCTCGACCAGGATCTTGACGACGTCGAGGATGTCCTCGTTCGACAGGGTCATCGCACCGGTCGGGATGTCGCGGCCCACGCGGGCGTTGAACTTCATCCGGCCGACGCGCGACAGGTCGTACGTGTCGTCGCTGTAGAACAGGCGGTTGAACAGCGCCTCGACCGCGTCTTCCGTCGGCGGCTCGCCGGGGCGCATCATGCGGTAGATGGCGACACGGGCGGCGAGCTGATCGGCGGTCTCGTCCGAGGCCAGCGTCTGGCTGATGTAGGCACCCTCGTCCAGTTCATTCGTGAACAGGCACTGGATGTCCTTGATGCCGGCGCCGCGCAGCTTCTTCAGCAGCGAGTCGGTCAGCTCTTCGTTGGCCTTCGCGATGATCTCGCCGGTGTCCGGATCGACCATGTTCTTCGCCAGGACGCGACCCAGCAGGAAGTCTTCCGGCACGGTCACGTGCTGCGTGCCGGACTGCTCCAGCTGACGCACGTGGCGAGCAGTGATGCGCTTGTCCTTCTCGACCAGGACGTTGCCGCTCTTGTCGGTGATGTCGAAACGCGCGACTTCACCCTTCAGGCGTTCGGCCACGAACTCCATCTGGGCGCCCGAATCCATCAGGCGGAAATTGTCGAAGACGAAGAAGTGCGCCAGGATCTGCTCGGGATTCAGGCCGATGGCCTTGAGCAGGATCGTGACCGGCATCTTGCGGCGACGGTCGACGCGGAAGTACAGGATGTCCTTCGGGTCGAACTCGAAGTCCAGCCAGGAGCCGCGGTAGGGGATGATGCGCGCCGAGAACAGCAGCTTGCCAGACGAGTGCGTCTTGCCCTTGTCGTGCTCGAAGAACACGCCGGGCGAACGGTGCAGCTGCGAGACGATGACGCGCTCGGTGCCGTTGATGATGAACGAGCCGTAGTCGGTCATGAGCGGCACTTCGCCCATGTAGACCTCTTGCTCCTTGATCTCCTTGACCGTCTTCGGCTGGGGGCTTTCCCGGTCATAGATGATCATCTGCAGCTTCGCGCGAACAGCCGCGGCGAAGGTCAGACCGCGCTGCTGGCATTCGCGAACGTCGAACGGCGGCTTGGCGATGTTGAATTCGAGGAACTTCATTTCCACGAACCCGTTGTGCGACACGATCGGGAAGGTGGAGAGGAAGGCGGCTTGGAGGCCTTCCGGTTTGCGCTTCAGGGGAGCGACATCCTTTTGCAGGAAGCCGACGTACGACTCCTTCTGCATCGTCAGCAGGTACGGAACGTTGAGCACGCTCACGCGCTTGCCGAAGCTCTTGCGGATTCGCTTGCGCTCGGTGTAGCTGTAGGGGGTTGCTTGCGCCATAAAGACTCCGTGTCGAGCGCACCCCTGGCCTGGAGGCGCGCTGCGTCGGCGACTGGCTGTTCGGGCGTTGCACCCGAAGCTTGGTGGTTGGCCACTACCAACCGCTGGCGGACAACCCCGGGGCACCGGGCGTCACTGAGGGCGTTGCACCCCACGCATGACGCACGATTGGACCGCGGTCCGACCAAACCGTTCTCTGCAGTCGGATCAGAGAACACTCGAAAGAACCGTGCATGATACAGCACGATGCTTTCGATTGCTCTTTGTCAACCCGCATCTCACCGGGGCATACCCTGAAACGAGGAAAGGGGAGGCCCTGACGGGCCGCCCCTCTCGCGGTGCGGGAGCGGAGGAACAAGCCATCCGATCCCAACAAGGTCTTACTTGAGTTCGACCTTGGCGCCGGCTTCTTCCAGCTTCTTCTTGGCAGCTTCGGCGTCGGCCTTGGAGATGCCTTCCTTGACGGGCTTCGGAGCGCCGTCGACCAGGTCCTTGGCTTCCTTCAGGCCCAGGCCGGTGATTTCGCGAACGGCCTTGATGACCGAGACCTTCTGGGCGCCGGCGTCAGCCAGGACCACGGTGAACTCGGTCTTCTCTTCAGCAGCGGCAGCGCCACCGCCAGCTGCGCCGCCAGCGGCGGGAGCAGCCATCGAAGCGGCGGACACGCCGAACTTCTCTTCAATTGCCTTGACCAGGTCGTTCAGTTCCAGAACGGTCATGCTGTCCAGGGCAGCCAGGAAAGCGTCTTTGTCGAATGCCATGATAGGTTCCTAAATACAGAAAGAATTGATTGCGCGAATGCAGCGTCGATCAGGCGGCAGCAGGAGCTTCGGCCGCGGCTTCGGCGCCGCCGCCCTTCTGCTGAGCCAGGGCAGCCAGCACGGCCGCGGTGCGTTGCACCGGCGACTTGAGCAGGCCGGCGATCTGCGACAGCAGGACTTCCTTGCTCGGGACAGCCGCCAGCGCCTTCACGCCATTGACGTCCAGAGCCTTGCCGCCGTAGGCACCACCCTTGATGACGAGCTTGTCGTTGGTCTTGGCAAAGTCAGCGATGACTTTGGCAGCCGCGACAGCGTCTTCCGAAAAGCCGTAGATCAGCGGGCCGACCATGGCATCCGAAGCAGCCTCGAACGACGTACCGGCGACGGCGCGACGGGCCAGGGTGTTCTTCAGCACGTGAAGATACACACCCTTGGCACGCGCATCGACGCGCAGCTTGTTCAGGGCTTCAACGGTGAGGCCACGGTACTCAGCCAGCGCCAGCGTCTGGGACTTGGCGGCTTGCGCTGCCACGTCGGACACGACGGCTGCTTTCTCGTTGCGATTGAGACTCAAGGTCTACTCCTCACATTACGCCCTCGACGCGACGTTTGACCGTCGCGGCTCAGGCACCGGAATCAGCGACCTTCTGTCAGGAACCAACGCGATGCCCTTGAGCCTCGCGATCCGTATCCTTTCAGCGGGACCGCCATCTGCGCTGGCCGGAGCCGAAGCCCCGATTAAGCGATCTCCCCCGTACTGCGGGATCTCTCGCCAGCGGTCTTGGATGACCTGGCCGGATTGCTCCGGCCAGCCCACCAATTCATCAGCGTCACGCCAGACTCGCGTGACGCCTCATCTGAAGCGTCGGGCCGCGCGGGCGGCCCGAGCCGTGCTTAGGCAGCGGCGGCGGCGTTGATCGTGCCGACGTCCACGCGGGCGCCAACGCCCATCGTCGACGAGACAGCGACCTTGCGCAGGTAGATGCCCTTGCTCGAGGCCGGCTTGGCCTTGTTCAGAGCTTCGACCAGCGCGCGCAGGTTGCCTTCCAGCTTCTCGGTGTCGAACGAGCGACGGCCGATCGTGCCGTGGATGATGCCGGCCTTGTCGACGCGGAACTGGACTTGACCAGCCTTGGCGTTCTTGACGGCGGTGGCGACGTCCGGGGTCACGGTGCCGACCTTCGGGTTCGGCATCAGGCCGCGCGGGCCCAGGATCTGACCCAGGGTACCGACGATACGCATCGTGTCCGGCGAGGCGATCACGACGTCGAAGGGCATGTCGCCCGCCTTGACGCGCTCGGCCAGGTCTTCCATGCCGACGACGTCGGCGCCGGCGGCCTTGGCTTCTTCAGCCTTGGCGCCTTGGGCGAACACGGCGACACGCTTGGTCTTGCCGATGCCGTTGGGCATCACGACAGCGCCACGGACGACTTGGTCCGACTTCTTGGCGTCGACGCCCAGTTGGATCGACACGTCGATGGCTTCATCGAACTTGGCGGTGGCGCATTCCTTGACCAGGTTGATCGCGTCGGACAACGCGTACAGCTTGGTCGATTCCACCTTGCCCTGCAGGGCTTGTTGACGCTTGGTCAGCTTGGCCATGTCAGATGCCCTCCACGATGATGCCCATCGAACGGGCGGAGCCGGCGATGGTACGGACTGCGGCATCCATGTCGGCGGCCGTCAGGTCCTTCTGCTTGGTCTTGGCGATCTCTTCCAGCTGGGCGCGGGTCAGCTTGCCGACCTTGTCCAGATGGGGGCGCTGCGAGCCCTTGTCGATCTTGGCAGCCTTCTTCAGCAGCACGGTCGCCGGGGGCGACTTGATGATGAAGGTGAAGCTCTTGTCCGCGAAGGCGGTGATCACGACGGGCAGCTTGAGGCCCGGCTCATAGCTCTGCGTCTGGGCGTTGAACGCCTTGCAGAATTCCATGATGTTCAGACCACGCTGACCCAGCGCGGGACCGACCGGAGGCGACGGGTTCGCCTTGCCAGCCGGGATTTGCAGCTTGATGAAGCCGACAATCTTCTTGGCCATGATTTCTCCTGAGAGCGATCCGACGGCCACGCCGGTTCGCCTGAGTGCTAACGCGAGGGGCTCATCCTGACGGCCTTACCCTCGCTCCTCTTGCCCACCTCTCGTTGCGGACTGGTCACGGAAGATTTCGCGGCTTGCGCCGGCGAGCACCTTCGGGCTCTTGTTTCGTGGCCGGAACGAGCAATGGCGGCCGAAGCCGCCATGTCATTGCCGAGCCGTCAGACCTTCTCGACCTGGGCGAAGTCCAGCTCCACCGGCGTCGCGCGACCGAAGATGGTCACGGACACGCGCAGCTTCGACTTGTCATAGTTGACTTCCTCGATGCTGCCGTTGAAGTCGGTGAACGGACCTTCCTTGACACGGACGATCTCGCCGACGATCCATTCAACCTTCGGCTTCGGCTTGTCCACGCCTTCCTGCATCTGGTTGACGATCTTCATCACCTCAGCTTCGGAGATCGGCGCCGGGCGATTCTTCGCACCACCGACGAAGCCGGTGACCTTGGACGTGTGCTTGACCAGGTGCCAGCTGTCGTCGTCCATCACCATCTCGACCAGCACATAGCCGGGGAAGAAGCGACGCTCGGTGACGGCCTTCTTGCCATTCTTCAGCTCGACGA
Organism: Mitsuaria chitosanitabida ATCC BAA-476 = NBRC 102408; assembly: GCF_001598255.1. Lineage (GTDB taxonomy): Bacteria > Pseudomonadota > Gammaproteobacteria > Burkholderiales > Burkholderiaceae_C > Roseateles > Roseateles chitosanitabidus. Next base: position 15,990 of record NZ_BCYP01000046.1, read on the forward strand.
CCTCTTCGGTCGGCACCAGGATGCGGCCGAACTTGTCCTGCATGCCAGCGCGGTCGATGCGTTCGCGCAGGTTGCGTTCGACGGCCTTCTCCATGCCGGAGTAGGCGTGCACCACATACCAGCGCTTCGGGATGCCCGACTCGGTCGTCACGACGTTTTGGTCTTCGCTCATCTCGGTCCTCTCAATCCCTGCCGCTCAGCGCTTCCAACCCAGGATCAGGTCGTACAGGACCCATTCCAGCGTCTTGTCGGTAAACCACAGGAACAGCGCCATCACCACGACGAACGCGAACACGTACAAGGTCATCTGGCCGGCTTCCTTGCGGGTCGGCCAGACCACCTTGCCCACTTCCTTGATCGAATCCTGACCGTAGGCGATCAGCGACTTGCCGGACTCCGAGGTCAGGAACGCGCCGACGGCGGCGGCCAGCAGCACGATCAGCACGCCCCATTGCGCCCACGGACCTTGCTTGCTCAGCGCGTAGAAGGCGACAACAGCCGCGATGACCAGCGCCACGGCGCCGGCCAGCTTGGCCTTGTCGGCGCCGGTCGTCACGGTTTCGACTTGAGGATTGGACATTGAACTCACTTCCGGCCAAGGCTCAGCGCCTCGGCGATTGCTCAACCGACACACGTCGGAAGAACCCACCAGCACCAAAGCCCGCCGAGAAGAACTCCCGCGGGCTTGGCTTGACCACTAGGACCAACGTTCGCTTATCGCTGATCGCTGGCAGGGGCAGAGGGTCTCGAACCCCCAACCTTCGGTTTTGGAGACCGACGCTCTGCCAATTGAGCTATGCCCCTGTGGTCTCTGACTTGAATTACTCGATGATCGTC
>NZ_BCYP01000047.1 GCF_001598255.1 Mitsuaria chitosanitabida ATCC BAA-476 = NBRC 102408
AGTTCGTCGTGAAAGCCCATCGGAAAGCCAACGATCAGCACGGGCGTGCCCAAACCGACCTCCGGCGGCAGCTCGGAAGGACCTTCCGCTGGAAACACATGCCAAAGCGCTGCTTGCGGCATCTGTTCGGCATGCAGCTTCAGCGTGGCCACGTCGACCTCGCCCGCCGCATCCCGGCCTTGGCGCCATGCCGCAGTGCCCTGCACGTACAGGGGCAGGACCGCGCTGGTAGTGGCTGCGAGATTGCTGGCGTCGGTGTGGAGGTCGATCTGCACCCGGTCGGGATAATGACCCGTGAGCGGATCGATGAAGACATGTCGGCACGTCACGAGAAAGACGCTTTCGGCTTCCCCTCCTCGCAAGAGAAAACCAGTGGCGCGCGTCAAGGGACGGCGATCTTGAGAAGTGCTCAGCCGAACCACCGCGAGCAGCAGCGGATCAATGGGTTTCATCGGGTGCCACCCGGGCCGGAGGTAGGAGCGGGCACCCGCTGAGGGCAACGCCCCAGGCGCGGTCAGCCAGCTTGGCCAGATACATCGCCTCATCGGCCTTCCTGACCAAATCCTCCGCTTGATCGCCGTCTTCAGGGAAGCCACTTGCGCCGATGCTCACGCGTTGCGTTAGAACGGCGTCGGCCAGCTCCCACGGCTCGGCGATGGCTGCCGTGATCTTGTTGATCAGACCCAGTACACCGTCGCCCGCCACGTTCGCGGCGACGATGACGAACTCGTCGCCGCCGATGCGGCACACGGTATCGCTCGCCCGAAGTGTCGACTTCAAGACGCTGGCGACATGCTGCAGAACCTGGTCACCCGCCTTGTGGCCCAACCGGTCGTTGGTCATCTTGAAGTCGTCGAGGTCAAGAAACAGCACCGCCAAGGGAAGTGCATGGCGCTTGGCGAGGGCGATCTCATGGGTGAGGCGGTCCCACAGGACGATGCGGTTGGGTAGCTGGGTTAATGGGTCCGTTTCTGCCGCCCTTATCGCCTCCTGGAGGGCCGCATGCGCTGAGTCGGCCTCTCGCGCCGCGCGCAGGTTCTGGTCGTGCAACTCGGCGTACAGCCGCTCGTTCTCGACCACCATCCAGTGCAGCGCACCCAAGCGCTCTTCGCTGCGCGCATGGGCAATCCGAGACAGCACCTCGGAGAGTCGACGCTCCGCGACCTCAATGTCCAGGTTGATCTGAGCGAGCCTGTCGGAGCTTTCGGGATCAGCGCTCATCTTTGCTGTTCCGTTTGGGCGGCAACGCCTCCGCACGTTCGTCGTTCCTGGATTGAGCGTCGTGTCCCTCCTGCCATGCGTCCTTGCGGCTTTGCCACACATCCGGACATTCACCGGTCGACGACGGGCGGTTGGACTGCTCGTCCATCGGATTCACATGGCCCTCTTCCCCACGCACTGCCGCCTTAGCTCCTTGGCGCCGGAGTTCGGCGCGCTCAGCGGGGGGCAGCCCGTCCTTGCGGCCCGGCCGGTTCGAGACGCTGCCAGTTGTCGACCTGCGCTTCATCTTCGCTTCACTTCTTTCAGGACCTCAACCAAGGAGAGGGCAAACGTCGATCCAAGCCCAGGCATCGAAAACAAATGCGCCACGCGCACGCCGTCCGTGCTTGAATGCGTGGCCCTTCAAGCGAGTTGAGTCGCGTCCACAAGATGTTGAGGCCGCCCAGATGACGAGCGGTCGTCCGGTGTCGCTCCCCACCCCAACGAGCCCTGTTCATCGAGCTCCCGACCGTTCCACACAACGAAACGCTGGACCGCATTCGCGATGTGCTGGACCCGCAGCGTTACTCCGACGAGTGACGCCTGAATGTGGTGGGTCGCGATCATTTGCCAGTCAGTGAGGCCGCTCTGCGCGACCGGACGTACTAACGAAACGAGCTCCGAGCCGTCGGCTACGTGCACGGCCGACGATTCCTCAATATCGCGATGAACGCGAGGTTCGACTGAGGGCTCACAAGGACGGGGCAGGCGTCGAGAGAGTGCGATCTTGCGGCGCTCCCATCGGAGTTCAGTGAGTCCGAACCGTCCGCGCAAGGGACTTCTATCAGGAGAAAGAGATGGGACTCATCAACACTGTCGATTTCCGGCACGAGTGCAGGACTTCCGCGTCGCCCCAAGGACTGGCAAAGGCATGCGTCGACTTCAGCGTGAGTGGGAAGCTGCTCGTATGGATCGCCACGATCAACCGCCTGGATCAAGTCTTCGAACTGGAAGGCACCACCCACCGTGCGGACGATGAGTCGGATCGAGAGGCTGTGACGCGCTCGGTTTCGAACGCCATCGATGCGGCCATCGCGGCTCGTTACTAGTCCCGCTGGTGATCGGGAGGATGAGCAACGAGGCGAGGATAGCGCTTGCAGCTACCCGAGCGTCTGTTTGAGCAGGCGCTCGTACTCGCTCTTGACCACTGCGTAGCACTCGCACGTGCGCCGCTCCAGGCCGGGACGATTCAGCACCTTGATATGGCCGCGGCGGTAGCTGATCAACCCCGCATCCTGTAGATCGCCGGCCGCTTGCGTGACGCCCTCTCGCCGAACCCCGAGCATGTTGGCGATGAGATCTTGCGTCATGACGAGGTCGGACCCGTCGAGCCGATCCAGGCTGAGCAGGAGCCAGCGGCAAAGCTGCTGATCCAAGGAGTGATGCCGATTGCACACCGCTGTCTGAGACATCTGCGTCAGCAGGGCTTGCGTGTAACGCAGCAGCAGATGCATCACAGGGCCCGCCCGGTTGAACTCCACGAGCATCAGATCGGATCGCAGGCGCAGAAGCTCCCCGGCACTTTGCACGACGCCCCGACTGGGCGTGGTTTGTCCGCCCATGAAGAGCGACACCCCCACCACGCCTTCGAAGCCGACCACCGAGATCTCGGCCGAACCGCCGTCCTCAAGGACATAGAGCAGGGACACGATGCAGGTCGTTGGGAAGTAGACGTGCGACAGGTGCGCTCCGGATTCGTAGATCACCTGACCCAAAGGAGCACGCACCGTTTCCAGATCAGGCAGCCATCGCGACAGCTCCTCGTCCGGCAGCGCGGCAAGGAGCAGGTTCTGACGCGCGAGTTCCATGGACACCATGTGAGTCGCCTTTGGGTGTTGACCAGCGATCTGAGCGGCCCCGGTCAAAGCCGATCGATGAGGAAAGGAGGTGGCAACCGGCATCGGACCGCTGCGTGCGATGGCGCACCGACGACGAGTGGGAATCGGCGCAGCCTGTGCTCGTCACGGGCATAAATGCTTCCCACCCTCCAAGGGTGAAATTGTGCGCGCCCGCTGCCTTAAAACTTATGAAGGACTCGATATGACGAAGCGTCAACACGGCAACAAGGAACTGAATAAGTCCAGGCAGGAAAGGCCTCCCGAGGCCGATCGTCCCCCGTCGCCGACGATACCGGTTGCTCCCGCGGCGCGCCCGCGGGTGGGGAGGCGATAGATGGTGGATGTCGCCGCGCGTCTGAGCAGCCTGAGTCTCCTGAGGCGATGCGCGGTCACGGGCAGCGACGGAAACATCGGGGCCGTGCAACAGGCTCTCATCGACCCTTTCGATTGGCGCATCAGCTTCCTTGTCGTGGAAACCGGGGCTTGGCTATTTGGCCGCTGGGTGCTGATCCTGCCGTCATTGCTGCTCCAGCCCATCCAACGCAGAAGCATGCACATGGATGTCAATCAGCGCACGGTCAGGACCAGTCCCACCTTGCATCCGCTGCAGGGCGTCTCCGCGCAGCAGACCCGCGCCACGTTGCTCCACTACGGGCAACCGGCCCCGAGCTCGAGAAACCTGCCGCTGGTGTCCGATGAGGAACTGTGTCGATGTGAGTTGGTCTCGGAGAGCAGAGGCATGGGCAGCGTTGTCGATCTCATCTACGACGATGTCGCATGGAGGCTCCGTTACCTCCTCGTCGATACGTCCGGATGGTGGCAAGGTGGGCCACGTGTGCTGATCAGCCCCCATTGGCTCACGGAGGTGGATCTCGCAGCCAAGAAGATCCGCCTGACCGTCCAGCGCGAGGCGGTGCGGGCCAGCCCGCGATTTCAAGATATCGGCACGATCGATCGCGATTACGAGACGGCGCTGCACCGTGGATATGGGCAGAGACCCTACTAGATGGGTCCCGCACATGCCGGTTGATCGCTCGTTGTTGGTTGGCAGTCTTCGCATGAGGAGCAGAACATGAACCCCTTCTTGATTTTCTCAGCGGCGCCTTTAGCAGTGCTGGGCGCGGTACTCGTGGCCACAGGCTGGTTCGGCTGGGGAGTCGCGTTCTGGGTACTCGCGATGGTATTGAGTCAAGTGTCATTCGTGGCCGATGTCTGGGCAGAGTACCGGCAGCAAGGCCCGAACGACGTGTCCCTCTATGCCGCGCTCGTCACCTGCCTGCGGCGAAGCGCGTGACCAGGGACCGCCATGACACACGTGCATCAGGACCCAGGCTTCGCCTCCCAGATCACCTTCGGCGAGCGAGCGGAAGACACGTTCACGGGCGAGGGCGGGCGACCGCGCTCCCACGCCAATGAAGCGGATCGACCGGGAAGGCTCGCCGTGACCGATGACTCAGCGCTCGCGCTGACCATGAAGGAATTCGCCATGCATGAATCAATCCTCGTCCCCATCGACGGAAGCCAGGCGGCTGACGCGGGGCTCGCGTTCGCGCTGGACCTGGCCACGGCATTGAAATCTCGCCTGGTTCTCCTGCATGTGGTGGATGTGGAGCCGCTCTTCCTGCAGTCCGCGGGCGACTTCAAGGAACATCGCGACAGTCTTCGCGAGTATGGCAACGAACTGCTCGCGAAAGCCGCCGTGGCCGCGCAGGATCGTGGGCTCGCCGTGTCGTATGCCTTGCACGAGACCGTTGAGTCGAACGCTGCTTCGATCATCGTGGCGGAGGCGATCAGCCGCGGTTGCTGCCTGATCGTGCTCGGGACCCATGGCCGTCGCCAGCTCAGCAAGCTGCTGCTCGGGCGAGATGCCGAGCTGGTGCTGCGAGACAGCGCAGTTCCCGTGCTGTTTGTCCGCGCAAAGCGTTCCCTGGATGCCGCGCCTCAGCTGCACGGATCGTCGTCGCGCCCGATGAGAGACGCCCATGCTTGATCTTGAGACAGCACCCTTGTCCCGGATGCCGCTGGCACTTGAGTCCGCGACCAAGGAACATGCTCGCCTTTCGCAAGAGGAACGTCGCGCCTGGTTGGCGTTCGTCTGGATTCGTGAGGACGATCTGGCGTTCGCGCCGAACTGGAGGAAATGGTTGCGCGCAAACGAGCGACTGTGCGCCGGCGCCGCACGCATGTGGGAGCTTCGCATCGAGCTGCTCATGGGCGGCAGGACTGGCGCTTCCGACTCGCCCTGCGATGTCACATCACGGTAGCCGTCGCCAGCAGGGACCTGTACTCGCCTTCGCGCTCGGGCGGACGAGAAATCGAACAGCAGAGCGCAAAGCACATATGGACCCACATAGGCCCGCGGCGTCGACCTCCCGATACGAGCTCGTGTTCTCGGCCTTGCATCGCGGACCGGATTTCAGTTTTCCGTGCAGCGCTCAAGGTGAGGTGGACATGAATGCCCTGAGCGACGCTGCCCGTCACAACTATCTCCTGGCCCGAGCCCTGGTGGGCAGCGAGTTCTCGGTGCCGCGGATCTTCAGCGTTGATGCTCCACCCGCTTGATCCGAACTCGACGCCCTCATGAAGCCAGCCGCGTTCTTCGACCATTCTTCCGGCACCGTTCGCTTCTGGGTGAACATAGGTGAGCACTTCGTGGGTGCTTCAGTGCGAAGGGAGACTCTGCATTACCGCTACAGCCCACTCAGCACCACGGACGATCCGCTCGACACCTATCAAAGGCATGCAGAAGAACTTGCGCAGGCGGTGCGCAGCAGGATTGCAGGCGGCTCACGTGAGCCCGTCATGCTGCGAGATCAGGATCTGATTCCAGCCGTGGGCTGACTCTAGGCGGGGGGCGGTGTAGCGTGCATGTCGGCTCTGGCATGCGATCAGGTCCGCGCCCTCAGAAGTCTCGTGATCTGATCTGGATCGACCGGCTTGGTGAGATAGTGGGTCACACCCGCTTCCCGGCCGCGATCGACGTCTTCCAACTGGCCGTATCCGCTGACCGCGATCACCAGAGTGTCCGCATGACCCTGCATCGCGCGAAGTTCGCGGCAGACCTCGTAGCCGTTGATTCCGGGCAGGGCAATGTCGAGCACAACAGCGTCCGGCTGAAAGTCCTTCACCTGCTCCAATGCGGATGGCCCGTCGTCGGCGACCCGAACGTCGTGCCCCTCCAACATCAGCAATGCGGCCGTGCTGTCACGCGCGTCGACGTTGTCGTCGACGACGAGCACGCGTTGCCGAATCTTCGCCGGGAACTCTGTCGACGACCATGTGGGCAAGTCCAGCACCTGCGCCTCGCCCGTGGCGTACGGCAATCTGACGACGAAGCGGCTTCCCTGCGCCAAGCCCGAGCTGAACGCATTGACTTGGCCACCGTGCAACTCGACGAGCCGGCGCACCACTGCCAGTCCGATCCCCAGACCACCCATGTTCTGACCCACCGAGCGGTCCGCCTGGACAAACACAGTGAAGAGTTCCGCCTGGAATGCCTCGGTCATGCCGATGCCGTTATCCGTGATGGTGAGCACGGCATCCTGGTCTCCGCGCTGCAAGGAGACGTGGATGAGGCCTCCGGCCGGGGTGTACTTGATCGCATTGCCTATCAGGTTCGCAACGACTTGCTCCAGACGCACCGCATCCCCCTCGACGAGGATCGGCGTCGAAGGCAGGCTCAACGTGACCTCGTGACGCCGGGCCTCGATGGGCAAGCGCAGGGCCTCATGCGCCTGCTGAACGATCTGCCCCAGGTCCACACGCTCCATGTGCAAGGACACCATCCCACGACTGATTCGCGAGACGTCCAGGAGGTCGTCCACCATCCGGACCTGATTGCGCAATTGCCGTTCGATGGTCGCCACCGCCTTGTGCTTCGTCGCATCATCGGCACCCTCATGTCGCCACAGATGCATCGCGTTGGTCATCGCTGCCATCGGGTTGCGCAGCTCGTGCGCAAGCATCGCCAGGAACTCATCCTTTTGCCGGTCCGCCTGGGTCAGCCGGTCGAACGCACGATGCTTGGTCGTGACGTCGTCGATCGACATGAGGATGAGCGTGCGGTCTGGCCAGGCGACGCGAGCCGCGTTGACCTTGACCGTGCGCGCCCCGATGTGGGGGAACACCGCGCTGACCTCGTAGTCGCGCACCTTCGTGTGTCGAGGAACCAAGGTCTCCAGCAAGTCTCGCAGGGCAGGGATGTCCCATTGCCCGTTGCCCAGCTCATACAGCTTTCCGTCAATCGTCTCTCGCGGGCTGGTCTCATAGCACGCGTAGAAGGCCTGGTTGGCGCGCGTGACGCGCAGATCGGGCGTCAGCACCAGCAGCGGCTGGGGCATGGTCTCGATGATCGCGTTGGCAAAGTCGCGGCTTTGCGATACCTCGTCGTGCAGGACCTTGAGCTCCCGGTTGCGGACACGCAGCTCGTCGTTGGTCGTGGCGAGCTCTTCGTTCAGGGACTGAAGCTCTTCCTTAGCAGTCTCCAGTTCCTCGTTGGTGCCCTGCAGCTCCATGTTGCTCGACTGTGTCTCTTCCTCCATCGCCCTGAGCTCTTCCATGGCGCGATCATGCTCCTCGAGCGTCATGCGAGTCTGCTCGCGCGTTGCGTGCAACTCGTCGGTTAGGCGCCGAATTTCACTGCGATCCGCGTCGTTGCGTCGAGCGGAGCCGCTCCCTAGACGCGCAATCACTGCGGCCCTAACTGTTTGAGCAATTCCCCGCTGAAGGTCAGGGCCGAGCTGCGGCGCGACCTCCGGAGAGAGAAGAAAGAAAACCAAGAACCAGCGCGGCTCCTGCCCGCTGGGATAGAGCGGAACGACCTCGATCTCAACGTCACGCAGTTGGCCAGGACCCGTTTCCACCCGCAGTCCAGTCCGCCGCACCGGCACGGATTCGGCTCGAGCAGCACGCAAGGCCTCGTTGACCGCGCCAAAGACGCCGGGGCGCGCCAGACGTCGGAGCTGCAGCGTTGGAACCCCTGGGGGAAGTGTCAAGAACGCGCTGGTGTCGCCACGGAATTCCAGCACGTTGAGGTCATCGTCACACAGTACGCACGGAGGCGTGAACCGTGCGATCGAGACGCGGTCGATCTCGCGCCGAAGTCCATCGCGATCCGGGGTGGAAGAACTCTCTGCCTGGCGCGGGCTGGGCGGCTCCTTGGTCGACGGCTGCTCGGGCCTGGTGATCGCAGCGAGGACGCGATGCGGCACCGAACGCTTCAGGAACAGCTTGGAACGCTTTCCGTCCAGCGCGATGAAGAGTTCGGAATAGACACCAACGCTCTCCGAGAGGCCGAGCATCAACAGGCCATCGCTCTGAAGCGCGAAGTGGAAGGCCGTCATGACGCGCTTTTGAAGTATGGGATCGAGATAGATCAGCAGATTGCGACAGCTGATCAGGTCGATACGCGAGAACGGAGGGTCGTATGCGACGTTTTGCCGCGCGAAGGTGCAACAGTCGCGCAGCCGTTTCGAGACTCGATAGTGATCGCCATCCTGAATGAAAAAGCGAGCCAATCGCTCGGGGCTCACGTTGCGGGCGATGTTCTCGACGTAGCGGCCGCTACGTGCCACAGCCAGCGACTCTTCGCTGATATCGGTGCCAAAGATCTGAACCTCTCGATCAGGCGAGTGTTCGGCTAGATACTCCAACACACAGATCGCGATCGTGTAGACCTCTTCGCCGGTGGCGCAACCAGGTACCCAGATGCGCAGGGGGCGTGCGGACTCCACGTGCTGCAACAACCTTGGCAAGGCGGTGTCTGCCAGCGCCGCGAAGGCGTCGGGGTCGCGGAAGAACTCCGTGTAGCGGATCAGCAGATCACGGCACAACGTATGCGCCTCGCCCGGGTCGGACTCCAGCAGCGGCAGGTAGGCTTTTAAGTCGTCCAGTCCGTGCAAGGCCAAGCGTCGCGCCAAGCGCCGCTCAATCGTGCCTCGCTTGTAGTGGGTGAAATCGATGTGGCATACGGTGCTCAAGCGACGTATGACCCGGTCCAAATGAGCGCCGTCGCGCGAGCCTGCGGATTCGTCAGTGATGAGCGCCTGGGCATCGAGGAAGGGGTTGCGCGCCAGGCGCGCCAGTACCGTGGCAATTTGCGCCGGAGGCAGTGTGAGGTCGACACCGCCCAATTCCACCGCAGCGCGGGGCATGCTAGTGAACCGAGCTGAGTCGTCATCCTGCGCAAAGCCGATGCCACCGCAGCCTTTGATCTTCTGCATGCCGATTGCGCCATCGGTGCCGCTGCCCGATAGGATGACGCCAATGGCTTTGCTACCCAGGTCCTTGGCCAAGGATTCGAGCATGTCATCGATCGGCATGGGCGGTCCGAGGCTCTTGCCACGAGGCTGGAGCACGAGACGACGCTCCGCCACCGACATGGTCGTGTCAGGCGGGATGACGTAGACATGGTTCTCTTCGACCGGTTGCCCATCCGTTGCCTCGGACACGGGGAGCGGCGTGCGCTTGGCAAGAATTTCCGTAAGCAGGCTGGGATAAGCGCGGTCGAGGTGCTGCACCACGAGCACCGCCATCCCCGCGTCCTGGGGCAAATGGGCGAGCAATTCGCTCAGCGCATCCAAGCCGCCAGCAGACGCGCCAATGCCCACGATGGGGAAGACCTGCTGGGTCACATCGGCGCTTTCGTAAGGGGAAGGCCCTGACCCATGACAGTCGGGGGGAGGCGTGGCTGTGAGTCGCGAAATAGGACCGCGACCAATTGATCGGCCGGATGTGATGCTACGCCAATTGCGAGCGGATGTCGGTCACGCGGCGGCACCGCTTGCCGATCTTCGAGTCTCAGCTTCAGGCCAAGCGACCTGTAGCGAGACCGTCTTCCACTTTGCTTGAACGCAGTCGCTATGGTGTGCCGAAGATGTCCGCTTTCAGCCTGAAGCGGTACTCGCCCTGCAAGAGCTAGAGAGTCCTTGGTGACGAACGGCCTTGGGCGACTCCTGTAACGACGCGATGTGGGTGGCGGTTACCACCAGTAGCGCTGAACCGCTCCAGCGGAGGCACTCAATGCCGGAAGCGTTGGTCAAGGGAGGCCGGCACGACCAGGATCGTTGCGGCCTGCCGGCGAGTACTGGGTACGCCCACTCAGAACAGGCGGTGGCCGGTATCACGGCCAACGATCGAGCAGTTGCGGCGTGCGAAATGATCTGATTGAAGCTCGGGAGCAGGTGGCGCAACGCCGTGCCATGATGCCGGCGCAACCGGACTTGAATGAGAACCCTAGACGTCGGCTCGATGTTGGCCAGCAGGTCTTGCCTCATCGCATGAACCCACGCCGCATCTTCGTCAGCAGACGAGGTGTGTATCCCGACTGGCATGGCGCTATCAGCGCAACGTCATTTCTGCGAATGCATCCAACGCCGCGAACTTGGCGTGCTCCGCTGAGGGGTACTCGCCGGGAAGCACTCTTCGAAGCGGTGGGCCCACATCGGCCGGGGGAACAAGAACGAGCACAGGTGCGAACAGCCCTGACTTCAGCGGCTCAGCATCGATATCGGCCGTCCAGTCTTCGTCCATCGCCGGGCCTCCGCTTCATACCGAAATGCGCCTCGGGAATCTCCGTTGAGGGCGCATCGCCATCATCACACGACATCCGGAAGCCAGCTGACGAGCTTCGAGATTCGGGGGATTTTCCGGGCGCCAGGGCGCGAACTATCGCGATCGACGCCGGCTACTTACAGCGGTGTTCGATCGAAGTTCGCTACGCCAGGACCAAAAGCGGCGATCGCCTGTTCCTTGACTGACTTTAGGGTCAGGCGGAGCTCGATCAGATCGTTGCCATAGTCGGCAACCTCATCCTCATCCTTGGAAGTCTGGCAAATGCTCGCCCACTTGGCGTCGAGCTCTGTGAGCGCTTCCAGAATGCAGTGCGCCTCCCAGCGCGTCAGGTCCAACGTCAGCGATTTCATGCTTGTTTGCCTTGCTTGAAGAACACACGGAACGCCTTCATCCCAAGCTCCTCCAGCAACCCCTTGTACTTATCGAGCGGCATGTTAACCGTCGGTGCAATCGAGTAGTGGCCGGGGCGATCGTGAACGAGCTTCAGCCCTTGAGGCATCGGCGTGGCGGCGTTGAACTGCCAGACCCAGCCGCTCATGTCTCGCTCGGCCAGTCCTTGCTCGTTGAACACGCTGACGCCGGCGTTGTTCGCGATGACCACAACGATGTCGTTCACCTTCGTCAGATCGACATCGCGTGGTCTGATGTTGCTGAGCCTTGGGCTGCCTGCGTTGCCGAGGCGGAAGACATCTTCGGGACAGATGTAGAACGAGTTGGGGAACATGAACCTCTCCTGATGAGAGGGCAGTGGACCGCCCGGCTGCGGCCCGGCCTAGTGACGTAAGCCACGTCAGCTGTGCCGGCGCCGAAGTCGTAAGGCTGTGTACGAAGCGACGCAGAAGCGCTGAACGAGACAGAGAATGCGAGCAGCAGCATTCGCGGTTCCGCAGACCTTAGCGCCCGAGAGTTGCGGTTCCTAGGGGCAATGACGGCGGCCGTTGAGGTGGATGTTGCTTGCGCTAAGGCCGTGTTTGACCCGGGTCATTTCCATGGAAACTGACCCCGT
>NZ_BCYP01000048.1 GCF_001598255.1 Mitsuaria chitosanitabida ATCC BAA-476 = NBRC 102408
ATATTAGCCTGACGATGACCTACTTTCACACGGGAATCCGCACTATCATCGGCGCTGAGTCGTTTCACGGTCCTGTTCGGGATGGGAAGGGGTGGGACCGACTCGCTATGGTCATCAGGCTTGACTGGTTGGCCGCTGTCCGTCGGGAGACGAGACAACGGGCCCAATTCGGTAGAGTCGAAATCAGCTTTTGATTTGATTGCGTCTTCAAACTTGAAGAACGGTTATTCGCATGACACCTGTCTTTGACGTCCTTGGGACTATCAAAGTTATAGGGTCAAGCCTCACGGGCAATTAGTACTGGTTAGCTTAACGCATTACTGCGCTTCCACACCCAGCCTATCAACGTCCTGGTCTTGAACGACCCTTCAGGGGGCTCTAGGCCCCGGCAAGACTCATCTTGAGACGAGTTTCCCGCTTAGATGCTTTCAGCGGTTATCTCTTCCGCACTTAGCTACTCGGCGATGCCACTGGCGTGACAACCGATACACCAGAGGTGCGTCCACTCCGGTCCTCTCGTACTAGGAGCAGGCTCTCTCAATCTTGCAGCGCCCACGGAAGATAGGGACCAAACTGTCTCACGACGTTTTAAACCCAGCTCACGTACCTCTTTAAATGGCGAACAGCCATACCCTTGGGACCGGCTACAGCCCCAGGATGAGATGAGCCGACATCGAGGTGCCAAACACCGCCGTCGATATGAACTCTTGGGCGGTATCAGCCTGTTATCCCCAGAGTACCTTTTATCCGTTGAGCGATGGCCCTTCCATACAGAACCACCGGATCACTTTGTCCTACTTTCGTACCTGCTCGACTTGTCAGTCTCGCAGTCAAGCACGCTTATGCCAATGCACTATCAACACGATTTCCGACCGTATTTAGCGTACCTTCGAACTCCTCCGTTACACTTTGGGAGGAGACCGCCCCAGTCAAACTGCCCACCATACACTGTCCCCAACCCGGATAACGGGCCAAGGTTAGAACCTCAAACACACCAGGGTGGTATTTCAACGTTGGCTCCACCTGATCTAGCGACCAGGTTTCAAAGCCTCCCACCTATCCTACACAGATCTGTTCAAAGTCCAATGTAAAGCTACAGTAAAGGTTCATGGGGTCTTTCCGTCTTTCCGCGGGGAGATTGCATCATCACAAACATTTCAACTTCGCTGAGTCTCTGGAGGAGACAGTGTGGCCATCGTTACGCCATTCGTGCAGGTCGGAACTTACCCGACAAGGAATTTCGCTACCTTAGGACCGTTATAGTTACGGCCGCCGTTTACTGGGACTTCAGTCAAGAGCTTGCACCCCATCATTTAATCTTCCAGCACCGGGCAGGCGTCACACCCTATACGTCGACTTTCGTCTTTGCAGAGTGCTGTGTTTTTAATAAACAGTCGCAGCCACCGATTATCTGCGGCCTCATTGGGCTCCCCAAGTAAATGGTTCACCTACTAAAGGCACACCTTCTTCCGAAGTTACGGTGTCAATTTGCCGAGTTCCTTCTCCAGAGTTCTCTCAAGCGCCTTAGAATACTCATCTCGCGCACCAGTGTCGGTTTGCGGTACGGTCGTCAATAGCTGAAGCTTAGTGGCTTTTCTTGGAAGCAGGGTATCACTCACTTCGTCTGCAAGCAGACTCGTTATCACACCTCAGCTAAGCCCCCCGGATTTGCCTAAGGGGCACGCCTACATGCTTGAACCAGGATATCCAACACCTGGCTGAGCTAACCTTCTCCGTCCCCACATCGCACTATTGAGCGGTACAGGAATATTGACCTGTTTCCCATCAGCTACGCATCTCTGCCTCGCCTTAGGGGCCGACTCACCCTACGCCGATGAACGTTGCGTAGGAAACCTTGCGCTTACGGCGAGGGGGCTTTTCACCCCCTTTAACGCTACTCATGTCAGCATTCGCACTTCTGATACCTCCAGCAGGCCTCACGACCCACCTTCACAGGCGTACAGAACGCTCTCCTACCACGCACAGTAAACTGTGCATCCGCAGCTTCGGTAACTGGCTTAGCCCCGTTACATCTTCCGCGCAGGACGACTCGATCAGTGAGCTATTACGCTTTCTTTAAATGATGGCTGCTTCTAAGCCAACATCCTGACTGTTTTAGCCTTCCCACTTCGTTTCCCACTTAGCCAATTTTAGGGACCTTAGCTGGCGGTCTGGGTTGTTTCCCTCTTGAGTCCGGACGTTAGCACCCGGTGCTCTGTCTCCCAAGCTGTACTCTTCGGTATTCGGAGTTTGCATAGGTTTGGTAAGTCGCCATGACCCCCTAGCCTAAACAGTGCTCTACCCCCGAAGGTAATACTTGAGGCACTACCTAAATAGTTTTCGGAGAGAACCAGCTATCTCCAGGTTTGTTTAGCCTTTCACCCCTATCCACAGCTCATCCGCTAGTTTTGCAACACTAGTCGGTTCGGACCTCCAGCACCTGTTACGGTACCTTCATCCTGGCCATGGATAGATCACCTGGTTTCGGGTCTACACCCAGCGACTAATTCGCCCTATTCGGACTCGATTTCTCTACGGCTACCCTATTCGGTTAACCTCGCCACTGAATGTAAGTCGCTGACCCATTATACAAAAGGTACGCAGTCACCCTTGCGGGCTCCTACTTTTTGTATGCATGCGGTTTCAGGATCTATTTCACTCCCCTCCCGGGGTTCTTTTCGCCTTTCCCTCACGGTACTTGTTCGCTATCGGTCGATTACGAGTATTTAGCCTTGGAGGATGGTCCCCCCATATTCAGACAGGATTTCACGTGTCCCGCCCTACTCTATTCGTGCCTAGTTCCACAATCGACATTTCTCATACGGGGCTATCACCCGCTATGGCCGGACTTTCCATTCCGTTCTGATATGCCAACTGCTAAAACACGAGGGCTACTCCGATTTCGCTCGCCACTACTTTCGGAATCTCGGTTGATGTCTTTTCCTCGAGCTACTGAGATGTTTCAGTTCGCCCGGTTCGCCTCGCATACCTATGTATTCAGTATGCGATACCTCTTGCGAGGTGGGTTTCCCCATTCGGAAATCTCCGGATCAAAGCTTATTTGCCAGCTCCCCGAAGCTTATCGCAGGCTATCACGTCCTTCGTCGCCTGTAATCGCCAAGGCATCCACCACATGCACTTAGTCACTTGACCCTATAACTTTGACATCCTCAGATGTCGTCAAGGACAGATGCTCGACAACTCGAGCATTTATTGAGTATCACGCGTTTTCGCCGTTCTTCAATTTCGTCTCTAAACCTTGGTTCAGAGTTGAAGTTTGGTGACGCAATCAAATGTCGCTGGCGGCACGGTGCCATACGCCCCTTTACGAGCGCTAGCTTTCCGCCAGCAACGCTGATTCGACTCTACGAATTGTTAAAGAACAACAGCCGACTAAAAAGTCGAGACTGGCAAACCGCAGCATCCTTTTCTTGACGCTATGGTTTGCCAACCAGGTGTGGTGTGAACTGGTGGAGGATGACGGGATCGAACCGACGACCCCCTGCTTGCAAAGCAGGTGCTCTCCCAGCTGAGCTAATCCCCCAAGATCTTGCGATCCTCGTGGTGGGTCTGGCTGGATTCGAACCAGCGACCCCCGCCTTATCAAGACGGTGCTCTAACCGACTGAGCTACAGACCCACGCGTTTTGTGTGCGTAAGCCCGTTTGTTGCGCCAACCAGCAAGGCCAGCTCGCCAGGCTCACGCTTCAATTCACTCACTGTTGTTGTGTCTACAGCCGATAAGTGTGGGCGCGCTGAACTCGCTTATGTGGACTCGACTCGATCGGGCTACCTAAGCAACCTGACGGTCTCGTCATTCTCTAGAAAGGAGGTGATCCAGCCGCACCTTCCGATACGGCTACCTTGTTACGACTTCACCCCAGTCACGAACCCTGCCGTGGTAATCGCCCTCCTTGCGGTTAGGCTAACTACTTCTGGCAGAACCCGCTCCCATGGTGTGACGGGCGGTGTGTACAAGACCCGGGAACGTATTCACCGCGGCAAGCTGATCCGCGATTACTAGCGATTCCGACTTCACGCAGTCGAGTTGCAGACTGCGATCCGGACTACGACCGGGTTTCTGGGATTAGCTCCCCCTCGCGGGTTGGCAGCCCTCTGTCCCGGCCATTGTATGACGTGTGTAGCCCTACCCATAAGGGCCATGATGACCTGACGTCATCCCCACCTTCCTCCGGTTTGTCACCGGCAGTCTCATTAGAGTGCCCTTTCGTAGCAACTAATGACAAGGGTTGCGCTCGTTGCGGGACTTAACCCAACATCTCACGACACGAGCTGACGACGGCCATGCAGCACCTGTGTCTAGGTTCTCTTTCGAGCACTCCCACATCTCTGCAGGATTCCTAGCATGTCAAGGGTAGGTAAGGTTTTTCGCGTTGCATCGAATTAAACCACATCATCCACCGCTTGTGCGGGTCCCCGTCAATTCCTTTGAGTTTCAACCTTGCGGCCGTACTCCCCAGGCGGTCAACTTCACGCGTTAGCTACGTTACTGAGAAGAAACCCTCCCAACAACCAGTTGACATCGTTTAGGGCGTGGACTACCAGGGTATCTAATCCTGTTTGCTCCCCACGCTTTCGTGCATGAGCGTCAGTACAGGTCCAGGGGATTGCCTTCGCCATCGGTGTTCCTCCGCATATCTACGCATTTCACTGCTACACGCGGAATTCCATCCCCCTCTACCGTACTCTAGCCATGCAGTCACAAATGCAGTTCCCAGGTTGAGCCCGGGGATTTCACATCTGTCTTGCATAACCGCCTGCGCACGCTTTACGCCCAGTAATTCCGATTAACGCTTGCACCCTACGTATTACCGCGGCTGCTGGCACGTAGTTAGCCGGTGCTTATTCTTCAGGTACCGTCATGAACCCCCGGTATTAACAGGAGTCTTTTCTTCCCTGACAAAAGCGGTTTACAACCCGAAGGCCTTCTTCCCGCACGCGGCATGGCTGGATCAGGCTTGCGCCCATTGTCCAAAATTCCCCACTGCTGCCTCCCGTAGGAGTCTGGGCCGTGTCTCAGTCCCAGTGTGGCTGGTCGTCCTCTCAGACCAGCTACAGATCGTTGGCTTGGTGAGCCTTTACCCCACCAACTACCTAATCTGATATCGGCCGCTCCAATTGCGCGAGGTCTTGCGATCCCCCGCTTTCACCCTCAGGTCGTATGCGGTATTAGCTGCTCTTTCGAGCAGTTATCCCCCACAACTGGGCACGTTCCGATACATTACTCACCCGTTCGCCACTCGTCGCCAGGTTGCCCCGCGTTACCGTTCGACTTGCATGTGTAAGGCATGCCGCCAGCGTTCAATCTGAGCCAGGATCAAACTCTACAGTTCGATCTTGAATTCTCAACGGAATCGAACAAAGACTACTTTCATAGCTTCATTCATTTTCCGTGAGCATCTAGCGATTTAACCTTCTCAGGTCGCTCGTCCAGACGCCCACGCTTATCGGCTGTAAATTCTTAAAGAACATCGAAGCGGCTTTCGCCTTGCTTCGTCGCGTCGCTGATTTGTCGTCAGCAGC
>NZ_BCYP01000049.1 GCF_001598255.1 Mitsuaria chitosanitabida ATCC BAA-476 = NBRC 102408
GCCGCGTCAACGAGCAGATCGCCGCCGGCACGCAGCCGACCGCCCTGGTTGTCGACGATGTCCGCGCCGGTCCCGTGCACGCGCAGCGTGCCGCCGGCCTGCATCAGACCGCCGGCGCCGTTGCCGACGCTCGCGCCCTCGACATCCAGCGCGCCGCCGGCCGCCAGCGTGCCGCCACGATTGCTCAGCCCGCCGGTGACATCGACCGTCAGGCCTTGGGCAGCGGTCATCTTCCCGCCGTCGTGACCGAGGCTGCCCCCGATCAGGCGGATGCTGTCGGCCTGCGTCGTCGCGCCGGCCAGCGCCACCGCGCCATCGACGCGCCAGTCGAGCGCGCCGGTCGCCAGCACCTGCCCCTGGGCGCCATCCCATTGGGTCGCGCGCAGCGTCAACGCCCCGCCCGCCTGGACGATGCGACCGGCGCCGTTGTCGATGCGCCCGGCCTCCAGCGTCAGCGAGGCGCCCGCCGATTCGATGGTCCCGCCGTGGTTGTTCAGATCGCCCGCGAGCGCGACGCCCAGGGCCTGCGTGGCCGAGGTCTGCGTCAGCCGCCCGCCGGCGTTGTTCCAGTGACGCGCCGCCAGCTGGATGCCCGCGCCGCTCACCGTCGCTTGCGTGGTCGCGAGGTCTCCGGTGACCGACAGGCTCAGCGTCCTCGTGGCCGCCACCGCGGCCCGGTCCAGCGACAGGTCGCCGGCGCTGGCCCGCAGACCCAGGGTTGCCGCCTGGAGCTGCGCGCCCTGCAGTTGCAGCGACGGCGCCGTGACGCCGAGATCGCCCGCCGCCGTCAGCGCGCCGCTGAACTGCAGCGACTGCGACGCGCCGATCGACAAGTCGCCCGTGCCCGTCCAGATGCCGTCCGACCGCAGGCCCGCCGCGAAGGCGCCCGTCCCGCTCAACTGCGCGACGGACACGTCCAGCGCGCCCTGCGAGGCGACCGTGCCGTTGTTGCTCAGCGCGCCGCCGCGCACCACGCCCTGGCCCTGGCTGTGCACGACGCCGGTGTTGTCGAAGCGTCCGGTCGCGGTCAGCGTCGCGTCGCCGCTGCTCTGCACCGCGCCGGCGTTGCTCATCTGGCCGGCTTCGATCGTCAGCGTCCCCGCCGCGCCGGTCGCGGCGATCAAGCCCTGCGCGCCGTTGTCGACGCGATCCGAGCGCAGCGTCATGCGCTGAGCCGACAGCTGTCCGCCCGTGTTGTCCAGGCTCAGCGAGGACGCGTCGAGCGCGCCGTTCGCCTGCACCTTGCCGCCGCGGTTGTCGAAGGCGCCCCCGACGCGGAGCGTGGCGTCCCGGGCGCTCAGCAGCTGGCCGGCCTCGTGATCGAGGCTGCCCGCCGTCAGGTTCAGTTGCGCCGCTTGCGTGGTCGCGTGATCCAGAGTCACCACGCCCGTCGCGGTGAGCGTCAGCATCCCCGTGGACAAGACCTGGCCCCGCGTGCCGTCCCACTGGGTCACGCGCGCCGTCAGGTCGCCGCCGGCCTGCGTGAGGCGACCGCCGGTGTTGTCGAGGCGATCGGCCGTCAGCGTCATCGCGGCGCCGTTCGCACCGAGCTCACCCTGGCGGTTGTCGAGCAGGCCCGCCACGGCGGCCGAGAAGCCGCCCGCCGGCGCCGTCTGCAACCAGTGGCCAGCCACGTTGCTCCAGCTCGCCACGGTCAGGTCCACGCGGCCCGCCTCGATGCGCGCGCCGTCGCTGCCGAGCGCGCCGGCCGCGTTCACCACGAGCGCGCCGGCGGTCGTCCAGGTCGCCCGGTTCAGGATCACCGATCCGGACGGATCGCTCGAGACCAGGCTCACGCCGGCGGCCTGGCCTCGACTGTCGTCAAACTGCAGTCGCGCCGCGCTGGCGCTCAGCGCGCCGCCCGCCAGCAAGGCGCCGGCGTGCTGGAGCGTGCCGCTCACGTCCAGGCGCAGGTCGCCGCTCGCGGCCAGTGTGTTGTCGCTCTTCAGGCCGGCGGCCAGCGTGCCGTTGCCGGCCAGCTCGTCGGCGCGGACGGTCAGGCCACCCTGAGCGCCGATCAGGCCGATGGCCGTCTGCGACAGACGTCCCGTCGCCAGCGCCACGTCACTTTGCGCATGCACCGTGCCCGTGTTCGTCAGCGTGCCGGTGACCGACAGGTCGGCGCGGCCCAGCGCCTGGGCGGTGCCGTCGTTGTTCCAGGTTGAAGCCCGGATCGCCAGATCGCCGCGCGAGACGATCAGCCCCTGCGCGCCGTTGTCCAGCGTTCCAGTCTGGATGCCGACGCGCGTCGCGTCGATCTGACCGACCTGGTTGGTGAGGGAGCCCGCATCGATGCCGAGCCCGGCGCCCGCGCTGAGGCGACCGCCCCGGTTGTCCAGGGCGCCGCCGATATCGATCGTCGCGTCCTGCTCGACTCGCAGACGGCCGTCGTGGTGATCGAGGCTGCCCGCGTTCATCGTCAGCCGCGCGGCCTGCGTGGTCGCGCCGACCAGGTCGACCGCGCCACGCGCGTTCAGCGTGAGCTGACCCTCGGCGAGCACCTGCCCGCCAGCACCATCGAGGCGGTCGACCGTCAGGGTCAGGTCGCGGCCGCCGGCCTGCAGCAGGCGACCGCCCGCATTGCCGAGCGCGCCCGTCCGCAGCGTCAGGGCCCGGCCCTGCGCGCTGATCGTGCCCTGGGTGTTGTCGATCGCTTCGGTCGTCGAGGCGATGAATGATCCGGTCGCGCCCGTCTGCGCGAGCACGCCGCCCGCGTGGGTCCACTGCCGAGCGCTCAGCGCGACATCGGCGCCGCCGATCACCGCGGTGCGGCTGTCGATGAGACCGCTCGCCTGGAGACGCAGGGCGCCCGGCGTCGTCGCCTGCGTGCCCTGCAGGTTCAGGTCGCCGCCAGCGCTCACGGCCACGCTCGCGCCTTGCGCCTGGGCTCCGGAGAGGTCCACGCCCGTACCGCTCACCGACACGGCGCCGGAAGCCAGCAGGGCACCGCCCTGGCGCAGATCGCCAGTGGTGCGCAGGGTCAGGCCGTGCGCGCCGCCGAGCGAGGCGTCCGCCCGCAGGCCCGCCGCGATCAGGCCGAGGCTGTCGATCGTGCCCGCGTCCACGGTCAGCGCGCGCTGTGCCGTGAGGGTGCCGGTGGCCGTCTGGGTCAGCTTGCCGAGCTCGAGGGTCGCCTCGGCCCCCGCGCGCACGATGCCCGTGTTGATCATGCGGCCGGTGGCGCGGCCAGTCAGCGCGCCCTGCGCCTGCACCTGCCCGGCGTTGTTCAGCAGGCCCGCGTTCAGCGTCATGGCGCCATCCGCCACGATCAGGCCCTGGCCCGCGTTGCTCAAGGTCGAGGCCGTGATCGCCACGCTGCCACCATGCAGCTGGCCGTCCCGGTTGGCAAGGTCGGTGCTCGTCACGCTCAGCGCCTGCCCGGCCTGCAGCTTGCCGCCCTGGTTGTCGATGGCGCCCGCCGTGACGGACAGGCCGTCCGTGGCGGCCATCTCGCCGCCGCGATGCGCGAGCGAGTCCGCCGTGATGCGGATCGCCCGGCCTTGCGTCGTCGCGCCGCTCAGGTCCGTCGCGCCCTGGGTCGACAGCGCGATCGCGCCTTGCGCCAGCAGGCTGCCGCCGGCCCCGTCGAGGCGGTCGGCGTTCAAGCTCAGCGCGCCACCGGCCTGCGCGATCTGGCCGCGCGTGTTGTCGACCACGCCCGCCTCGATGCGGAGCTGCTGGCCGTTCGCGTTGATGCGCGCGTCCCGGTTGTCCATCTGGCCGGCGACGGTCGCGGTGAACGCGCCGTCCGATGCGGTCTGCGTCCAGCGGCCGCCCGCGTTGCGCCATTCGGCGGCGTCGAGGCCGATGCGTGCACCGACGACCTGCGCGGCCTCGGTGTTCAGCGATCCTGCAGACGAGAGCGTCATCAGGCCCGTGCCGTAGTGCTCCAGCTTCGCCCGCGGCGCGCTGATCGCGCCGGCAGTCAGCGTCATGTCGGAGGCATTGCCGGCGAGGCGCGCGTCATCCGCGGTCAGCGTTCCGCCGACGCGGACCGACATCGCCTCCGTGCCCAGATGCAACCACTGCGCCTGCCGCGCGTCCACCTCCTGGGCCGACACGGTCAGCGTGCCGCCGGTCAGCGACGAAGCTCGGGCGCCGAACTGCCCCGGCGTCCGCACGCCCAGCGCCTCGGTCACGGACAGGTTCGCGCCGTCGGCCGCC
>NZ_BCYP01000050.1 GCF_001598255.1 Mitsuaria chitosanitabida ATCC BAA-476 = NBRC 102408
AGGGGACGAGGTTGGGGGCGGGGAGGGATGTGAAGGTCGAGAACGCCCTCGACACGTCTCACCTCAGCGAGGACCGGCGGCAGGTCACCAAGGGCGTGATGGGGTCCGGGGCCGGCTTCAGCGTCGGCACGCGCGATCAGCGCAGCGGACACCAGCAGGACCAGGAGACCGTGGTGGCCTCGACGATCGGCAGCGTCGGTGGTGACGTGACCATCGTGGCGGGGCGCAACTACTCGCAGGTGGGCTCGGTGCTGCAGACGCCCAAGGGCGACGTGGACGTGCTGGCACAGCGCATCTCGATCAAGAGCGCCGAGCAGACGGGCAACGACGTGCAGAGCACGGCCTTCCGCCAGAGCGGCCTGTCGGTGTCGGTGAGCGCCCCGGCGCTCAGCGCGCTCGAGGACACCGGGAAGATGCTGGACAACGTCGGCAAGGTCGGCGACGCGCGCATGCAGGCGCTGGGCCTGGCCTCCACGGCCATCAAGGCGAAGGACGCTGCGAACGCGCTGCTGTCCGATCCCAAGGCCGCGGGCGGCCTGTCGATCAGCGTCACGGTGGGATCGAGCAAGTCCAAGAGCCGGACCGAGACCACCACCACGACGCAGCAGGCCAGCGAGATCACCGCGGGCGGGAACATCCGCCTCACCGCGACGGGCGCCGACAAGGACAGCAGCATCGAGGTGCAGGGCTCCGACCTGGCGGCCGGAGGCAAGCTGGCCATCAAGGCGGATGGCGCGGTGTCGCTGAGCTCGTCGCAGGACACGGTGAAGCAGCGCAGCGAGAACTCCTCGAGCAGCGCCGCGTTGGGCGTGGCGGTCAACGTGGGATCGAGCGGCGCCTCGTTTGGCGTCACCGCGAGCGCGAGTCTGGCGCGCGGCAAGTCCGATGGCGACGACGTCATCCAGCGCAACACGCACCTGCAAGGCCAGCAGGTGAGCATCGAGTCCGGCGGCGACACGACGCTCAAGGGCGCGGTGGTGGCGGGGGATCAGGTCAAGGTCCACGCCGGAGGCAACCTCAACATCGAGAGCCTGCAGGACACGAGCAAGTTCCACAGCGAGAGCAACCAGGTGGGCGGCAGCGTGACGATGGGCGCGGGCGTCAGCGGCAATGCGAGCTACGGGCAGAGCAAGGTCAACAGCGACTACGCGAGCGTCACCGAGCAGAGCGGGATCCGTGCTGGGAGCGGTGGCTTCCAGGTCGACGTGAAGGGCAACACCGACCTGAGGGGCGGATCGATCACCAGCACGCAAGCGGCGGTCGACGCGGGTGCGAACACGTTCAAGACGGGCAGCCTGACGCTCAGCGACATCGAGAACAAGGCCGACTACAAGGGCTCGAGCTTTGCCGTGTCGGGTGGGTTCTCGTCGGACAAGCGCAGCACCGAGGAGATCAAGAAGGACAACGACGCGATCAAGGCCGCGCAGGCGAACGGGCAGTACACGTGGTCGCCGATGTCCACCGGCCAGGCGCAGCAGCCGGGGCAACCGCAGGCGCAGGGGAACTCGTTCGGGGTCGGGGTGACGAGCGGCAACGCCAGCAGCACGACGAAGGCGGGGATCAGCGGCATCGCGGGGAACCAGACGGCGCGCACCGGAGACGCGGAGTCGGGGATCAAGCAGATCTTCGACAAGGAGAAGGTCCAGCAGGACATCCAGGCGCAGGTGGCGATCACGCAGACGTTTGGGAAGGAGGCGGCGAAGCAGATTGGTGAGTTTGCGGACACGCAGTTGCTCAAGGCTGCCAAGCTGCGCGCGGAAGCCTCCGCGGCACAGGACGACCGCAGCTACGGGGACCTGAACGCTCAAGCGGAGGCGTTGGAGAAACAGTGGGGTCCGCAGGGCACGATGCGGATTGCCGCGCATGCCGTCCTCGGCGGCTTGACTGGCAACCTGAGTGGGGCGGCAGGTGCAGCCGTCGGTACGCTGACTGGACCGCAAGTGCAGACCGCGCTCCAGAAAGCGGGCCTCGATGACTCGCTCGTCAATTCCCTGACGACCCTGGCAAGCAGCGCGGCTGGCGCAGCGGTCGGAGGAATTGCTGGGGCCGGTACGGCGTTTAATGAGGTAACTAATAACTTCTTGGCGCACCAGCAGCGACAGCAACTGGAAGCCTTGAGAGCCAAGAGTTTGCGCGGCAAACTGTCGGTCGATGAGAGCCGCACTCTGGTGACTCTTGAGATCGCTGATCAGATGAGCGATGAACTCTTGGCGAAATTCTCTAAGCGGCAGCCACTTACGAGAGATCAAAAGAACGATCTGGCTGCTTATGCGGCCGTTTACATGGAAAGCAAGTACGGGGATGAGTTTCGCAGTCTTTCTCCTCAGGCTGCAGCGGCACGCGTCGGTCAAGAGATCGCGAATCTCTCGATGAACCCGCCATCGGCAAACTATACCTACCCTTATGCAGGTAGTAATGATGCAATGTCGGCATGGGTGAAAGATACATACGTCGGAGGCGAGCGTGTGTTCGCTTATCTGTTCGGTGCTGCTCCTCAATCGATTGAAAGGGACATCTTTCTCGCCGCAAAGAAGAACATTGGCATGGTCGGAGACAGTCAATGGAATGACGGCATGCTCCCTTCTTCTATCATTCGGAACTCAATGGGCGCGGAGATTGAACCACTTCGCAATAGCGCTACCGCTGCTTTGGGCTATCTTGCAGGGCAGGGGTTGGGCTACGAAAAGGAAGATAAGGATCGCATTGCAACCTTCTTGTCTATTACCTCGGACATCTATGGTTCGATGCTGTTCCCTAAACAAGTTCTGGAAATTGAGAAGCTGACTACTCGAAGTAGTGGGGGAGCGAGAAAAGACCCAGATGGCAAGGGTGGGACGGGCCCTAGTTCGAAACTCCCTGAAGTTGATGACCTTACTAGTCAGCTGGCTCGCGAGCAACTCGATCGTTCTGGAGTAAACAAGGGCGCCATTGACGTGGTTGCGGAAGGTAGAATTAGGGGTCGGGTGTATATTGATACCAATCAAAAGGCGAGGTCGCCCGAGAATGCAGATGCCACTGAGGCTACTGGGGTGCCGCGAAATACTGTTGACGCGCGGGCGGAGAGGTTTGGCCTTGTTAATGCCGATATGGCGACCGCGCATGCGGAGATTGGGGTTATTCAGCAGGCCGTAAAGTCTGGGGTTGCAAAAGGGGCGGATATGGAATTGACGGTTTCTGGAAGGGATATTTGTGGATTCTGTAGAGGGGATATCCCTGCGGCTGCGGAGGCGGCTGGTCTCAAAAGCTTGACGATCTTAGAGCAAACCACCGGGGTGACTTGGTATTGGAAGCCTGGAATGAGGAATATTAAGATTAAACGATGATGAAACATTTCCATTTGTCCTGGACTGGTGGTAATCAGGCTATGCCCGATGCGAACTTGGTTCTCGAACGACTTCGTTCCGCTCTCCTTTGTGGGGGGGTTGTAACGCTCGACGCTGACGACGAATCGGATCGTTCTAGTAGTTTGCAGGTCAGAATCGAGGGCGGTCGATTCCTTTTAACCTTCGGATGGGATGATGGGTTTTCATGGAAAATGAAAGTATTTGTTCACCCTGATTCTGAGCATCTTGTTGGTCAATCATCATTGCTTGGCGATGTTTGGTTAAATAGAATAATATTCTCCGATCAAAAGGTGGTTGTCGAAGCGTTTATGAATTTCTTGAATGGAGTCCATCCAGCTGGGGATGGTTGGATTTAAATGGCTCTCCGGATGATGGGGTAGTTTTCCCTGTTTCGGGGTCTCCGAGTCAGGTGCCGAAGTTTCGGTTATTGATGTGGGAATACTCGAAGAGTTCTCTCAACCTATTGCGATTGTGAGAATATAAGCCGCGTGAAGATGGGCGAGACCTGAAACT
>NZ_BCYP01000051.1 GCF_001598255.1 Mitsuaria chitosanitabida ATCC BAA-476 = NBRC 102408
ACCGAGCTGCCGCTCACCGCGATCGACCGGGCTTGCGCCTGGGCCTGCCCCAGGTCCACCGCGCCCGTGGTCGTGATGTCGAGCGCGCCGGACACGGTCGGGCCTGCCGACGCGGTCGATGCGGCCGACGGGCCCGATGCGATCAGCACCGCCCGCCGCGCCGTCACCGTCGTGCCATCGACCGCGATCGAGGCGGCCTGCGCCTGCGCGCCGCTCAGGTCCAGCGCCGGTGCCTGCGCGGACAAGCGGCCCGCGGCCAGCAACTGGCCGGCTTGCTGGTTCGACCGATCCGCCTTCAGCGTCAGCGCCTGCGATCCGGCCGCGATCGTGCCGTCGCTCCCCAGGCCCGCCGCCGTCACGCTGCCGGCAGTGCTCGCCAGCTCAGGCGCGGTGATTGACGTCGACCCGCGCGAGGCCATCCATCCCGCGTTCCGCACCCCGGTGCCCGACTGCACCGCCAGCGCCGGCGCGCCGTTCGCGTCCGTCTCCTGCGCATACACCGTGCCGGTGTTCTCCAGCCACCCGTCCGCCCGCAGCGTCAGCTGCCCGCCCACGACCTGCCCCGCCTGCCGCACGCCCAGCCCCACCTCCGTGCCGACCAGCGTGATCCGCTGCGCGTAGATGCCGCCCAGCGCGGTGCTGTCCAGCGCATAACGCGGGCGCTCGCCGCTGGCGGTCAGCGCCTCGCCCGCGCCATGGCCCGCGGCCGCGCCGTCGACCGTCATCACCTGCGCGCCGGTCTGGATCCGCGCGTCCTTGGCCCACAGCCCGGCGTTGAGCGCCACCGCCCGCGCCAGCAGCGCCGTGTAGTCCGTCTGCGAGCCGTCCAGCCCTTGGCCGTCGACGCGGATCAGGCCGCCCTGCACGCCGAAGCCGCCGATGCTGCCGTCGGCGTTCAAGCGCGGCGCGCCGGTGGTCAGTACCGCGCCGCTGGCGTTGATGAAGCCCGCGCCATCGACCTGGATGCCGGCGGGGTTGGCGATGATCACCTCGGCCCGCTGGCCGGCGACCTCGACGAAGCCCTTGAGCTGGCTGGGCGCGCTGCTGTTGACCTCGTTGAGGATCACGCGCGCGCCGCCCTTGGCCAGCCAGGGGTTGGCCTGCACCCAGCCGCCGAGCTGGGTGCTGACGTCGGTCCGCGAGTTGTTCAGGATCACGCCGCGCTTGTCGACGTCGAACTGGCTGTAGCTGTTGCGCGAGACGCCCGCCGCGCTGGGGGTCTGGATGTTGACCTGCGGCGTGCCGTTGGCGCTGTTGACCACCGTGGGCTGCTGGGTCCTGGGCGCGCCCGGGTCGGCCTTGACCTGCGCGAGCGCCGCGGTCGACGGCGTCAGCGTCATCACGACGCCGGTGGCCAGCGCCGCGGCCAGCGCCAGCAGCGACGGGGGGCCGCGCGAGAGCGGCTGCGCCGCGTCCGCCGATCCGAGCACGCGACGCGACGGCGCGTCGCTCGTCCCGATGCCGCCGCCGCCCTTGGTCCGGCTGAGCGCGATCTCCGCGACCGCCATGAACTGGCCGCGCTGCGTGTTGAAGACGATGCGGTACTGCAGACGGTTCATCGCGAATAGCTCAGGTTGAAACCGGCGACCACGCGCGCGGCGGGAAAGCGGGACGGCTGCCACAGCGGCGCGCCGGCGAAGACATCGAGCGACAGGCCCTGCGCACGCAGGCGCGAACCGATCACGGCGCCGCTCAGGTGGCGGCCGGCCAGGCGCTCCGCGCCGCCGCCGCCCACCAGGCCGATGTCGGCGCCCAGGTAGATCGAGACCGCCCCGGAGTGCCCCTGCGACAGCGGCAGTTCGACCTCATTGCGCATCAGCAGGCCGTCGTCGGCCGACAGCGAGGTCTCGCTGCCAAAGCCGCGCACCGTGTAGCGCCCGCCGATGGCGAAGCGGTCCTGCGGCGTCAGGCGGTTCATCGCCAGCTGGCCGCGCCACTGCGTGCTCCACTGCAGCTGGCGCGCGCCCAGCGGCGCCGCGCCGGACGCGCTGAAGGACACCTGCGCCAGGCGCGGGCGTGAGTCGCCTTCACCGAAGTCCTCCTCCGGTGCCGTCAGCGCGTGGAACAGGCCCGTGCCGCGCTTCACGCTGAGCTCGCCCTCGGTGCTCACGCCACCCGCGTTGCGCTTGAGGTTCAGCCCCGCTTCCCAGCCGCCCACGCGGCGACGCTGCACCTCGACCTCGGTGTCGTCGATGTAGTTGCGCGAGCCCCGCCCGAAGGCCTTCACCCAGCCGCTGAACTTGAAGCGGCCATCGCGCCAGAGCAGACGGGTCAGCTTGAGCTCGCCGTTGCTGCTGGTGCCGCGGTAGACGTAGTCCTGGTTCGCGCCCACGACCACTTGGCGATAGCCGCTGCGGCTGACGGTCGCGCTGATCAGCGTGTGGCCCCAGGGCAGCGAGTAGTGCAGCACCTGGCCACCGGTGCCCGGGTGCGGCCCCTCGCGATCGTCGACGCGGCGCCCCACCCAGCCGGTGTCGCGGTTGAGCGTCACGTAGAACAGATCGTTGAGCGTGAGCGCGTGGTCCAGCGAGGCCGTCAGCGCCACCGGATAGCGGCCCGTCGCCGCGCTGCCGCTGTCGTCCACCGACACCTGCCAGCGCCATTGGCGGCCACCCTGGTAGCTCACCGCCAGGTCGCTATAACCGGCCTCGGTCGTGGCCTGCGCGGGTTCGACCTGGATGTCGGCCTGCGCGCCGGGCACGCGCTGCAGGTTCTCCAGCGCCTG
>NZ_BCYP01000052.1 GCF_001598255.1 Mitsuaria chitosanitabida ATCC BAA-476 = NBRC 102408
ACCGCGTCGACGAGCAGATCGCCGCCGGCGCGCAGCCGACCGCCCTGGTTGTCGACGAGGTCCGCGCCGGTCCCGCGCACGCGCAGCGCGCCGCCAGCCTGCATCAGGCCGCCCGCGCCGTTGTCGATGCGGGCACCCTCGACCTCCAGCGTTCCGCCAGCCGCCAGCGTGCCGCCGCGATTGCTCAGCCCGCCGTCGACATCGATCGTCAGGCCTTGCGCGGCGGTCATCTTGCCGCCGTCGTGCCCGAGGCTGCCCCCGGTCAGGCGGATGCGGTCCGCCTGCGTCGTGGCTTCGCTCAGGACGACGTCCCTGGTGCCGATCAACGACAGCGCGCCAGAGGACAACAGCTGTCCCCGCGCCCCCGTCCACTGCCCCACCCTCGCGGTCAAGTCGCCGCCTGCCTGGGCGATCCGGCCGCCGGTGTTGTCGACGAGATCCGCCGACAGCGTCATCGATGGACCGCTCGCGCCGATGTCCCCCTGGCGGTTGTCGATGCCCCCGCGCACCGAGACCGAGATGTCGCCCGTCGTGTCCGTCTGCCACCAGCGTCCTCCGACGTTGCTCCAGCGCGCCGCGGTCAGGCTTGTCCCGCCGGTCTCGATGCGCGCGCCATCGCTGGCCGCCAGCCCGGCCGCATCCAGGACGAACCGTCCGCCGGTCGACCAGGCGGATCGGTGCATCGTCAGGCTGCCCGCGGGGTCGGTGGCGACCAGTCGCATGCTCGACGCCCTTGCCTGGCTGTCGTCGAGCACGAGGCGGGCCGCGATGGCGCTCAGCGCGCCGCTCGCCAGCAGGGTGCCGCCGTGCGCCAAGGTCCCGCTCACGTCCAGGCGCAGATCACCGCTGCCGCCGAGCGTGTTGTCCCTCTTGAGCCCCGCCGCCAGCGTGCCGAGCGCGTTGACCTCGGTCGCGCGCACGGTCAACCCGCCTTCGGCGGCCAGCACGCCGGTGGCCGACTGCGTCAGCCGGCTCGCGAGCAGCGCCATGTCACCCTGGGCGTGCACCGCTCCCGCGTTGTTGAGTTCCCCGGCGATCGCGAGGTCGGCACGACCGCCCGCCTGCACCGCCCCTTCGTTCTTCCACGCCGCGGCGTGAATCTCGACATCGCCGCGAGCGGCGATCAAGCCTTGCGCGCCGTTGTCCAGCGCTCCGGTCCGAATGCCGACCCGGGCCGCCTCCACTTGACCCGACAGGTTCGACACCGCGGACGCGTCGATGTCGAGCTTGCCTCCCACGCCGAGCTGACCCGCGCGGTTCTCCATCGTCCCGATGATCCGAACCGCCGCGTCACCGTCGACGCGCAATCGGCCCGCGTGGTGGTCGAGGCTCGCCGCACGCATCTCGAGCCGCCCGGCCTGGGTCGTCGCGCCGCCCAGGTCGACGCCGCCGCTGACGTCCACGGTCAACAGCCCCTCGGCGAGCAGTTGTCCGTCCGCGCCGTCCAGGCGATCGACCCTCACCAGCAGATCACCCCCGCCGGCGTGGAGCACGCGGCCGCCCCCATTGGAGAGCGCCGAACTCCCCAGCGACAGCAGCCTCCCTTGCGCGCTGATCGTCCCCCCGGCGTTGTCGATGCCCTCATCGGCCACCACAAGGAGCTGCCCGCCTTCGCCCGTCTGCGCGAGCACGCCGTTCGCATTCGTCCACCGCCGTGCGTTCAACGCGACGTCCGTGCCGCTGACCGTCGCCCCTCCGGTGTCGATCAGTCCAGCCACGTCGAGTCGCAGGCCGCCAGACGCCGACCGCGCGCGGCGAAGGATCAGGTCCCCGTCGGACCTGAGGGCGATCCGCTCGCCCTGCAACTGGGCACCCTCGAGGTCCACGCTCCAGCCCCGGGCGGACAGGCCGCCCGACGCGAGCGTCGCGCCGCCTTGCCGCAGCTGACCGGCGACGCGCAGCGTCAGGCCGTCGGTACCCGCAAGCGTGCCATCACCCCGCAGCCCCGCCGCGAGAAGACCCAGGCTGTCGATCTCCTGCGCGTCCACGGTGAGCGCGCGCTGGGCCGTCAAGGCGCCGTCACGGGTCTGGTCGAGGCGCCCCGCAACCACCGCCGCCTCCGCCTCCGCACGCATCAGACCCGCGTTGCTCATGCGCGTCGTCGCGCGAATCGACAAGTCCCGTTGTGATCGGACCTGGCCGGCGTTCTCCATCTTGTCCACCGCCAGGCTCATCGCGCCCTGCGAGAGGATCAACCCCTGGCCCGCGTTGTCGAGGGTCGACGCCATGATCGACAGGCCGTCACCACGCATCTCCCCATCGCGATTGACGACGTCCGTGGCCCACAGCGTCAGCGCCCGACCGGCCCGAAGCCTGCCCGACGAGTTGTCGATGACACGCCCTGAAAGAGACAGCGCCTGCGCGGCGATCATCTCGGCGCCCCGATGGTTCAGGTGGTCGGCGACGACGACAAGCGCTTCGCCTTGCGTGGTGGCGTTTGTCAGATCGACCTTGGCCTTGGCGACCAGCGACAGCTCGCCCTGCGCCAGCAGGATGCTCCCGGCCCCCTCGATCTCGCCGGCACTCACCTTGAGCGCCTCGGCAGCCAGGGTCGCTCCCCGGACCTCGAGGCCCTTGTCGACATGCAGGTTCAGCGCTTCGAGCGCTGACAGACTCGCGCCGTCGGCCGTC
>NZ_BCYP01000053.1 GCF_001598255.1 Mitsuaria chitosanitabida ATCC BAA-476 = NBRC 102408
GTTGATTGCCGCCGAATCCTGACCCACCGACCGCACTGATTTCCGTTCAAACCTGACCCACGTATGAACCCTAGCCTGCCGCAACTTGCGGCAGGAGCATTGGAGTGATTGACGTGGCGACACTAAGTGTCATCAGGCGATGGGCCCTGCGTGAGCAGTTGTCCATCCGAGAGATAGCCCGGCGTACCGGCCTGTCTCGCAACACCATCCGGAAGTACCTGCGCAGCGACGACAAGGAGCCGTCGTACGCCAAGCGCGAGAGCCGCAGCCGGCTAGATCCGTTCGCGGAGAAGCTAGCCCAGTGGCTCAAGACCGAGTCCGGCAAGAACCGCAAGCAGCGGCGCACCTTGAAGCAGATGCACGCCGAGCTCATGGAGCTCGGCTACGACGGTTCCTACAACCGCGTGGCCGCCTTCGCGCGGGACTGGGCGCTCAAGCGCCAGGAAGCCCAGAAGACCACCGGCCGCGGCACCTTCGTGCCCCTGGTCTTCGAGCCCGGTGAGGCCTTCCAGTTCGACTGGAGCGAGGACTGGGCCGTGCTCGGTGGCGAGCGCACCAAGCTGCAGGTGGCGCACTTCAAGCTCAGTCACAGTCGGGCCTTCTACGTGAGGGCCTACCTGCTGCAGACCCACGAGATGCTGTTTGACGCCCACAACCACGCCTTCCGCGTGTTCGGCGGCGTGCCCAAGCGCGGCATCTACGACAACATGAAGACCGCCGTGGACAAGGTCCTGAGCGGCAAGGCGCGCGACGTCAATGCGCGCTTCGCCGCGATGGTCAGCCACTACCTCTTCGAGGTCGAGTTCTGCAACCCAGCCTCGGGCTGGGAGAAGGGCCAAATCGAGAAGAACGTGCGCGACGCCCGGCACCGGCTCTGGCAACCCGTGCCGGCCTTCCCCTCGCTGGACGCCCTCAACGTCTGGCTGGAGGAGCGCTGCAAAGCGCTGTGGACGGAGATCTCGCACGGCAAGCTGCCCGGTACGGTGCACGACGCCTGGCAGGAGGAGCGACCGCTGCTGATGCAGCTGCCGCGGCCCTTCGACGGCTTCATCGAGCACACCAAGCGCGTCTCACCGACCTGCCTGGTCACCTTCGAGCGCACCAGGTACAGCGTGCCGGCGTCGTACGCCAACCGGCCGGTGAGCCTGCGCGTCTACGCCGACCGGCTCGTCGTCGCGGCCGAGGGCAACATCATCTGCGAGCACCAGCGGTTCATCGACCGCCGGCACGACACGCTCGGCAAGACGATCTTCGACTGGCGGCACTACCTGGCGGTGCTGCAGCGCAAGCCCGGCGCGCTGCGCAACGGCGCGCCGTTTGTCGAGCTGCCGCAGGCCTTCAAGCGGCTGCAGGCCGAGCTGCTCAAGAAGCCGGGCGGCGACCGAGAGATGGTCGACGTCCTGGCGCTGGTCCTGCA
The DNA here is from genome assembly GCF_001598255.1 of Mitsuaria chitosanitabida ATCC BAA-476 = NBRC 102408. GTDB lineage: Bacteria > Pseudomonadota > Gammaproteobacteria > Burkholderiales > Burkholderiaceae_C > Roseateles > Roseateles chitosanitabidus. The sequence continues at coordinate 1,418 of NZ_BCYP01000053.1, forward strand.
CCACGAGGAGCAGGCGGTGCTGGCCGCCGTCGAGCTGGCTCTGGAGGTCGGCGTGCCGACCAAGATGTATGTGCTCAACGTGCTGCACCGGCTGGTGGACGGGAAGACCGAGCCACCACCGGTGAATGCCCCGCACGCGCTGCGCTTGACCAACGAGCCGCAGGCCAACGTGAACCGCTATGACGCCTTGCGCGAAGAAAGGAAGGTCCGCAATGCGTGACTCAGCAACCAACGGGCTCATGACCGCACTGCGCGAGCTCAAGATGTTTGGCATGGCCCAGGCTGTGGGCGACCTGGCCGAGCAAGGCGCGCCGGCATTTGAAGCCGCGCAGCCCTTCCTGGCCCAGCTGCTCAAGGCCGAGTCCGCCGAGCGGGAGGTGCGTGCCGTCGCGTACCAGCTCAAGCAGGCCAAGTTCCCGGTTTACCGAGACTTGGCTGGCTTCGAGTTTGCGCACAGCGAAGTGAACGAAGCGCTGGTGAAGCAGTTGCATCGCGGCGAGTTCATGGACCGGGCCGAGAACGTCGTGCTGGTCGGCGGGCCGGGCACCGGCAAGACCCACCTGGCCACGGCCATCGGCGTGCAGGCCCTGGAGCATCACCGGCGACGGGTGCGCTTCTTCTCCACGGTGGAACTTGTGAACCAGCTCGAGCAGGAGAAGCTGAACAACAAGACTGGCCAGATGGCGCACCGGCTCGCTCACATGGACCTGGTGATCCTCGACGAGCTCGGCTACCTGCCGTTTAGCTCATCGGGTGGCGCGCTGCTCTTCCACCTGCTGAGCAAGCTCTACGAGCGCACCAGCGTCGTCATCACGACGAACCTGAGCTTCAGTGAATGGGCCAGCGTCTTCGGCGACGCCAAGATGACCACGGCCTTGCTGGACCGGCTCACGCACCACTGCCATATCCTTGAAACCGGCAACGAGAGCTACCGGTTCAAGAACAGCTCTGCACAACCCACCCCCAAGGAGACCAAGACCAAGAAGTTACCCACAGCCTGAGCCTCAGTGGCTCGAACAAGGGTGGGTCAAGATTGGATGGAAACGGTGGGTCAAGATCGCATGGGAATCAACA
>NZ_BCYP01000054.1 GCF_001598255.1 Mitsuaria chitosanitabida ATCC BAA-476 = NBRC 102408
AGCTTCAGGTCGCGCCCCGCCTGCACCAGCACGCCGCCGTCGGCCCCGGTCTGCTTGAGCCGCGCCGCGTCGAGCACGACGTCCTGGCCGGCGCTCAGCACCATCACGCCGCCGGCCGTCAGGCTGGCCACGCGATCCAGCACCGTGCGCTGGCTCGTGTCCGTGCTCGCGCTGGCCGTCGTGCTGGCGATCACGAGGTCGCGCCCCGCCGACAGGCTCATAGATCCCGTCGCGGCGAGCTCCCCGCCGATGTTGCGCAGGTCCTCGCGCGCCGACAGCGCCAGGCTCGTGCCGCGCATGCTGCCGTCGTTGACGATGTTCTGCGCCGTCGCCTTGAGCGATTCCGATGCCCGCAGATCGCCGCTGTTCTCCAGCGCGCCGCTCAGCGCGATGTCCACCCGCCGGCCCGCGATCAGCGCGCCCGAATCGAGCAGATCGCCATCGCGCGGCAGCAGGTAGACCTGCGGCACCAGCACGCGCTGCGTCGAGCCGTCCGCCAGCGTCACCGACTGCTCGACCAGCCACACCAGGTCGGTCGTCAGCGCGGCCACCTGCTCCGCCGTCAGCGCGACGCCCGGGCGCAGCTGGTGGTCCTTGGCGTAGGTCGCGCCGTTGGTCATCAGCGCGCGGTACATCTCCTCGTCGCTCGCGTAGCCCTCCAGGAAGGTCGAGCCCGTCAGCTTGCCGATCTGCTCGCGCACCAGGCGCTGCTCGTAGAAGCCATCCCCCAGCCGCTTTTGCGTCGTCGCCGGGTCCACCGCCATTTGCCTGAGCAGGTAGTCGCTCGACAGCCAGTCCCGGTAGTCGGCGAAACGCGGATCCGTCTCGACCAGATAGCCGGACCGGCTGTCCGCGCGCAGCTTGAAGAGACTGTTGCTCGGCAGCGTGAGCGACACCGGCACCGCTCGCAGGCGACCTGGCACGTCGGTGGCGATCAGGCGACGCGTGCCGAGGGTGTCCGCGGTCTTGACGCCGAGGCTGGACGGCCCGCTCACGCTGCCTCCCTCAGCCGTCCGGATCGCGGTCGCGTCCTGGGTCGCGGCCTGTCGCACGCGCAGGCCGGCGTCCGCGTCGACCCCTTCGGCCGATTGCGTCCTCACCGCCTGCGCCTGCTGCTCGTCGCCGGCGCGCCAGCCGGTGCGGGCACGGTCGGCGGTGACCGCGCCGCTGCCGCTCACGGCCTGCTGCAGCAGGCCGCCGAGCGCGCCCACCGCGCCGGTCGATCCCGCGTTCAGGGTCGAGGCCGAGCCCCCCTGCTGCGCCTGCGCACCACTGTCGCCGCCCACGGCGCCGGCCTGCTCCCGCGCCTGCGGCGTCGCGCCGGAAACCGCGCCGCCCACGCCCAGCACGGGCAGTTTCAGATCGGCCTTGCCGGGGACGTTCGTCGAGTAGGTCGTGTAGTCGACGCCCGTGTTGGGGTTGCCGGAACCGGCGTTGTAGGTGCGATAGACCTCGCCGCGGATTTGCTCCAGCGTGTCGACCTGGATGGTCCGGTTGTTGATCGACGCGGACTGGATGTCCACCCCGTCACGACCGATGACCTGGCTCATGTCGTTGAGGATCTTTCCGCCGCCGGCCACGCTCAGCTGCCCGCCGACGATGATCCGACCCGCCGAGCTCTGCGTCACCTGCGCGCGCTGCGCGGTCTTGGTGAAGCTGTAGGCCGAGAAGTCGCCCACGAGCCGGCTGTTGATGTCCGCGAAGAACGCGTCCATCGCGGCATCCAGCCCCGCGTCGTCGCCCGGCGTGACCTTGAAGTCCGACCAGATGCGATCCGACGCCGAGTAGTGCGCGCCTGGCTCGACATAGTCGTGGCAGTTGCCGTCGCCGTCGCAGATCGAGTACGGCACGTCCGAGCTGCGGCGCCAGTTGAACGAGCGGTCCGCCATGCCACCCAGGTCGCCGCCGAAGCCGCCCAGGTAGCGACCGAACACCTCGTTGGGATAGCGCTCCGAAGGCAGCAGCAGCTTGCGGTTGTAGGTGTCCGCCGACCAGTTGGGTTTGCCCGCCTCGAAGGCGTGGATGAAAGGCTCCAGCGAGGCCTTCGCGTCGCTGCCCCAGTCGCTGAACCAGCCGGTGTCATAGCGCGTGATGCCCCACAGCACGCGCACCTGATCCGGCGTATAGCGCGTCGAGCTGCCGGGCGCCTGGAACTCGAAACCCTTGGTCTCGGGGCCCTGCACCAGCTGCCACTTCAGGTAGGGATTCAGGTTCTGGATGTCGGCCGACTGCAGCAGCAGATCACGGCGCGCCTCGAT
>NZ_BCYP01000055.1 GCF_001598255.1 Mitsuaria chitosanitabida ATCC BAA-476 = NBRC 102408
AAGGGACGGTCCTGAGGGCGGAACGGGACGTGGGCATCGAGAGCGCACGCGACACCGCTCATCGCAGTGATGACCGTCAACACGTCACGCGGGGCGTGATGGGGGCGGGCGGCGGCATCACCGTCGGCGCGCGGGATCGGCACAGCGGGCTAGATCAGGTGCAGGAGCCGGCCCACGGTTCGAGGATCGGCAGCGTCGGTGGCAACGTGACCATCGTGGCCGGGCGCACGTTGGGTGCCGATAATCCGACTGGTGTAACTAATCTCTACTCGGAGAAGACTATTTTCCTCAGTTGTTCGAGTATTGTTGGTCAATCTAGAGCCAAGTGTCCGAATATTCAGCTAAATGTTTTTTGCCAAGCAGGTAATTTTCTCCCCTGACTAAGGAGGTGGCATGAATAGAAGCAGGCCAACTTACAGTGATCTTAAGGGGGCGGCAGGTGGCGCATTTCGAGAGGCGGTTTCGAAGGGAGGGTTGACCAGTCTGCAAGCCTTTGCTTATACCTACGAGCATCTCGAAATATTCATTGATGGCGATGATCCTTGGCTGCAACTGTTGGCTCTGACATCCACATTTATGGTGGCAGTCGAGGCTGATGTAAATATTTGGGAGGATGAACTATTTGCCGAGGATGTTCTTGGAGTTCTTCGGTATGTATACGCGGAGTGGATTTTTGAAAGCGTGGATAAGAGATTTGATTCTCTTCTGGATGTCGGATTGCGCGAGGACGTGGAGGTCGTTCGCAGTAAGTACGTTTGAGCGGATGAACTAGATACTTCAGATCGGCAAGCTGACGGGCTCGACCTTTCTGGAGGGCTGCGCGACGACTTCTTTCCTAATTGGGTTTGTGTGCAAATATTTCCAAATGTTGACTCTAGGGTTGATGAGGATTGGATTGTTAAGGAGTTCTTTAACTACATTTCTGAGGAGGATTTTGTTGGTTGTCTGAGTAGTATCGTGAATAGAGACGGGTGTGTGTTGGATGAGGAATATTGCCTGTTCCCTGATTTGAGTCCAGACGGAGACTTTGTGGGGGTGAAGGTGGGAACCTTTGGGAATGAGCGGATATATTCTGAGGCGGAGTTCTTGGTGTTCCTTAGAGCGGCGTGTGGGCGCTATTCGGAGAAGCACCCGGAGGCTACTGTCGTAATTTCTGGCCTCCTTTCTAGCATGCCTTGGGATGCGTCTCCCGGAGGTCTCAGGTCATCTTGCGAGTTTTAAAAGTCAAAAGTGTGTTTGGGTTGGATGATTCTTGCAAATGCTGAGATGAAAGCACATTTGAGTGACGGCGGTGATCTGCCGAATTCCCCACTCTCGGATGAGCTTGGGGAAATATGGTGCTGGACTACTAGGTCTTCAACTCGTTGGCCGAGGGGCGGGCCATGACTGCCGACTGGCTTCAAC
>NZ_BCYP01000056.1 GCF_001598255.1 Mitsuaria chitosanitabida ATCC BAA-476 = NBRC 102408
ACCAAGCCGCACGTGAACGTGGGCACGATTGGTCACGTTGACCATGGCAAGACCACGCTGACGGCCGCGATCGCGACCGTGCTGTCGAAGAAGTTCGGCGGCGAGGCCAAGGCCTACGACCAGATCGACGCGGCTCCCGAAGAAAAGGCGCGCGGCATCACGATCAACACGGCTCACGTCGAGTACGAGACGGCCAACCGTCACTACGCGCACGTTGACTGCCCGGGTCACGCTGACTATGTGAAGAACATGATCACGGGCGCGGCGCAGATGGACGGCGCGATCCTGGTGTGCTCGGCCGCTGACGGCCCGATGCCCCAGACCCGCGAGCACATCCTGCTGGCGCGTCAGGTCGGCGTGAAGTACATCATCGTCTTCCTGAACAAGTGCGACATGGTGGACGACGCCGAGCTGCTGGAGCTGGTGGAAATGGAAGTCCGCGAGCTGCTGAGCAAGTACGACTTCCCGGGCGACGACACCCCGATCATCAAGGGTTCGGCCAAGCTGGCGCTGGAAGGCGACACGGGCGATCTGGGCGAGCAGGCCATCATGCGCCTGGCTGACGCGCTGGACACGTACATCCCCCAGCCGGACCGTGCCGTTGACGGCGCCTTCCTGCTGCCGGTCGAAGACGTGTTCTCGATCTCGGGCCGCGGCACCGTGGTGACCGGTCGCGTCGAGCGCGGCATCGTCAAGGTCGGCGAGGAAATCGAGATCGTGGGTATCCGCGATCTGCAGAAGACCACCGTGACCGGCGTGGAAATGTTCCGCAAGCTGCTGGACCAGGGTCAAGCCGGCGACAACGTCGGTATCCTGCTGCGCGGCACCAAGCGTGAAGACGTCGAGCGCGGCCAAGTGCTGGCCAAGCCCGGCACGATCAAGCCGCACACCCACTTCACTGCTGAGATCTATGTTCTGAGCAAGGAAGAAGGCGGCCGTCACACCCCGTTCTTCAACAACTACCGTCCCCAGTTCTACTTCCGCACGACGGACGTGACCGGTGCCGTGGAGCTGCCGAAGGACAAGGAAATGGTCATGCCTGGCGACAACGTCAGCATCACCGTGAAGCTGATCGCTCCGATCGCCATGGAGCAGGGTCTGCGCTTCGCCATCCGTGAAGGCGGTCGTACCGTCGGCTCGGGCGTCGTGGC